>NZ_JMCG01000001.1:0-1200000 GCF_000764325.1 Vibrio navarrensis | reverse complement strand
TTGTTCTATCTGCTCAAGTAAGGCTTGGTTCGCTGCTTTTAGCGCCTCGTTTTCTTTGAGCTGCTTGAGGTAAGCTTCACGCTCGACTTTGTCCGCTTGCTCTAGCAGCGTCTCTAGCTCTTGAACCCGCTTGATGCTGCTTAGCGCTTTCGTCGCCACTGCTGCATCAATTGACACTTGTTGCGAAATCAGTGCTTCATCAAAAGGCGGAACCACAAACTGACTGCGATCAAGATTAGGGGTGTAAGTGCGAATAAACCAATACAACACATGATGCAGCTCTTTCACCACTTGCAGGGCATCACGCTGTGGCAGTGTGGTTTTGCTGTGTACCGCCTCGTTACCCAGCCTAATCACCAGCTTGAGCTTAGGAAATAGATTTGTGGTGAGGTTTTGCTTAAAGCCCTTGTCATGAATGAGTGACATTAAGGCCACATCATGGCGCGGGCGAGTCATCCAGTTATCAATGTCAAATACGGTTTCAACCATTAACTCCAAGGCATTGCGGGCATAGAAACCAGCAATGCGCGGATCGGTCTTGATGTTGCGCTCCGCATTTTTGGCGCGAGTTTGAATTTCGGCACAACGGCTAGAAAACAGATCATCGCCTTTAATGGCAATATCCATAAACGCAAAGTTACTATCGCCTTGAGCGCCTTTTGAATCAACCGTATCTGACATTGAATTTCCTTTTTACATCATTATTCTTTTTAGTATTCGTTATAGCGTTAGCTTGCCTTTAAAAGCTTTTTGCATGAGAGCGTTGAAGTTATTTTCGGTTTCTTGATACAGACAAGCATTTTGCTTCAACTGTTCTTGGATCTTTGCCAGCTTCTTTGAATACGCTTTTTGATCCTTCAGATCGGGTAAATAGAACTCAAAAGCAGCTAGCTCTTTTCTATTAATTTTAGGGATATTTGCCCTAGAAGGTAAGGTTTCTAAATAATCATCAAAGGCATCTGACAAAATCAACCCCCAAATGAACTCTCTAGTCGATACTCCATCAACAGCCTCTAGAGGATACATATCTGCACTGCAAAGCCCACTAAACTCTGGAATAGCTACCTTTTTCAGATTTGGACGGATTTTCGAAAACAACACGCAACCTTTCTGAAAGTTAAATTTCCCACTTACTAGAGCATCCTCCCTTGCCGTTCTGTAAGGCAAGATTCGACCAGTTCTTTTTTCAAGATGTTCAGGTCCGATATGAGGTAAGTTTTCAAATTCGGGGAGTCGCGGATCAACTAGTTTAGAGTTAATTTCAAAAATATCGTCAAATTTAACCTTCTTTGAATTAAAGCTATTTGATCGAACATCACCAAACATATCAATAAACACTGACTGAGCGAGGCTGTTTAGCTCTTGCTCCAAAAGCTTACAGTCTTTACGCAGTTGGTCGGCTTTTTCGAGCACCGCTGCGATTTTCTTTTGGGTTTCTAGTGGGGGAAGTGGGATTTGTAGCTGTAAGAACCTCACTCGATCTAAGTTTGAAATATTTGTGGTTTTCTTTCCTAGATGACGAATGCGCTCTTGAGTCTCATCCATAGATAAAAATCTAAATAAATAATCGGGATCAATTAGCTCAGATTTAGGGCGTAACAGTGAAATGAAGCCACCAATAGTTGACTTGTATTGCGTTTTTACAACACGCACACATTTTCCAACCAACTCCCAACTATTGGCAGTTGAAATAAGAATATCACCTTGATTTACATATAATTCATCACGCTTAACGAAGCTTGAGGGGACTGCTAGCAAATCACTTTCATCAAGCTCTTTTTGGATATTTTTTGTTCGAAAACATACTACTGATTCACTACTACCAACCTCAACCTTATCATCAGGCTTAAACGTAATACCTCGGTGAAAAGTCAAGACAGAATCTAAAGTTACTAGCTTCATTTAAGCAACCCTTCCAACTCAACCACACCTTTCGCCATCTTCTCTTGCAGGGTTTTAATTCGCCCTAATATCTCTTTTGGCGAATCGTACTGCACTTCTTCATACACCACTTCTTTGTAGCGGTTGATGCTTAGATCGAAGTCGTTATTGGTGATGTTTGATACCGGAACCATAAAGCTCTGCTCGGTTCTCTTACGCTGGTATTCTGGGCTATCGCTGTTCGGCGTATTGTCGGCATTGGTTAGGGTTTTAAAGCGCGCGATGATATCGGCAATATTGCTTTGCTCGTGCGTGGGAGCTTCACCCTCTTTAAACAGTTGGGTGCGCTTATCATCCAGTGAGTAACCATCTGCCTGCATATCGTAGAACCAAACGTTATCGGTACCGCCACTGTTGGTTTTGGTGAAGATAAGAATCGCAGTACTTACCCCTGCGTAAGGTTTAAATACCCCTGAAGGTAAAGAGATCACCGCTTCCAGCTTCTGCTCGTTAACGATTTTCTGACGAATGCTCTTATGAGATTTGGTGGAGCCAAAAAGAACGCCATCCGGCACAATCACCGCCGCTCGGCCACCGACTTTCAACATACGAAGAATCAAGGCTAAAAACAGCAGTTCAGACTTTTCGGTTGGGCCCTTCTGTTTCACCTCAACTTGAATTTCGTTGCCCTGTTCGTCGATTTCGGTTTTGAACTTAGGTGCCGATTTTTTAACAATAGGGTTCTTACCCAGTGCGCGCAGCAAATCTGGTGCGACGATGTCAAAATCCACCGAGCCTTTGAATGGGGGGTTAGCTAGGATGAGGCTGTAGGCTTCGGAGATATTCTCATTGCCTTGATCCTGCAAGCTATCACGGTAATGGACCGACGGGTTTTCAATCCCATGCAGTAGCATGTTCATGGCACCGATGCGCAGCATGTGTCTATCAAAGTCAAAGCCAGTGAACATTTCATTATTAAAGTGCTTACGGTTTTCCGGTTTGTTCACTTCTTTCGCGTGATGCTCTTCAACGTACTCAACCGCCGCCATTAAGAAACCACAAGTCCCTGATGAGGGATCACAAATGGTATCGCCCACTTTGGGCTGCATCAGCTCGACCATCATTCGGATGATATTACGCGGGGTACGAAACTGACCATTTACACCTGACTGTTGCAGCTTACCGAGCAGGTATTCGTATAAATCGCCCTTGGTGTCTTTATCGTCCATGTTAATGGCGCTGAGCAATTGCACGACCTGATCGAGTAGTTTGGCCGATGGGATCATGAAAATCGCATCTTTCATGTGCTCCGCAAAACTACCTTCGTTTTGCAGCGTTTTGATTTTGGGGAATACACGATCACGGACGATTTCCATCATGACGTCTGGATCTTTATCTTTGAAGTTGCTCCAGCGCAGGGCTTGCTCGTCTGGTCCAAAGGTTGGGTTATTCAGCGGCAGACCAGTGGCTTGGCTGCGGCGCTCAGCGGTCTTTTGAAGTTCGTCTAAACGACGAATAAACAGCAGGTAGGAGATCTGCTCAATCACTGATATGGGGTTAGCGACGCCGCCTGTCCAAAACATTTCCCAAACTTGGTCGATCTGATTACGAATTTTGCCTGTTAGCATGGTGATTCTCTTTGGTAACTTGTTCGTCTCTTAACAACAAGAAAACAACTTAATGAAGTATCAATTTATCGCGCGATTTTACCATACAAACTCAGTTTTACGTTAATGTGCATCACATTGAATTAATTATAAATAAAAGTGCTATTTTTTATTCAGTTAGCTAGTATCTATTGCATCGATTTTTGTGAGAAAGTGAACGACGATGACAAGAGGAACGCAGCTCAAAATATACCTAGCGAATGGCTCTGTAACAGGCATTCGACATGCTGAAATTGTCAACTGGACAGGTCAAGCGATTGCTGTTCCTAGAGTACACATCAAAGAGCTATCTGAATGGGAAGAGACTCAGCGTCCTGGGGTTTACTTTTTGTTTGGTTACAATGCTGAAAGTGGTAATAGCCTTGTTTACGTTGGAGAGGCCGAACACATTCATAAACGCTTGTCGCAACACTTAGTTGGCAAAGAGTTTTGGAATGAAGCGATTTGCTTTACCAACAAAGATGAAAATTTAACTAAAGCGCACGTTAAATATCTTGAAGCCCGCTTGATCGAGATAATCTTAGAATCAAAGCGATACGATCTCGACAATGACAAGCAACCGCCCACCTCTTCGCTGCCTAGAGGAGAAAGAGATGCTATGGAGACTTTCATTGAAAATATCCGAACTGTTATTGGCTCTCTAGGTCATAAATTATTGGAGCCAAGGGTGTCTCTAACCTCTCCTTCTCAAACAAACGAACCAGAAAACACTGTATTACAGCTTAAGGTCAAAAAAGTGGATGCTAAAGCAATGCTTACGGATGAAGGCATTGTTGTGTTGAAAGGTTCTCAAGCGCTAACCACCGCACAGCCTAGTTTGTCTAAAGGCTATACGAAGCTACGCAGTAGCCTCGAAGAAAAAGGGATTCTAACGCCATCTGGCGATCATCTCGTCGCGGTTGAAGACATTCTCTTTACAAGTGCCTCGCAAGCCGCCGCCGTCTTACTTGGCTATCCTTGCAGCGGCCCCGATTACTGGAGAGACACTTCTGGTAAAACGTTGAAAGAGATTGAAGCCGAATCCGTTTAAGTGAACGCGGCGATGACACGTTGTTTAAACTGTCCCAATCGCAATTCGTCATATAAGAGGGCGTTGTTTGTATTATTTGACTCAATAACAGCAGAAATATTTTTCCAACTCAGTGTGCTCGGTTGGGAATAACTTGATTGGATTCGATCACTTACCGTGCTCGATAATGAAATGGGTTCATCGGCAACATTCTGCGCTCCCTCTTCTTGTTTAAGGAACATACAGGTGTCTGGAATATCCTGTTCAATTCTTTCAGCAAACTCAATCAAACTTTCTTCAGCAAAGGTATACAACCATGCTTCTTGGTTCACTGAGTCGTTAACTCTCAATATTCTTCCAAGGACCTGCCTGAAATAGAGTTCTGTTTTCACTGAGCTCATATGACAGCAAACCTGCAACCGGGGAATATCCGTACCTTCACTTATCATCCCAACACTGACTATCCACTGAACATTCGAGTGTCGAAAAGATTCAATTTCATTTAGTGGGTTTACATGGTGATAAGTCACAATGCTGGCTGATTGATTAAACTGCTCGACCAAACGTTTTTGAATATCTTTCGCGTGCTTGATAGAAGCAGCGACCACTAACCCGCCTGCGTTTGGCGAAAGTTCCCTGATCTGCGCTAGCTTTTTACAGGCACTGTTCAAGATGTAATGCATCGCTTCTTCATTGTGAATGACGCTTTGATATGAAATATCAGATTGTTTAAGGCAATCCAAAATGGACGCAAAATGTTGCCTATTGCCTCCAGACGTAATACTCAAATGCTCATTATCGATTAAGACAATTTTCGGTTGGCGACAAACTCCGTCTACAACCGCTTGCTTTAAGCCATACTGGTAATCGCAGATAAGCATCCCTTCAGGGTCAGAATATTCTGCCATCACAATCGGCAGTCTGTCTGAACGCCAAGGAGTGCCTGACAATGCCAGCGTGTATCGTGCAAGTCCTTGTATCTTTGAGACTATCTCTACACCCCAAGAGTTTGATCGACCATCTTCTTCAAACGAACAGTGATGAATTTCATCAAATACGACTAAAACTCGATGTTTGCTGATAGTGTTCCAAAAGTTATCGTCAAAAAAACGGATAGATTGGTAAGTATAAGATCCTCCCAGAGAACCTAACCCTCCGTTAAATGAGCACTCTAATTTCCATGCAAACGTTTTTTGCATCCCTTCAGCTACGGACAAAGATGGCGAAAAACAGAGCACTAAGTCAATCATACCTTCTTCAAATAAGCGCCTTGCTACCTCGGCAGCCATAACGGTTTTACCTGCACCAGGAGTCGCTTGGCAGAAGAAATGCGGTCGTCTACTGGATGCAAATTTATTGATAGCCCGCTCTGTACAGTCGGCTTGCCATGCTCTTAGCATTGTAGAGCCCTACCTTGTACCACCTGTATCCAGTTGGTTAGTGCATTGATTTTGCCCAATAGCTTAGCTGATCGCTCTCTCGCTGCGTTAAATAGAGGTTGCATCTTTTGTCTGCTGTGTGGGAAACGCGTCAATAACGACTGATATTCCTCTATCTCCCCTAGAGTAATCGCGAGCTCTCCTTCATATTGCTTTTTCTCTTGCTCCAATACCATTAGAGGTGTATCAGCAGTTTGAACCGCTATTGGATCAACGTTAACTTTACTCTTTCTAGCCACTCGGGGCTCGACTGTGAGTGCTTTGAACTCGCTAGTTTGATGGTAACGTTTCGCTCTGTGGGTCCCAACAACAGAAAGCCAACCTTTCTCCTCGAATGATAGAAGTTGCTTATACACATACTTTCGAGCGTCATCCTTACTCGGGAAGGTCACACTATTGTTTAGTAAAGCATCCCTAGCTTCTATGACTGAAAAGCCATCCATTCCTTTTTCAATCAATAAGTTAAACATGTCAGGGTTAATTCTGGTTACTTTATTCATATCACTAGTACAAACAGCTAAAACTTAGGATTGCTAAGTATACAAAAATCAGTAAAACTTAGACAATCTAAGTTACCTAGAGGTTGAAAAGAAATGTGTAAGTGCAAAAAAACAACCCAATACCAGAGAGGCTCAAAGCTGCGCGTAAAAAAGCCAAAATCACCCAAAAAGATTTAGGGGTGAAAATAGGCATGGAACCCAGCTCAGCAAGTGGGCGGATGAACCACTATGAGAAAGGTAGACATGTGCCCGATCTTGGCACGCTCGAACGAATGGCTGAAGAGTTAAACGTACCACTAAACTACTTTTTCTGTAGAAACGAGTTAAGTGCTGAACTGGCTTGCGTGATTGACAAAATGAGTGATGAAGAGAAAGCAGCGCTGTTGGACAGCCTAAGCCGTGAAAAATAGCCTCTAAGCTTTAAGCCCATTTTTGCTCAATAGCATGCTCAACGGAATGGCATCCGTAAAACGAGGGGCCACTATCTTATCTTCAGTGGCGATTGCATTTAAGTGGTAAGCAGAACCAGAGTCAATTTGATGAAGACTAAGCTGCTCTAAAGGACGATCAAACGGGTTATCTAGGTAGGGAAACTTAAATGTAAAAGTGCATGACAATATTGTTTTGTCTATCGTATCCGCATTGTCGTTGAAGCTCATAAGCAACGCGTCTTTCAAGAAGTGTTTTAATGCTCGACATTCTCCTCGGCACATTGCAAACAAAGGATATAGCAGTTCATTCTTTGTAAGTACTGGTGGCTCATCAAAGCCCATCCTTGAACTCAAACCCGCGACAAATCTGGCGAAATGCTTTTTTTGTCCTAAGTCAAACCCATAGGATGTCTTTCTACTCGAATGGCTATTAGTTTTCAACAATTTGAAATAATCTATCTTTCTTCTCCAGCTTAGCCGCGAATTCCATTGTGGTTCTGTCGCTATCACATCAGCATAAGGCATACCCACAAGCACAAAAGAGACTCTTGCTTCTTCACTTATATATTTGAATGTGTTGGCAATAACTTGTCTCTGTTCTGCGGTTGAAAACTCAACAAGTTCTTGAATTTCATTAACAATAATCAGCTCAACAGATTTCCGTTTAAGTTGCTTTACAACCGCTTCGCCAAGCGCAATTTCATTACGGCGCCGCCCCCCTCGTCCTCCTGATTTACAATCTAAATCAACCAAAAATTGGGTCAGCGTATTCTGTTCATTGATACGACTTGGCACTCTGGTGCTTAATACTGGCTGCTTTCCCCAAGTTGAACCCGATTGAAAGCGTGACAAGTAGTTGTTGATCAAAGCTGTCTTTCCACTTCCAGCCTCACCAGTTAACAAGAAAGACTCTGGTTCACCACCTAAAGAGTGATTAAAACGAAGTTGATCGAAAATGGAGTAGATTTCAGTTATCGCGGGATACTCGATAAAGCAGGTTTCAAAGGACTTTAGCTGCTCAAGCTGCTTTGGCGTTAAAATCAAACTAATACCCTTCAATATCTTCAAAATCATCGTCATCTAAATACTCTGAGGCACCGGAAACAACCTCAGATTTGAGCCCAACAGGAGCCACGTTGATTGAGCTTGGTCCCTCAGATCCGACATCATTAAACTTTGCTAGTTTCGACGTGTTACCTGTTTTAGGATGGTTGGGCTTGCTACTTTTAACACGACGGAATCTATCAGTTTCTTCCTGGATACGTTTTTTCATATACAGAAATGTATCCGCAAGAGCCTCATCATCAGCAAGATCCTTGGTGTTCAGTCTGCGTACTTTCTGTATGCGCTGGTGTTCAAAAAGTGAAAGTCCGTTTGTATACCCGCTGTTGTCTACCACCGGAACTTTTATGTACTTCTTTTCTGATTCTAGGTAAACATGAATATAGCTGATATCAGAAGGATCTGTTTTGGTCTTAACAAAGAGCTTTTTGCCATTATTAGGTGTGCAATATTTCCGGTATTCAATAAGCTCGGCGGACTGATAGCGTAAGTTATGCAGCCTGATCCCGGCCACTCCAATCGTCCTGTGTCTAAGCAATCCTAACTCTACTCTGAGTTGCTCCTTCTCAGCACCATCATAGTAAGACGGCGTCCATTTCGATTGGTGCCACTTGTGGTATGGGATCTCGCGCTCTCTAGAATCAGGCGTCATGTGGTAATAGTCGACAATCCATTTATGAAGTAATTCAAGAAATACCGATACCCTGACCACCGCATCCTTCTTTGGATTGTAATCTTGTAGTTGAGTAGGATTGGTGAATGTTTTTCCTGGCAGCGCGTTAACTAACCCTTTATTCATTTGATCGAACAACTTTTCGATCCCTGACTTTCGCCAAGGCTTCGCTGCTTGACTGTATTGAATGTCTGACACCAAAGGCCGTAACGAATCTTCCAAGCTTTGACTCCAAAACTCGGCACCGTTATCGACGACCAAGCAATCAATCTTACCGTGGCAAGGCCACTCATTCTCAATCGATGGATACTTTGCTTTAAGCCAGCTTTTATCCAAAAGTGAATTCAACAGAGCCTTTCTAACAGAGTCAAAGCTTGGCTCTCTAAAGTTGATACTGCAACCAACAATGCACTTACTGAAACGGTCATAAAGCATCGTCAAATAAGGGCGGCCCAAAGGAATATCTAGCTCATCGTCAATCAAAATCACAGGAACTGGGGTATGGTCTATTTCAACAAACTCCATAGGTTTAGTTGCAGCTACCTGCTGACCAACCGACCGATACTCCCGATCTGCATATCGTTTACCAAATCTCGCAATCGCCACTTCATAAGGGGGTAACTCATTTATTCGATTGTAAAAAGAACGTTCGGCAATTGGCTTGATTTTTCCTTCAACAATCCCTCGATTCATTTGAATCACTCGACTCTTATAATATCGGTATGCTTCTGCAACGCTAAGTCGTTCACGTGTCAGGTATACGTTCTGAATTGCCTCGTCAATCAAGGATTGCGAATCCATTTCCTTCTGGCGATTACCCTTAAACGTATGCTTCGGAATAAGTGCCCATGGTTCTCTACCTGCTTCAGAGTAGGATTTTTTCCAAGTTGCTACGGTCCGCCAACTAGGGGGAATCAGCTGTAATTCTGACTCAACGAGACTTAAGATGGGGTTCAAGTTTTTCTCAGTCCACCCACCTTTCAAGCGCTTCTCTACAAAGATAATCACTTTTATGCGGCGAAGAACCTCTTCCTGAATTTTTGCTGGCAAACTATCTATGGTCGATGATATTTCAACAGGTTCTAGAATTAGCTCTTTTGGGAGCAATTGTGATTCTTCTTCTGACGCTTCAAACTCATCAAAGAACCCAAATATGTTATTAGAGTCAGGTGGCATAGTTAGCACCAAACGCAAGTTTCTAGACCAAAGCCAATAGTGTTGAGATCCGTTTTAACGTGTCCCGAAGAGATCCAAGGTAGAGTAGAGATAAGCGTGTCTTGCTCTGATAGACCAAAATACAAAGACACCTCTTGCAACTTCACCATTTGCTTGCGTTGAATAAATGCCAAAACTCGCTTTTGAAATTCGGTCACTGTGCGCAATCCAGAGTATCGGTGTAACAACTTAAAGTTATCTAGCGTTGGTCCCATCCTAATTTGCTTCTCAGTAACGAGAACTAACCGTCTGTTGAACTCACTCAACGCTACTCTCTGCTTCTCTTCAAAGCGCTCCCTAAAATCAGGTTTAAGAATCTGGCTAGAGTGTTTGACCTCGAAGAATGTTGATTGCTCATTGTGACCTATTGCTAAAAAGTCAGGAGTATATCGGCACTTGCGGTTATTGAACTGATAGTGGAAGCCAAAAGGTTGAGAGGTAAAACTTTTGATGTTTGGGTTGTATTCGAGGTGAAAACAGAAATCGAATTCCAGAATGGAGAGAGTGCGAACAACAGCATCGTTCTTCAAGCTCATGAACTTACAGATGTTGTGTACGTGAGATGATTTCTTAGTTTGGTCAAACATAGCCAAGTCACTTTTGTTGTAAACCTACAACAAAAAAATAGACTATGAAAACTTATGGTGCAAATATGAAGAAAGCCTGCAATTTATGCGAACATATATTGCAGGCTTCAAATTGGGTGGGGCCCCAGCCACATCCCGGCACACAAGTCATTCGCTGCGGCTGCTTCCTTCCGGACCTGACCGAGTTCACGAATTATTGTTGCGAGAGGACCAGAGCCCCATAGATTCTGTTGTTAGGCTGCTGCCTAACGTGGGCACGATTATTAAGCATCGCCTGACGGATTGCAACCCCAATCTCGTAATTATCCCGACATGGTGGTTTGACCGCTTAACTCTTGCGCAAAATGGCATGATATAACCTCATCACTTTTGGCGAGTGCCAAGCAAACGCAACTGATAAACAAGGGCTTAAGAGTACCCCATCTCTCGCTGCTGATGTTTGTTTTGGTACATATCCACATCGGCTAAGTGCAACGCTTGTTGTAAACTCATGTACTGTTTTCTGCTTCGTGAAATACCAACCGACGCTGTGACAACTAGCGGCATACCGAGCAAATCGGAGTCAATCACAAAACGACTGAAGCGTTGTAGTGAATTCTCCACTTCGCTCTGCGCGATTTTACCAATCAGGATGAACTCATCCCCACCGACGCGGAATGCTTTACCCGACCATTGCTGGCGGATCTGCTGGCCAATTCTCTTCAGCACCATATCTCCACTATGATGGCCATAAGTATCGTTGATCGGTTTAAATTGGTTGAGATCGATGTAGAGAACCGTCAAATCGCCGGGATACCCTTGCCATATTTCTGTACCAGTGAGCGACGATTCCCCAACCCGGTGAGGTTATCGGTATTCGACTGACGATAGAGATAAAAAGAGATAAGCACGACAAAAATAAACAGCGCTGTAAACAGCGCCTGCGTACGCGAGGCAAATAGCTGCTCCATTTGCAAAGAACTGCGCCAATTTGGGCGCAGGTCGTAGTGCTCAGTGATGGCATCCAGATCGAGCATTTGAATTGCTTTTGAAAAATAGGGAGCGAGTTCTTGTCCACGGCCATTGTTAGCAAGACCAATCGATACTTTAGAATGGTGGAAAACACCGATCGACTCGTCTTGTTCAATGGCTGGCATCGATTTAGTGCGTAGCAAATAGTTTAATGTGGCGGTATCCATGGCGATGTAGTCAACTTCCTCACCAAGCAAAGCCTCAACCATTTGCTGATGATCCCGATAACGAACAAGTTCTTTAAGCGGCAGCATCTGGCTGAGCAGCGCATCAAAGAAGTCGCCTTTGACCACACCGATTTTCTCCGCGATCAGTTGAGAAACATGCGAATAGACCTTCTCCTTGTAGCCGATGCGTTTAACCATCACCGATTGGGGAGCATAGTGAGGCACAGTAAACTGGGCAATCTGTTCACGGGCGCCGGTATAAGTGAGCGGTGCAATCATATCCACTTCTTGCCTAGTAAACTCGCCCAACATATTTCCCCACGTCTCGTTAGCATGGCTGACTATTTGACAGTTGAGGGCCAAGATCTGACAGCTCTGCTGCACCACGTCGGCGGTAATGCCGTCAATGCGACCATCAGGATGATAAATCACGTAAGGAAAAATCGGCTCAAGTTTAATTGTAAGCGGCTGATTTAAATCGATGCGACTACTCGCAAGGGCGATCTGCAATGCTCTTTTACGAATAGAAAATTGATATTCGCTGATCTCATCGCGAATGCGCTTTTGTACTGCTTCGCTATGAATGTATTTGGCGAACGCTGCAAGCTCTTTCTCGTACTGGCCTTTGGCACTGACAATCGACACTGGCTTAATCGAGATCTGGTCATTCAGTAGCTGTGCATCCAGCCCTCGTAATAGCATCGGCTTTAGCTGATTGATGGCATCGACAACGCCATCAACCGCTCCCGTTTCCAGCAATTGGAATGCCTGTTCATGGCCCTGATAACTCACCTGTTTAATATGCGGATAATTGGCCGTAATCAGCTTGCTATAAATTGTCTCATCGGGTACCCCAACCACGGAAACATCGTCCAAGGTGCTTTCGTTAAACGAGTAGAGATAGGTGTATTCGATATTAGTGGGATAGGAATAACTAAACAGCTTGGCGCGCTCAGGAGTGAAGGTGACATTGGCGGCATAGTCGGTTTGCCCGCTGGCGACGGAGTGCAACACTTCGTCGAAGCTGGGTTGATGGACATAACGAACATCCAGTGAAAAATGCTCCGCTAAGGCATCAAACAAAATGCGCGTGACGACATCATCCGCTTCTGTGGCAACGGTGATCTCTGTGTTTTTTGCCCACGAGCTATACGGAAGACAAAACAACAGGCCAACCAGCAGCCACCAAATTTCCCTGACCATACTGACAACTTTTTCTGCTAATTATTTAGAAACAACTCAATAAGCCTGAGTGATTGATATGAAACATATACCAATTGTCATGAATATGCATACGGTAAATTAGCATTCTTTAATATTGGTCACTTTTCTTACCAAGCTTAATCTTGCTCTTCCATCTCTTCGGCGGCTTTAAGAATGTAGTCGGTCATCCAAGCAGTACCCAACAAACAGATCCAAACCACAAAGACAGAGTTAGGCACCTCAACGCTTGGCGTGACCACCAAAGCGGCGAACCCAACGGTTGGCAGGGTCCAACACAATAAGGTATTCCACGAGAAGCTTTTCAGTGTATTCAAACTTTCCATGCAGGCCATGATGCCCGTGATACAC
Source organism: Vibrio navarrensis (assembly GCF_000764325.1). NCBI lineage: Bacteria > Pseudomonadati > Pseudomonadota > Gammaproteobacteria > Vibrionales > Vibrionaceae > Vibrio > Vibrio navarrensis. The sequence goes on along the minus strand of NZ_JMCG01000001.1, from coordinate 1,186,786 downwards.
AGCGCGACTAAAACGGCGTTGGGCAGATCTGCGACCCAAAGAGGGATGAGTAGGAGAAGCGGCCACCAGCTATGGCGGTTTGACGGTTTCCAATGACGAGCCGCCCACCAAATCACCATCACAGACAAAGTTTGTACAACCGTTACCCACGGTGTGCCACCAAGCTTTCCTGCCGATTGAGTCACCATAATGCCGACCTGAAGGGTGAGTACAATCATGCCAGAGGTTAACAGCACGCCAAGGCTGCTTTTTCGCGAGAAAACCACCATCAAAAGTGGAAACAAAATCCAGACACAGACGGACAACGCAATTGGCTGCAACGACAGAGTGAGGCCGTAAGCGGTCATAGCGGCAAGGAGGATAAGGCCAAAGAAGCCGCCTTGAGGCAGAATCCATAACGCTGGGATCACCAACGCCAAAACGGGAATATCACCCGGATTCATACTGATGGCTCTGGCACACACTACCGCCAGCAAGCTAGTGATGACAAACTGAAGTACGGAAAATATCATAGCGCCTCCTTAAGACCCGTTTCTGTACAACTCAGACTCAGCGTAACGATGGAAACTTTACGGTAAAAGGGTGTACGCTAAGCGGGCTCGTTTTCCAGAATCTCTGGCTTACCAATCCTTGGTAATCACGAACTAGGACAGCTTCAGTATGGACCAATTTTTGTCACAAATCTTTGCCGTGATTCACCAAATTCCATTTGGCACGGTAACGACTTATGGAGAGGTTGCTCGAATGGCGGGCTATCCCGGCTATGCTCGCCATGTCGGCAAAGCGCTGGGTAACTTACCCGAAGGCAGCAAATTACCTTGGTTTCGGGTGATCAATAGCCAAGGGAAGATATCACTCAGCGGAGAGGATTTTGTGCGGCAAAGAGAAAAGCTCTTAGCCGAGCAGATAGAGGTCAATCAAAACGGGCGGATCAATCTGCGTAAATACAAATGGCAGCCATAACGGCTGCCATTCTCGCAAGCATAAGAAATTTTGAGGTTAACGTACACCAACCAGCATTAAATCAACGTGATGCGTTCTGCTGCCATCCGTCACAACTGGCGTGATGGTGTCGGTGGTAAATCGCAAACGCCCATTCACTTCAATGCGCGCACGAACATTGTAAGTATGCTTGAAATTGATTTTCTTTGCATCGTAAGCCAAGTCAAATGACATCGGCACTTGCGCTCCATTGGTGATGAACTTGTATTTTGCGATCACTTTCGATGGCGCATCCGCACGCGACACATCTTCAAGCAGCACAATCACCGTTGCATCATCCGGCAGCGCGATACGTTCACGGTAACTGACCGTTCCTTTGATGGTTTTGATCCCCTGATCTTGGACAATTGGCTCGGCGCTCTGACAACCGACTAAAATAACGCCAACAAGGAGCGACATCACGGCACGAATAATTTTCTTCATAAAACAGATCTCATTGATAGTTCACCAAGGATTATAGGTCTGCGATTGCGTTCTGTCTTGCACAACAGAACTTTACGCCCGATATTGACTAAGCTAAAAATAACGGTTTCACTGTCGCGTACCAATCAGAACCAACAACAACATGACACAGGTCACTCAAAGGAACGCCAAATTATGAGTAAACCCTTAAAAGAACTCTTAAGTTTGCTGCAATTAGAAAAACTGGAAGAAGGTCTTTTCCGTGGACAAAGTGAGAATCTCGGTCTTCCTCAAGTTTACGGCGGCCAAGTACTGGGGCAGGCACTGTCTGCGGCTCGCTATACCGTGTCGGAAGATCGAACGGTGCACTCTTTTCATAGCTATTTTCTCTATCCGGGCGATCCCGAGAAAGCGATCATTTATGATGTAGAAAACCTGCGCGATGGCCGAAGTTTCAGTACTCGACGCGTCAAAGCGGTGCAAAATGGCCGGCCGATTTTCTACCTCACCGCTTCGTATCATGGCGATGCGCCGGGGTTTGAACATCAAAATCCGATGCCCGATATTCCGGGGCCGGAGAATTTCGCGTCCGAGACAGAGCTCGCCAGCCATATTGCCGAGTTCCTCCCCCAAAAACTGCGCAAAACATTCTGCGGCGAGAAGCCGATTGAAACCCGCCCGGTGACGGTGATTAATCCGCTTAAACCGCAAAAAGCCGAACCGAAACAGTATCTGTGGATCCGCGCTAACGGCGACATGCCGGACAGCCAGTTGATCCACCAATATCTACTCGCTTACGCTTCCGATTGGGGATTTTTGGTCACCGCGCTACACCCACATGGCGTATCGTTAATGACGCCCAATTTTCAGGTCGCCACCATTGATCACTCGATCTGGTTCCACCGTCCATTCAAGATGGATGAGTGGCTACTGTACGTGATAGAAAGTCCAACCGCTTCAAACACGCGCGGTTTGGTACGCGGTGAGATCTACAATCAGCAAGGGCATCTCGTCGCGACCGCCGTACAAGAAGGCGTGATGCGCTTTACCGACAAATAAGCAGCATTCGATCACTGCGTTGTACAAAACGCTACAACGCGTTTAACGGCAACGCAGTGGTGTATTTAAGCGGTTCCATGGCAAAAGTCGAGGTCACATTGGAAATCTCCGCGACGCTGTTGACCAACTTCTTGTAAAACTCATCAAAACTTTTCATATCTTTGACCAACACTTTCATCATGTAGTCGTATTCTCCTGCCATACGGTAGAACTCCATCACCTCTGGAAACTCATTGACGGTTGAGACAAAACGGTTATACCAAGCATACGAGTGGTCACAGGTTTTCACTTGCACAAAGGCTATAAAGGAGAGATCCAACTTTTCTGCATTGAGAAGTGCAACTCGCTTTTCAATAAAGCCTTCGTCTTCAAGGCGCTTCAAGCGTTTCCAGCACGGCGTGGTGGTTAAGTTCACCTTCTCGGCCAAATCATTGAGTGACAAAGTGCCATCTTGCTGCAACAGCGCTAACAAGGTGCGATCGGTTTTATCTAACATCTCAGTTTCACCGCTTTCAGAGAAAAATTTTCTACAATATAGAGAAATCACCAACAATAAAGCAAAACATTTCTCCACATGAGTAGGTACTTTGTTACTATCGAACCCATTATGGAAAGCCAATATGTGTACTGATCACGACTGGATTAACAACGCCATCCGCAAGATTGAAGCGGACTATCAACGCTCAGCGGATACCCACCTGTTCAAACTCGACCTTCCTTCGTTGCAAGGCATTGATATCTATCTTAAAGATGAAAGTACCCATCCAACCGGTTCTCTCAAGCACCGTTTGGCGCGCTCCCTATTTCTCTACTCGATTTGTAACGGATGGATTGGTCCGGAAACCACTGTGATTGAAGCCTCATCGGGCAGTACTGCGGTGTCTGAAGCCTATTTTGCGCGTCTACTTGGCCTGCCATTTATCGCCGTAATGCCCAAATGCACTGCACGCAGAAAAATTGAGCAGATCGAGTTCTATGGTGGCCAAGCGCATCTTGTCGATCGTTCGGATCAAATTTACGCCGAATCACGCCGCTTAGCGCAAGAACTCAACGGCCATTACATGGACCAATTTACCTATGCAGAGCGCGCTACCGACTGGCGCGGCAACAATAACATTGCCAATTCAATTTTCAGCCAAATGACCCTTGAAGAGCACCCCGAGCCGAGTTGGATCGTCATGAGCCCGGGCACTGGCGGCACTTCAGCCACCATCGGCCGCTTTATCCGCTATCAGAAGCTAAACACCAAACTGTGCGTGGTAGACCCAGAAAATTCAGTTTTCTTTGATTATTACCAATCGCGAAACGCAGAAATCACACTGGATGCAGGCAGCAAAATAGAAGGGATCGGCCGCCCACGCGTCGAGCCAAGTTTTATTGCTGGCGTAGTTGATGAAATGCGTAAGATCCCCGATGCCGCTTCAGTCGCCAGTGCTCATTGGCTATCCAAGCTGATTGGTCGCAAGGTCGGCGCGTCCACCGGCACAAATCTGTATGGCGTGCTGCAATTGGCGTGTGAAATGAAGCAGCGTGGTGAGCAAGGTTCGATTGTCACTCTTCTGTGCGACAGCGGCGAGCGCTACCTCGACACTTACTACAACCCGCAGTGGGTCGAACACAATATTGGCGATATTACGCCATATTTAGAACAACTGGCGATCATCGAACGTGATGGCTGCGTCGAGCCCCTTTGCTGCCCAGCGTGATTCCTCGTTAAGGAAAGCTGAAAAGAAACATGCCCGCACACTGGCGGGCATGTTTTACGCTTTCTGCTGTTTCTTTTCGAAAGCGGCCAGTTGTTCTGGCGTAGCTGGAGGCTGGTGATTGGCTTTCCACTCATCGTAACTCATGCCATACACCCTTTCTCTGGCATCATCTAGGCCGATATCCAGTTGCAGCGCCTGCGCTTCTGCCAAGTACCACTTGCTAAAACAGTTGCGGCAAAAGCCTGCTAAAATCATCAAATCGATGTTTTGCACCTCTTTATTGGCATCAAGATGGGCCAGTAAACGACGAAATGCCGCTGCATCCAACTTATCCTGCTGCTCCTGCGTCAATTGCTGATATTTAAACTCTGCCACTTTACCTTCCTTTTGATCATATCCAGCCTCGGTTGGCATCAACCGTGACTTACCCGCCCTTTGGTATCATGGCTGAGCGCTTTATTCAACTCGGCTTCGACATGACCGGGAGCTTCAGTGTGACGAGATAACAAGCGATACATGGCCGGGATCACCAGCAGAGTCACCAGCGTGGCAAACGCCATACCAAAGAAGATCACCGTACCGACAGCAACACGGCTCTCATATCCCGCCCCATTGGACATAATCAGTGGAATAGCGCCTGCCAGTGTGGTGAAGGCCGTCATCAAGATTGGTCGCAGACGCCTCGCCGCCGCGTCAACAATCGCTTTTTCGAACTCAAAGCCGCGATCACGCAACTGGTTGGCAAATTCGACAATCAAGATGCCGTTTTTCGTCACCATACCGATCAGCATAATCATTCCGATCTGGCTATAGATGTTGAGCCCTTGACTCATCACTATCAGCCCGAGGAAACCACCAAACACCCCCATAGGAACGGTGAACATCACCACGAGCGGGTTAATGAAGCTCTCAAATTGCGCAGCCAGTACTAAGTAAGCAACCAATAACGCCAGCGCGAACACCAACAAAATGCTGGACTGATTCTCTTTGAAGTCTTTCGACTCTCCGGAATAACTGACCGAAATATCACCCGGCAGCAACTCAATCGCTTGTTGATCCATAAACTCCAATGCTTGGCCTAGCGTTGCCCCGTCAGACAAGTTCGCCGTAACGGTAATGGCTTTCTGCTTGTTGTAGTGAGAAAGACGAATGGACGAGGCGATCTCCTCAATTTTTGTCACTGTATCAAGCGTCACCAGCTCGCCACTGCTTGTGCGTAGGTAGATCTGGCTAAGATCGGCGGCGTTGTTAAAACGATTTTCATCACCACGCAGGTAAACATCGTACTCTTCGCCTCGGTCGACAAAGGTTGTCTCTTTTTTGCCGCCCAGCATAATTTCTAACGTGTCTGACACATCGGCAATCGAAATGCCCAGTTCCGCTGCGCGCTTCTTATCTACCGATACCACCAGCTCAGGGGTTTTCTCCGAATAGTTGATCTCTGCCCCTTCCATTAGCGGCGACTCTTCGGCGAGATTTTTCAGTTTTTCCGCCCACACTTTCAGCTCGTCATAGTCTGAGCCACCAAGAACAAACTGCACGGGTTCGCTCGAACCACCACGGAAGCCGGGCATAAACGGAAACACGCGCACATCCGGAATCCCCGCCAAGGCTTTGCGCACTTCGCCAAGTGCTTGCTGCGCCGTCACGTTACGCTCGTTCCAATCATCCAAAATCATGATAACGAAGCCAGTTTGGTCGCCTGCTTGTCCGCCAAACGCGGGCGATTGAATGCTGAATGACTTCAAGAACCCCTGCCCAAGTAGCGGCATTAAACGCTGTTCAACCAAATCCATGTTAGCCGCCATGCGGTTGTAACTGGTTGCATCCGCGCCGCGTACAAAGGCAAAAATCACCCCGCGATCTTCTTGTGGTGTTAATTGTGCGGGCACTTGATTCATTAAGCTGTAACTGCCACCCACACAAGCGAGAATGATGAGAGGTGCCAGCCAGCGCCACGCCAAGGCTTTTTTCAGCACGGCGCGATAACCGCTTTCTAGTTTGGCGAAGAGAAAATCGACCAAATCATTGAAGCGATTTTTCTTCACGTTGGCTTTGAGCATTTTGCTGCCCAGTACCGGCGTTAAGGTCAAGGCGATCAAAGACGAGAAGATCACCGACATCGCCAGCAGCACCGAAAACTCGGTAAAAAGCAAGCCGACCATGCCATCCATAAAGGAGATAGGCAGAAAGACCATCACCAGCACCAAGGTCGTGGCGATAACCGCAAAGCCCACTTCGCGAGTGCCTTTATAGGCTGCCAACAATGGCGGTTCACCTTGCTCAATGTGGTGGAAAATATTTTCCACTACCACAATGGCATCATCGACCACCAGACCAATCGACAAAATCAGCGCCATTAAGGTAATGAGGTTGATGGAGAAGCCGAAGTAGTAGGCGGCAATAAACGAAGAAATCAATGACACTGGCACCGTCACCGCCGGAATCAGCGTCGCTCTCACTTGACCGATGAAAATGTACAGCACCAAAATCACTAAGCCACCCGTGATAAAAAGGGTGCTGTAGACTTCAGAAATGGAACGTTCAATGAACACCGTCGAGTCATAATCAATCGCTAAACGGGTGCCTTCGGGCAGAAACTTCTGCACTTTCTCCACTTCTTCATGAACACGTTTGGCCACTTCCAGCGGGTTGGCATCCGACTGCGGGACAATCCCCATACTGACGTTTACCACGCCGTCACTCTTGAAAGTCGAGTTTTCGTTCTCGGCGCCAATGAAAACATCCGCCACATCTTTCAAATAGATCGGCGTATTGTCGCTGGCACGTTTGACCACCAAGTATTGGAAATCTTCCACGGTTTTGTAGCTGCGCGCCGTCCTGACCGACATCACCGTCTGATCGTTTCGCACCACACCGCCCGGACTTTCGAGGTTTTCACTGCGCAGCGCCGAAGTGATATCGGTGGCGGTGACACTGCGCCCCGCCATCAACTCCGGTTGCAATTTGACGTACATCACCTTGTATAAACCGCCAGAAACATCCACCGAGCTGACACCAGTGATCAAGCTAAAACGGTCCATCAACACGCGCTCAATGTAATCGGCGAGCTGAGTGCGATCCATTTCTGATGAGCTTAAGTTGATGTAGACCGACGCCTCACCGCTACCGTTGTTTTTATAGACAATCGGATCGTCGGCTTCTTCCGGCAGAGCACGCTGCGCACGGGCTACCGCGTCTCGCACATCACTGATCCCCGTGTTGAGGTCGTAACCCAGTTCAAAGGTGATGGTGATACGCGAAGAGCTGTTGCGCGTGGTAGAAGAGATTTCGTCAATCCCACTAATGCCGGAAAGTTGATCTTCCAGCACCGAGGTGATTTGACTTTCAATGATGGTGGCCGATGCCCCGTCATAACGGGTACTGATCGACACAACCGGACTCTCGATATCGGGCATTTCCCGCACCGAGAGCTTAGTAAAAGAGACAAAGCCAAACACGCACAGCAGCAAACTCAGTACCAGCGCCGCTACCGGTCTTTTGACCGACACATCAGACAACAGCATGCTTAGCTATCCTTCTTGGTTGCTGGCTGAGCGTTGTTGGCACTACCAAGCTCTTTGACTAGCACGCCATCGCGCATATTGACGATGCCCTGCACCACGATTTTGTCACCGATATTCACGCCCGATTCGATGACGACTTGGTTTTCAACCCGAGCGCCAAGCAGCACCTCAGTACGACGCGCTTTGTTATTTTCATCAATCACGTAGACGTAACGTTTTGTGCCGGAGTACTCCAATGCCTGCACTGGAATAATTGGCGCTTCGATGGCAGGGAAAGCTAAGGCCGTATTGAGCAACATGCCCGGCTTAAGCTTGTTCTCTGGATTGGCAAATTGGATACGAACGCGCAGGTTGAGCGTCTCTGCATTGATGCGTGAATCGATGCCGACGATCTTTCCTTGGAATATCTCATTTTTCCATGCATTAGAGCTGGCCGTTACTGCCATTCCCAGCGAAATCTGTGACAGGTAACGTTCTGGAATATGTAGGTCGAGCTGCATCAGCGAAAGATCATCTAATGTCAACAACTCCGTTCCAGCGCTGACCAGCTTTCCGCGACTGAAATTGATAAAACCGACAGTGCCCGCAAACGGCGCCGAGATATGCAAGTCATTCAAACTCGCCTTTGCTGCTGCCAAGCGAGCTTCGGCAATCTCAACACTCGCTTTTTGCGCGTCTATCTCAGTTTGGGTGATGGCATTGCGTTTTACCAAACGCTCGTACTCTTTCAGTTTACGCTGCTCATCCTTCAAATAAGCATTGGCTTCTGTTTGCGCCGCCAGTGCCTTGTCATCTTCCAACTTAATCAATAACTGCCCTTGGCGTACGTTTTGGTTCGCTTTGACCTGAATCGACTCCACTTTTCCGGAGACTTCAGAGGCGATCACCACCGACTGTACTGCCTCAAGCTTACCAACCAAAGAGAGTGACTGGTTTATCTGGTGAGTTTGAACCTGTTCTGCAACCACCGTCACTGCGGTTGGCCCTTTAGGTGCAGCGCTTGCCAGCGACGAGTGTCCTGACAACGTGAGCACCAACATAGAAATTAGAATGCGCTTATTCATAGTCCATCAATCAAAGAATGTAGGTTGGAGAGTTTTGCTCAATTCATCTGAATACATTTTATTTGGCGAGAAACGCCAAGCAGAGCAAAAGTATTTGAGTTTGTTAGTTTATCAGCTCAAAACTCAGGTAACGTCAAGTTGTGTAAATTATCGCAAACCTTGTACGCACGATAGCGACCATTCAGATCAAATGGCGACTTAACACTCAAAATGAATACTTTCTGGCAACTTTGTCCAAAAAGGAAGCATTCAAACCAAAAACGCCAGAAAAAGGCTTTACAGTCACAAATGGTTTGTTATGATGCGCTCCGCACTTGAGCGATGCGTTGGGAAAACGTCGCTTAAGCTTTTCAGTTAGTGAAAAGAAAAACACCCTGGAGGGGTTCCCGAGTGGCCAAAGGGAGCAGACTGTAAATCTGCCGGCTCCGCCTTCGATGGTTCGAATCCGTCCCCCTCCACCATATTTCTTCTTGTGATTTTGTCATGAGAAAGCACTTGGAAAGTCGTGTTGGGAAAACACTTTCTAAGTATAAAAATACTCGGAGGGGTTCCCGAGTGGCCAAAGGGAGCAGACTGTAAATCTGCCGGCTCCGCCTTCGATGGTTCGAATCCGTCCCCCTCCACCATATTTTTTCTTGTGATCTTGTCATAAGAAAGCACTTGGAAAGCCGTGTTGGGAAAACACTTTCTAAGTATAAAAATCCCCTGGAGGGGTTCCCGAGTGGCCAAAGGGAGCAGACTGTAAATCTGCCGGCTCCGCCTTCGATGGTTCGAATCCGTCCCCCTCCACCATATTTTTTCTTGTGATCTTGTCATAAGAAAGCACTTGGAAAGCCGTGTTGGGAAAACACTTTCTAAGTATAAAAACCCTCTGGAGGGGTTCCCGAGTGGCCAAAGGGAGCAGACTGTAAATCTGCCGGCTCCGCCTTCGATGGTTCGAATCCGTCCCCCTCCACCATACACAGAAAGCCAGCTCATTGAGCTGGCTTTTTTGTTTTGCTTCTAGGCTTGATAGGCAAATAACATTAGCGCAATAAAAATCCCGCTCACCAATGTGAGCGGGATTTTATTAAGACTAAATTGGAGTGGGTTGTTTTATCCCTGAATACCGACAATCAGCCAAGGCGCGTTGTCTTGGGTGAGATCACGCTCTAAGTGCCAAATGTCCTCGATATCTTCTTCAATGCCTTCAACCGCATCACGATAGCGACCGCTGAACTGCAAGCTCAACTGCGCTTTAGTGGCGTCGTACTCGGCGCGAACGATCTGTGCATCAACGTACATCACTTCCGTATGCTGCTCTCCACCGAGCTTTTCACGCTCTGCTTTCAGATCGGCAAACAGTGTTGGTGAGACATACTCTTCAATCGTATCCAGTTGATTGTGGTTCCACGCACCTTGCAGCGTTCGATAGTGCTCACGCGCACCATTGACAAATACGACTTGGTCAAACCCTGGTGGGTAGTTGTGCGGCACATCAGATTGGTTGGCAAAACCAAAACTGCCATTGGATGAAGAACCCGCAGTTTGTTCAAAATTATGTACATTGGCTTGCTCAAACTTAGGCGCTTGACCACCAAATGCAGGCTGTTGACGATGCTGATTCATACTGCCCTGCTTGGCGGCAAGCAAGCTACGCATCAGTTTAAAGATGATAAAGGCAATCAGGCCGATAATCAGGATATCCATAAATTGGATCCCTTCAAACGCACCACCGAAGAAAGCCGCCAGCAAGCCACCTGCTAACAATCCCCCTAGGATTCCGCCCATAAGACCTTTCTTCGAACCCTGTTTCGCACCCTGATCTTTGCCGATGGTGTTGGTATCCTGCTGCTGTTGTTTTGGTGCTGGCGCGGTTTTGTAGCTCTTACCGAGCGATTTACCGCCACCAAACTTTTTCGCTTCTGCAATCGGCATTACCGCGACAGAGACGATGAGCAGGGCAACAATCGATAATAAACGTTTCATCTTTATCCTTTTGTTATCTGATTGAAACAAATTCCAACCCTCGGGAAGGCCAAGTATTGGCACACTAGCAAGAGAATTGGTCACTTGGAATCATACAAGTATCTTAGTTGCTTTTAAATGCTGGCGATAATTGGACTTGTATCAGAATATTGCTATAGAGAAGGATTTACACCGTGATGAATTATTGACGGGTATATCAGACACGTCTAAAATATTGAACATTGTTCAATTTGTAGTAGCAGAAAATGGCCCGTAGAAACGATCACACCAGAGAAGAACTGGTTGCCTTAACCCTTCAAACCGTAAAAGATTTCCTCAGCGAAAATTCCTATCACGAACTCAGTTTGCGCAAATTGGCAAACATGATTGGTTATGTGCCCAGTACTTTGGTTAATGTTTTTGGTAACTACAATTTGCTCTTGCTCCATGCCATTGCTCAGACCTTGGATGAACTGTCTAACGAAGCCATGACCGCCATGCAAAATTCGCCAGACAGTAAGCAAGCGCTGTTTAATCTCGCCTACTGCTACCATGATTTCGCCCAGCGTAACCCCTACCGTTGGCAACTGATTTTCGAACACAACATGAACGGCGCTGAGCTGCCAGAGTGGCAAGCGAAGCGAATTGATCACATGACAGGCATGCTGGAATCTTTACTCATCCAGATAAGCCCTGAGCATAGCCCTTCTGAAGTTTTGCAAGCCAGCCGAGTGCTTTGGTCCGGCGTGCATGGCATTACACTCTTGAGCGTCGACGACAAGTTTTTCTCAGCCGAACCGGTAGATGGCAAACAGCTGATTAACAACCTATTGTCTAATTATCTTGCCAACTGGTAACCACAAGGCTTAATCATGTCCCGCAATCGACAACCTTCGCTGTTAACGCAACGAAAGTTTTTGCCTTATTTTGTCACACAATTCTTCGGCGCTTTTAACGACAATATTTTTAAGAATGTTTTGTTGCTGTTTGTTGCCTTTGCGGGCACAGGCGCGCTGCCAGTTTCAAGCAATCTATTTATCAATTTAGCGGCAGGACTTTTTATTCTGCCCTTTTTCCTATTTTCTGCCTCCGCCGGTGTTTTGGCCGATAAATACGAAAAGTCGTGGTTTATCCGCAAAGTTAAATTATTTGAAATTGTCATCATGCTGCTTGGCGCAATTGGCTTTATTACCGAAAGCTACGGCGTTTTGCTGCTTTTACTTTTTTTGATGGGCACCCAATCGGCGTTTTTTGGGCCAGTCAAATACGCCTTATTGCCGCAACAGTTAACAACGAAAGAGCTGTTGCCGGGTAATGCGCTGGTTGAAGCGGGTACCTTTATCGCTATTTTGCTTGGTACGCTTGGCGCAGGGATCATCGCTTCTGCTGAACAGGCAAAATACATCGCTGCGCTGAGTGTGGTGATTTTCGCTCTGTTTGGCTACCTTTCGAGTCGCGCGATTCCGATGGCAGCGGCCAGCGCGCCCAATATTAAGTTTCGCTGGCAACCTTATCGCCAGACCAAGCACACGCTCTCTATCAGCAAAGCGGATCCGGTCATTTTTAAGGCCACTCTGGCGATCAGTTGGTTCTGGTTTTTGGGCGCTGCCTATCTGACTCAGTTTCCTAATTTTACCCAGCACTACCTCAATGGCAGCGAGAGCGCAGTCTCATTTCTTTTGGCACTCTTTTCCGTCGGCATTGCGCTCGGCTCTCTGTTGTGTAACACACTTTCCAAACAGCGTATCGATGTGGGCATTGTGTCAATTGGAGCTGTCGGCATGACCATTTTCGGTTACCAAATGGCCACCGCCATTCCAGATGGCTTACCTCAGTTCCAAACTTTCGCTGAATTCATTGGCTTTGAATCACTTTGGCCTCTGTTTTTTCATCTGTTGATGATTGGCGCTTGTGGCGGACTGTTTATTGTGCCGTTGTACGCACTGATGCAACATCGCGCTAAAGAGAACGAGCGGGCGCAGGTGATCGCCGGGCTGAACATCATCAACTCCTTGTTTATGGTCGCCAGCGCCATTCTCGGTATTATTTGCCTGAGTGTGATTGAGATGAGTATTCCGTCGCTGTTTGCTCTGCTCGCGTTACTCAACTTACTCGTGGCGGCATACCTGTTCTTGTCTGCACCTATGTTTGTCGTCCGTTTTTTGGTTTGGCTGCTGACCCACACTCTCTATCGCGTTAAACACAAGAATCTGCACCACTTGCCCGAACAAGGCGGAATGCTCATCGTGTGCAACCACGTCAGCTATATGGACGCGTTACTGCTCAGTGCAGTCTGCCCGAGATTGATCCGGTTTGTGATGGAAGAAGAGTACGCCTCTTTGCCGCTCTTGAATCGCTTTTTGCGCACCGCGGGGGTGATCCCCATTTCTGCGTCTAACCGCAGTTCGATACGCCGAGCCTTTAATGACGTAGAACAAGCGTTGAGCGAAGGCCATATTGTGTGCATCTTCCCTGAAGGACGGTTAACCCCTGATGGAGATATCCAGCCCTTTATGCGCGGTATTGACATCATCTTACGCCGCAGCCCGGTTCCTGTGCTACCAATGGCAATCAAAGGGTTGTGGGGCAGCTTTTTCAGTCGTGCTCGAGGCAGGGCGTGTAAGGGTCTGCCACAGCGTTTTTGGTCTCGCTTGGAGATAGAAGCTGGCGCACCTGTACCACCCAGTGAAGCCTCAGCGTCACTGATGCAGGAGAAAGTGCAGGCACTGCGCGGTGATTGGAAATAACCGCAAGCGTTCAGTTTATATGAACGCTTGTTCAATTCATTAAGACTTGCTGATCGTGGTGTTACGCTATACTGTCGCCCCGATCCTTGATTGCGCTGATTCTCTTGAAAACAAACTTGCTTGTCTTTGGCCTTGCACTACTTAGCTGCCTTACGCCATTTGTCTCCTCGCCGATGGCACTGGTGATCGGCTTTCTCTTAGCGACAACTGGTTTAGTGCCCTCTCATCTACCGATCTCGACTTACACCAAAAAGCTCCTCGCTTACTCGATAGTTGGCCTTGGTTTTGGCATTCATTTCGAGCAGGCATTGGCCGTCACTGCCGATGGTATCGGGTTAATTGTTGCCACCATTTTTGGCACACTGAGCTTAGGTTGGTTAATAGCCAAGATGATCAGACTAGAAAGCACTACCGCTTATCTGATCTCGGCAGGTACGGCGATTTGCGGTGGCAGCGCTATTGCCGCCGTGGCACCTGCGATGAAAGCAAAAGACGATCAGATCGCGCTCGCCCTAGCGACCGTCTTTGTGCTCAACTCTCTGGCGCTGTTTCTGTTTCCGGTGATTGGTCACGCGCTGGATTTAGATCAACAGACGTTTGGCACTTGGACGGCGATTGCCATTCACGACACTTCTTCCGTTGTTGGTGCCGCTTCGGCTTATGGAGAGCAAGCACTCACCACGGCAACAACGTTAAAATTGGCAAGAGCGCTCTGGATAGTACCGATCGCACTTCTCAGCGCTTGGCTGTTTCAGCGCAAAGGCGACAACAAAACCAAGCGGGTTGTTATCCCCTATTTTATCTTGTGGTACTGCGTGGCAATTGGCATCAGCGATACCCTGCCGCAATTTGACTGGATCTATCAAGGTATCTTTGCTGTAGCGAAGCAGGCATTGGTTGTATGTCTGTTTTTGATTGGGTGCAGCATTTCGGTGGAAAAACTCAAAAGCGCGGGCGCAAAACCGCTGCTGTTCGGTATCGGTTTGTGGCTGGTGATATCGAGCACATCACTCGGTTGGCTGCTGCTCCGTTAGCTCTCCGTCGATTGAGTGATGCCATTACTGCCAAGCGTTTGCTGGCGATGCAGCACAAACAACGCCGACAAAATAAGAAAGGCCGTTAATTCCGCTAGCGAGCGATAGAGCCCTTCGCTACTGAGCGCGACGCCGATTTGCAACAGTACGACACCGAATAGAATTCGCTTAGCCATAACCTTATACCTTTATCATCTTCAAAACCTAGATGATTATGATTCACAGTTATAACTAAGCGAAATTCCCTTTGCGACTAAATCATTCCTAAATTGACTAATTCGCCAAATGGCCCTCTGCGAGCGTTTGTGCCAGCCACTGTTTGATCTCATGACGTGCTGGTTTAATCGCGCCACTTTGTAGTGAGTCGGGCAATAGATAGTAGGCGACTGGCCACTTGAATTTTTCCAGTTTCCCCATTAAATGCGCATCGTAGATGGGTTTGGCGAAGAGTGCCGTGGATTGCAACACCGCGACAGGGCGATGACCAAACTCGTCGTCGACAATCGGCACTACGATCGCGGCTGCGATCTCAGCGTGCTGACACAACGCACTTTCAATCTCTTCGCAATGAATGTTTTCTCCGCCGGAGATAAACAAGTTGTCCGCTCGGCCAACGATCCGCAGCTCCTCATCCTGCCATTCACCAAGATCTTTGCTGTCAAACCAGCCTTGCTCATCGGTAAGAGGCGTTAATGCACCTTGATAGTAGTAGCCTTGCGCCAAGGTTTGTCCGGCAATATAAATCCGTCCTTCAACCAATTTCACTTGGCGATTTTTCAGCACATGCCCAGCATTGCTCATACCATCGATTGCCTTGGCCGTAACGGTTGAAGCCGCTTCAGTCATGCCATAGCCGAGCCAAGTTTCAATCCCTTGCTGCTGCGCTCGGGTTGCAAGCGAATGCTCAACATGGCTGCCCCCCAGAAGGACATGCGTGAGCGATAGACTGGTATCGGTATCCAGCAAGCGCTTGAGCTGCGTTGCGACCAGAGAAGCGTGCGTGACCGACAAAATGTCGTCGGCAAGTCTGCCTTGGCCGATTTTCAGCGTCGCGCCCGCCAGCAACCAACGATAAACAATGGCGACGCCAGCAACATGGTAAAGCGGCAGAGAAAGCAGCCAGCAATCTTGCGAGGTAAAGGAAAACTCTTGCAGTAAACCCTGTGCAGAAGCAAAGTGCTGCGCATGGGTGTGCGCTACCGCTTTGGCCGCGCCAGTTGAACCCGAGGTAAAAAGCACGCTTGCCAAGCGAGAAGAATGATACGCCATCGGCTCTGTGTCTGATGCAGCCATGTGCAGCAGTTGCGGATGAAAACGTGGCAGCTGAGCCCAATCTTGCTGAACGTCGACCTCTGGGCAATCGCCCAAAGCGGTGCAATAGATAAAACGGCGCTGCTCAGGGCGGTAAAGCGCGTTAAGTTTTGCTGTCAGCACCTTCGCTGGAGCGGGCATAACAAACGCCACCAAAGCGCCTAACTGCTGCGCGGCTAAACAGAGCAAGACACTTTCCGCACGATTTTTGCCAATCAGCGTCACCACCTCATCGCTTGTAACGCCCTGCTCTGCTAAGAATCCGGCGTAGCTATCGACCACTTGCGCTAATTGCTGCCAAGTAAGCGAGCAAGCAGGCAGCTTCAGCGCCTGCGAAAAAGGGGTCGTTTGCGCCCAATGGCGCCACATCGGCAGTGCCGCAGGCACTGTATCCTTGTTCATGACTGCCAAACCAAGTTCTGCTCAGCAAGAGGCATCACTGGCAGCTCACAACCCGGCCACGCTACGTGCAACTGCGCTTTAAACAGGCCAATGGTATCTAATCCCGGAGTGACATTCGGCAGTTTCCAGTGGGACAGACGTGCCAACTGGCTCAGGCCTAAGCTCGATTCCAGGCTTGAACTGATAACCGTTTTAATACCAAGTGCCTGAGCACGCTCGATCAAACCGATACAGCGTTGCACAGAGCCAATCAAGGTCGGCTTGATGACGATCGCTTTCACGCCGGTTAAATCCTCCAGACGAAAATCGTCTCGTTTCACCGCCTCTTGCAAGGTTTCATCCCACGCAATGGCGATACCAGTGTTAATGGCAAACGACAAACTGTCGCCCGGCTTTTGACACGGCTCTTCAATGAAAACGATGCGCTGACGCAGAGAGGGGGTGATGTACTGGGCAAATTTGTTGGCTTTTCCCGGCGTCCATGCACGATTGGCGTCCAGACGCAGCGTGAGATCTGGGATGCTTTCCAAAAACAGATTGACCAACATGCCGTCACGGATCGGCTCATACAAACCGACTTTGACTTTTGCTACCTTGTCTCCCGGCATGGCACTCAAAATAGGCAGCAGTTCGTCAGGATCGCCAGTACACAAAGGTGCGGCAAGGTAATTTCCCTCGACAGGAAAGGCTCCCGAGAGCTCCAACAGCGCCATCGACAGGCCAAACGCAACCGATGGATACAAAGCATCAAACTCTAACGCTTGCCCGGCTAGCCAAAGTTCAAGCTGGGCTTGCGCCTGCAGGCCAGCCTCTTCGACCGACTCGAGACTGAAACCGGGTAAAGGGGCGATTTCACCGTAGCCTCGTTGCCCATTCAGGTTTAGCTCAACAACATAGCCGACTCGCTCTGTCAGCTTTTCATCTCTTAAAATCACGCCGCTGTCCATCGGCAGCGTATAACGAAAAAGTTTGGCTGATTTCATGATTATTCCTTGATCTCTTAACGCCAATTGCTCTTTGTTGCACAACAAAGAGCAGAAAAGTGCGGCCACAACGCAACCAGTCACTGCGCTGCGGCCGATAGTTCTCAGCGATTAAGGATTGCGCGGGAACTTATTGAAATCAGGTCGACGTTTCTCGTTGAAAGCGTTACGTCCTTCCTGACCTTCATCGGTCATGTAGAACATCATGGTGGCGTTACCCGCTAACTCTTGAAGCCCCGCTTGGCCATCACAATCGGCGTTGAGGGCCGCTTTCAGACAGCGCAGAGCCATCGGGCTATGTTGCAGCACTTCGCGGCACCAGCGCACCGTCTCTTTTTCCAATTCTTCAACAGGGACAACAGTGTTCACTAGCCCCATATCCAACGCTTCTTGCGCGTTATAGAAACGGCACAAGAACCAAATCTCACGCGCTTTTTTCTGACCGACGATGCGCGCCATGTAGGAAGCGCCCCACCCTCCGTCAAATGAGCCGACTTTAGGGCCAGTTTGGCCAAATTGCGCGTTGTCAGCCGCGATGGTTAAGTCACACATCATATGAAGCACGTGACCACCACCGACCGCCCAACCTGCGACAGAGGCGATAACGGGTTTCGGACAAGTGCGAATATCACGTTGGAAATCAAGCACATTTAGGTGGTGAACACCGGAGTCATCTTTATAGCCGCCGTAATCGCCGCGAATCTTTTGGTCACCGCCAGAACAGAACGCGTCTTCACCTAGACCGGTCAAAATAATCACACCGACGTTAGAGTCATAGCGAGCATCTGCAAGCGCTTGGATCATCTCTTTAACGGTTTGCGGGCGAAATGCATTACGCACTTGGGGACGCGCGATGGTGATTTTAGCAATGCCATCTTCCGACTTGTGATAGTGAATATCTTCATAGCCTGCGCTGCAGTCGTTCCAACTGACTGGGGCGTAGAGTTCTTCTTCGGTGATGCCTACGGTTTTAGCCATGGTGATTCCCATTGTTTTCGTTGTGGTTATCGTTGATAAACCGATTGAATAAATGCGCGGACCGTTTTCGCGAACGCCATAGGCTGTTCCTGATGAACGTTGTGGCCCGCCTGACTGATTGGCGTACAAGGCAAACCGCTTTGCAACGCCAATGTGCTAAATTTTGTGTCTTTTGCACCGCATACATAATGCACTGGCAGCGAAAGAGCCTGAATATCGGCTAGCAAGTTCGCTTGCTTGCCAAGAGAAGTCGATAACAGCATATCTGCTACGGCAGCGCCAAGATTAGCACTACGTTTTGTTATCAGAGTTTGTCTTTGCTCATGGTTTAGTGAGGAAAATACCGGCTGTTGATACCAATCGGACAATACCTGCTCAATGGGTTCGTGGCGAAAGCGATTTGCCCAGCGAGTATCCGCTCGTAGCCGCTCTTCTCGCTCTGAGACACAAGCAAGGCCAAAATGGCCGCCTTCCAAAATGACCCCTTGCAGATTCAGTTGGGCAAACAGGCCACTCACCAGACTTTGCATCACAATGCGTGCGCCAAGCGAATAGCCGAGCAGAATCAGTGGCGTGCCGGGATTAATCACCGATTGCACTTGCTGCGCGACAAACTCACCGCATGCAAGGGCATCTTGGCAGCGCACCGCTTGGTGAACGCCATGGCCCGGCAAGTCGATAGCGATGTGCTCAAACTCAGTGAGGCAAGCTTGCAGCGCTGCCCAATCGGCGCTGCTACCAAGTAAGCCGTGTAAATAGACCAAGGTGGGCGCGGTCACACTAGAGCTCGGCAACGGCACGGCAAAGAGCCTTAACATCGTTGCTGGCTTCAAGTGGCGCGGTTTTCACTTCCACCAGCAAGGTGCCTTGGCCAGAGGCCAAATGCTGCTCAATCATTTGCCCGCATTGCGTCAAGTTTTGTGGCTGCGCATAGGCCAAAGCAAACTGACGCGCAGCGAACTCAAAACCAAAGCCGTGTGGCATTTGATACAAACTTTGCCTTTGCTGCGCAGGGACAGGCAAGAGATCAAAAATCGCGCCGCCATCATTATTAACCACCACCAGCACCGCCGGAAGTGGGTTGTGGGCAAACAGCGCTAAAGAGTTGAGATCATACAGCGCAGAAGTGTCACCCAAAATCATCAGAAGCGGCTGTTGCTGCGTGCGCTGCACACCCGCTGCGGTAGCAAATAGGCCATCAATACCCGACGCGCCGCGATTGGTAAACACAGCCCGGCCATCTAACCGAGCCACCATATCCGCTAAGCGCACAAATAAACTGTTGCCCAGAAAAAGCGTTGCACTCGTTGCCCATTGCCCAAGTTGGCAGGCAAGAGAGAGCTCACTGATTGGCTGCTTGGCAATTTTTTCGGCGACCCATTGGCTTTGCTGCGAGTACCATTTCAGCTCGTCTGCCCAGCCCGCATGCGGCGAGTGGCAGTGCCATTCACTCAGTGCTTGGCACTGCCACTGCTGCGCGCTGGCGACAAAGTGTCGCTGCGGAAGATGTGCTGGGTTATTTCGCTCCAACTGAGGAGAGATATACCAATAGGTGCATTGACTCGAAATCTGCGTTGGTAGCCACTGATTCCAGCGCTTTGACACCAGACGGCTGCCAAACTGAACCACCAACTCCGCCTGTGCAAGTTGCGCCGAGGCTTTCGGGTTTTGTAGCCAGATATCATACCCTGACCACTCAGAGGTTACGCCACTTTGCACATCACACAGCACTGGCCAGCCAAGCTGCTTGGCGAAGGCCAACGCCGCTTGCGCATCCGCCAGAGGCAAACTGCCAATCACCACCAGCCCTTTTTTCTGCCACCACGCCTCGCCAATGGGCAAGGTGTTGTGCAGATGAAGTGATTGCGCGCTATAAACTTGCTCACTGCGCAACCAAGAGGCAATCGGTGCGAGATACTCGGCGTAGAGCGCTTTTTCGCCATCGGAATAAAGTGGTTCGGGGAAAGGACAATTGATGTGCACCGCGTGCCCGGCGACTGCTTGTCGGTGCATGACTTGATCAACCGAAGTCAGCAGCCAGGGCAGACCAATCGAGGTGTTAGGGCTGGGCAAATCCAGCTCGGCGCAAACATGAGAAGCGAAAATGCCCACTTGGCGAATCGCTTGGTTGGCGCCGCAATCCACCAGCTCAACAGGCCGATCGGCCGTAAGCAGCACCAATTTCTCGCTGGTTAGGCCCGCTTCTGCCACCGCTGGCAACAAATTGGCGACGGCGGTTCCCGAAGTGACGATGATAGCCACTGGCCTACCACTGGCTTTGGCTAAACCGAGAGCCAAGTAGCCCAATCCACGTTCATCAAAATGAGTGTGCAAATGAAGCTTCGGGTTAGCGTCGGCTTCTAAGGTCAGCGGCGTCGAGCGAGAGCCCGGAGCCACGCACACCTGTTGCACACCAAAACGGCACAGTTCTTCCAGCAGAACTTGGCACCAAACTCGATTTAATAGCGCTTGGTCGTGTTTCATGAGGCAACACCCAGCGGTGGGTACTCTGCGATGAGTGATAATAAGGTGGACATTTTCTTGTCCAACTCGGCCCATTCGTGCTTAGCAATCGAACCGGGGACGATGCCTGCGCCCGCAAACAGTTGTAACTCGTCATCGACGAGCAATGCGCTGCGGATAGCGACACAAAACTCCGCTTTATCATGGCTCAAATAGCCGACCGAACCGGCATACCAGCCGCGAGAAAATGGCTCATTGTCGAGAATAAACTGCATCGATGCCTGACGAGGCAATCCAGCCACCGCCGCCGTCGGTTGCAGCGCCGAGAGAAGCTGCACGCCATTGATCCCTTCTTTAAGGTGGGCATGAATATCACGTTTCAAATGCTGCACTTTGCGCAAACGCACTAAACGCGGCTCCGCTTCCACTTGCACCGTCTCGGCATGTGGCGTCAAACGCTCGACAATGTCATCCACCACATATTGGTTTTCGTTGAGGTTTTTAGCATCTTGCGCCAGCCAATTGGCCAGTTCGAGATCGTGCGTGGCATTAACGCCGCGGCCAATCGTCCCAGCTAACGCTTCGGTATGCAGTTCTCTATCGTGTCTGAGATAGAGCCGTTCTGGCGTTGAGCCAATGAAACTGTGTTTTCTATCTAGACTTAACATGAAATGAAAACTGTGATGATTGTGCTGAGCACTGGCTTTAAGCAACTGCGAGGCGCACAATGGCGTATCAAGCTGCACGCTGGTTTTACGCGCCAGCACCACTTTCTTAAAAGCATTTTGCTCAATGCCGTGCAGCACCTTATCTACCAAACTCTGCCACTGATCCTGACTTGGCAAATGATCGATGTGGCCAATGTGCGCAGCCAGCGGCGCCAGTAGTGGAACGTCGCACACCAGCTTGCGTAAACTTGCCAGTAAGCGGGAACGCTCAGCGCCCAAATTGACCGCAAGGGAAAGCTTGCCATCTTGTTGAAGTAGTTCGATCTGCGGCAAAAAGAAAAATGAGGACATACAGCGACGATTTTTCTCACTCAGTCCATCAAATGAACGCCCTCCCCACACCCGCTGCCCCGGAGCCAAAATTGCGTAAGCAGGTGCTGGCTCGGTAAACGTATGCAGTTGGCCAAGCGCCACCACCTGTTCGCGGCCATCACGAGAATGCCAATAGAATTTAGGGAAAATAGGCTGCGCTTCAAGCCAATCAATTAAGGTGAATTTCAGCGCGGTGTCGATGGGCTCAATCAGACGGCTCTCGTCCTCTCCAGCATTTTTGACTCGTTCAATCAGTTGGCCAATGGCTTGATGAAAATACGACAAATCGACCTCGAACATTAGAGGATAAAGAAATACTGTCGCTACTCTATTGATAGACCCTGATCAAATCAAGGTTGTAGGACATCTTTTACCAGATCCTGTGATAACAGGCGCTCATTCGTTAGCGCTCTTTCAAACACAGAAAGTGCGTATTACAGAAACTTTAGGGTTAATTGCACTTTGCTGTAGATTTTTATCCTAAAGAATGTCAAGTTAGTGTGCTTTAATAAAGAAATTATCGATTTTTCAGGAATTATACAATGCAAAATATCGGGATGTCGTCAAAACTTGATAATGTCTGCTATGACATCAGGGGTCCGGTACTCAAACATGCTAAACGCATGGAAGAAGAAGGGCATAAAATCCTTAAACTCAATATCGGAAACCCCGCCCCGTTTGGCTTTGACGCCCCTGATGAAATTCTGGTCGATGTGATTCGTAATCTGCCAACCTCTCAGGGCTACTGCGATTCCAAAGGTATCTACTCCGCCCGTAAAGCGGTTGTACAGCATTATCAGCGCAAGGGAATTCGCTCGCTTGATGTCGAAGATGTCTACGTGGGTAACGGTGTGTCTGAACTGATTGTAATGGCGATGCAAGCGCTGCTGAACAACGGTGATGAAATGTTAGTGCCAGCGCCAGACTATCCATTGTGGACGGCGGCCGTGTCGCTTTCTGGCGGCAAAGCGGTGCACTATTTGTGTGACGAAGAGTCGGATTGGTATCCTGATCTCGAAGACATGAAAAAGAAAATCACGCCTAAGACGCGCGGTATCGTGCTGATCAACCCCAATAACCCGACAGGGGCGGTTTACAGCCGAGATTTTCTACTGCAAATGATCGAAATTGCTCGCCAACACAAGTTGATGATTTTTGCCGATGAAATCTATGACAAAGTGCTGTACGACGGCGCCGTGCACACCTCGGTTGCAACGCTGACTGACGATGTGCTGGTGATGACGTTTAACGGTCTGTCGAAAGCCTATCGTGTGTGCGGTTTCCGTGGCGGTTGGATGTTCCTCACCGGACCAAAGCATTTGGCTCAAGGTTACATCAATGGGTTGGACATGCTGGCGTCGATGCGCTTATGTGCCAACGTACCCATGCAGCACGCCATCCAGACTGCGCTCGGGGGGTATCAGAGCATCAATGAGCTCATTTTACCGGGCGGACGTTTGCTGGAACAGCGTGATCGCGCGTGGGAACTGATCAATCAAATTCCCGGTGTGTCGTGTGTTAAACCGAAAGGCGCGATGTATCTCTTCCCGAAAATCGACGTGAAAAAGTACAACATCACCGACGATCAGAAGATGGTATTCGACTTCCTAGTGCAAGAAAAAGTGCTGTTGGTGCAAGGAACTGGGTTTAACTGGCCCAAACCCGATCACTTTCGCATCGTGACTTTGCCGCACATTGAAGATCTCGAAACCGCGATCGGCCGTTTCGAACGTTTCTTACACACTTATCGACAGTAGTAATTAGTGTAAAACTTTCATATGCTTAAAGGTGTTCCCTCTGGAACACCTTTTTGTTTGCTGTCGATGAGGTCTGTGATGAAAGAAAGCCATTTTTTTGCCCATCTCGCCAGAATGAAATTGATCCAACGCTGGCCGCTCATGCGCTCTGTCTCCACCGAGAACGTCTCGGAGCATAGCCTGCAAGTGGCGTTTGTCGCTCACGCTTTAGCGCTGATTAAAAACAAGAAATTCGCTGGCAATGTCAACCCAGAACGAGTTGCTCTGATGGCGATGTACCACGACACCAGCGAAGTATTGACTGGGGATTTGCCAACGCCAGTGAAGTACTACAATCCTGACATTGCCAAAGAGTATAAAAAGATCGAAGCAGCGGCGGAAAAAAAGCTCCTGTCGATGCTGCCTGAAGAGTTTCAGGACGATTTTCGTCCTTTCCTACTCTCAGAAGAAGCACCGCAAGACGAAGCCAACATTGTAAAGCAAGCCGACTCGATCTGCGCCTACCTAAAATGTTTAGAAGAGCTCAGTGCTGGCAATCACGAATTTGCCTTGGCTAAGAAACGACTAGACATCACTTTAGCCGAGCGTGAAACGCCGGAAATGGTCTATTTCCTGCAGACCTTTGCCCCCAGTTTCGAGTTATCGCTCGACGAAATCAGTTAATTCCCAAGCGGAGCAAGACAGTGCAAGTAACCCTTAGCCCACAATGGCTGGAACGCCATGATGATGAACATAAGATCCGCAGAGACGATCACCGCAGCCCCTATCAACGTGACCGGGCGCGAATACTGCACTCGGCCGCTTTTCGTCGCCTGCAAGCCAAAACCCAAGTGCATGGCAACAGTCTGGAAGATTTTCACCGCACTCGCCTCACCCATTCGCTAGAAGCAGCGCAACTGGGTAGCGGCATTGTCGCGCAAATTAAGAAGAAACAAGCGGAGTTTCGCGATCTGCTGCCAACTGAAAGCTTGATCGACTCACTTTGCCTTGCTCATGATATCGGCCATCCACCCTATGGGCATGGCGGTGAAATCGCGCTGAACTACATGATGCGCAACCACGGGGGCTTTGAGGGCAACGCGCAGACCTTTCGCATTGTGACCCAACTGGAGCCGTATACCGAACATTTCGGCATGAATTTATCACGCCGCACTCTATTGGGTTTGATCAAATACCCCGCTCTTATCAGTCAAACTCAAGCGCTCGTGCAACCTAAAGCGGTTTCCCACCAGAGACAGCTCAAAGCCAGTGACTGGATGCCCGCGAAAGGCATTTATGACTGTGACCGAGCGCTGTTTGAATGGGTGTTGGCGCCACTTAACACCCATGACCAGCAGTTGCTTGGCCAAATGCGCATCGCGCCAGAAAATCCTTGTGCTCATCGTAAAACGCGCTTCAAATCTCTCGACTGTTCGATCATGGAGCTGGCCGATGATATCGCCTACGGTGTGCACGACCTCGAAGATGCTATTGTGCTGGGTTTGGTCAATCGCGGGCAATGGCAAGAAGGCACGGCCAGTAAACTGGCGGATTGTGGTGATGCTTGGTTTGAACAACATCTTAGTTCGATTGGTGACATGCTGTTTAGCGGTAAACACCATCAAAGAAAAGATGCCATCGGCGGCATGGTCAATGCGCTACTAACCAGCATCAGTGTCCAGCGCGTAAACGCTGATTTTGCCAGCGAACTGCTGGCGTACAACGCCTTTCTTGAGCCGGGAATGGACCAAGCACTGACCATACTCAAAAACTTCGTCAGCCACTACGTCATTCAGATCCCACAGGTGCAGATTGTCGAATATAAGGGCCAACAGATCATCATGGACCTCTTTGAAGCCTTTAACGCTGATCCCAAACGCTTACTGCCGATTACAACCCGGCAGCTTTGGCAAGCAGCGCAAGAGGAAAGTGCTCAGATGCGGGTGATCGCCGACTACATCTCCTTGATGACCGACGGCCATGCACAGCGTTTACACCAGCAGCTCTTCTCTTCACACCATTAACGTTTACGATAGTTTTGCTCAAACACCCCAGGCGGCATTTGCGCAATTTGAAACTCAATCATATTGTGAAATGCCGTCAGTAATGGCGTGAAGTCGCGCTGTGGCTCAAGCAGAGACAAAAGATGATAGCCCGCTTCCAGCGTCGACAAACTGTTTTCACTCGGCGCTTTACGAATCACGTAATTGCCAACCAGATTGTCTGGCAGCTTGACGCAAGGCAATGCATGCAAGTTGCTCGATAACTGCCACATTTTAAACGCTTTCTTCCAGGTTCCGTCCAGTAAAATCACCCTGAGTTTGCCCGTTGCGGCGTTTTTCTGCGTAAGGTCACTGAGTGGATACGCCTTGTCACTGGGATAAAGCAGCCAGTGTTGGTAACCTTCTTCACAAAGCAGATGGTTCAGCTCTTGATGGTGTGTGAAGTCCTCTCCGATAAAGCTGCGGCTATTGGCGAGAGAGAGCGAGAGAATTCTCGCGCTGCCCAATGGACGATGTTCTTCACTCGGATGTTGAAGAATGATAAGTTCGGTATCTGCTGGCAGTGCACGAATCCACTGACACAGACAGGCTTTTTTCGCTTTACCACATCGGGAACAATAACGGGACATAGAGTGAACCTTTTTATCTTTCTTTCAATTATCAGTGCCGTGTGCCTTGCGCTGCAATATCCCGCGTTGAGTGAGCTCGCTGAGTGGAATAAATTGGCCATCGAGCAAGGGCAATGGTGGCGAATCCTAACAGGAAATTTCACTCATACCAACTTTGCCCATTTGGCGATGAATCTCGCGGGGTTGTGGGTCATCTGTTATCTGTTCAAACCGCGTTGGGCAAGCGTCGCTTGGTTACTTGGCTTGGTTAGTCTGCTGGTCGGTGTGGCAAACCTCTCGACCTCTATGTCGAGCTATGTCGGTATTTCGGGCACTTTGCACGGACTGTTTGCTTACTATGCCTTGACAGAGTATCTGCATGGTCGAAAGAGCAGTGGGCTATTGGTTGTCGGAGTGATAGGAAAAGTGTGGTGGGAACATAGCTTTGGCGCGTCAATTTCGACCAGCGAGCTGATTGCTGCGCGAGTGGCGATTGAAGCCCACCTGTTTGGTATGCTTTCTGGCTTGGCTTTCGCCCTGATATGTCTGGTTATCGATAAAAAAAGGCCGGTGTAACACCAGCCTTGTCAGAGATGGAACCGTAGCGAGCCAATACTACTCCAACTTGATCCGCTCTTGATTCTTCGCCACCGTTGACGGGCCAATGCCTTTAACACGCGCTAAATCTTCCGCCGACTGAAAGGGACCATTCGCTTCGCGATCTGCAACAATCTGCTGCGCTTTCTTAATCCCAATGCCTTTCAGCAACGCGGCGATTTCCTCCGCACTAGCGCTATTGATGTTGACGGTGATCTCAATCCCTTCATGCTTGTCGACTTTCGCTGGTGCCTCGTTAGCGTTCGCCGTAAAGGAAAACAAGCAACTCAAAACAAGCGCGATAGATACCAGTATCCGTTTCATAAACCTCTCCTTTGATTGTGTATTGCTTGTTTATACAAACGCCAACAAAGGAAAGAAACGCGGTTGGATAAAAAATAAAACGGGTCACTTTCGCAACCCGTTTTAAGTAACATGTCAATTACACCACAACTAGTTAGTTGCTCACGACGTAATACTCGATATCGGTATTAGCACGCAAAACAGACAAGATCGACGCCAAGTCACGTTGTGCAGACATACGCTGAAGTTGCGTTGCAAGTTGAGGTGCCAACGCTGGGTCTAGGCTTTCTTGCACTTTTTCTAGCGCAACCACCACCACGTTGCCCGCGTTGTCTCGGGTTTGAGCGTAAACAGCTTTACCTTCGTCTGGTTTGGCCATCGCAAACACGGTTTGCGCTAATGGTGAACGGCGATCGATCTGCTCGACATCGCCAAAGGCTAAGCCTTTTTCAGCCACAAGCTCAGTATTGCCCTCTTTCAGCGCCACAACCAAGTCGCTCGCAAGTTCAATCGCTTGTTGCTCGCCTCTGACTTTCGATAGTTCCTCAACCACTTTTGATTTCACCTCATCCAGTGGTAGCACCGTCTCTGCACGAGCGTCTTCGACGCGCACCACAACAATGTGCTCTGGCGCGATTTCAATCGCTTGTGAGTTGAGACCATCTTCCTTCACTTCAACGGTTTGAAGCGCTTGCATGACCGCAGGGGTACGCAGCACAGCAGGCGCATCCACTTCAGAGATGAAATCGGTACGTTGCACTGCTATTTCAACCGCTTTAGAGGTTTGATCAAGTGAATCTGGGTACTCAAACGCCACTTTTTCTAGCTCACTTTGCAGATCGTAGAACTGATCAATCGCTTGCTGATCGCTCAGCTCTTGTTTGATCTGCTCTGCCACTTGCTCATACGGTTTGCTTTCAGGTTCACGCAGCTCTTCAAGCTTGATGATGTGATAGCCAAAGTCAGACTTGACCAGACCAGTCGTCTCTCCCGGCTTTTGCAGGGCAAATGCTGCGTCTTCAAATGCAGCATCCATCACATCACGCTCAATCCAGCCAAGATCGCCACCATTTTCCGCGCTGGCAAAATCATCGGATTTCTCTTTCGCAAGCGCGGCAAAATCGGCACCCGCATTAAGCTCATCTAAAATGGCTTGTGCTTTCGCTTCATCATCGCCTTCGACCAGAATGTGAGCCACACGGCGCTGCTCTTCTGATGAGTATTTATCCAAGTGTTCTTGGTAATACTGCTTCGCTTGTTCATCTGATACTGAAATCTGCTTTTTCAGATCTTGTGCATTCAGCTCAATGTAAGCCACTTTTACTTGCGCAGGGCGAGTGAAATTGGTTTTGTTGTCGTTGTAGTACTGTTGAATCTCGTCATCGCTGAGCGTGACTTTGCTCGCGAAGTCATCCAAATTTAAAACAATCGAGCGGATGTCACGAGTTTGAGTAAACAGCTTACCTTCAGAATCCACTTCGCCAGGTAGAGTAAACTCACTGGCTTGTAGCGCTTCCATCAACTGGCTACGCACCATCTGGCGACGCATGTACTCAGCAAAGGTATCAGGCGAGTGGCCAGCACGACGCAACATTGATTGGTAGATTTCTTGGTTGAATTTACCTTCCACTTGGAATTCTGGCATATTCAAAATAATGGTACGGATCTGCGCGTCGCTAATACGTAATCCGAGAGACTCTGCTTGCTGATCGAGCAATACATCGTTGATCATCTCGTTAAGTACCGATCTACGAAGCGATTCAACATAACCAGGATCGGCGAGCAACTGGGTAAAGTAATCACCCATCTGCGATTGCATACGGTTACGCGCATTCTGGTAAGCCATTTCAAACTCACCACGACCGATTTCTCTGTTGCCCACTTTTGCCGCTGCGTTATTGCTACCGCTGACTAGGTAGCTACCAACACCTGCAAAGATGAATGAAAGGATGATCAATCCTAGGATAATTTTTACCGCGATGCTATTCACGCCTTCGCGTAATCGATCCATCATAACTAAACTACTCTCCGCTCACGAAGCCATCTGCTTCTCAACAAACTAATCGCGCGATAATACCAGAAAAAGAAATGCGCATCAGGTAGGATGCGCATAATTTAGAAAAGTTCGGCTGTTACAACACAAAATTTGCTTCAAACTGATTTGTTAGAACAAAAACCATTCAACTGCAATCAGTTACAAGCATCTTTCAGCGCTTTACCCGCTTTGAATGCAGGTACTTTTGCTTCTGCGATTTGGATTTCTTCACCCGTTTTTGGGTTACGACCAGTGCGTGCTGCACGAGTACGTACGCTAAACGTACCGAAGCCAACTAGAGCGACCTGCTCGCCAGACTCAAGGGTGGTGCTTACGGCTTCAATGAATGCATCCAGGGCACGACCTGCTGACGCTTTAGAGATATCTGCATTTGCAGCGATGGATTCTACTAGTTGAGTTTTGTTCACTGTTATTCCCCTTTGTGCCATCTGTGATTATTTTTTTAGATGACTTTCGTTCCATTAAAACAAAAAATCAGCGCCAAGCCTTATTACAAAAGGGCTGGCCGCTATCGAGGTCTAAGTTAGCTCTCAAAAAAAACGCTGACAAGCCTTTTCGGACCTGTCAGCGCAAAGTTTTACTTATTTTTGCAGCACATCACTATTTTTTCGCGTCAAATTCAACCCCAGTTGGGTCTTTTTCTAACGCAACTTTCAAAACCTCATCAATCCACTGCACCGGAATGACTTGCAGATCAGCAATCACATTGTCTGGAATGTCTTCGAGATCGCGCTCGTTATCCTTAGGAATCAACACCGTTTTGATACCGCCACGGTGAGCCGCGAGCAGCTTCTCTTTCAAACCACCAATGGGTAGCACTTCACCACGCAGCGTGATTTCACCTGTCATGGCCACTTCCGCTTTGACCGGATTACCCGTCAAGCTAGAAACCAAGGCGGTACACATTGCGATACCCGCACTTGGTCCATCTTTTGGTGTCGCACCTTCTGGTACATGCACGTGAATGTCTTTTTTCTCGTAGAAATCGCTGTTAATGCCTAACTTTTCTGCACGAGAGCGCACTACGGTCATTGCGGCCTGAATCGACTCCTGCATCACGTCGCCCAGTGAGCCAGTTTGCGTCAGCTTACCTTTGCCTGGCATCGCCTGCGTTTCAATGGTCAGCAGATCACCGCCCACTTCTGTCCAAGCCAGACCAGTCACTTGGCCAATGCGGTTGCTTTCATCCGCTTTTCCGTAATCGAAACGCTGCACACCAAGATACTCTTTCAAGTTTTCCATGGTGACCGTCACCGACTTCAGTTCAGGCTTGAGCAGAATGTTCTTCACCGCTTTACGGCAGATTTTCGACACTTCACGCTCAAGACCACGCACACCCGCTTCACGGGTGTAGTAGCGGATAATGCCAACAATCGCCGAGTCTTCAATGGTGATTTCATGCGGTTTCAAACCATTTCGTTCAACCTGTTTCGCCACCAAATGGCGCTTAGCGATGTTGAGCTTCTCATCTTCGGTGTAACCAGAAAGACGAATCACTTCCATACGATCGAGCAGAGGGCCTGGAATGTTCATCGAGTTTGAGGTCGCGACAAACATCACGTCGGAGAGATCGTAATCCACTTCCAAGTAGTGATCATTGAAGGTGTTGTTCTGTTCTGGATCAAGTACTTCGAGCAGCGCCGACGCCGGGTCACCGCGCATGTCCGACGACATTTTGTCGATTTCATCCAGCAAAAACAGCGGGTTCTTCACGCCAACTTTTGCCATTTTCTGAATGAGTTTACCCGGCAATGAGCCGATATAAGTACGACGATGACCGCGAATTTCGGCTTCATCACGCACCCCACCTAACGCCATACGTACATACTTACGGCCTGTAGCCGCGGCAATTGAGCGGCCTAACGAAGTTTTACCCACACCTGGAGGACCGACCAAACATAGGATAGGCCCTTTCAACTTGTTGATGCGATTTTGCACCGCCAAGTATTCTAGAATACGCTCTTTTACCCGCTCAAGACCGTAGTGATCTTCATGAAGAATCTCTTCTGCTTTCGCCAGATCCTTCTTCACTTTGGAACGTTTGTTCCAAGGCACGTTCACCATCCAATCAATGTAACTACGAACTACCGTCGCTTCTGCTGACATAGGAGACATCATTTTCAGCTTTTGCAGTTCTTGTTCGGTCTTCTCGCGCGCCTCTTGTGGCATTTTTGCATCGATGATCTTCTGTTTCAGCACTTCAAATTCATCAACGCCGTCTTCACTCTCACCCAGTTCTTTCTGGATCGCTTTCATCTGCTCATTCAGATAGTACTCGCGCTGAGATTTTTCCATCTGCTTCTTGACGCGATTGCGAATGCGTTTTTCAACTTGCAGTAGGTCAATCTCAGATTCCATTTGTCCCATAAGAAATTCTAAACGTTCGGTGACGTCGACAATTTCAAGCACCTTCTGTTTGTCTAGAAGTTTTAAGGGCATATGGGCAGCAATGGTATCAGCAAGGCGCGCTGCGTCATCAATGCCACCTAATGAAGTTAATACTTCAGGCGGAATTTTTTTGTTCAGCTTGATAAAACCTTCAAACTGATTGATCGCACTGCGCACGATCACCTCTTGCTCACGCTCATCCAACTCTGGAGTCAGAACATATTGCGCTTCTGCGAGGAAAAATTCGCTCTCTTTAAAATGGGTGATCTTGGCGCGCTGCTGGCCCTCCACCAATACTTTAACGGTGCCATCTGGTAATTTCAGTAGCTGTAAAATGGTCGCGACCGTACCAACGTTAAAGAGGTCATCAATCTTAGGTTCGTCTGTATCTGCCTGCTTTTGTGCCACCAGCAGAACTTGCTTGTTGGTTTCCATTGCCGACTCAAGGCAACTGATGGATTTTTCTCGGCCAACAAACAAAGGAATCACCATGTGTGGATAAACCACCACGTCACGCAGAGGTAGTACGGGGATCTCGATAAGCTCGGAACGTTCCAAGTTCATATAATTCTCTCTTCCACTTACTGATATGAGCAGTATATGGGGGCTAATTATTTGGATTCAATAATAGAAATTAAAAAAGGAGGTAATTACTTACCTCCTTTTTCGTTTTGGGAACTTACTCTGCGCCAGCGGCTTGGCTTTCAGCGTTGCTGTAGATTAAAAGCGGTTCTGACTCACCGTTAATCACCGATTCATCGATAACGACTTTGCTTACGTTATCCATGGATGGCAATTCGTACATGGTTTCCAGTAGTACGCTCTCAAGAATAGAGCGCAATCCACGAGCACCTGTTTTACGCTCCATCGCTTTTTTCGCAATCGCGCGCAGTGCATCTTCACGAAACTCAAGCTCGGCATCTTCAAGTTCGAACAACGCCGCGTACTGTTTGGTTAGCGCATTCTTCGGTTCACAAAGGATCTGAATCAGTGCTTCTTCATCCAGTTCGGTTAATGAAGCTGTGACTGGAAGACGGCCGATAAACTCAGGGATCAAACCATATTTCACCAAATCTTCAGGCTCAACCTGAGTGAACAACTCACCAACGGTTTTCGTTTCATCTTTCGAGCGCACTTCCGCCCCGAAACCAATACCTGTACCAGTAGCAACACGTTTCTCAATCACTTTATCTAGGCCTGCAAACGCACCACCACAGATAAAGAGGATTTTCGATGTATCGACTTGGAGAAACTCTTGCTGAGGATGCTTACGTCCACCTTGTGGTGGTACTGAAGCGATGGTGCCTTCAACCAGTTTTAGCAGTGCTTGTTGAACACCTTCACCTGACACATCACGCGTAATTGATGGATTTTCCGCTTTGCGAGAAATCTTATCAATCTCATCGATATAAACGATGCCACGCTCGGCTTTCGCGACGTCGTAGTCACATTTTTGCAAAAGCTTTTGGATGATGTTTTCAACATCTTCACCCACGTAACCCGCTTCTGTTAATGTGGTCGCATCTGCCATGGTGAAAGGCACATCAAGGAAACGCGCTAGCGTCTCTGCAAGCAACGTTTTGCCGCTACCCGTTGGGCCGATCAGCAAAATGTTACTCTTACCCAGTTCGACGCCATCGTTAGTCGTATCACCATTACGTAAACGCTTGTAGTGGTTATATACCGCAACCGCGAGCACTTTCTTCGCTCGGTCCTGACCAATTACATAGTCATCAAGATGTTCGCGAATTTTACGCGGCGTCGGTAACGCTTCGGATTCACGCTTTGGAAGCACATCTTTGATTTCTTCACGGATGATGTCGTTACAAAGGTCGACACATTCATCACAGATGTAAACGGAAGGACCCGCGATTAACTTGCGAACTTCGTGCTGGCTTTTACCGCAGAAAGAGCAGTATAACAGTTTACCGCCACTGCCCTCTTTGCCTTTATCTGTCATTCGCTAACCTCTTAGCCTTTACTCATTATGCTTTGAGTGTATAACAATTCGTATCAACTTGCGTAGGCAATTATGCACCACGGTGAGTGAGAACTGCATCCACCAATCCATATTCTACTGCTTGTTCTGCCGCCATGAAGTTATCACGATCGGTGTCACGCTCAATCACTTCCAGTGGCTGGCCTGTGTGCTCTGCCAACAGTCGGTTGAGTTTGTTCTTAATCGTCAGAATTTCCTGAGCGTGGATCTGAATATCCGACGCTTGGCCTTGGAAACCGCCCAGAGGCTGGTGAATCATCACACGTGAATTTGGCAGAACATAACGTTTACCGGGAGCACCACCCGCAAGTAGGAAAGCGCCCATTGAACACGCTTGACCCATACATACAGTGCTCACATTCGGTTTAATGAACTGCATGGTATCGTAGATTGACATACCAGCAGTGACACTACCACCAGGAGAGTTGATGTACAGGAAAATATCTTTGTCTGGGTTTTCGGATTCTAAGAACAGTAGCTGAGCCACAACAAGGTTTGCCATGTGGTCTTCAACTTGTCCCGTAAGGAAAATCACTCGCTCTTTGAGCAAACGAGAGTAGATGTCGTAAGAACGCTCACCACGGGAAGTCTGTTCAACCACCATGGGTACTAGTGCGTCAAGAATTGGCGACATTGCTTTTTTTTCTTGGTAGCTCATATTCTTATGTCCCTAAAATAAATGGCCCGGATGATGCTTATCACACGGACCATTGTTAGCAGAATAGTTAACGTTTAGTCAACCTTCTACGCTCGATATTGCTGATTAAGCTGGTTGGTTCATTAGCTCGTTGAAGCTAACTTCTTTATCAGAAACCTGCGCTTTAGCAATGATTGCGTCGATAGCTTGCTCTTCTAGAGCAACGTTACGCATGTTGTTCATTAGCTGTTCGTTTTGCTCGTAGTAAGCAACCACTTCTGCTGGATCTTCATACGCTGTCGCCATTTCAGAGATCAGTGCTTTCACTTTCTCTTCATCCACTTTCAGCTCGTCGGCTTTGATCACTTCACCTAGCAGCAGGCCAACCACAACGCGGCGTTTTGCTTGCTCTTCGAACAGTTCACGTGGCAGTTGCATTGCTGCTTCAACATTGCCACCAAAGCGCTGAGCCGCTTGTTGACGCAGAACGTTGATTTCTTGGTCGATAAGCGCTGCTGGTACGTCGATTTCGTTCTCTTTTACAAGGCCGTCAATCGCTTGTTCTTTGATGCGATTTTTAACTGCTTGCTTAAGTTCACGTTCCATATTTTTACGAACTTCAGCTTTCAGAGCGTCAACGCCGCCTTCAGCAACGCCAAACTTAGCAACGAATTCGTCGTTCAGTTCTGGCAGTTCACGCGCTTCTACTTTGTTGACTTTGATTGCGAATTTCGCCGCTTTACCTTTTAGGTTTTCTGCGTGGTAATCTTCTGGGAAAGTCACATCGATTTCGAATTCCATGCCTTTAGACTTACCAACGATGCCGTCTTCAAAGCCAGGAATCATGCGACCTGCGCCCATTTCTAGTGGGAAGTTTTCTGCTTTACCGCCTTCGAACTCTTCACCGTCGATGGAGCCAACGAAGTCGATGGTTGCACGAGTGCCGATTTCTGCTGCGCCTTCAACTTCTTTCCAAGTTGCTTGTTGCTTACGCAGTGTTTCGATCATCTCTTCAACGTCTGCGTCTTTCACTTCAACCGCTGGTTTCTCAACAGTGATGTTTTCAAGACCCTTCAGTTCTACTTCTGGGTAAACTTCGAAAGTTGCGTTGAATACTAGGTCTGCGCCTTCTTTGTTCTCAACAGGAGCGAAAGTTGGAGCGCCAGCTGGATTGATTTTCTCTTTGATGATCGCTTCGATGAAGTGGCGTTGCATCACTTCACCTAGGATATCTTGACGTACTGCGCGACCGTACATTTTCGCAACCATCTTCATTGGCACTTTGCCTTTACGGAAACCATCGAAACGACGGTTTTTCGCGATGTTGCGTAGTTCAGCTGTCACTGCATCTTCGATGTTAGCAGCAGGAACAGTAATATTCAGACGGCGCTGTAGGCCTTCTAGCGTTTCAACAGTAACTTGCATTGTATATAAACCTCAAAAATGGCTCAGATTACTCTGAGCGTATGAGCCAGACGGTGGCTAAAGCGCCCTGACCAGCTGCATCCTTGTCTGTGCTCTGGTGAGCACCTATTTTAAAAATCGAGTACGGTGCGAAAGTTCACACCTGACTAATCAGCGATATCTTCGGTTGGCCAAAGGTATCTCCCATTAGTCTCAGGACGAAATTTCAGACGCGACATTCTAACGATCTGATCCTACCCTGTCGAGCCAATCGCCACTATGTGCGCAATGTCTGTCCTAAAAACTCGAATTTACGTCGCAATATGTATTGCCTTATCGCTAAGATTGGGACAATAGCGACTTTTTCAAGAGAATCGACAGCTTTTTTTATCCAAAAGCCCAAAAAGAGATCTTGCTCTTGTTTTGCTCCACAGAGTTGAGATCTTTTCCGCGACTATTTTCTACAACTCGATAACATAAACGCGATAACACATTTATCACGTCAGCGTTTGCGCTACGCTGGCTCGTCTTGATGCTTTATCCGTGTCAGTAGCTGGAGGCAAGGAATGTCACAACTCAGACGCACTGTTTTGATTTTTATCACCTTTTACCTTTTTATCATTGATACTCACTGGCCATTGGGTTTGGCAAACCACCTACGCTTCACTCCTCCAACAGCACCAATCTCAATTAGAGCGCTTTGCTAGCCATATTCAGAATAAATTGGATAAATACGCCCATATTCCGCAGTTGCTCTCCAAAGATGAGCCATTGATCCAAGCCTTGCTTCATCCGGACAATAGCGCACAAATCGATGTCACCAATCGCTATGTGGAAGAGGTCAATCACGTGATCAAAGCGGTCGATACCTATTTGATTGACCAATTTGGCAACACCATTGCCGCAAGTAACTGGAATCTCGACCGCTCCTTTATTGGTCGCAACTTCGCTTTTCGCCCTTATTTCAAACAGGCGATTGTGGGCGAACGGAGCCAGTACTTTGCCCTTGGGTCAACCTCTGGTCAGCGTGGCTACTACTACTCCTACCCCATGACGTATGCTGGCGCACCGATTGGCGTTGTCGTGGTCAAAATGGATCTTACCTCGATAGAGGAAAATTGGCGTGAAAAGCGCAGTATTTTTGTCGCCAGCGACCGCAACCAGATTGTATTTATGTCGAGTAATCCCGACTGGCTGTTTAAAAGCCTAACGCCTCTCAGCCAAGAGACCTTGGCGCAGATCAGCGCGTCACGCCAATATCTCGACCAAAAAATTGAATCACTCAATTTTGTCGGCGATCTCACCAACGAACACAGTGAAATCCGTCAAGGCAGTCATTATCGCTCTGCCACTATGGTTGTCTCCTCTCATGCACTACCTGAGCTGGATCTGACCATTCGCGTGCTCTCATCCAAACACACCATAGTGTTTAATACTCTCGGCGCTCTGCTGGTCTTGACACTGGTTTTCGCTATCTTATTTCTGCTGGGACAGCTTTATTACCATCGCCAGCAAAAACACCGTCAAATAGAACAATTGCAGCAAGAGGCCAATCAAAAGCTCGAATTTCAGGTGATGGAACGCACTGCCGAATTGCAGGCAGAAATTGCCCAACGCGCCAAAACCGAGCAAGTGCTGCGCGTCACCCAAGATGAGTTGATTCAAGCCGCCAAACTGGCCGTATTGGGGCAAATGTCCGCCAGCATCAGTCATGAGCTCAACAACCCGCTGGCGGCAATTCGCAGTTTTGCAGAAAATGGCAAGCTGTTTTTGCACAAAGAACGCTATGACCGGGTCGATGACAACCTCAGCCGGATATCTGCCCTTACGGACCGAATGGCGAAGATCAGCCAGCAGTTGCGTTCATTCGCGCGCAGGACGTGTGTTCTCTTTGTCGGCAAACGGGCCCATGTCTTTGTAGACGAAATTGGCGATAAAGAATGAGTAAACAGCAGCCACCGCAGCGGCTTCAGTCGGGGTGAAAACACCGCCGTAGATACCGCCGAGAATAATCACCACCAACAGTAAGCCCCAACTGGCGTCTTTGGCGGCGGCCATCGCCTCTTTCCAGCCAACAAAAGGTTGCTTAGGTAGGTTTTTCACTCTTGCAGCGATGTAAATCGCCACCATCAGCATCAAACCCGCCAGTAGGCCGGGAATCACGCCGCCAAGGAACATGCGCCCGACCGACACGTCGGTTGCCGCCGAATAGACCACCATCACGATAGAAGGTGGGATCAAGATACCGAGCGTACCCGCGTTACAAATCACCCCGGCGGCAAACTCTTTCGAGTAGCCGTTTTTGATCATCCCGGCAATCACAATGCTACCGATCGCCACCACCGTTGCCGGTGAAGACCCCGACAACGCGGCAAACATCATACAGGCAACCACAGACGCCATCGCTAGGCCACCACGAAACCAACCCACCATCGCAATCGCGAAACGAATAATCCGCTTGGCCACCCCGCCAGTCGACATAAAGCTCGACGCCAGAATGAAGAAAGGAATAGCCAGCAGCGTGTAGTGTCCTTCAAAAGCATTGAATAACGTCTGCGCCACCGATGCGAGAGAGGCGTCTGAATGCCACATCAAAAACAGAATCAGAATATCCATGGATTAACGCTCCTTGCTGTCGGTTTGTTGCGGTTTGCTCATGATGGCTTCTGCGCCGCTTAGCTCCGCTTTCAAGCTCTCTAAATCTTCTTCCGCTTCGTGCCCCGCGATCATGCGATCTTGTTGATTAGTGACAATAAGCCAAGCCACTTGGAGAAAACGGAAAGTGAGCAGCCCCATACCAATAGGCAAAGCCATGTAAGGAAGGAAACGCGGGATCTTTTCATACAGCTCCCCTTCGTTAAACCACACAGATAAAAATTGGAACATCTCCGGCATCGGAATATCGTCGGTCTCATACCAAGCACGTTCAGTGGCAAACGGATACCAGTAATTCCACGAGCCAATCAGCAGCAGGATGGCAAACGCCAGACAACAAGCCACGGCCAACAACGCCAGCACTTTGCGAACTTGTGGTGGGGCTTTATTGATGACCACATCGACTCCGATATGGAAGTGCTTCTTCACGCCGTAGGACGCGCCGACCAGCACCATCCATGCAAACATAAACACCGTCAGCTCCAAGGCCCATAAAATGTTGTCGTTAAACAGGTAACGCATCACCACGTTGATGAAGGTTAGCAAGGTCATCGCCCCTAAGAAAAAGGCGATCAATCCCTCTTCGACTTGGTCGGTAAACTGGCCGATTTTGGCCATCATTGATTGTTCCATAATCGCTTTCGCTCTTTATTTTTGGCAGGCCTCACGGCTGAGACCTGCCCTTTTTCGTTATTTCTTATTTGACGCCAGCGCTGCGTCAATCAGATCAGAACCGATATCTTTTTCAAACTTTTTCCATACTGGCGTTAGCGCCGTGACCCACTCTTGGCGCTGCTCTGGCGTCAAGGTGCGCACCACACCACCGGCTTCAATCACGTACTGTCTGTTCGCCAGCTCCACTTTGTTCGATTCGGCGTTACGCATTTCAGTCACTTCTTTCAAGATGGTGGCGAGCTGATTGCGCACATCGCTTGGCAGGCCATCCCACCACTTGGTTGATGTCACCACCAAGTAATCCAGAATGCCGTGGTTGGTTTCGGTAATGCCGTCCTGAACTTCGAAGAACTTCTTACCGTAGATGTTTGACCAAGTGTTCTCTTGACCATCGATAACTTTGGTTTGCAGACCACCGTACACTTCGGCAAAGGACATTTTCTGCGGGTTCGCGCCAAGTTGCTCAAACTGAGCCACTAACACATCCGACGCCTGAACGCGGAATTTCAAGCCTTTGGCATCAGCTGGCACCATAATGGGTTTGCTGGCCGAAATCTGTTTCATGCCGTTGTGCCAAAATTCGAGGCCGCGAATACCGCGACGATTCATGGCGTTTTTCAGCTTTTCGCCCGCTTCGGAGTTTTGGAAACGGTCTACGGCGTCAACATCATCGAAAAGGAAAGGCAGGTCAAAAATGCGGTATTTCTTGGTGAACTTCTCGAATTTGGAAAGCGACGGCGCAGCCAGTTGCACGTCACCGTTGAGCATCGCCTCAAGCACTTTATCGTCATCGTAAAGGGTTGAGTTTGGATAAACCTGCATACACGCTTTACCGTTCATCTCCTTATTGACGCGCTCTTCCAACAGAGAAGCGGCGATCCCTTTCGGGTGTTTGTCGGTGTTGGTCACGTGGCTGAACTTGATCACGATTTCGCCCGGGTCACAGTTCGCGGCGGCGTTAAAGCTGGTCACGGCAAGAACAGAAGCAGCAAGTAGGGTAAGAGGTTTAAACATTGTGTTCTCCTTGTTGAAGTAAGCAGCCCCTTCTTTGGGGACTGATGTTTCACTAAGAGCAACAACTAGGCCACATTTGCTAACAATTTTATAACCATTAAGAATCAATGAGATAAAATAAATTCACTTATAAAAGATAATATTTCACTGGTTATTCATTCTAAAAATGGGTGGGAAATGACCCATTGAAAATCGCTAAAGGGTGGGAAATGACCCATTGATACCAGGTGCTTAAATCAGGAACAGCATAAGTAAGTGAAAAGAGAACGGAATGGAGAGGAAGGGCGTGTCCTCACACCAGACAGCAAGCGCTCTGGTCACTCTCCCCCGATTGTGCCGGTCGCAGCCTGTGCCAACTGCGAACGCGATAGAGGACACGCAAATAGAGGCGTCGTTTGCCCGGAGAAAGCACAAACGACGCAAGCGGGTTAGAACTCGATGCGCGCCTGACTTTGCGCGTCGAAGTAAACCGCTTTAGACAAGTCGAAATAGAGCGGCGCGGTATCGCCCACTTTTGCTTGCAGTTCTGGCGATAAACGGCACGCCACTTCTTGATCGTTGACTTTGATCATCGCGATGGTGTCTGGCCCCGTCGGTTCCAAAACCTCTAGTTTAAGATTAAGACAAGTCGACGCCGATTGATCATCACTCGGTTTGTCACTGATGTACTCAGGGCGCAGGCCAATCACCACCTGCTTTCCGTCTTGCTCCCGCATCGACACTGGCAAGCGAATGTGATGCTCTTGCCCACAGCCGCCCGTCACTTTAATCACGGGCTGATCTTGTTCATCCAGATCCACCATAGTGTGAATAAAGTTCATCGAAGGCGAACCCATAAATCCGGCGACAAACATGTTGGCCGGTTTGTTGTAGATCTCCTGCGGGGTACCCAGCTGCTGTAAAATGCCATCCTTCATCACTGCAATGCGATCGGCCAGCGTCATCGCTTCTATCTGATCGTGCGTCACATAGACAATTGTGGTGTTGAGCTGCTGATGCAGCCGTTTAATTTGATGGCGCATTTCCACACGCAGTTTGGCATCCAAGTTCGATAGCGGCTCATCAAATAGGTAGAGTTTCGGCCGACGTGCCAGTGCTCGCCCCATCGCTACCCGCTGGCGTTGACCGCCAGAAAGCTGGGACGGCTTGCGATCCAGCAAGTGATCGATT
The DNA here is from genome assembly GCF_000764325.1 of Vibrio navarrensis. Lineage (NCBI taxonomy): Bacteria > Pseudomonadati > Pseudomonadota > Gammaproteobacteria > Vibrionales > Vibrionaceae > Vibrio > Vibrio navarrensis. The sequence goes on along the minus strand of NZ_JMCG01000001.1, from coordinate 1,145,876 downwards.
TGTAGCATCTCGGCCACGCGCTGCACTTCGGCATCGATCTCGGCTTTCGCCATCTTGCGGATCTTAAGGCCAAATTCGATATTGCCGCGCACCGTCATATTGGGATAGAGCGCATAGGATTGAAACACCATCGCGATGTCGCGATCTTTCGGTTCGACCTCCGCCACGTTAACCCCATCAATCACAATTTGCCCTGAGGAGATGTTCTCAAGCCCAGCAATGGTGTTCATCAAGGTCGATTTTCCGCAGCCAGATGGGCCAACGAGGATCAAAAACTCGCCAGAGTCGATACTGATATCGATTCCCTTGAGGGTTTCAATGTCCGCTTTCGCGTAGGTTTTGCGGATCTGTTTGAGTTCTAGAGTTGCCATGTTACTTATCCTTTTACTGATCCTGCCGTTAAACCACGCACAAAATATTTGCCTGCTAATACATACACCAGCAGCGTCGGCAGCGCGGCGATGATCGCTGCCGCCATATCGACGTTGTACTCTTTAACCCCAGTACTGGTGTTGACTAAGTTGTTCAGCGCCACGGTGATCGGCTGCGTCTCTGAGCCGGAATAAACCACGCCAAACAGGAAATCGTTCCAGATGGCGGTAAATTGCCAAATCACCGTCACCATGATGATGGGAGTGGAAATCGGCAGCAAAATCTTAAAGAAAATGGTGAAAAAGCCAGCGCCATCGAGCTTGGCAGCTTTGATCAACTCATCCGGTACGCCAATGTAGAAATTGCGGAAAAACAGTGTAGTAAACGCCATACCATAGATAACGTGCACCAGCACCAAGCCTGTGGTGGTGTTGGCTAAACCCAGTTTTCCCAGCACAGCCGCCATCGGTAGCAAAATCACCTGAAAGGGAATAAAGCAGCCAAACAGCAGCAAACTGAAGAACAGGTTAGAACCGCGAAATTGCCATTTGGTCACCACGTAGCCGTTGAACGCGCCAAGCAAGGTGGAAATGGCTACGGCAGGGATCACCATCTGAAAGGAATTCCAAAAATAGCCTTGCACCCCTTCACATTTCACCCCGGTACAGGCGCTGCTCCACGCTTTGTACCATGCATCCATCACCCACTCTTGCGGCAAAGACATCAAGTTGCCTGCTTTGATATCGGGCAAGGTTTTAAATGAGGTGATCACCATGACAAACAGCGGCATCAGATACACCAAGCAGAAGAAAATCAATGCAGCATAAATCGTCAGGCGGGCCAAGTTCATTTGACTGTTCATGAACGCTTCTCCCTAAGTTCGGAATAAAGATACGGCACCAAAATGGCGAGAATGCCCGCCAGCATCATCATGGCACTGGCTGCGCCAAGGCCGATCTGCCCGCGGGTAAAGGAGTGCGCGTACATAAACAGCGCAGGTAAATCCGAGGAATAACCCGGCCCACCTGCGGTCATGGCGGTGACCAAATCGAAGCTCTTAATCGCAATGTGCGATGTGATAATCACCGCGCTGAAAAACACTGGGCGTAAACAAGGTAAAATGATTTTCCAATAGATGGTCGGCAGACTCGCGCCATCAATTTGCGCCGCTTTGACAATCGAAGAGTCAATCCCGCGCAGCCCAGCTAAAAACATCGCCATAACAAAGCCAGACGATTGCCAAACCGCCGCAATGACCAAGGTATAGACCGCCATATCGGAGTCCACCAACCAATTAAACTTAAAACCAGTAAAGCCCCAATCATGCATCAGTTTTTCAATCCCGAGGCCGGGGTTTAGAATCCACTTCCACGCCGTGCCCGTGACAATAAACGACAGCGCCATCGGGTAGAGATAGATGGTACGAATCGCCCCTTCTTGACGAATATTTTGGTCCAGTAGAATCGCCAGCCCTACGCCCAAAACGATGGCAACCAGCATAAATAGCAGCCCAAACACCCCCAGATTGGTGATCGAAGTTAGCCAGCGGTCGTTGTCCATCAGCTTGGCGTACTGATCGAACCCCGCAAAATTGAAACTCGGCAAAAAGCGCGAGTTGGTCATAGACAACGCGGCTGTCCAGAAAATAAATCCATAAATACACACCACGGTGACCAGCATCGTTGGTGCCAAAACGATTTTTGGCAGCCAATGTTGCAAGCGATCGGCAAAACCCGGTTTCGGTGCGTTTTTGGCAGATGATCCGTGCAAAACATGCTCCATAACGATTCCTTGTAGCAAACACTCAGCCTTGGCCAACGTCGTCCGTTGTCCATAGTATTGAGTGGCGAAAATAGGCAGATAGGCTCCCCACAAGCCTACCCGCCCCAGGAGTTAGATGGCCGCTTTCACCGCTTTCGCCAGCTTTTGCGCCGCTTCTTTCGGATCGGCTTTGCTGTCGTTGAAGAAGTTGGTCACCACGTCATAGATGGCCCCTTGCGCGTAGCTGGTGGTGGCAAGACCGTGCGCCATACTCGGCACAAGATCGCCCGACTTAGCACTGGCTTTGAAGGTCGCCATAGAGTCCAGCGCGCACTGGTCGAACTTAGACATATCCATGTCCAGACGCACTGGAATGGAGCCTTTGTTGAGGTTAAAGACTTCTTGGAACTCTTTAGTCAAAATGGTTTTTGCCAAGTCTTGCTGCGCTTTTTGGTTGGCTTTATTGCTCAGCTCAAAGAAAGCAAAGCTGTCGATGTTGAAGGTAAACTGCCCCGCAGTGCCCGGTGCTGGCGCGCAGATGTAATCTTTGCCCGCGACTTTGCCCGCCGCAGAAAACTCTCCTTTTGCCCAGTCGCCCATGATCTGCATCGCTGCTTCGCCATTGATCACCATCGACGTGGCCACGTTCCAGTCACGTCCCGGCGCGTTGTCATCAATGTAACTGCGCATTTTCTTAAATTTAGTAAACACTTCGACCATTTTGTCGCCCGACAGCACATTCATATCGAGATCGACAAACGCTTTGTTGTAGTCGGCGCTGCCAAGGACATCGAGTGCCACCGCTTCAAATACCGTTGCGTCTTGCCAAGGCTGACCACCATGTGCCAGTGGAATAAAGCCCGCGGCTTTGATTTTGTCGGCGGCGGCAAAAAATTCATCTAAGGTGGTGGGCAGCGCAACGCCCGACTTTTTCAGCACTTCTGGGTTGGCCCACAGCCAGTTGACGCGGTGCACGTTGACAGGAACCGCCACATATTCACCATCAAACTTCATCACTTTAGTGACCACGGCAGGAAGAATGCCATCCCAGTTCTCTTTTTTTGCCGTTGCGTTCAGTGATGTCAAAAAGCCGAGCCCACCCCATTCTTGGATATCGTGGCCTTTGATTTGCGCTGCAGAAGGCGGATTGCCAGAAACAGCACGGGTTTTGAGGACGGTCATCGCAGACTCACCGCCACCGCCAGCAACGGCGAAATCTTTCCAAGTGTGGCCTTGCTGCTCTAGCATCTGTTTCAGCACAGCGGCAGATTTGGCTTCGCCGCCGGCAGTCCACCAGTGAAGCACTTCCACTTCACCAGCCTGTACCAATGAAGTCGCAGAAAGAAGAGAGAGGGTAAGTAGGGTTTTGGTCATTTTCATTGTTATCTTCCATGTATCGGCTTAGTCAGACCAGGCTTGGTCTGATATTGAGCAGTCTATCCGTAATAAACCGTATGGATTGCAACAAACGGTAACCACAATGTAACAATTAGGTTACATTACACTTCGAGCCCTGATGGGATCAGTACTTCCACTTTCAGGCCGCCTTTTGACAAATTGCTCAGAGTGAGATCTCCGCCGTGTCCGTGCAAAATATTGCGGCAGATACCCAGCCCCAAACCATGACCCTCGGTATCATGCGCTAAGCGATAGTAGGGCTCAAACACCGCTTCCAGTTTATGGTTGGGAATACCCGGACCAGAGTCGGTGATGGTTACTTTCACCCAGTGATTGTTTTCCTCTAACTCTACCTCAGCGCTACCTGCATACTTGAGCGCATTGTCGAGCAAATTGGTCAGTACTCGCTTAATGGCCAAAGGTTTCGCGACCAAGGGCTCCATCGGATGCGGGGTAAAAAGGACTCGAATCTGATGCTGATTGTAACTTTCGATGATCTGCTCCAGCATGACGTTGAGATCGATATAGTCGTTGTTTTCATGCAAATCCGTGTCACGTACGCACTGCAGCGCGCCTTTGACCATCATCTCCAGCTCATCCAAATCTTGATTGAATTTGCTGCGTTTACGCTCATCATCCAACAGCTCGGCCCTAAGACGCAGGCGAGTGATCGGCGTTTTCAAATCATGGGAAATAGCCGAAAACAGATGCTCACGATCCGCCACGTAACGACGAATACGTTGCTGCATACGATTAAAAGCGCGCGTAGCGGTAACCAGTTCACTCGCCCCTTCCTCCACCAGCGGCGGCTGTTCGATATTCATGCTCATCTCATTGGCCGCACGTGCCAACCGTTTAAGCGGTTTCACCTGCCGACGGATCATCGCATAGGTGAGCAGCAGCAATAGGGTGGTGGACAAAAACAGAAACAGTATCTGCTCTCGCCCAAGCAGTTCGTCATCCAAGGTCAGATACGGAGCAGGTAAAAGCGCAGCAATGTAGATCCATTCATGGCTACTTAGCTCAATTTGCACCACCAGCACAGGCGGGTTAATCGGCGCCAAAGTTAAGGTGTGGTGCGCCCACGATTTGGGCAAGTCGTGTAGATAAATGTCGTTTTTGAGCAGCCGTAATTTTTCCGGGCTGGAAAAATCGACCGACACCGATTCGACTCGCGTGAGCTTTTGCCTTAGCACACTTTTGATGGCACTGACCGAAGCCTCTTTTAAGCGGGTATTTTCAATCGGCTCGACCTGTAATTTTTCTCGGTTAAAGGAGACGAAAAAGCGCGTCCCGCCCATATTGCGGATCTGATCCAAAACAATATGGCGGTAGTTGACCGGTAAAGATTGGAAAAAGGTCACGGTCGAAGCAAACATGCTCGCCATGCTGGCTGACGTCGAGCGGATCCCTTCAAGCTCTTTCTGTTTCGACTGGCTATACCAAATCGCGGTGGCGATGCCTTGGGCAATCACCACCGCCAGTAGCGTCAACATCAAGGTTCGCGCAACCAAGGAATGGGGCCTGAATCGCAGCATCACTCATCTCGCTTAATGTTCATAACTGACAGGGACAGAGAGAATGTAACCGTTGCCGCGCATGGTTTTGATGTAGTGCGGATAGCGCGCACTGTCGCCCAAACGCTGGCGCAAACGGCTCAACTGCACATCGATACCGCGCTCGAATGGCAGTGATTCTCGCCCTCGGGTTGCATAGGAGATAGTGTCGCGATCCAGCACCTCATTTGGCCGAGTCAGAAACAGCATCAGTAAAGCAAAATCACTGCCTGAGAGCTCGTGTTGCGTTTGCGTTTCCTGATGGGTAAGGCGATGGGCTAGAGTGTCTAGGCTCCAATCGCCGAACAGAATCTGCTTCGGCAGCGTATCACTGCTCTTTTCTTGCCGAACTTGCATACGGCGCAACACCGCTTTGATGCGGGCAATTAGGTGGCGCGGATTAAACGGTTTCGCGATGTAGTCATCAGCGCCAATTTCTAAACCAATGATCTGGTCAGTCTCTTCCGAGACAGCGGTAAGCATAATGATCGGCACACTCGATTCACGACGAATGTACTGGCACAAGCTAAAGCCATCCTCGCCGGGCAGCATGATGTCGAGCAGGATCAAATCCGGAAAGCCCTCTTGGCTAAGATGTGCTTTGAGCTGTACACCATCGGCGACGGTTGTCACCTGATATCCGCTGCGCGTCAAATACTCATCCAACAGCTCACGGATCTCTTCGTCGTCGTCAACCACCAAAATTCGGCTTACTTCCTGCATTCGCCTCTACCTATCATTACAATTTATTTACATAGTCTATCGATTTCGCCAGTCAATAATGAGAGATAGTTTAGTGAAATTTGAGGAAAATCCGCGTTTGGATCACAGTTAGGAAGAGCAGCTGATGACCATTTTCTTACCCCACTCAGGCGGAAGACGCGCGTAGTGGTCAAATTGCGGCGCGTCATCGTAAGGACGGCGAAGTAGCTCTGCCAGTTGTTGCACTTGGCTAAAATCACCTTGCTGGGCTTTTTCTATCGCTTGCTGAGCCAGATAATTACGCAAAATGTATTTAGGATTCACCAAACGCATGGCCGCGCAGCGCGCACTTTCAGACAGCGGCGAACCGTCTGCTTGCACTTCTTGTTGGCAGCGCACCAGATAATCATCCAGCCAGCGTGCTGCCGCCTCTCGGTCGATAAAAAGATCGATCACCGCTTGTTTGCCATGGCGATCCAGCTCCGACAGCGTGCGCATAAAACGAGTGTAATCGGTACGGTTTTCCGTCAGCAAGGCAAACATTCGGTCAAACAACTCGCTATCTCCGGCAAATCGCGCGTTCAAACCCAATTTACTGCGCATCAAGCGGCTAAAGTGCTGACCCAATAAAACGTCAAACTGCGCCAACGCGGCTTGCAAGTCGGCCCGTTCGATCAATGGCGAAAGCGCGTGGGCCAGTGCAGAGAGATTCCACAAGGCGACTCTGGGCTGCTGATCAAAGGCGTAGCGACCTTGATAATCGGAGTGGTTACAGATGTAGCCCGGCTCGTAGTCGTCAAGAAACCCAAACGGACCGTAGTCAAATGTTTCGCCCAAAATCGACATGTTGTCGGTATTCATCACCCCATGGGCGAAACCGACCGCCTGCCACTGCGCAATCATCAGTGCAGTGCGCGCGACAATCTGCTCAAACATCGCCAGATAAGGCTTAGCCGCTTGTTGGCATTGCGGCAGATACCATTCGATGACTTTGTCAGCCAGCAGTTTGTGCTCAGCCAACTGATTGGTATAGAAAAAGTGCTCAAAATGACCAAAACGGATATGAGTGGTGGCTAAACGGATCAGCAGCGCGCCGCGCTCGGTCTGCTCACGATAAACTGGGGTATCGCTACTCAACATCCCCAGTGCGCGCGTAGTGGCAATACCTAACCCCGCCATGGCTTCACTGCACAGATATTCGCGAATGGTTGAGCGCAGCACAGCACGGCCATCGCCCATGCGCGAGTATGGCGTCTGCCCCGCCCCTTTGAGATGCACGTCAAACCAATTGCCCTGTTTGTCCTGCATTTCGCCCAGCAGCAGGCCGCGTCCGTCGCCCAAATCGGGGTTATAGACACCAAACTGGTGCCCGGCGTATTTCATTGCCAGCGGCGAGAAACAATCCGGCATTTGTTCAGCCGCAAAAGCGCAGCGCAAGGTTTCATCGGCAGCCTCCGGCAAAGCAAAACGGGCCGCTAAAGGTGCATTCCACACCACCCAGTGGCTATTTTGCAGCGGCTGCGGCTTAACCGGAGTATAAAAGGCGCGAGGCAGCGAAGAAAAACGCTGTGAGAATGTGACCGATTGCCAAGCAGACATAAAGGGCTCCAAAAGAGAGAAGACCTGCTCAAACTAGCACAGAGTGAATGTGACAAACACCGATTGGCAGCAGGGAAATTGCTTGTACCATATGGCTCTGTCGGGGAGCCGAAAGTAAAAAACGCGCCCGAAGGCGCGTTTTAGCAGAGTTAGGTGCGCGAGCGTCTGCGCCCAAGTAACGCGAGAAATAGCAGAGGCAGGACGGCAAGTGAACCACCGGATGAACCGCTAGAAGAGCTGGCGGTAAAGGAGGTCGCATTGCTTTCTGGCGTCACCGTCACTAGTACCGTTCCGCTGGCTATCGCCCCTTCAACGTCCTGAATTTGGTATTCCAGAGTCACCTCAGTTTTTTGCGTCACACTGCTTGGCGCTTGGTAGTGAATTTGATTATTCGCTACGTTAGCGGAGCCGAGCTCCGGGGTTGACACCGAGATGAGCGTCAGCACGTGGTTATCCTGATCGTAGTCGTTGGCTAACGCCATAATGTCCACACTAGAGCCCGCGGTGAGGCTGATAGCATCTTGGCCTGCAATCGGTGCGCTGTTGGCGACTTCAAGCTGAATCGTGGCACTATCGCTCAAGCCACTTGGATCTGTTACCGTTAGCGCAAAAGCCAGTGTATTGCCCATTTTCGCCTCTTCTGGCACCACAAATTCGGCAGTACTGCGGTTGGCATTGATCACCTTAACTTGGGGTCCAAAGGTTTGACGCCATTGATATTGCAACTCGTCACCGTCGGCATCGCTGCTTGCCTCGCCCAGCAGCGATATACGTGCTCCCGCGACCACGGCAACCTCAGCAACCGACGTTTTGGCTTGCGGCGCTGCGTTACTGCCCATAACGTCAATATCGACGCTCACTACTGCAGAAACCAAGTTGCCGGATGTAGAGCGTAAGCGATAAGTCAGTTGATCTTGGCCAACAAAGTTGGTTTTCGGCGTGTAAACCCAGTTTGTGACTGTGCCGTTAGTCGGCGGTGAAACCAACTCGGCTTGGAATACATAAGCGGGGTCCATAGTGTCGTTAGCCATCACATCCAACGCCACCGAGCCGTTTTTATCAACCGTAACCTTATCTGCCATAGGTTGGACTAAACTGGCGGGGTCGACATCAAACAGCGCAGCAAAAGGAACGGTTTGGTAACCTAGTAGTTTACTCAGGCCATTGCTCTCTTTCTCTAGGCGGCTGCCGAGCCACGCTTTCTTCTCATCCGTCGGCTCCATATTCTGTAAATCACTGAAGAGATAGTTTTGCTCCAAAATGCCATTTTGCAGCTCCACCACCAAGGTATGAGTCCCTGTGGCGAGCTTTGCTGGTGCACTAAACATCACTCGGCCAGAGCGGCTCACTACCCCTTCGGCTAACCGTTCTTGCTGACTGCTATCTAACAGCAAATTGGCAAAGTTTGCCCCATTTTGTGGATAGCGAGAAACGGTGTAGCGCACTGGCAGCGAGCTATTTACCACTTGGTAATAGAGCTGAATACCATCAATCTGAGTGGCTTTGGGCAAATTCACTTCAAACGCCAGCGCGTCTTTGCCCGCTTCTGCTTGCACATAGCTCCGGCGTAAACTGGTTAACCAAGCGAACTTCTCACCATCTTGCGGTTTGACAAAATCAAAACGCGCAGCATGCTCACCGCTGACAATCCCTGTTAGGCTAACGCCAGTTTCAAAGCCTGCAACGCTGGTTAAATTCGGCTGTGAGTTGTCCGAAATTTGGGTATTACCATAAAGACCCGGGTAGATGTCGGCACTGTCGGCGCGACCGCCGCGCTCCAGTTCACCCAGTCCATCGGCCTGCATGATCTGCACCTGCATTGGGCCAGTTTCGTTAAATGCATTGTTGACGTTAACCGAGGTCACCAGCATCCCTTCGGCCTGCAAAGCGCGGTCGTAATCGACATTGCGACGATTTTCCACATATAGCCGCGGGCCAAACTCCTTCAAATAAGGGTCAAGGTAGATAAGCCCCGCCTCTGCGTTTGCCACTTGCACTGCCGCTTGCGATTGACTCAACACCTGCGGCGCAACAAAGCCGGAAGCGTGTTTGCTCCACGCGCTCATGTTAACTGGCGTGTCACCAGCATACTGGTCATCCGGGGCCATAGCCCAAGACCCCGCCCCCATCACACCCCACTGGCCAACGGAGCCATCGTGTTTGTAGGAATAGAGATCCGGCAGGCCAAGCATCAGATGGCCCAGTTCATGGACAATTACTCCGAGTGTAGCTTGGTGATCGACTTGATAATCACCAAACAAACAATATGCCGAAATCTTTTTACCATCGACAGGGACATCGTTGTGGTAATACATGTGAGGCCAGATCGAAGGCCGATTGACAACACCAGTAGAGCGATCGCCTCCGGCGAAGACAAACATCACTGAAAGTTCGCTCGGATCAATGGTGCCATCCGCATTAAGATCGTATTGGGAGAAATCGACATATTGATCAAGCTTTTGGTAGCTTTCAGCAAAAATGGTGTTGAGGCGACTGGTACACCAGGCTGAGTCATGGCAGTTAGGATGAAACTGATCGAGCGTAATATCAATGACACCATCATTCGCCGTGCCAAAGCTTTCTCTCGCGGGCACGACTTGATACTGACCTGCCGAGTTTTTCGCGTAGTAATCCACCACGCTCTGCCCTACCTCACCAAACACTCGCTCGGTAAAATCATGCACCATATTGACGTTGGAAAAGGAAACTTGCACCACCAACAGCGGCTGTTCAAACGGCTGCGCTGGCGCAGAGAAAGCGCTGCGTGCGGCTGCGATTTTGCTGGGAGTAAAACTGCGCGAGCGGAGAACTTGGTTAGCACTGTCGGCGTTGAGCGCGTCAGGCAAATTGATCGTCGGACGTAACTGAGAACGTATCGGCGCTTGCGCGCCTGCGAGCAAAAGCTCTCCGGTTGAAATCAGTTGAGCACCCGTTGTATCACTTTGAATTTCAGCAAAATACCATTTATCCCCTTGCTGGATGAGAGCATTACCTTGCTCATCTTCGAACCAACTGAAATGGGCCGAGCCCTGCAGGCGAATTTGCGTACTGGAACCATCTGGCAAAACGATCTCATGCCAAATCGGCGCAGGGGGAACCATCGCCAGCGCAGAGGCCGACAATGCCATTGTCGCGGCGCTACACGCCAACGTAGAAAGCCATTTTTTCATTCTTAACCCTAACTCCCTTTAAGATATTCTTCGGCTTGTGTCTCAATAACGAAACAAAAGCACACACCTTATGTATCTCCAGCTCAGACACAAGAACAATTTATAAAATACGAGAATCATTTAGCAAAATTATCTTTTGCTATTGATAATCACCCCAATAATTAAAGCATCCTTGCTCGCGCCTGAACTTGCTCTGTTGAGGTATCAAAAAAGGCCCCTCATGGGCCTTTTGACAAGCAAATAAACGGTAAGACACTTATTTTATCGTGGCGTTCTCTTGGCGGACAAATTCAGCAAGACGAGTTAAACGGCGCTGCGATTCCTTGACAAACGGGTTTTCTTCATCCCAAGCATACCCGGCCAGAATGGAGGAAATCATCTGCTTAATTCGTGCATTGGGCTCTTCAAAGAAAATCACATCCTGCAAGGTGCCATCGTACCAGCCTTCGACGTAGGTGCGAAAAGTGTTCACCCCAACCATCAGTGGCTGCGCATAGTCGCGCTGCCAATCTACCCGTTCGCCATTGAGCTGTTTTGCCACACAAGCACTGGCGAATTGGGCTGATTTCATCGCAATGGTTACGCCAGAAGAGAACACTGGGTCGAGAAACTCACCGGCGTTACCAAGCAGTGCATAATGGTCCGTTGCCAAATGCTTCACGTTGGCCGAATAACCGCCAAGCTCCCCAGCTGGATTGGGGTATTGGGCGCGACTAAGCAACTTCGCCAAACCTGGCTCTTCGCTAGCAAGCTGCTGTATCGCCGCGATTTTATCTTGCGGGTAGTTGGCAAAAAACGCTGGCGTACCGACGATACCAAACGAGCAAACGCCGTTAGAGAATGGGATCAACCAGTACCAGACATCAGCGTGTTGTGGATGCACGGAAATAAGAATTTTATCGCGGGTGTAGGCGATATCACTGGCGTCAATGTGGTCAACGATATGGGTAAAAATCGCTTGGCGCGGTGGCAGACAAGATGGCTCTTCAAGGTCAAGCAGACGAGGCAGCACCCGGCCAAAGCCACTGGCATCCAGCAGGAAATTCGCCTCGATCTGGTACGCCTGACCAAACTGGTCTGTCACATCCAGCAGTGACGTGTTGCCATTCATCTCAACGCGAGTGACTTCGTGTTGATAACGAATCTCGACCCCTTGACGTTCGGCATCATCGGCCAGCACTTTATCAAACGTCGCGCGTTGGACTTGATAAGTCGTTCCCGGGCCGGGGGTAAATTTGTCAGTAAAATCAAATTCGGTGTAAACACCGTTCTTTCTAAATGCGGCACCATTTTTAAATTGAAAGCCAGCCTGATTCACCGCATCTAGCATACCAGCCTGTTCAATCACTTCCATACAAGCGGGTAATAGACTCTCACCAATTGAAAAACGCGGAAATTGCGCTTTTTCCAATACAATGACGTCGATGTTTTGCGCTTTCAGTAGCGCAGCAGCCGTCGACCCTGAAGGGCCAGCGCCGATAATCACAACCTGAGTCGATTGCTTTTGCATCTCATTTTATCCTGAGTTTTTTTAATGTGATTTTGCGACCAGTTTTAGCAAGGTATGACCAAGACCGATGTTGTCGGTTCTTTCAATCACCGCTAACCCCGCTTCGGCGACAATTTGCAGAAAATCGTCACTGCGGTAAAAACGGCTGTTGCCATTGGCCAAACAGGTAAAGTACAGCGAGGTCGCATTAAGGCTGTAAGATGCCGCGTCGTATTTCTGAGCATCACAAAAGAGCTCAAGAATATACACCACTGCTCCGGGCTGAAGGCTCTCTTTAACGCGAGTCAAAATGCTGAGAATCTCCATTGGCGAGAAGCAGTCGAGAAACTGGCTCATCCACCAGATATCGCCTTGTGTCGGCAAAGGCTGATTTTTATCCAACATATTGGCTGGAAAAGGGGATATTCGCTCAGCAAAACCTTGCTCACGGGCATTGGACATCGCCAGTTCTAACTGACGTGGTAGATCGACAATGGTCACTTTGACATCCGGATCATAATTGCAACACTGAAGAGCCCATTTTCCGGTGTTTCCGCCAATGTCTACGATGTGTTGTGGTTTGTCGGCAAACACTCGCTCTAGCAAGAGCGGAAAGGAACGGTCGGAGTAATAGTGATCGAACTTAAACCAGCTCTCTTTTGCTTTCTCCGGTAGACGTGAAAGCCCTTCGTAAATGGTGTTCCAATCGCCGAGCTCTTTCAACCCTGCTGGTGTGCCTGTAGTAATCGATTCCGTCAGATGCATCATCGCCGCATAACAAACGTCTGCGGTAAAATCCATGTTGGCTTTGGTCATGCCATCATGCAGCAAAAAATGACCAACGTTTGCCAACACGTAGTTAGGCTTTTTCCACACCACAATGTGCGCACTTAACGCCATATCGAGCAGCACTTTGACACCGTATTCGGAGACGCCAGTTTTTTGCGCAATCTCCACAGCAGGTAACCCCGCTTGGCCAGCGGCGTCGAGAACCGCAAGGATATTCAAATCTCTCAACGTTCGAGCGGTGTGAAATAAAATCGGTGCAAAGGAGAGTTTCTGTGCCTCTGTTTTTGCTTGTAAAGCGTTGTAAGGGTCTAAATTATGATTTAACACGAAAAAACCTAACTAATAGTTGTAAGAAGAGGTTACTGATTAGCCGTAACCGCAAGCTGACGTTGAATATCAACATTTAAGTTATTGATCCAACGATTGTAGTTGCGGTGGATTTTGCCATCATCTTCATCTAGGTTTTCTGATTTAACGTAAAGAATTGAATAAAATTTAGTGTCATAAGGGATCATGACTTCTGCAATATGCGATCGAAGATGCAGTTTTGCGGTCAAAACGCCCGGTTCAACTTCGGCAATGCCCCAACCACGCTTTGTTGCTGCTAACACTATCGCGCTTTTCACTTGTTTGCTTTGAAGATCATAACTGATCGGAGTATCCTGTATCTCCATAATTGGTTGTAAACGACCACAGCCAACTAACAACAACGTCAAACAAAAAGAAATTATAATTTTAAAGGTTTTCATCTAGATATTGCTCCTGAATTCAAACGAAATAGAAGCCCTTAGTATGAACTCCGTTGGAAACAAATCAACAACCTATGTCAAATTCATCCTCTTTTATCTGTTTAAATGTTGAAAAGTGGTATGCAAGTTCAGCCGGGCTGAATGGCAGCCAAGCTTGGCAAGATTGGGCTTTGAACGGTCAATATCCCGAAAACAACGAAACAATATTTACTAATATACCAGCGATGATGCGTCGGCGGATGAGCGAATTAAGTAAACACGCGGTGCACTGCGCACTGGAATTACTTTCGCAAACCTCGGTCGATTATATGGTTTTTTCCAGTCGGCATGGTGAGTTACATCGCAGCATCGCATTAGTGAAAGATATTTTACTAGGTGAAGAGGCCTCACCCATGGCGTTTTCTCAATCTGTACATAATACCGCAGCGGGGCTGGCCACCATCGCCAGTAAAAAGTCCATTCCATTGACCTCTATCGCCGCGGGCGAAAATACATTCCACAGCGCGCTACTTGAAACCTTCTGTTATTTACAGCAACACCCTGACAAAAAAGTCTTATTGGTGGATTTCGATGAGCCTTTGCCAGAGGATTATGCCGAATTCGAAGAACAGTCGTATCGCGGTTATGCCCTTGCACTGGTGATTAGCCAAGGTGAGCAATTCGCCATCAGCCAAGCCGCACCCAGTATGGAACCAAGCACGCCACGCCCACAAGCGTTGCAATTTTTGCAACACTATCTGGCGAGTTCAGTTCGCACATGGCCAGTTTCCACTCGTCGTCACACTTGGATATGGCAACAGAAATGAGAAAAATTGGTCAGTACTGGCGTATTGTCGCCACGGGTTTCTGTTTTGCCATGTTTGGTATTGGTGGATTAGCACTGAGTTTTGTGATTATCCCTCTTATTCACTTGCTTGAAAAAGATCAAACGCGGCGTGAATATCGCGTACAAAACACGATCCAAAAAACCTTCAATCTATTTTGCAAGTTGATGAAATACACTGGCGCGATCGACTACAAAATAACCGGCGCTGATATTTTAGCCAGTGATAAGAACTGTTTAATAATTGCTAATCATCCCAGTTTGATTGATTACGTGTTAATTGCCTCACAGTTACCACAATGCGATTGTTTAGTTAAAGCGGCGATTTGGGATAATCCTTTTATGAAGCACGTCGTAAAAGGCGCAGGTTATATTCCCAATAAATCCCCTGATGAATTACTCAGCCAGTGTGAACAGCGCTTTGCGCGTGGAAATGTATTGTTGGTATTTCCTGAAGGAACCCGTACAACACCCGGAATAAAATCTAATTTACAACGCGGCGCAGCCCAAGTGGCAGTTCGTACTGAGCGTGATATGCGCGTTGTGCACATTACCGTAACGCCTAGTTTTCTAACAAAAGAGAAAAAGTGGTATCAAGTGCCAGAGAGCAAACCCTTCTTTCATATAGAGGTAAAACATAAGGTTGAGGTAAAACCATTTATAGAGCAAACTAGCAACCCAACGTCAGCAGCTAGAAGATTAAATCAACATCTGGCTGAGACCATTTTCCCAAGTTAAGTGACTTATTTGCCCTTCTTATGGCAATTTGCGCTCATTCTCGGGTTTTTTCACAATATCAGTCAATATAAGTAGGTCCCAGTGGAAGTACTACATAACGAAATCAAACAACTGATCATCGACGCCCTTAACCTTGAAGACATTTCGATTGATGATATCGAAACGCAAGCACCGCTGTTTGGTGATGGTTTAGGCTTAGACTCTATCGATGCATTAGAGCTCGGTTTGGCCATTAAAAAGAAATACAATATCGTTATTGATGCGGATGATAATAACACCCGTCAACATTTCGCCTCTGTAGCTAATTTGGCGAATTATATTTATTCACAAACCGAACACTAATTTAGTAGGCCCTGATATGTCAGTAGTAAATCAACAACAAGTCTTTGAGCAAGTAAAAGCCGCTCTGATTGAGCTATTTGAGCTGGATGAAGATGATATCCAGCCCGAAGCCAATCTGTATCAGGACCTAGATCTAGATAGCATTGATGCGGTTGACCTTGTGGTGCACTTGCAAAAAGTGACCGGTAAAAAGATTCAACCAGAGGAATTCAAAACCGTACGTACCGTCAATGATGTGGTGGACGCGGTTGTTGAACTCGTAAAGGGCTAACCGATGCGCACATTGCTGACAGTTTTGTCTGCAATCGTACTGCTCGCTTACCCATTTGCGGTTTACTTCGGTATCGATAAGCTTGGTCTTAACGTGGTCGCTCTCCTTTTAGGCACAGTGTTCCTGCTAAGAATCTTTTCTGGCCATCAGGCCAAGCTTAAAGAGCTGAAACATCTTGCTGTATTAAGCGGCATGGTCGGTGTCACTCTGGTCACGCTTGGGGCAATTTTTAAGCAGCAAGGTTGGCTGACCTTTTATCCAGTGATGATAAACCTGTCGATGCTGGCCGTTTTTGCCCTCAGTTTAACTCAACCACAAACGGTGATTGAACGTTTGGCCAGATTGCAGCAACCGGATCTGCCTGAAAGTGGCGTGCGCTACACGCGCACCGTCACCAAAGTGTGGTGCGCATTTTTTATCTGCAACGCGTCCATCGCTCTGTATACCTGCTTTCAGCCATTGCACGTCTGGACACTGTACAACGGTTTGATCAGCTATTTGGCGGCGGGGAGCTTATTTGCCGGAGAGTGGATCGTACGCCAACGTGTTCGCAAGGACTAAACATTCGATGAGTCAAACTCAACCATTTCTCTCTTTGTCGACGCTTTTTGCAACTGGCAGAGCGCCCAATCACCCGATCGCATTTGATGCGCAGGGAGAGCTCCACTGGCAGCAGTTCTCGGCGCAGGTTGCCGCGCTTTGCCAGCGACTCAACCGCGAGCCAGCGAAGAAGGTCGCCCTATGCTGTTTGGACAGCTACCACTTTGCCGTGGGCTTTTTTGCTTTGTGTTACAGCCAGAAAGCGCTCATTCTGCCGGGTAACTATCAGCCATCCGCTTTGGCAGAACTCAGCAGTGAGTTTGATCTGCTCCTTTGCGATCATAAGATTGCACAAAGCACGTCACTTCCTCATCTTTTGCTTGAGTCAGAGTCGATGGAAAGCGCCAGCTATGTGTTTAAACCGCTCGATGTGGAAAACCTCACTCTGACCTTATTTACTTCTGGCTCAAGTGGGGTGCCAAAAGCAATCGCCAAAACAATCAAACAACTTGATATCGAGATTGAGATATTACAACGTCTGTTCGACGCTCAACTGACGAACTGTCGCATTGAGAGTACTGTCTCCCATCAGCATATTTATGGCTTACTATTTCGCCTGTTGTGGCCTTTGTGCGCAGGTCGAGCGTTTGCACGCTACAACTTGGAATATCCTGAGCAGTTGATCGCCCACGCTGGGGAGAAAGTCGCGCTGATCAGTAGTCCTGCGCTCTTAAAACGTTTGGGTCAGGAGCATCAGACTGGCGCTTTCGCGGCTATTTTCTCATCCGGCGGACCACTGAGTTTTCAGGCCGCCCACGATGCGCAGCAGTTGTTTACTCAGTGGCCGATAGAAGTGTTTGGCAGCACCGAAACGGGCGGAATTGCCTATCGCCAGCAGGTTTGCGAGCACCAACCGTGGACGCTGTTCCCCGGCGTTGAGGTTATGCTTAATGAAGAACGATGTTTACGCTTACGTTCTCCGCATATCGATCCGCACCACTGGTATCAGACCGCCGATGAATGTGAGTTGCTCGGTGAGCGGCAATTTATCCTCAAAGGACGCACTGACCGCGTGATTAAAATCGAAGAGAAACGCGTTTCGTTAGTCGAAGTGGAAAAGCGTCTTGAGCAGTTAACATGGATCAGCGAAAGCGCAGTCATACCGATGCAGGAAAATGATCGCTTAGTACTGGTCGCCGCGCTGGTCTTAAATCAGACAGGCAAACGACAGATAGAAGATATCGGCAAAGGCAAATTCTGGTTGCAGCTGCGCGCTGAGCTGCGCCAGTGGCTAGAGCCGATTGCCATACCTCGGCGTTATCGCCTGGTGGAACACATTCCACTCAACAGCCAAGGAAAACGGCTGAACAACGAAATCGAGATGCTTTTTCAGTCCAATTAATGACAAAAAAATAGAACATCATGACCCAAAAAAGAAAGCCAACGCTGTTATCCGTTGTGGTCGAACAAGACCAAGCCACACTGCATTTGCGTGTTGATCACGACATACTGGACTTTTCCGGTCACTTTAGCCATTTTCCGTTGTTGCCGGGCGTGACCCAAATTGATTGGGCGGTCGCTTATGCCAAGGAGTTTTTGCATACGCCACCTTCCTTTAAAGGCATGGAAGTGATCAAATTCCAAGAACCGATTCTGCCAGATAGCGAAGTGTCGCTACAGCTCAAATGGGATGACGAAAAACAAAAATTGCACTTTGCCTACACGTCACAACGAAATGGCGCAGTGGTCAATCACTCTACTGGAAAAATGAAGTTGGGGAACCCTAGTGAGTAATTACCACGCTTGCTTTTTGATCCCATGCTACAACCACGGTAGCACCGTTGGTCAAGTCATTGATGCCCTGCTGCCATACCAACTGCCGGTTATTTTGGTTGATGACGGCAGTAACCTCATTACACAGCAGCAACTCGAGCGGCAAGCGCAGCGCAACAATGTTCATTTGGTCAGGCTGGCGCACAACCAAGGCAAAGGTGGCGCGGTCATGGCGGGGATTCGCCATGCCAATAAACTCGGTTTTACTCATGCTATCCAGATTGACTCCGATGGTCAGCATGATATTCAAGCTCTACCAAAACTGCTTGAAACGTCAAAAAGGCATCCCGAGCGCCTCATTTCTGGCAAACCGATTTACGATGCAAGCGTGCCTAAATCTCGACTCTATGGACGCTACGTGACGCACGTTTGGGTATGGATTGAAACCTTATCCTTGACCATCGAAGACAGCATGTGCGGTTTTCGCGCCTACCCGGTGGAGAAAACCGTCAGCGTGCTCGATAAGTACCGAATTGGCAGTCGGATGGATTTTGATATCGAGATCTTAGTGCGGATGTACTGGGAGGGGGCCGATATTGAGTTTATCGAAACTCGGGTCATTTACCCCGAAGGCGGCATCTCCCACTTCGATGCGCTGTGGGACAATGTCAAAATCAGTTGGATGCACACCCGGCTATTTTTCGGCATGTTGCCGCGTATTCCCAAACTTCTTGGCCGAAAAAAGCCCAATTCACAGCCAAGAACCCATTGGTCGAAACAGCAGGAAAAAGGCACCGTGCTTGGGATTAAGCTGCTACTGGCGATTTATACTTTGCTTGGCAGGCCGACTTTTAACCTAATTTTGCGTTTGGTGATGGGCTACTACCATGCTACAGGCAAGCAGGCAAAAAGCGCCTCACAAACCTATTTGGCCCAGTTGCAACACTACGCCAGTGACAAGCAGATCGAGCTACCCGACCACCTCACCAGCTACAATCATTTGCTCTCGTTTGGTCACACCATGCTCGACAAACTGGCCGCGTGGAAAGGTGACTTTTCAGCGCACAATCTTACTATTCACGGCCAACAACAGTTCGACCAAATGGTCGCGAGTAAGCAGGGCGTGGTGATCTTAGGCTCACATTTAGGCAACCTTGAGCTGTGTCGCGCACTGGGGCGACGCCATACTGACGTCAAGATCAATGCGCTGGTGTTCACTGAGCATGCCGAGCGCTTTAACGCTGTGATGAAAGCGGTGAATCCGAGCTCGGAGCTGAACTTGATCCAAGTAAGTTCGTTAGGGCCGGACACCGCTATCTTGCTGCAACAGAAAATTGAGCAAGGTGAGTGGATAGTGATTGTCGGCGACCGCACCTCCACCAGCAAAGAGAGCAGAGCGGTATGGGCCGATTTTCTCGGTAAACCAGCACCTTTCCCTCAAGGGCCATTTATGCTGGCGTCCATCTTAAAAGCACCAGTTTATTTGTTGTTTGGTTTACGGGATGACACCAGTTCCACAGCGCATTTTGATGTCTATTTCGAGCATTTTAGCGACAAAATTGTTCTGCCTCGCAAAGAGAGACAAGCCGCTTTAGAAATGGTTGTGCAACAATACGCGCAACGTTTAGAACATTACACGCTGCAAGCTCCTTTGCAGTGGTATAACTTTTTCGATTTTTGGAACCTGACAGATCAGCAACATGACAACGCAAACAGAACATAACATCACCTTTGGCCAGGGACGCCTGACGATTGAAGACGTCAGCGCAATTGCACAGGGGGCAAAAGCCCGCTTAAATGACTCAGCCGAGTTCAACGGCAAAATCGACCGTGGCGTGGCTTTTTTAGAGAAGTTACTCAAAGAAGAAGGCGTTATCTACGGTGTCACCACCGGATACGGTGACTCTTGTACCGTGGCAATTCCAAGCCAACTGGTTGAAGAGCTTCCGCTGCACCTAACTCGCTTTCACGGCTGCGGCCTTGGCAAAGTGCTCACTCATGAGCAAGCGCGCGCGGTACTGGCGACACGCCTTTGCTCACTCGCGCAAGGTGTTTCCGGCGTAAGCCACGAGCTGCTCAAGCAGATTGTCACGCTGGTCAATCACGACATCGCCCCGCGAATTCCAGAAGAAGGCTCGGTCGGCGCTAGTGGCGATCTCACGCCGCTCTCCTATCTTGCAGCAGCCTTGATTGGCGAGCGCGAAGTGTTATATCGCGGCCAAGAACGCGCCACCGCAGAGGTGTTTGCTGAGCTGGGGATCCAGCCTATTAAGCTGCGGCCAAAAGAAGGTTTGGCGCTGATGAACGGCACCTCGGTCATGACCGCACTCGCTTGTCTAGCGTTTAAACGGGCCGAATATCTCACTCAGCTTACAAGCAAAATCACCGCGATGGTTTCGGTTGGCATGCAAGGCAACGACTTCCATTTCGATGAAGCTCTGTTTGCCGTCAAACCGCACCCAGGTCAGCAACAGATCGCGGCGTGGCTGCGTGCTGATCTTAAAGCTGAACAACCGCCGCGTAACAGCGATCGTCTACAAGATCGCTACTCGCTGCGCTGCGCGCCACATGTGATTGGCATGGTGCAAGACGCCCTGCCTTGGCTGCGCCAATTGATCGAAAACGAGCTCAACAGCGCCAATGACAACCCTATCATCGATGGCGACAATGAACGCGTTCTGCACGGCGGACATTTCTACGGCGGCCACATCGCTATGGCGATGGATACGCTAAAAACGGCGATTGCCAACTTGGCGGATCTGCTGGACAGACAAATGGCGCAGTTAATGGACTATAAGTTCAATAACGGCCTACCATTTAACCTAAGTGGTGCTGAAGGCGAGCGCAAACCAATCAACCACGGTTTTAAAGCGGTGCAGATCGGCATTTCCGCTTGGACAGCAGAAGCCCTGAAACACACCATGCCAGCCAGCGTGTTCTCACGTTCAACCGAATGTCACAACCAAGACAAAGTGAGCATGGGCACTATCGCCGCGCGCGATTGTCTACGCGTACTGGAGCTGACGGAACAAGTGGCCGCAGCCTCGTTACTTGCCGCCACGCAAGCGATCGAAGTTCGCCGCCGTCGCGGTGAGTTGAACCAGCAACATATGAGCGACCAACTGCGTGCGATGTGCGCTCACGTGTTGGAAGAGTTTGATTTTGTGAGCGAAGATCGCCCGCTAGAGAAGGACCTGCGCCACTTTATCGCGCGTATTCAACAGCGCCACTGGTCATTGTATTAAGAGGTTCTATGACAGAGATACTTTACCCTTTGGAAGCGGAGGTGACTTTGGTCACCTCCTTTCAAGACGCCGATCCGATGGGCGTGATTTATCACGGTAACTATTTTCGCTTTTTTGAAGAAGCTCGCCGGGTAATGATGGAGAAAATCGATTACGGCTATCTGAAAATGACCGAATCGGGCTTTATGTGGCCAGTAATTGATGTTCAGGTAAAGTATGTCCGCGCCATTGCATTTAATCATCCGATTCGGGTCAAAGCCCGCCTGACGGAATGGGAAAATCGACTGCGTGTCCACTATGAAATCTACGATGCTCAGACTGGTCAACGCATGACAAAAGGCCACACCACCCAAGTGGCGGTGGGGATTGAAGACAAAGAGATGCGCCTTGCTTCGCCAGCGGCACTCCTTGAGCGCGTGGCACAGTGGCATCAGCATGGAGAATATCAATGCTAAACCGCTTGAAAAACCCGCTTTGTCTGCTGCTCAGCTTGTTCTCTTTCGTCACCTTTGCCAAGGTGGACAACCTAGATTCGCTGCAAAAACAGCTCTCTAGCCATGCTCTGGTGCGCGGTCAGTTTACCCAGCTTCGCCATTTGCAGATGTTTGCCCAGCCCCTCACTTCGCAAGGTCAGTTTGTGTTGGATAAGCAGCACGGTTTGCTGTGGCAACAAACAGCGCCGTTTCCGGTCAATTTGGTGCTGACGCAAGATAAACTCAGGCAGAGTATTGCTGGTCAAGCGCCAGAGGTGATCACGTCGGCACAAAATCCGATGGCATTTTACTTCAGCCGGATTTTTTTAGCCGTATTTCATGGCGATACCAACGCCTTACAAAACGAGTTTGACCTGTCACTCAGCACCGATGATGCAAAATGGACGCTGACCTTAGCGCCAAAATCCGCCCCTTTAAATGCGGTGTTTGAGCGTATTGTTTTGCAGGGCGAAGATGAGATAGAGCAGATTGAGCTGCTCGAAAAACGTGGCGATCGTAGCGAAATTCATTTCCAAGCACACAGCCATCAACCCGCTCAATTGACCAACACGGAGCAGCAACAGTTTGCGTTTTAAATCTCCTCTCTTCGCCTTTGGCTGGCTTGCGCTGGTGATCGCCGCGCTCATTCTACTACTGAAACTGTGGAACCAAAGCGCAAGCGCCCCGATCGAAACGGATATTCTCAAGCTTTTGCCACAAGACAAACAAAATCCCGTGGCCGAACAAGCCTTCTCGCACATGGCTGATTCGATGGGCAAACAGGTGGTGTTTGTGGTGGCTAACCAAGACGCCTCCTCTGCTTTTTTAGCCAGTCGCCAACTGGCGGAAAAGCTGCAACAAAGCGGCTATTTCCATCAAGTGATTGGCGAGATTGATGCCAACGCTCAGCAGCAGTGGGCCAGCTACTATTTCACTCATCGCTTCCAGTTTCTCACTGCGCAGCAGCGACAAAGGCTCAGTGAGCAACCCCAGCAACAAGTGCAATACGTGATTCAGTCGTTGTATAACCCCTTTTCCGGCGTGACTGGCACTGAACTCGCTAACGATCCTTTTCTGCTATTTCGTGATTATCTCAATGAGCTCTCACAGCGCGCGGGCACGTTTAAGGTACGCGATGGATTTCTTACCCTAGAGAAAGATCACACCACCTATGTGTTGCTCAGCGCACAATTAGCCGATTCACCGTACAGTTTGGATGCCCAACGCGCGGTCGCGCAGATTTCACAGTGGCAACAGCAACTGGCGACACAGACGGGCAGCGAGTTTTACCATACGGGGGTGCTGTTTTACGCCGATTTTGGCACTCAAAGCGCAAAGCAAGAGATCAGCACCATTGGCATGGCATCGCTTGCAGGCATTGTACTATTGATGCTTTGGGTGTTTCGTAGCGCCACCCCACTGCTGCTCGCCCTGCTGTCTATCACTATCGGGCTACTGGTGGCGTTTTGTGTCACCTTGTGGCTGTTTGGCAAAGTTCACCTGTTCAGTTTAGTCTTTGGTGCCAGCCTGATTGGCGTTTCGATTGACTACGCGTTTCACTACCTCACCGACCGCTTAGCCGCTGGCAGAAAGTGGAACAGCATCTCGGGGCTGCAACACATTTTTGCCGCCATCACCTTAGGTTTGATCACCAGTTTAATTGGGTATTTGGGCTTACTGATTGCACCTTTTCCCGGTTTACAGCAGCTTGCGCTTTTCTCCGCCACAGGCCTTCTTGCTGCCTACTTAACTGTTGTCGCTTGGTATCCCTGGCTGGCTGCGCGCCCATCAAAAGAACGCTCGTTGCCGGGCCTTGCTCTCTGGCAGGCTTGGCTTAGCTGCTGGCAACAAAAACGCGTCGCTGTTTATCTCCCCGCAGCTATTGCCCTAGCCAGCCTACTCGCCATCACCCAGATCCGTTACGACGATGATATCCGCCAGTTGCAAGCACTGCCGCCACAGCTCAAGAGCCAAGAGAGTGTCATCGCACAGCTCACTGGCGTGAACGCCTCACAGCAAATGTTGCTTGTTCGCGCCGAGAACAACGAAAAACTGCTGCAGCGCTTAGAGTCACTGGAACCCACGCTGGCCAATTGGCAACATCAGGGGCTCATTTCTGCTCATCAAAGCCTTGCACAAACGATCCATTCGGTCGCCCAGCAGCAGCAGGATTATCAGTTAATCAAAGCGCTTTATCAGGGGTTTTCCGGCTCACTGAGTCAAAATTTGGGGCTCAAGCAGGTCGCCAGCTTCGACGCGGCTTTTAATCCGGTCTTTTTACAAGATTATCTGCAATCTCCTGTCTCCGAGCCGGTGCGCTTTATGTATCTTGGGCTGATCGACGAAAAGGTTTCTGCCGCAATTTTGCTCAAAGAAGTCAGTGATTCAAGCGCAATCAAACAGTTTGCCGAGCAAGATGCCGAAATCCTTTATCTCAACAAAACAGAAGATATCTCGCAGCTGTTTAGCCAGTATCGCGTCAAAGTGATGGAACTAATCGGCGCCGCTCTGCTGGTTATCTTCAGCTTACTCAGTTGGCGCTACGGCGTGCGCCACAGCGTGCGCATCGTTTTGCCATGTCTTATCGCCTGCCTTGCTGGTCTGGCAGTATCTGTGTTCACGGGCTCTACACTCAATCTGTTTAACCTGCTTGCGCTGGTGTTGGTGATTGGCATTGGTATCGACTACACCTTGTTTTTTGCCGAGCAACAAGCAAGTCACAGTACCTTGCTCGCGGTAACACTCTCCGCGATCACCACCCTGCTGTCGTTTGGCCTGCTAGCACTGAGTGCCACACACGCCATTCACAGTTTTGGCCTAACGGTCCTAAGTGGCATTTTTGTCGCATGGCTTCTCGCACCAATGGCGATTGACAACAAAGGAAAATCATCGTGACGCTTTCACGCTTATGGCTTTTGGCCATCGTCAGCTTTGTGCTGCAAGGATGTACTCTGACACCGTCTGCCCCACTTTCAACGGTGCAGATAACGCCAGAGGTCAAGGTCACCTTACCCTCACCAAATGAACTGGGCCAACATATCAGCGCCACTCAGCTCATCACGGCCACGTGGCAGACAGAACAAGGCCAGCAGACCCAGCAGCTTCCTGTGCAGTTGCAAGTCGATGCGCATAAAGTGGTGTTGGCGGGTTTCTCGTCGTGGGGAACACGGCTGCTCTCACTAACTTATCAAGATGGCGAGA
Organism: Vibrio navarrensis; assembly: GCF_000764325.1. NCBI lineage: Bacteria > Pseudomonadati > Pseudomonadota > Gammaproteobacteria > Vibrionales > Vibrionaceae > Vibrio > Vibrio navarrensis. The sequence continues at coordinate 1,120,885 of NZ_JMCG01000001.1, read as the reverse complement.
TAGAAACGCAAGTCTTAAGCGGGTTAGAAAATACCCTACCGCAACCGGAGCAGGTTCTTTTTAACCTGATGATCACGCTCTGGCCGCAACAAGCTTGGGAAGCACCGCTAAATCAGGTAAAGTGGCGACTTATTGATAGCACCAATCAGCGCACCATCATTGATAATAACGGGAAAGAGACGTTCCGGATTGAGTATGAGAATGGCCGCGGTTTTGACGGCACTGTCCATTTTTACTCGGTGCAAAATCACTACAGTATTACCATTGAGACGCTCAACTACCAGATAACACAACCCTAACTGTAATAAGCCAAATGAATTCGCACTCTTTTCAACCCATTTATATTCATGGCTGTGGCTTTCATTCTGCATTAGGTTCAACCCCAGAGCAGATCCATCAATGCCTAGCGCTAAACCGCAGCGAACAAATGATCGTTGAGCCTTCGCTGCTCAACACTCAAACCGCAACGGTCGTCGGAAAAGTGACCCAACCTTTGCCTGACATGCCGCTGCAACTGACGGATTATGACACACGCAACAACCGTCTAGCGCTCTCAGCGTTAAAGCAAATTGCAGCGCAAGTCGAGCAAGCCAAGCTGCGCTTTGGCTGTCATCGTATCGCGGTTGTCATCGGTTCAAGTACCTCCGGCATTGCCGACGGTGAAATCGCCTACCGAGAGAAGATCGAAAGCGGTGCATTTCCTCACAGTTTTCACTACCGGAAACAAGAGCTCGGCAACGTCAGTGATTTTGTCGCCGACTATTTCGCCCTCACAGGCCCAAGCTACGCCATCTCGACCGCTTGTTCATCCAGCGGCCGCGTGTTTATCTCGGCCAAACGCTTGTTGCAAACGGGTATGGCCGATGCTGTGATTGTCGGCGGCGTAGACACCCTGTGCCGTCTAACCCTCAACGGTTTTAACGGTTTAGAAGCATTGTCGAACCAACATTGTCAGCCTTTTGGTGCTGATCGCGATGGGATTAATATCGGCGAAGCAGCGGCTTTTATGTTGCTGAGCTTAGAATCCAGTGATGTCGCTCTGCTTGGCTGCGGCGACAGCTCAGATGCGCACCATATTTCCGCACCTCATCCTGAAGGCAACGGCGCCGAAGAAGCGATGCAAAAGGCACTGCTCGATGCCCATCTTTCTGCCGAGGATATTGGCTATATAAACGCACACGGTACTGCTACTCCACTCAACGACAGCATGGAAAGCAAAGCCATCTATCGTGTATTTGGTGACAAAGTGCCCGTCAGCTCAACCAAGCATCTCACCGGTCACACCTTGGGCGCCGCCAGCGCGGTAGAAGCCGCTATCGCTTGGCACATCCTCAAATACGATCTGGATTTGCCGCAGCAAGGATGCCAGAACAAAGCAGAAGATATTGCAATCCGCTTGGTGGAAACGCCTACCAAGCTTAAGAAGAAAGCGATTTTAAGCAACTCATTCGCCTTTGGTGGCAACAACATTGCGCTAATTTTTGGACTCACTCATGAATAACCTTGCTGACATCGCCACTCTGCTACCACACGATGCGCCGATGATTTTGATTGATCGCGCGATAGACGTGCAGCCAACTCGCATTCACTGTCAGGTGGACATTGGTGAGCATAATGTCTTTTTTGACAGCCAAACATGCAGCATTCCCGCTTACGTCGGCATTGAATTTATGGCTCAGTCGATTGCCGCTTGGTCAGGTTATCATGCACTGCAGAAAGGCGAACAGCCACCGATCGGTTTCTTACTCGGCAGCCGCCGTTATCAAGCCCATTACGATCTTTTCCTCCAGGGGCAAACGCTGGATATTTTCGCCGAACAAATCATGCAAGACAGCGGTATGGCCGTCTTTAGCGGTCAAATCGAATTGGCTGGCCAATTGCTGGCACAATGCCAGTTGAATGTTTACGTACCAACCGAAGAAAAATTACAAGAAATGAAAATCAGGAGTCAACAATGACCCGACAAGTGTTAGTCACCGGGGCCAGTAAAGGAATTGGTAAAGCCATTGCGATTCAATTGGCAAAAGATGGGTTTTCCGTCGCCGTTCATTACATGGGAGACAAAAACGGCGCTGAAGAAACCTTAGCGGCCATTCAGGAACAAGGCGGCACAGGCCGTTTAATCCAGTTTGATATCAGTGATCGCGCCCAATGCCGAGAACAGATTGAAGCCGACATCGCCGCTCACGGCGCTTATTATGGCGTGGTCAACAATGCTGGCATCACACGCGATACTGCGTTTCCAGCGATGACAGAGGCAGAATGGGATGGCGTGATCCACACCAATCTCGACAGTTTCTACAACGTGCTGCACCCATGCGTCATGCCGATGGTGCAAAAGCGTCAAGGTGGGCGCATCGTCACGCTGGCATCGGTGTCTGGCTTGATGGGCAACCGTGGCCAAACCAACTATGCGGCAGCAAAAGCGGGCGTGATTGGCGCAACCAAATCGCTGGCACTTGAACTGGCGAAACGCAGAATCACCGTTAACTGTGTTGCGCCCGGCTTAATCGATACAGGCATGGTCGATGAACACGTCAAAGAGCATGCATTACCGCAAGTGCCGATGCGCCGTATGGGGCAACCTGAAGAGATTGCAGGTTTGGTCAGCTATCTGATGTCCGACATCGCCGGGTATGTTACCCGCCAAGTGATTTCGGTCAACGGAGGTTTAATATGAACCGCAGAGTCGTTGTCACTGGCATGTCTGGTGTGACCGCGTTTGGTCATGATTGGGCCAGCGTTGAGCCGCGTCTCAAAGCTTTAGAAAATGCCACGCGCTACATGGAAAACTACGCGCAGTATGAAGGGCTCAACACCAAACTCGCCGCCCCTGTGGTCGATTTTGAACTCCCATCGCACTATAAACGCAAGCAGGTACGTGGCATGGGGCGCGTCTCCAAACTCGCCACCGTCGCCACGGAAAATGCGCTCAAGCAAGCTGGCTTAATAGGTCATAAGGTGCTAACCAACGGCCAAACCGGCATCGCTTATGGTTCATCAACTGGCTCTACCGATGCGATCGGTGCTTTCGGCGTGATGCTCAACGAGAAAACCACCAAAGCGATCACCGCGACCACTTATGTACAGATGATGCCGCACACCACCGCCGTTAACGTTGGCTTGTTTTTCGGTTTACGTGGCCGAGTGATTCCCACCAGCAGCGCTTGCACGTCCGGTAGTCAAGCGATTGGCTATGCGTATGAGGCCATCAAGCACGGTTACCAAACCGTCATGGTCGCAGGTGGAGCAGAAGAGTTATGCCCGACAGAGTCCGCCGTTTTTGACACCCTTTTTGCCACCAGTCTGAAAAACGATGCACCGAAAACGACGCCAAGCCCTTATGACAAAGATCGTGACGGGCTGGTGATTGGCGAAGGCGCGGGAACACTGGTGCTGGAAGAGTATGAACATGCGGTGGCTCGCGGGGCGAAGATCTACGCAGAAATTATCGGTTTCGCCAGCAATTGCGATGCGGCGCACGTCACTCAGCCACAAATGGAAACGATGCAAATCTGTATGGAGATGGCACTGCAAAACGCCAATCTACATCCGAAACACATCGGCTACGTGTCGGCCCACGGCACCGCCACCGACAGAGGTGACATTGCCGAAAGCAACGCCACACAAAATGCCGTCGGCAAGGTACCTATCAGTTCACTGAAGAGTTACTTTGGCCACACGCTGGGCGCTTGCGGCGCAATTGAAGCTTGGATCGCGATTGAGATGATGAACAGCGGTTGGTTTAATCCCACTCTTAACCTTAACAATCTCGATCCGGAATGCGGCGATCTCGATTACATCACAGGCAGCGGGCGCGAGATGGATATCGAGTATCTGATGAGCAACAACTTTGCTTTTGGTGGTATTAACACCTCGATCATCTTTAAACGCGTACGCGATTAACTTGGCCATTAAGGTGCTCAGATTGTGGTTTACTTTTTTTGCTCATTAGATGTGCAAACTGGTCATTCTATCAACGAGCTTTTATTGTTGTGAAACAAAGTGTTGACCTGACCAGAACTTACGATTAGAGTAGACGCCATCGGACTGTAGCGCAGCTTGGTAGCGCACCGTCATGGGGTGTCGGGGGTCGGAGGTTCAAATCCTCTCAGTCCGACCATACACCTAGAAAGAGAGAGCTTCGGCTCTCTCTTTTACTTTCTGGCCTAAAATTTTTTAGCCCGCAAATATGGAAATAGCTTAACCGCGCTAATCTTCCATCCTTCTCTCTTCATCATTTCATGTCAGCGCTTTTTTTTGCCCGTTCACCAAATGTTCCTACTTGTCGCTTTGCATGAGAAAGAAAGGGAATAGCAGTGGGGGAAGGGCGAAGCGCGTAGAGAAGAGTTACAAGAAAATCAGGGCGAAGAGAAAGAATAAAGGCAGACAGCATCGACTTTGTCCAGAAGTGACGATGCTCTCTGCCAAGTTCAATCGCGTAGACGAATTACAAACTTAAGATCACACCAGCAATCGAGGCGCTCATTAGGTTTGCCAGCACACCAGCGGCAATGGCGCGAAAACCATAGGTCGAGATGAAGGTACGTTTCTCCGGCACTAAGCTACCTAAACCACCAATCAGCATCGCCATGGTCGAAATGTTGGCGAAACCACACAGCGCGAACGTCACAATCGCTTGAGAGTGGGCGCTCAACTGCTGCTTTACTTCCATCAATTGAATAAAAGCGACAAACTCGTTGACGACGATCTTATTACCAATCAATGAGCCTGCGGTGATCGCTTCTTGCCAAGGAATGCCTAGCAGCCACGCGACGGGAGCAAATAAATAGCCAAGGATCAGCTCAAAGCTCAGGCTAATGCCAAACCAGCTGCCAATCCAACCCAAGATTCCGTTTAACAGCGCAATCACACTGACAAACGCCAGCAGTGTCGCGCCCACCGCAACGGCAATGCGTAGCCCCGACATCGCCCCATCGGCCATCGCTTCCACCACATTGGTGGCTTTTGGCATTTCAATGTTTTCCATCTGTGCCGCTTGTGGCGAAGATTCTGTCTCTGGCATGAGGATCTTCGCCATTAGAAGACCTGCTGGCGCCGACATAAACGCAGCAGCAATCAGATAGTTCAGTTCCACGCCGAGCGAGGCATACCCTACCAAGGTACCACCAGCAACCGAGGCAAGACCACAAGTCATCACTGCAAAAAATTGCGAATCACTCATGTGCTTTAGGTACGGCTTGACCACGAGGGGGGCTTCAATCATGCCGACAAAAATATTCGCCGTCGCGGAGAGCGATTCAGCCCGTCCCGTACCGAGCAGTTTCTGTAGGCCACCACCAATCAGATTGATCACTTTGGGCATCAAGCCAATGTGATACAGACCCGAGATCAGCGCAGAGAAGAAAATGATGATCCCAAGCACGTTAATGGCGAAAGTGAAAGCGCCGGTTGCCAAACCGCCGAACAGAAAAGCGATGCCTTCCTGCCCATAATTGATCAATCCTGACACAGCGCCCGTCACTGTATTCAGCGCATTTTTGCCCGCAGGAACATAGAGCACAAGTAAGGCAAACGCGACTTGCAGACAAAACGCCAGCAGTACCGTTTTCAAACGAATGTTTTTTCTGTTGGTAGATAATAGCCACGCGACAAAGAGAATGGCCACAATACCCAGTAAAGAGTTCATAGAAAGTTTCCAGAGAGAGGGGGAACAAGGAAGGCGCGGATTGTATAGTGACAAGCGAGGGATGCAAGTCGGGAATGTTAATAAAGTGGAACAGGAGGAACAGCGGCCAACGCTCATGCGCTTAACTATTTGAAATAACTCAAGATAAACGTTTGCTATTTGGTATTGTTTCCATATAAGGAAAATGTTTCCCAACAGAGAAATAATATGTGATGAATATCACTCAATGCGCAATAGTGATATAAGGCAACAACTTTTGATCCCAGTGACAGGGTGCACCGATCTTTTGCCGAATAAATTCGATCACCGCAGAGGTTTTCTTGGGCATGTGTTGACGACTTGGGTAGACCGCATAAAACGGCATTTGCTGGCTGGCGCGCCATTCTGGCAATAGCTGAATCAGTTTTCCGCTGCGAAACTCATCACCCAGCAAATAGGTGGCAAGATAACCTATCCCCCATCCGGCAATCGCGGCATCGCGCACTGCTTCGGCCAAATCAACGGAATAGCTGCCTGCCACTTTGACGCATAACTCTTCGTCGGCACGGCGAAAAGCCCAGCTGGTGTAATCACGTTCCCAACTGCGATAAATCAAACAGTTGTGCTCGCTAAGGTCCGTTGGATGTTTAGGCGTGTCGTGACGCATTAAGTAGTCGGGTGACGCAGCAAGCACGAATTGGCAATCGGCCAGACGCTGGGCAATATATCCCTCTGGCAATTTCTCGTGGTTGGTGATCCACACATCCAGCCCTTCGTTTAACATATCCACTTTATAATCAAACAGGTGCAATTCGACTTGCAGTTGTGGGTAGCGCTGACGCAGTTCGTCAATCGCGGGCAGCACATGCAAGGTACCGAAAGATTGCGACAAACCGATGCGCACCAAGCCAGCCACCTCATCGCGCTGGCTCTCCATTTCAGACTGCGCATTGTTCACCGCTTGTACCACCTGATGGCAATGACGATAAAAGCTCAGTCCTGCTTCAGTCGGCGTAAAACTGCGCGTGGTACGCTGAATCAGTTTGATGCCAAGCGAGGCTTCGAGTAATGCAAGCTGCTTGCTGACGTGTGAGACCGACACACCCAAGCTTTTCGCCGCCTGAGTGAAGTTGCGATGTTTAACCAAGGCGGAAAAAACCACCATTTGTGCTGCGCGTTCAGATAACATGTTGTCGTCAGAAGGGCTTGCCATCACGCAATGCATGAGACAAGCCCAAGTTGGTGGTTAATCTTTAATGCGATCAGCCAGATGGCTAACAGCGAGAGCGAAGTAGTGAGAGCGGTTCCACTTCATCAATACATTGTAATTGTTGTACACCAAGTAAACTCGGCCATTTTCATCATCCGGCATCACCAGCCAAGCTTTGATATCTTGATTGAGCGTCGGCAACGCCCCGCCCGCATAATTGGTGATACCGAGCTTTTTCCACTCTTGTAAATACTTACCTTTGGCTTCTTCCCTGCCCTGCAAGGAAAGATCAAACCCTTTGGGGAGTCGTACTTGCCGCCCCCAGGTGTACTTGTCATCCCAACCAGACTGGCTGAGATAACTGGCGGTCGAGGCAAACACATCGTGGGTATTGCTCCAGATGTCTTTTTTGCCATCACCATCGCCATCGGCGGCATAGGCTAAAAACGAACTGGGCATAAACTGACATTGCCCCATGGCTCCAGCCCAAGAGCCTTTAAAATTCTCGTATTCGATATGTCCCTGATCGAGAATTTTCAACGCCGCCATGGTTTCAGCGCGGAAAAACGCCTCGCGGCGCCCTTCATAGGCCATAGTCGCGAGCGCGTCGACCACCGGAAAATTGCCGGTAAATTTACCGAAATTACTTTCTACGCCCCAAAGTGCGACAATAAATCGTGCTTGCACACCATAGTGATCAGCAATGTGCTTCAGTTCCGCACCATGCTTTTGATAAAGATCTTTCGCCTGCTGTACTTTCCAATCAGGCACCGCACGTGGCAGATACTCATCCAGCGTCAGTTTTTTTCTGGTTGGTTGCGATCCGCTTTTACCGCTCGTGGCTTGAACTCCACATGTTGAAACGCCTGCGCGATGGTTTGTTCACTAATACCTTCCGAGCGCGCTTGTACTTTCAAGCGTTCAATATATTGCTCGAAGCTTTCTGAATTCGCCCATACTGATGCACTTAGGCTCATACCGAGCATCGCTGTTAACAGTATTCTCATATTGCCCTCCTTGAGCCAATCGGCCCGCAAAATCAGCCACGCCTTTAGTCTGGCCTCTGCTGTGCTTTGCGTTCTTTATGTTGTTCGAGAAGATTTTTCGGTGGTGGCGGCAGTTGCAAGAAAAAACCATCATTGATTAATGATTCGCGAACCTTCTCCACACTGACCAAGGCCAACGTGCGACCTTGTAAATTTATCGTCATCACTGGCAGTGGCTTACCAAACATTGCCATTAATTGTTCGGGAACTTTTGAAAAATCATCCTTCTTAGGAATATAAAGATATGTACCTTCTTTCTTAGAACTTTTATAGATAGAACAAAGCATGACAAGCCTTTTTTGCTAATTTCCGCATCTGACCCGCGAAATTTAATTAAAACGTAATTTTTTAAACGAAATCACCTAAATGACCGCAAGATAACTTGCTGCGTGCAGGGATGAAATATAACATGACAACCTTAGTAAAAGACAACGCTCTTTCAATAAAGGCAAGAAGTATCGGATGTCTCGTACCCCTGATTTAAAAGGTAGCAGCTTCACTTTGTCAGTGCTGCACCTAACAGATTGCTTGGTCGACAGCGCCATTGAATTCGTGCAGGAAAAAGTTGACCAAGCGCCGGCGTTTTTCGCCTCTGCTCCAGTCGTGATCAATATTGCCGAGGTCGAAGGCGATATGGATTTCGATCGCCTGAAACAGGGGATTGCAAAAGCGGGCTTGATCCCAGTTGGCATTATGGGTTGTAAAGATAAGCGCACGCAAAATCTCGCTGCACAAGCGGGTTTCGCCATTATGTCAGCCAGCAAATCACCAACTCAAGCTCCAGCTAAGATTGCTCCAGCGAAAGTGGTGCGTACGCCAGTTCGCTCCGGACAACAAATTTATGCCAAAGACGCGGATTTGGTCATTTTAAGTCACATCAGTGCAGGCGCAGAAGTGATTGCCGATGGCTCAATTCATATCTACGGCACCCTACGCGGGCGAGCTATCGCCGGCGCGAGTGGTCAAAAAGAAGCAAGAATACTCTGCCATGATTTGCAAGCGGAGCTGATCTCCATCGCTGGAAACTACTGGCTGAGCGATCAGATCGACCGCGAATTCTGGCAACAAAAAATTATGTTGAGCCTAGTGGATGAATCACTCCATCTCGAATTGCTCACTCTTTAAGGATTAGAAAGGAAAACACAATGGCACGCATTATTGTTGTTACGTCTGGCAAAGGTGGGGTTGGTAAAACCACGTCAAGCGCCGCCATTGCCTCTGGCCTCGCGCTACAAGGCAAAAAAACGGCCGTGATCGATTTTGATATTGGCCTGCGTAACTTAGACCTTATCATGGGCTGTGAACGTCGCGTTGTATACGATTTCGTCAACGTGATTAACGGCGAAGCCACGCTTAATCAAGCGATGATTAAAGACAAGCGCACTGAGAACCTGTTCATTCTGCCTGCATCGCAAACCCGCGATAAAGACGCGCTGACCAAAGATGGCGTAAAGCGCGTGCTGGATCAATTGGATGAAATGGGCTTTGATTTTGTCATTTGTGACTCGCCTGCAGGCATCGAGCAAGGTGCGCTGATGGCGCTATACTATGCAGATGAAGCGATTGTCACCACCAATCCAGAAGTCTCTTCCGTTCGCGACTCCGACCGGATTCTCGGCATTTTGGATTCAAAATCACTGCGCGCCGAGCAAGGGCTTGAGCCCGTGAAACAGCACTTGTTGTTAACACGTTATAACCCCACGCGTGTGAGCCAAGGCGAGATGCTCAGTGTGGAAGACGTGGAAGAGATCCTGCACATCTCTCTGCTTGGTGTCATTCCAGAAAGCCAAGCGGTGCTAAATGCTTCGAATAAAGGGGTGCCAGTCATTTTTGATGAAGCATCGGATGCCGGTATGGCTTACGCGGATACGGTCGAACGTCTACTCGGTAACCAGGTGGATTTTCGTTTCCTGACGGAAGAGAAGAAAGGACTGTTCAAAAGACTGTTCGGAGGCTAGTTTATGTCACTTTTAGAGTTTTTCCGCCCACAGAAAAAGAGTTCTGCCAGCTTGGCGAAAGAACGTCTGCAAATTATTGTGGCGGAACGTCGTAGCCAGAACGATCCCGCGCCTTCTTATCTCCCTCAGTTGAAAGAAGATATTTTGAAAGTGATCAGCAAGTATGTTGCGGTTGACCCATCGATGGTTGATCTCACTTTCGAACATAAAGACGATGATATTTCGGTTCTGGAGCTAAACGTCAAGTTACCCGACGAAGAGAAATAAGCGCAGGCACTGTAAAGACACATGCTGTAAAAACACATATTGTTGTGCTTTGCTTGCAAAAAAAGACAGACGATCAAATCGTCTGTCTTTTTTATATTGCACATATTCTGCACTTAGATTAGAGCATTCATTTTTTCGCCCAATATGGGCAAACGCCAACCTTGCATCAGATCCGGCAAACTCTCTGGAGCGCGGTCTTTTTTCCACACCCAAGAAATCAGTTGGTTGATTTGCTTCTTCGATGCCAAAAACTCTGCGGCCAAGCCGGTGTTTTTCGTCACTAGAGTTACTTGATCTTTGAGCTGCTTAAACAGCTGCTTATAGCCCGGCAAGTCCATCAAACGGTCTATCTCTTCAGGATACTCGTCCGCCGGCGTCGTGAGCGCCTCTCTGACAATGGCCGCAATTTTATTGCCATGACGCTGCACGGAACGCAAATCCATTCCCTCTTGCTCCATGCGTTTAAAGCTAGTGAGGCCCAAACGGGCAACTGTTAGCAAATCTTGCTCTTTAAAGACAAAGTTGAGCGCCAAATCACGACGAATCGCCTCCTGCATCCGCCAAGTCGCCAGCGGCTTCAAGATGGCCAATTCACGCGGTTTGAGCTGCCATGCCCCTTTGATATCAAGATAGGCGTTTGCTAAATCTGGGGTGCGCACGCGTTTGCCCGCCAGCAGTTCACTCTCTTGCTGTGCGGCTTGCCACCAGCCTGCCTGTTGCACTTGCTCTTGCAAAATGTCATACAGCGGCAACAAATAATGCACGTCAGCCGCAGCATACTCTAGCTGTTTGTCTGACAATGGACGCGCTAGCCAGTCTGTGCGGGATTCACTTTTATCCAGTTGTACATGTAAATATTGCTCAACCAAAGCGGCAAAGCCGGTAGAAAGTCCGTGACCCAGAAAGGCCGCCATAATTTGTGTATCAACCATAGGAACTGGCGTGCAACCAAAGGCGTTGTGAAACACTTCTAAATCTTCGCCGCAAGCGTGCAGCACTTTAATCACCGCGGTGTCTTGCAACAACTCAACGAAAGCATCCATCTCTTTCAATGTCGTTGGGTCGATGAGTGACAAGTTCTCCCCGTCAAACAACTGAATCAAGCCAAGTTGAGGATAGTAGGTTCGCGTTCGAACAAATTCGGTATCCAACATCACCACATCCGCTTGTCGCGCTTGGTAGCAGACCCTATTCAGCTCTTTTTCATCGGTAATAATCTGATAATTCACTCGTCACTCGCTATCGCTTGAAAATAAAAATGCCAGCCTGAAAACTTAGGCTGGCATTCTAACATTGATTGTTACACTTTGCGCGGATTACGCAGCAGCATCATTTTTCGCCAGTTTTGCATCATTCTCATCACGCAGTACTCGGCGCAAGATTTTTCCGACGTTGGTCTTGGGTAGATCTTCGCGAAACTCAATCAGCTTGGGCACTTTATAACCGGTGAGATGCTGACGACAGTGGTTGATGATTTCTTCTTTGGTCAAACTTGGATCACGCTTCACCACGTAAATTTTCACCACTTCACCAGAAACTTCATGTGCTTGACCAATGGCAGCCACTTCCAGCACTTTGCCATGCAGCGCGACTACGTCTTCAATCTCATTCGGATAGACGTTGAAACCAGAGACTAAAATCATGTCTTTCTTACGATCAACAATGTGTAAAAAGCCCTCTTGATCGAACTTCACCACATCCCCGGTCGATAACCAGCCTTCGCTATTGATCACTTCTTTGGTCGCTTCCGGACGCTGCCAGTACCCCTGCATCACCTGCGGGCCACGCACTTGCAGCTCACCCGTTTCGCTATTAGCTAGGGTCTCGCCTTCGTCGTTGACGATACGAACCTCGGTTGAAGGAACCGGCAGGCCAATTGAACCGTTGTAATCTACTAAGTTATGTGGATAAGCAGCAACCAGAGGGGAACACTCGGTTAATCCGTAACCTTCAAGCAGATAGCAACCTGTGGTTTTTTTCCATTTTTCCGCTACTGCACGCTGCACCGCCATACCACCGCCCACAGCAAGTTTGAGATTGCTGAAGTTCAACTCGTGGAAGTCTTCATTGTTAACCAAGGCATTAAACAGCGTATTGACTCCGGTAATCGCAGTGAAGGGATACTTTTGCAGCTCTTTAATAAAGCCGGGTATGTCTCGAGGATTGGTAATCAGTAGGTTACGCCCACCCATTTCGATAAACAGCAAACAGTTCACGGTCAGCGCAAAAACGTGGTAAAGCGGCAATGCCGTGACCACTAACTCACGCCCTTGACTTAGGACCGGACCATACATGCCTTTGGCTTGCATCACGTTGGCAATCATATTGCGATGGGTCAATATTGCGCCCTTGGCTACGCCTGTCGTGCCACCTGTGTATTGCAAAAAGGCGATGTCATCACCAGTCATAAACGGTTTGACGTACTGTAGGCGACGCCCTTTGTGCAGCGCTTTGCGCATTGAGATCGCCCCGGGCAAATCATACTTAGGCACCATGCCTTTGACGTATTTGACGACAAAATCAACAATGGTACCTTTCGCACGTGGTAACATTTGTCCCAAACTGGTCAAAACCACGTGTTTCACTGACGTATTATCAACGATTTGCTCAAGCGTGTTGGCAAAGTTGGAGACAATCACAATCGCTTTGGCACCAGAGTCGTTTAACTGGTGCTCCAGCTCTCGAGGAGTGTAAAGAGGGTTGACGTTGACCGCGATAAGACCGGCGCGCAACACACCAAACAGCGCCACTGGGTATTGCAACAGGTTTGGCATCATCAAGGCCACACGATCGCCTTTTTTCAGCTTGAGCTCGTTTTGCAGATAGGCAGAAAAAGCACGGCTGCGCTCTTCTAATTTGCGAAACGTCATCACCGAACCCATGTTCATGAACGCAGGTTGGTCGGCATACTTTTGCACCGATTGCTCAAACATTTCCACCAGCGATTCATACTGGTCTGGGTTGATGGTTTCAGGTACGTCACTTGGATAACGTGAAAGCCATGGTTTTTCCACGATGTTACTCCTCGTCAATAGCTGGCTAACGAAAGACTTTTGTCTTGCGCAATAGCGTCCTTTCTTATTTTGTTCGCTATTACAGCACAGCCGTTATGCTTGAGCACGAAACTCTCAAACACTTGTTTAAATTTTGTTAACTACACCAAGAATTCGCTGAGCCACTTCGAGTGATTGCTCTAAGTGACAGTGATGGCCGCCCGCAACTGTCGCAATTTTTGCAGGATTGTTCACATTTAGGTGGCTGAAGTCCTTAAGCTCGCGAAAGCCATTTTCGCCTAATATGATCAGATGAAAACACGAGATCAGCCCTAAAATTGTTTCGGCATGCTTGCGGGACATACGATAGAGCGAGTCGCATTTCAATTTTGCATCATGCCGCCACAGCCAAATGCCTTGCTGTTCAATTACTGAACGCTCGACGATCGGCCGTAGCAGATCCGGAGAAAGCTGATTTGCCATCACGCGAAGGCGTAGTGCCTCATCAAAACTGGCGAGATTACGGGAGGGTTTGGTACGCAAACGATTACGGCTGAGCACCCCTTGTCTGAGCCTTTGAACCGCATTGTGCGGGGGTTCAGCCAAAGGCCCGTAACCTTCTATCTGAACCAGTGCATCCACCTGTTCAGCAAAGGCGGCACTATAGCAACTTGCAATCAATGCACCAAGAGAATGGCCGACTAACAGCAGTCTGTTTGGCGATAAAATGCGCAAAAACTGATAAAGATCATCAATGTAATCGTGAAATGGGTAAAAATTGCCCGGTGATTTATGGTCAGAATGCCCATGCCCCGGCAGATCGATCGCACACAGATGCAATTTAGGGCACAAATAATGAAGATGTTGCATAACAGAGAGAAAAGTGGCGGCGTTATCTAACCAGCCATGAATAAAAACGACTGATAAATCAGCCGTTTTTGCATCACCAATCTCAAGTGCCGCGAGGCTCAAGTCCGCCAGCCTATAACGTGATTCACGCATTATTTGACTTCTTTAATGATTTTTCCATCACGAGGGAAATCAAGCGCTTGGCGGCAAGAAATGGAATAACAAGGGGAGAGATAGGTGGAAGTGTCATAAACTCGCACTCGCTCTTCGATAGTCCAGAGTCGGTGACCATAAGCTTGGATGACAGGGAAGACGTAATCATAATCGCCTACTTTGCCTTGTTCTTCGCCGCCAGCTTGCCCGACGACGGTCATAAGACGACCTTGACTGAATGCGACAGGTTCAAGATAGCCCGGAAGGTAAACAACAAAACGGCCATGAGGCTCTTGACCGATATCAGGCTTGCCTTGCTTGCTTATCGGCAGATTAACCAATTCGACTCGCGTTTGGTCTGACAGGTTATCGACTTTGGCGATCACACCGCCAAGACGAACTTCCTCTGCCACTTGGCCTTGCTGCTCAGCAAAGGTTTGGTAATCGGTCAGCACAGACTCACTACGCGCATTGAGATCTTCAGGTAGCGAACTACAGGCACTGACAGTAAAAAGCGCAACCAGTGCGAACAGTAAACGGAACTCTTTTTTCATTTTTCACTCACCTTTAACGTTTCAATCCACATAGCCAGAGCGCTATACAGCACAGCGCTATACGTAGATATCGACCCCCACCAATTGGGCAAGTTCCTCTCTACGCGCTTGATTCATCACATCCATGTACTCTTCCATGGCTCGGCGCGCGCGCCCTTCCGGAAGGTCGTATTGCAACTGGGCACGCTCGACCTCCGCTTGAGAGACTTGACGGATGGAATGGGCCACCGCATCGGCCACCTTGGAAGGTTGTCCGACTTGTTGTTGGCTTTTATTGACCTTTTTACGGCTGCTCTTATTGGTCCGGCCCGTGCCGGGAATAATCGCAGGAGGTAAACCATTAATTGAGGCCATAGCATTCCATCATCATTGTTTAGTGAGTTGGGCAACTACTCTCGCCCAGGCAATTTCTTCCACGCAACGTTATCACGCAGATACACTGGGCTCGACTCTTCAACCGCGACGGTGTTTCCCGCTGCCCATTCGTGACCGGCTAACACCACAATATCTTGCGCATCCGGATAGAGGATGTCGCCTTTTTCAACAGAAATGGTCAATGGGCCCAGCGCATCAGAGTAAGCATCCCAGCCTGTTCCCGCTGTCGTCCAAGTCTGTGCATCGGAGCTTAACTGCGCCGCCAAATCGGCAGGGGGAATAACACACTCGTCATCCACATTCTGCCAACGGCCATCTTCTTGACGCTGGTAACGTCCCCAGTACACTTCGTTCATTCGTGCATCAATCGCCGTCGCCACATGAGTCGCCCCATTTTGACGATAGCTGCCCTGCGCCATCGCCGCCAGTGTCGAAATGCCAATCATGGGCAAATCAGCACCAAACGCTAATCCTTGTGCAATACCAATGCCAATGCGCACTCCGGTAAAACTGCCCGGACCTCGGCCGAATGCCAGCGCATCCAGATCATGCAAAGTCAGCCCAGCTTCTTGCAGCACTTCGTCCACCATAGGTAACACTTTTTTGGTATGGTCACGCGGAGCCACTTCGCTGCGTGAGAAAACTTGCTCACCAACTAGGAGCGCCACAGAACAGTTTTCCGTGGCTGTGTCGATAGCGAGAATTTTTGCGCTCATTTAGTTCTCTGTTTGTTCTGTTAGAAATTGTTGAATGATGTCCAGATCGCGCGTTCTTGGGATCGGAGGCAGACTGGCGAGAAAGACGCCACCATACTCACGGGTCACCAAACGGTTATCACAGATAATCAGTGCGCCGCGATCTTTTTGATCGCGAATTAGACGCCCTACCCCTTGTTTCAAGGTGATAACGGCATCAGGCAACTGGACCTGTTCAAAAGGTTCTCCACCCCGCAAGCGACAATCTTCAATCCGTGCTTTGAGCAAAGGGTCATCAGGTGATGTAAAAGGAAGTTTGTCGATGATAACACAGCTTAACGCATCACCTCTAACATCAATCCCCTCCCAAAAGGCGCCTGTCGCCACCAGTAGCGCGTTACCCAACTGCATAAACTCCGCCAGTGTTTTCTGTTTACTCATTTCGCCTTGCAGCAGCACGGGCAAACTGAGTACCTCGCGAAAACGCTCACCCAGTTCGCGCATCATGCTGTGAGAAGTACAAAGGAAAAAACAGCGCCCTTGGTTCGCTTCAATCAACGGCGCTAACATGTGCACCAGTTTGTCGGCTAAACCGGGGCTATTGGGCTCTGGCAAATAGCGCGGAACACAAAGCCGCGCCTGCTGCTGATAATCAAAAGGGCTAGGCAGTGAGAACTGTTTCACAGGCTTTAGCCCCAATCTTGCGGTGAAATGGCCGAAATCGCTATTGACCGCCAATGTCGCGGAGGTAAAAATCCACGCGCCCTGTTTCATTTCAATCTGCTCGTGGAACTTATCGGCCACCGACAGCGGCGTAATGTGCAAGGTGAAGTGACGAGGAGTGGTATCAAACCAGTAAGAATATCCCGTTACGCTGGTATCACAAACGCGCTCCAAACGCGCTTTGATCAAATTTGCCCGCTCAAAGGCCGTATCAAGCAACTGACAGCGACCAAGTGCTAATTTAAGCACATCAATGGTAAGTTCTAATGCATCGACTAAACGCTCGACTTCACGCTTTATCGATGGTGACTGCAACGCATCACGCCAGTTACCACGAAAGCCGGACTCTCCCAGTACAATGCGCGTATCCATGGAGGTTTGCACCAGCTTTTCGCCCACTTTTTGCAACTGACGCATATCTTTCGCTTCTGTGCGATAAGCAATCTCGATGTCTTTGGCGAGCTCTTGGATCTGTCGGCTTGAGAGTGACTGTCCAAAATATTCGCTGGCAATGTCTGGCAACTGATGCGCTTCATCGAAAATAAACACATCCGCTTCTGGGATCAGCTCGCCAAATCCAGTCTCTTTGATCGCCAAATCGGCAAAAAATAGGTGATGGTTAACCACCACCACATCCGCATCCAGCGCTTTTTTGCGCGCTTTGAGGACAAAGCAATCTTGATAGCTCGGACAATCTTTACCCAGACAATTGTCATTGGTTGAGGTGATGGTCGCAATCAGCGGGCTATCTTCTGGCAAATCATCACAATCCCCCAGATCGCCCGTTTTGGTTTCCGACGACCAACTGCGTACTTTGACTAGTTGGCTCAATTGAGTTGAATCGGCCTCATGATGATGCACTTCCACCATTTGTCGGCTAAGTCTGTCCAAGCAGAGATAATTCGAGCGTCCTTTCAGCAGCGCAACCTGACCATAAAAACCCAACGCATCGATCATCAACGGCAGATCGCGGTGAAAAAGCTGCTCTTGCAAGTTTTTCGATCCAGTACTGATAATGGTTTTCTTGCCGCTCAATAATGCAGGTACAAGATAGGCGAACGTTTTTCCGGTTCCGGTGCCCGCCTCCACCACCAGTTGACTCTTGTCTTGAATCGCCTGGCTGACCGCTTCGGCCATGTCAATTTGCGGCTGACGAGCCTGAAATCCAGGGATGGCTTTGCCTAACGCGCCTTTGGAAGAGAAGGTTTTGGCTATCATTCTGTGTGCTGGTGATGGATAAGTGGGGCTGATTATGGCAGTTTTGCGAAGCCGAGGCGAATCGGATTTGACTCGCCTCGGAGTGATGTTGAATTAATACTGTTAGATTATTTGCGGTTCAGGTAACGGTTTAACCATGCCGGACCGTTAAAATGTTCACCCTCTAAAATGACTTTGGCAGCTTCTGCTGGGGAGGCTCGATTTTGCCACATCTCCGTAATAAGCTCCTCATCGATTTCGTGCTGACCGACCAGAGTCGAGACTCTTTCTAGGTACAGTTTGCGAGCCAATAGATCTTTGTCCATAAGTTACCACCTTGTGTATCGTTTTGACGGCTCTTCTCAGCAATCCTCTTTAGCAAAACGTTTGGCCCAGAGAATATGTTGAAACCAAATTAATAATAGATTATCTATTAGCCTTGTATTGCGGTTTAGCTCACTATTCGACGCCCAAACAATTATTCGTACCATAAAAAAAATTATTCACGGAAGTATCTTAAATATGGAAAAGAAAACACTACTGACTCATTGCTCAGACGCGCCGGGTCTGATCTCGAAAATCACCAACATATGTTACAAACACCAACTTAATATCATTCACAACAATGAGTTCGTAGATAACTCCAGCGGTCATTTTTTCATGCGCACCGAACTGGAAGGATACTTCAACGATCACACCTTTCTCGCCGATCTAGACCAAGCGTTACCAAGCGGAGCAAAACGTAAGTTGGTCAGCTCCGAGCGCAAGCGCATTGTGATTTTGGTGACCAAAGAGGCCCACTGTCTGGGTGATATTCTGATGAAAAACTACGATGGCAGCCTCGATGTCGAGATCGCCGCGGTGGTTGGTAACTACGACAAACTGCAAACCCTGACCGAGCGTTTTGATATTCCATACCATTATGTGTCGCACGAAGGGTTAAGCCGCGAAGAACATGAACAGAAAATGCTAGAGGTGGTTGACCGCTACCAGCCGCATTATCTGGTGCTGGCAAAGTACATGCGCGTCCTGACCCCAGCTTTTGTCGAGAAATACCACCACAAGATCATCAATATTCACCACAGTTTCTTGCCAGCTTTCATCGGTGCCAAGCCTTATCAACAAGCCTATGAGCGCGGCGTCAAGATCATTGGCGCCACTGCCCACTTTGTCACCAATGATTTAGATGAGGGGCCGATCATCAAACAGGACGTTATTCCTGTCGATCACAATTTCAGTGCGCAAGATATGGCGCAGGCCGGACGTGACGTGGAGAAAAATGTCTTGAGCAAAGCGCTGAATAAAGTGCTTAACGACCATGTCTTTGTCTATGGCAACAAGACCGTGATTCTCTAAGATTTGGCTTAGCCGTGAATGAGGGTTGCCAACTGGCAACCCTCTCTTTTTAACGCCCGTTTTGTTCCGATTCAACAATGCGTTTAAGGGAGTGCGGATGAAGCTTAATGCACACACCTTGATATTTGAACGCCACGGTTGGGTTATTTAAGCGCTCCCCGTCCCCTTTCGGGCTCGACAGTTTGACCTTCACACCTAAATCCGCCAACTTGGCGAACTGAGCACCAAAGGCGGGATAGGTATGCTGTAAGTCCTCTAGGTATGCCTCGGTACTTTGCGCATGCGAAGGCACGACAAATTCCACATGCTCCCAACTTTCGCTGGGGTAAGTTTTCCCCGGCGCTGGATATGGTAACTCCAAACAGTCGATTTTCCAGCCACGCGCATGCAATGGTTGCTTGAAGGCGATCACGATAATGGGCCGACCATTGATCATCGCCTCGGAAATGGTCTCGCCATAATCACACCAAGCCAGATGCGCCGCCTTGGCAAGATGTGCCTCATTAATTCGCAGCGCCAGATGATCAGCCTGAGCCAAACTCAAATCGAATTGCAGCAAATCAGCTAAAGACTCAATTTTTTGCATAAAAGCGTCTAAATCTTCAAGCATTTGCACTGGTGTCAGGCGTTTTTCTTCTAGTAATCTATTCATTTTGCTCTCACGAAAGCTTGGATTTTCGGCCTCATAGTAGCAACTCCGTGGTAAAATCGCAGGCATTTTCATCTTGGCGGAAAAAGTCGAAATTTCACCAAATCCTCTCTGTATGATCATCAAGAAAATTGTTATCATTAGCGCCATTTTTGTGAACTCAAACAGAACCCGGCCACTTGCTTTCTGGGTTTTTCGTCCTTGAATTGAAGGAAACGCGTGTGAATATCCAAGCACTTATTAATGACAAAGTATCTCAGGCTCTCGAAGCTGCTGGCGCTCCTGCAGGCAGCCCTGCAGCGGTTCGCCAATCCGCTAAGCCACAATTTGGTGACTACCAAGCCAATGGCGTAATGGGCGTAGCAAAACAACTGGGGACCAACCCTCGAGAATTTGCGCAAAAAGTACTGGATGTTCTAGACCTAGACGGCATTGCAAGCAAAACCGAAATCGCAGGTCCGGGCTTTATTAACATTTTCCTTAGTGAAGAGTTCCTCGCTAAACAAGCCGATGCCGCATTGGCAGATGCACGCCTCGGCGTAGCCGCTGAAGAAGCGAAAACCATCGTAGCCGATTATTCGGCGCCAAACGTGGCCAAAGAGATGCACGTGGGTCACTTGCGCTCAACCATTATTGGCGATGCAGTGGTGCGTACTCTTGAGTTTTTAGGTCACAAAGTGATCCGTGCCAACCACATTGGTGACTGGGGTACTCAGTTCGGTATGCTTATCGCCAACCTCGAGCGCGTGCAGCAAGAGTCTGGCGAAGTTTCTATGGAACTGGCTGACCTTGAAGGCTTCTACCGCGAATCGAAAAAGCTCTACGACGAAGACGAAGCGTTCGCGGTAAAAGCTCGTAGCTATGTGGTTAAACTGCAAAGCGGTGACGAGTTCTGCGCAGAAATGTGGAAGAAGTTGGTGGATGTCACCATGATCCAGAACCAACGCAACTACGACCGCCTCAATGTGTCATTAACATGTGAAAACGTGATGGGCGAAAGCATGTACAACGACATGCTGCCTGGTATTGTGGCCGATCTGAAAGAGAAAGGCTTAGCAGTTGAAGATGACGGCGCGCAAGTGGTGTTTCTTGAGGAGTTCAAGAACAAAGATGGCGAGCCGATGGGCGTGATCATCCAAAAGCGAGATGGCGGCTTCCTCTACACCACCACCGACATCGCGTGTGCCAAGTATCGTTACGAGCAGCTAGGCGCAGATCGCGTACTGTACTTCATCGATTCACGCCAGCATCAGCATTTGATGCAAGCTTGGACTATCGTTCGTAAAGCGGGCTACGTACCTGAATCGGTTTCTCTTGAGCACCACGCGTTCGGCATGATGCTAGGAAAAGATGGTAAGCCATTCAAGACGCGTGCGGGTGGTACGGTTCGTCTGGCCGATTTGCTGGATGAAGCAGAAGTTCGTGCAGCGCAGCTAATCGAATCGAAAAACCCAGAACTCGCAGAAGACGAGAAGAAAGCGATCGCGAACACGGTTGCAATGGCCGCGGTGAAATACGCCGACCTTTCGAAACACCGTACCACGGACTACGTGTTCGATTGGGACAATATGCTAGCGTTCGAAGGTAACACAGCACCTTACATGCAATACGCTTACACTCGCGTAGCCTCTGTATTCGCTAAAGCTGGCGTTTCGATGGATGAGTTACAAGGTGATATCAAGATCACTGACGAGAAAGAAAAAGCGCTGATCGCTAAACTGCTGCAGTTTGAAGAAGCGGTGCAATCTGTGGCGCGTGAAGGTCAGCCACACATCATGTGTAGCTACCTGTTTGAACTGGCGGGTCAGTTCTCTAGCTTCTACGAAGCGTGCCCTATCCTAGTGGCTGAAGACGAAGCGGTGAAGCAAAGCCGCTTGAAACTGGCAGCGCTAACGGCGAAGACCATCAAGCAAGGTTTGTCTCTACTAGGTATTGATACGCTTGAGCGTATGTAAGAGGTTCTAGGTAATTAAGAAAGGTTGACGTGAAAGCGTCAACCTTTTGTTTTATCTGACGTATACTGATTTCACTCTCTTCAAACCGGACAACAATAATGAGTTTTGAACTGCACCCTCAATTAGCAAAAGACACCACTCTCATCGGCCACTTCCCGCTGTGTGTTGCACTGCTACACAAAGACAATGCGGTGCCGTGGGTTATATTGGTACCCAAACGTGCAAACCTAAAAGAACTACACCACCTCCCCATGCAAGAGCAGCAACAGTTTCTGCTCGAATCTCAAGCCGTCAGCCAAGCATTGGAAGCCACTTTTCGCCCAGACAAACTAAATTTAGGGGCATTAGGTAACATGGTACCGCAACTGCACATCCATCATATTGCGCGTTTTCAGACCGATGTCGCCTGGCCCGGCCCAATTTGGGGAAACACGCAAGGTGAGTTCCGCAACGAAGCAGAGCAAGCAGAGATGCTCGAACGCATCCGCAATGTGTTGTCATTGAGCTCACTGTTTCAAAAAGGATAATTCCGCAGGTATGAAAAAAGAGCCGCAGTCGTTGCGGCTCTTTTCTTTATGGTCACATTGTGACGGTGAGAGACAATCCCTCTTTTTGGGTCACCGTATAGCGCACGCGCGTGATGTGATTCGCTTGGTTGGTATCGACTAAGCGACTTATCTTACCTTTCTTGATCCACACGTTAAGCATGGCATCAGCACCGTCATCACTCATGCCAAAGTGTTTGGCTAAATCACGACGAGAAACCATCCCTTGCGCAGCGATATACTGATACAGTTCATCTAAGATCACGCTAATGTTGCCTCTAAGCTGCGCTCTTTTTTACCCACTTGTCTTAGTAGCTGATAGGTCAAGACAAACAGTGAAATAATAGCGACCATCCATACCATACTACGCGCTGGGTGATCGGCTAAGTGAGCCGCTTGATAGTAGAACGTCGCGCCTGAATAGGCTAATCCCATCGTCCACAGGGCGATAAAGCGAGCATAAGGCGCACCAAACTCACGCACATAAGCCCCCATCGCCGCAACACAGGGCGTATAAAGCAAAATAAAGATCAGATAGGCAAACGCGGCGTGGCCAGAAGCGAACTTCGCTTTTAAATTACCAAAAATCGAGGCATCCACGGCTTGCTCTTCCGCAACCGCTGCTGAATCGGACAGATCACCCACTTCAATCCCCAACGGGTCGGAAAAACTCAGGCCCGCTAAATTATCCGGAATGGTCATCACCGCTTCTTTCAAACTGCCTGCCAAATCGTACTCTGCTGCTTCTTCCTCACCGGGCGTAGTGTATAAGCTGTTCAACGTCCCCACCACGGCTTCTTTGGCAAAAATGCCGGTGATAATACCTACGGTTGCGGGCCAATTCTCTTGCGTAATGCCTATCGGTGCAAAAATTGGCGTAACTACCTGCGCCGCTTTCGACAACACAGAGTTTTCACTGTCCTGATTACCAAAACTGCCATCAGTGCCAAGCGAGTTTAGAAAACTGAGAATGGCGACTACCATGACGATGGTCTTCCCTGCCCCCAATACAAAGCGTTTTAGCTTTTGCCATGTTTTTAACAGCACGTTTTGCATCGTCGGGAACTCGTAGTCAGGCATTTCCATCAATAGACTGTCGCTACTGCCAGGATACAGCGTCTTCTTCAAAAACAGTCCGGTAAAAATCGCCGCCACAATGCCAAGCAGGTACAAAGCAAAAACAACGTTCTGACCAGCGCCAGGAAAAAAGGCAGCAGCAAAAAGGGCATAAACGGGCAATCTAGCCCCGCAGGACATAAAAGGGGCCATTGATGCGGCAAGCTTTCGCTCACGTTCTTGATCTAAAGTGCGCGTTGCCATAATTGAAGGCACATTACAGCCAAAGCCCAACACCAGTGGTACAAAAGCCTTACCCGGCAAGCCAATTTTCTGCATCACTTTATCCAGCACAAATGCGGCCCTTGCCATATAGCCAGAGCTTTCTAGCATCGCGAGAAAAAGATACAAACAAGCAATCACTGGAATAAAAGTAGCAACCGTTTGTACGCCGCCACCAATGCCATCGGCTAAAATCGTCACTAGCCATACAGGTAAATGGTCATCAAGCAAGTAATGGCCGCCATCAACCAGTAAAGCCCCTACACCGATGTCAAAGAAATCAATAAAGGCACTGCCGATGTTGATGGAGAACATGAACATCAAATACATGACAACAAAAAAGAAAGGGATGCCGATCCATTTATTGAGGATGAACTGATCCAAGGTCTCGGTGGTGCTGCGACTTAACTTGCCCTCGGTACGACGCACACGCTTGCAGATTTGATGCAAAAACGTATATCTCACATTGGCTACTTGCAAGTCGATATCAAGATCTAGATTACCTTTTTGTACCAAGACTTGATTTCGTTGACCTTCACTAAGGCCATTTAACACTAAGGTATCCGATTCCAGAGCACGAATCGCCAACGCGCGGTAAGCGACTTCAGCACTCGTGAACATAGGCTGTAAATCTTTGATCGCCGCTTCCATCTCGGTGCCGTAATCTAATGCAACGTCGTTTAGCGCTACACCCTGTAACAAAAGTTTATGCAGTTTTTCTTTAAACTGGAGAACTTGTTTGCTATCGGTGGCAGACAGGGTGACCACTGGGCAACCTAACACCTTCTCCAGCTCATCGACGCTGAGCACTTGTCGCTCTCTCTTCAGAGCATCCATTTTGTTCAGCACTACAATCATTGGCCGCCCGAGTTCACGCAGCTGCAAGGTCATATAGAGACTACGTTCAAGACTTGTCGCATCCACAACATTGATAATCAGATCGGCGGGGTGTGTTAATACAGCTCGAGCGGCAATCGATTCATCAATACTGTTACTGTCATTACCGCTGTCGAGTGAATAAATACCAGGCAGATCCGTCAGAGCAAAATCATCTCCGGCGTGCATGTAACGACCAGTTTTTTTCTCAACGGTGACCCCAGCCCAGTTTCCCACTTGCTGTTTTGCACCTGTCAGGCCATTGAACAACGTTGTTTTACCGCTATTCGGATTGCCAACGGTCAGAATTTGATACTGCATTTATTTGCTCTCCACTTCGATCTGCGCGGCAATGTTTTCCCGAACTGCGAGAGAAACACCACGAACTTCGACTTGCAGCGGGTCACCCATCGGCGCGCGGCGTATCAGTCTGATCTCGGTATCTGGCAATATCCCCATCACCATGAGTTTTTTCCTGACATCAATGGAGAGAGAGAGGAAAGCGCACACGGTCGCACGCTGCCCCTGCGCTAATTCGGATAACTTCATGATGGGTCCCTTAATCGGAAATTGAAATGAGAAGGATTATTATTAGTGGTGTAATTTTATCGTTCAATACCCATCGCTATATTGCGTGAAATCAAAGTTTACATTTTTGAAGCCGTAACTTTCGTCAATTTACGCCTCGTCACTTTCGTCAAAACCACCATCCGTATTCAAACTTTAAATTGGCAATATTTTTACATTTCCGCAAAATAAAATAGTAAATCATTTATTTTCAATAAGTTAACAGGCTAACGATCAGAATGTCGTATTAGTCAGGTAATGATGGCGTTATTTTTATAAAGAAAATAAGTGAGTTCTCATATAGTGAATCCATCGAGAGCACGTTCTCTCAGAAATTCCAGAGGTGACGCGATTTACTCGTGTCACTCCGGCAGCAAGCGAAGGTGTCATTGACACCCGTGGTATAGTCCCCCCGGCTATACCACGATATTTTTTTCTCCTCTCATCACTTCTCAAACACGCTCAATTCTTTATTGCACGCTTCTAACTACGCTTCATTAGTCGTGTCATTGATTTCTGTAAGATATTGTTGCACCAGACCGCTGTTTCTCAGCCCATCAACGTTCTGCCGCTAGTCTGAGCCAACAAACTAGCCCTCAATCATTAGCATTAGCATTAGCGAAAGTTGCCAAAAGTAGTGGTGCGTTGATTAATCTTGCTCTTGTTGGTGCGTTGCAAATTTTGAAGGGGATAATCCGAAATGTATTTTAAACCGTTGGCTAAAATAGGAAGGATCGTTAAAACCAGAAGAAAAAGCGACATCGGCAATTTTCTCGCCAGCAAGTAGGCTTTCACACGCACGCTCTAAACGTACTTCGGTAAGATAATCTTTAAACGTTCTTCCACTGGCTGACTTGAAGCGGCGCTGTAAACTTCGCTCCGAAACATACAACATCTTCGCTGCCATAGCAGTACCAAATTCCGCGTCTTGATAGTGTTCTGCGACCAGACTTTCTACTTTGTTTAGCCAGTCGAGTTCTGGCGTTGCTGGCGACTTTATTTCTTCCATGCCAGGCAGCAGCGGCGCGGGTAAATAATCGAACTCAGGCGCTTTTAGCCAACAAAGATGCAATTTATTGCGGGCATCACCGATAAAGGCACTAAATTGACCACCGCTGGCTGCAACCAACGCGGGTACGTTTTCAATACTTAGGTCTATCTGAGTTTTACTTCCCACGCTGCTGCTTAGAGCGTCACCAGATAAGCTCAAAGGCAGTGCATTTCCGTAGTCAATAAATGACAACTCCGCATATTGCTCTGCTTCTCGCAGGTGAATTTCCAACGTCTGCCCGCGGTAGGTTCGCCGCACGACGCTGGCGAGAATGCTGTTCAAGATCACATCCAAATTGAAACAATCAACCGTGATTCTGACATTGGCTTGCACTTGACTCATATCAACCGTGATACCCGCTTTAGTCAGATCATCAAACCATACGGCAACCACAGAGTGTATAACTTGGCTTAGATTGTACTGCTGAAGCGCGTTTTCCTCGGACCCGTTAGGGGAACTGAGCAGCTCATCCAACTGCATGTGAATTTTATTCAGATGATCACGGCTATCTCCCTCCAACAGAACGTCAGGCTGAGGAATAATCGTATTTAAGCTAGATTTCACCGACTTAGCTACGTGATCCACCAAGAGATTGCGTACTTGTATCTGTTTACGCAACTGTTGGTTGCTGTTGAGCAGCACTCGGCTCTGATGTCGCAACTGATTGGTTTTCAAGGCAACTTGGGCCATTAACTCACGGTTGTGTGCCATTACATAGCGCGAACGCCAAACAAACAGCAGAGCGACAAGCGCAAACGAAGAGAACGCAAACAACAACCAGGCAACTTTGGTTAGATACCAAGGCTCTTCGACGACAAAATGAATCGATGCCCCAGGTATGTTTCCTTGCGCCGCTTTCACTTCTAGTTGATAAGAGCCTGGCGAGAGATGCTCAAAAGCGATTTGGCCCGCTTCTGTGGCTTGCCACTTATCTTGATTCAAACGGTAATAGAGTGACTGGTTATATGCAACGGGCATAACGCCAAGCATAAAACTGACCGAAGCACCATAGGGAATAAGCTCAGGAACGGATTGATGATAGCCTGTAACCAGCACTTGGTTATCGACCCGCATTTGGCTGATCACCGGCTGTACAGGGGGGAGTTTTGAAATCAACAGCTCTTGACGATTAACAAACAATAGCCCCTCTTTAGAACCAAACAGCAGTTGCCCAAGAGCGCCCTCATTCAGCGCGCTCGACGCGCACACACCTTGTAAAAACTCGTTACTTAGAATCCCGTTCGGTTCACCAAAATGCTTAACTAGCTCTCCGGCAAAATTGTAAAAACTCAACCCTACCGAACTTGACATCCAAATCCCTTCTTTATCTGGAATTAAACAAGCTGGCCTGACGTTTTCTTGTGGTAAAGGAAGTTCGATAAAAGTGTTGTCACCTCTACGTTTACGATAGAGCCCATACGAACCTGCCAACCAAAGGGTCTCGTCCATAGCACGGACTATATCAATGCTTTCGCCCAGCACAGAACTGCTACGATCAAAGCGGATTTTATTCTCCGCCAAAGTGTAAGCACCGTGATCCGTGCGAACAACCAGACGCTCTCCCGTATCGACTTCAAGACCGAGGATCTGTGCAGGTAAGTAAGTAGGTACTATCCATCTGTCGCCATAATCTTTAAGTTGTTGCGTAACTACGTCTAAAGCAAACAAGCGATAGCCACCGTTAAACCACACCGTGCCTTGCTGATCGATGGCAATATAATCAATAGGCTTACCCGCCAGTTCTGCAACTGACTCGTTTTGTCTGACGCGTTGCTCAGCGATATCGTAGATGACAACTCCTTTATCTGTTGCAATCCAAGCTTGCTGACGAGCAATAGCGAAGTCGTTGACTTTCCCCGGTAGATGGATAGGTGTGAGCACGCGTTCTGCGTCCATACGATAAAGAGTTTGTCCATCTTGCAGCCACAGCCCCTCAGAAGAATCATACAGCGCTTTGTGGATGTTTCCCGTCAATCGGTTCATATTCCCAGCCGAGAAAGGATTAAACCGTTCAAACTTACGACTAAATAGAGAGTGATAAAGCAAACCTGCATTGGTTGCGATCCAGATGCCACCGCTGCCATCATTCACCAGTGCGTAGATCTTCCTTTTTGCTAAGTCAGTTCCTTGATGCGCAGAAGATTGGACTGGCGTGACTTGCCCATCCAGAAATGAATAGCTAAACAACCCATGTTCTGTTCCTACCCAATATTCTTGGCTTGTTTCGCTGATGGAAAGTACATGCGAGTCCCCAATCGTCACTTCTTGTTGCAACGGTTGGAAAATATTCACTAATACCGCTCCACGCATAGTGCCCACTAACAGCTCGCGGCGGGTATCGGAAAAATAGAGTTTCGAGACCGTATGCTTACCCGACGCCTTGATGTGGGTAAACTGCTTGTCTTGCGAGAGATAAGCTCCTGCGGTTGTACCCAACACCCATTTACTGAGTACACGCTGCGCATCATTGATATAGACGTAACTACTATGATTGTTTTGATAAAGTGATAACAGCGAGTAAGTATCAAGCAGACCACTTTCTACGTTATAGGTGTAAAAATTTATCCCGTCACTGACCCAAATATACTGGTCTGAACTACCGATTTTGCGAATTTGCGCACCAGGGCTGAGGCTAAACACTAAAGAGCGCTTACGATTTGGATAAGTTTGAAAGACCTCATTGTCGACAAAAGTCCAGAAACTCCCCTCACGAAAGGCGACTTGTTCGGCGTTGAACTCTAAAAGGCTACCTTTTTTGGGAAGCACCGTGTTGCCATCGTAGAACTGAACCCGGCCATGAACATCATGGATCCACAGCCCACCCTCTTTACCAATAAAAAGGTTTTTGGCAGCCACAAAGGTTCCCTGCTCCTGTCCGGGCAGTGGATAAAAAATAACAGATTGGCCATTTTCAGCTTGTGCTACCCACGGCAACACAAGCCCAAATAGTATGAGGGCCAGTATACGGAGCAAGAGAAAATTCCTTTCATACGTCAGGTCATCAACCGGACATTCATCAGCAATGGTGTTTTTTTGAGCTGATAATTATCTAGTATGATATATCAATTCCGAGCTGATGAAAGGCTGATAGCATCAACTTGCGCTATTTTTCTTGTTAGATCACGTAAACTGGTCCGGCGAATTCGTTACGCTTGCTTAAGACATTGCAGATAGTCACCAGCCAAGCCATTGAGAAAACGGAAGTAGCTGCCGTTTTCAACAGTATACTTGCTGCCAATCGGGTCTAGCACGCCTCGATTGACGGGACTGTTACCAATCACCGTATCCACCACTGCTGGTGTAAATTGCGGTTCAGCAAACACGCACTGGACATCTCCTTTTGCTAGGCGGTTGCGGATCTGGATCAAAGTTTTCGCGCCCGGCTTTCGCTCTGGGCTTACAGTGAAATGGCCAAGATTGTTCAACTGGTATCGAGACTCAAAATACCCATAAGCGTCGTGAAAGACAAAGTAACCTAGCTTCGAAACGTCGCTCAGTTGCTCTTTGAGTTGTACATCTGTACTGGACAACTGGGTAAGAAAACGAGTGAGATTGCGCTGGTAAATTTCTTGGTGGGCCGAGTCCAATTCCATTAACTTTTCACTGATTGCTTTGGCTGCAACTTCAACCACATCGACACCTAACCAAAAGTGAGGATCATAGCTACCGTGATTGTGCCCTTCATGGCCGTGATTATCTTGATATTCACGTAGTGGGATATCCTTAATCGCACCGATAGTGATCACCTGCGGATGGCTTTCCAGCAACTTTTCCATAAAAGGCTCTAAACCTGGGCCAAACCAAATTACCAAATCGGCATGGCGGATTTTCTTCATATCAGAAGGGCGCAACGCATAATCATGTGGAGAAGCATTGCTAGCGAGTAGTACATCCGGCTTATCGACATCAAGCATAAGTTCATGAACAATCATTTGGATGGGTTTGATACTGGTAAGAACCTCCACAGCCCCAGCCGTGGTTGGCAATATAAGTAGTAATCCAGCTAAAAACGCGCGCATCATCATTCCCCAGTAAGGCAGTAGCATTAAATGAAGTAAAATGTTACTTTATAACACTCATCAATTGCAAATAAGTTCCATTCATGTCGGCGTTAGTCAGTCTAAAGAACCTGTGCGTAACTTTTGACGAAAAAGCAGTCTTGGATAATATCAACCTCGAATTGCATAAAGGCAAAATCACCACACTTATCGGGCCAAACGGTGCGGGCAAATCCACACTGGTCAAAGTTATCCTTGGTTTGATCAAACCCAGTGATGGTAGCGTTACTCGCCAGGACAAACTCAAAGTCGGTTACGTGCCACAGAAACTCAAACTCAATGATGCTCTCCCGCTAAAGGTAAAGCGCTTTCTCAATCTCTCGGGCAAATACAGCTCGCAGGAAACTCTTGAAGCGGTGAAACTGGTTGGCGCGGAGCATTTGCTAGAGAGTAATATGCATAAACTCTCCGGGGGCGAAACACAGCGCATTTTGCTTGCTCGGGCCCTATTGCAACGGCCAGATCTGTTGGTACTGGATGAACCTGCTCAGGGCGTCGACATTCAAGGACAAATTGATCTGTATGAGCTGATCGAAAGTATTCGTCATCGCTTCCACTGCGCAGTCTTCATGGTGTCTCATGATCTTCATCTTGTGATGGCGAAAACTGACGACGTCATATGCTTACAGCATCATATTTGCTGCTCAGGTTCGCCCGCAGACATTACCCAGCACCCCTCTTACATTGCGTTGTTTGGCAAAGCCACTCAGCAATCGCTGGCGTTTTATCACCATCAACACAACCATCACCACCATGATTTAGCGGGCCAACCCGTTTCTGGCGAGGCGACAAGCTGCGGTCATCATCATCACGGACATCATCATGATTGAATTTTTGTTGCCTTCGATTCTTGCTGGTATCGGTATCGCACTTATCGCCGGCCCTCTTGGCTCGTTCGTTGTTTGGCGAAAAATGGCCTATTTCGGTGACACGCTAGCCCATGCATCCCTGATGGGATTAGCGCTCGGTTTTCTGCTCGACATCAATCTCTACTTAGCATTGGTTGTCTGCTGTCTGACTTTAGCGGTCATTTTGGTCACTTTGCAAAAACAGCAGTTGATTGCGTCAGATACCTTGCTTGGCATTCTCGCCCACAGCGCACTTTCCATCGGTTTAGTCGCGGTAAGCTTTTTAGACAATGTACGTGTGGACTTGATGAGTTATCTGTTTGGCGATCTTTTGGCGGTCTCAGCACAAGATCTGCTGTTCATTTACGCTGGTGTTGTGGCGATTGCCGCTGCCTTATTTATCTTCTGGCGCCCGCTACTGTCAACGACGGTGAACGAAGAGCTAGCCGCAGTGGAAGGAGTCAACACCGATTTAATTCGTCTGGTACTGATGCTCATGGTCGGCATTGTCATTGCTGTCGGGATGAAATTTGTCGGCGCTCTTATTATGACCTCTCTGCTGATTATTCCCGCCGCCACCGCCAGACGTTTTGCCTCTTCTCCTGAACAAATGGCATTCACAGCCGCGTTTTTGGGCGTTGTCTCAGTTTTATCTGGTTTGACGCTTTCATGGCATTTCGATACACCTGCGGGTCCCTCCGTTGTCATCAGCGCAACAAGCTTGTTTGTGCTTTCACAGCTCGTACCACGCAACGGCTAAGTGTGCGACCACCACATTTATCAAGTAAAAATAAAGCCAGGCAAGCCTGGCTTTACTATTTGTTTGGTCAGATTACCAACCCGTTACTTCGCGCAACGCTTTACCGATGTCAGCAAGGCTCTTAACTGTCTTCACCCCAGCTGATTCCAGTGCAGCAAACTTCTCGTCTGCTGTCCCTTTACCGCCAGAAATGATTGCGCCTGCGTGGCCCATACGTTTGCCTGGAGGCGCGGTCACACCTGCGATGTAAGACACCACTGGCTTAGTCACATTTTCTTTGATAAACGCAGCGGCATCTTCTTCTGCTGTACCACCGATCTCGCCAATCATGACGATCGCTTCAGTTTCTGGGTCTTCTTGGAACAGTTTCAGGATATCGATGAAGTTTGAACCTGGGATTGGGTCACCACCGATACCAACACAGGTAGACTGGCCGAAGCCTTCGTCAGTGGTCTGTTTCACGGCTTCGTACGTCAGAGTACCAGAGCGAGAAACGATACCCACTTTGCCCTTCTTGTGGATGTGGCCGGGCATGATGCCTATCTTACATTCATCAGGCGTAATTACACCCGGACAGTTAGGACCGATCATGCGCACGCCAGTTTCTTCCAGCTTCACTTTCACGTCGATCATGTCGGTCGTCGGAATGCCTTCGGTAATCGTGACGATAAGTTGAATACCTGCGTCGATCGCTTCAAGAATCGCATCTTTACAAAATGGTGCTGGAACGTAGATAACCGTTGCTGTCGCGCCCGTTGCTTCTACCGCTTCACGAACGGTATTGAACACTGGTAAGCCAAGATGAGTTTGACCACCTTTACCTGGAGAAACACCACCAACCATTTGTGTGCCGTAAGCGATCGCTTGCTCGGAGTGGAATGTGCCTTGACCACCGGTGAAACCTTGACAGATTACTTTGGTGTCTTTGTTAATTAGTACAGACATTATTTGCCCTCCGCAGCAGCAACAACTTTCTGAGCTGCGTCGGTTAGCGACTCAGCTGCAATGATATCCAGACCCGACTCTGCAAGCACTTTACGACCTAGTTCAGCGTTAGTACCTTCAAGACGAACAACCACAGGTACGTTCACACCGACTTCTTTTACTGCGCCGATAATACCTTCTGCGATCATGTCACAACGGACAATACCACCGAAGATGTTAACCAATACCGCTTTCACATTGTCATCAGACAGGATGATCTTGAATGCTTCTGCAACGCGTTCTTTCGTTGCGCCGCCGCCGACATCTAGGAAGTTGGCAGGTTTGCCGCCGTGCAGGTTAACAATGTCCATGGTACCCATTGCTAGGCCAGCACCGTTCACCATACAACCTACGTTGCCATCGAGTGCGACATAGTTCAGTTCCCACTGCGCCGCGTGCGCTTCACGAGCATCTTCCTGTGAAGGATCGTGCATTTCGCGCAGTTTCGGCTGGCGATACATCGCGTTTGAATCGATGTTGATCTTGCCATCCAAACACAGCAGATTACCTTCAGCAGTGATAACTAGCGGGTTGATTTCCAGGAGTGCTAGGTCGTACTGAGAGAACATCTGGCCCAAGCCCATGAAAATTTTCACGAACTGTTTGATCTGATCGCCCGCAAGGCCCAATTTGAAAGCCAATTCACGGCCTTGGTATGCCTGAGGGCCTACCAGTGGATCGATAGCCGCTTTGTGGATCAGCTCTGGCGTTTCTTCCGCCACTTTCTCGATTTCCACACCACCTTCGGTAGATGCCATGAAAACGATACGACGTGTTGCACGGTCAACTACCGCGCCCAAGTAGAGTTCGTTAGCGATGTTTGACGCTTCTTCAACAAGGATCTTGGTGACTGGCTGACCATTTGCATCGGTTTGATAAGTCACCAGGTTTTTACCTAGCCACTTTTGTGCAAACTCTTTTACACCATCTTTAGTATCGTGCAGCTCAACACCGCCCGCTTTACCGCGGCCACCAGCGTGAACCTGACATTTTACGACTTTCTTGGCTGTACTAATACGACCTGCGGCCTCAAACGCTTCTTGTGGGGTATCACAAGCGTAGCCTTCCGGTACAGGCAAACCGAATTCTGCAAACAGCTGTTTGGCTTGATATTCATGCAAATTCATTGTGTTATTCCGTATGTTTATCCCTTATGGGATTTATTATTTCCATAAAGTGCAGCAACCGCTGCGCTATACGTACGTAGGGTGCTTCTCAAATAAGCCACAGGTGACTCAAATGAAGGCCAGACGTTGAGCGAGTCTAGCTCTGAAAACTTTAGACGTCCAGCCATCTATGACCGAACGTCTAATTTTAATTACACATCCAGCAGCAGACGTGCAGGATCTTCCAGCAGCTCTTTAACTGTCACGAGGAAACCAACAGACTCGCGTCCATCAATCAAACGGTGATCGTAAGAGAGTGCTAAATACATCATTGGCAAGATTTCAACCTTACCGTCAACCGCCATTGGACGATCTTGGATCTTGTGCATACCCAAAATGGCCGATTGTGGTGGGTTGATGATTGGCGTTGACATCAGTGAGCCAAATACACCACCGTTGGTGATGGTGAAGTTACCACCAATCAACTCATCTACCGTCAATTTGCCATCGCGACCTTTGATAGCGAGCTCTTTGATGCCTTTTTCAACATCAGCAAAACCCAGCGTGTCACAGTCTTTTAGGACTGGCGTAACCAAACCACGTGGTGTAGATACCGCCATGCTGATATCAAAGTAGTTGTGATACACAATGTCATCGCCATCGATCGAGGCGTTAATTTCCGGATAACGTTTCAACGCTTCAGTAACGGCTTTGACATAGAAAGACATAAAGCCGAGACGGATACCATGACGTTTTTCGAACTGATCGCCGTACTGTTTGCGAAGATCCATGATTGGCTTCATATTCACTTCGTTAAACGTCGTCAGCATTGCTGTGCTGTTTTTTGCTTCAAGCAGACGATTTGCCACCGTTTTGCGTAGACGAGTCATCGGTACGCGTTTTTGACTGCGAGCCGCGGCTGGCGCAGCAACAACAGCAGGAGCCTCAGCTTTGACTGCCGCTTTTGCGTTGGCCAAATGCGCCTCGATATCTTCACGCGTAATACGGCCACCAACACCTGTACCTTTCACTTGATGTGCTTCTAGGCTATGTTCAGCTAACAAACGGCGTACCGCTGGACTCAATGCGTCGTTGCTCTCTTCCGTTAGCGAAGCTTTGTGGCGCTTGTCTGGTGACGCTACCGATTCTTCAGTCGTATCTTTGGTTGGCTCGCCTGCTACTGCGCCGGGTTTTAGGCGCGCAAGAAGCTGCTTTGAAAGCACCGTAGCGCCTTCATCTTCTAAGATAGCTTCTAAAATACCCGCTTCTGGCGCAGGTACTTCTAAAACGACTTTATCCGTTTCAATATCAACCAGAACTTCATCGCGTTCTACTCTGTCGCCCGGTTTTTTGTGCCAAGTCGCTACGGTTGCGTCCGCGACTGATTCAGGTAAGTCTGGAACCAGAATTTCAATTGTCATGTCTGTTTCTTCCTTTCACTTCTAGTTCTTAATCCGAAGTTTTTGCATTCACGTTCAGAGCGTCTTCGATCAACGCTTTCTGCTGTTTCAAGTGCACCGACATGTAGCCTACTGCTGGTGAAGCAGAAGCCGGGCGGCCGGCGTATTTTAGATCTGCGCCAGTTGGGATGGCCGCGCGGAAATTGTGTTGACTACAGTACCAAGCGCCTTGGTTTTGTGGCTCTTCCTGACACCATACAAAGTCTTCAACATTGACGTATGGCGCAATGGCGTCCTTCACCTGCTCAAGTGGGAACGGGTAAAGTTGCTCGATACGAACAATCGCCACATCGTCTTGCTCACTATTGCGACGTTGTTCCAGTAGATCAAAATAAACTTTACCGGAACAGAAAACGACACGTTTTACCTTAGCAGGATCAAGGTTGTCGATTTCCGGAATCGCGGGCAAGAAGGTACCATTCGCCAGCTCATCCAGCGTTGATGTGCACAATGGGTGGCGTAGCAGCGACTTCGGCGACATCACAACCAATGGGCGACGCATTGGGCGAACCACCTGACGGCGAATCATGTGGTAAACCTGCGCAGGGGTTGATGGTACAACCACTTGCATGTTTTGTTCTGCACACAACTGTAGGTAGCGCTCCAAACGTGCAGAAGAGTGTTCAGGGCCTTGGCCTTCATAGCCGTGTGGCAGCAACATAGTTAAGCCACACAAACGAGCCCACTTCTGCTCACCAGAAGAGATGAACTGGTCAATCACAACTTGAGCGCCGTTAGCGAAATCACCAAACTGCGCTTCCCAGATGGTCAAGCCACCCGGTTCTGCCGTTGCATAACCGTATTCAAATGCCAGCACCGCTTCTTCCGACAACACAGAGTCAAGCACCTCAAATGGGCCTTGTTTGTCGTGAATGTTTGCCAGTGGGATGTAAGTACTGGCGTCGGTTTGGTTGTGTAGTACAGAGTGACGATGGAAGAAGGTTCCTCGGCCTGAATCTTGACCAGAAATACGAATACGTTTTCCGTCGTCGAGCAAAGTCGCATAGGCCAGCGTTTCTGCCATCCCCCAATCGAACTCTTTCTCCCCTTCAATCATCGCCATGCGATCACTGTAGAGCTTGCTCACTCGACTGTGCAAAACGTGACTTTCTGGGTATTGGCAAAGGCGTCGTCCTAGCTCGACTAAACGTTTTTTATCGAATAGGTTTGCCCAAGGCGTTTCCCAGTCGTGACCCAGATAAGGAGACCAGTCTACAGAATGCAGAGCCATTGGACGCCATTCTTTGACCACCACTTCGCCGTGGTCAAGCGCGTCACGGTACTCATTGACCATTTGGGTTGCGGTTTCGATATCGCACTCGTTGCGATCAATCAGCACGTCGGCGTATAGCTTGCGCGGTGTTGGGTGCTTCTTGATTTTTTGGTACATCAGAGGCTGAGTGGCATTTGGCTCGTCAGCTTCGTTGTGACCATGACGACGGTAGCAAACAAGGTCAATCACGACATCGCGTTTAAACTCGTTGCGGTAATCCAAGGCAATACGCGTGACAAAAGCGACTGCTTCTGGATCGTCAGCATTAACGTGGAAAATCGGTGCCTGTACCATCTTGGCAATATCGGTACAGTACATGGTCGAACGCGTATCACGTGGGTTTGACGTCGTGAAACCGACTTGGTTGTTAACAACCACACGAACAGTACCACCGACACAGTAACCACGGGCTTGAGACATGTTGAACGTCTCTGCCACGACACCCTGGCCTGCAATTGCCGAGTCGCCATGAATCGTGATAGGGAGGACTTTACTGCCGTCTTCATCGCCGAGGCGATCCTGACGGGCACGCACCGAGCCCATCACCACTGGGTTAACGATTTCTAAGTGAGACGGGTTAAACGCCAAGGCAAGGTGCACGTCACCGCCGGGGGTGGCGAAATCCGCTGAGAAGCCTTGGTGATACTTCACATCCCCGGTTCCCCAGCTTTCGCCGTGTTTACCGGCAAATTCGTCAAACAGATCTTGTGGTTTCTTACCCAAAACGTTAACCAGCATATTGAGACGGCCTCGGTGAGCCATACCAATAACCACTTCACGCATACCGCTTTTACCCGCATGACGAATCAACTCTTTCATCATTGGGATCATGGCGTCACCGCCTTCCAAAGAGAAGCGTTTTGCACCGGGGAATTTTGCGCCAAGGTAGCGCTCGAGACCTTCTGCTGCGGTCAGCTCTTCCAGGAATGTAATTTTTTCTTCTTTTTCGAAGGAAGGCTGGCCGATGACAGACTCAAGACGTTGCTGAATCCAACGTTTTTGCTCTGTGTCGGTCATGTGCATGTATTCTGCACCAATCGAACCACAATAGGTTTTTTTCAGGGCATTATAGATGTCTTTCAACTGCATGGTCTCTTGGCCAATAGCAAAAGAACCTACGTTGAACGTTTCTTCGAAGTCATCTGGGGTGAGATTGTGGAATGCAGGGTCAAGCTCCGCCACTTGAGGACGTTGCCACAACCCTAGGGGGTCTAACTGAGCTGCTTCATGGCCGCGGAAGCGGTAGGCATTTATCAGCTGTAGTACTTTTACTTGCTTAGCATCGACATCTGGATCACTGACCTGGACACTGTAATGCTTTGTTTCTTGAGCGAGTCGTCGGAAGTAGTCACGGACACGTGAGTGCGGCTGTTCAGCCACTTCTGAGTGCTTGGGCAACTCATCAAAAACACGTTTCCACTCCTCACTTACCAGATCGGGATCACTTAGATACAGTTCGTAGAGGTCCTCTACATACATTGCATTGGCGCCAGCCAAGTGTGAAGACTCGAGCCATGCCTTCATCACGCCGTTGTGCATATTTTCCCTTAACCAGTAGTTTTCACGTTTGCTTCGGTCTGCGCCGAGCTACTATAAGAGCCGGCTAAATCTGGTTAAGAGTTAGCCGGCAATTTTTGTCTATTAAACCGAACGATTGACCAACATTGTTTTGATGTGACCAATGGCTTTTGTTGGGTTTAGTCCCTTAGGACAAACACTTACACAATTCATGATGCCATGGCAACGAAAAACGCTAAATGCGTCATCAAGATTGGACAGACGTTCATCTGTAGCAGTATCGCGACTATCAATCAACCAACGATATGCAGCCAAAAGACCTGCTGGACCGATAAATTTGTCCGGGTTCCACCAGAAAGATGGGCAAGATGTTGTACAACATGCACACATGATACATTCGTACAAACCATCCAGATGTGCACGCTCTTCTGGAGATTGCAGATTCTCGCGAGAAGGTGGCAACGCACCGTCATCGATCAAGAATGGCTTAACTTTCGCATAGTTATCGTAGAACTGTGTCATGTCAACGATAAGATCGCGCACTACAGGCAAACCCGGTAGTGGTCGAATAATCAGCTTGCCACCGCCCAAAGCCGACAGCGGAGTGATACACGCCAAGCCGTTTTTGCCGTTCATATTCAAACCGTCAGAACCACACACGCCTTCGCGACAAGAGCGGCGAAATGCTAGTGTTGGATCTTGCTCTTTCAATAGGATCAGCGCATCCAACACCATCATGTCAGAACCATCTTCCACATCCAGCGTGTACTCTTTCATGTACGGCTTGCTATCGACGTCCGGATTGTAACGATACACAGAGAAGTTAAATTTCATTTTTCAGTCCTCCCTTAGTATGTACGTACTTTCGGTGGGAAAGCATCACGATGAACTGGAGACATATTTACGTCGCGCTTGGTCATCTGTTCAGTTTCCGGATTGTAGATAGAGTGGTATAGCCAGTTTTCATCATCACGATCTGGGTAGTCGAAACGAGCGTGAGCACCACGGCTTTCAGTACGATAGTTTGCTGCTACTGCCGTTGAGAATGCTGTTTCCATCAAGTTATCTAGCTCTAAACACTCAATACGCTGCGTGTTGAACTCGGTAGACTTGTCTGACAGATGAGCATTTTTCAAACGTTCACGAATCACTTTCAGCTCTTCTAAACCTTGCGCCATGGCTTCACCTTCACGGAATACCGAGAAGCTATTTTGCATGCAGCGTTGTAGATCTTTACGGATTTGCACCGGATCTTCGCCACCTTTGCTGTTTTCCCAGCGCATGTAGCGAGAAAGTGACGCTTCGACGTCAGAAGCGGTCGCTGGACGTGCTTCTGCTTGTGCTGCCAACGTTTCGCCTAAGTGAAGACCCGTTGCACGGCCGAAGACCACAAGGTCGAGTAGCGAGTTACCGCCTAAACGATTCGCGCCATGTACCGATACCGAAGCGATTTCACCGCAAGCAAACAAACCTTGAACTTCGGTTTCACTGCCATCTGCCAGTTGCTTAATCGCCTGACCAGAAACCTGCGTTGGTACACCACCCATCATGTAGTGACAAGTTGGAATAACCGGAATCGGCTCTTTTACTGGATCGACGTGAGCGAAAGTACGAGAAAGCTCGCAGATGCCAGGCAGACGCGATTCAAGTACATCCTTACCTAGGTGATCTAATTTCAACTTGATGTGTGGCCCCCAAGGGCCATCACAACCACGGCCCTCACGGATTTCAATCATCATCGAGCGAGCAACCACGTCACGACCAGCTAAGTCTTTCGCGTTTGGCGCGTAACGTTCCATGAAACGTTCGCCGTCTTTATTGAGAAGATAGCCACCCTCACCACGACAGCCTTCCGTCACCAAAACGCCCGCGCCGGCAATACCTGTTGGGTGGAATTGCCACATTTCCATATCTTGCATCTGGACACCAGCACGAAGTGCCATACCCACACCATCGCCCGTGTTGATGTGTGCGTTAGTGGTTGATGCATAAATACGGCCTGCACCGCCTGTTGCTAATACGGTCGCTTTGGCTTTGAAGTAACAAATTTCGCCCGTTTCCATGCACAGTGCTGTACAGCCTAAGATAGCGCCATCTTGGTTTTTCACTAGATCAAGCGCATACCATTCTGAAAAAATAGTGGTCTTGTGTTTTACGTTTTGCTGATAAAGCGTATGCAGCAAAGCGTGACCAGTACGGTCAGCCGCCGCCGCTGTACGAGCCGCTTGCTCACCACCAAACTCTTTGGACTGACCACCAAAAGGACGCTGGTAGATTGACCCGTTTTCAAAACGAGAGAATGGCAACCCCATTTTCTCTAGCTCAATCACAGACTCAGGGCCGTTCTTACACATGTACTCAATGGCATTTTGGTCACCGATGTAGTCAGAACCTTTGACCGTGTCATACATGTGCCATTGCCAATCGTCTTTGTGTGAATTTCCTAGCGCAACGGTAATACCACCCTGAGCTGAAACGGTATGAGAACGAGTAGGAAATACTTTTGATAGCAACGCACAAGTTAAGCCTTGCTCTGAAATTTGCAGTGCAGCGCGCATACCTGCACCACCTGCGCCGATTACAACGGCGTCAAACTCACGAACTGGAATAGACACTTACGCACCCCACAAGACAAATAGACCAGAGAAGAAATACCCGAACAGCACGACAATAACGGCTAACTGAAGGCCACAACGCAATTTAGCGCATTTGATATAGTCCGTCAGAACTTGCCATAAACCAATCCAGGCATGAATCAGAACACAGACCAATGCCAGCATGGTGAAAACCTTAGTAAAGGTACCACCGAAAAATTGGGTCCAGGATGCGTAAGAGATATCAGTGAAAGCACAAAAGCTCACCAGATAAATTGTGTAGAGTGTCATTATGATGGCCGTAGCACGAATCAGGAGAAAATCGTGCACCCCGTTACGACCGAATGAGGAAACGTGTTTTACCATACTAAGATCCCCGCCAAAACTGAAAGCACGGCTGTCGCGCCGAATGCAACCTTGGCACTCATGGCACCAGATTCAAGCTCTTCAAAATGGCCAAGATCCATCATGAGATGACGAATACCACCAGCAATGTGATAGGCCAATGCAGTTAGGATGCCCCACAACACGAATTTCACGATAAAGCTGTCGACGATGTCGCTCGCTTGCATGAATCCGACAGGGGATGATAGGGAAATGGATAGTAACCATAGCAGTATGCCTACCGCGACAAACGTAATCA
Source organism: Vibrio navarrensis (assembly GCF_000764325.1). Taxonomy (NCBI): domain Bacteria; kingdom Pseudomonadati; phylum Pseudomonadota; class Gammaproteobacteria; order Vibrionales; family Vibrionaceae; genus Vibrio; species Vibrio navarrensis. Next base: position 1,079,655 of record NZ_JMCG01000001.1, on the reverse strand, counting down.
CCCCAGATACACGATGCAGGATGGATGCGATTGCTGTGATAGGAAAGCGAATGGTCTGCAAATCTAAATTAACAGGTCTTGACTTTCTTTCTTTCACGGGCTTGCTCACTCAGCTCCATTGAGCATTTATTGTTATTAACGAATTTTGGCCGTCAACCCCACAAAAGTTAACATTTATTTAACACCTTCCGCGACATATAACCGACTTAAATGTAAAAATCTTGTTAACAACGAGACTAAAAAAAACACCTCACCTTTGTTTCTAGCCCCGAATTTATAAGGATTTAACCAAAAATTTCTGCGCCACTATACGGCCGGCAACATTCTAATACAATTGATGTAACAAATTATGCTACACAGAACAGATTTTTAACGATTTTTATGTAAAAAATCATATTGAGTGCACACAAAAAGGCAGAACAATTGACTTTAATCCTTAACACCAGTACAAAATTGGCACACAAACATCCTGGACGGATTAAATAATAAACAAAGGAGATTGTTATGGCAGATAAGAAAGCTACCCTTCACATCGAAGGCAAAGCGCCAATCGAACTGCCAATTATGGAAGGTGCACTAGGTACCCCTGTAATTGACGTTCGTACACTGGGAGCAAACGGCTATTTCACATTTGACCCCGGTTTTCTTGCCACTGCATCTTGTGAATCGCAAATAACATACATCGACGGCGGCAAAGGTATTCTTTTGCACCGTGGGTTCCCTATTGATCAGTTAGCTAACAACGCTGATTACTTAGAGGTTTGTTATATTCTACTTTACGGTGAAGCCCCTACACGTGAGGAATACGAGAAATTCAGAACAACCGTGACACGTCACACTATGGTGCACGAACAGATTGCCAGCTTCTTCCATGGCTTCCGTCGTGATGCTCACCCAATGGCGGTGATGTGTGGTGTGGTCGGCGCTCTGGCAGCCTTCTATCATGACTCTTTAGACATCAATAATGATCTGCACCGAGAAATCACCGCTTATCGTCTACTGTCTAAAATGCCAACGCTGGCGGCCATGTGTTACAAATATTCGATTGGTCAGCCTTTCATCTATCCACGCAACGATCTGACTTACGCGGAAAACTTCCTGCACATGATGTTTGCAAACCCATGTGAAGAGTACGAAGTGAACCCAGTCGTCGCGCGTGCAATGGATAAAATCTTTACTCTGCATGCTGATCACGAACAAAACGCTTCAACTTCAACCGTGCGTCTCGCAGGCTCTTCGGGCGCAAACCCATTCGCGTGTATTGCCGCAGGTATTGCTTCTCTATGGGGCCCTGCTCACGGTGGTGCTAATGAAGCGTGTCTGAAGATGTTGGAAGAGATCGGTTCAGTCGATAACATTCCAATGTACGTGGAGCGCGCTAAGGATAAAGACGATCCATTCCGTCTGATGGGCTTTGGTCACCGCGTGTATAAGAATTACGACCCACGTGCAACCGTGATGCGTGAAACCTGTCACGAAGTGCTAAAAGAGCTCAACATCAAAGATCCGCTATTGGATGTCGCGATGGAGCTCGAGCGTATTGCCCTGTCAGACGAGTACTTTGTCTCTAAGAAGTTGTACCCGAACGTAGACTTCTACTCAGGTATTATTCTCAAAGCGATTGGTATTCCTGTCTCAATGTTTACCGTTATTTTCGCCATCTCGCGCACTATCGGCTGGATCGCGCATTGGAACGAAATGCACAGCGACCCGCTCAATCGCATTGGCCGTCCTCGCCAGCTCTATACTGGTGAAGAGCAGCGCGATTTCAAACCTATGCACGAGCGCCAATAACCAATTAGCTAAAAATAAAGGGTTGAGATGCAAGTCTCAACCCTTTCTCTTTTTTGACCGTTCTAACGTTTTATACAGGATTATCAATATCGATGAATTCAACGTCTAAACCGTACTCCTGTGCGAGCCACTCGCCTAGGGCTTTAATACCATACCGTTCGGTAGCATGATGCCCAGCCGAAAAGTAGTGAATCCCCATTTCACGCGCGCTGTAGGTGGTGCGCTCTGAAATTTCTCCAGAAAGATAAGCATCCAACCCCCGCTGAGCGGCCAGTTCAATAAAATCTTGCCCACCGCCAGTACACCAGCCAATCGTTTCAATGCGTTGTCCACGTTCTGATGCAATATGCAGTGGCTGACGAGATAGAACTCGCGTGATCTTGTCCGCCAACGCTTCAGCGCTCATCGCTTGTCGCAAACGGCCGAACATCGCCACAGATTGGGCGTGCCCTTCTAATCCACCTTCTACTTCGATATCGAGTAGGTTAGCCAGTTGTGCATTGTTGCCTAGTTGTGGATGGATATCGAGTGGTAAGTGATAAGCCAATAGATTGATGTCGTGTCGCATCAGTGTGCGAATGCGATTTCCTTTCATGCCTCGAATGGGCTCTGGCTCGCCTTTCCAAAAATAGCCATGGTGGACTAGCAGAGCGTCGGCGCTTTTCTCGACCGCTTGCTCTATCAAAGCTTGAGAAGCGGTTACGCCAGTAATCACTTTGCGGATTTCCGTTTTTCCTTCCACCTGTAAACCATTTGGGCAGTAATCTTTGATTAGCGATGCGGAAAGCTTATCGTTAAGAATTTTTTCCAGTTCTAAGTTGTTCATCTTCACATCCAGATTTTGTCTTCACCGCAAAGTGTATACTCAAGCCAATAAGCAATACAATGGTGGCTAAATATCGACATTGTGGATCAACGATGAGCTCTGTTACGCGATTTTATCAATGGATTACCTCCTCACCTTCGTTATTTGAGACCCGCTTACCTTTTGTCAGCCTCTCCCATTTAAACGCCACGGTGCCAAACGATATCGAGCCTTATCAAGGAAATGCTCGGCTTGGTTTTCTCTATCAGTATCTGTGCTCAAAACTGTTGCGACAGTCGACCCAATACCAGATTGAGCTCGAAGAAGTGCAACTTCAAAGCAATGGGAAGACGCTTGGTGCGTTAGATTTTCTTTTGCTTAACCGAGAAAGTGGTCAATTTGAGCACTGGGAAGTGGCGATTAAGTTTTATCTGCTGCTGGATGGCAAATGGTATGGCCCCAACGCCCAAGATCGCTTGGACAAAAAACTCGATCACATGCTCAATCATCAGCTTAAGATGAGCTGCTCGACGGCTTTTGTGCAACAATACGGACAGTATCAACACAGCCAACCACGCTTACTCATGCAGGGCCGTTTGTACATCAACCCTTTTTTGCCACAAGACATACCGACCCATTGTCTTGGCTATCCAATCAACCCAGACACTATCGCCGGTTATTGGTGTTTCGCCCACCAATGGCCGCAAATCAACCAACCACTGTATGAGTTATCGAAAGCGGATTGGGCGGCCGGCGGCATGGCAGCGGCTGACGCGCCCGCAGTCGAAAAACCGCAAAAACGCTTTATCCACGCCCAAAGCCGAAATGGTCAGTTCTGGTTTATCGTCCCAGACAACTGGCCGCATGGATAAACATGCGGATTTATCCCACCGAGTAGAGATTCTCTATGCTGATGTGCTGGTAACAAAAACCCCAGAGCTGGGCTCTGGGGTTGATATTGAGGCAAGTAGGTTGCAGCTTATAAACCTGCGTCAGCAAAGACTTGGTTGACGATCTGCTGCGCTTCGGCTTCGATTTGCTTCAGGTGCTCTGCGCCTTTAAAGCTTTCACAGTAAATCTTGTAGATATCTTCTGTGCCTGATGGGCGAGCGGCAAACCAGCCATTTGCAGTGGTCACCTTCAGGCCACCAATGGCCGCACCATTACCTGGCGCATGAGTTAAACGGGCGGTAATCTCATCACCAGCCAGCGTTGTTGCACTAACCATTTCAGCAGACAGTTTCTTGAGAACGTCTTTCTGCGGGCCATTTGCCACTGCTTGAATACGGCTATACTGTGATTCACCATGCTTAGCCGCAAGCGCTTCATAGTACTGCTGCGGGTTTTTACCCGTCACGGCCGTAATTTCGGCTGCCAACAAACACAAAATAATGCCATCTTTGTCGGTTGACCAAGGCGTACCATCTTTACGTAGGAAAGAAGCACCAGCGCTCTCTTCACCACCAAATCCGAACTTGCCGTTATAAAGACCATCCACAAACCACTTAAAGCCCACGGGCACTTCACACAGCTCACGGCCAAGATCAGCCACCACGCGGTCAATCATCGCACTGGAAACGAGTGTTTTGCCGACAGCGACATCCGCCGCCCAGCCTTGACGATGGCGGTATAAATAGTCAATACACACCGCTAAGAAGTGGTTAGGATTCATCAAGCCTTTTGGCGTGACAATGCCATGACGATCGTAGTCTGGGTCATTACCAAACGCCAGATCGTAGTCATCTTTCAACGCCAGTAGCCCAGCCATCGCGTAAGGTGAAGAGCAGTCCATACGCACCACGCCATCTTTGTCGAGTGACATGAATTGGAAGGAAGGATCTATCGCTTCGCTCACCAACGTGAGATTGAGGTTGTACGCTTTAGCAATTTGGCGCCAATAGTCAATCCCGCTGCCGCCGAGCGGATCCACACCGATCTTGAGACTGGCGTTTTGGATCGCTTCCATATCAATCACATTGACCAGGTCATCCACGTAAGGCTTAACCAGATCTTGCTCTACAAACAGTGTTGATGCTTTCGCTTCAAGCAAAGGCATACGTTTCACACCTTGTAGGCTTTCAGCGATCAACTGATTGGCACGATTTTCAATCGCCTGAGTGAGCTCGCCTTCGGCTGGGCCGCCGTGCACCGGGTTGTACTTGATGCCGCCATCTTGCGGCGGATTGTGCGATGGCGTAATCACAATGCCATCGGCTTTGTCAGCATGTTTCTGGTTGTAGGTCAAAATGGCGTGTGAGATGCCTGGCGTCGGTGTATAGCCGTTTTCTGCCTGAACAATCACTTGCACTCCATTGGCCACCAGCACTTCTACAACCGTTGCAAAGGCGGGCTCAGAGAGCGCATGAGTGTCTTTACCGATAAACAGTGGACCTTTGGTCCCCTGCTCAGCACGCACTTCAGCGACCGCTTGCGCAATGGCTAAAATGTGGTGCTCATTAAAGGTACATTTATCTGCGCAGCCACGATGGCCCGAGGTACCAAACTCAACTTTATGTGCAGGGTTGGCAGCTTCCGGTTGCAGCAAGAAATAGTTAGCGACCAAAGCAGGAATATTGTGAAGATCTTCTTGCAGAGCTTTTTGCCCTGCCCGAGGGTGCATAGCCATTATTGACATCCTTTCTTAAAAATTAATCAAACAAAAAAGCCTCATAATATCGGCATCACTGTGCGCATTATGAGGCTTCTATCAGGTTTCTTATATCGACCCTGTTACTTTTTCAATTAAATCGGGCTGAAATTCCATATGCGTCATCACCTGTTCCACCATCTGCCGTTTGCGACTGGTATTGTTGTTGGTGATGACCCAAAAACCCGTATGTGGAATCGCTTTGGGTTTGGTGGTATTGCCGTTTTCCAGCAGCGTCGCTTCATTATCGGCAAAGTAAACGCGCTTACGACCCTTCACTTTGGTCGCCTGAGCAAAACTTTCAGGGTTGATACGGTGCAAAGTCGTTAGAACCAACATAAAGCGGTCAATCGCTTTCGTTAATGAGGCAAACTCGTCGGATATCAACAGCGAGCGCATCTCTTTTACACCGTCCACCTGAGAGGCTTTACCTGCATCTTTGCTAACTACAATACCTTTAGGTTCAGCAACTTGTGTAATGACGACCTGTTTACCGTCCACATTCAACAAGCGGCGTAGAATGTCCGACGCACTTTCACCAATGTGTTGGGTTTGGCTTGCAATAAAACGGTACAGATCCTCATCAACCTCAATTGTTTTCATTCGCTTTTCACAATCTCAATGTTTAAACTCTGGGGGATTATAACGAGATCCTTTCGGATACTCCACGTTAAACCCATCACGAATAAGATAAAATGTCATCATTGCTCAACTACAAACTTGAAGGTGAAGGACAAACCATTGTTTTACTTCACGGCTTATTTGGCAGTTTAAGTAACCTTGGCCTGCTTGCCCGAGATCTGGTTGCAGATCACCGAGTCCTTAGTTTGGATCTACGTAACCACGGACTCTCCTTCCACAGCCCGCAGCATGATTACCAACTCATGGCGCAAGATGTGCTCAGCACAATGGAGGCACTTTCGATTGACCATGCAATCGTGATTGGCCACTCAATGGGAGGCAAGGTAGCGATGAAATTGGCCGCCATGGCACCACAAATTGTCTCACAGCTCATCGTTTTGGACATGGCACCAGTCGCCTATCAAGTCAGACGCCATGACGACGTGTTCCAAGGGTTACATTCGGTGATTCAGCATAAGCCGACCAGCCGCAGCCAAGCGCTTGATTTACTTGCCAAGCACATTACTTTGGATGGGGTCAGGCAATTTCTTGCCAAATCGCTTTACAATCAAGACGGCCATCTCGCGTGGCGCTTCAATGTTGACTCACTGATCAACAACTACGATGCCATTCTAGGCTGGGAGCCTATCCCACCGACCGAGATCCCAACACTGTTTGTCAAAGGAGGCGATTCTCCCTATCTGCAGAATGAACATCAGGTGGCCGTTGTGCAGCAGTTCACACAGGCAAAAGCGCATGTGATTGCCAATACGGGGCACTGGCTGCATGCTGAAAAACCGGCAGAAGTTTTACGTGCGATCCGAAAATTTATTGTCAGTTAACAAATCAGAAAAGTGACGTCATTTTATTGGCCTTCGCAGGTGCTGCGTGCATTAACTTTGTTGTCCAACAGTGATATAGTGCGCGCAAGCTAAATTGGCACTAAGGGACATCATGCTTTACGACTACATGAACATGCTGGAATCGATTGGACTCGACCTTCTTTTTGCGTCTATCTTCTTTCTTATTGGTATGGCCATTAAAGATGTGTTGAAACAAGGCAATGTTCCCGTTTTTGGTCGTCGTATTGTATGGTTGGTACTTTTCCTTGGCTGTGCTGGTTTTATCGCAAAAGGGCTTATTCAGCTTAGCTGGGAAGGCACTGGTTTGGGTTAAATCCGTCAGGTTCGTGCCACAACAGACATAATCAAAGGTATAAACTCTATGGCAAGTGTAGGTATCTTCTTCGGTAGCGACACAGGTAATACTGAAGCCGTTGCTAAGATGATTCAAAAGCAACTAGGTAAAAAACTCGTTCACGTACAAGACATTGCAAAGAGCAGCAAAGAAGACATCGATAATTTCGATCTGCTGCTGCTTGGCATTCCTACGTGGTACTACGGCGAAGCTCAATGTGACTGGGATGATTTTTTCCCGGAGTTAGAGCAAATCGACTTCTCAACCAAGCTGGTGGCGATTTTCGGCTGTGGCGATCAAGAAGACTACGCAGAATACTTCTGTGATGCTATGGGTACCGTACGCGATATCGTTGAGTCAAAAGGTGGCACGATTTTGGGCCATACTTCAACAGAAAGCTATGAGTTCGAAGCGTCGAAAGCACTGGTTGAAGGCGACAATAGTAAGTTCATTGGCCTTTGCATCGATGAAGATCGTCAGCCAGAACTGACCGAGTCTCGCGTGAAAAACTGGGTTGAGCAGATCTATGAAGAGATGTGCCTCGCAGAGCTAGAAGATTGATATCAGTCCCCTGTTTTGACAGGGGATTTTTTTGCTTTGCGTTTTACCAAAGCAAGTGACCAATCCAAGGGGCGAGCAGCACAGTCACCATACCAGACAACATCATGACCACACTGGATACCACCCCCTCCGAACTTCCTAACTGATACGCTTTCGCGGTACCCGCGCCATGGGCTGAGGCTCCTAAACTTGCCCCTTTGCTCAGCCGAGAACGAATGGCCAAACTTGTTAGAATGATCTCTCCAATAGCCATACCGATCACGCCAGTCAAGACGACAAACAGCGCAGCAAGTTCACTTTGCCCGCCGATGACTTTGGTCGCTTCAACGGCAAACGGCGTGGTAATGGATCGCATTGCTAAACTGCGTTGCAGCAACTCAGGGAGAGACAATAAACGCGCCAACGCAACCGTACTGCCAACCGCGACAACTACCGACACCAACACACCCACTGTCAGTGACAGCCAATGCTGCTTAATCAAGACTCGGTTGTCGTACACAGGGATGGCAAAAGCAACCGTCGCTGGCCCAAGTAACCAAAGTAGCCACTGTGAATCAGCCATATAGGTTTGATAAGGAATATGCAACCCTGTCACCATCACCACCAAAAGCAGCGGGGCCAACAAGAGGGGCATTAACAATAGGCTAGGCCGTCTTCGATAAAGATATTTGCTTGCGTAATAGAGCAAAAGTGTCGAAACAAAGCAGATTGCACTCAGCACGGGAGTAGAAATAGTCAATTCCATATTAGTGCCCTCTTGTAACATAAGAGGCACGGCGCCTGCGTAGGGCTAAAAGGCGCTCTAGGCGATGAGTTTTATCCACCACCCAAGCGGTGACTGCGATCACCAGAGACGTGCTGATGACCAGTACCAAAGCAATTTTCACTCCCTCTTGCTTCATCATCTCTTGATAGTTGACCACCACCACAACCGCAGGGACAAAAAACAGCAACATTTCCGCCAAAAGCCAGCTAGCACCAAGACGCAGCCACTCAATCTTGACCATCCGACTAAACAGTAAAAGAAGCAAAAGCAGCATGCCAGTGAGATTGGCAGGCAGTGGCAAGTTAAACAGACGCACAAGCGCATCCGCCGCAAACCAGATCAGCGACAGCATGACTACCTGCAACCAAATTTTTAAGCCATTTTTGAGTTTCACCATGTGATTCACTTTGAAAATAGAGAGATTAATCACATTGTATTCAAGCTCAAAACCTGCATAAAATGACTTTAAATTATTATTTTCATGCCAATTTGGCATACTTTGTTTTGTGCGAGGATATATGGACGTTAGAGGTTTGCGCTATTTTGTGGAACTGGTGCGACAGCAAAGCTTTACTAAGGCTTCCGAGCGAATGTTCGTTACCCAGCCAACCATCAGTAAGATGATTCGCAATTTAGAGAGCGAACTTGGCCAACCACTATTGCATCGCGAAGGGCGGCGATTTTGGCTCACTGAGGCTGGTGAGATCGTCTATCAGCGAGCCCAAGTCGTACTCACTCAGATGAATGAACTGGAAGCCGAGTTGATGGATCTGGATCAGTTACGACGCGGCCATTTGCGCTTAGGGATCCCCCCTATGGTTGGCCACCTCTATGCCGGACTGTTTCGCCAATATCGACAACGCTACCCAAACGTTGAGCTGACTGTCGTTGAGTATGGCGGGCGTAAAATCGAGCAAGCTTTGCTCAATGGAGAAATCGATGTGGCCATGACTATGTTGTCACCACAGATTAGCAATGAGCTGCAAAGCATAGAGTTGGACAACTACCCCATTCACGCCGTTGTGCCAGAAAATATCAACTGGAAGACACGGCAGAGCGTTCGATGGGTCGATCTCTATAATGAACCCTTGTACCTTTACACATCGGAGTTCACTCTCAGTGAGCACATTTTTTCGCGCTGTCATGAGGCAGGATTCGAACCTCAGGTTGCTGCGCGCAGCAGTCAGTGGGATTTTCTCGTTGCACTGGTGAAAAGTGGCACAGGGGTGTGCTTTTTACCTGCACCATTGTGCGAACGAAACCACACCGAAGGGGTATTAGTTTTGCCAATACAACCCGGAATTGACTGGCGTTTAGGTGTCGTTTGGCATCGTAACCGCTACCTATCAAAAACCAGTGAAGCTTGGTTGCAACTGTGCCGTGACTACGCACTGATGACGGATCACTAACTCTGTTGCTGCTCTTCAAGTTGCTGGCGATATTTCGGTTTTTTCCGTACATACAGCTTACGATGCACTTCGGATACAACCGTGCCCTTAGCATCTTTGACATGGATGATAAACTCGGGAAAGCACTTATCACCATGACGAGTCACGGCATAAATCTCATCCAGCATGGCTTGAGTTATTTCGAACTGAGCAAACAGATCGCTCTGCCCCGGCTTGATAAAATTGATGCTCGCTTCTTTGTCCCACACATAGTACTCCTCGCCTAAGATGCCCATCAGCATCAGTGAGTAAACAGGGTCAGTGAGAGAGAAAATACTGCCACCATATTGGGTGCGGTTGGCATTTTTATTCCACCAGCGCAGTTTAAGTTTCATATCGACGGTGCGAAAATCGTCGCTAATACGCAAAATACGGATACCTGCGCCCCAAAATGGCGGCCAAATATTGAGGGCAAACTTGACGATCCCTGGCTTATAGATCTTGGCGAGTTGCTTGTTCATCGCTGTCCTTGCTTGAGTTCTATTGTTAACACTTTGTAACTGGTCTGATGAGCAATATAAGTGAGCCAGCCACAATTTACAAAAAGATTCTAGTAACCCTTTGAAGTTCGTGGTTTATTGTTAGGGCTGGTTCACCTATAATGATTGGAATATTGAATTCTGTACTCTGCGGCAGATCATCGACGGGAAAGTATATGTCAGACAACAACCAAGCGCTTAAGGATGCAGGGCTTAAAGTTACCCTTCCAAGGCTAAAAATTTTAGAAGTACTACAGCAACCAGATTGCCAACACATCAGTGCTGAAGACCTTTATAAAAAGCTGATTGATCTTGGCGAAGAAATAGGTCTTGCGACAGTATATCGGGTGTTGAACCAATTCGATGATGCCGGCATCGTCACTCGCCATCACTTTGAAGGTGGTAAATCGGTTTTCGAACTTTCCACCCAACATCATCACGACCATCTCGTTTGTCTTGATTGTGGGGAAGTGATTGAGTTTTCTGATGATCTCATCGAAGAGCGTCAAAAAGAGATCGCCGCCGCGTACAACGTCAAACTGACTAACCACAGTTTATATTTGTACGGTAAATGCGCAGACGGTTCATGTAAAACCAACCCTGACGCACACAAGCGTAAGAGTTGATAGCAAAAGTTGATAAAAGCCGACCAATAAAAGTCGGCTCTTTTATTAAGCACATTGAGACTAAAACTAAAAGACCAGCATTGCGCTGGTCTTTTATTATGCTTGCAGAATAACGAACTTATTCTGCGTCAATCTTTGCCCAAGTATCACGTAATCCAACCGTGCGGTTAAAGACTAAATGCTCTTTGCTCGAATCTTTGCTGTCCGCGCAGAAGTAGCCCATGCGCTCGAACTGGTAACCTTTCTCCGCTTGCGCTTCGACTAAGCTTGGTTCGACAAAACCGTTCAATACAGTCAGTGACTCTGGATTAATGGTGGCGGCAAAATCGTCTGCCGCGGCAGGATTTGGCACCGTAAAGAGGCGATCGTATAGACGGATCTCTGCGGGTACACCTTTGTCTGCTGACACCCAGTGAATCACACCTTTCACTTTACGCCCATCTGCAGGGTTTTTGCCCAACGTATCTGCATCGTAAGTACAGTAGATAGTGGTGATGTTACCCTCAGCGTCTTTCTCAACACGCTCAGCTTGAATCACGTAGGCACCACGCAAACGAACTTCTTTACCTAGTACCAAACGCTTGTACTTTTTGTTCGCTTCTTCACGAAAGTCTTCACGTTCAATCCAAAGTTCACGTGTGAATGGTACTTCACGCTCGCCCATTTCGGCTTTGTTTGGATGGTTCGCAATCAGCAGATTTTCCACTTCGCCTTCAGGGAAGTTTTCGATCACCAGTTTCACAGGATCCAATACCGCCATCGCACGTGGCGCATTTTCGTTCAAATCATCACGGATACAAGATTCCAGTGAACTGAACTCGATCATGTTCTCTTGCTTTGTGACACCGATGCGTTTGCAAAACTCGCGAATTGACGCTGGGGTAAAGCCGCGACGACGCAAACCAGAGATAGTCGGCATACGTGGGTCATCCCAACCATTAACCAACTTCTCAGTCACCAACTGATTGAGTTTACGCTTAGACATCACTGTGTATTCGAGATTCAGGCGGCTGAACTCATACTGATGTGGGCGACAGCCAATCGTGATGTTCTCCAGTACCCAGTCGTACAAGCGACGGTTGTCCATAAACTCAAGCGTACAAATAGAGTGGGTGATCCCTTCCAACGCATCCGAAATACAGTGGGTAAAGTCGTACATCGGATAGATACACCACTTGTCACCCGTTTGATGGTGAGAAGCAAAACGTACTCGATACAAAACCGGATCGCGCATCACCATAAAGGAAGAGGCCATATCGATCTTGGCACGCAAGCACGCCTTGCCTTCTTCAAAACCACCAGCACGCATTTTTTCAAACAGCGCGAGGTTTTCTTCCACCGAACGATCACGGTAAGGACTTGGTTTACCAGGCTCAGTCAGCGTTCCACGGTATTCGCGGATCTGCTCAGGACTTAGCTCATCAACATACGCTAAGCCTTTGTTAATCAGTTCCACTGCATATTGGTAAAGCTTGTCGAAATAGTTTGATGAATAGCAGATCTCACCATCCCATTCGAAGCCTAACCAGCTAACATCATTCTTGATTGACTCAACGTATTCGATGTCTTCTTTCTCAGGGTTAGTATCATCAAAACGAAGATTACACTTACCCTGATAGTCCTGAGCAATACCAAAATTCAAACAGATAGATTTTGCATGGCCGATGTGCAGGTAGCCGTTTGGCTCCGGCGGGAATCGTGTATGCACACTCGTATGTTTGCCATCCGCCAGATCTTTATCAATGATCTGACGAATAAAGTTTGATGGACGAGCATCAGCTTCACTCATCTAAAGCACCTCAAGTTTGTTTTAGTATTGTTCAGAGAAAACTTAGCTCTGAATTAAGGAGATATATTCAGAGCAAACTGCTGTCAATGATCCACAATTCTGCACGAATAGACAATAAGTTCTCGCGCTTAATTGCGATTATTTGCCATCAACTGGCGGAGAAAGCTGCGAACAATAGAAAAAAGCCTCCCGTAGGAGGCTTCAAATCACTGGTAGTAAATGGTGATTACGGTAGAACGACTTCTGATAGATCTTCGTTCACGCCGATGTTTTTCATCTCACCAGCAACAATTTCTGCGAGAGGGCCAAGGATAACTTGCAGGTTATTGGTACCCAGTTTGACCACACCCATTGCACCCAACGCTTTTAGTGTCTTCTCATCAATGATGCTCATGTCTTTAACTGACAAACGTAGACGAGTGATACATGCATCAATGTTTGTGAGGTTCTCATGGCCGCCCAATGCTTTTAGATACTGTTTTGCAAGTGCGTGAGACTCTTTCGCACCAGTCACTTTTGAAGCAGATGAACCTTCATCATCTTCACGACCCGGTGTTTTCAGGCCAAACTTCACGATCGCAGTGCGGAAAATGACATAGTACAGAGCAAAGAACACGAAGCCTTGAACAATCAGCATGTACCACTTGTTAGCTAGTGGGTTTTGCGCTGACAACACCATATCCACAAGACCAGCAGAGAAACCAAAACCAGCGGTCCAGTTCATCAGGTCAGCGATGTAAAGCGAGATACCAGTTAGCGCTGCGTGTACTACGTAAAGTACTGGAGCTAGGAACATGAACGAGAATTCTAGAGGCTCTGTCACACCAGTGAAGAATGATGCAAAGCCCGCCGCGATCATGATAGAAGCCACTTTCGCTTTGTTTTCTGGTTTCGCTGTGTGGTAGATAGCTAGAGCAGCACCAGGCAAACCGAACATCATTACAGGGAAGAAGCCAGCCATGTAGCGACCTGTTTCGCCGACAACACCGACACCTTTTTCAATTGCGTTTGGTGTCCACCAGTTACCTAAGTCGTTGATGCCTGCCATATCGAACCAGAATACCGAGTTCAGTGCGTGGTGAAGACCAACCGGGATCAGTAGACGGTTGAAGAAGCCATACAGACCAGAACCCACTTCGCCTAAACCTGTGATGCTTTCACCAAAGTGGATCAGACCGGAGAAAATCACTGGCCATAGGTACATTAGAACGAAAGAGAGCAGAATACCGGCAAAAGAGGTCAAGATTGGGACTAAGCGCTTACCTGAGAAGAAGGCCAGTGCTTTAGGCAGTTCAACTTGGTAGTAACGGTTGTAAAGTTCTGCCGCAACAATACCAGAAAGAATACCGATAAACTGGTTACCTACTTTAGCAAAAGCCAGTTTGGTTTCAGGGTCATCAATTGCCACCAAACCAATCGCTTCAACAGCTCCAGGGCTGAGAAGAGTGGTAATAACGGTATAACCGACAAAACCTGCCAGTGCGGCAGCGCCATCTTTATCTTTCGACATACCATAAGCAACACCGATGGCGAAAAGCACCGACATGTTATCAATGATCGCGGCACCCGCTTTAATCATAAATGCAGCAACAGCACTGTTTGCGCCCCAACCCGTTGGGTCTAACCAGTAACCTATACCCATTAATATTGCAGCGGCTGGCAATGTGGCAACAGGTACCATCAATGCCTTGCCTACTTTTTGAAAGTATCCAAGAATATTCACCTTAAGTTCCCCCTATAGGATTTTCATTTTTTCGGTCGACTTTTTTTAGTCATCCAATTTAGTCCTGTTCAGTTTATGACATTAATTTTGCTCCGCAAATTAAAACCTCATTGTTTGTGATCATAATCACCAGTTTTTGCCCTTCAAAAAGGATTTTGCTAGCGAGATCATAAAACTTATTTTATCATTCAAAAAAATGACGATTACGCGGTAAAATTCTACTGCGTCTCATGTGAAACCAACGGATTCAAATAGGATAAGTGACTAGATATAACTAGTAACTTCGTGTAGAAAAACAACCAATATAACCAAGCACATCCTAGCTTTATAGCCCGTTATCACTTTACCCATTTGCTCGAGACCAGCTTGCTGTTGCAACATTACTGGCTAATTCAGCGATACAAAGTAAGTCTCTGATTATCGGTGTAAACCTAAAAGAAAGATGCCAGTAGTGACCGAATTTCAATCTCAATTTGATAAGGATTAGCTGACCATGTATGCGCTAACTAACTGTAAAATTTATACAGGAAGTGATGTTCTGTCTGAACATGCACTTATCATCGACAACGGTTTAATCAAAGCTGTTTTACCCACCAGTGAATTGCCGCAAGAGATCGAACAGAAAGATCTCGCAGGCGCGAACGTCAGCCCAGGTTTTATCGATCTGCAATTAAACGGCTGCGGCGGTGTAATGCTCAATGATGAAATCACCGCGGACACCATGCAAATTATGCATAAAGCCAATCTGAAATCTGGCTGCACCAGCTTCCTACCGACTCTGATCACCTCCTCTGATGCGGACATGCGTGCTGCAATCACGGCCGCTCGCGACTACCACGCTCAGTACCAAAACCAGTCGCTGGGTTTGCACCTTGAAGGGCCTTATTTGAATGTCATGAAAAAGGGCATCCATAGCGTCGATTACATCCGCAATTCAGACAACGAGATGATCGACTTTATCTGTGCCAACGCGGACGTTGTCGCCAAAGTCACTTTAGCACCAGAGCTCAACGCTCCTGAGCACATCGAAAAGCTCACCCAAGCAGGGATCGTGGTGTCAATTGGCCACACCAATGCCACTTACACAGAAGCACGTAAGGGCTTTGAAGCTGGAATAACCTTCGCCACCCACTTATTCAATGCTATGACCCCGATGGTCGGACGAGAACCCGGCGTAGTCGGCGCGATCTACGACACCCCAGATGTTTATGCAGGTATCATCGCAGATGGCTTTCACGTCGATTACGCCAACATCCGAATTGCGCACAAGATCAAAGGGGAAAAACTAGTATTAGTGACCGATGCCACAGCTCCAGCAGGCGCTGACATGGATTACTTTATTTTTGTCGGCAAGAAAGTATATTACCGAGATGGTAAGTGTGTTGATGAAAATGGCACACTCGGCGGTTCAGCTTTAACCATGATCGAAGCGGTACAAAATACGGTTGAACACGTTGGAATCGCTTTAGATGAAGCTCTGCGCATGGCAACCCTCTATCCGGCAAAAGCAATTGGTGTAGATGATCGCCTAGGTCGTATTAAGAAAGGCATGATCGCTAACTTGGCGATTTTTGATAGAGACTTCAAGGTTAAAGCGACGGTTGTTAACGGACAATACGAGCAAAATTAGGCATGAATGGCGGACAGATAGGTAACGTAGATTTAGTAAAGCAGTTGAACAGCGCTGCTGTATATCGATTGATTGATCAACAAGGACCTATCTCTAGGATACAGGTGGCAGATGTAAGCCAACTTGCCCCAGCGAGCGTCACCAAAATCACCCGCCAACTGCTTGAGCGCGGCCTCATCAAAGAGGTCGCTCAACAAGCTTCAACCGGGGGAAGAAGAGCCATCTCCCTCACCACGGAAGTGAAACCATTCCACTCTGTTGCTGTTCGGCTAGGTCGAGATTACGTACAGTTCTGTTTGTACGATTTAGGCGGAACAGAACTTGCGAAAGATCAGCATGATTTACGCTACAAAAACCAATCTGACCTGATTGAGGGACTCATTGCCCTACTCAAAGATTTCATCAACAGTTGCCTAGATAGAATAGACCAACTGATTGCCATCGGTATTACTTTGCCCGGCTTGGTTAACCCAACCACAGGCGTGGTGGAATACATGCCAAATACCGATATCGACAACCTCGCGCTGGGTGAAATTGTACGTGAAAAATTTGGCATCGAGTGCTTTGTCGGCAACGACGTGCGCGGCATGGCGCTGGCTGAACATTATTTCGGCGCCAGTCAAGATTGTCAGGATTCCATTTTGGTCAGTGTCCACCGAGGAACAGGTTCAGGCATTATCGTCAACGGTCAGGTATTTTTAGGCTTTAACCGCAACGTCGGTGAAATCGGCCATATCCAGATCGATCCTCTGGGCGAACAGTGTCAATGTGGTAACTTTGGCTGCTTGGAAACCGTTGCAGCCAACCCAGCGATTGTGCAGAGAGTAAAAAAACTGCTCGCGCAAGGCTATGAATCCTCCCTATCAGAATTAGAGCAGATCACGATTCAAGACGTCTGTACACATGCGTTACAGGGCGATGAACTGGCAAAACAGAGTCTGGTCCGCGTAGGCAATCAGCTTGGTAAGGCGATCGCCATCACTGTCAACCTGTTTAACCCGCAGAAAATTGTTATCGCTGGCGACATTACCGCGGCACAAGAAATCCTGTTCCCCGCCATTCAGCGCAATGTCGAAAATCAATCGCTGAAAACCTTCCACAGTGGCTTACCCATCGTGGCCTCACTCATTGATAAGCAACCCACCATGGGCGCCTTTGCCATGATCAAACGCGCTATGCTCAATGGTGTTTTGTTACAAAAATTGTTAGGTGATTGATCTCGCTGTGATTCAATTAGTCACATAGGTTACAATACTGGGCTGTGGTTACACGGCCCTTTTATTTTTCAGGAACAAGTACGAACCCTATGGAACTGATACTGATCACCACCGCTTTCTTTGCCGGGTTCATCGCCCTTAAGTGCAAACTTCCGCCGCTAGTTGGCTTTCTACTCGCTGGCTTCGTTCTGCATTTTTTGGTTTTGAGAGTAATGACACCATTAGCACCTTAGCCGATCTTGGCGTAACGTTGTTGCTGTTCACTATCGGCCTCAAACTGGAGATTAAAACCCTGCTCTCTCGAGAGATCTGGGCTGGCGCAACCGTACATAATCTTTTATCGACTGCGCTATTCTCTCCCCCGCTTTTCTTGCCTTAAAGTTGCTCGGCGTTACTTCACTCGCTGGCATGACGACAGAGCACATTGTGCTACTCGCGTTTGCCCTTTCTTTCTCGAGTACCGTGTTTGCGGTGAAGTCGCTGCAAGAGAAAGGGGAAATGAATGCGACCTATGGCACCTTAGCCATCGGCATTTTGGTCATGCAGGACATTTTTGCGGTCATTTTTCTCACCGCATCGACGGGTAAACTGCCCCATTGGTATGCCATTGCCTTATTTGCTCTCCCCCTGCTGCGCCCAGTATTCTACAAAATACTTGACTGGGTTGGTCACGGTGAAATGCTGGTGCTGTTTGGTATATTCTTCGCCCTCGTTGCAGGCGCAGGGCTGTTCGAATTTGTCGGCATGAAACCGGATTTAGGCGCTTTGATCCTTGGGATGCTACTTGCCGGTCATACCAAAGCATCCGAGCTATCCAAATCACTATTCAATATGAAAGAGCTGTTCCTAGTCTGTTTCTTTCTCAACATCGGCTTATCGGCATCCATCAGTCTCTCCGGCGTCTCACTTGCTCTTTTGATGCTGCTGCTTTTGCCGCTCAAAGGCTTGCTCTATTTCCTAACCATCAACTATTTCAAGTTCCGCGTGCGTACATCCCTGCTCGCTTCGCTGGCGCTGTTTAACTACAGCGAATTTGGTCTGATTGTTGGCGGCCTAGCGTATAAAATGGGCTGGATGTCGAGCGATATTCTGGTCGCCTTGGCTGTCGCCGTCTCCCTCTCATTCATTTTGGCCGCGCCGCTTAGCAAAATGGGCCACCAAATCTACCTTCACTCGGGTAAGTGGTTACAAGAGCATGCGGCAGAGAAACTGAATCAGCGTGACCAACTGATCAACCCGGGGCATGCGCAAGTTTTGATCTTGGGGATGGGGCGCATCGGCACTGGGGCTTACGACGAACTACACGCACGCTATGGCAAAATCTGTCTTGGGGTTGAAGTTCGCGATGACGCCGCCGAGCGGCACCGTGAAGAGGGGCGCAATGTCATCGCAGGTGACGCCACCGATCCCGATTTCTGGGAAAGGATACTCGACACCACCAATGTGAAATTGGTGTTACTGGCGATGCCACACCACCAAGGTAACCAGACTGCACTCGCCCAACTCAAACGTCGCCGCTACTCTGGGCAAATCGCGGCAATCGCAGAATATAGCGACCAACTGCAAGTGCTTGAGGAAAGTGGGGTCGATGCTGCGTTTAACATCTACAACGAAGCCGGTAGCGGTTTTGCGCGCCATGTTTGCCAGCAACTTAAACCTCAGTTCACCGCCAACAAGTAATTGTGACCTCTCGATTAGCCCTCTTGATGAGGGCTTTTTGTTGACATTTTAAGCAAAAGCAGAATTTCATTTACTATTTGAGCGTTTTTGTTAAAAAAAATTCACCACAATCGCTTTTTGCTTATCTTTTTTATCAAGAAGAGTTGCTTTTTTTGATTAGGATGGCAAATTGACCTCATACCGTTAAAAAATATTCAGTTTGAAAAGGATGTTGTATGTGTTCAGTATTTGGCATTTTAGATATAAAAAGTGATGCAGCCGCGCTTCGCCCGATCGCGCTAGAGATGTCGAAAAAACTTCGCCACCGTGGCCCAGATTGGTCTGGTATTTACGCGTCTGAGCGCGCTATTTTGGCGCACGAGCGCTTGGCCATCGTCGGCCTCAACAGCGGCGCCCAACCACTTTACAGCCCAGACAAAAAACTCATCCTTGCGGTTAACGGTGAAATTTACAACCACAAAGAGATCCGCGCTCGCTACGAAGGTAAGTACGAGTTCCAAACCGACTCAGACTGTGAAGTGATTTTGGCCTTGTACCAAGACATGGGGGCTGATCTACTGGAAGAGCTCAATGGCATCTTTGCCTTTGTGCTTTACGACGAAGAGAAAGATCAATACCTGATTGGCCGTGACCATATTGGCATTATCCCTTTGTATCAAGGGCATGACGAACATGGCAACTACTACGTCGCCTCAGAGATGAAAGCACTAGTCCCTGTATGTAAAACTTTGAGCGAGTTTCCTCCTGGTAGCTACTACAGCTCAACTGATTCTGGCCCACAACGCTACTACATTCGTGACTGGAACGAATACGCAGCGGTTGAAAACAATGTGAGCAGCAAAGAAGAGTTGACCGAAGCTCTGGAAGCGGCGGTCAAACGTCAACTCATGACCGATGTTCCTTATGGGGTACTTCTGTCTGGCGGTTTAGACTCATCAGTCACCTCGGCAATTGCAAAACGATTTGCGGCAATGCGCATCGAAGATGACGAACAATCTGAAGCTTGGTGGCCGCAACTGCACTCATTTGCGATTGGCTTAGAAGGTGCCCCTGATCTTAAAGCTGCACGAGAAGTCGCCAACAAGATTGGTACCGTCCATCATGAGATGACTTACACCATCCAAGAGGGTTTGGACGCAATCCGTGATGTAATTTACCATATTGAAACCTACGACGTGACCACCATCCGTGCTTCAACACCCATGTTTTTGATGGGCAGAAAAATTAAAGCAATGGGGATCAAAATGGTTCTTTCTGGCGAAGGGGCTGACGAGATTTTTGGTGGCTATCTCTACTTCCACAAAGCACCAAACGCCAAAGAGTTTCATGAAGAGACCGTGCGTAAACTGTTAGCGCTTAACATGTTTGACTGTGCTCGCGCCAACAAATCGCTAGCGGCCTGGGGTGTCGAAGGTCGCGTTCCATTCTTGGACAAAGAGTTCATTGATGTGGCGATGCGTCTCAACCCTGCCGATAAAATGTGTGGCAACGGTAAGATGGAGAAGCACATTTTGCGTGAGTGCTTCCAACACTATCTACCCGATTCAATCGCATGGCGTCAAAAAGAACAGTTTTCTGACGGCGTGGGCTACAGCTGGATCGACACACTGAAAGAGACAGCGGAAGCCAAAGTCACTGACCAGCAGATGGAAACGGCGAAGTTCCGCTTCCCATACAACACGCCGACCACCAAAGAAGGTTACGTGTATCGCGAAATCTTTGAGGAGCTGTTCCCGCTCGCTTCAGCGGCAGAATGTGTTCCTGGCGGCCCATCGGTTGCTTGTTCTTCAGCAAAAGCGATCGAGTGGGATGAGTCGTTTAAAAACTGCGTTGACCCATCGGGTCGTGCCGTGAAAAACGTACATAACGACGCTTACAAAGGCTAAGACCAACAAGGCACCCTCGTGGTGCCTTGTTTTTTAGTTTGCTTATTTTTAGCGTGCAGGTCGTCATTTAGGGTTAACAACCCAGCTCAAGATCACTGTTACTGATGCTCACTGGCACCACTTGGGAGATCATTTTCACCAGCATGATTGACCGCGTTTCGCCGTCTTGTTCTTGGAAAATCGCATCAATGCCGGCAAACTGACCTTTCTTAACTCGAATCGACGCACCTGGACGTGGTAACGATTTAGCTTCGACGCACACGTCATTCTCTTTCTGATGCTCTTTAAGTTCAAAGATGAGATCACCCTGCAACTCTTTCGGTTGAGCGCCAAATCGGACAAAATCGACTACCCCGCGGGTTGAACGAACCGTGGTGAAGGTAGGGCCAAGCTCAAAATCAAATCGGACAAAAATATAAGACGGAAAAAGAGGTTCACTTTTTTTCTGCCTTTTGCCACGCAAAATTTTCTCGACCACTATTGTAGGGTAGAAACACTCCACTCCCTGATTTTCCAAATGCTGCTTAGCGCGCAGTTGCTCTCCGCGCTTACAGTAGAGTAAGTACCAACGTTTCATTCTAACTAGCCATCTGTATTTTTTCGTATCTTACCATTATCGCTTTCATAAACGTAAAGGGCCAGCTTATAACTCGCCAATCCGTGTACGTTGTCCAATAAATGTAAAGATTTCTTCTCAAAAATGAAATTTTAGTTTGTAGCACATAAACTACCGCAACAAAAAACAACAAACCTCTTTATTTACAGTCAATTGCCAATTGATATTTTGTTTTTGTTCATTTTTTAGCATTTGTATAAAAAGTTAACCGGAGGTATACGTTATCCCCAATAAAAATTTTAATGATTTGAAATAGCTTAATTTATGTCAACACAACACCAATATTTCGGCCATCCTCGTGGCCTATTTTTACTTTTCGGCACCGAACTGTGGGAACGTTTCTCTTACTACGCGATGCGTGCCATTTTGGTACTTTATCTCACTGATGCAACGATAAACGGTGGTATGGGCTGGAGCACGAAAGACGCGCTGGATCTGTACGGCATCTACACCGGGCTGGTGTACATTACCCCTCTGATTGGTGGCTATTTGGCTGACAATTTCTTGGGGCAACGACGCTCGATTTTAATCGGCGGAGCGCTGATGGCAATTGGCCAATTTACTCTGGCTCTCCCGGCAGATGTGCTCGGTTTTAGCGAGCTGCATACTTTTTACCTCGGCTTGGGTTTACTGATTTCAGGTAACGGTTTATTCAAACCGAATATCTCGACGATGGTTGGCTATCTTTATCGCGAAGGGGATAACCGCCGCGATGGAGCGTTCACTATTTTCTACATGGGCATCAACCTTGGCGCCTTGATTGCAGGCGTGGTGTCTGGTTCTGTCACCGAATCTTTTGGCTGGAAAGCGGGATTTGTCGCTGCGGGCATTGGTATGCTGATTAGCTTAGCGATGCAAATGACCTTTGCCCAATCTTGGTTAGGTGATATTGGTCGTGAACCTGCAGCAAAGCGCGATCTTAAGAACAAGCAGTCGGCACGTAAAGAGCCGTTGACCAAAGAAGAGGCGGATCGGATTAAAGTGATCCTCGTCATGAGCCTCTTTACCATTGTCTTTTGGGTCGGCTTTGAACAAGCCGGTGGCCTGATGAACATTTATACCCAGCAATATACTGACCGTATGATCGGCAGCTTTGAAGTGCCCGCGGCTTGGTTCCAGTCACTGAACCCGTTTTTCATCATTACCTTGGCTCCGCTCTTGGCTGTATTGTGGGTAAAAATGGGTAAACGAGAGCCGAACTCACCGAAGAAATTTGCCTTGGCGATGTTCTTCCTAGCGTTAGGCTTCTTATGTATGGTCGGCGCTGTGATTGAACAAGGAGGCGATACCAGCGTGAAAACGTCGATGCTCTGGTTGGTGGGTGCTTTCTTTTTCCATACATTGGGCGAGCTTTGTCTGTCACCGATTGGTCTGTCTTTGGTCACAAAACTGGCACCTCTACGCCTCGCTTCCTTAATGATGGGTGCGTGGTTTGGTTGTAACGCGATTGCCAACTACGTCGCAGGCTACGTCGGCTCACACGTTGGAGAACTTGGAGCGATGGCGATTTTCAGCGGCATCGCCGTGACAGCGACGATTTCCGGTACCATTCTGCTGCTGTTTTCAAATACCTTAGTGCGTTGGATGCATGGTGCGGAAACCACCAGCAGCAACGCTGAACAGCTTGAAGAACAGCAAGTTTCTATTGCGTAATCGCTTTTCCCACTAAAACTAAGGCCACATTCCGTGGCCTTATTGTTTTGTCCGCTATACTTGCGAATTGGGTAGATTGAGCAGCTCTACCATCATCTCAATATGTGCCTCTTCCGCATTTAGGCAAGGAATATAGGTAAAGCGCTCACCGCCCGCATGAAGAAAGCTCTCTTTTCCTTGTTCTGAAATCTCTTCTAAAGTTTCCAAGCAGTCTACGGAAAAAGCCGGAGTCAAGACATCCAAGGTTTTAACCCCTCTCCCTGGAAGCGCTTCTAGGGTTTTGTCCGTATAGGGTTGTAACCACTCCTCTCGACCAAAACGAGATTGATACGTCAAACCTATCTGCTCTTTGGTCAACCCCAACTCCAAACGCAGAAGCTCTGTCGTCATTTCGCAGTGTTGCGGGTAAATATCGCCGTTGTCGGCGTAGCGTTTCGGAATGCCGTGATAAGAGCAGAGCAAGTAGTCTCCGCGACCATTTTCCTGCCAAGATTGACGCACCGACTGAGCGAGAGCTCGGATGTAACTGGGGTGGTTGTGATAGTCGCGCACAAAATGAATGCTGGGTAGCAGCGCCATTTTAGCGAGTGCTTTACTGAGCGCATCGAAAGCCGCTGCCGTGGTGGTCGCAGAATATTGCGGGTACAGAGGTAACACCGTTATCTGCTCCACTCCTTGTTCCATTAGCCGGCTTATTCCGGTAGATATGCTAGGGTTGCCATAACTCATGCCCAGCTCAACTGGCAACCCCATACGCGCTTGCAAAGCTTGTTTTTGCTGCTGCGAGTAAACCATTAAGGGAGAGCCCTCTTCCATCCAGACCGATTGATACAACTTGGCCACTTTGGGTGAGCGGATGGGCAAAATGATGCCATGGAGAATCGGGCACCACAGCCAGCGGCTCATATCAACGACACGTTTATCATGCAAGAATTGACTCAAAAAGCGTTTCACGGCTGGTGCGGTCGCGTGATCTGGAGTTCCAAGGTTAACTAAAAGCACTCCGTGTTTTTTTGTGTTGTTCATAGCGTCTCTACGATAATGGCTGAGGAGTTTTATACGGCAATATGAATTCATCGATCAAAGCGAACGCCCTCGAAGTGTCATTCGCCCACCTCACGGTTAAAATGAGGTAACTCACTGATGAATCATAATAAAAAAGCGACCCTAAGGCCGCTTTCACTATAACAAACATTTTGCGATTATTGGTAATAGGTACGACCTATTATGCCAATGCCTTCTCGATATCAGCGCTCACTTCAGCAACTTGCTTCGTTCCGTCAAACTTGAGGTACTTGGTGTTGCCCGCTTCCGCTTCTTTGCCATAGTAAGCAATCAGTGGTGCTGTTTGCGAATGGTACACACCCAGACGTGCGCGGACCGTTTCTTCTTTATCGTCATCACGGACCACAAGATCTTCACCTGTGATGTCGTCTTTGCCTTCCACTTTTGGTGGGTTATAAACCACGTGGTAGGTACGGCCAGAAGGTAGGTGAGCGCGACGACCTGCCATACGTTCTACGATCACTTCATCCGCAACATCAAATTCGATCACGTAATCAACCGCGATACCCATCTCTTTTAAGCCATCAGCCTGAGGAATTGTGCGTGGGAAACCATCTAGCAAAAAGCCTTTTGCACAATCTTCCGCAGCAATGCGCTCTTTAATCAGGCCTAGAATGATTTCATCAGAAACTAGTTGACCAGCGTCGATCACAGCTTTTGCTTGTTTACCAAGCTCAGTACCTGCTTTGATAGCGGCACGTAGCATGTCACCAGTAGAGATTTGTGGAATACCATACTTCTCCATGATGAATTGAGCCTGCGTGCCTTTACCTGCACCTGGAGCACCTAGAAGAATGATGCGCATGTTGAATCCTCTTTCGATTATGATGATTTATACCGAAGCTCACTATGTCAGTGACGTGGTCGACGAGCGAAGCGATAAAGAGTAAAAACGAGTCTAGCTTGACTCGTTGAAATCCCTAACCAGTCCGATGCCACAAGCTCACGGTAAGTTTCGGTATAATTGCTTTTATAGTTAACAACAAAACAGGCGTGCACCTTACACGCCTGTTTATTTCGTTTCAAGTCTGCATTCTACCACACAATATTGTTCTCAAGCGCGAATTAAGACTAAAGAATGCTCAAGTACTCACACTTCACGCCATCGATCAACAAACTGTTGCAAAATGAATGCAAATGCACGCAAAAAGAGCATAAGTAGCGACTTTTCGCGGCAAACGTTATTAGCCCTTAGTCAAAAGCGTGTTGATCGCCCCCAAGAATTGGCTTGGATCTTCCATCGAGCCACGCTCAGCAAGCATTGCCTGCCCCAGCAGTACTTCAACCCAGCGACCAAATGCCTCTTCATCCGCTTCATCGGCCATGCGCTGTACTAGGGCATGATTTGGGTTCAGTTCAAAGATGTACTTCACTTCAGGCACCGCTTGACCGGCAGCAGCGAGTAACTTCGCCATTTGCGTACCCATTTCGTAGTCGTCGGTGACAACGACCGCTGGCGTGTTGGCTAGCTTGAAGGTCGTACGTACCTCTTTGACGCGCTCACCCAAGTAGTTTTTAGTTCGCTCAACCACCGACTTGAACTCTTCTTCCGTCTCTTTCTGCTTTTCCTTCTCTTGCTCGTCTTCGAACTTGCTGAGATCAAGGCCCGCTTTGGTGATCGATTGGAACTGCTTGCCATCAAACTCAGTTAGGTAGTTCATCAACCACTCATCGATGCGATCAAACATCAGAATAACTTCAATACCTTTGGCTTTAAACTGCTCCAAGTGTGGGCTGTTCTTCGCCGCCGCGTAGCTATCCGCCGTCAGGTAGTAAATCTTGTCTTGACCTTCTTTCATACGGGCAACGTAAGATTCAAGCGAGACGCTTTGCTCAGCAGAGTCAACTTCAGTCGAAGCAAAACGCAATAGCGCGGCAATTTTCTCTTTGTTGGCAAAGTCTTCTGCTGGGCCTTCTTTCATCACCAAGCCAAACTCTTTCCAAAAACGCTGATACTTATCAGCATCATTTTTCGCCATACGTTCTAGCATTGTGAGCACTCGCTTGGTACAAGCGTTGCGCAGTGATTGGGTGACTTTGTTGTCTTGCAAAATTTCGCGCGACACGTTGAGCGGCAGATCGTTTGAATCAATCAAGCCACGCACAAAACGTAGGTATGACGGCATAAACTGTTCTGCGTCATCCATGATAAACACCCGCTGAACATACAATTTCAAACCGGACTTATGGTCACGATTCATCATATCCCAAGGCGCTTTAGCAGGAATATAAAGCAAACTGGTGTAATCGTTTTTGCCTTCGACGCGGTTGTGACTCCAAAGCATCGGATCGGCAAAATCGTGAGAAACGTGTTTGTAAAACTCTTGGTACTCTTCATCAGTGATGTCGGCTTTGTTACGCGTCCAAAGCGCTTGTGCCTTGTTGATCTGCTCCCATTGAACTTGGTCGGTTTCTTTGCCCTCTTCATCACGAACCTTGGTTTGAATCGAAACCGGGATGCCGATATGGTCGGAATATTTGCTCACCACATCACGTAGGCGCCACTCATTCAAGAACTCTTTGCCATCTTCGCGCATGTGCAGAATGATGTCCGTGCCGCGCGATTCTTTGTGAATGTCTTCGATGGTGTACTCACCTTCTCCCGCAGAGTGCCACATCACCGCTTCATCAGCAGACAACCCAGCCGCACGAGTACGCACCGTCACCGCGTCAGCGACGATAAACGCCGAGTAGAAGCCAACGCCGAACTGGCCGATCAATTGCGACTCTTTTGATTGCTCTTGTGAGAGCTTAGAGAAAAATTCCGCTGTACCTGATTTCGCAATGGTTCCGAGATGAGAGATCACCTCCTCGCGGCTCATACCAATCCCGTTATCAGAGATGGTAAGTGTGTTGTTTTCAACATTAAAAGAGAGCTTCACGCCAAGGTCTGCATCACCTTGATAAAGATCGGGATCAGAGAGGGCCTGAAAGCGTAACTTATCCGCCGCATCTGATGCATTTGAGATTAACTCGCGTAAAAAGATCTCTTTGTTGGAATACAGAGAGTGGATCATTAGATGAAGAAGCTGTTTTACTTCTGACTGAAAGCCACGAGTTTCTTTGTTGTTTGCTACGTTTGTCTCGCTCATTTTCACTCCAATGTAACTTTAAACAGTATTAACGACTAAATAGGTTGATTGTACATCTTGGATGTTCTGCCACTTAACATGTGGCTGACAAATGTAAATTCAAGGTCAATTGTGGGGAAAACGCTGTTTTTTTGCATAAATTTAATTATCCTATCCGCATGCATACGGAAACATTAACATTGCTAATGCAACCATTAGCGCACCAAATAAACATAAGATATTGAAAAATAAAAACATAATATAAGAAGAATGTCATGAGTCATATCGGCACTAAGTTTGTTATCGCACAACGGTTCGTTTTTGATCCGAACAGCAATACATTACTTGATCAAGATTTCAGCAACGAAATCGTACGACTGGGCAGTAATGAAAGTCGTATTCTGCTGATGTTGGCAGAGAGACCAAATGAAGTTTTAAGTCGCAACGAGTTGCATGAGTTTGTCTGGCGTGAGCAGGGTTTCGAAGTGGATGATTCTAGCTTGACCCAAGCTATTTCTACTTTGCGTAAAATGCTCAAAGATTCCACTAAATCGCCTGAATTTGTGAAAACGGTGCCAAAGCGCGGCTATCAGCTCATCTGTGCGGTGGAGAGAATTAACCCTTTACTGTCAGACAAGTCGAGCAGCATTGAGGAAGCATCTGAAGCTGACGCCCCTGGTAGCGAAGATATTGAAATAGTGTCAGACGACTACGCCAGCGACTTAATAGAAGTCGAAACTCTCAATCACCAAGAGCCAATGACGGCGCCAAAAACCCGTTGGTACATCATCGCCATGTGGCTATTTTCCATCTTGCTGCCAATAAGTGTGATGTTGTTTACCAATCCTGCTGAATCTAAATTCCGGGTATTGGCGAAGGTGGGCGCCATTCAAGTACTGACCCCGATTAACCATCCTCCGTTGCAGGCTTGGTTACCGTCCATTGAACAGTGCGTGAATAAATATGCAGAAGTTCACCTCGGTGAATCGACGCCGGTGAAAGTCATTGCAACGGGTGGACAAAACAATCAACTGACGCTGAACTACATTCATAACCTCAACCATTCTAGTGAAAACATTACGTTGAGAATTGTGGCCGAACAAAATGACCTTGGTTCCATTTGTAAATGATGAGGACGCGCATGAAAATTAAAATCGCCTCTCTACTTTTGGTGGCTTCAACGCTCTTCAGTGCTTGGCTTTACTGGGGAAGTGATCTGAAGGTCGAACAGATCCTCTCCGCCAATGAGTGGCAGTCCAATATGGTCACAGTGATCAATGATGAGCTCAACCCCGATGGCACGGTTGGCCCTTTACGCAAGGTGACTGTCACATCAAATGTGAAATATTTGCCAAATGGCAACTACATTCGCGTTGCGATGCTCAAGCTGTTTTCACATGAATCTTCTCAAGAAGTCACCATCAGCATTTCCGAATCGGGGCAATGGGATGTGAGCGATAATTACTTGCTGGTCACGCCGAAAGAGTTTAAAGACATCTCATCGTCTAAAAACCAAGATTTCTCAGAAGCACAACTGAAAGTGATCACCAAAGTGTTCAAAATGGACGCGCAGCAAAGCCGGAGAATTGACATCGTCAACGAAAAAACGCTGCTTTTAACCAGCCTGAATCACGGCTCAACCGTGCTATTCTCGAACTAATCAACCAAGGGAGGTAACACTCCCTTTTTAGTGAATTCAATGGATTGGATTAACACCGCTTTGCTTTTTTGGGGCTCACTAGTGGCCAACACTCTCGCCTCGGTTTCTGGGGGCGGCGCTGGTCTATTGCAGTTCCCCCTCCTAATTTTCATGGGGCTTCCCTTTGCAATTGCTCTTGCTACCCACAAACTTGCCAGCGTGGCGCTCGGTTTAGGCGCAGCCTTTACTCACTTACGTTCAGG
Source organism: Vibrio navarrensis (assembly GCF_000764325.1). NCBI lineage: Bacteria > Pseudomonadati > Pseudomonadota > Gammaproteobacteria > Vibrionales > Vibrionaceae > Vibrio > Vibrio navarrensis. The sequence continues at coordinate 1,050,479 of NZ_JMCG01000001.1, read as the reverse complement.
TTCACTTAATGGCAAGGTTATCGTTTATCTGGTTTTAACAGGCAGTATTGGCGTAGTCACGGGCGCGAATTTGGTCATGCTTATCCCAGAGAAAACCGCCCAAATGCTGCTTGGTTTGATGATATTGGCGCTAGGCCTCTATTCACGAGTTAAAAAGCAACTCGGCCAGAGTGAACAAGCCAATCATAGAGATATGCATGGATGGCTGATCGGCGGCATAGTGATGGTTTTGATTGGCGTCATTAATGGCTCCTTAACTGCAGGATCAGGATTACTGGTGACGCTCTTTTTGGTACGCTGGTTTGGTTACAGCTACAAACAAGCCGTCGCATTGACAATGATTTGCGTCGGTTTATTCTGGAACGGTATCGGAGGTTTGGCCGTTGTAGAAGCTGGTGCTCCCGTTCATTGGCCTTGGTTGCCTGTGCTGTTATTGAGCTCCTTCCTCGGGGGCGGTTTGGGCGCTTGGATAAGCCAGAGACTTAGCAATAACGTGGTCAAAATCGCCTTTGAAGTGCTCACGTTCGCCGTTGGTTTAAAATTGTTGTTTTAAAGGAAAAGTATGACAAAAGCGAAAATCGACATCTATTATTGCCGTCAGTGCAATTGGATGCTCCGCTCCGCTTGGTTGGCGCAAGAACTGCTGCACACCTTCAGTGAAGAAATTGAGACGGTCAGCCTTCACCCAGATACAGGTGGCCGGTTTGAAATTTTCTGTAATGATGTGTCCATTTGGGAGCGCAAAGCAGATGGTGGATTTCCTGAGGCCAAAGTGCTGAAACAAAAAGTCCGAGATAGAATTGATCCAGAAAGAGATTTGGGCCACTCAGACAGAAACTAAAGGCAGCCAAGCTGCCTTTTTCACTTTCTCACATCGTGGTTGCAAGCAGAGTTTCACCGCTCAGTGCAATCACTGACCAAGTGCCCGAGTCATACACCCCATAACTGGCCGGTTTGCCCTCTCTTGGGAAAGTCACCGAGCCGGGATTAAAGATAAGATTCCCCTCTTCCCATTGTGCTACGGCAATATGCGTGTGGCCATGCACCAATACATCCCCGGCGCACAACACTGGTTTTTGTTTGGCATGGTATTTATGGCCGTGAGTGAGGAATACCTTACGCCCAGGTTCAAGCAAAACCCAGGCGTAATCCATCATCATCGGAAACGACAGCAACATTTGATCGACTTCGCTATCGCAATTTCCACGCACGGCAATAATCTTATCGGCGTACTCATTGAGCAGTCGCGCCACTTCTGGCGGATTGTAGGCGCGCGGAATCGGATTTCTCGGCCCATGATTTAATAGATCGCCCAACAAGATCAAATGCTCAGCACCGGAGTTTTCAAAGCATGTCAACATCGCTTTGGTGGCCTCAAGACAGCCATGCAGATCAGAAGCAAAAAACAGTTTCACAACATTTCCCCTTATTTCATCAGGGTATTGTACGTTTAAGATTCTTGCTCGTCATCCCGAGCCATGCCATTCATGACGATGTTGTTGTAACTGACCATGCCAATCAGTTTGCCATTTTCAATCACTGGGGCACGGCTGATGCCAAAACGTTCAAACAAACGCGCGCAGTATTTGACGTTCATATCTGGCGAGACGCACAACGCGGGTTTGGTCATGATCTCATAGATATTGGTTCGATGCGGCGAACGATTTTTTGCCAACACTTTTTTCGCAATATCGTTCATCAAAACAATCCCATACTCATCATCTTGGTGGCGTTTGTCGACCACTAACGCTTTCACCTGATGTTTCCTTGCCAGTGTGATACCTTCATGCACTGTGGTCAGACCGTCGACCATCACATACATGTTAGCCATCACATCCCGCACTTGAATTCTGTCATGACTGTTCATAGTTCGTCCTCTACCACTTTGGTTAACTTGGCAACCTGATGGGCAACACCCACCGCATCCTCGATGTCAATTTGGATGGCGATGCCCTGCCCCGACTCCACATCAAACTCTCCGACGTCGCTAATTGTCTCGAGAATATGGCGAGACAGATGCTCTTCCACCACAAAAAGTAATACGTCCTTTTGTACTTCTAACGTCAAGCCAAAGAAGGTCCGTTTTTGATTTAACCCTTGACCGCGCGCATTATTAATTACAGTCGCGCCTGCCTCACGCGCAGCATCCAACACAATGTCTGTTTTGCTGTCTTCAACAAACGCCAGAATCAGTTTAAAGCGCATTTTCATTCTCCTTTGATACTTGCCGACGATTCAGCCACTGTGTGATTTGCGCGTACCCCATCACTGAGATAATGGGAAATAAGCTGGCAAAAGCAATCCGTCGATGAGCGGATTGCGACCGGGAACGGTGGAAGCAAGCCCAAGCCCCAGCGCCGTCACTAGCGGAACCGTAACTGTCGAGGTCGTCACCCCTCCAGAATCATAAGCCAGAGGGACAATCAATCGCGGAGCAAAGTAAGTTTGAATGACAACCAAGATGTAGCCGACAATGATGTAATAATGAATGGGATCGCCAACAACAATACGGTAGCTGCCAAGCGCGATGCCCACAGCAACCCCGAGTGCCACGGCCACTCTCAGACCAGTAACGCCGATACTGCCACCGGATACTTGATTGGCTTTGATTGCCACAGCAATCAACGAGGGCTCCGCCACCGTAGTACTAAAACCAATGAAAAAGGCGAACAGATAAACCCAGTAGTAGTCGAACCATTCCAGTTGGCTGCCTAAGCTAATACGCACTTGAGTCAAAAAGTGTGTTGCTGTGAGCTGACTTGCCATGGTTTCTCCCAGCGGAAAAAGCGCGAGTTCAAGGCCCATAAGAAACAGTGCCAACCCCAAGATAACGTAGAGAAAACCAAGCAATACTTTCAGCGGATTGTGGATCGGCTTGCGCAACACAGCAAACTGAAAACCAAACAAAATGGCCGCAATCGGCATCACATCGACCACCGTACTGAGCAAGGTATCGAAAAAATGGCTCAACTCCATCATGTCACCACCATGCCGTAAATCATGACGAAGATCATCGGTAGCAAAGAGGCGAAAGCAATCAAGCCAAATCCGTCTAACATCGGGTTGCGCCCTTTAATCGCCGAAGCTAAACCCACTCCCAGCGCCGTCACGAGTGGCACGGTAATGGTCGACGTGGTCACGCCGCCAGAGTCATAGGCAATCCCAACGATGTTTTCTGGCGCGAAGCCAGTAAGAATCACCACAATGACGTAACCACCGATAATCACATAGTGGATCGGCCAGCCCTTCAGGATTCTGAGCACGCCTAGCACAATCGCCACCCCCACCGATAAGGCCACGGTGATCCTCAATCCATTGGCGTAGCTATCCATGGCGTATTGGTCCTCCGCTATCACTCCCCCTTCCGCCGCAACTTGAGCGGCTTCGTCCGCCACGGCAGTCAATGCTGGCTCTGCGATAGTCGTGCCGAATCCCAAACAAAAAGAGAAGACGAACAGCCAAAACAGGCTGCCTTTGCGTGCAAATGCCTGTGCCATCGACTCGCCGATGGGAAAGAGCCCCATTTCTAAACCGAAAATAAAGAAGGTTAAACCGAGGATAACCAACACCAAGCCAGAAACGATGGCCATCAAGTTTGGTAATGGTTGCTGCAATACCACCAGCTGAAAGAAGGCAATCACCACAACAATTGGCAACAGATCTCGGGCACTGGCGGCAAAGGCGCGCAAAAGAGCAAGCATGGCGGACATCATGCAATCTTCCCTTCAACATGGTGGTTACTTGTAATAATTGCAGATAATTTTGCTTGGTGATGTAACTTGACTTTCGAGCGATGTCACATCTTGTTACCTTTTATTAAAACTGTGACTGAGCTCTGAACGAAAATGAAATGAATCAATGACCTGTCTTGGAGTTGGCTGCGTATTTCACTCTGCCATATACTAACAACAGCATGGAGGGGCACATGAAGATACTATTGACTGGTGGAACGGGTTTTATCGGCTGCGAACTGCTCAAGATATTGAGTGAACATCAAATCGTATTGTTGACCAGAGACACGATTGCCGCCAAGCAGCGGCTGCATTTCGCTGACCGAGGTAACATCACTTACTTGTCTCATTTAGATGAGCTGCATGATCTGAACGACGTTGATGCCGTGATTAACCTCGCGGGGGAACCTATCGCGGATAAACGCTGGACCAAGTCACAAAAGCAGATCATTTGTCAAAGCCGTTGGCAACTGACCGAGAAATTGGTGGCACTCATTCACGCCAGTACCAAACCGCCCGCCGTGTTCATCAGTGGCTCTGCCGTGGGCTATTATGGCGACCAGCAAGCACATCCCTTCGATGAGAGTTTGCACGTGCATAGCCAGAGTTTCACCCATACCGTGTGTGAACGTTGGGAACAGATTGCCAAGCGAGCCCAATCAGAACAAACCCGCGTTTGTTTGTTGCGTACGGGCGTGGTGCTGGGCTTAGGCGGAGGTGCGCTGGCTAAAATGCTGCTACCATACCGTCTGGGTTTAGGTGGGCCAATTGGCAATGGACAGCAATACCTGCCATGGATTCATCTGCAAGACATGGTCCGAGCGATTGTCTATTTACTTGAGACTCCTCATGCGCAGGGCGCATACAACCTCAGCGCACCTCATCCGGTGACCAACAAGGTTTTCAGCGAAACTCTCGCCAGAACGTTAGGTCGCCCCCATCTGCTGATGACACCGGAATGGGCAATCAAACTCCTGATGGGAGAATCCGCCTGCCTTCTACTCGATAGTATCCGCGCTAAACCGAAAAAGCTGACAGAACTTGGATTTACCTTCCATTATTCGCGCGTTGAACTGGCGCTAAAATGTCTATTACATAGCGAAAACTAACTAAGAGAAAAACAAGGAAACGAAATGACCAAATCGGTATTAATCACTGGCTGCTCCAGTGGTATTGGCTATGTTTGTGCCCACGCCCTTCAAGCACAGGGCTTTAACGTGATAGCCTCCTGCCGAAAAGAAGAGGATGTCATCAGGCTACGCCAAGAAGGTTTGACCTGTATTCAGTTGGATCTTGCTGATAGCCAAAGCATTACCCGTGGAGTAGAACAAACCTTAGCACTCACTAATGGAGAGTTGTACGGGCTATTTAACAACGGTGCCTATGGACAACCCGGCGCGCTGGAAGATCTCCCCACCGACGCACTGCGTGAACAATTTGAGAGTAATTTTTTTGGATGGCATCAACTGGTACGAGAAGTCTTGCCGATTATGAGGCAGCAAAATGAAGGGAGAATCATCCAGAACAGCTCCGTGCTCGGCTTTGCCGCAATGAAATACCGTGGAGCCTATAACGCATCTAAGTTTGCTATTGAAGGTTGGACAGATACCTTACGCCTAGAGCTATACGGCAGCAATATCCACATTGCTCTACTTGAACCTGGCCCGATCGAGACTCGCTTTCGACAAAATGCACTCGCCGCTTTTATGAAATGGATTGATATTGAGAACAGTCCGCATAAAGAACACTATCTTGCCCAGCGCAGCCGCTTAGAAAATGAGACCTCTAGCAACCGTTTTGTTTTACCAGCACAATCCTGCGTTGCGCCTGTGCTGCACGCACTCTCCAGCTCAAAACCAAAAATTCGCTACCGAGTCACCACGCCAACCGTTCTATTTGCGTATCTTAAACGGCTTCTTCCTGCTCGCTGGATGGATGAGATTTTGAGGCGCGCCGCATAACCAATGCAAGAACTGTAATTTTCTCGTAACAATGTGGTGATATCTTGTTCAGCGTGACAAAACCAAAGTCAACTTTCACCTAATCTACGCATATAAGACATGTTTCAATATGACACTAAATCAACTTAACTGGTTGAGTGTAGGTGTGGTGCTGACAATATTTCTTCTTATTTAGGCACTTTCGCTTGCCACGCCACTAAACGCTGCTCCATGCAGCGTTTTGTTTTTACGCTTGAAAATACGCGCTAACTCCCCCATATCTTGCAAAGCCGTTATACATTCAACAAGGATCCTGACATGCACTCCCCTTTTATTGTTGATATCAACGAACAAAATTTTCGTGAAATCCTAGAGCGCTCAGCGCAGACACCGATTTTGATTCATTTCTGGGCGAATGCGTATCCAGAGAGTACCGAGATACTGCCCGCTCTGCGCCAGTTGGCCCAGAAATATCAAGGGGCTTTTACCTTAGCGCTGCTGGACTGCCAAGCACAGGGGCCGATTGCTGCTCAATTCGGTGTGCAGGTATTACCCACTATCGCTCTGTTTATTAATGGCCAAGCGGTCGATGGCCTTGGCGGTGCTCAATCTATTGAGGCGATTCAGGCAATGCTCGGCAAGCATCTTCCCTCCGCAGAGGAGCTCGCACTACAGCAAGCCATCGAAGAGATGCAAAACGGTTTGTATCCACAAGCACTAAATACTTTGCGTGCATTGCCAATGGAACTACAACAACGTGGTGACGTTAAACTGGCCATGGCAGACTGCCTGCTGGAAGCGAATCAGGCAGAGGCAGCCGAACAACTGCTGTCATCCATTCCGCTTGAATACCAAGACAACTATTTCAAAGGCTTACAAGCAAAATTAGAGTTGCAAAAGCAAGCTGCTAATAGCCCTGAAATTCAAAAACTCGAACTTGACTATCAAAATGATCCAACAAACCACACGCTTGCCTGTGAGCTAGCGGTGCAATACCAACACGTAGGACGTGAGGAAGAGGCGTTGGAGATACTATGGAACCTATTGAAAACCAACCTCAATCTTGGTGATGGCGGGGTGAAGAAAACGTTTATGGACATCCTCTCTGCACTTGGACAAGGTAATGCGATATCCAGCCGCTATCGTCGCCAGCTTTACTCGATCCTCTACTAAATTAGCTCTTACTTACTAAAGTTAAATCAATAATTTACAGCCGGACTTTACCGGCTTTTATTTTGTCTGAAACGGGGGGAAGTTCGCATTTATCACGTTGTTTTTGTTTATAAACTAAGCAAAAATAAACCAATTGCATAAGTTAATTATCACCAAGGACTTTCTCATGCCTATCGACTCTATGATCACCATAGCTGTACTCGTTTTCGTTGTTATTATTTTCATTGCTGCCGGCGTTAAAACGGTCCCACAAGGGAACAACTGGACAGTGGAGCGCTTTGGCCGCTACACACAATCCCTCAAGCCAGGACTTAACTTCATCATTCCTTTTATTGATTCGGTCGGTCATAAAATCAATATGATGGAGCGAGTACTTGATATTCCTGCTCAGGAAGTCATCTCAAAAGACAACGCGAACGTCACCATTGATGCCGTCTGTTTTGTGCAGGTCATAGATGCGGCTCGCGCAGCCTATGAAGTCAACGATCTTGAACACGCAATCCGCAACTTAACTCTGACCAACATGCGTACCGTACTCGGCTCTATGGAGCTGGATGAAATGCTCAGTCAACGTGACATGATCAACACTAAGCTGCTCTCTATCGTTGACCAAGCAACCAACCCTTGGGGGATCAAAGTTACTCGTATCGAAATCAAGGATGTACAGCCGCCAGCCGACCTAACGGCAGCGATGAATGCGCAAATGAAAGCAGAGCGGAATAAACGTGCCGAAGTTCTGGAAGCAGAAGGGGTTCGCCAAGCACAAATTCTACGCGCGGAAGGTCAAAAGCAGTCGGAAATTTTAAAAGCCGAAGGGGAAAAACAAGCCGCCATTTTACAGGCAGAAGCGCGCGAGCGTGCAGCCGAAGCGGAAGCTAAAGCGACAACTATGGTTTCAGAAGCAATCGCCAAAGGGGACATGCAAGCCGTCAACTACTTTATTGCCCAGGGCTATACTGAAGCCCTTAAAGCCATTGGTCAGGCCGAGAATGGCAAGATCATCATGCTGCCACTTGAAGCTACGGGTTTAATGGGGTCAGTCGCTGGTATTGCTGAAATGTTTAAACACAGCAAAGACAACCACTAAGGAGGTCCCTTGGTCGAATTACTCGAAGGCATGAATCACTGGCATTGGCTGGCTCTCGGGCTGGCCTTATTGGCCGTCGAATTACTCGGTACCGCAGGTTATTTTCTCTGGTTCGGTATTTCTGCGCTCGCCGTTGGTCTGCTTCTTTCATTGATGTCATTTGCTTGGCCAGTGCAATGGAGCGCCTTCGCCGCCTTTTCACTGGCAACAACGTGGATTTGGTGGCGGCGCCAATTAAAGCATGATAAGCAAAGCGACGCCTCCCGCGATCTCAACCAAAAGCAGAAACAACTCGTTGGCCAAGAATTGATTCTTGAAGAAGATATTCAGGTAGGAATGAACCGAATTCGGATAGCCGATACAACTTGGTCTGCGAAGTCTGATTCAGCCATACTTGCCGGAAGCAAGGTCAAAATAGCCAGAGTAGATGGCATTGTTCTTACTATCGAAGTTGTTGAGTAAGACAAGTTATTCAGGGGCTTTAGTTCTGAGCCCCTTCTCAAAGTTATTGAGAGATTAACCATTTCAACAGCATTTTTCTTTCTTGCAGGGTTGCCTCTCCATACCAATACACCATCATATTCATAGCTGGAGTCTCTCCACTCACTTTCTCTACAATCCCATCCCTATTAATAAAGGCGTAGTTAATGAACTCTTTCTGTTCCAATTCAGAGGCCTTGTCATACCAGTATTTGACCATTTCAGTTGAGCGTGTTTCGCTCTTACTAGGAGTAGACACATTGATCCCCCTTTCTCCTCCTGTGTCTTTACCAAGGATAAATTCACCTTCTTTCTCGACTTGGCTAAAGTAAGCTTTAGGAACACTGATGTTGACAGAATGTTTTGGTCCCGAGCTTAAAAGAAACGTGACCATAGAGCCTTCAAATTTATTGAAAAATCCTTGTTGAACAGGTATTTCGGTCGCGGTAGGAATAGCGGTCACCCGCTACCCCCCGCACAGATCCGTACGTGCGCTACTAACGCATACGGCTCCTACCTTGGGTCTAACGTCAAATCGCTGCTCAGGATAAGGGTGGACAATTCTTGCTTTGGGGATCCAGTAATCAACTAATTTCCTAAAACGTGACCATGTCATTTTATGACGCTGGCTACGCCTTCGCAGTTGCTTTAGCCATGCATTAGTGATCTCTGTAATAAACAGATTTAGGGAGCTACCATTCATTGGGACACCATAATAGTTGATGTGCCCTCGAATAATCTGATTCAGCCACTTTCCAACCTTCCACGGCGGTAAGTGAAGCCTTTTCTTTAGCTCCTGTCTGACCCATTTTATCTTACTGATAAGTCGCTTTTTGATTGTCTTCCGCTTGATCATTATGGCCTTTTGGCTCTTAGTCAGGTCACAGTAATGTGTGAATCCAAGGAAATCAAAGGTTCCTGGTCTTTGAACTTTCCCTCTTTTAAAGTCTTCAAAAGCGAATCGTCCAAAATGTATCAACTTGGTTTTGTCCGGATGAACGGATAAGCCAAATTGAGAGAGGCGTCTTTTCAACCCCTCTAAACACGCATTTGCATCATTTTTATGCTGAAAACCGATAACAGCATCGTCAGCGTACCTAACCATGATGACATCGCCAGTTGCACTTCGATGCCGTTCTCGGTTCAGCCAAAGATCAAAAGTATAATGAAGATAAACATTTGCCAACAATGGTGAGATCACCGATCCTTGAGGAGTCCCGAGGAGCGATTTAACTCGCTGGTTATGTTCATCAACGTACCCTACTTTTAACCATTTGGTAATAATTTTGAGCAATGGTTTATCTGCGACTCTGTGCTCTAAGAACTGGATCAACCAATCATGTTCTACAGTATCAAAGAACTTGGTTATATCTAAATCAAGCACCCAGTTTATCTTTCTCCGGTTGAGAGCAACATACAGTGCATCAAGAGCTTGATGCTGATTCCGCTCTGGTCGAAAACCATATGAAAAGCCCATAAAGTCGCTCTCATAGATCGATTCTAGAACTTTACTGACTGCTTGTTGAACAATTTTGTCCCTAATGCATAGGATATTCAGCGGTCGCTGACTACCGTCTTGTTTAGGGATATAAATTCTTCTGGCAGGTTTTGGCTTATATCGTCCTGATTGAATATCTTCACATAGCTGCTTGATGAGCTGTTTTGAGAATAATTGATATTTATCCCATGTTACCCCATCGATCCCTGCGGCAGAATCACGCTTGAGAGTGTAAAAGCACTCCATGAGCAATTCTTCCGTTATAAGATGAAGAAGGTTGTTAAACTTCAGTGTCTTATTTTGAGCTGCGAGTTTGCGTATGGCCACCAACTTTGACATCACGGGGATCCAGCTCTGTGTCTGGCCGTGGTTAGACTGTTGACCATTCCCCTTGGTCAGGATACTTCCCTCCGCAGACTCCGCGTCTGTTTTACGAGTTTTGTTCGTCTGTTTCATCAGTACTATTATCCTGTCCGACTTCCTATACCATATTTATCTTGCCTGAGAGGGTTCAATAATTATGCCCGGTTGATACTTACCGGGACTGTATAGGATCTCCTAGGTTCCGGCGTATAAATTTCTCTGTATGCATAAGGTCTCCGACCCCGGGAAGTGTGCCCAAGAACTCACCAAATTACGCTCTTGTCACTATTGGATTCTGCTTCGCTTAACAACATCTCCACTTCCAAACTGAATTTCGTGGCTCAATACTTAGCCTACAGATGCCTCTACTAACACTTCACTAATGCAGTTACCCACACTCAGCGCATAGCTCGAGGACCCAGCGGATGGTTAGTCCTTACTGAGATGGGACTTCCACCCATTATTTATTCGCCAGCTTTGCCTAGCGTTCTAAGCGCATCATAAACCCCGCATTCTAATCGTCTAGCCCGAATAATAAGATCAAACCTCCAACCCAAAGGAGATTTGAAATGGCCAAACGACGCACTAACCAAGAATGGCGAACCCTGTTCGAACACTATGAATCCAGCCAGTTATCACAACGATTATTCTGTGAACGTAACGGACTGAGTCTCTCCACTTTTTACGCTAAGCGCCAACAGTTAAAGCACTGCGAAAAACCGAACACGGTTGGCTTTGTTAAAACAGAAGTCGTTGAAAAGACCACAAAGTATCAAGCCACTCACGTTGCCGTTGCCAATATGACCCTGCTCGTCAATGATGTTGAACTGAGCATCCCACAAGGCACGCCAGCGACCTATCTCGCAGAGCTTATCGGTGCGCTGTCATGAAACGTATGCTCAGTGCTCCCGAAATCTATCTCTATCGCGAAAGCGTCGATTTTAGAAAGTCCATCAACGGCCTCGCGGCGATTATCGAAAGTGACACCGACTTACCCTTGGGCAGTGGTGCGCTGTTCCTATTCACCAACAAACAGCGCGATAAAGTCAAAGTGTTGTACTGGGATAAAACAGGCTTCGCTCTTTGGTACAAGCGCCTCGAAAAAGCCAAGTACAAGTGGCCTTCCAAAGAGCAAAATGAGGTGTTTACCCTAACTCAATTCGAGCTTGATAGACTGCTTTCTGGCTTCACGATTATCGGCCATAAACCCATTGAAATAAACGATTTTACAATGACTTAAGCGATAATAAAGTCTTATCCACCAAGCGTTAACGTCATGATTTTAGTATAATCAACGCCATGAAAAAGACGCTAAATATCAACCCAGAAAGCCAAGATGTTGCCGAGCTACAAGCGATGGTGAAAGTGCTGATGTCGGAGAAAAATGAGTGGCAACAAGAGCGTCAATCCCTACTTGAACAGCTCAAGCTTGCCTTCGACCGTCAGTTCGCTAAACGCTCAGAGGCGTTAAAGCCTTACAATGAATCCCAAGGTGACCTCTTCAACGAAGCGGAGTGTGAAGCTGCTAAGGAAGAAGAGGTTGATGTTGTCACAACGACCACCACAATGAAGAAACGCGGCAAACGTCAGCCCCTGCCAAAGAGCTTGCCTCGTGAGGTTATCGAACTTGATTTAGACGACGATGAAAAGCAGTGCACTTGCTGCCAACATCACCTGCATAAAATCGGTGAAGACCGTAGCGAGAAACTTGAGTTCACGCCAGCGGTACTCAAAGTGTTGGAATATGTTCGTCCTAAATATGCTTGCCGCCAATGCGAGCAAACTCAGGACAACAGCCGCATCGTTCAAAAGCCAGCGCCGCAAAGTATTATCCCTAAAAGCTTCGCTACAGAAAGCTTGTTGGCCAATATCATCCTCGGCAAATACCAATACGCGATGCCACTTTATCGACAAGAGTCGTTGTTTACCCAGTCGGGTATCGAACTCTCGCGCACCACCATGGCAAGGTGGATTATCCAAGTCAGTGAGAAGTTCGCTCCACTTTATGCGGCCTTGAAAGCGCACCTACTTGAGCAAATGGTGATTCAGGCGGATGAAACGCCGCTCAATGTCCTCAAAGAAGATAAACAGTGTTACATGTGGCTCTACTGCTCGGGCGCGGACTCGCCAGATGCCGCACTGCCCAATGTAAAAAATATCGTCTTGTATGACTATCAAAACAGTCGCGCGAGGTCGTGCCCTGTTGCCTTCTTGGGCGACTATGATGGGTATCTGCAAACCGATGGCTATGGTGTTTATGATGGGCTTCATCGAGTCACCAATGTCGGTTGCTTTGCGCATGCTCGGCGCAAGTTCATGGACGCGAAAAAGCTTCAAGGCAAAGGTAAGTCAGGCAAAGCGGATAAAGCGCTGGCCAAAATCCAGAAACTCTATGGGATAGAATCCCGCTTAAAAGGTGCCAGTGCCGAAAAACGGAAAGCAGAGCGCCAAGAGCATGCTAAGCCGATACTGGATGAGCTTTATGAATGGATGACAACTCAGAAAGTGCTTGAGTCTAGCCCGCTGGGTAAAGCGATAAAATACACGCTCGGTCAGTGGCCGAAGCTCATTCGCTATATCGATGACGGTCACTTATCGATAGACAATAACCGTGCTGAACGCGCAATAAAACCGCTGGTTATTGGGAGAAAGAACTGGCTCTTCTCGACCAATCCCAATGGAGCGGAAGCGAGCGCGATGCTTTACAGTATCGTCGAGACAGCGAAAGCCAACGGCCTTATCCTTTACGACTACATAGTCAAGTGCATGCAGGAGTTAGCGAAAGCAGAACCAGATATCGATGCACTCCTGCCTTGGAACTTCAAACACTAACAATATCGCCCCGTGGGTTCATGGGGCGGATACGGTATTTCAAACCACTGAGTAACCGTACAATGCTCCGTACAAGATTCTGCCGTGGGGCGATAATCAACCAATTCGATATCATTTCCCAACAAGTTAGCTGATTTAAAGGAATCATAGCTTTTAAAGTAACTGACAGACATTCTAATCTTGGAGTCTCTTACAGAGGCAGAATGAGATTTAGGCATGACCGCAAGATAGAACAGTTCGGCTTTAACCAAGTTGGTACCAATCAACGCTTGAGTATCTGGTTGAATTGATTTCGCCTGCAACTCTACATAACTACTCCTTTCCTTTGTACTTTTTACAACATCCTCAAAGTCACTGTTGCTGTCCAAAGTGGTACATCCAATAACAAGTAAGGATATAGAAATGAGGGACAGACTTCTTAATAGTTTCATGTTCTTGGTCCTTTAGAAAAATACGCCAGCGAGATGCTGGCGTACAAGTAGAAGAAAGGCAATAGAGATGTGTTGGAAATTAGAAGCCGTATTCAAGGCCTACACGGACAAACATTTTCTTATCATCGGCATTGTATGCGTCATGTTGACCCACACGAACATAAGGAACAAAACCGTTGTGCACATACATTAACTGTGCAGAAAGAACTTCGTCATCGTCTTTGAGCTCAACACCCTTGACTTCAGATTCCAAGTTAGCAGCATAACCTAGCTTGAAGCCCCATGGGCCATTCCAGTATTGACCGATAAGAGAAACTTGAACTTGCTCAGCTTCTTGACCAGCATATACAGTATGCTTCGATTCACCCTCGTTGTATTTGTAAGCACCTGCTAAACCAAATCCGGCTGGTAGCGGTAACTCAAACCCAAGAATATAGGCAGATGAATCAACAGCAGAGCCATCGTATTTGGAGTTTGATTCTAAACCGGCATGAACCGTAACAACGTCAGAAAAGTTGTAGTGAACAGCAGCACCAAAGTGGTTCGAGTCTTTAACTGCGGTATCGCCACGTCCTGCTGAAATGTTGAACGTTAAACCACCAAAAGCTGGCGAGTCGTAGCGAGCGATATCGCCTTTACGATCGTAATGAGCCTTAACATCACCGCCCCAGTCAAATACACGTCCAAGTCCTGGGTTTGAATATGGCCAGTCTACAATTTCGTATAGAGGAGTAAGCATACGACCGAAACGTACTTTACCCCAATCGCCTTGCAGTCCTAGGAATGTATCACGAGCACCTAGTGTAGAACCTTTGCCGTCCTCACCTACGTATCCAGATTCGATCTGCATAAACACGTTCAGGTTATCAAACATGTCTTTGCTAGCACGGAAGCCGATACGAGATTCATTCTCGTAGTCGTACCCGTTGCCATCTTCTTGGTTAAAGATAGAGATCGCAGCAACGCCATATGCCTGAACATTAAAATCAGAGATGACGCCTACTTGGGATGTTTCGTTAGCAAAAGAAGCAGTAGACGCAGCCGCAACTACAATACCTAGAAGAGTACGTTTAAACATTTTGTCCATGGAAAAACTCCTAAAAATGGATATAGCTGTATTGTCTTTCTCGCCTTTAGTTGGCCGCCGAAGGGGAGAAATCATTTCCTGTGAAAAAACCTCATAATGACTAATTTTGGTTTTTTTATTTCCTGCATACACCGTGTGTATCCATGACTCATAGACTAACTTCGCGGCGTAAAACATCCAATCAGAACTTATTTTTTTCTAAAAAAATATGAGCAACCCCAAATTTCCACGTCCTAAATTGATCGAGATCTAATTTTTCCCCAACCAAACAAAAAACGATAAAATCTTTTTAAAACAAAAAGATAAGCGGAAACCATTGAAGTGCGTCGCATTTTTGAGAGTGGAAAATGAAATGAAATCAAGTGGAGAGATTGCTCACAGCAAAATCTGCAAGGATTGTTCTCCTATTGTGGATGGGATTATTTTTGATAAAAAATAACCCTCTAAAGTTTCCTTTAGAGGGTTTTAGATTTCTCTGAATTTTGTTCTTTATAGCAGAGCGAGGAGATCTTGTTCGCTTCTTATCTCAACCCCAAGCTCTTGCGCTTTTACCAGTTTAGATCCCGCCGCTTCCCCGGCAAACAGTATGTCTGTTTTTTTGGAAACACTTCCTGTCACTTTGGCACCCAGAGATTCAAGTGCCGCTTTAGCTTCATCACGGTTAAGTTGAGTCAGCGTTCCGGTTAAAACCACTATTTTCCCAGCCAAAGGCTGCTGTGTTTGAACATTCGGCTCGACAATGTCAGGCCAATGGACCCCCTGAGCAAGCAGATCTTGCACCACCGCTTGGTTCTTTTCTTCCGAGAAAAATGCCGTGATATGGCTCGCAACGACATCGCCAATATCTTGCACCTCAACCAGCTCATCATGGGTCGCAACTTGCAACTTATCCAGCGTTTTAAAATGTCGAGCGAGATTCGCAGCCGTCGCCTCTCCGACTTCTCTGATACCGAGTGAGTAGAGAAAGCGTGGTAATGTGGTGTGTTTCGCTTTATTTAGAGCGTTTACCACATTTTGTGCCGATTTAGGCCCCATACGATCCAACACCGTCAGTACTCCAGCCGACAATCGAAAGAGATCCGCTGGCGTCTCAACCATTTCTCGGTCGACCAGTTGTTCAATCACTTTTTCGCCTAACCCATCCACATCCAGAGCCTTACGGGAGACAAAATGTTTCAGCGCTTCTTTGCGCTGTGCCTGACAGACTAACCCTCCCGTACATCGGGCCACAGCCTCCCCTTCCACTCTCTCTACATGAGAGTGGCAAACAGGGCAGTCTTTGGGAAACTCAATGGGCTGTTCTCTGCCCGTGCGGCGATCACGAACGACAGAAACAACCTGCGGGATCACGTCCCCAGCACGGCGAATCACCACACTATCACCAATCATCACACCAAGGCGGGCTATCTCATCGGCATTGTGCAAGGTGGCGTTACTCACCGTAACGCCGCCGACAAAAATAGGCTCTAGCTTTGCAACGGGTGTAATAGCGCCTGTACGACCAACCTGAAACTCCACATCATTTAAGAGAGTGATCTCTTCTTGCGCGGGAAACTTGTAGGCAATCGCCCAACGTGGTGCACGCGCCACAAACCCAAGTTGTTCTTGAACGGCGATATCGTCGATTTTGATCACCACACCGTCTATCTCGTAAGGCAGTGCGTCGCGACGAGCAAGAATATCAGCATAATAAGCGCGCACTTCATCAAGCCCTGACACCTTTTGCGTCTGAGGACACATTGGCAGCCCCCACTCTTTAAGTTGCAAAAAGCGCTGGTAATGACTAGAAGAGAGTTCCGTCCCCTCAACTAAACCAACACTGTAGGCATAAAATGCCAACGGACGTGATGCGGTGATACGTGAATCCAGTTGACGCAAACTGCCCGCTGCTGCATTGCGCGGGTTAACGAACACCTTCTCGCCTTTTTTACGCGCTTTTTCGTTGAGCTGCTCAAAACCGGCTTTCGGCATAAACACCTCACCGCGAACTTCAAGGCGAACCGGCCAGCCTTGACCATTCAGTTTTAATGGCACTGATGAGATGGTACGAACATTTTCAGTGATGTTCTCCCCTGTTGTTCCGTCCCCGCGAGTCGCAGCCTGAACTAAGATGCCATTTTCATAGAGCAGACTCACCGCTAAACCGTCCAGTTTCGGCTCGCAGCAAAACACTTCAATTGACGAACCCGCTAATCTGTCCTGCGCGCGTTTGTGGAAAGCGGCCAACTCTTCATCACTAAACGCGTTGTCTAGAGACAACATGGGGATTTCATGCGTAACTTGAGCAAAGCTCTCAAGCGGCATACCACCGACTCGGCGGCTTGGTGAATCTAGGGTCACTAAATCGGGATGAGCAGTTTCAATGTCAATCAACTCGCGCATCATTCGGTCATATTCTGCGTCGGGAATTTCCGGATTATCTTCGACATAATAGCGAAATGCATGGTAATGGAGCTGTTGTTTGAGTTCTTCTAGTCTATTCAATATCGATTCAGACATCTTCCAGTCCTTAAGCACTATAAAAAAGGGCTCCCTTGGGAGCCCTGACGGTTAACCAGGAAGCTTAAGACTTTGTGCTCTTAAACTCAACAATTTGGCGTCTGTATGCGGCCAATCTGTCGGGAGTCATGAGATTACGATGGTCGTCAAGCACATTCCCTCCCAAGTCATCAGCAATCTGCTGGGCAGTTTTAAGCATTAACTTGAAATTCTGCTCCGCATCGCCATAGCAAGGCAGCGTCATGAAAAAGGAGATGCCTTTAGTGGTAAACGTCGCCGGATCATCGTGTTTTAATGTGCCAGGATGCATCATATTGGCAACACTAAAGAGTACCTTGCCATTCCCAGACAAATCCGCATGGCGATGGAAAATGTCCATCTCGCCGTAAATCAGGCCATTTTGCTGCATGCTGTCAAACAATCGGGTACCAACAAAAGGAGCCTCCCCTGCGCAGTGAACATTTAAAACGATCACTTCCATCTCAGGTTCAGGGTCTGCCTGAGCTGCACTCTGTTTTGGCTCAGCTTGTTCGGAGGGAACAATCGGTTCTTCGCCATGAGATTCGTTGACCTCTGATGCAGAAAAACTTGGCGTAACCTCTACCTCATCATTTAGTACAGTTTGTGCAGGCTCGGCGAACTTTCTATCTTGGTTATCTAGATCATCGATCAATGGGTCACCAATTAAAGGATCTGGTGAGAAAGGCATGCTTTCTTCAAACGCAGGCTCTTTACGCTCTTTACGAATGATTTCAAAATCATCTTCAGGCGCGACGCTAAGTGTATTTTCCTGCGTTTCGTTTTCACTCAAATCCAGTTTACTCAGTGGCTTATCACCGAACTTGGCTTTTCCCTCTTTTTTGCTTGTCCATAATCCGTGAAACAGCAACGCTGCAATTGCCAGAGCACCGACAACAATGAGTACGAATCGCAATTCCTGCATTTTTTACTCTCATATTCCCCAAGACACACCAGTGACAAAACGTTGAAAGGTCTCTGCGGGTCAGTTAAAACATCATTATCGTGTTACTTTACCAAAGATAACAAGAGAGTTAGAACAAATTAATGTCATAAGTTCCGTAATTGGTGTGATTTCTTCCACGCTTTTTTTCTCTCGCCAGATGAGTACAATAAACGCTCTATTTCTTTTGCAGAACAACGAGATGAATACTGAGTACAATCAACGCAGTGGGTTTGGCTACTTTTTCTACGGCCTCGAGCTGGCCTTTGCTCCACGTATCCGACGCTTCATTATTTTGCCGCTGCTAGCGAATCTGCTACTGGTCGGCGGTGCACTTTACTATCTCTTCTCACACCTAAATGGTTGGATTGACAATTGGGTTGGTCAACTGCCCGAGTTTTTGTCTTGGCTAAGTTACCTACTGTGGCCTTTGTTAGCGCTTACCATCATTGCAACGTTTTCCTATTTCTTTAGCACCTTAGCGAATTTTATCGCCGCACCATTTAACGGCTTGTTGGCCGAAAAGGTGGAAGAGGCGCTCACAGGTCAAAAGGTCAATGATGAGGGTATAGCGGCGGTGCTCAAAGACGTTCCTCGAGTGCTCGCCCGTGAATGGCGTAAGCTTCTTTATGTTCTGCCGAAAGTGATTGGTTTATTTATCCTGCTGCTGATCCCTGCACTCGGGCAAACGCTCGGCCCCGTGCTGTGGTTTATCTTCACGGCTTGGATGCTTGCCATTCAATATTGTGACTATCCGTTTGATAATCACAAGGTGCCTTTCAACGACATGAGAAACACTTTGAAACAAAATCAAGCCAAAGCCTACACCTTTGGTGCGGTGGTTTCGATATTCACTTCTATCCCGATTTTGAACCTCTTCGTCATGCCCATTGCTGTATGCGGCGCAACGGCCATGTGGGTGAATGAGTTTAAGCGTTGATCTTGTGCCAGATGAGTGAGTTTGTCTCGTCTGGCAATATTTCGTTCCAACAGCGCCCGCCCTCATAAGATATAACTTTTTAATCCTTTTCCGTTGTGTATAACCAGCATATTCTTTTGCCATATTCACTAAACGTGTAATGAAGGAACATCACCATGAGCAAGATCTACGAAGACAACTCCCTGACCATTGGCAATACTCCTCTCGTTCGTTTGAACAAAGTCAGTAAAGGCAAAGTGTTAGCCAAGATTGAATCGCGCAACCCAAGTTTCAGCGTTAAATGCCGAATCGGTGCAAATATGATTTGGGAAGCCGAGAAGGCAGGAACGCTTAAACCTGGTGTAGAGCTCGTCGAGCCAACCAGCGGAAATACCGGTGTTGCGTTGGCATTCGTCGCCGCTGCTCGTGGCTACAAATTAACTCTAACCATGCCGGAATCAATGAGCCTTGAGCGTCGTAAACTTCTCAAAGCGCTAGGAGCAAACCTCGAACTGACTGAAGCAGCGAAAGGCATGAAAGGGGCAATTGCCAAAGCTGAAGAGATCGTAGCAAGCAACCCAGAAAAGTATCTGCTACTCCAACAATTTAATAACCCAGCTAACCCACAAATCCACGAAAAAACGACAGGCCCTGAAATTTGGGAAGCCACTGATGGTCAAGTCGATGTATTCGTTGCTGGTGTGGGTACTGGTGGTACATTAACGGGTACTAGCCGTTACATCAAAGGCGAGAAAGGCAAAGCCATCATCTCTGTTGCCGTTGAACCAGCGGAATCTCCTGTCATTAGCCAAGCGCTTGCGGGTGAGGAAATCAAACCAGCGCCACACAAAATTCAAGGTATCGGCGCAGGTTTCATTCCTGGCAACCTAGATTTAGAGATGATTGACCGCGTCGAAACCGTTACATCAGACGAAGCGATTGAGATGGCTCGTCGTCTGATGGAAGAGGAAGGCATTTTGGCGGGTATTTCGTCAGGCGCAGCTGTCGTTGCGGCAAATCGCCTTGCTGAACTACCTGAATTTGAAGGAAAAACCATCGTAACTGTGCTACCAAGTTCAGGTGAACGCTATTTGAGCACGGCACTTTTTGCAGGGATTTTCACCGAGAAAGAGAACCAGCAGTAATACGAATCCAAATCAATTTTTCGTTTAAAAAAGCCCCATTCAGGGGCTTTTTTGTTGATCCCTGCCTCACCTTTGGTAATATCGGGATGTTTTATTTTAAGCTTCAAAATAATTTATAACAACGATGTAACCTCTTAGGTTACGAGTTGCAAAAAATTTTGACTCGCGTCAGCTTCAACATGCTTACCGTTGCCCGTCGCTAGCGGGTATCGAATAAAGCAGTTAAGCTTAAAACTTGTCACTATCAACAAAAATACAATCAATTGGGGTATATCACATGTACGAGAAGCAAGTAGAAATCACAGCAGAAAACGGTCTTCACACTCGTCCAGCTGCGCAGTTCGTAAAAGAAGCAAAAGCTTTCGATGCGGATATCACTGTGACTTCTAACGGCAAAAGCGCAAGCGCCAAAAGTCTGTTCAAACTGCAAACTCTTGGCCTTGTGAAAGGCACTGTAGTTACAATTTCTGCTGAAGGCCCACAGGCTAAACAAGCAGTTGACCACCTAGTTGCTCTTATGGATCAACTTCACTAATCCTGTTCTCCTCAACAAAGCCATTTAGCCAACTAAATGGCTTTGTTTGAAGATAAAATCCGATTAGTCGGCTACAGTTTTCGTTAGCGATTTAGTCACACATTCCCGTTTACGTTTGACCAACTTAAGGTAAGGCTATGATTTCAGGCATCCTGGCATCTCCTGGTATTGCAATTGGTAAAGCACTACTACTTCAAGAAGATGAAATTGTCCTAAACACTAACACTATCACCGCAGAGCAAGTAGACGCTGAAGTTAAGCGTTTCTACGATGCCCGTTCTAAATCTTCTGCTCAGCTAGAAACCATCAAGCAGAAAGCGTTGGAAACGTTTGGTGAAGAGAAGGAAGCGATCTTCGAAGGTCACATCATGCTTCTTGAAGATGAAGAGCTAGAAGAAGAGATCCTAGCGTTCATCAAAAATGACAAGATGACGGCGGATAACGCAATTCACACCGTTATCGAAGAACAGGCAATGGCGCTTGAGTCTCTTGATGATGAGTACCTGAAAGAACGTGCCACGGATATCCGCGATATCGGTTCTCGTTTCGTTAAAAACGCCCTAGGCATCAACATTGTGTCACTGAGTGACATCAATGAAGAAGTTATTCTGGTGGCTTACGACCTAACACCGTCTGAAACGGCGCAAATCAACCTAAACTACGTGTTGGGCTTTGCGTGTGATATTGGCGGTCGTACTTCGCATACCTCAATCATGGCACGCTCACTTGAGTTGCCAGCCATTGTTGGAACAAACGACATTACCAAACGTGTTAAAAATGGCGATATGCTGATTCTTGACGCGATGAATAACAAAATTATCGTTAACCCTTCAGAAACTCAGCTTGAAGAAGCCAAAGCGGTCAAAGCGGCGTTTCTTGCAGAGAAAGAAGAGCTGGCGAAACTGAAAGATCTACATGCTGAAACTCTAGACGGCCATCGTGTAGAAGTATGCGGCAATATCGGTACAGTGAAAGACTGTGATGGCATCATCCGCAACGGCGGTGAAGGTGTTGGTCTGTATCGTACCGAGTTTTTGTTCATGGACCGGGACGCTCTGCCTACTGAAGAAGAGCAGTATCAAGCGTACAAAGAAGTTGCGCAAGCAATGGAAGGTCAAGCGGTGATTATCCGTACTATGGATATCGGCGGCGACAAAGATCTGCCATATATGGATCTACCAAAAGAGATGAACCCGTTCCTTGGCTGGCGCGCAGTACGCATCAGCTTGGATCGTCGTGAAATTCTACGTGACCAGCTACGTGGTATTCTGCGTGCATCAGCACACGGTAAACTGCGTATCATGTTCCCAATGATCATCTCTGTTGAAGAAATTCGCGCGCTGAAAGAAGCGATCGAAGAGTACAAAGCAGAACTGCGCGCTGAAGGTTTGGCTTTTGACGAAAACATCGAAATCGGTGTCATGGTTGAGACACCAGCAGCAGCAGCGATTGCACACCACTTAGCCAAAGAAGTGTCATTCTTCTCAATCGGTACCAACGATCTGACCCAGTATACACTCGCGGTTGACCGTGGTAATGAGATGATTTCTCATCTTTACAACCCACTTTCACCAGCAGTACTGACTGTTATCAAACAAGTTATTGATGCATCTCATGCTGAAGGCAAATGGACGGGTATGTGTGGCGAATTAGCGGGTGATGAACGCGCAACTCTGCTACTATTGGGTATGGGGCTAGATGAGTTCTCTATGAGCGGTATCTCAATTCCAAAAGTGAAGAAAGTAATCCGCAACGCAAATTTCGCAGCAGTAAAAGCAATGGCTGAAGAAGCACTTGCCTTGCCAACCGCTGCAGAAATTGAAGCGTGTGTAGAAAAATTCATCGCAGTGCACGCGAAGTAATCTGCAGCCAAAATTCGAGTTTATAGAGTACGTTAGGCGACTAAAAAAAGTCGTCTAACAACTCGGATTGGTATACTATAATTCGACAGAATAAAACTAAACCTTAGGAGCATGACGCAATGGGTCTGTTTGATAAACTTAAGAAGCTTGTATCTGATGACAGCGCTGATGCTGGCGCAATCGAGATCATCGCACCTTTGTCTGGTGAAATCGTAAACATTGAAGATGTGCCAGATGTTGTTTTTGCTGAGAAAATCGTAGGCGATGGTATCGCTATCAAACCAGCAGGCAACAAGATGGTTGCTCCTGTAAACGGTACTATCGGTAAGATCTTCGAAACGAACCACGCATTCTCAATCGAGTCTGACGATGGTGTTGAGCTTTTCGTTCACTTCGGTATCGATACCGTTGAGCTGAAAGGTGAAGGCTTCAAGCGTATCGCAGAAGAAGGTCAAACTGTAAAAGCAGGCGACACTGTGATTGAGTTCGACCTAGCGCTCCTTGAAGAGAAAGCAAAGTCAACCCTAACTCCTGTTGTTATCTCTAACATGGATGAAATCAAAGAGTTGAATAAACTTTCTGGTTCTGTGGTTGTCGGTGAAACGCCAGTTCTGCGCGTGACTAAGTAATTATTTTTACTTGGAACCGAACACCAAAAAACGCTGCAAATTGCAGCGTTTTTTGTTTATGCCAGTAAGCTGATTGCACCATTAGGCGATTGTTTGGCTTGAGCCAACAAAGCGGAAGTAGCTTGCTGACGGAACTGTGATTTAACTAAAGCAGTTGACTCTCTAGCAAAGTCGGCGTCCTCTATCCTTCCTCTTGATGCAGTGACATTGCGATGAATATTATGCAAATTGTCCATTGTTCCCGATACTCGGTTCTGAAAACCACCAATTTCACTCCGATGAGAATCAACGTATTTAATTGCACTATCTAACACAGCAATGGCCAGTTGAGCGTTACCCACTGTACTAATATCAAGATCATCGAGCGTAATCTCGTGATGCTCCTCAATATCGACCTCACTGTTAAAACTGCCGCTTATCCTTACTCCATCTGGCGCGTCACGATTTGAGACATAAAACTGCAACCTGCCATCTTGGGTTACCGATGAGTTCACGACATCTTGGCGTGCGTTGATATAAGTCGCAACTTCTTCAAGATTATCTCCAGGTTTTAAGGAAAGCTGTATCTTCTGCTCCTCACCACCCGCATCCTGATAAGTAAAATTGAGTTGCCGAGAATCTTTTGCGACCTGCCAATCAGGGGAGAGACTCACATCTGCCAAATAGTGACGCCCGCCCATTTCAGGTGTCTGGGTACACATATTATTTAATGTCAGTGAGATGGAGTTTGCATTCGCACCAAGATGAAAACTTTTAGAACCAAATTTGCCGTTAAACAATTCAGCACCGGCAAAGGTGGTGGTTCTAGCGATTCTATCCAGTTCATCTTTTAGCATCACCGTTTCCTGCTGCATACTCTGACGATCATCGTCAGTATTCGAGCCGTTAGCGGATTGCAAAGAGAGCGATCGTAATCTCTGCAGTATCGCACTGCTTTCCTGCAACGCCCCTTCAGCGGTTTGTGCCACTGAGTAGGCGTTATTTGCATTGGTCAGCGCCATATCCAAACCTCGCAGTTGTACATGTAAGGTATTGGCGATTTGCATGCCTGCAGCATCATCACTTGCACTATTGATTCTTGATCCGGAACTCAGATTTTTTTGGGTTTCAGCCACCTCGCCTGCCGCGTTGCCCAGATACCGCTGGGCGACCATCGCAGACACGTTGGTATTTATTGAAACCATTTATGCGATATCCCTCTCCTTTCGTCTTGTGCTAAACCAGACATATACGTCATGTCGAAATCGTTGCTAGTTAAGGAGAAAAAGCCAAGTAACCACTTACTTAGCTTTTTCTCAATCTCCATTAACCCAGTAGGCTAAGCGCTGAGTTTGGCGCTTGTTTCGCCTGAGCAAGAATCGAACTGGATGCTTGCGACAGAATTTGTGTTTTGGTCAATTGAGTCGTCTCTTTCGCGAAGTCGGTATCTTTGATACGGCTCTTCGACGCGTTCACGTTCTCATTGATGTTGTCCAAGTTGCTGATTGCGTGGTTGAAACGGTTCTGGAACGCACCCAGCTCTGCACGGTGGCTGTCCACGTATTTCAGCGCCGCATCGAGAATCGCTACCGACTCTTGCGCACCTTGCACGCTGGTCACGTCAATGGTGTCTACCGTTACTTCTTTGCCCTCACCAATGCCAAGCTCACCCGCTAGGCTGCCCGAGAAAGAGAGCTCGCCTTGCACTTTGTTGGTACCGGCGAAGATTTGCAGTTTGCCGCCTTCACCGACAGAGGCTTTCAGCAGGTCGGTTTGACCGTTGATGTAGGTGGCCAGCTCTTCGATGTCATCACCCGCTTTGGCGTTGATGTTGATCTCTTGCTCGTTACCAAATGTATCGGTCAGTGAGATAGTCAGGTCGTTGTCACCGGCAGAAACGGTCCAGTTTTTGTCTTTCCCTTCTTCTGCTTGGTAGCTGATGCCGCCCATCATCTTGTTGTCTGAGCGCATGTCTTTGAGTGACAGCATCACCGCTTCACCGTTGTCCGCACCAATCTGCATCGATTTGGTACCGTAGGTGCCGTTAAGCAGTTTGTTACCACCAAATGATGTGGTTTCTGCAATACGGTTCAGCTCGTCGTTAAGCGCAGTCACTTCTTCTTGAATCGCCACACGCTCTGCTTTGGAGTTTGAGCCGTTAGCCGATTGCAAAGACAAGTCACGCATACGTTGCAGGATGTTGGTGGTTTCGTTCATCGCACCTTCGGCGGTTTGCGCGATGGAGATACCATCGTTGGCGTTACGCACCGCCACATCCAAACCACGACTTTGTACGTTCAAGCGGTTCGAGATTTGCAGACCCGCTGCGTCATCTTTCGCGCTGTTGATTTTGAAACCTGAAGACAGACGTTCCATCGACGTTTGTTGCGCGCTGTTTGCGCCGTTTAGGTAACGTTGTGCTGTCATTGCTGCTACGTTGGTATTTACATTCACTGCCATGATGAATTCTCCAATTGATTTTCCGATGTTACGGTTTCCGACGTCTCGGAAAACCAAGTAGTTCTCTCAAAGTTACTTTTATTAACGACGTCAAACGCCGAAGCTTTAGCAAAATATTTAAAAAAATAATAAATAGAGATCGGATTAATAAATCTGAGTAAAACTTGCGCTTTGGCGCTCAAGTTTTGTTTGAAGATGTCGAATGGCGAGAATAGGAAAAGGTAAGCATTATCAGCGTTAACGGTGATTTTTTGCCACTTATCGGCAGCTTGTAGGAAAATTGCGCTGAAGAGGACAAATGTCGGCAGAAATGCCAAAGAATAGTCGTTAGAGGGAAACTGAGAAAAAGAAAAAGAAAAAGAAAAAGCCCCATTCCTTTGAGAGAACCGGGGCTAGGTTGGTAGCCAGAGCCAATGTGGAGATCAAGAGAAATGAACACATTTCCGGCACACCGGACAACTCCACATCAATAATGTCAGGCAGGTGAGAGATGAGAGAGCCTTTCATTCAATGTAAAGTTGTTTGCCACGTCATCCTGTACCATAAGCGCACGTCTGAGCCATAGCTGGTACAGGACTTCCGTTAGCCCTGCAATAGTGACATTGCAGAGTTTGGCAACTGTTTTGCTTGAGCAAGTATTGAAGTACCTGCTTGTTGCAATATTTGTGCTTTCGTCATTTGCGTTGTTTCCTTAGCAAAATCGGTATCTTTAATTCGACTGTTCGAAGCATCCACGTTTTCCTGCACGTTAGCGAGGTTGTTAATGCTGTGGTTGAGACGGTTTTGCTTCGCACCAAGATCCGCTCGCTGCGAGTCGACGTATTTTAGTGCGGCATCAATTACGCTGATGGCATTTTGTGAGCCTTGTACGGTGCGCAGATCCACATCCTGCACCGTCGTTTTGATCGGCTCATCACTGAGACCAAGTTCACTGGCTAGGCCACCAGAAATGGAGATTTCACCTTTCACGTTCGGCTCTGCGACGAAGATTTGCAGTTTGCCATCTTCACTCACTGATGCGTTAATCAGATCCGACTGGCCGTTGATGTAAGTCGCGAGTTCTTCAATGTCATCACCTACTTTGGCCATAATATTGATTTCTAGATCATCTACATCGCCATCTTCATCTTCGCCCATCATCGGCAGCACAATTGTCAAATCTGCCTTGTCGGCACTGACACTCCAATTGCGGTCTTTGCCATTTTCCGATTGGAAGGTGGTACCACCCATACGGAAGTCATCAGCGCGAACACTTGTCAGCCCCATAATCATGGCTTCACCGGAGTTAGAGCCAATTTGGAAGGACGCATCACCAAAGGAGCCATTGAGCAGACGCCGACCACCAAAAGAGGTCGTTTCTGCAATACGGTTAATCTCGTCTTGCAGAGCATTAGCTTCTTCGTTAATCGCCTGACGCTCTGCTTGCGTATTCGTGCCGTTGGCCGACTGGATGGACAGATCTCGCATACGTTGCAATACCGAGGTGACCTCGTTCATTGCCCCTTCTGCGGTCTGCGCAATCGAGATACCATCGTTCGCGTTGCGCATCGCCACATCCAAACCTCGCGACTGGGCCGTCAAACGGTTAGAGATTTGCAGACCGGCTGCGTCGTCTTTGGCACTGTTAATTTTGTGACCAGATGACAAACGTTCCATTGAGGTGTTTAACTCATCTGTCGCTTTGTTTAAGTAACGTTGGGCGGTCATCGCGGAAACGTTAGTACTTACTGTTACAGCCATTTTGCTCTCCTTCTGAGTTCGCAAGCTCCTGCGAAGCGGCCAGCTTTACTCTCATTTGGAAAAGCACTGACCGTAATTACTTGCCAAAACTGCCTTGGGCAGCTTGTAGAACCAGGTAAATCCACTCTGAATTATCTAATTCAATTTGTGTGCCAATTTTTCATCTCGTCATCTTAATTTTTTAAATTCATTTAAAACAAACAGTTAAATAAATAAAAATAAGACGCTCTTTGTCCTTTGGCACTTATCTTTGTGTTGCCATTCAGCTTTGCCACCTTGCCGCTTTGCCGTTTTTAAAGGCGAACTTCAAAGCGGCAATCTTATTCCATCTCTATCCGCGCTTAAGGCTTGGCACATAAGGCATCAATCGAGGCGGAAAAACGAATCAGCTACGACTTATATTGAACATTTATAAGTAGTTAAACAGAGTCAGATCTTTGGTTTTACCAAACGCGAGCTGCGAAGCTTGCAATGCTCTGGAATTCTCATTGAACTCAATAATTGCTTTGGAGTAGTCCAAATCTTCAAAGTTACTCTTAGCTTTGCTCAGAGATAAATTGAAGTCTTCATGCTGCTGCTCTTGGATATCCAAGGTACTGAGGCGCGCACCAATATCAGTACGGGCTTTGTTTAAATGGATGAAAGCCGCATGAAACTCCTCAGTCACCTGATGCAACTTCGCTGTTGCGTTGGCATCCGAGACTGGGGCGTCGGAATACTTCGCCGCATTTTTAAAACTGTCAAAAATCGAGAAATGTTCACGAGGTTTAAGCTCGATCACATCTCCCCGTTTGATTTGCCCACGCAAATCAATCGTCAAATCGTTGTATTTGATCCCAGTGCTGGCGTTAAACTCATCGGCGGCCACCACGCTGCCATCTTTCTCCAACTGATAGCCCCATTTGCCATTACTCATATCGACAAAAGTGACACGATAAGTCGACTTGTCGAAATAGTCCTCATTAACTGCTTTATCGAGTAGCAGTTCAGAGGCATTTTGCAGCTGGTATTCGGGTTCGTAATCACCAAATGGGTTCGGGATATCCATAAACAACTTGCTGCCCGGATCGTTCATCGCCATTTCTAAACTGGCCGAAATACGCATTTTGCGCTGATAGTCGTCACCGGAATAGGTGACGCTGCCATCGTAATCGCGGAAAAAAGGCTGGGTTTTCGATTTGGTTCCGGCAAAGGTGTAGTTGCCGGATTCATCCTGTGCGTTTGCCAGATAGAGGAAATTGTTTGCCAGTTCCTCTATTTCACGTTTTTTGGCCATTCGATCTTCCGGCGACAAAGCACCGTTAATCATTTCCATTACCGTGCGTTTGGCTTCATCGGCAAACTGCTCTTGGTTTGCCACATTCACTTCATGCTGTTCTAGGCGGTTGCGCACCAGCACAATCGCGTCTAAATACTGTTTTAGTTGCTCAGCTTGCTGACCGATATTTTGAATGTAGTGCGTCGCCAGCGGATCATCGCTCGGCGAGAGCAACTTTTTGCCCGAAGCCAGTTGCGCTTGATTGTGATGGATTTTATTTTCCATTCGGCGCAAGTCATTCTGAACGGACTGATAGTTATGGAAGCTGGCAATACGTGAAATCATCTACCGTCTCCTCTCTATCGCAATTGCAAAATGGTGTTAAAGGTATCGTTGGCGGCCTGCATGATGCGGGACGACGCCATGTAGGCTTGCTGAAAACGCATCATGTTGGACGCTTCTTCATCCAAGTTGACCCCAGAAATCGCCGCCACTCTCTCTTGTGCCGCTTCATTCTCATGCTGGGCTATGTTCGCTAGGCGCGTCGCCGTTGAGTTGCGTAATCCGACGTTGGTATTGAGGTTGTGATACACATCCAAAATGGTCGACTTATTGCCGTCCATTTTTTTATCCAACTGAATTTGCTGCATTTTCCGCAAATTGCCGTTATCGCCATCCGAGGGGACAAGGTTTGCCGTGAACTTATCGTTTGCCAGCGCACCGGAGGTCAACTCAAACACCGTCTCCTTGCCGTCTTTGTAGCTAGGATGGTTAGAAGGCAGCGCCACGGAAATCGGCCCTTCTGGTGGATAAGGCGCAGGGCTGCGCACCACGTTGCCTTTGGTGTCAATCACAGCAAATTGGTCACCTTTAGGCGATACAATCACTTCAAATTCACGCAAGTCACCCGCAGCCAGAATGTTGAACTGAGCGGTGCCTTGGGCAAAAGTGGTGGACGCTTCGTAGCTCTGCGCGGCAATGGTGTTGGCGTCATTGGTTTCCACCTTCATCTGCGCCGCCGAATTTCGTGTCGGCCGCAGGAGAATCTTTTCGCCCGATTTCGGTTCGTTGCGCACTTCAACCCGCATGCCGTCCAGATAGAAAGCGGACTTGGCTGAGTCGAGCGACACGGCAACGGTTTCACCAGATGGCTTGGTCACGGTGTAGTTACTACCATCATAGCGCAGGGCATACTCGCCGCCCTGTAAGGCGGCAATGTCATTGATGAAGACGGCGACTTCAGCCGTTGAATCCGGCGCAGCAACCGCGCGCGATTTGGCAATTAACTCCGAGTTGACATCGGTAAAAATCAGCCCACCAATATTTCCACGTAAATCCAAGCCTTGTTTTTGTAACAAGTTGACTTCATTAGAAAATGCAGCCGCCATTCTGCCCAGTTCATCCATAACATGGGGGATCTGATTGTCACGCATATCCAGCATGGCGCCGAGTTTGCCGTCTAAGGCAACACTTTTAATCGGTTTGAGCGAATTACCTTCGTAGATGGCCAGACGGCGTTGATGAACGTCTGGGTAGCCGCCAATCATCTTAAGCTGACTTGCTTCCGTACCCGAGACCAAAGTGTGGCCGTTACCGATATGAATATTGAAACCTTCCGCATTAGAGCGTGGCGTGACGGTGACTTTGGTGTACTCAGACAACTCTTTAACCAATTTTTCATGTTGGTCCATCAAGTCGTTATGCGGCCCGGGGGTGCGCATCATTAAGCGATGAATGTCACGAATTTCCACTGCGATCTGGTTGATGCGCTCGATGCCCATATCCAGCTTTTTATTGGTTACATCATACTGCTGGCGCACCGTTTCGTGAAAACCGTTCACCGTTTCGGCAATAATTCTCGCTTTTTCAAGCAATACTTTACGCGCACCAATGTCGTTTGGGCTGTCTGCCAACGTTTTTAGGGCATCAAACCATTCATTGAGGTTTTCTGGAATTTTCTTTGAGGCCACAGAAGAGAGCATACCGGAGAGCATCTCTAAGTTGGCTTCGATGTCGCTCTTGTTGGCATAGTTAGTGGCTGAGAGATTCAGTTCATTGACGGCAAATTGGTCCCACGAGCGGCGAACATTTTCCACATGCACGCCCATACCAAACGTTGAACCACCAAATTGACGCGGATCGTTGGTCGCCTGAACCACAGACTGACGGCTATAACCTTCTGTATTGACATTAGAAATGTTATGACCGGTGGTGTTTAACTGTCTCTGAGCCGTAAGTACGCTCTGAGTACCTACATTCAGAAGATCCGACGCCATACGTGCCCCCAAAAACTCAATCAAATCAGTAAAAACTGAGTACCTGAACACAATAAAGCAAAAGGTATGCCAATAGAGAAAAACGCTGTTTACACAAAGAATAAGGGCCTGATTTTACTCAGGCCCTTGCGTGGAACTTACATGTTTTCAATCCGTTCTTTTACGCTGAGTACCTTCTCAGCGTAATCAGGATCGGTCGCGTATCCGGCCCGGTGAATACCACGGATGAACGCTTCAGAGTCGCCATTGTGCTGCAAAGCCACTTGATAACGAGGGTTCTGATTGAGGAACGCCACATAATCGTTGAAGCTGTCAGCAAACGAGTTATAAGCGCGGAAGGACGCGGTCTCTTTCACTGGCGTATTGTCATGGAACTCCAGTGTTTGCGTGCGCACTTGCTCACCTTGCCAACTGCGATCCGCCTTAATGTTGAACAGGTTATTACTGCTGTTACGGGCATTTTTCACTACCTTCTGCCCCCATCCCGTTTCTAGCGCCGCTTGCGCTAACAGTAAACTAGGTTCTACGCCCAAGGTTTTGGCGGCGCGCTCAGCATAAGGACGCATCGACTGAACGAACGACTCTGGTGAATCAAAGCGAGCCGTCTCTTTGCGACTCAGTTCACCCGATTCGATTAAGCGTTGCTCAATCTCACGCGCTTTGCTGGTATTGACAGGCATTCTCAATGGCGCTTCTTTGCCGGCTTCTCGCATCGCCAGCTCGTTTTTATCCACGCCTTTGTTCGCGCTCAGCTGGGCAACAATCATGTCCGCTAAACCCAATGATCCGGATGAACTCAGTTCGCTGGCCATCTGTTCGTCCAACATCTGGCGATAGAACTGCTCATTCTGGCTATTCATCAGCTCCGACTCAAAGCCCGCATTGGCATCCCGCATGGATTTAAACAGCATCGAGGTGAAAATCGATTCAAACTGTTTGGCCGCCGCTTTCAGCGCTTCCTGTTCATGCGCCTCATCACCACCAACCGCTTGTTGGCGTAGCTTATCTAGGCTGCTGACGTCGTGAATAAAACCGATGTCATTTGCGTTGTTGATCATGTTTGCCTCCCCGAACCATCAGATGATGATCAGTTGTCCTTCAATGGCACCTGCTTGCTTAAGCGCTTGCAAAATCGCCATTAGATCCGAAGGGGCTGCGCCAACCTGATTGACCGCACGAACTAAGTCGTCCAGTGTCAGTCCCGGTTCAAACTTGAACATTTTGCCTTCTTCTTCGGTGACCGAAATATCGGAATTCGGCACCACGACTGTCTCACCACCAGCAAAGGAATTGGGTTGACTGACGCTCAGATTCTCTTTGATGGCCACCGTCATGCCGCCGTGCGTCACTGCCGCTGGCTTCAAACGCACATGCTTACCAACCACAATGGTGCCAGTGCGCGAGTTAACAATGATTTTTGCTGCACCATCTGCTGGGTCAAACTCTAAGTTCTCGATCGCAGAAAGAAAAGCAACGCGCTGGCTGATGTCACGTGGCGCACGAACTCGCACCGATGTGGCATCCACTGCAGAGGCCATTTGAGGGCCTAGGAAGTTATTGACCGCATCGGCCATACGCTGCGCGGTGGTGAAATCGGATTCGAGTAGGTTAAAGGTGATAAAGTCACCGCGACCAAACGGCGTAGGCACTTCACGTTCAACCATTGCGCCGCTGGAGATGATACCAACAGTCGGGTTATTGCCGACTATTTTCGAACCGTCGGCCCCTTCTGCACTAAAACCACTGACCACTAAGTTGCCTTGTGCAACGGCATAGACTTGCCCATCTAAGCCTTTGAGGAAGGTTTGCAGTAGAGTGCCGCCGCGCAAACTTTTGGCACTGCCGATCGATGAGACGGTAATGTCGATTTGTTGCCCAGGTTTTGAGAAAGGTGGCAGTTCCGCGGTAACCATCACGGCGGCAACGTTTTTGATCTTCGGCTTGGTGCCCGCGGGTAATTGAATGCCGAAGTTTTGCAACATGGCGTTAAAGCTCTGTTCGGTAAACGGTGTCGACTCCCCAGTGCCCGGCAAGCCAGATACTAGGCCATAGCCCACCAGTTGGTTACTTCTTACCCCCGCGACCTGGGAGACATCTTTGATGCGCGCCGCTTGTGCCGAAGTCACCGTCATAAATAGACTGATTAGTATCAGGGTGAATTTTTTCATCTTAACTTACCTTCCTCTCTCAACCACTGGCCATGTTCAATTGCCACTGGTTTGCCACTTACAGAGAGACATTAAAGAATCGTGCCAAGAATCCAGGTTGCTGCATATCCTGCTGCGTTCCAGTTCCAGAGTATTGGATTCTTGCGTTAGAGACGCGGTTTGACGCAATTGTGTTGTCAAAAGCGATATCGTCGGGACGAATGGTACCGCTAAGACGAATGTACTCGTCGCCCGTATTGAGAGTTAGCCACTTCTCGCCACGGATAACGAGATTGCCGTTTGCCAGCACTTCAATCACTTCGACCGTGATCGAACCACTGATGCTGTTACTCTGATTGGCAGAAGCGTCACCAGTAAAGCTGTTAGCATTGCTCAAGTTGTAGGAAAAGTTGTATTTGCCATCAATTTTCAGCTCTTGCCCGCCCACTTGCAAAGGATCCATGCTGGCATCATTACTTTTTGATAATCCGGCATTGGCACTTTTCGACGCATTGGTGGTTTCATCTAACAGCACGGTAATAATGTCGCCAAGACCACGTGGTTTGGAGTCATCATACAGATCGGAGATGTGATCGGCGCTAAACAGAGATCCCGTAGCCGCGGCATAATGCTCGGGCTTTTGATTAGGGTGGATGGGCGCCCAAGCCGGGTCACCAGCGACTGGATCGCTACGACCACGCAAGGTATCCACAATACCCGTGCTTTGGTCTTTCGATTTGTCACCTTCAACCGCATCCACGACGGTCGTGGCTTGGCTCACTTCGCTGGTTTCGATCGGTTCTAACATCGTACAACCGCTCATCACTGCCACTAATGCAATCAGACTTAAGCGTTTCATAGCACTCTCCCTCAGGTTCATCTCAAGCTAAGTACGATTACAACTGTTGGTTAACGAAGCTCATCATCTTGTCGACTGACGAGATCACTTTTGAGTTCATCTCGTAGACGCGTTGTGCTTCGATCATATTCACCAGCTCTTCCGTCACATTAACGTTCGAGGTTTCCAACATTGACTGACGCACTTCGCCTAAACCATCCAAGCCTGGAACCCCTTCTTGCGGATCACCACTTGCGCCTGTAGGTAAGTAAAGGTTCTGCCCAATCGGCTCTAAACCACCCGGGTTGACAAAATCGGTGATGGTTATCTGGCCCACAACTTGGTTATCTTGCTGACCACGGATTCGCACTGACACTTCACCATCGGTACCGACCGTAATGGAGATAGCATCTTCAGGAATGACGATTTCTGGTTCAAGCGGGTAACCCGAACCTGAAGTGACCACCACCCCTTCACCATTGAGAGTAAACTGGCCATTACGGGTATAGCCAATATTGCCGTCTGGCATGGTGATTTGGAAAAAGCCATCCCCTTCCACCATCAAATCCAGTGCGTTGGTTGTCGTTTGCGCATTGCCGTGGGTGTGCACTTTTTGCGTTGCCACCACTTTCGAACCCGCACCAAGCATCAGGCCGCTTGGCAGTTCCGTATTTTGTGACGATTGGCCACCAGGCTGGTTGATGTTTTGATAGAACAGATCTTCAAACACCGCGCGGCCTTTTTTAAAACCGATGGTTGAGGCGTTAGCTAGGTTGTTTGAAATGGTTGCAATGTTGGTTTGCTGAGCGTCGAGCCCTGTCTTACTTACCCATAGTGCCGGATGCATAATTTAACCCTTACTCTGTTAGCTCATACGAAGCAGTGAATCGGACGCTTTGTCCAGCTCTTCTGCCGTGCTCATCATTTTCACCTGCATTTCGAATTGTCTTTGCAGGTCAATCAGCGCGGTCATCTCGCCGACGGCATTCACGTTGCTGCCTTCAATCGCACCAGTCATGATCTGTACGGTGGCATCGGCGTCGTACGCTTGATTGGGATCTTTGTGACGGAACAGTCCGTTGGTATCTTTAAACAGCGTGCTGTTGTCGGTTTTGACAAGCTTA
The DNA here is from genome assembly GCF_000764325.1 of Vibrio navarrensis. Lineage (NCBI taxonomy): Bacteria > Pseudomonadati > Pseudomonadota > Gammaproteobacteria > Vibrionales > Vibrionaceae > Vibrio > Vibrio navarrensis. The sequence continues at coordinate 1,015,485 of NZ_JMCG01000001.1, read as the reverse complement.
ACGCGGTCGATCTGTTCCATTTCTTCGGCAGGCGCGCCTTGCGGCAACACAGAAATGGTGCCATCTCTGCCAATTTCGATCTTACTGATCGGTAAGGGAATCGTGATCGGTGCTCCGCCTTCACCAAGCACCAGATGCCCGTTGGCATTGGTCAGTAAACCATTTTGATCTACTTTCAGATTGCCGTTGCGGGTCAACCCCTCTTTGCCAATTTTGTCCATGACCGCAATCCAGCCATCACCTTCAACGGTGATGTCCATATCACGACCTGTGGTGATCACACTGCCCTGAGCAAAATTATGTCCTGGACGCTCCGTCATGCTAAATACACGAGTCGGTAAGCCTTCGCCATACGCTTGCATTGACCGAGCTTGTGCCAAATCGGCACGAAAGCCAGTGGTACTGACGTTTGCTAGGTTGTTGGCACGCAGTTGCAACGCTTGCATATTTTGTTTAGCGCCGCTCATGGCTAGAAAGAGTGCACGATCCATAATCTGCTCCTGAAATCGAATTCTAGGATCAGAAAAGCAATCATCATGCCAATTTATTTTTCATTTAAATATCAAATGGATGACTTAGAAATGTAAGCGAGAGGCAAACACATGAGTAGGAAAATCACTCAGCGGCATGCCGGGCGGCAAGCAAGAGGCAATCGAGATGATGGTTAAGGGGTAGAGAAGAAACAAGGCTTAACCTGGGTGAGGTCGTCCAGGTTAAGCACCAGATGAATGTCATGAATAAAACGATTAACGAATCTGCAAGATATTCTGTTGCAACTGGTTGTGCACTTCAAGCGCACGTGAGTTTGCTTGGAAGTTACGCTGAGCTGAAATCAGATCCACTAATTCTTGCGTCATATCGATGTTGGACTGCTCCAAAGAACCACTAGAAACGGTACCAAATGAACCTTTGTTCGATTCACCCCAGATTTTATCCCCGGAGTTGTTGGTAGAGTTCCACTGTGTGCCACCTTTTTTGTCCAAACCTTGCTCATTCGGTACACGAACTAACGCCACTCGACCTAAGGTAACACTCTCACCATTTGAATAAGTGCCGTAGATACTGCCACTTTCATCAAAGTCCACTTTGGTTAAGAAACCCGTTGTCGCGCCATCTTCGTCAAACTTAGTCAGCTCAAACGGAGCGGCAAACTGGGTGGAAGAGTTGAGGTCAAAGTTCAGCACTTGCGTCGGATCGCCACCATTCATATCAATGGGGTTAACGCCCGCACCGAGTTGGTCAGTCACAATCGGCTGCCCATTGTTTAAGCTAGCAAGCGTGCCATCATTATTGAACTTAATCGTGTGCCCGACATGACCCGTTGCGTTAGTGGCATCACCACCAGTGATGTTGACTGGCTTCTCACCTTGGCTATCCGTTACCGTGTAGTAGGTTTGCCAAGTATTCGGTTGAGTCTGATCTTTCAGGTAGTAAGTCGTCAGTTTGTACGACTGGCCCATAGAGTCATAAATGGTTGAAGACGTTGAACGGTTATAAGTATCAGGATCCTCAAAGTTAAACGCGAGAGGATCTTTAAGTGCACCACTTGCTGGCAAGTTCACTCCAACCGTCACATTTGCCGTCTGCTTTGGTTTGCCAAATTCCGCCGGAATGTTAATAGGTTGTGGTTCGTACGAGGTGACATCGCCACTCGCAGGATCAACCTGATAGCCCAGCAAATATTCATCATTTGCCGTGACCATGTAGTTGTTCTTGTTGAGGTGAAAAGCACCGTTACGGGTTAACTCGTTCTGATTCGGCACCATTCTGTCTTTTGCCACCGCAAAGAAACCCGTACCGCTAATACGCAAATCCATTGGGTTATTAGTGTAAACACTGGAACCCTCATGGAACTGCTGCGCCACTTGGTTTGCCTGAACACCACCACCTGGGGTGGTTTTCGCATTGGTAAACAGAGAATTTGAGTAGACATCGCCAAACTCAGCACGCGATTCCTTAAAGCCGTATGTGTTGGCGTTGGCAATGTTGTTACTCGTGGTGTTCAGATCTAACTGAGCTGCGGACAAACCGCTTAAAGATACATATGACATTCCAAAATCTCCTTAATCCAGCCAGCGTAAATTACGCTTTGCCAACTTCTAGTACTTCAGCAAGTCGAACTGGCGAATCAAAGCCAGCCAGATTGAGCAGTACGTTACCATCGCCTTTACCCAGCAGAACACTGTTCACGTTGGCATAGGTTGAAACCGGGAAGTCAGTCGCCTGACCATCCAGCAAACCGGATGCTTTCACTTTGTATTTGCCAGCCGGCAATGGATTACCGTTTTCATCTTTACCGTCCCATTCGACACGGTTATCACCCGCAGGTTTCGCCCCCACCTCAAAGGTACGAATTAACTGGCCAATCTCGTTTTCCACTCGCACAATCACGTTATCCATGGCTTGTGGTAGTTTGACCATGGCAGGCATGCCTGCCTCTTCCTGCTTCATACCCGCCGCGCCTGGCACCAACACATCACGCCCCACTAAAGAAGACGCTTGCAATGCTTGGTTGGACGTCATTGACGAGTTGAGACTCTCAAACTGAGTGTTCATCTTGCCAATGCCATCAACTGTCGCAAATGAAGCCATTTGCGCAATCATCTGGTCATTACTAACCGGCTTAAAAGGGTCCTGTTGAGCCAATTGCTTAGTCAGCAAGGATAAAAAGTCCTCTTGTTTAAGATCCTGTTTACCCGTTGTTGCCGTCGGCTTTTTGCTCTCTTGCAAACTCTTAAGCTGGTCGATATAGGACAAGCCGCTTTGACCAACGTTATTGATTCCGGCCATACGTTAACTCCTTATCCTTATTGACCCATCTGCAGCGTACGCAGCAGCATTTGTTTACTCGCATCTGCTACCTGAACATTCGTTTGGTATGAACGGGAGGCAGAAATCATATTGGCCATTTCTTCCATGACATTGACGTTCGGTTTGTAAATGTAACCTTCATCATTTGCCAATGGATGTTCAGGGTTATATTCCGCGGTCAACGGTTTATCACTTTCCACAATACCGAGTACTTGTACTGGCACTGTATCGCCACGGTTATACATGGCATTACTTAACTCAGCGCCAAACACAGCATGGCGCGCTTTATAAGTGTCTTTTGCAGAGCTGCTGACACTGTCGGCGTTGGCCAAGTTGCTTGAAGTGGTATTTAGACGAACGGACTCAGCACTCATTGCAGAACCAGTTACATTGAACACATTGAATAAGCTCATCTAGTTACCTCCTTTAAGCGCTTTGGTTAAGTTCTTGAATTTGCCACCCAGAAAATCCAGTGAGGCTTGATGGCGAATCTGGTTTTGCATAAACAGGTTACGCTCTAAATCCAAATCCACCGTGTTGCCATCTCCGGTGTCCGGTTGGGTCGGAAGGCGATAAAGTTTTTCCCCCATCACCGTTGTAGTGGCAGGAATATGCCGACTGTCCGTTCGGCTAAGACCAATGCTTGCCCCCGAACTTGCCGCCTGTAACTCCTTCGCAAAGTCTAAACCTCTTGCTTTGTATCCTGGCGTGTTCGCTTGCGCAATGTTGGTCGAGATAACCTCGGCATTGCGTTCACGTACTCCCACCGTGTACTGGTGGATGCCTAGTGCATTGTCAAAGGAGATAGCCATATGCGCCTCTACAAACAGAACTGACCGTTACTAACCAAATAAAAGCAAAGAGCGTGCCAATGCGTGCAATTTAAATTTATTCAGTCCATGGAAAAGTTAGCAATTACTAAGCCAAGTATGCAGATGGAATGTCGTAGTTCCGCATACCCAGACTTAAGCTAAAGATATACGCAGACGGATACAGGCTCAAGAAAAGGGGAGAGAGAAAAAACAGAGAAAGGGCAAATAAAAAGCCTGACAACAGGTCAGGCTAGTTTGCTAAGGAAAATAAAAGGTTTCCACTATTTCAATTTGTAGATGATGCCAGGGTTACAGCGAACCATTTCAAACCGGTCAGTTAAACCTGTCAACGACTCCGAAGCACCAAGCAACAAGTAGCCACCGGGGTTCAAACTGTTCGCCATTTGGTTCAACACTTTCGATTTCATATCCGGCGAAAAATAAATCAACACGTTACGGCAAAAAATAATGTCGAACTTACCCAACAAGGCGTAGCTGTCCATTAAATTTTGCGGGCGAAAATTAACCAAGCGCTTAACGTTGTCTTTGACCTTCATGCGGCCATCGCCCGTGTCTTCAAAAAAGGTGCGACGGCGTTCTGGGGACAACCCACGCCCCAAGGCCAGATTATCGTATATCCCAGCCCGACACATGTCCAACATGCTGGCTGAGATATCAGTTGCCGTAATCGACACACTTGGCAGCATACCTGGCTTACGTTGCTGTGTTTCCAGCACCGTCATTGCCATAGAATACGGTTCTTGTCCTGATGAACTGGCGGCAGACCAAATTTTTATCGGACGTTTGTTTGCCGCAATCTCAGGTAAAAGTTTTTCCGCCAAAACAGTAAACGGATAGGTGTCCCTAAACCACAGAGTTTCGTTGGTTGTCATTGCATCAACGGCGGCAACACGTAGTTCTCGGTTACGCCCCGTGACGACGTCTCTCAACAAATCAGACAACGAAGCGAGCTTAAATTTGGTTACTAACGGGCTAAGACGACTGCGTACCAAATACTGCTTGCTGTCGCCCAGCACGATACCACACTGAGATTCCAAAAAACGGCTGAAGTCGCGATACTCTTGATCACTGATTGTAATAGCAGTCATTAATGTCTCTTTTATTTTGTTAGTGCAGTTTTAACCGCATTCCCAAGTTCATCTGGGTTAAATTTCGCGATAAACGCATTTGCACCCACTCTCTCCACCATCGCTTGGTTAAAAACGCCGCTCAGTGACGAGTGAAGAATAACATACAAATCTTTCAAATCCGCATTGCGGCGAATTTCTGCCGTCAGCGTGTAGCCGTCCATTTCTGGCATCTCAATGTCAGAGATCACCAGAGAAATTTGGTCTCGAATTGGTCCTTCAGCTGCCATTTCTAACAACTTATCATACGCTTCTTTGCCGTCTTTCACCGAGACACAGTCAAAGCCGATATTGGTGATCGCACGCTCCACCTGTTTACGCGCAACCGTAGAGTCATCGGCGATCAAGATGCGACGAACCAGCGCTTTTTCCGTCTCTACTTTGGCGATCTCTTCACCGATAGAAGAATCCATGGTTTCATCAACTGGCGCAATTTCTGCAAGGATTTTTTCAACGTCGAGAATTTCAACCAGTTCATTGTCAATGTTGGTGACTGCGGTCAGGTAGTTTGCTCTACCTGCCCCTTCTGGCGGTGGCAGAATCGCTTCCCAGTGCATGTTAATGATGCGCTCAACCGAAGTAACCAAAAACGCTTGAATCGTTCGGTTGAACTCAGCGATAACGACAAAACACTTGTCGATGTCGGTTGTTGGCCGGCCACCAATCGCCAAACTCAAATCGATGACAGAAACCGTATGGCCACGGATATGAGCGACACCTTTAACTAAACGGTGCAGATTTGGCATTGAAGTAAGCTTAGGGCATTGCAGGACTTCTTTTACTTTAAATACGTTAATACCATAACGCTGGCGGCCCATTAAACGAAAGGTCAACAATTCCAATCGATTCTGACCGACGAGTTGCGTACGCTGATTCACAGAATCAAGAATACCCGTCATAAGCTCATCTCCATCTCAAACTCAAACTTTTCGATTAAAAGTGATACTCTAAAATTACAGCTGTATAACACCAGAGAAACAGAATGGCACACTCTAATACTTGTTTATATTCATTTACCATCTCTAAGTGTAGAGCTTTCTTCAAAAGTTACGCTAAGTCTATCGGCATTTTGCTAACTTTGTTTAGTTTTTTTGCTCATGCAGCCACAGAAAATCAAATAAAACAGATACAGTTAGCGGCGGAAGAGCACATTTTAGCCAACGTGGAACAGCCCCCTGGTGGTGAGCTGTCAGTGAGTGCCGCTAATATTGATAGTAGAATAAAAGCCACCGATTGCCCGGTTGCTTTGAGTACAAGTGCTAACTCAGATAACGCCAACCGCAGCAACATTAATGTGCTGGTCGAATGCCCTCCAGACGATTGGCAAGTGTATGTCCCTGTCCGTTTGTCTATCGCTATTCCTATGGTGGTTGCCACGCGAACCCTTGCCCGAGGAGAGGTTATCTCCCTTGGCGATGTAAACCATGAGATGATCGAGTTGCAGCGCTTTCGTAAAGAAGGCTTTGCCGAAAGCTCACAAGTGGTTGGTGCGAAAGTCAAACGCACGATTCGCTTGGGAGACGTGATAGAACGAGGTGACGTCTGTGTGGTCTGTCGCAATGAAAAGGTGATTATCAAGGCCAGCCAAGATGGGATGGTCATCACAACTCAGGGGACCGCATTACAAGATGGCGCGGCAGGTGAACAGGTCAGAGTGAAAAATGACAAGTCACAACGTATAATCGAGGGTATTGTCAGTGGCATTGCCGAAGTTACGGTTCAGTTCTAACCTTTTCGTGCCTTAACTCGCCGAAGTGGTATGATAAACGCGGTTGAATTCAGGCCCGATTCCTGCTAGTTAAACAAAAGGCAAATTTTTTTCTAAAGTATTGGCTGGGTGTGTCGATACTGTGTGTACGAGTTCAATTACTTCGTAATTAAGGTTTATATATGGCAAGTATCGATAACATACGTTCAGGGCAAGTGATGACGACGAACAGTCGTAGCGCTGCACGTACAGACTCTAGCTCGTTGGCGGAGACACGCACCGAAGCGAAAAAGAGTCCTGTTGCACAAGACGCCGTGTCGCTGAGTCAACAAAGTCGCGATATCGGACAACTCCATCAGGATATGGCCGCCAAACCAGCATTTGATGCTGCAAAAGTTGCCGCGATCAAAGAAGCCATTGCAAACGGCTCTTACAAAGTCGATCCTGAAAAGCTGGCTGATAATATGATGAAATTTGAAAACGAACTGGCTGATCGTATCAAAGCGTAGTCAAGGTAGGTAATCATGGCTGCTTTAGTTGATTTAGTGGAATTTCAATACGAAAGTGCTAAAGCTCTCTCTTTATTGTTGGAACAGGAAAGCAAGGTGATTGCTAGCCGTGTATCTGTTGATATTGAGAAAATTGCCAAAGAAAAAATGACGCTCATTGGTCGACTACAACAAACCGACCATCGCATTGCCTCTCACCCGCACGTCAAGCAACTTACCGAAGATCCTCAATTGAAAGAAAAGGTCGCCAGTATTCAATCGATCATTCTTGATTGCCAGCAAATCAATCAGATCAATGGCGATGCACTTAATCGAGCACAATCCAGTTTTAACAAACTCAACAATATGCTTCAGCAAAGCCACGGAAAAGTCGGCATGACTTATAACGCTGGCGGTAAAACCCATACCATTTCAACTTTGGGTACCAATATCAAAGCCTAAAGTTATTTGTAATAATTGATGTTTCTCGTCGCACTCCTTGATGCCCCGATTATCAACTCCCGTTGCTATTCGTCTTGCACCGCTTGTTTTATCCATACTGACCTTGTTTTATTAATACTGACTAAGCAAAAAAAAAGCGACCCATGAATGGGCCGCCTGAGTAGAGATTATCTGCTGCTTATCTGTATTGGGTGGTCTAGAAAAGTGTTTGCTGACGTTTCTCCGGCACTTGTTGCACTTCACCGTAGTCACGCAATTTGTCCATTTTACGGATGTCTAAGCGCAGTTCAGTGACATAACTATCCCCAACAGGGTAACTGCGCACTACCTCTGCTCCGCGTATCACCCCATCGACCGCGCCAGACGTGTTCTCGACACCAAGTCGTTGGTCCTCCAACTGCGCTCGACCACTGACACGCATGCCATACACTTGCTCGGCCAGCTCGCGGTATGCATCAATTTTTGAAGCTCTCATCGCGCGCACGCGCTTTTCTTCGTCATTTCGTCCGGTTTGTTCACTGATGCTGGCGTAACCAACGGCCACCAAAATCTCTTCCTGACGAATTTGTTGCAATGGCTGACAAGCACTAAGCAAAAAAGCAGCCAAGAGAAATAAGAACTTTTTCATTACCAACTCCTATGGACGCAAGATAACCGTGTAAGGCTGACGGATCGTTGGATCGGAGCGAATAATCACACCATCTTGAGTACGAATACTGTTTAGCGTATCTAAGTCGCGGCCAATTCGATCCGCAGGGAGGAAACCTTGCGCCGAAGCCACCACCACTCGTGTTTGCATGCCGACCACACGAGCATTGACTAACACACCGCCTTCTTGGCGCAACATCGTGCCCGTCAATACGTATTGAATCTCTTGCTCTTGCGCTAAATCTTTCCAATCACGACTTAAAGCAAAATCGCCCTGCTGGGTAACCTGAATGGAACCTGTGGTTTTGAAATCCACCACTTTAAAACCACGACGCTGCAACTGATAAATAAATCCTTCGGAAACCGAATTCCCCAACCAGTTGGTGGCATCCATATTTTGCAGGTCAACAAAAGAGGTAACGGCGATCGGAGTTCGCGCAGAAACGCTGGTATTTGAAAGGATCAAATCTTCCGTCAAGCTTTCCACGAAAAAGTCCATGGTATGACGAGGGCTTTCCATCAGCATAAACTGACTACCCGAGTAAGGTTCTTTACCGTTGTAAATCGGTGAGTACGCGCATGAGCTCAAGGCCATAACAGACGCGACAACAAGCCATTTTTTCATGGGTTAGTCTCCAGATAATCTCAGATGTCCAATAAGACTGCTTTTGTATTCCTGCTGGTTTACAATCTTGGAACAGTCTTTGCTTTTCTATCTCTGCAACAAGACGAAAACGACATCCAAATACAGCTGAAAAATGTAAAGCAATATTTGTACCCACTTGGTAATACAGTAATGAAAAAACTTATACTTGGTTTTATTTCAATAACTTTGATGATGGTTTCCTCGATCAAAGCTCATGCGTCTTGGTACGAGGTGACAGGGGTTGCCACCATTGTTTCCTCCGAAGAAGTAGCACGGATACACGCTCTGGAAGATGCCTTGTATAAAGCGGTGACGTTTTCTGGCGCGGACATAGGTAGCCTGAGTAACTTACGCCCCTATTTAGAAGATGGTCGCACGGAATACCAGTTTACTAACCATGAAGTACGCTACATCTTAATCGAGTCTCAGCGCACACGTGGCAACAAGGTTGAGATTAAAGCCCGAGTCGACATCTATCCGTCGGCAAATGGTTGCCATGTCAGCCAATACAAAAAGACGCTACTCGTCGGCAACGTCGAGCTGCTCTCCCCACAACAAGCGGTGATGGGGCAAATCTATAAGGTAGGGGATGATTTCAGCCAAGTGCTCAACAAGCAGTTTGACCAGCAATCAAAAAGTTTTGTCTCTGTCGGCACCACCGATTATGCAATAGACAAGCGCAATCCTGAGCGAATCAAAATGATTGCGCAGGATGCAGGTGCTCAATACATCATTGGGGGCGAAATCACCGACCTGACGGCAACCATTGAATCAAAATTGCTGGCTGACGATATCATTAACCGCCAGTTTGCGCTGGAAATGAAAGTCTACGACGGCAAAACCGGCAACGAGATTTATGCGAAAAGTTACCGTGAAGTAGCCAAATGGCCCTTTGCCAAAACCAGCCAAGTGGACACTCGTAGTGCTCGCTTCTGGGCTTCCACTTTTGGCGAAATGATGCTGCGCGTAAGCCGCAACATCATGCTCGACATGGAGTCGGAAGTATCGTGCAAAATTACCCTGCCGGAAGTGGTTGCCGTATTTGGTAACACAGTGACGATGGACCTTGGCCGCATACACGGAGTACGCCAAGGCGATAAGTTGCAGCTTTGGCATACTGCCGCCTTCATCGATCAGTATGGTTTGCCGCGTAACAAGGTATCGCAAAGTGACATTACCCTGACGGTTTCGCGAGTTTACGAAAATGAAGCGGAGCTTACTGTGGATCAGCCCGATTTGGCTTCCAGTATTCAAATTGGCGATGTGATGCACAAACCGCTTTAGAATCAAAGGATAAGTTTAAAACTCGAAGTTTATCTAGTAGAATATCGACGCTTTGCTCCCATGGCACAGCTGGATAGCGCAGCCCCCTCCTAAGGGGCAGGTCACAGGTTCAAATCCTGTTGGGAGCGCCATATTGAATGAAGACTGGTTAGCCTAGCTACCAGTCTTTTATTTTGCGGTTTGAAAATATCCCACCTCAATTTTCTGATGCCCATACAAATTTTTGCGTTAGCACGGCTTTTACTACTTTAATTATTTCTAATATTTTCTTACTCTAAACGTATATTAATAGAATTATTACTTAAAGTTATGACTAAGAGCAATCTGATAACGAACACTGGTCACCGTTTTATCTCCAAAGGTAGAACCGCTTTTAAGATCCACATCCATACTCCGGACGATACCGTGCTGCATCGCTCGATCGGCTTTATTAAAATGGGCGAAAAGAAAGCGCTGCAGAAAGCGCTCAAAATGCGCAATGAACTTGGCAAAGAGATGTGGGGCAAATTTTGGCGTCGTCTCCTTAAAGATCCGCATCTGATGACGCGCCTGCCTCACAGTTTAGAGCCCAAAATTGTTCATAAACCGAGCCCTACACAAAACGATCCAAACAACCGAGACACCTGCTACATCGCTAAATGGCGAGAGCTGAACGACCAGGGCGAGTATCGCTACAAAACCGTTGTTCGCTCTATCAATAAGTACGGCAAACTCGCCGCTTACTCGCAAACTAAAAAAGCGCTACTTGATGCTCATAAAGAGAATCTTGAGATCCTGACTTTTATGGGGCGGCTGAGCAGTATTGATTTGAAATAACCCTCATTAAGATTGCTTGTTCGTCAGTGCGCAATGGAGGGGTCTGCACTTCAAAAAAGGCCCAATTTCGCGCAAAAAAAACCGCAGCATCTGGGCTGCGGTTTGCTTTAGAAGAGCCATTCTTATTGAGCGTTGGCTTCACGCTCAGCGATAGACGCCAGCGCCATCTTAATACGTGCCACCACGCGCTCTTTACCAATCAGTTGCATTACCGCATCCACCGATGGCGACTGACCACCGCCAGTCACTGCAACGCGCAGCGGCATACCAATTTTACCCATACCGATTTCAAGCTCAGCACACACATCCGCAATCACTTGGTGTAGGTTTTCCGTTGTCCACTCAGACAGAGCCTCCACTTTCGCCAAGGCAAGCTCCAGCGGCTCTTTTGCCACACCACGTAGGTGCTTCTTCGCGGCATCTGCGTCAAACGCATCGAAATCTTGGTAGAAGTAAGCGATTTGATCGGCCAGTTCAACCAGTGTATTACAACGTTCACCAACCAGTTTAATGACCTCGGTGATCGCAGGGCCATTGTCTTTATTTATCCCTTTTTGATCTAAGTGCCATTGAAGGTGCTCAGCGACGTACTCAGGCTCAGAGGTTTTGATGTAGTGGTTGTTCAACCAAAGCAGTTTGTCGGTGTTAAACGCGGAAGCCGATTTTGAAATCGCATTCAGACTAAACAGATTGATCATCTCTTCTTGTGAGAAGATCTCTTGGTCACCGTGAGACCACCCCAAACGCACTAAGTAGTTATTCAGTGCGACTGGCAGGTAACCCATGTCGCGGTACTGCATAACCGAGACCGCACCATGACGCTTAGACAGTTTCGCACCATCGTCGCCGAGAATCATGGCACAGTGAGCGAAAGTCGGTACTGGCGCGCCCAAAGCTTCATAGATGTTAATTTGACGAGGCGTGTTGTTGATATGGTCTTCACCACGAATAACGTGCGTAATGCCCATGTCCCAGTCGTCTACTACCACACAGAAGTTATAGGTTGGTGAGCCATCGGTACGACGAATGATAAGATCGTCCATTTGGCTGTTGCTGATTTCGATACGACCACGAATTTGATCGTCAAACACCACGCTGCCCGATTTTGGGTTACGGAAACGAATCACACAAGGGTCGCCCTCTTTTGCCGCTTCGTTAACCGCTTTAATTTTCGGGTGATCCGCATCGTAACGAGGCATCTCTTTGTTCGCTTCTTGCTCTGCACGCACTTCGTCCAGCAGCTCTTTAGAAGCGTAACATTTGTAGGCTTTATCTTCCGCCAGCAACTTATCAACCATTTCGTTGTAACGGTCAAAACGTTGTGTCTGGAAGTAAGGGCCTTCGTTCCATTCCAGTCCAAGCCATTGCATACCTTCAAGGATGGCGTCTACCGCCTCCTGAGAGTTACGTTCTAGGTCAGTATCTTCAATACGCAGAACGAATTCACCACCTTGGCTTTTTGCGAACAACCAAGAGTAAAGTGCGGTGCGCGCACCACCAACGTGAAGGTAGCCAGTTGGGCTAGGAGCAAAACGAGTTTTAACCGTCATCAGAATTCCTTAGGGATAAAAGGCAGCATTCAAGGTGATTGCTGCGCGTTCAAGGATAAAAGTGGCGACATTTTACCACCGCAGAGCGAATCTACAACATGGAGATAGCATTCTACGCTCGCCTAATCCGCGTATCTCGCGCGGCAAATCAAGCGTTCATTTCTCACCAAAAGAATGCTTGACCTTCCCCCTAAGGGAAGGTTTATCGTGTTCAACACATTCTTTCGTTGGGAACCAAAAGATGACCTATTACACCCTGCCTTTATCTGGACTCAACTGCATGGGCTGTGCGCGCAAAGTGGAGAAGGCGCTGCATCAGGCACACTCCGTGAACATCACCGCCCTTTCCCCTACAGAAATTACTTTAGAAAGCGAGACGGCACTGCGCGACCTCGTAGCCACCATTGAAACCTTGGGTTACCAAGCCGGGCATCAGTATCACTTTGCTCTGCAAGGATTAAACTGTGGTGGCTGCGTGAAGAAACTGACCACGCTACTCAGCCAGCAGGCAGAAGTGGTGCGTTTTGATGCAAGCAAAGATGAGCTCACCCTCACCACCAGCTTAAGTGAAGCCGAAGTGGTGAGTTTGATTGCCACGCTGGGCTATCTGGCGCAGCCGTTTGCAAACCGGGGATTAGAAATCACCGATCCCACACAACCCTCTTCTGCGCCAGACCATCAGACTGAAGTAAAGAGCGCGTCCTCCGCTCATGCTCTGCATTTACTGATCCAAGGCATGACCTGCGCAAGCTGCGTCTCTTCTGTCGAAAAAGCCTTAAGCTCAGTGGCTGAGGTCGACAAAGCTCAGGTCAACCTTGCCGAACAAAGCGCGCTGGTTTTTACCCAGTCAGATACAGAAGCCTTACACAGCGCCTTGGTTGCCGCCGTTAAGCAAGCGGGTTACCAAGCCGAAGTGGTGCTTGACGCTGAACTCACTCAGCAAAAACAGAACGAGCAGATGCAACAAACTCAGCGCAAACACCAAAACAGCGCATTGGCAGGCATTGGGGTGGGAGCGCCTTTAATGCTGTGGGGCGTACTGGGTGGCAGCATGACGATTACCAGCACACAAGACCAAGTGGCTTGGGGTGCGGTCGGTCTCGCCTGTTTGCTCTTGCTTGCCACCGCGGGCAAGAGTTTTTTTACCAATGCTTGGCAGGCACTGATGCACAAACGCGCGACCATGGATACGCTGGTTGCATTGGGCACTGGAGCCGCTTGGCTCTACTCGATGTTGGTGGTTTTATTTCCAAATTGGTTTCCACAAGCCTCGCGTCATGTTTACTTTGAAGCCAGCGCTATGATCGTTGGCTTGATTTCACTAGGACACTATATCGAAGCGAAAGCCAAAGCGCGTACAACTCAATCGCTGCAATCGCTGATAAACCTTCAGCCTCAAACCGCAAGTTTGGTGACCGACCAAGGCGAGCAAACCATCGCTGTCAAACAGATTCAATTAGGGATGAAACTGCGCATCAAGCCAGGAGAAAAAATCCCCGTTGATGGTTTGGTGATTTCTGGCGAGTCGTATCTCGACGAATCCATGCTCACAGGTGAACCCGTTCCGGTTTTCAAACAAGCACAAGATAAGGTCTCGGCTGGCACACTGAATCAAGATGGTGCCCTAGTAATCCAAGCCACAGGAATAGGCGCAGACACTATGCTGGCGCGCATCATTCGTCTGGTTCGCCAAGCACAAAGCAGCAAACCGGCGATGGCCAAATTGGCCGACGAAATTTCGGCAGTTTTTGTTCCCGTAGTGGTTGCCATCGCGCTCTTTGCCGCCGCGATCTGGTTTGTGTTTGGCCCAGATCCGAAAGCGAGTTACATGTTAGTGGTCACGACGACAGTGCTGATAATCGCTTGCCCGTGTGCCCTAGGTTTAGCCACGCCGCTCTCTGTCACTGTCGGTGTTGGTAAAGCCGCCGAGATGGGCATTTTGATCCGCGATGCCGATGTACTGCAATCGGCCAGTCGCATCAATACTGTGGTGTTTGATAAAACAGGCACCCTGACCCAAGGCGCGCCGAGCGTACAACAGCTGTTTGCCTTCAATCACGACGCATCTTCGTTGCTTTCGTTGCTACTTAGCGCTGAGCAGCATTCAGAACATCCGCTGGCCAAAGCGATCGTCAACTACGCCAAAACGCAACAAGCCACGGCGCAAGCGCTAGAACAATTTGAAAACTTGCGCGGAAAAGGGGTACGCGCTGTGGTCACAGGACAGACCCTACACATTGCCTCTGTGACGCATTTGCAATCGCTCAAGGTTGATTTTAGCCAAGCGCAAGATGCTCTGAACACTTGCCAGCACAACGCTTGGACCACAGTCGCTGTCTCACTAGACGGCCAATTAATCGGCCTAGTGGCTATTGCCGATCCGGTCAAACCCGATGCTGCCAACGCGATTGCCACATTAAAAGCGCAGCGCATTCATACTGTGATGCTGACCGGAGATAACTTGCATGTTGCCAGCGCGCTTGCGAAGGAGCTCGGCATTGATGAAGTGATCGCTGGAGTGCTGCCCGATGAGAAAGCAGACCATGTCGCACGCTTGCAACAGCAAGGACGCCACGTCGCTATGGTGGGCGATGGCATTAACGATGCTCCGGCACTGGCGCAAGCCGACATCGGCATTGCCATGGGCAGCGGCAGTGATGTAGCGATTGAGAGTGCGCAAATGACGCTGCTCAACCCATCGCCAATCGCTATCATCAGCGCCATTGAGCTGTCCAAAGCGACGGTGCGCAACATGAAACAGAATTTATTCGGCGCATTTGTGTACAACTCATTGGGCATTCCTATTGCCGCAGGCGTACTTTACCCTGTGTCGGGCTTTTTGCTCAGCCCTGTGATCGCGGGTGCGGCGATGGCTCTTTCTTCCATTACCGTGGTCAGCAACGCCAATCGACTACGTCTTTTTAAATCTACAACCAACGCTGAGAGGTCATGATGAAACTCAAATCCCTAACCCTGCTAATGCTGACTGCGCTCTCTGCCAATGTGCTGGCAACGGAGGTTATCAACCATAAATCCCCCTATTGCGGCTGCTGTAGTGATTGGAGTAAACACATGCAAAATAACGGCTTTGAGGTGAAAGACGTGCTGCATGACGACATGAACAGGGTGAAAAAACAACTGGGTCTCAAAGACAGCAAACTTTACTCCTGCCATACGGCAGAAATTAACGGCTACGTTTTCGAAGGCCATGTGCCGGCCAAGGATGTCAAAACATTCTTAGCCAACCCGCCGCGCAATGCGAAAGGCTTGACGGTTCCCGGTATGCCGATGGGCTCGCCCGGTATGGAGTATGGCGAGAAGCAAGAAAGTTACTCGGTTTATGTCTTTAACGAACAAGGTCAAGCGTTTGAGTACAGCCACTACAAGGGAAACTAATCTCAAACATTAGGCAGAAAAAGGCAAAAACAAAACCCAGCCGTAGCTGGGTTTTGTACTCACGCGACATTAGCGAGTTATTTTACGCTAGTTACGCGGCTGCTTTTCTCTCCAGTGGCCGATACCGAACGGATGAACACTTCGCCAGTGACCGCTGGACGAGCATCATCTGCGTACGTCAGCCAGTTTTTACCATCTAGCGAGTATTGAAGCGTGACACCAGGGAACTGAACGTTCATAGCTAGCTTACCCTCTTCGACTTTCGCACCCGGTACAGGTAGGCGGTAGTCGATGCCTGCTTTTTCCAGTTTCGCCAGTTCACGCTGGCCAAGCAGGTTAGCAAAGCGGTTGTAGTCTTGGTTTAGTGCCGCCTTGTCTACTAGGTTAGAGTTTTGCGAGTACTCAACACCCACTTTGTAGTCGTTTTCCCAATCCGCGCGGTGCCATGCGCGCTCAGCGGCAGCGAGTACGCGAGGGAATACCATGTACTCATATTGTTCATCGTTACGCACGGTCTCAGACCAAAGCTGTGCCGACAATCCATAGAACGGCTTACCTTGGACATCGCCTTTACCAGAGAAGCCGTTGCCATCACGATCGAGTGACGTTTCCGCGTTTTGCGGCATGTTCTCGGGCGCAAAGCCGAACATCTTACGCGTATCTGTGGCTCGGGTGGCCCAGTAGTAGCCGCGCTCTTTCGGGTCCGCTTCGTATGGCATATCCATGTAGACGTAATCTGGGTTAGAAACAATCACGTCGTAGCCTTTCTTCGCCCACTCATACACGGATGAGGTACCGCCCCAGTACAAGACATCCCAGAAGTTAACGCGGGTCGTCTCGGTGGCGAACGCCGCTGGCCCTTCACTGTATTTCAAGCCATCTTGCCACGCTTGGAAGTTTGCAATGCCCTTCTCGGCCACAATCTTCGAAACTTGTTCAGCAAAATGGCTTGGCAGGTGAGCGAAGTCAGTGACCGTACCATCGGTAATGAGCGTCTGACATTGTGGAGACTGTGCAAATGGCTTGTCTTGCTTAGACAGGTCAATCGTGCCTTTCCAACTTACTTTGTCTTGTGCGTTAACATCTTGGAAACCAGCACCCAGCTTGATGTTTTTCGCTTCATCACCCCCAAAGTGCCAAGTGGAGAGAGACATGCCCGCTTCTACGTGCATTGCTGCCACTTCTGAAATTACCTTGTCAACAAAGCGCGTTGACGATTCCATACATGGGTTGATAAAGCTCTGCTTATCGTAGAACTGAACGGTCGTCACGTTCGATGTATCTTGAGGATCCATCAGACGGTATTCGTTTGCTTGTGCTTCTTTCCCTTCTGCCATGAGACGGTCGTAACGCGCTTCCATCGATACCACTGCGGCACGAGCGTGGGCTGGCATGTCGATTTCTGGAATCACTTCGATGTTACGTGCTTTCGCGTACTTGAGGATTTCCACGTAGTCCGCTTTGCTGAAGTAGCCAGAACCAAAGTTGTCTGACGTTGGACCCGAGCCAAGCTGAGGCAGTAAACAGATTTTCTCTTCAACATCGAAACAGCGATTAGCCCCCACTTCTGTCAGCTCAGGCAGACCAGGGATTTCCAAACGCCAACCTTCATCATCGGTTAGGTGAAGATGAAGTTTGTTCATCTTGTACGCCGCCATTTGATCTAGCGTAGCAAGAATGGCGTCTTTAGAGTGGAAGTTACGAGCCACATCCACCATCACGCCACGGTAAGCAAAACGAGGCGCATCTTTGATCGACAGTTGTGGTAGAGAATTAGCATGTTGGCTATCTATCAGGCCAAAGATAGATTGCACCGCGTAGAAAGCGCCTGCTTGGTCAAACGCTTTAATCGCAATACCGTCGCCTTTGATGCTCATCTCGTAAGCACCCGATTTTGCTAATTCACCAGTGAAGTCCGCTGGAACAAGCGTGATGCTAACCGGAACATCACCGCGAACATTCACACCGACCACTGCTGCGCGATCTTGAATTGCCGTAAATTGCGCCGCATCAAATACTTCTTTAGGCAGCGCAATGCCCGCCGCGATATCCACTGTGCCCTTGCCTGCTTTCACAAACAGTGGCGTCGGTAGCAAGGTGGTTGATACATCTTGTTTGGCTAGGTCTTGGTTCTTCTCGAAGCGAGACACAGCGCTCGCAAATAGGTTGTTGTCATCTGGCGTACGTTTTAGGTTGTTACCTTCAAGACCTGCCACAAAAGACGCCACATCTTCCGTGTTTAGCGAGGCAATCATCTTTGGCTGTGCGTTTGGCGCAGTAACGAAAGCACGTGGCATGAAGTCGGTTTCAAACAGCGTCCAGTATTCACCAATCAGCGGCAGTACAACCTCTTCACCCGCGGCAAAACCATCAAACTTCTCAGTCGGCTCTAGCTTGTGTAAATCACCCGTGACGCGAGAGATTTTGAACTGGTCATTCTCAACATCCAGAATCAGACGAATGCTGTGAAAGTAAATCGCCCAATCTTTCGAGTTGACTGCTTCGCCTTGATTCATTAGCGTCATATTCACTCGGTTACAAGAAGCCCATTCGGCCTCCATATCACCACAGGCCAGCCCCTCGTTCGCGCCATGATTTGTCATCACTTGGTATTGAATATCCAAATTATCCGCTAATGAATTGACGACACCTTGCTCATCACTTTGTAATGTAGAGCAGCCCGCTAAAGAAGCGATAACCGACGCAGCAATTAAAGTTTGTTTCAACATCTTACTTACCCTAAAAAATTGACCCACAGAGACAGCAAAACGCGGCCTCCTAACAATGCGCTCACCATAACGTGAGTTATTTCTAAGCGTAAAATTAATCGGCAAAATCGGTGATCCAGTTCAAAACAGGCTTCAACTAAGAAAATATAAAAACTTCAATATCAATAAGTTAAACTACACGTTAAATTCGTAACTTATTTTTTGACGTGTATTTACTCTGTCTCGATCACAAAAAATGGCCAATAAATAGCGGATCCAGCCTGAGTGTGTGCCATCATTTGCGTGTCTTAGAAGAAAGGCTTAAAAAAATTGAAGGTAAATTTGCCAACTGGATCGCAGTTTACGGCTCGTCAAAAGCCGTCAAAAAACTCAATATCAACGATTTTGCCGCAGGCAAAGGAAAAGAGATGAAGATGATAAATAAGCTGTGGGTGAACATGCTTGCCCTGACATTAAGCCTGCCCGCTTTCAGCGAACCTTTGGTGTGGCAAGTCTCCAACGGCGTGACCGAGTTTCGCATCACAGGTTCAATTCATGTCGGCAGCCAAGCACTCTACCCCTTACCCAAAGAGATTGAGCATTTTTTGCCAACGAGCAAAGGATTGATAATTGAAGCCGACCTTACAGAAAGCAGTGAGGTGCAATATCCGATACCGCGCTACACCAGCGAGCAAGTACTCGATAAAGAGCAGAAAGCAGCACTTGAGCAGATTGCCCGCATGCTCAATCTACCTCTGGATCAGGTGCGGCTCTCCCCTCCTTGGGTAAGCGCACTGACGATTCAAATCGCGCAAATCGCACAACTCGGCTATCACGCTGAACTTGGCGTCGACAACTATCTGATTGAACTGGCGAAACAACACCAATTACCCCTGATCCCGCTTGAAAGTGTCCAATTTCAAATTAATCTGTTGGCAAACATGCCACAAGATGGCAAAGAGCTTCTGATTAGCGCTCTTGAACAGTACGCCGAAGGCGAGCAACTGCTCTCTTGTCTCATCGAAAGTTGGTCTAAAGGCGATGGGCCAAACCTTGGCAAATTTGCCGATGTGTCAGAACTTTCCCCTCAATTGGAAAAAGTCATGATGACCGATCGCAATCACGCGTGGGCAGAGCAACTTGAGCAACGCGCTCAGCAGCAGCCGGGGAAATACACTGTGGTGGTCGGCACCTTACATTTGGTCGGCAAAGAGAACTTGCTTGAGCTGATGGAAGCAAAAGGTTTTCGTGTAGTACAACTCACCCAGAGTCAGCAAGCGAAGTGTGCATTTGACTAAAGCGCTTTGATGAAGGCTACAAAAGCGTAAAACGACGAAAGCCTGCTAAAAAGCAGGCTTTCTAAAAGTGGTCGGTGAAGAAGGATTCGACGCGGATGGGCTTCCATCGGACTGGCGTTCCAGCCCCCGTGCTATACAACCAAAACATTGCAAAAAGGCCCTGCATTTCTGCAGGGCCTTTTCTTAATATGGTCGGTGAAGAGGGATTCGAACCCCCGACCCTCTGGTCCCAAACCAGATGCGCTACCAAGCTGCGCTATTCACCGAGATGTTTAACAGGGACTTTGCCGTGCCAACGGAGGGCTATATTACGGATAATCGGCCTAGACGCAAGAGCAAAAACGAATTTTTTTACCGTTCAACTACTGATTGCTCAATCTGACAGCAGCGAATGATAAAATGTGAGCAAAAACACACCTGCTAGAACATATCGTTAACTTATGCAACACAATTGATCCAGATCAGTGTGCAGATCGCCACCAACTTTTAACTTAGCTCCTGTCTTCAACCCTTGGAGGAAACTATGGACTTTTGGCTTGATCTCCTATTTGGTAATGCAGTGGGGCTATCTTCAATGATAGTGATCTTTGGCGCTCTTGGTCTGATGCTGTTTTACGGCGGTTTCTTCATTTACAAGGTCATGAACGACAAATCTCCTCACTAGATATCGCCAAGCTCTATTATCGGTATAAAGCTTCGCACCGGAATGGGTTGTCTGCCTGTTCCGGTTTTTTATTTACAGTTTGATCGTTTTGCCTTTTCCGTTGGTATACTTCTGCAATCTTTCCGTTAGCTATTGAGATGCCGTTATGTCTCACGAAGATGATCTTGATCTGTTCCAACAGATGATGGGCGACGTAAAACCCATTTTCCACGACACCACCGAACATAAGAGAGTTCATCGCGCTTCAGAAGCCCAACTCGCCAGAAGAGAAGCCGCGATTTGGCTTGCGCAAGATAATCCAGAACATTTAAGTATTGACCATGCTGAGATGCTAAAACCCGACGACATCCTTGAGTACAAACAAGATGGCGTACAAGATGGGGTTTACCGCAAGTTACGTTTAGGCAAATATCCTTTGCAAGCCCGCCTTGATCTACACAAAAAGTCTATCAAGGAAGCTCGTGATGAACTGGTATCTTTCCTGAAGCAATGCATGCAGATGGACATTCGCACTGTGGTCATCGCTCACGGCCGTGGCGAGCTTTCCAATCCACCAGCAAAAATGAAGAGCTTTGTCTGCGCTTGGTTAAAGCAGATCAAAGAGGTCCAATGCTTTCATAGTGCGCAGCGTTTTCATGGTGGAACAGGCGCGGTTTATGTGCTGCTACAAAAAAGTGCGGAGAAAAAGCTGGAGAATCGCGAACGCCACATGAAACGACTCGGCAGTTGAAAGTGGAATTGTGCTTTGTATCAACGCCAAACCTGCTACACTGTCGCCCCCCTGCTACTAGCAGATCATACTGGATTTCCGTTGGGAAACGTTGAGAGAGTTATATGTCCGAAGAGAACGCAAAACGCTTAAACAAGTTCATCAGTGAAACGGGTTATTGCTCGCGCCGCGAGGCCGATAAGCTGATTGAACAAGGCCGTGTCACGATTAATGGCCAGCAGCCAGAAATGGGCACCAAAGTCCTGCCTGGTGACGATGTTTGTGTTGATGGCACCCCACTGCAAGCCAAAGAACGCCCAGTGTATATTGCACTGAACAAGCCAACAGGAATTACCTGTACCACCGAACGAGACATTCCGGGTAACATTGTCGATTTCATCGGTCATAAGAAACGCATTTTCCCAATTGGTCGCTTAGATAAACCGTCTGACGGATTGATCTTCCTCACCAACGACGGCGATATCGTCAACAAAATCCTCCGTGCTGGCAATAACCACGAGAAAGAGTACGTGGTGCGAGTCGATAAACCAGTCAGCGACGAGTTCATTAAAGCGATGTCCAGCGGCGTTAATATTCTCGATACCGTAACCCTGCCATGTAAGGTGACACGAGAAACCAAGTTTTCATTTCGTATTGTGCTGACTCAAGGGCTGAATCGGCAAATTCGCCGCATGTGTGAGGCGCTGGGCTATGAGGTGTTTAAACTGCGCCGTGTACGCATCATGAACATCACGTTGGATGGTATTCCCAACGGTAAATGGCGTTACTTAACCGACCAAGAGGTCGCTGAGATCTTGGCAATGTGCGAAGATTCCGTGGGGACCGAAGAAGTTTCTCGCCTCGCCAAAGGCAAGCGCATCCGTAAAGCAACCGACGCTAAGCTGTTTGACAGTCGCGAAGAAAATCAAGCCTCAACGGCAAGACGCAATCAAAAAGCGAAAACCTTCCGCGGGCACAATGCCGATGAGTTTCGACATGCGCCAAACTCAAAAAAAGGTCAGCAGAAACGCGGCCAACAAGAAGGCAAAGCGGCTCACGCTCAAGAGCGCGACAAGAAACCGAGCTCAACAGCCAACAAAACCCGCTATGATAATCCGAACGCAGCGAAACCAGCCAAACGCTCTAACGGCACCTTGAGTTTGAAAAAATAACTGAATCAAATCATCTCGATAGATCGAAAAGGACGCAAACGCGTCCTTTTTCATTGAGAGTCACAGACAAAGCTCGGCAAACTGCCCGCGAGTTAGCGCCAGTAAATCCTGTGGTGCCAGCTCAATTTCTAGGCCACGTTTACCGGCGCTGACACAAATAGTGTTTTGTGACTCAGCACTAGAGTGCAAAAAAGTCGGCAACGCTTTCTTTTGTCCAAGTGGGCTAATCCCACCAACCACATAACCAGTGATTTTCTGTGCAATGTCAGGATCGGCCATGTCGGCCTTTTTGGCATTGGCCGCTTTGGCGGCAAGCTTGAGGTTGAGTTTCTGATCAACAGGAATAATCGCGACGGCGAGATTTTTCGCTTCTCCATTCAGGCAAAACAGCAAAGTTTTAAATACTTTCTTAGGATCTTGGCCAAGCACTTGCGCGGCTTCTAATCCATAGCTGGTCGCACGCGGGTCGTGTTGATATTCGTGAATGGTGTGCGCAATTTTCTTCTTTTTCGCCAGATTGATCGCCGGTGTCATGGTTTTCTCCACTACAAACAAAAAGCGCTGCTCCCGATGTGGGAAACAGCGCTTTTAGTAAAAAAGATCAGTGAGTTTGAGTCAAACTCTTTCTGAGAGAGAATTACTTGTAAACAATCTCACCAGCAGGAGCAAACTTGTTGATATCGATTGGGCTGTTCTTCTCCATGAAGTCTTTCAGTACTTCCGCATCCACAAAGCCAGTATTGACGTAACCTGGGTGATCGCTCACTTTTGGATAGCCGTCACCACCTGCCGCGTTGTAGCTTGGGATAGTGAAACGGTAAGTTTGGTCAAGACGCAGCTGCTCACCACGGATGAATACGTCAGCGACTTTGTCTTTATATACTGTCATTGAAATGCCAGCAAACTGAGCATAAGCGCCTGAATCAACGGGTTTTGTTGCAACAACGTTCAGGTAATCAAGCACTTCTTTCCCGCTCATGTCAACGTAAGTCACGATGTTGCCAAATGGCTGTACGGTGAGCACGTCTTTGTAAGTCACTTGGCCTGCATCAATCGAATCACGCACGCCGCCCGAGTTCATTACGGCGAAATCGGCTTTCGCGCGATCCATGTGCGCAGCAGCAATCAGACGGCCTAGGTTAGTTTGCTTGAAACGTACTACGTTACGGTCACCTTCCAACTTACCGTTGGTTTCGGCAATTTTCACGTTCAGCTGTGCTTGACCTTGCTCTTGGTAAGGACGCAGGAACTCAAGCATCGCGTCGTCTTCTTTGATTTCGGATTCAATGAAGACACGCTGGCTCTTGCCGTTCACATCCACTTTCTTCTTCAGGTTCACTGGAATCAGATCGTAGCTCACCATTCTCAGCTCACCATTGAGGAACTCATAGTCAGCACGGCCAACGTATTTGCCCCACTCGTGCGCTTGAACAATGTAAGTGCCGTTTTGTTGATCAGGCTTACACTCATCGGATGGTTTGTAGTTTTTTGTCACCACATTCGGCGCTTCCATACACACTGGCTCTTGCGAGTGGCCGCCCACGATCATATCCAAATCGCCTTCATTGAGGTAACGCGCAAGAGCAACATCGCCTGGGGCGTTAATGCCGCGTTTGCCATCTTCGTAGTGACCCATGTGCGTCACGGCAAAGATCAGATCCGGTTTTTCCGTCTCTTTTAGTTCCGCAATCAGCTTTTTCGCTTCTTCTTTCGGATCACGGAAATCGATGCCGCCAATAAACTCAGGGTTACCCAGTTTTGCAGTATCTTCCGTCGTCAGACCGATAACCGCAATTTTGATGCCTTGTTTGTTGAACATTTGGTAAGCCTGAAACATGCGCTCACCCGTTTTCTTGTCGTAGATGTTGGCAGAAAGCATGGGGAAATTTGCCCACTCTTTCTGTTTCATCAGTACGTCGATTGGGTTGTCAAACTCGTGGTTACCCAGCGCCATCGCGTCGTAACCAATTTTGCTCATGCCTTTAAAATCTGGCTCTGCATCTTGGAGATCCGATTCTGGTACACCTGTGTTAATGTCACCGCCTGACAGCAGCAGCACACTGCCGCCTTCCGCCTGAATTTCAGCACGTAGCTCATCAATCAGAGTTTTACGGGCAGCCATGCCATACTCACCGTATTTGTTTTGCCAAAAACGACCGTGATGGTCATTGGTGTGCAAAACCGTCAGTTTGTAGCTCTTGTCCGTTTGCCACTCGTGAGTTGGCTGAGTAGCACAACCCGCCAGAGTAGCCAGAATTGCTGCGCTTAGCGCGGTTTTTAAAATCAGGCGTTGTTTCATTGTCATACCTTTTGAACGAATAGGATTCCACTGCCAATATCTATCGATTGAAAAAGCACACTCACCGCAAGTTAAGCGTATTCAACCAATAAAATTTGATACAGTTTAAAGTAACTGGATCAACCATTCAGAGCGTTTTCAAATTTATGTTGCATTGATCACCATAAAATCCATTCCTCGGTGCAATAACCTCGAGTAGTTACACTTTGAAAACGAATAGGATCACAGGCAAACGTTTCACTTTTTTACCGCTATTTCACAGCTAATAGGTAATTTATCAGCCAAGCGATAAGAAAAAGGCCAGTCGATGACTGGCCTAGCACGATTATTTGATGTCTATCTGCGGGAAACTTTTCACCAAATCATCCAACGCTTTCATTTGTGCGAGGAAAGGCTCAAGCTTATCCAGTGGCAATGCCGATGGGCCGTCACAACGTGCTTTGTCTGGATTTGGATGCGCTTCGATAAATAGACCTGCGATGCCAGTTGCCAAGCCCGCTTTGGCCAGTTCGACGGTCTGTTCACGACGACCACCAGAAGCGGCACCCGATGGATCGCGCATTTGCAGTGAGTGCGTCACATCAAAAATGATTGGGCTGCCTTTTGAAGCGTTTTTCATCACACCAAAGCCGAGCATATCCACCACAAGATTGTCGTAGCCATGGCACGAGCCGCGTTCACAAAGAATGATTTTGTCGTTACCACACTCGGCAAACTTCTCAACGATGTTACCCACTTGACCCGGGCTCATAAATTGCGGCTTCTTGACGTTGATCACTGCGCCCGTTTTGGCCATCGCTTCAACCAGGTCGGTTTGACGAGCAAGAAACGCGGGCAACTGGATAACGTCCACCACGTCGGCGACTGGCTGAGCTTGTGCTTCGGTGTGAACGTCAGTAATGATCTTCACGCCAAACGTCTCTTTGAGCTCTTGGAAGATTTTCATCCCCTCTTCGAGGCCGGGGCCACGGTAAGAGTGAACTGAACTGCGGTTTGCCTTATCAAATGAGGCTTTGAACACGTAAGGAATACCCAGCTTGTCTGTCACTTTCACGTAGTGTTCACAGATCTGCATGGCAAGATCACGGGATTCGAGCACGTTCATACCAGCAAACAGGGTAAACGGCTTGTCGTTCGCAACTTGAATGTCGCCAACTTGAACGATTTTTTGTTCCATTTATTTATCTCATATTCATTAATGTAGAGTGACCTGTTTGCCACTCATGACGTTAACTTGTTTTTTTAGCAGTTCGGCCGCCGGATCATCTGGGCACTGGTCGATAAAATATTGAAAATCCGACAGAGCAACCTGATGACAATCCAGTTGCTGGTAGATAAACCCACGGTCACGGATTTCATAAGGATCATCCGGCACAAACGTCAAAGCTAAGTTGGTGCAACGCAAAGCCAAAGTGTAACGCTCTTCGCGCAGCAATGCGCTTTTCAGTAACGCTAACCAGCGGCCAATCACCGTCGGGTTATCAGAAACCGCGAGATGCTCCGGCTTCAGCTTCGCCAAGGGTCCATCATGACCGATCAGCCATGCGTGTAGAATATGCTCGCCCACATACTCACCGTTAAACGGGTTGAGATAGCTGTTGCTACCGTCGCACCAATCAGCGCGCAGTAAAAATTGCGTAGGGAAAGTGACACCTTGCAGGGCAAATCCGAGGCGACGCCCTAAGTAGAGCAAGATAGCCCCTAAGCTGACCGGGATGCCTTTACGACGCAGCAGCACTTTGTCAATAAAGCTGTTATCTGAGTCAAAATAGGCATCACGATCACCGTGAAAGCCCCATTCAGTGTAGAACAGGCGCAGAAACGCCGCAAAACGGGCTTTTTCATCGTGCTCACAAACCAACGCCATTTCAGCTTCTTCAAACAAGCGCTGCAACTCGGCACGCGCCCAAAGTTCGTCTGTTTCAGGGTTAACCGCCTTGTTCAATTCCAAAGCGCCTTCCACCAACTCCATGTTGTCAAAGTCTTCGTCAAAGAATTCCAGCATCGGTAATTACCCAAAGAACAGCGGCGTTTTTGCTACCGCCAATTTACCTGCCATCGCCAGCCAACCTAGCGCGCCAAAAAATGAAAACGTGCGCAGCAGTTTGTTTTTACCGAGTTTCAGCGCAAACAGACCAAGTGCGATGTACGCTAGCACACAAGTGATCTTCTCCGTCAGCCACATATTTGCGGGAGTAAACGGAATAAAGCCGGTTACCACAATCAAGCCAATACCGGAGAGCAACAATAGGGAATCGTTGATGTGGGGGAATCGCTTGAGAAACGGATGCTGTAACTTCGGCGAGTCCATCATCATCAATGCATAACGGACAGAAAGCAGCAATGCACTGATGGCGATAGTGAGGAGATGAAAGTGTTTAAGAGCTTCGTACATAAAAATTCTCTTTTGTTTTTATTCGTCTGGCAGCCCTAAAAAGCAGCCCAGTGTGACGCGATCGTTGCCAGCGTAATCCTTTTCAGTCACAACCTTATGGTATCCAAGAGACGACAATATCTGTTGCACCGCCGTCGCCTGATCGTAACCGTGTTCAAACATCAGCCAACCGTGTGGCAACAGATAGTGTCGAGCACATTGTGCGATGTGACGAATGTCGGCTAAACCCGCCTCGTCCGCCACCAACGCAGATTTCGGCTCAAAGCGCACATCCCCTTGAGAGAGATGTGGATCGTTAGCGTCAATATACGGTGGATTGGAGACAATAAGAGCAAACTTTGTGCCACTCTCCAAAGGATCAAACCAACTTCCCTGCAAAAATGAGACATTGCGAATGTTTAAAGCCTCGGCATTGCTTTGTGCGAGGGTTTTGGCTTCCGCTTGCAGATCAATGCCTACCACTTGGCGATGGGGGAGCTCAGAAGCTAAGGCCAAGGCAATCGCGCCAGTACCTGTGCCGAGATCGAGGATTTTGCCTGTCTGTTGAGCGGTTTTTTCCAATGCCAACTCAACCAATCGCTCCGTATCGGGCCTTGGGATCAAGGTGGCACTAGACACTTTTAGCGGCAAGGACCAAAACTCGCGCTCACCGACAATATAGGCAATCGGCTCGCCGGCTAAACGGCGTTCTACCAGTTGAGAAAATTGCTGCTGCTGCACCGTAGTGAGCGCCTTCTCAGGCCAAGTCAGCAAATAACTGCGCGGCTTTTGCAATACATGACAAAGTAGCACCGATGCATCTAGCGACGGCGATTCTTTGCCAGCGGCTGAAAACTGCGATGCCGCCTGTTTTAAAGCGGCATCAAGGGTTAACACATCAGGCATCGGTTTATTGGTTCTCAGCCAGTGCAGCAAGTTGGTCGGCTTGATGTTCTTGAATTACAGGATCAATCAAGGATTGCAGATCGCCTTCCATCACTTCTGACAGGCGGTAAACCGTCAGGTTGATGCGATGATCAGACACACGGCCTTGCGGGTAGTTATAAGTACGAATGCGGTCACTACGATCGCCAGAGCCAAGCAGGTTACGACGCGTGTCGGAGATTTCCGCAGCACGTTTGGCTTCTTCAGCCTGAACAATACGCGCCGCCAGAACCGCCATCGCTTTGGCTTTGTTCTTATGCTGTGAACGCTCGTCCTGACATTCCACCACAATTCCAGTCGGTAAGTGAGTAATACGGATCGCCGAATCGGTGGTGTTGACGTGCTGACCACCCGCGCCCGACGAGCGGAAGGTGTCAATTTTCAGATCCGCAGTACGGATTTCAGGAATTTCCGCTTCTGGAATTTCCGCCATCACCGCAACGGTGCACGCCGAGGTGTGAACTCGACCTTGAGATTCAGTCGCCGGTACACGCTGCACACGGTGACCGCCAGACTCGAATTTCAAAATACCGTAAGCGCCATCGCCGTTTACTTTCGCAATCATCTCTTTGTAGCCACCATGTTCGGCTTCGTTGGATGACATCACTTCGATGCGCCAGCCACGTTTTTCTGCAAACTTGCTGTACATACGGAACAGATCGCCAGCGAAAATGCCTGCTTCGTCGCCGCCCGCACCTGCGCGAATTTCAAGGAAACAGTTGCGGTCATCGTTGGGATCTTTGGGCAGCAGCAAGATTTGCAGCTCATCAGCCAAACGTTCAATCGCCGCTTTCGCCGCTTTGATTTCGTCTTGAGCCATTTCACGCATTTCAGCGTCGTCTTCTTTGGCCATCTCTTCTGCTGCGCTCAAATCTTCCTGCGCTTGCTGATAAGCCTGAAAGCACTTAGTTACCTCTTCCAACTGAGAATACTCTTTGGACAGGGCACGGAATTTATCCTGGTCGCCAATGACACCAGGATCACCAAGAAGGTGCTGAACTTCTTCATAACGTTCAACCAGCATTTCCAGCTTGGTCAAAATTGAGGCTTTCATCATTTATTTATCTTACTGATCGATAGGATTACTTCAGATCATCCAAGCCAAGACTTTGGCGGATAACCGTTAATTTTGCGGGTTCGCCCTGCTCTGCTGCCAATTGTAGCGCACGAGTGGGGGCGTGAATGAGTTTATTTGTCAGTCGATTACTCAGCTCTCTGAGTACTTTCTCGGCATCGGCTCCACCAGCAAGAGCCTGTAAGCTTTTGCTAAGCAGCTCTTCACGAATCGCCTCGGCCGACTGCCGGTATTCGCGGATACTATCGACCGCTTGCAGCGAGCGCAGCCAACTCATAAAAGCGGCGCTCTCTTCCGAGACAATCGCTTCGGCTTGAATCGCTTCGACTTTGCGCTGCTCAATATTGCTGTCGATGATGGATTGCAAATCGTCCACCGTATACAGATAGGCATCGCTTAAGTCACCCACTTGGGCTTCAACATCTCGCGGCACTGCAATATCCACCAATAACATCGGCTGGTAGCGACGCTGTTTCAGTGCCGTTTCCACCATACCCTTGCCGATGATCGGCAGTGGACTTGCCGTGGAGCTGATTACGATATCCGCTTTGGGCAAATAATCGGGGATTTCTGGCAAACCAATCACCTCTGCGCCAAACTGCTCAGCGAGATTCATGGCTCTTTCTCGGGTTCTGTTGGCCACAATCATTTTAGTGCAGCCGTTGGCTTGTAAATGTTTAGCCACCAGTTCAATTGTCTCGCCCGCACCGACCAGCAATACCGTCGAATCGGCCAAGGATTCAAAAATGTGTTTTGCCAAGGTGCACGCCGCATATGCCACCGACACCGCATTACCGCCGATATCCGTTTCTGTGCGCACTCGCTTTGCCACGGAAAAGGTTTTCTGAAACAGCTTTTCCAGTGAGGCATCAACCGCCAATTGTTCACGAGAGTCAGAATAAGCCTGCTTCACTTGGCCAAGAATTTGTGGCTCACCAAGCACCAGAGAATCAAGGCCACAAGAGACACGCATCAGGTGTTTGATCGCCGCTTGCTCTTCATACACATACAGGCTGGGTTTGAGCTCTTCCAAACTGACATGGTGGAACTGACTGATCCATTCAACGACCTTATTCCTTGCGCCGGAGCGAACATCACAGTACACCTCGGTCCGATTGCAGGTGGATAGGATCACACTGCCATTGACCGCTTCGTGTTGACTGAGTTGCTGGAGCGCATTGGCCAGTTTGTCTGGGCCAAACGCCACTTTTTCACGTAAGTCAACCGACGCTGTATTGTGATTTATGCCGATAACAAGCAAGGACATCGATAGTGCTTTCTCTGGACAGGACGGGAAATAGGTGGCGAATTTTACTTGATGACCGCGTTTATTAAAAGGGCAAGAGGGATTTGTTTTCCCAGCTTCGTGAGTTCAGTGCTATAGTTGTGCGCTCAATGACTTAAATCGAACAGCAAGCCGACATGATGCGTTACCGAACTTACTTCTGGTTGATTCTTCTTCCATTTCTTCTCACCGGTTGTATAACCCTATCAGAACAACACACCAGCGTAGAGTGGCAAAGTCATCAAGCAAAATTAGCGCAGATCCGAGCTTTCCAAGTAACTGGCAAGCTCGGTTATATTGCGCCGGACCAGCGACAAAATCTCAGTTTCTTGTGGAAACACAGCGACACCCACAGCAATTTACGCTTCACCACCTTTCTCGGACAAACAGCACTCAACCTCACCATCACGCCAGACGGCGCAAGAGTCGAAACCTATGACGATCAGATTTTAAGTGCCGAGAATGCCACCGCGTTAGTCTATCAACTCACAGGCTTAGTGCTCCCAATTGAGCAGCTTCCTGATTGGATGCTCGGCATGCCAGACGGCGCAGATGCGTATACACTCACCGAACAAAATACCCTGCAAACGATCGATAAAACCATCGCATCCCAACCATGGCACATCGCCTACAGTCAGTATCGTGACACGCCGTTTGGCGCAAACGTCATTCCACTGCCTGCCAAACTGAGCCTTACTCAGAATAAGATCAAACTGAATATTGTTGTGACTAAGTGGACTCTACAACCATGATCAATCGTACGACTTGTTGGCCCTCACCTGCCAAACTCAATCTGTTTCTTTACATCAACGGCCGCACAGCCAATGGTTACCACGAACTGCAAACGCTGTTTCAGTTTCTCGACCATGGCGATGAGTTGAAAATCACCGCCAATGAAACGGGCAAAGTCACCATCAGCCCGGACATCGAAGGGCTCGCTCTGGAAGAGAACTTGATATGGAAAGCGGCCAGCGCGCTGCAACAATATGCTCACTGCTCGCTGGGCGCGCACATCGAACTGAATAAAATTTTGCCGATGGGCGGTGGTATTGGCGGTGGTTCTTCCAACGCGGCCACCGCTTTGGTTGCGCTCAATTATCTCTGGCAACTTCATCTTTCTGACGATGAGCTTGCTAATATTGGGCTTAAGTTGGGGGCTGACGTGCCAGTTTTTGTGCGTGGATTCGCCGCATTTGCCGAAGGTGTGGGCGAAAAACTTTCGCCAGCCCAGCCCGAAGAGAAATGGTATCTGGTCGTCAGACCTAACGTGCATATTGCGACCGTGGATATTTTCACCCATCCTCAATTGACGAGAAATACACCGAAACGAGCACTGGCAACGCTTCTTGACAGTGACTACGGAAACGATTGCGAAAAAATTGTCCGAATGCTTTACCCAGAGGTTGATAAGCAACTTTCTTGGCTGCTACAATACGCGCCGTCAAGATTGACCGGCACGGGATCTTGCGTTTTTGCTGAATTTAACAGCAGGCCAGAAGCGGAATCTATCCTTGCCCAACTCTCTGACAATGTCTCGGCATTTGTCGCTCAAGGGCGCAATATTTCGCCATTAAAAGAGACGCTGGCTGAATATCTTTCAGCCTCACACCAATCTATTTAAAAACTGGACGCAACCCTGAGGTTTCCACCGTGCCTGATATGAAGCTATTTGCTGGTAACGCAACACCTGAACTAGCCCAACGTATTGCTGATCGTCTCTACATCTCTCTTGGTGACGCTACTGTTTCTCGCTTTTCTGATGGCGAAGTCGCTGTACAGATCAACGAAAATGTTCGTGGTAGTGATGTATTCATCATTCAATCTACTTGTGCGCCTACCAATGACAACCTGATGGAACTGGTCGTGATGATTGATGCAATGCGCCGCGCTTCAGCGGGCCGTATTACAGCAGTTATTCCTTATTTCGGCTACGCACGCCAAGACCGTCGCGTACGTTCTGCTCGTGTACCTATTACTGCAAAAGTGGTTGCAGATTTCCTGTCTAACGTTGGTGTTGACCGCGTTCTGACCATCGACCTGCACGCTGAACAAATTCAAGGCTTCTTCGATGTACCAGTAGACAACATCTTCGGTACACCTGTGCTACTTGAAGACATGAAAGCACGCGGACTTGAAGATCCTGTTGTGGTTTCCCCGGATCTGGGTGGTGTTGTGCGTGCTCGTGCAACGGCAAAAGCGCTCGGTGATATTGATATCGCTATCGTTGACAAGCGTCGTCCACGTGCCAACGTTTCTGAAGTGATGAACCTGATTGGTGATGTTGAAGGCCGCGATTGCGTGATCGTCGATGACATGATCGACACCGGTGGCACACTATGTAAAGCCGCAGAAGCGCTCAAAGAGCGTGGTGCAAAACGCGTTTTCGCTTACGCAACTCACGCAGTGTTCTCTGGCAATGCAGCGAAAAACATCAAAAATTCTGTGCTAGACCAAGTGATCGTCACTGACTCAATCACTCTTAGCAAAGAGATGGCTGCAACCGGTAAAGTCACCCAACTGACTCTATCAGGTATGCTGGCAGAAGCGATTCGTCGTATCAGCAACGAAGAGTCTATCTCTGCAATGTTCAACCAGTAATTCTGGCTGCGCCCTATACAAAAAAACACCCCGCTCAGGGGTGTTTTTATTTGCAGCGACTCAACCTCGCCCACAGCAACTTTTCTGTGCTATCATACCGCGCTTTTGCAGATTCCAGAGAGATCCGAGCCTTGAGTCAACAGATCAAACTACTTGTCGGTCTTGCTAATCCAGGACCAGACTACGCCAAAACCCGCCATAATGCCGGGGCTTGGGTAGTAGAAGAGCTGGCACGCGTTCACAATGTGGTGCTGAAGAATGAAGCAAAATTCTTTGGCTTGACCGGACGCATCACGATAAACGGCCAAGATTTGCGGTTGCTGATCCCAACCACCTTTATGAATCTATCTGGCAAATCGATAGCGGCCGTTGCCAACTTCTATCAAGTCAGTGCGGAAGAGATCATGGTGGCGCACGATGAACTCGACCTACCGCCGGGTATTGCCAAGTTCAAAAAGGGCGGCGGTCACGGAGGGCACAATGGCCTGCGCGACACCATCAGCAAGCTGGCTAACAACAAAGAATTTTACCGTCTGCGGATCGGCATCGGCCATCCCGGACACAAAGATAAAGTGGCAGGTTTTGTGCTGGGCAAGGCCCCAGCCAATGAGCAACAGCTCCTTGACGCGGCAGTGGATGAATCCGTTCGCTGCCTAGACATCCTCCTCAAAGAGGGTTTGTCTAAAGCACAAAATCGCCTCCACACGTTCAAAGCTGAATAAGGTTACAATCATGGGTTTTAAATGTGGCATCGTTGGTTTGCCAAACGTTGGTAAATCAACTCTGTTTAACGCACTCACCAAAGCTGGCATTGAAGCCGCTAACTTTCCGTTCTGTACTATCGAGCCAAACACTGGCGTAGTACCGGTTCCGGACCTGCGCTTAGACGCATTGGCAGCCATTGTGAACCCACAGCGTGTTCTGCCGACCACGATGGAATTCGTTGATATTGCAGGTCTGGTTGCGGGCGCTTCACGCGGCGAAGGCCTTGGGAACAAGTTCCTTGCCAACATCCGTGAAACAGACGCGATTGGTCACGTAGTACGTTGTTTTGAAAACGAAAATATCGTTCACGTTGCAGGTAAAGTCTCTCCTATCGAAGATATTGAAGTGATCAACCTTGAACTGGCAATGGCAGACCTTGATTCCTGTGAACGTGCCATTCAGCGCCAAGCGAAAAAAGCCAAAGGCGGCGATAAAGACGCCAAGTTCGAACTGACTGTGCTTGAAAAGCTGCTGCCCGTTCTGACTGAAGGTGGCTCTGCACGTACGGTTGAACTGTCAAAAGAAGAGCAAGCGGCAGTGGGCTACCTTAACTTCCTAACGCTCAAACCAACCATGTACATTGCCAACGTCAATGAAGATGGCTTTGAAAACAATCCATACCTAGATGCAGTACGTGAGTTTGCCGCTAAAGAGAACAACGTAGTAGTTCCAGTTTGTGCAGCGATCGAATCCGAAATGGCGGAGCTGGAAGACGACGAGCGCGCCGAGTTTTTGGCTGATATGGGTATCGAAGAACCGGGATTGAACCGCGTTATCCGTGCAGGTTACGAACTGCTCAACCTACACACCTACTTCACCGCTGGTGTGAAAGAAGTGCGCGCGTGGACCATCCCTGTCGGTGCGACCGCACCAAAAGCCGCTGGCAAAATCCACACTGACTTTGAAAAAGGCTTTATTCGCGCAGAAGTGATCGGTTACGACGATTTTATCGAATTCAAAGGTGAAAACGGCGCGAAAGATGCGGGTAAATGGCGTTTGGAAGGCAAAGAGTACATCGTCAAAGATGGTGATGTTGTTCACTTCCGTTTCAACGTGTAAAACGTAGCACAAAACGCATTCTTAGAACGCATTTCAGAGCCGACAAAAATGTCGGCTTTTTTCATTTAAACCCAGTAAGATCAAGTTAAGTCATTCAAAGCTAGCCACTTTGCTAGCATTTTTCGATCACAAACACGCCTCTTTGTTTAAAAAGAAAGCGAACGATTGATTTGCCCGGATTTATTGCAAAAAACTATTGACGGTTGTCACTCAACTCCGCATAATGCGCCCCGTTCCCGACGCAACAGCAATGAAACAAAAGGGATAAAACATGGTAATGGCTACGTAGCTCAGTTGGTTAGAGCACATCACTCATAATGATGGGGTCACAGGTTCGAATCCCGTCGTAGCCACCATTCCTAAGTGTTTTTGCATAAAGCATTCAGGAATTGCGCGGAAGTGGCGAAATTGGTAGACGCACCAGATTTAGGTTCTGGCGCCGCAAGGTGTGAGAGTTCGAGTCTCTCCTTCCGCACCATAGTTTTGATAGCACTGGCTGTCTCTGCAGGTCTATCGCCAAGCGGTAAGGCAACGGGTTTTGATCCCGTCATTCCCTGGTTCGAATCCAGGTAGACCTGCCACTATTTACAAGTGAAAACCACCGACAAGGGGTTGTCACTGAGCAAGAGAATCGTTATATTGTCTCGCTCGCAAGATGGCTACGTAGCTCAGTTGGTTAGAGCACATCACTCATAATGATGGGGTCACAGGTTCGAATCCCGTCGTAGCCACCATTTTTATAACTGTCTGATTTCGCGGTGGTGGCGGAATTGGTAGACGCGCTAGCTTCAGGTGCTAGTGCCCGTTAGGACGTGAGGGTTCAAGTCCCTCCCTCCGCACCAAGTCAGATAAGTTAATATGCGGAAGTGGCGAAATTGGTAGACGCACCAGATTTAGGTTCTGGCGCCGCAAGGTGTGAGAGTTCGAGTCTCTCCTTCCGCACCATGATTTGATAGTTAAGCTATCACTGCAGGTCTATCGCCAAGCGGTAAGGCAACGGGTTTTGATCCCGTCATTCCCTGGTT
The DNA here is from genome assembly GCF_000764325.1 of Vibrio navarrensis. Lineage (NCBI taxonomy): Bacteria > Pseudomonadati > Pseudomonadota > Gammaproteobacteria > Vibrionales > Vibrionaceae > Vibrio > Vibrio navarrensis. Next base: position 979,740 of record NZ_JMCG01000001.1, on the reverse strand, counting down.
CGAATCCAGGTAGACCTGCCACTATTTATACTGTTGAGATACATTCTTGATAGTAGAACAATTTATGCGGAAGTGGCGAAATTGGTAGACGCACCAGATTTAGGTTCTGGCGCCGCAAGGTGTGAGAGTTCGAGTCTCTCCTTCCGCACCATAAATTGTTTCAGTTTCAGAGTGGCTACGTAGCTCAGTTGGTTAGAGCACATCACTCATAATGATGGGGTCACAGGTTCGAATCCCGTCGTAGCCACCATTTTTATAACTGTCTGATTTCGCGGTGGTGGCGGAATTGGTAGACGCGCTAGCTTCAGGTGCTAGTGTCCGTTAGGACGTGAGGGTTCAAGTCCCTCCCTCCGCACCAAGTCAGATAAGTTAATATGCGGAAGTGGCGAAATTGGTAGACGCACCAGATTTAGGTTCTGGCGCCGCAAGGTGTGAGAGTTCGAGTCTCTCCTTCCGCACCATGATTTGATAGTCACACTATCACTGCAGGTCTATCGCCAAGCGGTAAGGCAACGGGTTTTGATCCCGTCATTCCCTGGTTCGAATCCAGGTAGACCTGCCACTATATCGCTGTTGAGATTCAATTCTTGATAGCAAGACAATTTGTGCGGAAGTGGCGAAATTGGTAGACGCACCAGATTTAGGTTCTGGCGCCGCAAGGTGTGAGAGTTCGAGTCTCTCCTTCCGCACCATAGTTTTGATAGCACTGGCTGTCTCTGCAGGTCTATCGCCAAGCGGTAAGGCAACGGGTTTTGATCCCGTCATTCCCTGGTTCGAATCCAGGTAGACCTGCCACTATATCGCTGTTGAGATTCAGTTCTTAATAGCAAGACAATTTGTGCGGAAGTGGCGAAATTGGTAGACGCACCAGATTTAGGTTCTGGCGCCGCAAGGTGTGAGAGTTCGAGTCTCTCCTTCCGCACCATGATTTGATAGTCACACTATCACTGCAGGTCTATCGCCAAGCGGTAAGGCAACGGGTTTTGATCCCGTCATTCCCTGGTTCGAATCCAGGTAGACCTGCCACTATATCGCTGTTGAGATTCAGTTCTTAATAGCAAAACAATTTGTGCGGAAGTGGCGAAATTGGTAGACGCACCAGATTTAGGTTCTGGCGCCGCAAGGTGTGAGAGTTCGAGTCTCTCCTTCCGCACCATAAACATTAAACCCAGCTTTGGCTGGGTTTTGTTTTATCTAAGCCTCTCAAATCTCTTTCGATTCCTCGTAAAAAAGCGAGCCCAAACAAGCTCGCTTCCTGAATAAAAAATAATGTGTTCTTTATAGCCCTAATGCGTATTTCAGCACTTGCTGCTTGATTGGCCCAGAATGTTCAGCCAGCTTCAACGCGGCATTACGGGCAAATTTTAATGGCGTAAGATCGTTGCTAAACCCTTTATAGAACAGATCCATTCCTGTTTGCATCAGCAGATTATCGGCACGACGCGCGGATTGATATTGCTTTTGCGCTTGCAAGGTCAATGGTTTGCCATCACAGACCTTAAGCAGTTGTTCGACATCTTTAAAACCTAAATTAACCCCTTGGCCGGCAAGCGGATTAATAGTGTGAGCCGCATCGCCAACAAGCAGGCAGTTGTGCTTGGCATAGCTTTGTGCGTGTCGACGAGTCAGCGGGAACGTCCCCCAACGTAATACGTTGATCTCGCCCAACTCGCCAGGAAAATGAGCGAGAACTTCTTGCTTAAGCTGCTCCGACGAGAGAGAAGAGAGCTTGCGAATACGCTGCGGTGAGTCATACCACACCAGAGAAGCTTGGTTCCCACACAACGGTAAGAAAGAGCGAGGACCACTTGGGGTAAATTGCTGCCACGTGATGTCTTGCTGCGGCAGCGCAGTCTCTACGCTTATCAACATACAATGTTGGCGATAATCCCAAGCCGTCACACCAATGCCCGCTAAATCTCGTACTTTGGAGTGAGCCCCATCGGCACCAATGACCCAATCCGCCTCAACCTGTAGGCCACTTTCCAGTGTTAACAGGTTAGTTTGCATAAACTGGATGCTTTGAAGACGTTCTGGGCACAGCAGCGTCAAATTGTCATAATGAGCAAACTCTTGCCATAAACCCAATTGAATCAAACGGTTTTCAACAATGAAACCCAACTGTTCTAGCTGCAGCGCATCACTGTGAAAACGTGTGCGACACTCTGGGTGCTCCCATGTTTCAAGGCGCTTGTAAGGACAAACACGCATCGCCTTAATGTGCTGCCAAGCGCCGAGAGTCTCGAGCAGTCGCACCGAATTATGCGAGATGGCAGAAACACGGATATCCATAGCCTGTTGCGGGAAAAACGCTTCAGGCACGGCGCTGTCTATCACCAGTACACTGCGGCCTTGCTTGGCAAAACCAATCGCAACCGCGGCACCTACCATGCCTCCACCGATAACAGCGATGTCATATTTGTTCATTTGCTTCTCTTGATCATCTTGATTCACAGACGGTTTTTCATTGTACGTTTTGCCGCGGCATATACGAAATACTTTGTCAAAAATGACCAAATGGAATTGATCGCCATCGCCTTTTTGTCAGTAAAAAACCTCACCATTTAAGAGGTGAAACCCTAGATTCCATCAGGGTTTGCAGAGAATTAGCCAGATGACTAGTCAGTCGGTTTTTAAAGCAGTACAATACGCCGCTTACCGCCGCGAGGGCGGCTATAATTTGAACATCCATAGTTCAACGTTTTTTCAGTATTAATACGAGCGAAAGTGAGATGAGTAAGAAACTGCTAATTAAGACCTGGGGTTGCCAGATGAACGAATACGATTCATCAAAAATGGCGGATCTGCTGAACGCAGCGAATGGCTACGAATTAACAGAAGAACCAGAAGAAGCTGATGTCTTACTCCTGAATACCTGTTCTATCCGTGAAAAAGCACAAGAGAAAGTATTCCACCAGCTTGGTCGTTGGAAAACACTGAAAGATAAAAAACCAGGCGTGGTGATCGGCGTTGGTGGCTGTGTGGCGACTCAGGAAGGGGATCACATTCGTGATCGCGCCCCGTTTGTTGACGTGATTTTTGGCCCACAAACCTTGCACCGCCTGCCTGAAATGATCAAACAATCACAAACCGAAGATGCGCCAGTGATGGACATCTCTTTCCCTGAGATTGAGAAATTCGACCGCCTACCAGAGCCTCGTGCGGAAGGCGCTACCGCTTTCGTATCCATCATGGAAGGCTGTTCTAAATACTGTACTTACTGCGTAGTGCCTTACACCCGTGGTGAGGAAGTAAGCCGTCCGATGGACGACGTACTTTATGAAATCGCCCAGCTTGCTGAACAAGGCGTGCGTGAAGTGAACCTGCTTGGGCAGAACGTAAACGCCTACCGTGGACCAATGCACGATGGTGAGATCTGCTCATTTGCTCAATTATTGCGTTTAGTTGCTTCAATTGACGGCATTGACCGCATCCGCTTTACCACCAGCCACCCGCTGGAGTTTACTGACGACATCATCGCGGTTTACGAAGACACCCCTGAGCTGGTTAGCTTCCTGCATTTGCCAGTACAAAGCGGCAGCGATCGTATTCTGACCATGATGAAACGCCCACACACGGCCATTGAGTACAAATCGATCATCCGTAAACTGCGTAAAGCACGCCCTGACATTCAAATCAGTTCGGACTTCATTGTCGGCTTCCCTGGTGAAAGCGACAAAGATTTCCAAGACACAATGAAACTGATCCGCGAGGTCGATTTTGATATGAGCTTTAGCTTTATCTTCTCACCTCGCCCTGGTACGCCAGCAGCCGACTATCCGTGTGATCTGTCAGAAGAGACCAAAAAAGAGCGTTTGTACGAACTGCAGCAACAGATCAATACCCAAGCAATGCGCTATTCTCGTCTGATGATGGGAACCGAGCAGCGTATTCTGGTCGAAGGCCCGTCGAAGAAAAACTTGATGGAACTGCGTGGCCGTACCGAAAACAACCGCGTGGTCAATTTCGAAGGCAGCGCTGACCTGATTGGCCAATTTGTCGATGTGAAGATCGTCGACGTTTTCCCGAACTCTCTGCGTGGTGAGTTGATTCGTACCGAAAAAGAGATGAATCTGCGCAGTGTTATTTCTCCAACCCAAATGATGGCGAAAACCCGCCGTGAAGATGAGCTGGGTGTAGCGACTTTTACGCCTTAAGCTTATAGAAACCGCCATAGGGGATCTGGTCGTTATCAGGTCCCCGAAAGTGGCCGTAATGAGAGGCAAATTTGAGCAATAAAATAGTTACTCTGGAAATCAATCTAGAACCTTCCGACAATCGTCGTCTTGCCAGTTTATGTGGCCCATTTGACGACAATATCAAGCATTTAGAACGTCGCCTTGGCGTTGAAATCAGTAACCGTGGCAACTTTTTTACCATCGTCGGTAAAGCGCACACCTCGGCTGCAGCACTGGACATACTCAAGACCCTGTACGTGGAAACCGCACCGGTACGCGATCAAATCAAAGACATTGAGCCAGAAGATATTCACCTCGCGATCAAAGAGTCTGGTGTTCTTGAGCAGCACAGTGAATCTGCGATTGCCCACGGAAAAGAAGTTTTTGTAAAGACCAAAAAAGGCGTCATCAAACCAAGAACGCCCAATCAGGCGCAGTATCTGGTCAACATGGTCACGCACGACATTACCTTCGGTATTGGCCCAGCGGGAACCGGTAAAACCTATCTAGCGGTCGCAGCTGCGGTCGATGCTCTGGAGCGCCAAGAGATCCGCCGCATTCTACTCACCCGCCCTGCCGTTGAAGCGGGCGAAAAACTCGGCTTTCTTCCCGGTGATTTGAGCCAAAAAGTGGATCCGTACCTGCGCCCATTGTACGACGCCCTATTCGAAATGCTCGGCTTTGAGCGCGTAGAAAAACTGATTGAACGTAACGTCATTGAAGTGGCACCACTGGCTTATATGCGCGGACGCACGCTTAACGACGCCTTCATTATTCTCGATGAGAGTCAAAACACCACGGTTGAACAGATGAAAATGTTCTTAACCCGCATCGGTTTTAACTCTCGCGCGGTGATTACCGGTGACGTGACTCAGATTGACTTGCCTCGCGGTGCAAAATCGGGCCTGCGCCATGCGATTGAAGTGCTCAATGAGGTCGACGAAATTAGCTTTAACTTCTTCCAATCAGACGACGTGGTACGCCACCCGGTGGTCGCTCGTATCGTCAATGCCTACGAAAAGTGGGAAGCGCAAGACCAAAAAGAGCGTAAAGCATTTGAGCAGCGTCGCCGTGAAGAACGTGATGCCAAATTACTGGAAGCCGCCAAAGCCGAACTGACCGCAACGCTCAATGCCGACAAGGAAACCACCAATGGCCATTGAACTGGACCTACAATTCGCAGTCGAAGATCACAGTGGATTGCCCTCTGCAGAGATGTTGCAAAGCTGGCTGGAGAAAACCATCGCGCCGTTCCAGCCACAAGCTGAAGTCACCATTCGTATCGTCGATGAGACAGAGAGTCACCAGCTCAATTTCGATTATCGCGGTAAAGATAAGCCAACCAATGTGCTCTCTTTCCCATTCGAAGCGCCGCCCGGAATGGAACTTGATCTGCTCGGTGATTTAGTGATCTGCCGTCAGGTGGTAGAGCAAGAAGCTATTGAGCAAAATAAGCCCTTGATGGCGCACTGGGCGCATATGGTTGTACATGGTAGCCTGCATCTGCTAGGTTATGACCATATCGAGGATGACGAAGCAGAAGAGATGGAATCCCTCGAGAGTGAAATCATGCAGGAAATGGGCTTTGAAGACCCCTATCTTGCGGAGAAAATGTAAGTATCTCGCGCTCTATCTTGCGCAGATACTGAGATGTGAGCTATCACACATCTGGTAGCGTTACTAATTAGAGAAACAATGAACGAAGATAATTCTCAAAATTCAGAAGGTCCGAGTAGAAAGTCCTTCTTTGAACGCCTTGGTCAATTATTTCAAGGAGAGCCGAAAGACCGCCAAGAACTGGTTGATGTCATTCGCGATTCTGAAGTCAATGACCTGATTGACCATGACACCCGCGACATGCTTGAGGGAGTGATGGAAATTGCAGAGATGTGGGTGAGAGATATTATGATCCCTCGCTCGCAAATGGTCACTATCGAGAGAAAAGACGATCTCGATACCCTTATCGCTCTCATCACCGACGCACAGCACTCACGCTATCCGGTGATCAGCGAAGACAAAGACCATGTCGAAGGCATTCTGCTTGCGAAGGACTTACTCAAATACTTAGGCTCAGACAGTGCTCCATTTGATATCGAAGAGGTGATCCGCCCAGCGGTGGTTGTCCCTGAAAGCAAGCGTGTTGATCGCCTGCTCAAAGAGTTCCGCCAAGAACGTTATCACATGGCTATTGTTGTTGATGAATTTGGTGGAGTATCCGGCCTTGTCACCATTGAAGACATTCTCGAAGAGATTGTCGGTGATATCGAAGATGAGTTCGATGAAGAAGAAGATGCCGATATTCGTAAACTTAGTAAACACACGTTTTCGGTCAAAGCACTCACTACCATTGAAGAGTTTAACGAGCTCTTTGGTACTCGCTTTAGTGATGAAGAGATCGATACGGTGGGCGGTTTGGTGATGACGGCCTTTGGCCATCTACCATCGCGCGGCGAAGTGATCGAAATTGAAGGTTACAACTTCAAAGTTACCGCCTGCGATAACCGACGTGTGATCCAACTTCAGGTAACCGTTCCAGAAGCGATGTCTGTAACCGAAACTCCTGAAGAGTAACGCTCACTTCCTCACGTGAGGAAAATCTGGCGAATAATGATGAATAACAACTTATTTCATCGCCTCAAGCGGCCCATTGCGGCCGCTTTTGTTGGCGCTTTAACCACTCTTGCTTTTGCCCCCTATCAAATCTGGCCGCTGGCGTTGCTCAGCCCGACGTTACTGCTACTGCTCCTGCACCGACAAACACCACGCCAAGCGTTGGGGATTGGCTATGCGTGGGGATTGGGACAATTTGCCTCAGGAGTGAGCTGGGTTTATGTCAGCATCTCTGGGTTTGGTGGCATGCCGTTAGCGGCGAACCTGTTTCTCATGGGGGCGTTAATCGCTTATTTAGCCCTGTATAGCGGCCTATTTGCTTGGTGCTATCAACGCTTTTTTGCCGAGGCCACCTTGGTTAATTTGCTGCTTGCCTCACCAGCCTTATGGTTAATCACGGACTGGTTACGTGGTTGGGTGATGACGGGCTTTCCTTGGCTATGGTTGGGTTACAGCCAAATTGATTCCCCTTTGGCAAGTTTCGCACCGATAGGTGGCGTTGAGCTACTGACGCTGCTGCTGCTTGTCTCTTCGGGCGCTTTCGCTTACATGCTAATCCATAAACGTTGGTCGATGGCTTTGCTCCCTCTGGTGCTTTTTAGCACTGGCTTTGGTCTTTCCTCATTCGATTGGGTTACGCCTCAGGCTGACAAAACGACCAAAGTGGTGCTAATTCAAGGCAATGTTGATCAAAATCTCAAATGGCTCCCCAGTCAGCGCTGGCCAACCATTATGAAGTACACCGACCTGAGCCGGGAAAACTGGGATGCGGATATCATCGTCTGGCCAGAAGCCGCCATACCAGCGCTAGAAGTCGATCTGCCTTCCTACCTGCGCAATCTCGATAGTGCGGCCAAAATGAACGATAGTGCCATTATCACCGGCGTGGTCAACCAATCTGAGGATGGTCAGTTCTACAACAGCATTCTCTCGGTAGGGGTCACTGCTTATGGCGATTACCAGTTTGATCTTTCAAAACGCTACCACAAACATCACTTGTTACCTTTTGGTGAGTTTGTGCCGTTTGAACAGCTTCTTCGCCCGCTGGCGCCCTTTTTTAACTTGCCGATGTCCTCGTTCAGCCGCGGCACCTTTGTCCAGCCAAACATTCGGGCGAACGGTTTTCATCTTGCGCCCGCACTCTGCTACGAGATTATTTTCAACGAGCAGGTACGGCAAAATGTCACCGATGAGACCGATTTCCTGCTCACTCTCTCGAATGACGCTTGGTTTGGCCACTCAATTGGTCCACTGCAACACATGGAAATCGCTCGTATGCGGGCACTGGAACTGGGGAAGCCGCTTATTCGCTCAACCAACAACGGCCTAACGGCTGTCACGGATCACAAGGGCAAGATTGTCGCTTCCATTCCTCAGTTTGAGACCGCCGTTCTGCGTGCCGAGTTAACGCCAACGCTTGGGCAAACGCCCTACCAACGCTTTGGTACTTGGCCAATCTACTTGTGGGTTGCTGGCGCACTGAGTTTGGCCCTGCTGGTCAATCGCCGCAAGGTATAACTCAGGCGCACAAACACAAAAGGTACGCAACTGCGTACCTTTTTACTGACTTGCAAACTCAGCGATGCTTAACAACTGACTTAAGGCTTGAGTGCCTGACGGCTAAACCCCGTGTGACCGCATTTAATGCAGGGAATAATCACCGTCGGATGGTTATAACTGGTTTTGTGTCCACACTCATCGCACACCAAATTCCCCAGGCCAATCACCTCTCCAGCCTCGTAGAGCCCTTGATGTTCGAGATCTTCAAACAGCTCAACCCACTCCACTTTGGTTCTATCGGTGATCTCAAGTAGCCCCTGCCAGATAGAATCGGCAATCGTCAGATAGAAAGGACCGCTTTTACTCTCTTCATAGCTGTCGGCGAACTCTTTCAAATCCGCCTTCACATAAGCGGAAATCAGCGCCAGCTCATCTTTGGTCATGTCATTCGCGGCGGAGATCACCTTGCCCGAGGTTTGCAGTACTTGATTCACTTCATCTGGGCTATGTTTGAGTGTCTCAATGACATCTTCCAACATTTCTTCATAACCGGTTTTACGTTTCGGCATAACTGACCTCCATCGGTAAAGATTGGCTATTGTTGTGCACCCTGCCTTTAGGTATTCTATGACGATCTATTTCAATCTGTTCTAACCGAACTCACAAATTCCAAGATAACCGGATACCATCGATGCAAGAACAATATAATCCACAAGATATTGAACAGAAAGTTCAACAGCACTGGGACAACAATAAAACCTTCGTTGTGACTGAAGATCCAACTAAAGAGAAATTCTACTGCCTCTCTATGTTCCCATACCCAAGTGGTCGACTGCACATGGGTCACGTGCGTAACTACACCATCGGTGACGTCGTATCTCGTTTTCAACGCCTACAAGGTAAAAACGTCATGCAGCCCATCGGCTGGGACGCTTTCGGCCTACCTGCAGAAAACGCAGCGGTAAAAAACAACACCGCTCCTGCACCTTGGACTTACGAAAATATCGAATACATGAAAAACCAGCTGAAATTGCTGGGTTTTGGTTATGACTGGAATCGCGAATTTGCCACTTGCCGCCCTGAGTACTACCGCTGGGAGCAAGAATTCTTTACCAAACTGTATGAAAAAGGCTTGGTTTACAAGAAGACCTCTTCAGTCAACTGGTGTCCGAACGACCAAACCGTTCTGGCTAACGAGCAAGTGGAAGACGGCTGCTGCTGGCGTTGTGATACGCCTGTAGAGCAAAAAGAGATCCCGCAGTGGTTCATTAAGATCACCGCATATGCGCAAGAACTGCTCGACGATCTGGATAACCTAGAAGGCTGGCCAGAAATGGTCAAAACTATGCAGCGCAACTGGATCGGCCGCTCTGAAGGCGTTGAGCTTAAGTTTGCGGTGAAAGACCAAGCGCAAGATCTGGAAGTGTACACCACACGTCCTGATACGCTGATGGGCGTGACTTATGTGGGTATCGCCGCAGGTCATCCTCTGGCTAAACTGGCGGCAGAAAGCAATGCTGAGCTCGCTGCGTTCATCGAAGAATGTAAGAACACCAAAGTTGCTGAAGCTGAGCTTGCGACCATGGAGAAGAAAGGTATGGCGACGGGCCTTACCGCGATTCATCCATTGAATGGTCGTGAAGTGCCAATTTACGTCGCTAACTTCGTACTGATGGACTACGGCACAGGCGCAGTGATGGCCGTTCCAGCGCACGATCAACGCGACTACGAGTTCGCCACCAAATACGGTTTGGACATCATTCCAGTGATCAAACCGGCTGACGGCAGCGAACTAGACATTTCAGAAGCGGCCTACACCGAAAAAGGCGTGCTGTTTGATTCCGGTGAGTTCGATGGCCTAGAATTCCAAGCGGCATTTGATGCAATCGCAGCGAAACTGGAAGCAGAAGGCAAAGGCACTAAGACTGTTAACTTCCGTCTACGTGACTGGGGTGTCTCTCGTCAACGTTACTGGGGTGCACCTATCCCAATGGTCACCACGGAAGATGGTGAAGTTCACCCAGTTCCGGCTGACCAACTGCCAGTGATTCTACCAGAAGACGTGGTGATGGACGGCGTAACTAGCCCAATCAAAGCCGACAAAGAGTGGGCGAAGACCACTTTTAACGGCGAACCTGCGCTACGTGAAACTGATACCTTCGATACCTTTATGGAATCGTCTTGGTACTACGCACGTTACTGCAGCCCACAAGCGGACGACATTCTCGATCCAGAAAAAGCCAACTACTGGCTACCAGTGGACCAATACATCGGCGGTATTGAGCATGCGTGTATGCACCTGTTGTACTCACGCTTCTTCCACAAACTGCTGCGTGATGCGGGTTATGTCACCTCTGACGAGCCGTTCAAGCAGCTGCTGTGTCAAGGTATGGTACTGGCCGATGCCTTCTACTACACCAACGACAAAGGTGGTAAAGAGTGGGTTGCACCGACAGAAGTGAAAGTGGAACGTGACGGCAAAGGCCGCATCACTTCTGCTGTGGATTCCGAAGGCCGTAGTGTGGAACACTCAGGCATGATCAAGATGTCTAAGTCGAAAAACAACGGTATCGACCCACAAGAGATGGTCGACAAATACGGCGCAGACACTGTACGTCTGTTCATGATGTTTGCCTCACCGGCTGACATGACGCTGGAGTGGCAAGAATCAGGCGTTGAAGGGGCAAACCGCTTCCTAAAACGTGTGTGGAAGCTGGTCAAAGAGCACACTGACAAAGGCGCAGCACAAGCGGTAGATGCGGCGGCACTGTCTGGCGATCAAAAAGCACTGCGCCGCGACGTTCACAAAACCATCGCCAAAGTCACCGATGACGTTGCTCGTCGCCAGACCTTCAACACCGCTATCGCAGCGATCATGGAACTGATGAACAAGCTGGCGAAAGCGCCTCAAGAGTCTGAGCAAGATCGCGCGATTCTCGACGAAGCACTAAAAGCGGTTGTTGCCATGCTTTACCCAATCACTCCGCACATCTGTTTTGAAATGTGGAGCGCTCTGGGCGAGAGCAACATCGACAACGCCGTATGGCCAACTCACGACGAGCAAGCCTTGGTTGAAGAGGAAAAACTCATTGTGGTGCAGGTAAACGGTAAAGTGCGCGGCAAGATCACCGTTGCCGCAGATGCCAGCAAGGAGCAAGTTGAATCGCTAGGTCTGAGCGAAGAGAACGTGGCAAAACACCTAGAAGGTGTCACGATTCGCAAAGTGATTTACGTACCGGGTAAACTGCTGAGCATTGTGGCAAACTAAGCACCGCTTGGTTGCGAACCTTTTCATGGCTTGATAGTCCAATCAGGGGCGGCTACCACCGCCCCTACTTATCTCAGTCTCTTATCTAAACCCATTGAACGATCAGTGCGTTTAGATAAGAACCATGAAATACAGGCGAGCGCTTGTATTTGCTAACATCAGGAAGAGTCTCTCCATGCGTTTTAAGTCTCTGTTCAACCTCGTCACTGTCCTGACACTCTCTAGCGTGATCTCGGCTTGTGGATTTCATCTGCGTGGGGAGTTTTCCGTACCCGATGAACTGAGTACCCTTTCTTTTACCAGTTACGATCAGTACAGCCCCCTCACCCGCTATGTAAACAGCCAGTTGACTCTCAACAAAGTCAATCTTGTTGCACCTGCGGAAAAGGTGCCCAACTTGTATTTGATGGAAGAAAAACTCACCGAGCGGACTCTCTCGCTGTACCAAAACAGCCGTGCAGCGGAAAAAGAGTTAACTTATGTGGTGAAGTACAAAGTTACGCTGCCCGATGTTGGCAGCAAAGATTTCACCACCACAGTCAACCGCAACTTCCTGGATAACCCGCTAACAGCACTGGCTAAGTCGGTTGAGCGCGACGTGATTGAAGATGAGATGCGTGCTCAGGCCGCCAGCCAGATGATGCGTCAGTTAGGCCGTTTGCGGGCCGAGTTTGATGAGCAAGACAACCAATAAGCAGTATGAGAATTTTTGCAGAACGGCTGGCAGAACAGCTCGATAAATCCCTTAAATCTGTTTACCTGATCTTTGGTAACGAACCTTTGCTTATCCAAGAAAGCCGCTTGGCAATTCAAAAAGCGGCTTTGCGCCAAGGCTTTGAGGAGCGACATCGTTTTGCCGTCGATGCCAGCCTCAACTGGAACGAGGTGTACGACTGTTTCCAAGCTTTGAGCCTGTTTTCCAGTCGCCAAATTGTCGAACTGGAATTACCGGAAACCGGAGTGAATGCGGCGATTGCCAGCGAGTTACTCACACTCTCCTCAATGCTGCATCCTGACACCTTGTTGGTGGTAGTTGGTAGCAAACTAAACAAAGCGCAAGAAAACGCCAAATGGTTTAAAACGCTCACGCAGCATGGCCATTGGGTCAGTTGCCAAACTCCAGACATGGCACGTTTGCCACAATTTGTGCAAAGCCGCTGCCGCCAACTCGGACTCAAACCCGATCAGCAAGCGGTACAAATGCTGGCACAATGGCACGAAGGGAACTTATTTGCCTTAGTGCAAAGCTTAGAAAAGCTAGCTCTGCTCTACCCTGACGGCGTGCTGAACTTGGTTCGCCTAGAAGAGTCTCTTAGTCGTCACAACCATTTCACCCCCTTTCACTGGATAGACGCACTACTCGAAGGCAAAGCCAATCGCTGCCAGAAAATCCTGCGTCAACTCGCCGCCGAAGGGGTAGAAAGCGTCATCTTGTTGCGCTCACTACAAAAGGAACTGATGCTACTGCTCAAAATGCAGGCTTTGTCGGCTCAATTGCCGCTCAACGCTATTTTTGAGCAACATAAAGTGTGGCCAAACAAAAGGCCACTCTACCATGCAGCGCTAACTCGATTGACTTACCAACGCCTTCAACGCCTGTTGCAGTTACTGACTCAGGTAGAGCTGCTGGCCAAAACCCAATATGAACAATCGGAGTGGCCACTTCTTCATCAATTAAGCTTGGAGATGTGCCTGCCTGACGCAGAGTTGGCTTGTAAAGCGTAAAAGCGTGCTATATTGCGCGCCTTACTGAATGAATAGTTGAATCAATAGATACACACCGAGGAAATTTGAGTGCTTCGCGAACAACTGAAAGACTTTTTGGCCGATAAAGCAGACGACATGAAAGCGGAGAACATCGTTGTTCTCAACGTTGAGGGCAAATCGAGTGTGACCGATTTTATGATCATCTGCAGTGGAAACTCAAAACGCCATGTTTCTTCCATCGCTGATCACGTTGCAGAAGAAGTGAAGAAAGTGGGGCTGACGCCACTTGGCATGGAAGGTGAGAAAGAAGGCGAATGGGTCGTTCTCGATCTGGGTGACGCCATGTTACACGTGATGCAAGAAGAACAGCGCCAACTTTATCAACTAGAAAAGCTTTGGGGTTAATGGTTTGAAGATTCAACTCATCGCCGTTGGCACCAAAATGCCGAAATGGGTCGAAGAAGGATTCCAAGAATACCGTCGCCGCTTCCCGCACGATATGCCACTGGAACTGATTGAGATCCCAGCGGGAAAACGAGGAAAAAATGCTGACATCGCACGAATTTTACAAAAAGAGGGCGAAGCGATGCTGGCCGCAGTGCCCAAAGGCAACCGCATCGTCACGTTGGATATTCCCGGCAAAAGGTGGGACACCCCACAGTTAGCCGAGCAATTAGAAGCGTGGAAGCTCGACAGTCGCGATGTTTCTATCCTGATCGGTGGCCCAGAAGGTCTGGCTCCGGCTTGCAAAGCGGCAGCAGAGCAGAGCTGGTCTCTCTCACCTTTGACCTTGCCTCATCCACTTGTTCGCGTGGTAATGGCGGAAAGCTTGTACCGAGCATGGAGTATCACGGCGAATCACCCTTATCACCGTGAATAATTGTCTTTCCAACCCTGAGAACCTGCGTTAATGATACGGAAACGCCGAAGTCAGATACGAGATTACCAAGCCGAAGCACGATTGTTTGCCCGTCGTGCCGTTGTCTCTTTTATTGGCATCATCGCTTTGATGGGCGTATTGGTGGCTAACTTGTACAATATCCAAGTCAACCAATATCAAGATTACAAAACCCGCTCAAACGATAACCGCATCAAAGTTGTTCCAATCGCCCCCAATCGTGGCCTGATTTATGACCGCAATGGCGTGCTGCTAGCGAAAAACCGTCCTGTTTTTGACTTAGAGATCACCCCTGAAAAAGTCAAAAACATGGATGAGACCATTGCGCAGCTACAGACGATTGTCGACATTTCCCCAGAACAAATTGAACGCTTTGAGCGTGAGCGTAAACGCACCCGACGTTTTAAATCGGTGCCTATTCTCACCCAATTGACAGAAGAACAAGTGGCGGTGTTTGCCGTCAATCAGTACCGTTTTCCCGGCGTCGAAGTGAGCGGCACACTCAAACGCTACTACCCTTACGGCGAAGTGTTAACCCACGTTATTGGCTACGTTTCTCGCATCAATGACCGCGACATGCAGCGCCTGATAGACGAAGAGAAAGACGCCAATTATCAGGCAACGCGAGATATCGGTAAACTCGGCATCGAGAAGCACTACGAAGATTTATTACACGGCACGGCTGGCTACCAAGAGGTCGAAGTCAACAGCCGTGGACGCGTGATCCGCACGCTCAAGTTTGTCCCACCAGTGCCCGGCAAAGATATCGTGCTCAATATTGATATTGAGTTGCAGCTGTATGTCCATCAGCTACTTGATGGCCGCCGTGGCAGCGCCATTGTGCTCGATCCGAAAGACAACGGCATTCTGGCCATGGTATCGAGCCCAAGCTATGACCCGAATGCGTTCGTTCATGGTATCTCAGGCAAAGGCTACGCAGACTTGCTCAACGACAAAAATCGTCCGTTAGTCAACCGTGCTACCTTAGGTATCTATCCGCCCGCGTCAACGGTAAAACCCTTTATCGCGGTCGCTGCGCTGCAAGAGGGCATTGTCACGCCGACCACCACTCGTAACGATCCTGGCTATTGGCGCATCCCAAACTCTAACACTCGCGCCTTTCGTGACTGGTTGCGTTGGGGCCATGGTAGAGTCAATCTAGTGCAATCGATTGAAGAGTCAGTTGATACCTTCTTCTATCAAATCGCTTACGATATGGGGATCGACAAACTGTCGCATTGGATGAGCATGTTTGGTTTTGGTGACTACACCGGCATCGATATTCTTGAAGAAAGTAAAGCCAACATGCCTACTCGTGATTGGAAAATGTCGCGTCATAAAACGCCGTGGTACAAAGGCGACACCATTCCGGTCGGTATTGGTCAGGGCTATTGGACCGCGACACCAATGCAACTGGCCAAAGCCACCTCCGTGCTGGTGAAAGAAGGCAACGTCACCGCACCTCACCTGCTACGCGCGACGATTGAAAATGGCGAAGCGTTCGACACTCGCCAGCTCTCAGACTATGAAACTTATCCACCAATTCAAAACGTGGCAGATAAGTATTGGAGCCTAGCAAAAGAAGGGATGCGTTTGGCCAACCATGGTAAAAAAGGCACTGCGCGACGCCATTTTACCAATATGCCTTACATGACCGCGGGGAAATCGGGCACCGCGCAGGTTTTTGGCCTTGCGGAAGATGAAGAGTATAAAGCGGACGAGATTGCCGAACATTTGCGCGACCACGCCTTGTTTACTGGTTTTGCACCATTCAACGATCCCAAGGTCATCGTCACTGTGGTACTGGAAAACGCGGGGGGTGGCTCCTCCAATGGCGCGCCAGTGGTGAGGCGAATTTTCGATAAAGCACTGCTCGACAAAGAGACTAACGAGGTCAAACGATAATGAAGCTTGATCCATCCACAGGCAAGAACCGGGCAATGTTCGAACGCCTGCATATCGATTTGCCATTGTTACTGGGCATTTTGCTGCTGATGGGCTTTGGCCTGGTGGTGATGTACAGCGCCAGTGGACAAAATTTGGCGATGATGGACCGACAAGCCATGCGTATGGTGTTAGCCACCGTGGTGATGTTGGTGTTGGCGCAACTGTCGCCACGTACCTACGAAGCATTGGCCCCACTGATGTTTGTCACTGGCGTCATTTTACTTTTAGGCGTGTTGTTCTTTGGTGAAGCGTCAAAAGGTGCACAGCGCTGGCTCAACCTCGGCTTTGTCCGTTTCCAGCCCTCAGAATTGCTCAAGCTTGCCGTCCCATTAATGGTGGCGCGTTACATAGGACGTCGCCCTCTCCCGCCGACGTTCAAAACGCTCTGCATCGCCATGGCGATGGTGTTTGTACCCACTATTTTGATCGCCAAACAGCCCGACCTAGGCACATCCATCCTTATTGCTGCATCAGGTATTTTTGTTATCTTTCTTGCTGGCATCAGTTGGCGCATTATCGCAGCAGCCGCGGTCGCACTGGGCGGGTTCATCCCCGTATTATGGTTTTTCTTAATGCATGAATACCAGAAAACCCGCGTACGCACACTGTTTAACCCGGAATCGGATCCGCTCGGCGCGGGTTATCACATCATTCAAAGTAAGATAGCGATTGGCTCAGGTGGCATCTCGGGCAAAGGTTGGTTGCAAGGCACCCAATCACAGCTTGAGTTCTTGCCAGAACGCCATACCGACTTTATTTTTGCGGTGATTGCCGAAGAGTGGGGCATGGTCGGTTTCTTGTTGTTACTCGCACTTTATCTGTTTATCATCGGCCGCAGCTTATACTTGGCCTCACAAGCACAAACTGCGTTTGGCCGCATGATGGCAGGCAGTGTGGTGCTCAGTTTCTTCGTCTACATTTTTGTCAACATCGGCATGGTCAGTGGAATATTGCCTGTGGTGGGTGTACCGCTCCCCCTCATCAGTTACGGTGGTACATCCATGGTGACCTTGATGGCCGGTTTTGGCATTTTGATGTCAATCCACACCCATCGCAAAGCATTCTCAAAGGCGACCTAATGCACTATTTGACCCATTTATCGCTATTCAGCTTTGCTACGATCTTATTGGTAGGATGCAACTCTGCACCGACCGGACGTTACGTGTTAGAATCGGACGTCGCACCGGATCAACCCATTTCAGTCGCGCACATCGAAGATGCGCATCCTCGATACGAACCTTACAGTTTAGGTGGAAATCGCGACTACACGCTGCGAGGTCAGGAGTATAAGATCGTTCGCGATGCCAAAGGCTTTCGCGAATCGGGCATTGCTTCGTGGTACGGCTCTAAATTTCAGGGGCACTTAACCTCAAACGGCGAGATCTACGACATGTATTCGATGACCGCCGCACACAAAACCCTGCCACTACCTAGTTATGTCAAAGTCACCAACAAAGATAACGGCAGAAGCACCATAGTACGCGTCAATGATCGCGGGCCGTTTCACGAAGGTCGAATCATCGATCTGAGCTACGCCGCGGCCTATAAGTTGGGCGTGCTCAAAACGGGTACGGCGAATGTTGAGATTGAAGTGCTGACGTTTGACCCACCAACCGATGCGAAATCGCTACAAAATCACCCGCGCTACACAGTGCAAGTACTAAGTTCAAAATCCGCGGAAAGAGCGCGAACTTTAGCGCAAGATTTGAGTCAAAGCCTCAAGGTCGAGGCGTTTCTCGACAGTAACGACGAGACACATAGGCTGATGTTAGGGCCATTTACTGACTATTCTCTGACGCAACAGCTGCTCGATCAGGTTAAGTTAGCGGGTTACCAAAGCGCCTTCATCAAAAAGTACACCGTGGCACGTTGACATACGCCCCAACACTTTCTAGTGTTAGACGCTCTGACTTACAGTACGAATCTGTTAAGATATGGACAATTAACCAAAAAAATAGAATTACCATGAACAAAACGACAAAACTTGTGAAATCTATTCTCGTTTCTTCCCTTGCATTTTCTGCAACGCTAGCTCACTCAGTTTCTGCTGCTCCCGTCGTGGTTCCAGACGCACCACAGATCGCCGCGAAAGGTTTTGTTCTAATGGATTACCATTCAGGCAAGGTTCTAGCTGAAAAAGAGATGGACACTAAACTCTCGCCAGCCAGCCTGACCAAAATGATGACCAGCTATGTCATTGGCCAAGAGTTAGGCCGAGGAAACATCAACCTTGAAGACGATGTGGTGATCAGCAAAAACGCTTGGGCCAAAAACTTCCCGGATTCGTCAAAAATGTTCATTGAAGTCGGTACCACGGTCAAAGTCAAAGAGCTTAACCGCGGCATCATTATTCAATCCGGTAACGATGCATGCGTCGCCATGGCAGAGCACATCGCCGGTTCAGAAGATGCTTTCGTTGATCTGATGAACGCTTGGGCAAGCTCAATCGGCATGAACAATACCCACTTTGCCAACGTGCATGGTCTAGACGATCCAAATCTTTACTCGACTCCTTATGATATGGCCCTTTTAGGTCAAGCGCTGATCCGTGACGTGCCTGATGAGTACCGTATCTACGCTGAGAAAAAATTCACTTACAACGGCATCACTCAGTACAACCGCAACGGTCTGCTGTGGGATAAGAGCATGAACGTGGACGGTATCAAAACTGGCCATACTGATAACGCAGGTTACAGCTTGGTCAGCTCAGCAACCGAAGGAAAAATGCGTTTGATCGCGGTTGTGATGGGTACCAAAGATATGAACGCCCGTAAATCTGAGAGTAAAAAACTGCTCAGTTACGGCTTCCGCTTTTTCGAAACTGTGGCACCGCACAAAGCGGGAGAAACATTCGTCGAAGAAAAAATCTGGATGGGCAACAAAGACACCTTGGCGCTCGGTGTGAATGAAGATACTTATGTGACCCTACCACGCGGACAAGCAAAAAATCTGACCGCTAGCTTTGTACTGGAGAAAGAGCTACAAGCCCCAATCAAAAAAGGTGACATCGTCGGTAAGCTTTACTATCAAGCCGATGGTGAAGATGTCGCGCAATATCCATTGATGGCATTGGAAACCGTCGAAGAAGGCAGCCTGTTCAGCCGACTATGGGATTACATTGTGCTGCTACTTAAGAGCTTGTTCTAAGCCAAAACAATGAGTTATTTTTAGCCGCCTTTTGGGCGGCTTTATTACTCTTGAGATCACAACCGATAGACAGTACTATTTCGCCCCGCACAACCGAATATCAACCTGGAGTTATTCTCAATGCTAACCATCAACTCTGACGCCAAACTAAAAGATCTTCTTGAGTTTCCTTGTTCGTTTACTTACAAGGTTATGGGTTACGCTAAGCCTGAACTACCAGAAAAAGTACTGGCTGTGATTCAGCGTCACGCGCCGGGTGACTACAGCCCAGCGGTCAAACCGAGTGCGAAGGGCAATTACCACTCTGTTTCCATCAATATCACCGCCACCTCTATCGAGCAGGTCGAAACCCTGTATAAAGAGTTGGGCGAGATTGATATCGTACGTATGGTTCTATAATTTTTTGATAAATTAAATTTTTTTTGAAAGCAGCATTTCGCTGCTTTCTTTATATTTATCAAATAGATAAATCAAGAAATTCCCACTCACGAGTTAAAAATCTGTTACAGACATATAGTTCAAACTGCTGAACAGGTTTATAATGCAAAAACTTTATTAAGCGATGACAGGATAAAGTATGCACAATCAACTGGTAGTAAAGCGCCTCGGTAGACAAGACTACTCCCCAGTCTGGCAGGCGATGCACCAATTCACCGACCAACGCAGCGAAGAGACCTGCGACGAAGTGTGGTTGGTGGAACACAACCCAGTGTTTACTCAGGGTCAAGCCGGGAAAGCCGAGCATTTGCTCAATACAGGAGACATCCCTGTGGTGCAAAGTGATCGAGGCGGACAGGTCACGTATCACGGACCGGGGCAATTGGTGGTCTACTTCTTGATTAACCTTCGTCGCAAAAAATTAGGGGTGCGCGATCTCGTCACTACGATAGAGAATCTCGTAATTAATACCCTAAAAGCCTACAATATCGATTCTGCAGCACGACCGGATGCTCCGGGCGTCTACGTGGATGGAAAAAAGATCTGCTCATTGGGCCTGCGTATCCGTAAAGGGTGCTCATTTCACGGTTTGGCTCTCAACGTCAATATGGATCTCTCCCCTTTCCTGCGTATCAACCCTTGCGGTTATCAAGGAATGGAAATGGTCCAAGTGAGTGAGCTTGGAGGCCCCAACGAACTTGCAACGATAGAGCAGCAACTAATCAAAGAACTGGTCAATTTGCTTGGTTACGAGCAAGTGACATTCAGCACAGAAGCAGAAGTAAGAGAAGCATGAGTAAACCAATTCAGATGGAAAAAGGCGTTAAATATCGTGACGCTGACAAAATGGCCCTGATTCCAGTCAAGAACATGCCGACTGAGCAGAAAGAGATGTTGCGCAAGCCCGCTTGGATGAAGATTAAACTGCCTTCTGACAGTCAGCGTATTCAAGACATCAAAGCGGCCATGCGTAAAAACAATCTTCATTCCGTTTGTGAAGAGGCTTCTTGTCCTAACCTTGCTGAATGTTTTAACCACGGCACCGCCACCTTTATGATCTTGGGCGCAATCTGCACCCGTCGCTGCCCATTCTGTGATGTAGCTCATGGCAGACCATTACCGCCAGAAGCGGAAGAGCCGACCAAGTTAGCCAAGACCATCGCCGACATGAAGCTCAAGTACGTGGTGGTGACATCGGTTGACCGTGACGATCTGCGCGATGGCGGCGCGAAACACTTTGCCAACTGTAACCGAGAAATCCGCGCACTCAATCCACACATTCGCATCGAAACACTGGTACCGGACTTTCGTGGCCGTATGGACGTTGCGTTAGAAGCATTGAAAGATAACCCGCCAGATGTGTTTAACCATAATTTGGAAACCGCGCCGCGTCTTTACCGTAAAGCGCGACCAGGTGCGAATTATCAGTGGTCACTGGATTTGCTGAAGAAATTCAAAGAGCAGCATCCTAGTGTGCCGACTAAATCAGGCCTGATGATGGGCCTAGGTGAAACCAAAGAAGAGATCATCGAAGTACTGAAAGATCTACGCGCGCACGGTGTCACCATGCTGACACTCGGCCAGTACTTGGCACCAAGCCGCCATCACCTCCCTGTTGAACGTTACGTTCCGCCAGAAGAGTTTGATGAACTGAAAGAGATCGCGTTAGAACTGGGCTTTACCCATGCCGCTTGTGGACCATTTGTACGCTCTTCCTACCATGCGGATATGCAAGCACAAGGACTGGAGGTCAAATAACCGTCCGTAGTGTTGCAAAGGCTGAATGTATATCACGTTCAGCCTTTTTATTTGTCTCATCTTATCTGCGCCACTGAGGTTTAACCTTGCTATGGGTTGCCATCCCTGCGCCATTTATATAGGCTTGATGCAAGTGCATATCATCTCAGTTGACTATGCTCATTAGCATTCCCAACACAAAGGATTTTATTGAATGAACAAGTTTGGATTTATCGCCCTGCTCTCTACGGCTCTACTGGTGGGCTGTGCGCAGCAAAATACCGCGCAAGATAATTATCGCGAAGCGTCTTTTGAATTGTGCAACACGGAAGTCAAAATCTATTCGGTGAGCAAAGATGGTCGTGTACGTATTGTCTGTGCCGATGGCGCGAAATTTGCGCTGAACAGCGAAGAAACGCTTAACACCATGCGTGACATCAATATCGATTATTGTGATGGTGAAGGGTTGGGTAAATTTAGCGAGACGTCAAGCTACTACTCATTCCAGTGTAAATCAGGCTCTTTGTTGAGTATCTCGAAAGAGAAGTAATCTCTATTCGATTGATTTTTCTGAGTAAACAAAAAGGCTTCCGCATGGGAAGCCTTTGTTTTATTGCTTTAATACTTATGCGTAAACCGGAAGACGCTGACAGATTTGCAAAACTTTCGCTTTGGTCGCTGCAATCACATCATCATTACCGATGTTATCTAGCACGTCACACATCCAGTTTGCTAACTCTGTCGCGTCAGCTTCAGTAAAGCCACGGCGAGTGATCGCTGGCGTACCAACACGAATACCAGAAGTCACAAACGGGCTACGTGGATCGTTTGGCACTGAGTTTTTGTTTACCGTAATGTTTGCTGCGCCAAGAGCGGCATCTGCATCTTTACCCGTGATCTCTTTGTCGATCAGATCAACAAGGAACAGATGGTTTTCAGTGCCGTTTGATACGATTTTGTAACCACGCGCTTGGAATTGTGCCACCATCGCTTTGGCATTTTTCACCACACGCTCTTGGTAAGCTTTGAACTCAGGTTCCATCGCTTCTTTAAACGCGACCGCTTTACCCGCGATCACGTGCATCAAAGGACCACCTTGACCACCAGGGAATACCGCTGAGTTCAGTTTTTTGTACATCTCTTCGCCCGCGTTTGACAAAATCAAACCACCGCGAGGACCAGCGAGCGTTTTGTGTGTTGTGGTGGTCACAACGTGCGCGTGTGGAACGGGTGTTGGGTAAACGCCTGCAGCAATTAGGCCGGCAACGTGCGCCATATCGACAAACAGATAAGCACCGACTTTATCCGCGATCTCACGCATGCGCTTCCAATCAACAATTTGAGAGTAGGCAGAGAAACCACCGATGATCATCTTCGGTTTGTGCTCAAGTGCCAGCGCTTCCATTTCGTCGTAATTGATTTGACCGGCTTCATCAATACCGTAAGGAATGACGTTGTAGTGTTTACCAGAGAAGTTAACTGGTGAACCGTGAGTCAAGTGACCGCCGTGTGCTAGGCTCATACCCAACACGGTATCGCCTGGATTAAGCAGTGCCATGTATACCGCGCTGTTCGCTTGAGAGCCAGAATGCGGCTGAACGTTTGCGTATTCACAACCAAACAGTTGGCAGGCACGGTCAATCGCCAGAGATTCGGCTTTATCCACGTACTCACAACCACCGTAGTAACGCTTACCTGGGTAGCCTTCTGCGTATTTGTTAGTTAGCTGAGAACCTTGCGCTTCCATTACACGTGGGCTGGTGTAGTTTTCAGAAGCAATCAGTTCGATGTGCTCTTCCTGACGAAGGGTTTCTTCCTGGATAGCTGCGAATAGCTCCGGATCGTAATCAGCGATATTCATATCACGCTTAAGCATCTGTATCTCCTGACTCAGATTAGACTGAAAGTTGCAAAAAAACTGTCAAATGACCCAACGCAAACGTTTTCGTCACCGTAATGGCGCGCATTCTACATAATTTGATCCAGGTCATAAAGAGAAAAGTTCACTTTTCTTATGCAGTTTTTTCATGATGACATTTGAGAAGATTCATCTTCACCAATGATGATGACAAGGATGCGACTTCAACTGTCAATTTTTGCGTTTTACACCCTGTAAAACAACAATTACATAGGTTTACCCTAATTTTAGTCGTCTAGCTACCGAAAAGATCAGCTTTTGACTACTATGCTCGCCCCTTCTTGCGCATTAAATTTAGGAACTGATGGAAAAACACTCACACAAAGAGGACTGGATTGCTATCTTGACCGGCACCTTTCTGGTCGCCCAAGGCGTCTTCTTTCTGCAATCGGCACATCTTCTCACTGGTGGCACAACGGGGCTCGCATTGCTGGTGTCCCAGTTTACTCCATTCACGTTTGGATTGTTGTACTTTTTGAGCAACTGCCCTTTCTATTTGCTTGCATGGCGACGTTATGGCAGACGATTTGCTTTTAATAGTGCCATTTCTGGCGCTTTAGTCTCTATTTTTGCCGATAACCTGTATTTAGTCATTTCTGTCGATAACATCCATCCGGTCTACTGCGCGATTACTGGCGGCCTTTTCATGGGATTGGGCATGCTTATCTTGTTTCGTCACCGTGCCAGTCTTGGTGGTTTTAATGTATTGTGTCTCTATGTTCAGGACAAATTCGGCATTTCGGTAGGAAAATCTCAGATGGCGATTGATGCGGCAATTCTGGCGGCGTCGTTTTTCTTTGTCACGCCAAACACGATTTTACTCTCGATTCTCGGTGCTTTCGCTTTAAACCTAGTGCTCGCCATGAATCATAAGCCCCACCGTTACAAGGTGAACTATTCTTGACGTCAAGCTTATGACGCGTTGTCCTGTTTTGGCCTATGAAAGTGCTATACACTATCAGCAGTGTTCATGACGTAACCCAGTGCGATGCAAGACTTTTTAACCACAGCAAAAGAGCAATCTGAACGCTTGTCTGTGAATCAGCAAAATCCGGTCACGACCACCATTTGGTTAGATTCACTACCGCTGTAAAAACAAAAGGCTTGGGTGAACCAAGCCTTTTTTGAGTCGCTTATTGGGGGTTAGCACTCAATCAGAAGAATCCGTGTCTCGTAAGGTCTGAGAATTTGATGATGGGACGCCATCGCAGAGGCCACATTCTGATAATTAGACAGCAAACATTTCGCCTGCTGCATGGCGAGATCCGAAGGTAGCACGCACTCGGTATCCACACCGTAATAGTTGTTGATACAGATCAGCTGCTGCTTAGCGTTGCGTCTTAGGTAAGCAAAAACCTGCTTGTGCTCTGGCAGTAAATCCAAGTAATCCCCATCGGTAATCACCGCTACTTGCTTGCGTAGCTCAATCAAACGCTTGTAGAAATAAAACACCGAGCCGAGATCCGCGACCGCCGCTTGAGCATTTACTTCAGGATAATTGCTGGCGACATCCAGCCACGGCTTACCACGTGTGAAGCCGGCATTCTCACTACCATCCCACTGCATTGGAGTACGCGAATTATCGCGAGATTTCTGCGCTAAAATCGCCATCATCTCCTCATGACTCACGCCTTGCTGCTGCACCATGATTTGATACATGTTGGTGCTTTCCACGTCACGGTACTGCTCAATATGACGGTAGCCCGGGTTGGTCATGCCAATCTCTTCACCTTGATAGACATAAGGCGTACCTTGCAACATGTGCACAGACGCAGCGAGCATTTTCGCCGACTCGACTCGATACCTCTGATCATCACCGAGGCGGCTGACAATTCTTGGCTGATCGTGGTTACACCAAAATATCGCGCCCCAGCCTTTGCCGTTAAGCCCGGTTTGCCAATGATTAAAGATCTGTTTGAGCTGAAGAAAATCAAACGGTGCTTTGGTCCATTTTTCCCCGTTGGGGTAATCCACTTTCAAGTGGTGGAAGTTAAACACCATCGACAATTCTTTGCCATCGAGCGAGGAATAGCGCTGGCAATGCTCCAGTGTGGTCGACGACATTTCGCCCACCGTGACACTGCCATACTGTTGAAACACTTCCGCACTGATCTCTTGCAGATACTCGTGAACCCGCGGCCCATCGGTGTAAAAACGGCGCCCATCACCGATATCATCACTGCAAAAATCCTGCTGCTTTGAAATCAGGTTGATCACATCAAGACGGAAGCCATCAACGCCTTTTTCTGCCCAAAAACGGATCACCTGCTTAACCTCTTCGCGCACCCCTGGGTTTTCCCAGTTCAAGTCGGCTTGCTCTTTGGCAAACAGATGCAGGTAATATTGCCCGGTATTCTCGTCCAACGCCCAAGCGCTGCCGCCAAACTTGGACTGCCAGTTATTCGGCACACCGCCATCAAGCGGATCTTTCCAGATGTAGTAATCGCGGTATGGGCTGTTTTTGTCCCCTAACGCAGATTGGAACCAATGATGCTCAGTCGAGGTATGGTTCACGACGATATCCATAATGACTCGGATGCCGCGCTCATGAGCCTGTGTGAGCAGGGCATCAAAGTCTGCCATGGTGCCAAATTCAGGGTTGATGGCGTAGTAGTCGGAAATATCATAACCGTTGTCGACCATTGGCGATTGGTACACGGGTGTGAGCCAAATAGCATCGACACCCAAGTGTTGCAGATAATCCAGTTTGCTGATGATCCCTTGCAGATCACCGGTGCCTTTATCGCCACTGTCGCAGAAACTTTTCGGATAGATCTGATAGATGGTGGCCGTTTTCCACCAGCTCATCTCTTGATTCGTTGTCGTCATGAAGTTGTTCTCACTTACCACAAAAATAAAGAAAAGGAGTGGCAAGCCGCCACTCCAAAAGGCATTGCGCTTAAGCGCTTACAAGGTCCAGTTCCCCTTTCGCCTGTGCACGCTTATAGAAGGCAAGCGTCAACACCGCTGGCAATGCGATAGCCACCAACATCGCCAGAGCATAAATTCCCCAGAACTGCGGCTGAATGGAAAGGATACCCGGCAAACCGCCGACTCCGATGCCGTTCGCCATCACTCCTGCACTGCCACAGATGGCCGCCGCGACAGCACTACCAATCATGGCGCAGAGCATTGGGAACTTGTATTTCAAGTTGATGCCGTACATCGCTGGCTCAGTCACCCCGAGGTAAGCCGAAATCGCGGCTGGAATAGAGATGTCACGCTCACCATGTTTTTTACTAATGATAATGATCCCAACCACCGCAGACGCTTGAGCAATATTTGAGAGCGCAATCAGAGGCCAGATCGGCGTGCCACCGAGCTCTTGCATCAGTTGCAGGTCAACCGCGTTGGTGGTGTGGTGGATACCTGTGATCACCAGCGGTGCGTAGAGGAAACCAAACACCATGGAGCCCAGCACGGCGAAATCGCCAGTCATCGCAGCTTTCGCCGCAATAGCAACCCAGTTACCTAGCTCACGACCAAATGGGCCAATGATTGAGTGCGCCAAAACAACCGACAGAATAATCGAGACAAACGGCACCACCACCAAATAGAGGTAAGAAGGGACAATGCGTTTGAGATTGGTTTCAATAAGAGCTAAGACAACCCCCGCCAGCATGGCTGGAATCACTTGAGCTTGGTAACCCACTTTCTCAATCACAAATAGACCAAAATCCCACACTTCCGGCGCTTGTTTACCGATGAGATAAGCATTCATCAATTGCGGCGACACCAGCGTGACACCCAAAGTGATACCGAGAATCGGTGTACCACCGAGTTTTTTCACCGTCGACCAACATACCCCGACCGGCAGGAAGAAGAAGATTGCTTCACCAATCAACCACAAGAAGGAATGCACGGTCGCCCAGAATTGGCTAATTTCCGTCAACGTTTGGCCATCAAACATCTTGATGTCGCCAATCACGTTTCTAAAACCGAGGATCAAACCGCCAGTGATAATGGCAGGCAGCAGCGGGACAAAAATTTCTGCCAAATGAGAGATCCCGCGCTCGAGAATGTTCATGTTTTGTCTAGCGGCTAATTTAGCGTCTTCTTTGCTGGCTTCACTTTTGCCCGAGATCTCAAGCAAAATTTTGTATACCGCATCGACTTCAGTACCAATCACCACTTGGAATTGGCCCGCATTGGTAAAGCAGCCCTTGACCATAGGCAATGCTTCTAGTTGTTTTACATCGGCAATCTCGGTGTCATTTAACACAAAGCGAAGACGTGTCAGACAATGGCTGACGCTAGCAATGTTGTCGCTACCCCCGACCAGCTCGATCAGACGTTGAACGTCTTGGCGCGCTATCTTACTCATAACTCTGTCCACCCTATTTTATGGATTTATGCAATTATAGTTGTTTTAATATGGGAACATTCCCATTTACAGATTAAATAGTGCCAGTTTTCATAAATAAACAAAATGGGAACAGTCCCATTAATTGAGTAGGATCACAGTAAATTGGAAAAGCGTTTTATAATGAAGTGCTTAGCGAATCAGTGGTGCTTGGGTAAGATGGGTGATGGTTTCGTGACCACTCAGTTGGGAAATCAACATCTTAGCGGCCTTTTCACCCGCTAGGTGATAGCCGGGATCAACGCTGAAGATCTTGGGAAAGAGAAAAGAGAGCAGCTCATTGCCACCAACACCTGTCACGCGAACCTCTTCACGTCCGAGTTCTTGTAGACGTTTGAGTACGCCCAGCGCCAAGGTATCACTGGCGCAGACAATCGCCTGCGTCTGCTCAGTGAGGACCTTGTCCACTAAACGATACGCGCTCTCATGGCTCAATTTGCCCGTTTGATAAACTGGCGACAGTTGATGTTGCTGACACCAGTTCCGATAAGCGTTGAGACGTGCCAGACCTGTGGTTCGGTCTTCAGGATTGACACCAATATACGCGATATGGCGCAAGGATTGAGCCAGCAAATGCTCCAGCGCCAGTTCAATCACGCGTTGGTTGTCGTAGTTAATTGAAGAGACCGAGGTCTCTTCGGTCGCAATCACCACCACGCGGTGTTGCCACTCGGCGACTTGCTGCATGTCACAATCGGTAAAGCCAAACAAGATCAACCCATCAACGTTGCGCCGCCGCAGTACATCTAAGTGTTCGTTAGTCTTTTCTCGATCGAACTGGCTCTCCATGATCACCACATCGTACCCGGCTTGGTAGAAGATATTGAGCATGGTGCTCACCGCACGATTTTCTGAGGGAGAATCGAGACGCGAGATGATAACACCCACCACTTTCTGGCTGCCACCTCGCATCGACTGCGCAGATTTCGACGGCACATAGCCCGACGCCGCAATCACTTCCTCCACTTTGGCACGCGTTTCTGGTTTGACTTTAGGGTCATTGGTCAGAACTCGCGACACGGTGGATTTCCCTACGCCGGACAAACGTGCGATGTCTAAAATGGTCAGCTTTTTATTCATATCGAGTCAAGATCACTCATTGGAGAAGAAAAAGGCCGCTTAGCGACCTTTGAGATGTTGTTTCACGTACTCGGGCACCTCACGGATGCTCTCCAGCACCGCCGTTGCCAGCGCCTCGCCTTGCTCTGTGAGCGGTTTTCCGGTCTTCACCAATAACTTGGTGCCGACACCAGCCGCGTCAGCGGCCATCATATCTTCCGCTTTGTCGCCCACCATAATCGAGTTGGCCATATCGATCTTCAAGAAATCACGCGCTGAGATAAACATGCCCGGCTTAGGCTTGCGGCAATCACAATCTTGCTTGTAGTCGCCAATACCGTGCTCGGCATGATGCGGGCAATAATAGATGCCGTCGAACTCAACCCCATTGTCAGCGAAATTCCAGTCCATCCATTGAGTCAAAGAGAGAAAGCGATCTTCACTAAACTTGCCACGCGCTATCCCCGACTGGTTGGTGACCAAAACCAGCAGGTAGCCCATCTCTTGCAGGGCTTTGGTCGCTGCGAATACACCATCGATGTATTCGAAATCATGCTCATCGTGAACATACCCATGATCGACGTTAATCACGCCATCACGATCTAAAAAAACAGCTGGTTTGGCCAAAATCTATATCTCTGTCAACAGGGTAACTTAAAGCGCGATTATAACCGAAAAGGCGACGTTTGCGAGTTTCAACTGCCACACAGCCAGCTCAATCGCTCTGCATAGACTATTCTTCTCTATCTAATGACGATTTGATTGGTAAACCGCTAAACGTTTGGACGTCTAGACGTAAAAATATCTATTGACTTGAAAACGTGAAAGCCATAGCATCATCTGAAAAGTGAGCCAGCGCTCAAAATATTATTCTGTTGTCCCTGCACAGGTATAAAAATGATTGAAATTAGTCAGGTAAATAAAGTGTTTTATCAAGGCAGTAAGGAAATACATGCTTTGAAAAACATCAACTTACATATCGAAGAAGGCACCATTTTTGGTGTTATCGGATCATCGGGTGCAGGGAAAAGCACGCTGATCCGCTGCGTCAACATGCTCGAAGCGCCAAGCAGCGGCCGCATTGTGGTGGACGGCGTTGATCTCACTACCCTCAGCAAAGCGCAACTGGGCGAAGCACGCCGCAACATTGGCATGATTTTCCAGCATTTTAATCTGCTTTCCTCACGCAGCGTGTTTGACAACGTTGCCCTGCCACTGGAACTGGCGGGCAAGAGCAAAGAACAGATCAAAGAGAAAGTGACGCAGTTGCTCAAACTGGTTGGCTTATCGGACAAACAGGAAAGTTACCCGGCCAATCTCAGCGGCGGGCAAAAGCAGCGCGTAGCGATTGCCCGCGCTTTGGCGAGCGATCCGAAAGTGCTGTTGTGCGACGAAGCCACCAGCGCACTCGATCCGGCGACCACGCAATCAATTTTGGAGCTATTGAAAGAGATCAACCGCAAGCTGAAAATCACCATGCTGCTTATTACGCATGAGATGGATGTGGTGAAAAGCATCTGCCATGAAGTGGCGATCATCGGTGACGGCGAACTGGTTGAAAAAGGCACGGTTGGCGAGATCTTCGCCCATCCGAAAACCGAATTGGCGCACGCGTTTATTCGCTCTACCTTGGATCTCTCCATTCCGGAAGATTACCAAGCACGCTTGCAGCCAAATCGTGTTGAAGGCAGCTACCCACTGGTCAGGCTGGAATTTACCGGAGCGACAGTGGACGCGCCGCTGGTGTCTCAGATCTCGCGTAAATTCAATATTGATATCAGCATTCTCAGCTCTGATCTCGATTACGCAGGCGGTGTCAAGTTCGGCATGATGGTCGCTGAGCTGTTTGGCAATGAAGAAGACGACAACGCCGCACTGGAATTTTTGCGCAAACATAACGTAAAAGTGGAGGTACTGGGTTATGTCCTTTAATACGATTGCACAGTGGCTGAGTTTAAATGGCGATCTCCTGCTGGGCGCAACTTGGCAAACCTTGTACATGGTGGCGGTGGCTGGCGTAGTCGGTTTTGCGATTGGCATTCCGCTTGGTGTGATTCTGCACACCAGTAAAAAAGGCGGCTTGTTGGAAAACACCAAACTTAACAAAATCCTTGGCGCCATCGTCAACGTAGGCCGCTCGGTGCCTTTTCTGGTGCTGATGGTGGCGATTATTCCGGTAACAAAATTACTGGTGGGCACCTTTATCGGCACCACCGCCGCCATCGTGCCGCTGACCATAGGGGCGATACCTTTTGTGGCTCGTTTGATTGAAGGCGCACTGCTGGAAGTGCCGTCGGGTCTGGTTGAAGCGGCGCAAGCCATGGGCGCTACGCCACTGCAAATTATTACCAAGGTACTGCTTCCTGAAGCGCTACCGACCATTGTTAACTCTGTCACTATCACCTTAGTGACGCTGGTCAGCTACTCCGCGATGGCAGGAACCGTTGGCGGTGGCGGCTTGGGCGATGTCGCCATCCGTTATGGTTTCCACCGCTACGACGTGGTGATCATGGCGGTGACTGTCGTCATGTTGATTGTGCTAGTACAGATTATTCAGTCTATCGGCGATGCAATTGTACGCCGCGTAGACCACCGCTAAGAATTGCAAGATAAAAATATAAGGAGATTTACGATGAAATTTAGCCTCAAAGGTTTATTGACGATTGCCGCCGCTGCCTCTGCACTGATTCTCTCTGGTTGTGGTGAAAAAGCCGCAGACAACAGCAAGATCAAAGTGGGCGTGATGGCAGGTGCCGAAGCCCAAGTTGCAGAAGTGGCGGCGAAAGTGGCCAAAGAAAAATATGGTCTAGATGTTGAGCTAGTGACCTTCACTGACTACGTCACACCAAACGCAGCGCTGGATGACGGCTCTATCGACGTCAACGCGTTCCAACACAAGCCGTACCTCGATCAACAAATCGCTGACCGTGGTTACAAACTGACTATCGCGGGCAACACCTTTGTTTACCCAATCGCGGGCTACTCAAAGCAAGTGAAATCGGTAGCAGAAATCCAAGACGGCGCGCGCATCGCGGTACCTAACGATCCAACCAACCTTGGTCGTTCACTGCTGCTGCTGGAGCAACAAGGCCTGATCAAACTGCGTGACAAAGTTGGTCTACTGGCTACCGTTCGTGACATCGTCGGTAACCCGAAAAACCTGACTATCGTCGAACTGGATGCCGCGCAGCTACCACGCTCACTGGACGACGTTGCTCTGTCTATCATCAACACCACTTACGCGAGCTCAATCAATTTGACTCCGCAAAAAGATGGCGTATTTGTGGAAGACAAAGAGTCACCTTACGTTAACCTGATCGTGGCGCGTCAAAACAACGTGCAAGCGGAAAACGTACAAAACTTTGTCAAAGCATACCAAACCGAAGAAGTGTACAAAGCGGCTTCTGAGATCTTCCAAGGCGGCGTGGTAAAAGGCTGGTAATTTCGCAAGCCGAAAGCAAGAAATCATTGGGGTTGACGTGTAAGCGTCAACCCTTTTTTTGTTCGGCAATTACTTTAAGTGATCCCAAGAGATATTGGAGACGATACGGCACGTATCGCATTTGAAGTGGAAGATGTCGTGCAGCGCCTGATCTTGTAGCCACTCACCGCCACATTTCGGACATTTTCGGCTCTGCTCGTCCGCCAGCGAGGTGCCACCAACCCGATACTGATAGTAATAAGTCGGGATCTGCGTGAGGTACTCGATCCGCCCGCGCAAATCCCAGCCGCGACGAAACAGCACACTGTCAACATCACAAATCTCGTGCAGCGCGGCGTGCTCAGCGCGGCAGCCGCCCGCCATCTGGATCTCATCACACGCTTGCCATTCCGTTTGCCATTTGATCACCGCTTTATGATCGCCATTTAACGTCGGACCATTACGATACAACGGAATCGGCAGCAAGGTTTCTCCGCTGCGCAGCGGAGAGCAGGTGTGTACATAGGTGGTGTAGAGGACTTGCCAGCTTGGTCTCTCTTCATCGGCCGCTTGTTCTGAGTTGATATCCCGCCCCAGCAAGCGCATTTTCGGCGCTAGAAGCGCGGCTTCAGACAAACGGTCCAAGCACACGCGCACAAAATCCGAATGGTAGCGAGGGTGCAAACTCTCTTTTTCCGGGCACACGGCGCGGACAAAAAACTCGCCATCGCCCATCACAATCGGAAACTCACGCCCCAGCACTTGGCCGTTATAGCGCAGCGCATCCATCAAACCGTTAATCGCTTTGTCGACCGCGCTCACTGTGGTGTTGTCAAAACATTCAAATTGCAATTCAACGACGTACATACTTACACCACAACCGCTAGGTTGGCCAAAAACTCCGCCACATTGGGCGCAAGCACTTCTCTTTTGTCGGTGCCGAGCCTTTCTAAGATCACGTTACCAGTGAGATTACAAATGGAAATCACGTCCAACTCGGCATCGGTCACGGCAATAAACACCGTCGGTTTGAGTTTCAGACGGCGCTGCGTCACCAAATGACCTAAGATATTCTCCTGCAAACGGCTGAAGTCCTCTTCACTCCACACTTGCAGCAGCGTCAGCTCATTACCTTGCCAAGTGGCGTTCATATCCGCCGCATACTGACTGCCGTAAAAGGCTTTGATGTCATCGTGCAACGTGAGCTCGATCGCCCGTTCGACATTGGCAAAATCGGCCGCCTCATCCAAAGCAACAGGCTGCCACCACACTTGATGTTCGGTTTTTCGTTGGATGCATGGAGAGTCGAGATCAACCAGATCGTCACTGCATGGCAGCTCATTATGTGTCTGTTGCCAGCACAGCTGAAAACGCTGGCTGAATTCGGCAAGCGCTTGTGAGACTGGATTCGTCATGAAAACTCCTAGTTATCCCGAGTTGCAAGATGGCTTTTAAGCGATGGATTCAGTAAAATTCCCGCCATTCTAATCGAAAATGACCACAAGTATGAGCAAATATTCTGACGCCAAAGAGCTGGCTGGGCTGACTTTGGGTAAAAAAACCGAATACGCCACGCAATACGACGCAAGTTTACTTCAACCTGTTCCGCGCAGCCTCAATCGCGACGATCTGCAACTGGGTGCGAACTTGCCGTTCGTCGGTCACGACATCTGGACGCTGTACGAACTCTCTTGGCTCAACAGCAAAGGCTTGCCACAAGTCGCGGTGGGCGAAGTGTATATTCCGGCCACCAGCCCCAACTTGATTGAGTCAAAATCCTTTAAGCTCTACCTTAACAGCTATAACCAGACTCGCTTTGCCACTTGGCAAGCGGTGGTTGAACGCTTAACAAGCGATTTATCCTCTTGCGCTGGCGAGCCTGTAACGGTGGAGGTCAATCCACTTAGCCATTACACACAACAACCGATTGTGACCATGGCGGGCGAATGCATCGACGATCAAGATATTGAGATCGAGCGCTACGATTTCGACCAATCTCTGCTGCAAGATGCTGCGGGAGAGACGGTGGTGCAAGAAACGCTGCACAGCCATCTGTTGAAATCGAACTGCTTGATCACCAATCAGCCCGATTGGGGCAGCGTGGAAATTGCTTATCACGGCAAACAGATTGATCGCGAAAAGCTGCTGCGCTATCTGGTCTCATTCCGTGAGCACAATGAATTTCATGAGCAGTGTGTTGAGCGTATTTTTACCGACATCATGAAGTATTGTGCGCCACAGAGCCTCACTGTGTACGCGCGTTACACCCGCCGAGGCGGTTTGGACATCAATCCTTACCGCTCCACGCAACAAGCAAAACCTGCGCACAACCAGCGTATGGCTCGTCAGTAACGATATCGCGTTGAGGGATTAAACATGGTGCGTTGGCAACGCCTAATTGGCATTTTGGCTCTGTTTTTTAGCGTGCAGTTGCACGCTACCGTGCTCTCTTCGGTCTTATTGACCGAAGCAGAGCAGTTGGTGGACATCGAGCCAGCGCAAGCAAAGAAGATAGTGCAAAATTATCTGACACAGCGCGAACTCACCAACAACCAAGACAAAAGCCCTTCCGCGATTTCCCGCGACGACACCGACCGTACGCTGCGCACGCCAAGTGGCAGCGTTGAAGCGTATAAAATCCTCGCCAGAGCGGAATTTGCTTTA
Source organism: Vibrio navarrensis (assembly GCF_000764325.1). Classification (NCBI taxonomy): domain Bacteria; kingdom Pseudomonadati; phylum Pseudomonadota; class Gammaproteobacteria; order Vibrionales; family Vibrionaceae; genus Vibrio; species Vibrio navarrensis. The sequence goes on along the minus strand of NZ_JMCG01000001.1, from coordinate 944,885 downwards.
GGCAACACCCGCTCAGCGCTGGTGCAGCTCAATACCGCGGAGCAGCTGACTAAAACCTTTCAGCTGCCTTATCTCAATTTGGATGTAAAGTTGCTGCGAACTCAATTGCTGTGGCAATTTGATAAAGACTACCTCAAAGCCAAACGCGCGTTAGACGAAATCAGCGGCCAGTTGGAGCTCGCCAGCACCTCTTTACAGATGACCGATAGCGTCAAGTACCGCTTGTTGATGCAACAAGCACTGCTCGCATCACAGCAAAATGATTTGCCGCAAGCAGAGCGCTACTACGGCGAAGCGCAAGAGCTGATTAAAAACAGTCGCTCTGAAAATACTCTGATTGATTACCACATCGCCGTCGGTGAGTTTTATCTCTCTCATCAAAAGTACAACTTAGCCTTGTCGGAACTGCTGTTTGGCTATTGGAAAGCGATTGAAGGCAACAAAAGCGCGCGACTCGCCAAAGTGAATCGCTTGCTGGCACAACTCTTTGAAGAGCGCCGCGTGCTCGACAAAGCGCTGGAATACCTTTCGCAAGCGGCCGATTTTTATGATGGCTATCCCAATTCGCCTATCCTCGCGCAAGTGATGGAGAGAATGGGCAACATCTATTTTCGCCAAGGCAAGTACAATCTGGCGCTAGTGCACTACTTTAACGTGCTGGATCACGACAGCTCAACACGCGACGTACAGCAAGTGGTTAGCATTCGGCTAAGTCTCGCGGCAACCTACCTGCAACTTTATAACTATCCGTTGGCGGAGCAATATCTGGAACGCGCGCTTGAAGTGTTGGAATTTGCCGATATCCCGAAACTCAAAGCGCAAGCGGCGCTGCTCAAATCCGGCTTGGCCTTCTATCAAAACGACAGCCAAGGGGTCATCGCCAACGCCAACAAAGCACTGGATATCACCGCGAGCGCCGCAGAAGAACATTTGGCGATCCGGCAACAAGCCTATCAATTACTATCGCTGGGCTACGAACAAGGCAAACAGTTTGATTTGGCGCTAGAGAGCCTGAAACACTACAACCAGTTAGTGAGTATTGAACAGAAAAAACTCAATCAAATCAGTGAAGATGCGTTTCGTCAGCAAAAAGAGTTCGCCGAACAAACCATTCACTACACAGGCCAAGCTGAACAGCTCGAAAAAATCACCATCGAGCACGCCAAGTTCCAGAAAATCGCCTTTGCACTGTTTTTGCTCTCACTGGTGCTGTTTTTACTCCTGATGAGACGAGGCGTGCTACTGCAGCGGCAAACAACGCAGATCGAACAGCTCACCGCCGATCTCTATACCCATTCGCGCTCCAAACTGCGTAACTTGCGCATGCTCAACGCGAAACTGTCCAACTCGCTGCGTAAAACCAATCAAACCTTTGAGCAGTGGCAACTCGGGGAACTGATCCACGAACCGCTGAATGACCGTTTACGTTTCGTGATGATAGACCTACCCTTCCTGCGCAGCATGTATGTACAGCACGGGTACAAAGCGGGCTTGGAGCTCGAACGGGCATTTGGCGCGTTTCTCAGTGACAAAATCAGCAAGCCTTCCCGCTTGTACCATTTTTCCGACGCCAATCTGCTCTATATCGAGCCCAACACGGAACGTCATTATTCGGCCGAAGACATTTTCGCCAAAGTGCAAGCTTGGGTCGATGAGTTTGCTGCCGCGCACCACATCAATCGCACTGTGCGCATGGGCATGGCAGATTACCCATTCTTACCTCGTGCCTACACGGCAATCAATGACCAAGAGTTGCTTGACCTGCTGCTGCTCGCCACGCACTTAGCACGCGAAGTGAGCTTGTTGGATAAGTGCAGCCACTATGTTTACCTCAAGGCCATCGACAACGCGCCCGCGGCGAGCCTTGCATCCGGTAACATAAGGGATGCGGCGCAACAAGCGATCCATCAAGGGTTGATCAAAATGCACTCGTCTTACCAGAATGAGGACAACCTCAAAAATTTATTAAAAAATGGCTAAATCTCGCACGCTTAAACCGCCAAATAGATGACGCTATAATGTTTTTTGTTATTATCAGGTCCATCGTTAAGTAGTACATGGACTGTGTTGTCGTTCACAATGGGCATTTTGGAATCGGATATTCAAGCGCAACTGCATCAGTTAAGTTGTCAATTAGACCAACTCAGGCTGACACATCGTGACACATCACTCAAATTCAAACGCGAACAGCTTGTTCTCAAGCGAATTGTGACTTCGCTGAGTGCCGCCTGTCAGGTGTCTGATGCTACACTGAGTCAAAATTTACAGGCTATCCAGCGCGAGCTGGAACAACAAAAAGATATCAGTCGTTTGCTCCCGCGCTTGGTAGTGCTGGAAAGAATGCTGAGACAACGAACCGTGGCTATGGATAAACAGACCAGTTTTCTTGACGAGCAATTAAAGCACAGTGGCGAAACCCTGCAACGCGTAGCGGGCTTGCCCGCGCAACTCAAACGCGAACTGCGCAACCTGATGGGGTTTAGCCATGGCCAAGGACGCAATGTCGATCACGCGGTCAAGCTGCTCAATATCTATGAACGCGCGTTAAAAATCATCACCTCCAACTCTCGGTTCAACTTTAATGAGCAAAACAGCCTCGACAGAAATCAGTTGGACTGCTTAGCCACAGAGCTGCAAAACGCAATTACCGAGTTAGACTTTGAAGGTGAGTCGGGCGATTTGCTGCTCGATATCCGCACTAAGCTGTTACTCGGTGTCTCAGCAGAAGCGTTGATCGAACTCACTTTGCAGGTTTTGAAATTGGTCATTGAAGGGACCCATTTCGAGCGCAAAGCGTCAGAGCAGTTTCTCGAACAGCTCAACGCTTCACTTGCTGCCAATCTAAAAACCTCCCATCAGAATGTCGATCAAAGCCAAACTTATTTTGAGCAGCGCCAGCAATTTAATAAAGAGCTAGGCAAATTGGTGGCCAAAAGTCGCTTTTCGGTCGATAGCGCCACCGAACTTGAGCAGCTCAAAGCCACGGTTTCACCACTTCTGGCGCAGATTGAATCACTTTCGCAGCGCTTGAGCCTCGCTGAAGAAAAAGAGCAGGTGCTGCAAGAGCGGTTGCAATATGGACAACATCAGCTTGAAGCGGTATTTGAAGTCACTCAAGATTATCGCCGCCGCTTGGAGGATCAGGCGCAGCGTATGCTGCTCGATCCACTCACCAAAGTGTATAACCGCACGGCGTTTAATGACCGTTTGGAGCTGGAATATCGACGTTGGATCCGCGCGCAACACAACTTACGAGTCGTGCTGCTCGACATCGATAGCTTTAAAGCGATTAACGACAGCTACGGCTACACCGCCGGCGACAAAGCGCTGAAAATCATTGCACGCACCATCCGTAAAGTCGCCGCAGACACCGATACGGTTGCCCGCTTTGGTGGCGAAGAGTTTATTCTGCTGATTCCCGAGCAAACCGATGAATACGCGCTGAACTTGGTGAAAAAAATCCAAAGCGAAATCAGCAAACTGCCGTTTAAGTTTCGCGAGCAACAGATCACCATCACACTCAGTGCGGTTTCCACCGCGTTTGGTGAAGCGGATAACCCAGAATATGTCGTAGATCGCTTAGGCACCATGCTCAAAGAGAGTAAACAACGCGGCTTGAATCAGCTCTACTGGCGCTGAACAATTGCACAAAAATGCAGCAGACGAACCTAACATCTCCGTCAGGTTCTGATTTTTCAACTAGTTATCACGTTTCTTTTCCACCATCCTTTGCTAAGCTAACAAAACTGCCATTAATTTTGTGCCACAGAGCATGGCTCTGTGGCAGCAATCCAGCCTGCACTCTCATTCGCCAATTTCTACAGCGACGTTATCTACAGGGCTCGGATTGCCACTATTAACCACGATGCTAATAACCACAACGCTAAGCAAGGAGGCCTTATGATTACTCATATCAGCCCTGCAGGAAGTATGGATCTGCTCTCTCAGCTGGAAGTTGAGCGCCTAAAAAAAACCGCCTCTAGCGAACTGTACCAACTGTACCGCAACTGTACACTAGCGGTACTCAACTCCGGTAGCCACACCGACAACTCCAAAGAGCTGCTGGACAAATATCAGTCCTTTGATGTCAACGTGGTGCGCCGTGAGCGTGGCATTAAGTTGGAACTGACCAACCCGCCAGAGCACGCTTTTGTCGATGGCGAGATCATCAAGGGCATTCAAGAGCACCTGTTTGCCGTGCTACGTGACATCGTTTATGTCAACATGCATTTGGCCGACAGCCAGCGCTTGAATCTGACCAACGCCACGCACATCACCAACCTGGTGTTCGCGATTTTGCGCAACGCAGGCGCACTGATCCCCGGCATAGAGCCGAACCTTGTGGTGTGTTGGGGGGGACACTCTATCAACCCAACAGAATATCAATACACGCGTGAAGTCGGCAGCGAACTCGGGCTGCGTGAGCTGAACATCTGTACGGGTTGTGGGCCGGGTGCGATGGAAGGGCCAATGAAAGGCGCGGCCATTGGTCATGCCAAGCAGCGCTACGCCCATCAACGCTACCTCGGCTTGACTGAGCCATCGATCATTGCTGCTGAGCCGCCAAACCCAATTGTCAATGAACTGGTGATCATGCCAGACATTGAAAAACGGTTGGAAGCGTTTGTGCGCATGGCTCACGGCATCATCATCTTCCCCGGTGGTCCGGGCACCGCCGAAGAGCTGCTTTATATCCTCGGTATCATGATGCATCCGGAAAACGCCACACAGCCGATGCCGATCGTCTTGACAGGCCCGAAAGAGAGTGAAGCCTACTTCCGTTCAATCGATGCCTTTATCGGCGATACCTTAGGCGAAGAAGGGCGTAAGCACTACCAAATCATCATTGACAACCCCGCGGAAGTAGCGCGAGTCATGAAACAGGCGATGAGTAAAGTGCGTCAGCATCGTAAAGACACCGGCGACGCTTACAGCTACAACTGGTCTCTCAAAATTGAACCTGAGTTCCAGTTGCCGTTTGAGCCGACCCACGATTCGATGGCGAGCTTAGATTTGCATCTGAATCAAAAGCCGCAAGTGCTGGCCGCCAATCTGCGTCGAGCTTTCTCTGGGATTGTGGCGGGTAACGTCAAGGCGGAAGGCATTCGCGAAATCGAACGTAAAGGGCCTTTCGTGATTGATGGCGATCCGGTTTTAATGAAAAAGATGGACAAACTGCTGCGAGATTTCGTCTCGCAACATCGTATGAAATTGCCCGGTGGCAGCGCTTATGTGCCTTGCTACAAAATCGCACCAAGCTCAAACGGTGGTCGATAGCGCAGGGATTTTCCGTTACACTCAGGGGCCATTGGCCCCTTTTCTTTTTGCAGTATTTTGTTATGGCTATTCATCTTGTTATCATCGATGCGCTCAACCTTATCCGCCGGGTCCACTCCGCTCAGCCCGATCCGAACGACATCGCCAATACCATCACCAATACTGGCAGAACACTGCAACGGATTATCCGTGAAGCGCAACCCACCCATATTGTCGCCGTGTTTGACCACCTAGGCACTGACCGAGGCTGGCGCGCCAAAATCTTGCCTGAATACAAGCAAGGACGCAAACCCATGCCAGAACCCTTGCTGCGGGGGCTAGAAAAAATTCAAGACGCTTGGTGGCAAATGGGTATTGACTCTTTGCTTTCCGAAGGGGATGAAGCCGACGATCTGGTGGCAACACTGGCGCAAAAAGTCGCCAGTCACGGCGAAAAAGTAACGATCATCTCTACCGATAAAGGCTATTGCCAACTGCTTTCTCCCACCCTGCAAATCCGTGATTACTTTCAGCATCGCTGGTTAGATGAGCCATTTATTGCCAACGAGTTTGGTGTCAAACCGACACAGCTCGCCGACTATTGGGGCTTGGCGGGCATCAGCTCAAGCCAAGTGCCCGGCATTCCCGGTATTGGCCCGAAGGCAGCCAAAGAGATACTCACACAGTTTGATGACATAGAACAAGCCAATCAAAGTGATGCGCTGCCCGCTAAATACCGGAAAAAGTTTGACCTGCATATTGATCAAGCGCGCCGCTGCAAACAGGTCTCCGCGTTAAAAACCGATATTGAACTTGGCTTTAATCTGCAAGATCTGCGCTTTAGCACCTCGCCTTCATCGCAATAGAGCTCGGCTAGTAAGCCCAACTCGCCCATTTCCCCCTGTAAATTGGCCTCCTATGCTTACCTCTTATACAGCGTGGTGATCGCGAGCGCATGGCTACAAAGTCATCTTAAATTCCGCTTTCAACAACGCTTATGAGAGATGTCGACTACATCGAACTCATGATTTAATTTTAAAGCCATTAGAACAAAGAAACGCTCCGAGGAGCGTTTCTGTTTTAGCTGCGTTAATGCGGCGAAATATTGGATAAACACTGCACGTGTACGGTGATCTCTTCACGGTCGTGATAAAGGTGTTTGGCTTGCAATCTGAATTTCACCTTGTTCTCAATCAGGAACATTTTCAGGTTTTCAATATCTTGCAACACCTCGTCGTAGCGACCTTTCATTGGCAATTTAAGATTAAAGATCGCTTCTTTAGCCCAACCTTTGAGGATCCACTGCCCCATTAAGTGAGCAACACGCGCTGGCTTTTCTACCATGTCGCACACCAACCAAGTGACGTTCTTACGATCGGGCTCAAACTTAAAGCCATCGACCATGTGATGACGGATCTGGCCGGTTTCCGTTAAGCTTTCTGCCATCATGCCGTTATCCACGCAGTGAACAAACATCGAACGCTTGACCAGTTGATAAGTCCAACCGCCCGGACACGCACCGAGATCGACTGCCCACATCCCCGAAGCTAAGCGGGTATCCCACTCTTCGCGAGGAATAAAGACGTGAAACGCCTCTTCCAACTTCAGGGTTGAGCGACTTGGCGCATCGGCGGGAAACTTCAGACGAGGGATGCCCATAAAGAAGCGCGAATTGTTATCCGAGTAGGAATACCCAACAAAGCAGTGCCCTGAGGCCACAAAGCAAACGTGCAACACAGGCTTTTTCGCATGCTCTTTCGTCATAAGGAAACCTTTTCCGCGCAAGGCCTGACGCATTGGCACCGTGAACTTACGACAAAACTTCAGCAGCTCTTTCGCTTCATTGGTGTCTGGCGTTTCGATACGCAGCTCACCACACATGGGGAAGCTATCGACTTCCTCAAGCTGAGATAAAATCGGGCTAATGCGATCCTCGGCAGGCAGTTCGGTAAACTCCGCTGCGACAGCAAACATCTGCCTTGCAAAGATCAACGCGTTGAAATCCAACTCACGAGCCAGCCTGTCGGCATCGCCTGCTTGGTAGCACTCAAACAGCACGTATCCTGCGTTTTTAAACACGCGTGGAAAGCCATAAACCTCTAGCTGAGTCGCTTTATCTTGAATCTCACCGGCGCACTCTTTCTCAAAGCCGGGGCGACAATAGAGCATTAACTGTTTCACTTAGATACCTCGTTCGTTTTCAAAGCCGCGAGCATAAACACCAGCCAGCCGACCATAAACATCAATCCACCCAGTGGCGTTACAGGGCCAAACCATTTTATCCCCGTCAACGCTAACGCGTATAAGCTGCCACTAAAGCAAAAGATGCCGATGATAAAGCAAATCGCGGCGATGAAAAAATAGTTTTGCGCTTTACTTGGCAACGCGCTGCGAAGCAGCAGTGCGCACAGTGCAATCGCCAAGGTGTGCCAGAACTGATACGTCACTCCGGTTTCAAACACCTCGAGCAAATAGGGCGCTAAGCTGCTTTTCAAACCGTGCGCGGCAAAAGCCCCCAACGCCACCGCTGTCGCGGCAGAAGCGCCAACAAAGGCGAGTAACCACTTACTTCTCATTTTGCATTCCTTGAATAAAGGCGGTTAACTGCACAACCGCCGTATTGATATTGTCCTGCTCACTCAGCCCTGAGCGTTTTCTCGGCTTAAAGCTGTGGTCACCATCGGGTAAAAACCGCATCTGCACCGCCGGAGAAAGCGGATACTCAGCGCACTCGCTTTGAGTGCCAAACGTGTCTCTTTCGCCTTGCAGGATCAGCGTGGGTTTAGTTATCACCGCAAGGTGTTCACCTTTGAACTTTTCCGCGTTACCCGGAGGATGAAACGGAAAACCGAGGCAGGCGATGGCGCTGACCAGTGGATGGTCGCCAAGCAGGCTGGCCATACGACCGCCCATCGACTTGCCGCCAATCACTACCGGAACCGATGTAACCGATTCAATCACGTCAACAAACGCTTCGAGCAGTTTCGGCGCACGATCTGGCGGCCGCTTTTTACCATCTTGCGCACGCTTGTCCATGTAGGGAAAATTAAAACGGATCACACGAATGCCATTGGCGGCCAACCCTTGCGCCACAAGGGTCATGAAGGCGTGATCCATCGGCGCGCCTGCACCATGGGCAAAAATAAACACTGGCCCATCTTCAGGACCATCAACCATGTAGGGCAGACTCATCCAACACCTCTTCTTGTTCTTTACGTGCGGTTGCTAACATCCAATCGCGGAACGTGGCGATGCGTCCCATCTCCGCCTGCTGATCATGACAAACCACATAAAAGGCATTCTTAGAGAGCAAGATTTCATCAAACGGGGCAATCAAGCGCCCGGCTTCCATTTCTGGCCGCGCCAACACGTTGTTGCCGAGCGCGACTCCTTGGCCGTGCGCTGCCGCCTGCAACACCATGGTGGAGTGGCTGAAGATCGGCCCTTGATTGACATTCACCTCATCTAAACCGTTTTCTTTGGCAAACTGTTTCCAGTCTTTTCTCGAGGTGTCATGCAGTAGGGTGTGATGTTTCAAGTCACTTAGAGATTCTAATGGTTTGTTGCTCAAAAGTAACGAAGGTGAACAGAGCGGGATCAGATACTCCTGATAGAGTTTGTCGGCACGCAGCCCGGGCCAATATCCGGCTCCATAGTAAATCGCCACATCAACGTCGTCGGTCAAAGAGCCTTCATCCATATCCACAGCTTTTATCCGGACATCGATATCGGGCTGCTGCGTGTTAAAATCGGCTAAGCGCGGCACCAACCATTGAATGGCAAAACTCGGCGGCAGACTGATGGTCAAAGCCCCTTTTTCGCTACGTTCCAGCACTTTATCGGTCGCTTCGGATAAGGCAGTAAAAATGTCTTTGATGTCGAGAAAATAGCTCTGCCCTTCTTCGGTGAGCAGCAAAGAGCGATTACGGCGACGAAATAACTTTAAGGAGAGAAACTCTTCTAATGCTTTAATCTGGTGACTGACGGCGGCTTGAGTAACAAAAAGCTCCTCCGCAGCGCGGGTGAAACTGAGGTGTCTGGCGGCGGCTTCGAACACGCGAAGCGAGTTCAGTGGCGGTAATCTACGTGACATACAACTTACTTACCATTAGTTTTTTTAATCTGAAACATTATAAATTGTCCGTTGTGGAACAGCCAGAGAAATTCTATATTTCACCCCGCAACGCTGGCCTGAACGGCTTGATTCTCTTTAGAATCAATTGGCTTAGTTGTTGCGATGTTGTGTTTGCAAACTCGTATTTCGAGTTAGGTAGATTTCTACCATGATGTTTTGTCTCACTCCCTGTGACAAAACATATACTTCCTGTATTTATTTTTGACCTGTCTGTCAAATTTGTTACACCGCCTATATTCGGCGGTGTTTTTTTATCTGTCGAAAACACCTTTACCCCGTTAAAACTAACAAGTAATAAAAAACTACAGGCAAGAAAAAATCCGAGTGACAACACTCGGATTTCATGGGCTTTGATAGATTCTCAGCGAACTATGGGCGATACACTTTCACGTTCTTAAAGCCTTGTTCTTGCAAATACAGCGCTTGCAAACGGCTCATCACCCCACGCGCACAATAGAGCAGGTAGGTTTTCGATTGGTCTAAGTCACCAAACTGAGTGCTGAGCTTGTAAAACGGAATGTGCTTAACCTCGATACCTTCGATTTCCAGAGGGTTATCATCCTCTTCATCCGGACTGCGGATATCAAGCACAACGGCATGTTCTTCAATCGCTTGAACTTGCTCAACTTCCGGCGCAGCCTGCTCAGACTCTTTGGCAATGTCGCGAATATCCATCTGACGGGCATTGCGCACCACTTGCTCGAGAATCGCAAAATCGAAGTTGGCTTCTTCTGCTTCCAGCTTCTCTTTCACCGCTTTAACGGTCGGTTTTTTCGAGATCACACCACAGTATTCAGGCATGGTCTTGGCAAAATCTTCGGTGCCAATGTCACGCGCCAGTTTGATGATCTCATCTTTGTCCCAGTTAATCAGAGGGCGCAAAATCAAACGGTCGGTCACGTTATCGATATGACGCAAGTTGGTCAGGGTTTGGCTCGACACCTGCCCCAGCGCTTCCCCCGTCACCAAAGCTTGAATGTCAAACTTCTCCGCAACCATGCCCGCTGCGCGCATAAACATACGCTTGAGTACCACACCCATCTGACCATCTTCGACTTTCTCTAAGATTTCGCCCACCACAGGCTCAAAATCGACCGAGATAAAACGCACCTTGGCTGAGGAACCGTATTTGTTCCACAGGTAGTGAGCGACTTGCTTCACGCCAATCTCATGAGCCGGGCCGCCGAGATTGAAGAAGCAGTAATGCACTTTTGAACCGCGCTTGATGTGCAGATAGCTCGATACACCTGAGTCGAAACCGCCAGAGATCAGGCTGAGAACATCTTCCTGAGTGCCGAGAGGGAAACCGCCCAGCCCTTTGTAATGCGCGAGGATCTGATTGAGCTTATCGTCAATCACTTCAACTTTGATGGTCACTTCTGGGTTATGCAGCTTGACCGATGCACTCGCAACGGCTTGGTTTAAACCACCACCGACATAACGCTCAAGTTCAATCGAAGTGAAATCGTGTTTGCCACGGCGCTTAGCGCGCACCACAAAAGTTTTGTTTTCAATGCGCTCGCGATTGAGCTCCAACACCTGCTCATAGATATGATGCAGGTCGTTAAAGTCAGATTGCTGCACTTCCAATATCTGTTGGATGCCCGGCGTGCTGGTGAGAATTTCCAACACTTGCTGACGATATTGGTCACTGTTCGCGGCCACTTCGATGTGGTCGCGACGGTTAAATACAGCCACAGATTCAGTGCGATTCTGAATAATGATACGGATGTTGCTCTCAAGAATCTTGGTAAAGCGCTTACGTACCGATTCACTCTTTACAAAAATTTCTGGATGGGGCTTTACAATAAATTTCATAGTTCGATTCGCAATCTGTTGGCTATCAAAGAACACCCGCGTTGCTGCGAAGGTGTCGGCGTTAGGGCGCAAGATTATACACGAATTATACCCATAAAAAAGGCGAGCATTGCTGCTCGCCTAGGTGATTACTGGTGGTTATTGAGGAACCGCTGGTATTTCATCGCTATAGAGTGGCTCCCCTTGCATGATGCTGATCTCTACCCGACGGTTCTTCGCTCGGTTTTCGTCAGTGTCATTGGCAACCAATGGCTCAGTATCTGCCATTCCCCGCACACGCAAGCGTTGATGGGAGAAACCACGCACCTTTTCCATCTCTTGCGCCACCGACACCGCACGCTGCGCAGAGAGATCCCAGTTAGAACGGTACAGTTCCGAATCCAACGGCAAACTGTCGGTATGGCCAGAAATGCGCACTATGCCCGGCACATCTTTAACCAATTCGGCAATTTGCCTTACCAACGGGCGAAACTTGGGTTGCAAGAATGCAGAACCTTCAGGGAAGGCGCCTTTTTCTCGCATACGAATGACAATTTGCTGGCCAAGGTTCTCTAGCTCGATCGCGCCCTGCTCTATCTCTCGCTGCAATGCTTTCTTAATGCTTTCCATCACCGTTTCCATCTCTTGCGACATGGACTCGGCTTGCTGCTGCTGGCGTTCTTCCTGAGTATTTTGATTGCTTTGCGTCGAGGTTTCCGGCGACTGACCGCCGGTCAGTTTTCCTTCATCGCGCTTCGTACCGCCCGCGCGATCCGATTCACCATCGTGAAACTCCAACGTCTGTTGGGTAATATCGATCGTCTGTTGCATGATGATGTCAATTGGCGTTGGCTCGGGTCGCCCAGGGCGAAACTCTTGGGCAATAATGCTGGTGCCTTTGGGAATGTCTTTCACCTCAAGACGGTTTTGTACCCCAAAAGCAAATTTCATCGAACCTGCGATCTGCTTAAACTTAAGTACATCCATCTCAGAAAACGACAGCAGCAACACGAAGAAACACATCAGCAATGACATCAAGTCAGCGAATGTTCCCATCCATAACGGCAAGCCGGGAGGGGGACATTTACACTTCTCTTCATCGTCCATCACTCACTCCCGTGATTACTCGTTAATGTCGAGAGCACGCTTACTCTCATTGAGATAATTTTTCAGATAGCCGTCAATCACTCGTGGGTTTTGCCCATCTTGAATCGCGAGTACGCCGTCCATAATCAGGCGGCGATTGAGCGTCTCTTGGTCACGGCGCAGCGCCAGTTTGTCAGCAATAGGGAAAAACACCATGTTAGACAAGATTGCTCCGTACAAGGTCGTTAAAAGCGCAACCGCCATCGCAGGGCCGATCGACTTAGGGTCATCCATGTTAGATAGCATCGCCACCAGACCAACCAGTGTACCGATCATGCCCATCGCCGGGGCAACGTCACCAAAGGCGCGAAATACCCCCGTTCCTTGGGTGTGACGTTCATCGGTCAGCGCAATGTCTTTTTGCAATGCAGCTCGGACCACATCGGCATCATGACCATCCACGAGCAAATCGATTCCTTTTTGCATAAAACTGTTGGAGATTTCCATCTCTTCCAGAGCGAGGAAGCCGCCTTTTCGCGCCGCGTCTGCCATTTCAACAATTTTGGCAATCAAATCCTCCGGCTCATCGGCCTTAAACATAAAAGCTTTGCCAGCGATTTTGGCCGCGCCGAAAAACTGCCCCATTGTGAACTTCATCAACACAACAAAAACCGATCCACCGACAACAATCAGGATGGAGGTCACATCGACGAACATCATGATGCTGCCGCCAAGAATCATCGCCATGACAACGAACGCAAGGCCACCAATCAAACCTAAAAGGGTTGCTAAATCCACAAAGCACTCCTCATGCTATTTATGTTTTTACTGCTGTGGGAAAAAACAGATTATTTCTTTTATCGACAACGATTAAGCTTCTTTTAGTAAAAACTTGGCTATTGAATCACAAAAAAGGCGGTAAGCGGCAAAATCTCCGTCAACCACCACGCTTCACGACTAAAGCAAGTGTACGACGATAGCCTATTTACTGCCATCGGCTTGAGCAAGTTTACTGCCATTTGTTAGGAGTGGAAGCTTGTTTTTGTTCTCGCTCGATTTCTCTATAATAGTTGCCCTCAATTTCAGATAAATTTCCCTGCTTAAATTTGACCAAGCAAGCACGCTAAGGTAACTTTCGGGCATTCTTTACAAGGCAGAAACAGTATGGCGACGAAGAAACCAGAAAACATGTCCTTCGAGGCAACCATCGAAGAGCTGGACGGTTTGGTAGATCAACTGGAAAACGGTGATTTGACCTTAGACGATGCGCTGAAAAAATTTGAGCGTGGGATAGCGCTCGCCAGAGCCAGCCAAGCGAAACTCAGCGAAGCAGAACAACGTGTCAGCATTCTTCTTAGCGAAGATGATCAAGCGCCGCTGAGCGATTTCACTATTCCGTCAGAGTAATTTTTTGCATGAATAATTCTATAGTTGACGTATTGACGTCGTATCAAAAGCGCAATAATGAACAACTCAATCATTGGTTGGACGGTTTGCCGCACCAAAACCAGGCGCTGATCCAGGCGATGCGGTACGGTCTCGTTTTGGGTGGCAAACGCGCTCGCCCCTTTCTGGTTTACATTACTGGCGAGATGCTCGGCTGCGCGCCACAAGATCTTGATACGCCCGCTTGCGCCATTGAGTGTATTCATGCCTATTCTCTGATCCATGATGATCTCCCGGCCATGGACGACGATGAGCTGCGCCGCGGCCAGCCAACCTGCCATATTAAGTTTGACGAAGCGACCGCCATTCTCACCGGCGATGCGCTGCAAACTCTGGCCTTCTCCATTCTTGCTGAAGGGACCTTGTCTGCACAAGGCGAGTCGCAGCGCGTACGTATGGTTCAAGCACTCGCAGAAGCCTCCGGCGCTCAAGGCATGTGTGTTGGACAAGCGCTCGATCTGGCTGCGGAAAACCGCTTGGTCAGCCTAGAAGAGCTGGAAGAGATCCATCGCAATAAAACTGGCGCTCTGATGCGCTGCGCAGTTCGGCTTGGCGCGCTCGCCGCGGGAGAAAAAGGGCGTGACATTCTGCCGCAACTAGACCAATACGCCGCCGCCGTTGGCCTCGCGTTTCAAGTGCAAGATGACATTTTGGACATCATCAGTGACACCGAAACGCTCGGAAAACCGCAAGGTTCCGACCAAGAGCTCAACAAAAGTACCTATCCTGCCTTGCTTGGTTTAGACGGCGCTATTGAGAAAGCTCACACTCTGTTACAGGAAGCACTTCAAGCTTTAGATGCAATCCCATACAATACCCAATTACTCGAAGAGTTCGCCCGATACGTCGTCGAGCGCAAGAACTAAACTATAAGCGCGCATATTTATGACTCTTGATATTTCAAAGTACCCAACACTGGCACTGGCAGAAGACCCTCAGGAGCTGCGTCTGCTCCCTAAAGAGACACTGCCAACGCTGTGCGATGAGCTGCGTACCTATCTGCTTAACTCCGTCAGTCAGTCAAGCGGCCACTTAGCCTCCGGTCTTGGCACAGTCGAACTCACAGTCGCTCTGCATTACGTCTACAACACACCCTTTGATCAGTTGATCTGGGATGTGGGCCACCAAGCCTATCCGCACAAAATTCTTACTGGCCGCCGTGAGCAAATGTCCACGATTCGACAAAAAGGCGGTTTGCATCCGTTTCCTTGGCGCGAAGAGAGTGAGTACGACACCCTGTCTGTCGGCCACTCTTCCACCTCCATCAGCGCTGCGTTGGGAATGGCCATCTGCGCGGAAAAAGAGGGGCAAAATCGCAAAGTCGTGAGCGTGATTGGCGATGGCGCCATTACCGCGGGCATGGCTTTTGAAGCGATGAACCACGCAGGTGATGTGCACGCGGATATGTTAGTGATCCTCAATGACAATGAGATGTCGATTTCTGAAAATGTTGGTGCACTCAACAACCATCTAGCGCGTCTCCTGTCTGGCAATTTTTACACCTCGATTCGTGAAGGCGGTAAGAAGGTCCTCTCTGGCGTGCCTCCAATTAAGGAGCTGGTGCGCCGCACTGAAGAGCACCTCAAAGGCATGGTTGTGCCGGGCACGCTGTTTGAAGAGTTGGGCTTTAACTACATCGGCCCGATTGACGGCCATGACGTCACGGAACTGGTGAAAACACTGAAAAACATGCGTGAGCTAAAAGGCCCGCAGTTTTTGCATGTGATGACCAAAAAAGGCAAGGGCTACGAGCCAGCTGAGAAAGATCCGATCGGTTATCACGGCGTACCTAAGTTTGATCCCGCACGCACCAGTTTGCCCAAAAGCAGCGGCGGCAAGCCGAGCTTTTCGAATATCTTCGGTGATTTCCTTTGTGATACGGCGGCGCAGGATCCCAAGTTAATGGCGATCACTCCGGCCATGCGTGAAGGCTCTGGCATGGTGCGTTTCTCCAAAGAGTACCCAGAGCAATATTTCGATGTGGCGATTGCCGAACAGCACGCTGTGACGCTGGCAACCGGCATGGCAATTGGCGGTTACAAGCCTATCGTCGCCATCTATTCGACCTTCTTGCAACGTGGCTATGATCAGTTGATTCATGATGTGGCCATTATGAACTTGCCAGTGATGTTTGCTATCGACCGCGCGGGATTGGTCGGTGCGGATGGTCAAACTCACCAAGGTGCATTCGACTTGAGTTACCTGCGCTGCATTCCCAACATGGTGATCATGGCGCCAAGTGATGAGAACGAATGCCGCCAAATGCTCTACACTGGCCACCAGCATAACGGTCCGAGCGCAGTACGTTATCCTCGCGGCAGTGGCATGGGCACACCGATTGAAGAGGCGTTTACCACCCTCGAAATTGGCAAAGGCCGCCTCATCCGAACGGGTGAGAAAGTGGCGATTCTCAGCTTCGGCACCTTCTTGGCAAATGCCCTCCAAGCAGCCGATAACCTTAACGCGACCGTCGCGGACATGCGTTTTGTTAAACCGCTTGATGAAGCGCTGATCCGCCAACTGGTTGCCACACACGATGTGATTGTCACCGTGGAAGAAAATGCCATCGCTGGCGGTGCTGGTGCCGGTGTAGTGGAATTTTTGATGCAGGAAAAACTCATCAAACCTGTACTCAATCTCGGTCTGCCGGATAAGTTTATTCCTCAAGGGACCCAAGAAGAGCTGCATCAAGAGCTAGGACTAGATGCCAATGGTATTGAGCAGGCGATTTTGGCTTATCTAGCTAAATAGTTCGCTCCTAGCAATGAAAAAGGGTTGGCTCAATTTGCCAACCCTTTTTGTTTTCCAACACTCACATTGCCATACCTAACGCCGCTTAACTTAACCAGCCTGCGTAGTATCCCACCAAGTAGAGAGCCACCGCTGACATTACGCCCGCCACAATGTCATCGAGCATAATCCCTAAGCCGCCATGTACTCGTTTATCCAGCCAGCCAATGGGCCACGGCTTAACCATGTCGAAAAAGCGAAACAGCACAAAACCGCTCACCAGCCATTGCCATTCACTCAACGGAATATTGAGCGCAGGCACAATCAGCATAGTGATCCAAAAACCGGCAAATTCATCCCACACTATCGAACCGTGATCGTGCACGCCCATATCCGCCGAGGTCACTTGACAGATTTTTATTCCCACCACACACGCTAGCAGTACAACCAATAGATAGATGGGTAATGGCAGGTAAGCCATCAGAAGGAAAAAGGGCACGGAAGCCAGCGTCCCCATGGTACCGGGGACCACTGGCGACAAACCACTACCAAAACCGGTGGCCAGCAAATGCCAAGGATTACTCAATGAGAGCTTCGCCAACGGGTTACTCATTTGCTTTGCCCCTTAAAGTGGTCAAAACCGCTGAGTTGCCAATCCAACTTAGTGCCGTTGTCATGCAGCTCAAAAAAGCCTTGCGGGCGAATTTGTCCAATGCAGGTGACTTTGCAACCAACATGCGCCAGCGAACTTTCTAACGAGCCGCGACTCTCTTCTGGGACGGTGAAACAGAGTTCGTACTCTTCGCCGCTGGTGAGCGCATATTGCTGCGCCGTTTCTCGATCATCGAGAAATGAAAGCAGCTCAGGGGAGATAGGCAGTTTCGAGACGTCGATGCTCACGCCGACGCCTGAGCGCTGCAGAATATGGCCCAGATCCGCAACCAGACCATCGGAAATATCAATCGCCGCCGATGCCAGCCCCACCAAGGCTTGTCCGGCCAAAATGCGCGGCATGCTCAGGTAATGCGCCTTCTCCAGTGCTAAAGCCGCAGGACGGCTGCGCTGCGCGCTATTGAGAATCACATCAAGCCCCGCTTTGGCATCCCCCAAGGTGCCCGTCACAAACACGTAGTCCCCCGGTTTCGCGCCACTGCGCTTGAGCGCTTTTCCTTCGGGAACGTAACCTTGCACCGTCAGGGTTAAACTCAGTGGCCCTTTGGTGGTATCACCGCCAATCAGCTGGATGCCAAAATAGTCGGCTAGCTTGAAGAACGCATCACAAAAAGGCGCAAGCCAAGTTTCGTCTGGTTCTGGCATGGTTAACGCCAAAGAGACCCACGCAGGTGTCGCGCCCATGGCCGCCAAATCACTGATATTCGACGCCAGCGCCTTGTGCGCCACCCAAGCCGGATCGGCTTCGGGTAAAAAATGAGTACCGCAAACTAGGGTATCGGTGCTGATAGCGAGTTGCACATTGGCGAGCGGTTTTACCAGAGCACAGTCGTCTCCAGCGGCAAGGTAAACATCTTTACGTTGTGCCTGACGGCCAACGAAGTATTTTTCAATCAGATTAAATTCGCCTGAGATCAAAATCCTTTCCTTTGTATAAAAAAGGTCAGCGAGTGCTGACCTTTTCTGTAGAACGCTTGTTACTTTTTGCGAACATGCGGTGCGGCTTTATCCAGCACACCGTTGACGAATTTGTGGCTATCTTCTGCCGCAAACACTTTCGCTAGTTCAATCGCTTCGTTGATGACCACTTTGTAAGGGACATCTTCACGGCGCGTCATTTCGTACATTGCCAGACGGAGCAATGCCAGCTCCATCATATCCAGATCCTGCATAGGGCGTGAAACGTAAGGACGAATCTTGCTATCCAGTTCCGCGTGACTCAATACAACACCGGTCAACAAGTCACGGAAGTATGCAACGTCAGTTTCAGGAGCAGCCAAGGCAGGCTCAGCAGCGCGATGTTCTTCTTCATCGTACTTTTCACCTGACAAAAATTGCTCTTCGATTGTGGCAACATTTTCTTTAGTAATTTGCCATGAGTAAATTGCTTGTAAAGCGAATTGACGTGCATTACGACGTGCGGCTGGTTTCACACTGGCCCCCATTAGGAATCGATTTCAGAAAGAACGTTGATCATCTCAAGCGCGCTCAGTGCAGCCTCTGCACCTTTGTTACCAGCCTTGGTTCCTGCGCGTTCAATAGCTTGATCGATCGTATCAACAGTCAAGACACCAAATGCGACTGGAATGCTAAATTCCATCGACACTTGTGCCAGACCTTTATTCATTTCACTACAAACATAGTCAAAATGCGGCGTGCCACCACGGATAACTGTGCCCAGAGAAACAATCGCATCATACTTGCCAGTTTTAGCAACACGTTGAGCAACCAGAGGAAGTTCAACTGCACCAGGGCAACGTACGACAGTGATGTTGTCATCGCTAACTTGTCCGTGACGCTTTAAAGTATCGATGGCACCAGACAATAAACTTTCGTTAATAAAACTGTTGAAACGAGAAATAACGATAGCAATTTTTGCGTTTGGCGCGGGGAAGCCACCCTCGATCACTTTCATAAGCCTTCCTTTAACTATGTTCATCAAGTAAGAATCGCCGGATTCTAGCACAAATTTGTGAGCAATATCTAATGGTATTTCGCCGCCGATTATCCTGCCAGCGGGGCTGTTATCTGTCGGTTTTAGTCCGTTAGAAGGAAAAACTCAGGTAAAAAAACGCAGCCAAACGTGGGCTGCGTTTCTCTTATCGGTCACACGAACGTCAGTTGGCTATTCACACACGTACTCAACCACGTTGAGGCCAAAGCCGCCCAGCGCATGGTACTTCTTGTTTGATGAGGAGAGCAGACGCATGTCATGCACACCAAGATCGGCCAGAATTTGAGAGCCAACCCCAACACGGCGTGATGTGCCCTGCTTTTTCGCCAGCTTCGGCGCATCGTCTTTATCTTGCGCTTCAAACATTTTCACGCGGTGGATCAAAAGTTCCGGCGACTCTTCGTTGCCAAGAATAACCAACACCCCACCCTCTTGGCCGATACGGGCCATCGCTTTATCGAGCGTCCAGCTGCGCTCAGCATTGCGGTCACTGCGCAATAGATCGGTAAAGGTGTCTTGCAAATGCACGCGCACCAATGGTGTGTTTTGTTTTAAATCGCCTTTGCACAGAGCAAAATGGATCTGCTGATCGATGATGTCGCGATAAGTCACCAACGTAAATTCGCCGTATTCCGTCGGCAGTTGGCACTGTGCGACACGCTCGATGGTGGTTTCAGTGTTGTTACGATACTCGATTAGATCAGCGATGGTGCCGAGCTTCAAACCATGCTTTTCAGCAAACAGTTCTAAATCTGGGCGACGCGCCATAGTGCCGTCATCATTGAGGATCTCGACAATCACGGAGGCAGGCTCCAACCCGGCAAGGCGCGCCAAATCACATCCTGCTTCGGTATGACCTGCGCGAGTTAACACACCGCCATCTTGCGCCGCGAGAGGAAAAATGTGCCCCGGCTGAACCAGATCCGCCGCTTTCGCTTCTTTGGCAACCGCAGCTTGTACGGTACGCGCGCGATCAGCAGCAGAAATCCCGGTGGTCACCCCTTCGGCCGCTTCAATCGAGACGGTAAAATTGGTGGTGTACTGGGCGTTATTGTCCTGCACCATTGGTGGCAAGCCAAGACGCTTGCAGCGCTCTTTGGTCATGGTCAGACAAATCAGGCCGCGCCCATGGGTCGCCATAAAATTAATCGCTTCAGGCGAAATGTGTTCTGCGGCCATGATCAGGTCGCCTTCGTTTTCACGGTCTTCGTCATCCATGAGGATAACCATTTTCCCCAAACGGATATCGTCGATAATTTCCTGTGGAGTGCTGATCGGCATAGTCTCTTTCCTGTCAATTAAGTGCAGAGCGTTAGATTCTGTGTAGTCTGAATTATCGTCTCAATGTGTCAATAAGCGTGCTAACGTTCTGTGAACTAAGCAAAACCATTCTGTTGCAGAAACTCCATCGTAAGGCGAGATTCAGGTGCCTCTTGCGCCTGATTTCCTTGCAACAGACGCTCCATGTAGCGCGCTAGCACATCCACTTCCAGATTCACTTTGCGCCCAACGTGGAAATCATTGATGGTCGTCTCTTCGCCCGTGTGCGGTACGATCGTCAGCTTAAAGGCGTTTTTACGCAGGTCATTGACGGTAAGACTGATGCCATCAACCGTAATCGAGCCTTTTTCGGCGACGTATTTGCTTATCTCTGCAGGCATCTGTACCCAGAACTCGATCGCCCGGCCAACCTGATTGCGCTCAACAATTTCCCCGACGCCATCAACATGCCCCGAAACGATGTGTCCACCAAAACGGGTGGTTGGCAACATGGCTTTCTCTAAATTGACTTTGGAGCCTACCTGATAATGCGCAAAACCGGTTTTTTTCAGCGTCTCTAGGGAGAGATCGGCGCTGTAATAGTTCGGGCCAAAATCAATCACGGTCAGACAAACGCCATTGGTGGCTATACTGTCGCCTAGCTTCACATCCGACATATCCAGCTTACCAGTTTGCACTGTCACACTGATGTCTTCACCGCGCGGAGTGATCGCCGTCAGCGTGCCTACGGCTTCGATAATTCCTGTAAACATTTAATTTTCTTTCTCTTTAGGAGTCGCGATGATGCGGATATCAGGGCCGACCATGCGTACATCTTTAATGGTTAAATCCATCACTTGCGCCATATTGCTCAGACCAAGTGCGCCAATCAGCCCGCGACCATCACTGCCCATTAACTTAGGGGCTAGGTAGACAATCAACTCATCAACCAAACCTTTGCTGAGCAGAGCACCAGCCAAAGTGGCCCCAGCTTCAACCCAGACATGATTGACGTTGAATTTGTGGGTAAGGCTTTGCAGCGTACGAGTCAGATCCAGACAGCCTTGCTCATCAAACTCTGGGGCAAGATCGCCAAGTGGACTGACGATCACTCGTTCTCCAGGCGTTTGGAAAAGTTTGAGCGAAGAAGTGAGTTGCGACTGACGATCCAAAATCACTCGCACAGGCTGGCGCAGGTCACTTTCTTCATAGTGCGCTTGCACTGAAGCGGGCAGCTCAGACCAACGCACATTGAGTGAGGCGTTATCTTCAATCACGGTTTTACTGGTCGATAAAATCGCTCCCGCTTTGGCGCGAAACCGTTGTACGTCACGACGGGCATTCGCGGAGGTGATCCACTGGCTTTGACCGTTGCTAAGCGCACTTTGCCCATCTAAAGATGCCGCCATTTTCAACTGCACAAACGGCATGCCCGTTTGCATGCGCTTAATAAAAGCAGGGTTGAGAGCGACAGCTTCGGCTTCCATGAGGCCGACGTGCACGTCAATACCGGCATCTCGCAGCATTTGAAAACCGCGTCCGGCCACTTGCGGATTGGGATCTTGCATCGCACCAATCACTTTCGCTACGCCCGCCTTAGTCAGGCCTTCGGCACACGGTGGAGTACGGCCATAGTGAGAACAAGGCTCTAAGGTCACATACGCCGTTGCGCCGCGTGCTTTTTCGCCCGCCATGCGCAGGGCATGCACTTCCGCATGTGGCTCGCCAGCTCGTGCGTGATAACCTTCGCCGACAATTTCTCCGTCACGCACCAACACACAGCCCACATTCGGGTTTGGCGCAGTGGTATAGATGCCCCGCTTGGCAAGGGCAATCGCCCGAGTCATCATTTGGTAATCAAAAGCGGTAAATGGGGATGGGTTCATGGCTAATCTTCTAACCTCGCGATCTCTTCGCCAAACTCGCGAATATCTTCAAAGCTACGGTAGACAGAGGCAAAACGGATGTAAGCCACTTTATCGAGATATTTGAGCTGCTCCATCACTAAGTTACCAATCATTTTACTCGGCACTTCCCGCTCACCAGTCGCTCTGAGCTTAGATTTGATCATGCTGATCGCCAGTTCAATCGCATCAGCGCTCACTGGGCGTTTTTCTAGTGCACGCTGGATGCCACCGACCATTTTGTCTTCATTGAATGGTTCACGATTGCCGTTGGACTTGATCACTTTCGGCATCAGCAATTCAGCGGTTTCAAATGTGGTAAAGCGTTCATTACACGCTAAACATTGACGACGACGGCGGACTTGATGCCCGTCGGCCACCAAACGAGAGTCGATCACTTTGGTGTCGTTTTCGGAACAAAAGGGACAATGCATATCACCTCCCAATAATGGATAAGCCGGTCAACACTCGAGGAGCAAAAATGGACTTTTCGCTTGTTTTATTCAGCCTAATTCGAGTGATGAAATGTGAGCTAGTGTAGCGGAATTGCCTAAGCGAATAAAACAAAAAGGGGCCATGATGGCCCCTTTCGCGCTGATATTCGCAGGTTATGTTAACTGCGTGGCAGGTAATTGGCTTTGCCGACCCATTTGTAGCTGGTGAGCTCTTCCAAACCCATCGGGCCACGGGCGTGCAGTTTTTGCGTTGACACGGCCACTTCAGCGCCAAGGCCAAATTGCGCGCCATCGGTAAAACGGGTAGACGCGTTGACGTACACCGCCGCCGAATCCACTGAGTTAATAAAGCGCTCAGCATTTTCCAAACTGTTGGTCATGATCGCATCCGAATGGCTGGCATTGTGCTCACGCATGTGTTCAATCGCTTGGGCCACATCCGCCACCACTTTCACGCCCAGTGTGTAGCTTAGCCATTCCGTGTCAAAGTCGCCCTCTTGTGCATCGCGCAGATGGTCTGCACTTCCCATCAACGCTTTCGCTTTCGGCTCTGCGACAAACGTCACTTTGTCATTCAAACGCGCCACCAGCATAGGCAGAAACTCCGCTGCAACCTGTTGGTGGACTAACAGCGTGTCCAGCGAGTTACACGCCGATGGGCGCTGCACTTTGGCGTTTTCAACGACGTCGAGTGATTTTTCTAGGTTTGCGCTCTCATCGACAAAAATATGACTGATACCAAAACCGCCGATGATGACCGGAATGGTGCTGTTCTCTTTGCACATTTTGTGCAGACCAGCACCGCCGCGTGGAATGATCATGTCCACGTACTCATCCATTTTCAGCAGTTGATTGACCAACTCGCGATCAGGCTTTTCAATATACTGCACCGATGCGGCTGGCAGCTTGGCTTTGGCCAGTGCCGATTGAATTACATTCACCAGTTCCATGTTGGAGAAGAACGTCTCTTTCCCACCACGTAGAATGCTGGCATTACCCGTTTTCAGACACAGCGCCGCGATATCAATGGTCACATTCGGGCGCGCTTCATAAATAACGCCAACCACACCTAATGGCACGCGGCGGCGAGAAAGCTGCATGCCGTTTTCCAACACTTTACTATCAATCTCACTACCGACTGGATCAGCAAGGCTGATGACGTTACGTACATCGTTAGCGATGCCATGCAAGCGCTGCTCATTAAGAAGCAGACGATCCAGCATAGCGTCGCTTAAACCCGCCTGACGCCCCAGTTCAATGTCTTTGGCATTCGCTGCTAAAATATCCGCTGCGTTAGCCTCAAGCTCATCGGCAATCAGCGCCAATGCACGGTTTTTCTGCGCCGTGGAGGCGGTCGCGAGTTGAAAAGCTGCCTCTTTTGCCGCTTTGCCTAAATTGGTCAATTCCACCTGAAATCCTCTTTGCTGTTGCCGACTATTCTTGAATCACCACCATGTCATCACGGTGAATCACTTCTGAACCATAGTCGTAGCCCAAAATAGAGATGATGTCTTTACTGTGTTTCCCTGCGATTTTTGCCATATCTTGGTGCGAATAGCTGGCGATACCACGAGCGATCAGCTGGCCTTGTTCATTGGTGATGCGGACCACTTCACCGCGAGAAAACTCGCCCAACACCTTAGTGACCCCTTTTGCCAGCAGACTGCTGCCTTTTTCCAGCACCGCTTTCACCGCGCCGCCGTCGATGACGATGTCACCTGAAGCAGCAGGGCCAGCCAAGATCCAGCGTTTACGGTTTTCCAATGCCTCTTCGCATGGCAAAAAGCGTGTGCCTTGCGGCGCATCGCCCAGTGAATCAAAAATCACGTTCTCTGCGCGGCCAGCAGCGATGATGACTTCAATACCAGCGCGGCGAGCAATATCGGCCGCTTGCAGTTTGGTCGCCATGCCGCCAGTGCCAAGCGTGGTGCCACTCCCGCCTGCGATCTTACGTAACGTGTCATCGATGGTTTTCACTTCTTTGATCAGCTCCGCGTTGGGATCTTTACGTGGATCGGCCGTAAATAGCCCTTTTTGATCGGTGAGCAGTAAAAGCTTATCTGCGCCACACAAGATACCCACTAAGGCAGAGAGGTTGTCGTTGTCGCCGACTTTAATTTCGCTGGTGGCCACGGCATCATTTTCGTTCACCACCGGAATGATGTCGTTTTCGACCAAGGCATTGATGGTGTCACGCGCGTTAAGAAAACGCTCGCGATCTTCTAGATCCGCACGAGTGAGCAGCATCTGGCCGATTTTTATTCCGTAGATGGCGAACAACGATTCCCACGTCTGAATCAACTGGCTTTGCCCAACAGCAGCCAGCAACTGCTTGCTCGCCATCGCATTGGGCAGCGCCGGGTAACCTAAGTGCTCTCGCCCGGCAGCAATTGCCCCTGACGAAACAACGACCACCGAATGGCCTTGCTTTTTGAGTTCTGCACACTGGCGAGCTAGCTCAACCATATGAGCTCGGTCAAGAGCCAATGTCCCGCCGGTTAACACACTGGTGCCCAGCTTCACAACGACCGTTTTTGCCTGGAATGCTGCGCTGCTTTGTTGATTCGTAGTCATGATGTCTTCTGAAATGAAACACAAATTAAGATAAGAGTGGTTGTTTTAGCAATCTAATCGGCAATTCACAAGCAGAAAAGGTGCGAAAATCGCACCTTTTTAATTGTTAGAGCGCAAGCCTTAGAAAATCAGACAAATTCTACCGACTCATCATGATAGGCGACGGTTAACTTAAACTGTTCATCCAAGGTTTTCACCAGCTTGGCATGAAAACAGTGCTGAGTTTGATTCACTTCCGTCGCGACTTTTTTAGGCAGCGCTTCATTGAGCCAATTTCCGTCAGTATCGTATTTTCCCGCATGGTATTTTGCCGTGAATCCCCCTTCGACAGATTCAAGCACCATCCACCAGCCCCAAAACTCACGCAGTTCAGGGGATTTTCGATCATCTACACAAACAGACAAGCAGTCAAAGTAGTAATGCCCTTCCTTAGACTGAGGATCTCTCAGGTAAGGCCCCATCGCACGCAGTTTGGTCAACAAACGGTTGTGAGTTGGGTTATTCGTCACTTCTGACATATTGAATCTCCATTTTCTTCAATGTTAAGAATGACAATAATTTTTATTTATCATGAGGTTATTTTATTAAACTCCTATTTCACTCTTAACTAAATTAGGAGGTTTGTCACCTTAATAGTTCATCTTCCAGCCACTTTATCGCCAAATCGAGGGATTGCTCATATCCTTGTGTAATTGTTTTGGCGCTAATTTGCTTCGCTTTGCCATAATTGCTGTAAAGCGCAACTAACTGATTGTCTGAATGGGGAGAAACGGGGTCGCCTTCTAAACTCATTGCCAAGATCGGCACTTTGGTTTTGCGGCTTGAGAGGAATCCTTGCACTTTTAAAGACCACGCCGCCATTTGCCCGGAGAGGCTGTAAATATCCACGACATTTTTGCCAAGCCTCGAAGCGAGGACATCGAGATACATCTTCGGCATGCTTTGCAGTTTTTGCGGTGAAGCAAATACATGATGAATCGGCGCGCCGAGCGTCACACACGCTTTGATTTTTTCCTGCTCAAGGAAAGATAAGCGCACCATAGTGTTGCCACCAAAACGAAATCCAATCAGGCCAACACGGTGGTGGTCCACATAAGGAATGGAAAACAGTTCATTCAATACAGCTTGATGTAGACAACTGTAGTCCTCGGTTAACGGCCATTTGGCGCTGTAGCCGACGGACGGCATGTCTACCGTTAGCATAGCAATGTCATGTTTAGCCAGATGATCACGAAACAGTCGCCACATATCGGTTTGCAAGCTGTCGAGGCCTGCACTGACGATCACCACCGGATGCGGTTTATCGGTATTAGTCAAATGCAGATGAGCAACAATAGTGCCCTTTTCGTAAGGGATCTCCAGTTGCTTGATGATGTATTGACTCTTCTCTGCGGCCTCGAGATAAGCGCGATTTGCCAGCACCTGAGCTTGCAGGGCTAAATTGTCATTTTTAAGGTGAGGGTATCCGGCAATGCTGTAGCAAAGTGAGGCGGAAAACAGCTCTTCTGCCGCTTTTTCCTTAGACATCTCAGCAGCTCGCTTTTGATGCAACATCCCCAGTTTTGTCCACTCATAAGCCCAGTTACCACTGTGATAACCCATGACGGTATCCAGCAACTGCTCGTCCGTGCGGGAGTGTTTTGAAGAGGCGATAGAGGCCAAAACTTGCTCTTGCTCGATAGGGTCAACGCCCTGCCATACCCACTGCAAACGGCGCAAGTTTCGATACCAAGCGTAACCCGTTTTGGCTTTCTGTTCGTCCAGCAGTGACTGGCTGGTTGGCATATATTGAGTTAATGCCGAGGTTTCTTTCGCCTGTTTATGCTTCACAAACAGAGTTTCAGACAAGTTTTTGCTGGTTTCTTCTTCAGACATACATGACTCAGGGCACTTAGCTAACATCAAAGACTTAGGCGAAACAGTATAACAGCAATAAAAAAAATGGCCCATGCAAGGGCCATTTTTTTACGCTTTGACAACGGTTTTACTTTTGCTTGCGATTGACTGGCTCTGCATACGAGAGCGCCATATCCCAAGGTTGTTCAATCCATGTATCTTGTGCAATATCAACAACGTAATCATCGAGCAGCGCTTTACCTGATGGCTTGGCACACACAGCAATCAATTTCGCTTTTGGATACATTTCACGCAACTTACGCGCTGTATCACCGCTATCGACCAAATCTTCAACGATCAAATAGCCTTCACCATCGCCTTCTGGCGCTTTGATGACGGTCATGTCACGCTGGTGATCATGATCGTAGCTAGAGATGCAAATCGTGTCGACGTAGCGAATACCCAACTCACGTGCCAAGATAGCACCAGGAACTAAACCACCGCGACTCACGGCCCAGATACCTTTCCACTGCTCTGCTGGCATTTGTTGCTCGGCCAGTTTGCGGCAGTAAGTTTGCATGGCATCCCAAGTAATAACGAATTTGTTGCTCATTGTAATAACCTAATTATTTGAAAATCTGTTGCCCCAAACGGATTTCGGGCTCTCATAATGATGAGAGCCCGAAAAGTAATAGAATGTCTGGGTTTCGAGCTGCGCAAACGATTATTCTACCGGAGCGCAGCAGCAAAAGCTATTAAGCGAAAAGATACTTAACGATAAAGATCGCCGCCATCACCCATACACTCAAAGAGACATCACGCCCTTTACCACTGAACAGCTTAATGGCCGCGTAAGCGATAAATCCAAGCGAAATGCCTTCTGCGATAGAGAACGTTAAAGGCATGAGCAGGCAGGTTACTACCACTGGCGCTGCTTCGGTGAGGTCGCGCCAATCAATGCTCACTAGGCCCGAAAGCATCAAGATCGCTACATAGAAAAGAGCACCCGAGGTAGCGTAAGCTGGGATCATGCCAGCAAGAGGAGAGAAGAACAGTGCCAGCAGGAATAAAACGCCCACCACGACCGCAGTCAAACCAGTACGACCACCTGCCGCTACACCAGCCACACTCTCAATGTAAGAGGTTGTATTGGAAGTACCCAACAGAGCACCAACCGAAGTTGCCGTCGAGTCCGCAAGCAGTGCTTTGTTTAGACGAGGGATTTTGCCGTCTTCTTTGATCAGTTCCGCTTTAGTTGCAACGCCGACTAAGGTGCCAGCAGTATCAAACAGGTCAACGAAAAGGAAAGCAAACACCACCGAAATCATGCCCACTTCAAATACCGCGGAGAAATCTAGCTGTAAGAAAGTCGGAGCAATACTTGGCGGCGTTGACATCACACCCGCCCATTGCACGTCGCCAAAAACCAGACCTAATCCGGTTACCGCAAGAATAGCGATCATTACTGCGCCTTTGACACCGCGATGCACCAAAGCGATAGTAAGGAAGAAACCGATAGCCGCCAAAACCGGAGCCAGCGAAGTAATGTGGCCAATTGACACCAAGGTGGCTGGGTTATCAACGACAATGCCCGCATTCTTGAGCGCGATAAAGGCAAGAAATAGACCGATACCCGCAGAGATACCCGTTCTCAGTGCATGTGGAATGGAGTTGATGATCCACTCACGGATCTTAAAGATGCTTAGCAAGATGAACAGCACACCAGAGACAAACACCGCCGCCAGCGCAACTTGCCAAGTGTAGCCCATCCCTAACACTACCGCGTAGGTAAAGAAGGCATTTAGACCCATACCTGGCGCTTGCGCGATCGGATAATTCGCCCACAGGCCCATAATGAAACAACCAATCGCCGCAGCAAGACAGGTTGCAACGAATACCGCTCCACGATCCATTCCTGCATCGGCAAGAATCGCTGGGTTAACAAAAATGATGTAAGCCATCGTTAAAAAGGTGGTCACACCTGCGATGAT
The DNA here is from genome assembly GCF_000764325.1 of Vibrio navarrensis. Classification (NCBI taxonomy): domain Bacteria; kingdom Pseudomonadati; phylum Pseudomonadota; class Gammaproteobacteria; order Vibrionales; family Vibrionaceae; genus Vibrio; species Vibrio navarrensis. The sequence goes on along the minus strand of NZ_JMCG01000001.1, from coordinate 915,789 downwards.
CTCAGTGCGCACATTGGTGCCATTTTCACTGAGTTTAAATAGCCTTTCGAGCATAATCGAATCCTGTAAGGGTAAAAAGTAAACGGTTGCGTAATCGATTGGCTGCCGATTATAAAGTTATCAAATAACAAATTCCAGATAGATTTTTTACTCGAATCGAGATTTCACTGGCTTCAAAAACAGAAAAAAGTAAGCCAAACGATAGGTAATGATATTTTTCTTTATAAAACAATAAGAAAAAACAACAGCTTTAAGAATTGCGCTGTGGAAAAAATCGACAATGTCATAAACTTTCAATAAATAAATCGACCGCTTTGCCGTTTTTGCATTACAAAAATGCGGTCAAACAGACCAAATGCAGTCAATAAAATACATAGAGGAGAAATCGACGTGGGAGAAAATGCAGACATAAAAAAACGCCACTCAACAAGAGTGGCGGTAGAATCATGTCAGCACTATTACTGAAAGAAAATTCCAATTTATAGGGGTGAACAAACTGTTCAGGGTCACATGCCGTTGGTTAACTGGATTATTTGTAACCAAAGCTTGTTGGGTAAGCAAAGTTGCTGGTGTAAACCGAGTGGTTGGACCAAAACATTGCAGAAGCTAAACCTTTCATAACTATCACCTTTACTAAATCAATAAGACACGTTTGATTTCTCGGTTCCTTGGAGGCGATAAAACGGACTCATCCTTTGAGCATTTCTTTCTTCGCTTAAGAAGTTGGTTATAAATATACCACCAAGAAATTTTATTACAAGTTTTTTAGTGACCCTTATCACATAAATTTCATTTATTGACTGGCATCAATTTTTTAACGTAATTAAATTACAAAAATATCATTCAGCACTTTGCATAACGAAAGGAAGCCGAGAAACGTACACAAATAAGCAAGTGAACGTTCACAGAATGTGACACTCTCGTTGTAAGCGCATCGTCAACGCAACTACTCGCCATACTCTGCTAGTGGTATGCTTGCTGCTGATTTATTATCAGCAGACTCGGCATTTATGCGCAGAAATCGGTCTGCTGCAGTACGCCATCTGGCAAATAATATGTAAAGGAGTCATCCGTGTCTGAATTCCATTCTGAAATCAGTAGTCTGTCCCCCGCTCCCCTTTGGCAGTTTTTCGACAAAATTTGTTCTATCCCTCATCCATCTAAACATGAAGAAGCGCTCGCGCAGTACATAGTGACTTGGGCAACGGAGCAAGGGTTAGAGGTTCGCCGTGATCCAACGGGCAACGTATTTATTAAAAAACCAGCCACCGCGGGTATGGAAAACAAAAAAGGTGTTGTGCTACAAGCGCACATCGATATGGTTCCACAGAAGAATGAAGACACCGATCATGACTTTACCCGCGATCCTATCCAGCCATACATCGATGGTGAATGGGTAACCGCAAAAGGCACCACGCTTAGCGCAGATAACGGCATCGGCATGGCCTCTTGCCTTGCTGTACTGGCATCAAGCGAGATCAAACACGGCCCACTTGAAGTGCTGCTGACCATTGATGAAGAAGCGGGCATGACTGGCGCATTTGGCCTTGAAGCAGGTTGGTTGGAAGGTGAGATTCTACTCAACACCGACTCAGAGCAAGAAGGCGAAGTCTACATGGGCTGTGCGGGTGGCATTAATGCAGAGCTGTTGTTTGATATCCAACGTGAAGCGCTACCACAAGGTTATGTCGCCCGTCAGCTTATTCTTAAAGGGCTCAAAGGCGGCCACTCAGGCTGTGATATTCACACAGGTCGTGGCAACGCCAACAAACTGATGGCGCGCTTTTTAGCTGGCCATGCCAATGAACTCGACATGCGTTTGATTGAGTTCCGTGGTGGTAGCTTGAGAAATGCCATCCCTCGCGAGGCTTTTGTCACTGTTGCGCTACCTGAGGAAAACCTCAACAAACTGGCAGAACTGTTTGAGTTTTACACTGAGCTGCTCAAATCTGAGCTCGGTAAAGTGGAAACCAATTTGGTGACCTTTAATCAAGAAGCATCCAGCGACGCGCGAGTCTTGCTGATGGCCGATCAACAGCGTTTGATTGCCGCACTCAACGCTTGCCCAAATGGCGTAATGCGCATGAGTGATGAGATTGAAGGTGTGGTTGAAACATCGCTCAATGTCGGTGTGATCAAAACCGAAGAGAATAAAGTAAGCGTGTTGTGTCTGGTTCGCTCACTGATCGATTCTGGCCGTACTCAAGTAGAAAGCATGCTGAAATCAGTGGCAGAGCTTGCCGGAGCGCGTATTGAGCTTTCTGGCGCTTACCCAGGTTGGAAGCCAGACGCCGATTCTGAAATCATGGCGATTTTCCGCGACATGTACCAAGGCATTTACGGTCACAAGCCGAATATCATGGTGATCCACGCAGGTCTGGAATGTGGTCTGTTTAAAAAGCCTTACCCTCACATGGACATGGTTTCTTTCGGCCCAACGATTAAGTTCCCTCACTCACCCGATGAGAAAGTGAAGATTGATACCGTCCAACTTTACTGGGATCAAATGGTTGCATTATTAGAAGCGATTCCAGAAAAAGCGTAAGACAACTTGCTAGCAACTTTCTTAGGGCTCCTGTGGGAGCCCTCTTTATTTCATCAACGCTTTTTGTCGTACCCTCAATAAGACAGAATGGTGTATAACTTTGCCAATTGATAAAGTCGCAATGATAGTAAAGGCAGGAAGTACTATGGTTCGCAATAAGAAAAATAAGATATTTGAGATTTTGGGGCACAAAATCAAACCTGGGCAGAGAGAAGAGATCGAGTTAGATGCCGCTCAGCTCTACACGCACTCACCGCTGTCGATTCCGATTGAAGTGATCAACGGCCGCTATGCGGGACCGGTTATCATGGTCAACGCGGCCATTCACGGCGACGAACTCAATGGGGTGGAAATTGTTCGCCAGCTCATCAACAGCTTAGATCCACAAAAAATCCGTGGCACTGTAATTGCCGTGCCGATCGTCAACGTCTTTGGTTTCATTCACAAATCACGCTATTTACCAGACAGGCGCGATCTTAATCGCTGTTTTCCGGGCAGCGAAAAAGGGGCGCTGGCATCACGTATGGCTCATACCTTTTTCAACAATATAGCGCTAAGAGCGGACTATATTATCGATCTGCACACAGGGGCGATTCACCGCACCAACCTGCCGCAGATCCGTGCCAATCTCAGCAACCCCGAGACATTGAAGATCGCCAAAGTTTTTGCAGCCCCCGTGATCGTTGATTCTGCGCTGCGCGATGGCTCCCTTCGCTCGGAAGCAGAAAAGTGTCAAATTCCGGTTTTAACCTATGAAGCGGGTGAAGCGCTGCGTTTTGATCCGCTTTCTATCAGCGCCGGTGTGCATGGTGTCAAACGGGTGATGCAGTCCATTGGCATGCTGCGCGCCAGCCGTAAACGCTTCCCTGATCCGGTGATTGCCAAATCAACCAGTTGGGTACGCGCTTCGGGCAACGGCATTCTGCGCACTGTGGTCAATCTCGGTGCCAAGGTAGAGAAAGGAGAAACTCTCGCCTACATCAGCTCTCCCCTTGGTCATGATGAAGTTGAGCTATTGGCGCCTAAAGGTGGGATTGTGATTGGCCAACAAACGCTACCTCTGGTGAATGAAGGCGATGCCATCTTCCATATTGCCTACTTCCGTCAAGACGATGACTCAGTAGAACAAGTGGTTGAAAGCTATATTGAAGAGTTGGTCGACGCCGACACTGACACCATCACCACCGGGCAGATCCCATTGTAAGATCGTCCCGGTTTTTACTGGGGCCATACAAATCAATACAAAACCATAATTGAACAGCGTTTAATTCGTTTTTATGATGTTTGGATGTTATTTCCAGTGTCGATTCTGATTCAATGCTACCTAAACGTTTTTATCTCTCGCTCAGCGCTGTGTTGCTGAGCCCCTCTCTTTTCGCGCACTCTGCTGGAGGGCCAAGTGGCGAAATAGCCCAGTACCTACAAGAACAGTTCACCGTTCAACGACGAAACAACGATACTGACCTTTTAGCTCAAACAGCGCCAACGGACTTAGATCTGGATGCGCGCCCCGCTCAAGTTGAATGGCAAATAGACGGTGTACAAAACCGAGCCAAGTGCATTTTGTCACAAAAAGAAAACGCCACTTCTCACGTAGATTTCGATTACGGTGAAGCCAACGATCTGTCGGATGGCTTGCAACATATTGATCTACCAAAGCATAAGAGCAGACAGATTTATCAGCAAACGCTTGTACCATCTGGGACATGGGGTAAAAAACCACCGTATGTGACGAAAGAGGACGGTTCACTCAGCCTATCGATTTCATCCGATTGCTTCGAATAAAAACGGCAACGCCAAAAGATGAAAAGAAAAAAGCCCTGACGACGAATCAGGGCTTTTCTGTTTGGTCAGAGAGCGTTAGCTTACGCTTCGTCTTCTTCTTCGTCATCCATCTCGGCGTCACGTGTGCGGCGCAGTTCAGCTTTACGAATCTTCGCGCTTAGCGCTTCCGCTTCACGTTCCTTACGCATTTGGCTTTTGCGCTCGTTACGGACAACTTGGTTCTGAACGAACTCCGCCAGCTCTTTTTCCGCCCAAGCTTGAGCCAGCGCTTCACTTTCAAAACCCATCTGGCGCTTGGAGACAACTGTCTTACGAGATGTCACTTGACGAGTGATCTCTGCCGCCCAACCTTCACGTTTTTCAGTTACGCGGATAGCAAATTTTTTGTTTTTCGACATTTGAAAGTTTCCTAAGGGAGTATTAAGGGATCAACGCCATCCCTTGGCAAGCGCGGTATTAGAGCACAAATAAAAGAGGTTGGCTATCCATCACTGGATAAAAAAACCGCCAGAGCAAAGCCCTAGCGGTTGAAGAGATAAGGTACTGTTACCGGCGATTAACCGAGATTCTTACGCGCGTTTTGGAACATACGCATCCAAGCCCCATTTTCACCCCAGTTATCTGGGTGCCATGAGTTCGCCACCGTGCGGAAGACACGCTCTGGGTGCGGCATCATGATGGTGACACGGCCGTCTTTGGTTGTCAGACCGGTAATCGCATTTGGCGAGCCGTTCGGGTTGTTCGGGTACTGCTGCGTCGGGTTACCGAAGTTATCCACGAAACGCACGGCAACCGTGCCTGATTGCTCAATCGCGCTGAGGTGAGCTTCATCGCGAACTTCCACGCGACCTTCACCGTGAGAGACCGCAATCGGCATACGAGAGCCTGCCATGCCATCGAAGAACACAGAATCCGACTTCTGCACTTCAACCAGACTAAAGCGCGCTTCAAAACGCTCCGATTCGTTGCGCACGAAACGTGGCCACAAGTCTGCTCCTGGGATCAAATCTTTCAGGTTAGACAGCATTTGACAGCCGTTACACACACCTAGCGAGAAAGTGTCCTGACGGTTGAAAAACTGCTCGAACTGTTCGCGAGCCTGCGCATTGAACAGCACCGATTTCGCCCAACCTTCACCCGCGCCCAGCACGTCACCGTAGGAGAAGCCACCACACGCAACCAGACCTTGGTACTCATCCAGCACCGCTTGACCAGTCAGAATGTCGCTCATGTGAATATCGACTGCGTCAAAGCCCGCACGGTCAAAGGCTGCCGCCATTTCAACGTGTGAGTTCACGCCCTGCTCACGCAAAATCGCCATCTTAGGCTTCGCGCCTGTGTTGATCATCGAAGCAGCGATGTACGGTGCCGCCACATCTTGGTTGACATCAAAGCTCAATGACACGTTCAGACCTGGATCTGAGTTGTCTTTTTTCGCTGCAAATTCTTGATCAGCACACGCGGGGTTGTCGCGCATTGCTTGCATCTTGTGCGTGGTCTCGGCCCAGATGGTGCGCAGTTCAGTGCGGGAGCGCTCAAGCAGAATCTCATCACCTGAGGTGATAACGAAATGGTCTGATGCGTCAACTTCACCGATAACGTGTGAACAATCCGCCAGACCATTAGCCGCCAGCGTGGCCAATACCGCATTCAGTTCATCGTTCTTGACCTGCATTACCGCACCCAACTCTTCGTTGAATAGCGCAGCCAGCACGTCGTCACCCATGGTTTCAATATTGGCTTTCACACCACAGTGACCCGCGAACGCCATTTCAGCCAGCGTGACAAACAGACCGCCGTCGCCTTTATCGTGGTACGCAAGTAATTTGTCTTGGCGAACCAGAGTTTGCATCGCATCGAAGAAACCTTTCAGTTGCTCGGCGTTATCCACATCCGCTGGCTTGTCACCCAATTGCTTGTAAACCTGAGCCAGCGCCGTAGCACCTAGGCGGTTCTTACCGTTGCCAAGGTCAACAAGAACAAGTGAAGTCTCGCCTTTGTCGGTACGCAGCTGAGGAGTAATGGTTTTACGCACATCTTCCACACGCGCAAACGCGGTGATGATCAGTGACAATGGTGAGGTTACTTCTTTGTTTTCGCCGTTCTCGTTCCACTTGGTCTTCATCGACATCGAGTCTTTACCAACCGGAATGGTCAGACCCAGCGCCGGACACAGCTCTTCACCCACAGCTTTCACCGCTTCGTACAGACCCGCATCTTCACCCGGATGACCGGCTGGAGACATCCAGTTCGCTGACAGTTTGATGTGTTTGATATCGCCGATATCCGTCGCCGCGATATTGGTCAGAGACTCACCCACCGCCAGGCGCGCCGATGCGCCGAAGTCAAGCAGAGCGACAGGAGTGCGCTCACCCATAGACATAGCTTCACCGTGGTAAGTGTCGTAGCTTGCTGCCGTTACCGCGCAGTTGGCTACTGGCACCTGCCAAGGACCAACCATCTGGTCACGAGCCACCAGCCCCGTTACAGTGCGGTCACCGATGGTGATCAGGAAGGTTTTCTCAGCCACGGCCGGCAGACGCAGCACGCGATCCACAGCTTCATTGAGTTCGATACCGCTGCGGTCAATCGCCGGGCTGGTCACTTTCAGCGTGGTCGCTTCACGGTGCATTTTCGGCGGCTTGCCAAGCAGAATGTCCATCGGCATGTCGATTGGCATGTTATCGAAGTGGCTGTCTTCCAGAGTCAGATGACGCTCTTCCGTCGCCACGCCCACCACGGCATAAGGTGCGCGCTCACGCTTACAGATGGCATCAAACGTCTCCATGTTCTCCGGCGCAACCGCCAGCACATAACGCTCTTGCGATTCGTTACACCAGATTTCCAGCGGGCTCATGCCCGGTTCATCGTTTGGCACGTCACGCAGCTGGAATTTACCGCCACGATCGCCATCGTTAACCAGCTCTGGCAGTGCGTTCGAGATACCGCCCGCGCCCACATCGTGGATAAACGCGATTGGGTTCGCATCGCCCAGCTGCCAGCAGCGGTCGATCACTTCCTGACAACGACGTTCCATCTCTGGGTTTTCACGTTGTACTGAAGCAAAATCCAAATCTTCTGCCGACTGACCCGACGCCATGGAAGACGCTGCGCCGCCGCCCAGACCGATGTTCATCGCCGGACCGCCCAGCACGATCAGTTTCGCGCCAACCGGGATCTCTTTTTTCTGTACGTGTTCGTCACGAATGTTACCCATACCGCCAGCAATCATGATTGGCTTGTGGTAACCACGGATCTCTTCACCCGCGTGTGAGGTGACTTTCTCTTCATAAGTACGGAAGTAACCCAGCAGGTTGGGACGACCAAATTCGTTGTTGAATGCCGCGCCGCCCAGAGGACCTTCGATCATGATATCCAGCGCGCTCACGATGCGGCTTGGTTTACCAAAATCACTTTCCCAAGGCTGAACGAAGTCAGGGATGCGCAGGTTCGAGACCGTAAAGCCCACCAGACCCGCTTTTGGCTTACCGCCGATACCGGTTGCGCCTTCATCACGAATTTCACCGCCGCTACCGGTTGACGCACCTGGCCAAGGCGAAATTGCCGTTGGGTGGTTGTGCGTTTCCACTTTCATCAGAATGTGGGCGTCTTCGTGGTGGTAAGTGTATTGACGTGAGTCCGGATCCGGGAAGAAACGGCCGACTTTCGAACCGGTCATTACCGCTGCGTTGTCTTTGTAGGCAGACAGCACGTGATCCGGCGTGGTTTCGAAGGTGTTCTTGATCATCTTGAACAGCGATTTGTCCTGCTCGACACCATCGATCGTCCAATCCGCATTGAAAATTTTGTGACGACAATGCTCAGAATTGGCCTGAGCAAACATCATCAGCTCGATGTCATTCGGGTTACGACCCAGCTTGATGAAGTTCTCCACCAAGTAATCAATTTCATCTTCAGCCAGTGCCAGGCCAAGGGAAACGTTGGCTTCTTCTAGCGCAACACGACCACCAGAGAGGATATCCACCTGAGTCATTGGCGCGGGTTCTGCCACACTGAACAGCGCTTGTGCCGCATCGAGTTCCGCAAACACCACCTCCATCATGCGATCGTGCAGCAAGGCTTGCAGAGTGGCTACCTGCTCTTGCGTCAGCGCCACTTCGCTCTCAACGTAGTACGCCGTACCGCGTTCCAGACGTTTGATCGACGCCAGACCACAGTTGTGCGCAATGTCGGTTGCTTTAGAAGACCAAGGAGAAATAGTGCCCGGACGAGGCGTCACCAGCAGGAGTAAACCCTGTGGCTCGTGTTCTTGAATGGTTGGACCGTAAGTCAGCAGCTTCTCTAACTTTTCCAGTTCCTGAGCATCTAACTCGGTTTTGAGGTCGGCAAAGTGCATGAACTCAGCGTAAATACCGCTCACAGGCAGGGCTTGTTCACGACAAAGTTCCAGTAGTTTGTTAACACGAAACTCAGAAAGAGCTGGGGAGCCACGCAAAATTCTCATGTGCTTAGGTCTCTTATGCAATTGATTAAGGTGATATTGGAATAAATTCAAAAACTTAATGAAAAACTTGCGAACTTATGCCGATTCCACCTCTCCTTTGCGGGCGCATTATAATGGATTTATTTTTGTGATGTAACAGCAAAAGCAACCGTTTGCGTCATTTTTTTTGTCAAACTGGCAATACAGGCAAAATGTTCTGTCGCTTGAACATCGGCGATGAGAAATCAGGCTTTTACTTTGCCAGTGCAGCGAGCTTTGATATAAAGGGACCAATTGCTTCTTGAGAATATCGTTAATGCGCTTAATCCCGTTCGCCAGAATCCGCCACTATCTTCTACTCTCGGCCGCCGTGCTGATGCTCTCTGCCTGTCAGATAGAGTCAAAACCCGCCAGCGAGCTGGATCAGATCAAACAACGCGGCGTACTGCGCGTGGGAACGCTCAATAACCAGCTCTCTTATTACATCGGCCCCGATGGTCAAGCCGGTTTAGATTATGAACTGGCCCGTCAATTTGCTGATCAACTTGGCGTGCGTTTGGAAATCAAACCCGCTTACCGCCAAGCCGAGCTGTTTCCAATGCTCAAGCGTGGTGATATTGACCTGATCGCAACCGGATTGAGCCAAAGCAAAAATGCCGTTAACCAGTTTCGCCCGGGACCTGCGTATTACTACGTCAGCCAACAAGTGGTGTACAAGAATGGCGATTTACGTCCGCGCAATCTTGAGCAGCTCATTAGCTACCAATCAGAAAAACAACAGAATGACAGCAGCGAAGCGCAAGGCGATGACAGCATCAATGACGCCGCTGCCGCCACGTTGCAAGTGGTTAAACAATCTCAGTACGCTTCTACGCTCAGAAGATTGCAGAAGGATTACCCCGAGCTTGCCTTCCAAGTGATCTCCAACGCTGACACCAACGATCTGCTGAAAAAGGTTTCGCAAGGTGAACTGCGTTTTACCGTAACCGATTCGGTTGAGCTCTCTCTTGCCCAGCGTTTGTATCCAGACCTTGCTCTGGCTTTTGAGCTGACGGAAGATCAACCTGTCTCTTGGTTTGTGCGCCGTTCGCCAGATGAATCGCTGTACGCCATGTTGATCGAGTTCTTTGGCGATGTGAACCAATCGGGGGAGCTGGCGCGTCTGGAAGAAAAGTACATCGGCCACATCGGTTCCTTTGATTACGTCGACACACGAGCCTTTATTCGTGCGCTCGACAGCCGCTTACCGAAATGGGCACCGCTGTTTGAACAGTATTCAGCGGAATTTGACTGGCGTTTGATCGCTGCATTGGCTTATCAAGAGTCCCATTGGAACCCGCTGGCTAAATCGCCAACGGGTGTGCGCGGCATGATGATGTTGACCCTACCTACGGCGAAAAGTGTTGGGGTGAGAAATCGCCTTGATCCGGAACAATCGATCAAAGGTGGTGTTGAGTATCTGCGCCGTATTGTTTCGCGAGTGCCAGAGTCGATTCCCCAGCATGAGAAAATTTGGTTTGCCTTGGCCTCTTACAATGTTGGCTTCGGCCACATGATGGACGCGCGCCGTTTGACCAAAAAACAGGGCGCTAACCCCGACTCTTGGGGCGATGTCAAAGAGAGATTGCCACTGCTAAGGCAGAAGAAATATTTTAGCCAAACCCGCTACGGCTTTGCCCGTGGTGATGAGGCGAGAAATTACGTGGAAAACATTCGCCGCTACTATCAGTCGATCATCGGTCATGTGGGGCAACGATCTTATTTACAAGCCAATGATGACGGGGAAATATTGGTTATCCCACCGCTTGAAGGCGAAGAGTTACTCACCGCCGATGAGATATCGGATGTCGCATCTGAGCCCTCGGATGAGGCCGAGCTCTCATCTGTCTCGGCAGAAAAGTAGTTTCTGCCGAGGATTTTTCTCTCCGTGGATTGATTTTTGGGGAAGGATTTCTCTAAAATCGCCCATTCGCTATTTACTGGCGCGTTGTCACTGAACGCGCCTTATTAGCCAGTAGAGGCGACTTTAGCGCACACTGCGCTTGAGTTCTCAGTCAACCGTTCCCATTCACCTAACTGCTTCGTTTCTTCACTCCCAGTGATGGGAGTAAGCAGAGCTGATGGGGATTTTTTGTCGTAAGCAGGAGGTCGTGATGTTGAGACGTCGTGTCCAATCAAAACGCCTAAATAAAACCGTTGCCGCTAACCGCCGCAAACGTAAATTAGCCAACACTAAAAGAAAAATTAGCGCACGTAACCGCATTTTCGTTCATCTTGTCAATCACGCTTAATCATTCGCAAACATCTACGCTCGGTAGATGTTTGCCCGCTTGTCTCTCTTCTCGTTAGTTAGTCGCGCCATCATCTTGCCCAGCATCGCGCTTTGCCGCCTCTTTCTGCGCTTTGATCTCTTTGCGCCGACGTTGGAAAAACGCCTGCAGTTGCTGGCGGCATTCCTCTTCCAACAACCCCTTTTCCACCGTGGCATAGTGATACGCCGCCTGACTGCTGAACAGATCCATCACCGTGCCTGCCGCACCGGCTTTGAGATCCGGCGCACCAAAAACAATCCGTTTAACACGGCTGTGCAGCAAGGCGCCCGCACACATCGGACACGGTTCAAGCGTCACATACAAGGTGGTATCGAGCAGACGATAGTTATGCAGCGTCTCGCCCGCTTTGCGCAGCACCTGAATTTCAGCGTGCGCAGTGGCATCGCAGGCACCAATGGAACGGTTCCATCCTTCCGCAATGATCTCGCCATCTTTGACCAGCAACGCACCGACGGGCACTTCACCTTCCGCTTCAGCCTGCTGGGCAAGTTCCATCGCTCGGCGCATGAAATGTTCATCTTCAGGGGTAAAAGTGGCGGCTGTATCTGTCATGGAAACCTCATCTGTTGGGGGCGCAATTATAGCGGCATCGCCGGTGCAGATAAATGCTGCGCCAGATAATCCACCAGCAAACGCACTTTCGGCGATAAATGGCGGTTTTGCGGATAAAGTGCCCAGACCCCTTCCCGGTCATCACGATAGCTTGGCAGCACTTCGACCAAACGGCCCGAAAGCAGATGCTCTTCGACGTAATAATCCGGCAGTTGCGCCAGCCCCATACCTTTGAGCACCGCATCCAGCAACACGACGCCGCTGCTGCAACTGAGGCGTCCTTTGACACGAATCGAGCGCGACTGCTGATTTTCTTTGAAACGCCAGTGATCGTATGTCCCGACCAGACAACTGTGTTTAGTCAGTTCAGACAGAGTGTGCGGCGTGCCACATTGGGCAAGATAATCCGGCGTCGCACAGACATACAAATGGCGATTGCTCAGGCGGCGGGCAATAAAGCTGGAATCGTCCAACTGACCAAGACGCACCGCGACATCCACGCCCTGCTCAATCAAATCCAGTTTCTGGTTGGTCAGAACCAATTCCAACTCCAACTTCGGATGCTGCAGCAAGAAATCGTTCAGCAACGGCGCAATTTTCTGTTCGCCGTAGGTAACTGGTGCCGTCACTTTCAGTTTACCTCTCGGCGTTTGTTGCATCTGGGTCACCGTCAGCTCAGCCTGCTCCAGCCCCTCCAGCAATGCACGGCATTGCTGGTAATACACCTGACCAGCCTCGGTGAGCGAGACTTTGCGCGTCGTGCGCAGCAGCAACTTGACCCCCAACCGCTCTTCCAGCAACGCAATCCTTCGGCTGACATTCGCCACCGAGGTCACCAAGCGTTTTGCTGCCTGAGTAAAACTGCCTGTCTCTGCGACGGCAACAAATTCACTCACCCCTTCCCAACTCGCCATTTCACCTTATCCGTTGCTTATTATTACAATGCCGTAAAAGTTATTCTCATTTTGACCCAATTATACCGCCAAATGAAAGGACTATACTGACAATCTTGGTTGGGCGTTTAGCCGCGCCAGCCACTCGATTGCAATGTATGAAAAGGAATCACTCCATGTCTCAAGACAAATTCATTAAATCTCGTGCCGCGGTTGCCTGGGGCCCAAATCAGCCACTGAAGATGGAAGAAGTGGACGTTATGCTGCCACGTAAAGGCGAAGTGCTGGTGCGTATCGTCGCATCGGGCGTTTGCCACACGGACGCGTTTACCCTGTCTGGTGATGATCCTGAAGGCGTATTCCCGGCAATCCTCGGCCATGAAGGCGGCGGTATCGTTGAAATGGTTGGCGAAGGCGTCACCAGCGTGGAAGTGGGCGATCACGTCATTCCCCTCTACACCGCCGAATGTGGCGAATGTAAGTTCTGTAAATCAGGCAAAACCAACCTGTGTAGCGCTGTGCGTGCCACTCAGGGCAAAGGCTTGATGCCAGACGGCACGACGCGTTTCTACAAAGATGGCGAACCCATTTTCCACTACATGGGCTGTTCAACCTTCTCTGAATACACCGTGCTGCCAGAAATCTCGTTAGCGAAAGTCAACAAAGAAGCACCACTGGAAGAGATCTGTCTGCTGGGTTGTGGCGTGACCACGGGTATGGGCGCAGTCATGAATACCGCCAAAGTGAAAAAAGGCGACACCGTTGCCATCTTTGGTCTGGGTGGTATCGGCTTGTCCGCGATCATCGGCGCTCGAATGGTTGGCGCGAGCCGCATTATTGGTATCGATATCAATGAGAAGAAATTCGAACTGGCGAAACAACTGGGTGCGACCAATTGCATCAACCCACAGAAATTCGATAAGCCGATTCAGGACGTCATCATCGAGATGACTGACGGCGGCGTCGACTTCTCGTTTGAATGTATCGGCAACGTGAACGTGATGCGCCAGGCGCTGGAATGCTGTCACAAAGGTTGGGGCGAATCCGTCATCATTGGTGTTGCGGGCGCAGGTCAGGAAATCTCTACCCGTCCATTCCAGTTGGTGACTGGCCGAGTATGGCGCGGCAGCGCATTTGGCGGCGTGAAAGGTCGTTCACAACTGCCGGGTATTGTTGAACAGTATCTGGCGGGTGAATTTGGTCTGCAGGAGTTCATTACTCACACCATGCCGCTCGACGAGATCAACGAAGCGTTTGAGCTGATGCATTCGGGTGAAAGTATTCGCTCGGTGATTCATTTCAAATAATCGCCAACCCTCAGCAATGACGGGCGATGCTGACCGGATAATAGAATGTTGCAGCCAGCAAAGCTGCAACATTGTCTGGGCAGGCAATACCTCGTCAAAGGAGTCACCATGAGTTTAACCAATCTTACTCAGGCCAAAGTGTTTGATGGCTGGCACAAACAGTATCAGCATCATTCGGACGTGTTGAGCTGCGACATGCGCTTTGCGATTTATCTGCCGCCTCAAGCCACCGCGGGCACACCAGTCCCCGTATTGTACTGGTTGTCCGGGCTAACCTGCACCGATGAAAACTTCATGCAAAAAGCCGCCGCGTTTCAAAAAGCGGCCGAACTGGGCATTGCGATTGTCGCACCGGACACCAGCCCCCGTGGCGAGCACGTACCGGATGATCCCGACGGTGCGTACGATTTCGGCTTGGGTGCTGGTTTCTACCTCAATGCGACACAGGAGCCATGGAAAGCCAACTATCAGATGTACAGTTACATCGTTGATGAATTACCAGCGCTTATCGAAACACATTTTCCGGTCAGCACACGTAAGGCGATTTCCGGCCACAGTATGGGCGGCCACGGCGCATTGACCATTGGTGCGAAAAACCAGAACCACTACACCTCAATTTCTGCCTTCAGCCCAATCTGCCATCCGATGGCAGTGCCATGGGGTCAGAAAGCGTTTCGCCATTATCTGGGCGACGATAAATCGGTCTGGGTACACTACGACGCGGTCGAACTGTTTAAATCGCACTTGGTGCGCACCCCCATACTGATTGATCAGGGCGAAGCGGATAGCTTCCTGCAAGAGCAGCTCCAGCCGGAAACACTGATGAGCGTCGCTAAAGAGAGGGATATTGATATCACGCTGAGAATGCATCCTGGTTATGACCACAGCTACTTCTTTATCCAAAGCTTTATTGCCGATCATTTGGCGTTTCACGCGAAATACCTCAAAGCCGACTAACGGCACGGATATGAAAAAGCCCGCTGTCGCGGGCTATTCTTTTATTTACATGCTGTAGGTGTACGGTGCCTGAATACCAAGCGGAATGCCCAATGCCCAGTAAGCAAGCAGGAACAACGTCCAACCAATCAGCATCGCAATCGAGAATGGCATCATCAGTGACGCCAGTGTGCCGATCCCCGTCGCTTTCACATAACGTTGGCAGTACACCACCACCAGCGGGAAGAACACCATCAACGGTGAAATGATGTTAGATACAGAATCGCCCACACGGTAAGCCGCCTGAGACAGCTCAGGAGAAATCCCCACCGCCATCAGCATTGGCACTAGGATAGGGCCGATCAACGCCCATTTGGCAGACGCAGAGCCGATCAACAAGTTAACCGCAGCGGTTAACAAGATCATGCCAACGATGGTCGCTTCACCGGGCAAGTTCATCGCTTTAAGCCCTTCTGCGCCGTAAAGCGCCAGCATGGTACCCAAATTGGATTGTGCAAACGCAGCAAGAAACTGAGCGCAGAAGAACGACATGACGATATAGGCGCCCATGGTCGACATGGTATCCGCCATCGCTTTGATGATGTCATTGCTGGTTTTAAATGTACCCGACACTTTGCCGTACACATAGCCCGGAATAATAAATAGGATAAAGATCAGTGGCACAATCGATTTCATGATCGGCGCAGAAAACGCGGTGATTTCCCCTTCTGGAGAGCGCAGAGCCGAGTTCTCTGGCAGCAACGCCACCACTAAAAGCGCAATGCCAACCAACATCGCCCAGCCCGCGTAACGGAAAGCTTTCGACTCGATGTCAGTGAACGAACCGAGATCAGGCGCTTCTTCAGCATCCACGTCTACAGGCATTTGCTGCAAACGGGGTTCAATAATTTTCTCGGTCACATACCAGCCAATCGCAACGATAAGTACTGAGGAGAGACCAGTGAAGAAAATATTCGCCAGAGGGTTAACCACGTATTGAGGATCAAGCACTTGCGCAGCGGTCTGAGTAAAGCCAGCCAACAGAGGATCGATACCAGAAGGAATAAAGTTGGCAGAAAAGCCACCGGATACGCCAGCAAACGCCGCCGCAATCCCCGCCAGAGGGTGTCGGCCCGCTGCGTGGAAAATGATACCGCCCAGCGGAATCACCAACACATAACCCGCATCGGCCGCCGTGTGCGACACAATCGCCACCAGAATCAGCATCGGCGTGAGCAGTTTCGCAGGGGTGAAGTTGAGCATTTTCTTCAGGCCCGTGGTGATAAAACCCGAAGAGTCGGCAACGCCGACCCCCAGCATCGCCACCAACACAATGCCAAGTGGTGCAAAGCCTGTGAAAGTTTTCACCATGTTTGCGAGGAAGCTTGCTAAAGATTCGCCAGTCAGAAGGTTGTTAATCGCAAGTGCTTCACCGGTGCGTGGGTTAGGAATGTCAAACGTCACATTCGACAACAGAGCAGACGCGGCCCACGTGATGATTAATGCCCAGAAGAACAAAATAGCGGGATCTGGAATTTTGTTCCCCGCCCGCTCGATAAAGTTTAGAAAACGATCCATTCCGCTCGGCTTCGGAGATGGTGCTTGATTTACTGCTTGGTTACTCATGGTAACTCCATAATCAATGATGTTGCTGTGTCAGGCGAATATAACTTATCGTCTTCGCCTTTTTTCAACGTCATATTCTATTGAAAGCGCAAATCAAAAGCACAAGATTCCGTCACTTTTCCATATTCGGAGACATATTTTGCAAAAAATGCGATCGGCAAAAACAATTCACCAACATCCCCGACTGCGAAAATGCAACAAAGTCAGTACCAATTTTTAATACATTGTGGTTATTTTTATCTGCAACCAAGACAGAAAGCAGCGAAAAGCAATTTAGTGCGTATCAAACTCGCTGTATTTGGAAATCATGGTTTTGAGCTCAACAGACTGGGGATGACCAAGGCGATCGGTCCACGTGGTTTGAACATGAATGGTTTTCAATGCCCCGGAGAGAGCGGTGGCAGGGACGCTCCAAGTCACTGTATAAGGAGGATGAGACGCATCCGAGCCTGCCACGATATCATCGGCAAAGTTGGCCACTGTAATTGCCGAAGATGCAGTTGCACCACGAGTGCGGAACCATTCTAACTTTTGCTCGGCTAAGTTAAGAGCCTCAATACTCTGAATGGCGTAGTCGGCTTTTTGTTCGATATAAACCTGAAGCTTGACTAAACCCAGAGCACCAATACCAATCAGCACAAAAGAAATCATCACTTCCAATAAACTAAAGCCACGTTGTTTATTGTGCATTCCAACTTCCTTCTTGCCATTGAATATTATTAGAAATAGAGGTCGGTCTTTTTCTTGAGTCAAATGTCAAACTCATTGAACCTGCGATAGAAACACCTAAGCCATCACTATCAAATCCATATCCACCGACTGCGTAAAAAGAGCCAGCATCAACATAGACTGTTTCACCGCTTGTAATGTACTGCTCCGCCGATTGCAAAGTTGTTGCTACCTTTGAGGTATGCTCCCCCTGAACGACCTTATTGTAAAACAGACTATCCCAGTAATTGTTGATATTTTCAGAGTTAAATTTCTCTTTACTTTTGTCAACAAGATGAAAAATCGATCCCTGAAATACAGTTGAACCAAAATTGGCAAACATGCCATCTTGAATAACTAGAGTATAATTTTTATCGTTGCCAGAAGAATCCTTTGATGGTAACGATAACGCTCCCTCAATAACACAGTCACCAGTTAACCAAACCTTATCAACATATTTAAACGCATTTTCAATAACAGTTTTACAATTCTTTGCGTTGGTAATATTTATTCTGCCCGCTTCAGGAAAGGATGATTTTACTTTGGCAATATTTTCTGGTGTTTTTTTGTAGCCAAAGAATGAATTAAAAGGATCCGCATCAGAATTGTAGACAAAATCATCTTTTAATCTTGAATCAGAGGTTTCTGGTTTGTCCGTTTTTGTAATTGATGTTTCCTTTTCCACAGTAGCATTCGTTGTCGTGTTTGAAGTACAATCTCCAGCCGGAGAGCCTGCATACAAAGCATTTTCGTCTATTCTTTGAGTTATATATTTGCTCTCAGATGACGGAGCTTTGATGGTATAGCTGTATTTGTACGTAATTGACACGCATTCATATTTTCCAGCTTCATTGGGACCACCGTTTGCATCTGGCTTTACGTTCAATTGCCCAAAAGTAGTTAGCCTTGAGGTGGTTTGTATCGCCCCTTTTCCTTTGCTTGTAGACTTAGAGAAGATTTTCTCTAAATTTGACCAATCATTTTGCGTTTTAGCGTGAATTCTATAGGTTGAGCTACTTAAATCTGATACATATAATTTTTTGAGTTTTAATGAATTTTTACAAATACCATCTAGTTCAGTGTGATCGTCAGGAATTACAGATACAATTCTCGAGACGTCTTCTTTCACATAGGTAAACAAACACTCCAATCCCCCTTCTGCGAGCCAGTGATCTTGCCTTGACTTGACTTCATTTTGTGCACGCTTAATTTGGTAAAACAGCGTTTTATAGGAGCCCAAAGTGATCACTAAAGCGACCGAAAGCAATATCGATGTGATTAATAATGTTGCTACCCCTTGTTGATATTGACGCATCATTGCCAATTCCTTTGTTGAACTTGTAATGACATCGAATGAGAAACCGATGAATCTTTCTTTAATTGAGCCTTCATAGAAATAGTAACAAATGCACTTTCTGCTGAATCACCCAACAATACTTTTTTATTAATATCAAACTGAGTCACTTTAATCTGTTTAGGATCAAATAGATCGAAACAACCTTTCGCAGCGGATACAACTGTTATAGGTAACAAAGAGTTATTTTGACAATATTCCAACATGCCACTATTTAGTCTATAGATAGTATTACTTGTTTGATTTGATGTTTTCCGATAAACATAACCAATCGCATTTGATTGCTGGTAAAGTACGGTGGTTGAACCAGAAAGCATCATTGAGTTTGTTGCTATACCATCGAACCCCGCTCGCTGAATATCCTCTTTCATTTGCTGCATCACACTGTTCATTTGCTGAAGAAGCATGATTTCTTTGCTGCGTTGAGCAGCAGATTTTTGATTGGAGAGAAAAACAGAGCCAACAATAGTCAGAGCCATTCCTCCTAGTAATGCCGCAATCATAAACTCAACTAGCGAGCTTCCAAGTTGCTTAACACTTTTCAAAGCCATACTTTGCCTCGCTTACAGTGCAGAGCTTGATACGACCAGCTCGGTTATGGACCACGACTTTAATCGGTTTCTGATCCGTTTCTGATAGTTTAATCGTGATATTGCCCGCCTCTAGGGGATTACCCATCACATGATCAAACTCAAGAGTATTGAGTGTACCTGTATTGGAAACCCATACATTGCGATATCGGCGACCGTCAAAGACAGCCAAGGTATTGGCACTGCTTACAGCTGAAGAGGAAGAAGCCGTAGAGAGAGATAAGGTCCATTTTCCATCCGATGCAGGAAGGCCATCGATATGCACCCACAAATCTTGGTTACGAAGCACTGCCTCTGATTTAGCTTGAATAAGAAAACCATGTATTTCATTGGCTAAGTTAACTGCTTTTGTTTGCTGACTCACTTTTGAAAAATTAGGTGATGCAAAAAGTAACAATACAGTTAAAACCACAACCGTAATTAAGAGCTCCAAGAGTGTAAAGCCGCGACGCATTTCCCAAAATCCTTTGCAAACAGCGAGATAATAATGAATCAACTTGCATAGATGCTAACAGCTATCAAAAATAGTGCAGAGCTTAGAAGAGAAGTATGGAAATGATTCGAAGAAATTTTTGTAACCCAATCACTGTTCAACACAAAGGCATGACATTGATCGAAATAATGATTGTGGTTGTGATCGTCGGCATCTTAGCCGCCATTAGCTATCCAAGTTATAGCAAGTACGTTATTGAGTCGCATCGAACGGTGGCAAAAGCGGATATGGCTAAAATACAGTTAGAATTGGAGCGAAGTTATAACGGCGGTTACCAATGGTCGCAGATTGTTTCCGGCGGCAAATGCATAATTTGTGACTCACCATCGGACAGATATAAGTTTGAGGTCGCCAGCTCAGCCACAGCTGCATACATTATTTCAGCCGAAGCGAAAACGGATAAAGGTCAAAACAACGACCCTTGCCTCGCCAATGAGACGGTTAAGAAAATGACGCTCGATTCCACCAACACAACCAAGCCCACTTCTTGTTGGTAGCAATAATCGAGTAGGAGGAGGCCTCACGGCCTCCGTCCTCTCACACCACCGTACAAGCGTGGGTCGCATACGGCGGTTCCAAGGTAGACTAACTTACGTTAGCTTAAGTCCACTATTTAACTTTAACGCCAATGTGGCTTGTCTCTCTTCGCTAGCAACAGATCCGTTTCCGACTTCACCATCATTATTAGCGTAGTTGTAGAGGTTCTACTTTTGACTGAGACTCCATACACACTGAGAATCTGTTAACTGTAGCCTTAAAACCTTGGTTCAGGCCTTCCCCCCATTGTAGGTACTATGCCCTCTGCTGACTTCTTATCAATCTTCGTCTAGCATCACTGCTAGCCTAGTCTCGCAGACAATTGATAAGACCTCCCGAGGTAAGATGTCACCCTTTCCCATAGCTCTGCCTGATTTACATAATCACACTTCCGTTCGAGACTTTGGGCTATTCTATCTGTTGCTAGGTTACCCAAGTTGATTATGCCTACTATCAGATTTCTGTTCGTCAAAGCTATGTTTTGCCATTTGCTTCCTTCAGATTCCACCTCACGATGGACACCCTTGCATAGGCTAACGCTTCCTGCTCGACAAGGCGCGTAGAGGACTTTCACCTCCTAGGTTGACACCATGCTCGGCGCACAAGTAAAAAGCCCATTTGGCAACACCAGACGGGCTTTTTTAGTTTAGAAAACTCTACGGACTAGCTAGTGAGATCGTCGAAGAACTTCTTCACGCCGTTAAAGAAACCTTCCGATTTGGGCTTATGCTTAGTCGCTGCTTCGCCGCCGCAAGATTCCTCAAACTCTTTCAAAAGTTCTTTTTGACGAGCACTGAGGTTGACTGGCGTTTCAACCACAAGCTTAACAATCAGATCGCCGATAGCACCGCCACGAACACCTTTGACGCCTTTGCCGCGCATGCGGAACATACGCCCTGTTTGCGTTTCGCTTGGCACTTTTAAGCTCACACGACCATCAAGTGTCGGCACTTCCACTTCACCACCCAATGCCGCCATCGCAAAGCTCACTGGCACTTCACAGTAAAGGTTGTTGCCATCACGTTCAAAGATATGGTGCTCTTTGACATGAACTTGTACATACAAGTCACCAGCTGGAGCGCCCATTTCTCCCGCTTCGCCTTCGCCAGAGAGACGGATACGATCGCCGGTGTCGACCCCGGCAGGAATTTTCACATTGAGCGTTTTCTTCTTGTGCTTGCGACCTTGGCCGTGGCAAACATTACATGGGTCTTTGATGATCTTGCCTTTACCATGACAGGTAGGACAGGTTTGCTGCACAGCAAAGAAGCCTTGACGCATTTGCACTTGGCCGTGGCCATGACAAGTCCCACAGGTCTCTGCCGAAGTGCCTTTCTTCGCACCGCTGCCGTCACACGAGTCACAGTGCACTAAGGTAGGTACTTCGATCTCTTTTGAAACGCCACGCACCGCTTCCTCTAGGGACAACTCCATGTTGTAGCGTAGATCGGCACCACGTTGAGCACGAGGGCCACCACCACGGCGACCGCCGCCGAAGATGTCACCAAACACGTCGCCAAAAATGTCGCCAAAATCCGCGCCGCCGCCGCCAAAACCACCGCCACCGAAGCCGCCACCACCCTGCTCAAAGGCCGCATGACCATACTGGTCATACGCCGCTTTCTTCTGCGGATCGGTCAGAATCTCGTACGCTTCTTTTACTTCTTTAAACTTATCCGACGCTGAATCGTCACCCTGGTTACGGTCTGGATGGAATTTCATCGCCAGACGCTTATACGCCTTTTTGATGTCGCGTTCAGAGGCATCACGGCCAACGCCTAATACTTCGTAAAAATCACGTTTTGACATGTTCTTCGTCACCAATTATTTACTGCAAACGGCACTGAGCCTGGTGTTTGTATCGATATAGATAAAGGTTCGAAACAATGACTACCCTTTATCTATAAACACACAATTTTGTACAAACTTGCGGGCGTAAGAGTTACCCCAAACGCCCGCAAACAGGAAGTTAAGTACCAGATGGCCTTAGCCATCTGGTTAAACAAGATTATTTCTTGTCGTCTTTCACTTCTTCAAACTCAGCATCAACAACGTCGTCTTCTTGAGACTTAGCACCAGCATCCGCTGAGCCTTGTTGTGCTTGAGCCTGCTGCTGAGCAATTTCCATCAGCTTTTGAGCTGCCGCCATCAGTGCTTGGATTTTCGCTTCGATCGCTTCTTTATCTTCGCCTTTGCGAGCTTGCTCAAGTTCTTCGATTGCCGTTTCAATCTTCGCTTTCTCGTCTGCTGGAAGGGCTTCACCCGCTTCTTCCACTTGTTTACGAGTACCGTGAATGATCTGGTCTGCTTGGTTACGCGCAGTCGCTAGCTCTTCGAACTTCTTGTCCGCTTCTTTGTTTGCTTCTGCTTCTTGAACCATTTTCTCGATTTCAGCATCGCTCAGGCCGCCAGAAGCTTGGATGGTGATCTTCTGCTCTTTACCCGTTTGCTTATCTTTCGCTGATACGTGCAGGATACCGTCCGCATCGAGGTCAAAAGTTACTTCGATTTGAGGCATACCACGTGGTGCTGGGTTAATACCCTCAAGGTTAAACTGACCAAGCGATTTGTTGTACATCGCTTGCTTACGCTCACCTTGTAGCACGTGAATCGTTACCGCACTTTGGTTATCTTCAGCCGTAGAGAACACTTGGTTCGCTTTGGTTGGAATCGTGGTGTTCTTCTCAACCAGCTTGGTCATAACGCCACCCATGGTTTCGATACCGAGAGACAGTGGAGTCACGTCCAGTAGCAATACGTCTTTAACGTCACCAGCCAGTACGCCGCCTTGAACTGCCGCGCCTACCGCAACCGCTTCATCTGGGTTTACGTCACGACGAGGTTCTTTACCAAAGAACTCTGTTACTTTCGCTTGAACCATTGGCATACGAGTCTGACCACCAACTAGGATAACGTCAGTGATGTCGCCTACAGAAAGATCCGCATCCGCTAGAGCAACTTTCAGTGGCTCAAGTGAACGTTGTACAAGATCTTCAACCAGTGATTCCAGTTTCGCACGTGTTACTTTGATGTTCATGTGCTTAGGACCCGTCGCATCCGCCGTTACGTACGGTAGGTTTACGTCGGTTTGAGTGGTTGAAGAAAGCTCAATTTTCGCTTTTTCTGCCGCTTCTTTTACACGTTGCATCGCTAGAGGATCTTTCTTCAGATCGATGCCTTGCTCTTTCTTGAACTCAGCCACTAGGTAGTTGATCAGACGGTTATCAAAGTCTTCACCGCCAAGGTGAGTGTCACCGTTGGTTGCTAGAACTTCGAAAGTTTTCTCGCCTTCTACTTCATCGATTTCGATGATTGAGATATCAAACGTACCGCCACCTAGGTCGTAAACCGCGATAGTACGGTCGCCGCCTTGTTTGTCTAGGCCGTAAGCTAGCGCCGCTGCCGTTGGTTCGTTGATGATACGTTTCACTTCCAGACCCGCGATACGGCCTGCATCTTTGGTTGCTTGACGCTGTGCATCGTTGAAGTAAGCAGGAACTGTGATAACCGCACCTGTTACTGGTTCACCCAGGAAGTCTTCTGCGGTTTTCTTCATTTTCTTCAGAACTTCAGCAGAAATTTGCGGCGCAGCCATTTTTTGGCCTTTTGCTTCAACCCAAGCATCACCGTTGTCAGCCTTAACGATTTTGTAAGGCATGATTTCGATATCGCGCTGAACTTCTTCGTCTTCAAAACGACGGCCAATCAGACGCTTGATTGCAAATAGCGTGTTTTCTGGGTTTGTAACTGCTTGACGTTTCGCAGGTTGACCAACCAGAGTCTCGCCATCGGTGTATGCAATAACGGAAGGGGTTGTACGCTCACCTTCTGCGTTTTCAATTACGCGTGGCTTGTCACCGTCTAATACAGCAACACAAGAGTTAGTAGTACCTAAGTCAATACCAATGATTTTACCCATCTGGCTATCTCCAAATAAATTCGATGTTCGTTTTGCTATACCCCTAATGTGGGGATGGAGAATCGGGTTTCAACCCCCGCTCACAAACAAAAACTGGTATGTTTGTTTCTCGTATGCCCCTTAAATAAGGGCAGCGAAGTCCTTTTCAAGGGGAAATCTGAAAAAAGTTTCAATTTTTCACATAAAAAAGCGAAGCCCTTAGGCCTCGCTTGATTTTACTTAATTTAAAAAGTCAATTTACCGTGATTCTGACGCCAGTTCAGTTTGCTCTTCATCACGCGCCAGTTCACCCTCACTTTTGGCCACAATGGTGTTCACCGCCGTGTCACCAACCACATTTGACGAGGTACAGAACATATCGTTAATACGGTCAACCGCGGCGATAATTGCCAGACCTTCTGGTGGCAAACCCAGTTGGTGCAACAGAACGCCGACCATCACTACGCCGCCGCCGGGTACACCACCCGCACCAATTGAAAGCAGCAGAATCGTCAGACCAAGCGTGAAAATATCTGCAGAGTTAATAGGCTGACCAAAGGCATTGGCAACAAAAATGGTGGCGAGGGCAATATAGATAGAAACACCAGACATATTCATGGTCGCGCCCAGAGGAACACCAAAACCCGCCACCGACTTGGATACCTGCAGTTTTTCTGTCAACGTGCGCATGGTAACGGGAATGGTCGCATTCGAGCTCGCCGTTGAAAGAGAGAACAGTACCTGTTCACGCGTCGCGCGCAAAAATTGCTTGGGTGACACACTGGTCGTCATGCCCACGACCATTGGGTAGAAAACGAAAATCCAGAACACCAGCATAGCAACAACCAGTGCCACGTAACCTGCTACCGACATCAAGGTATGCGCATCCAGCGTCGCGCCCAATTGGATCATCAGAGCGAACACCCCGTAAGGAGCCAGGCTCATCACCAGGCCAACCAGTTTCATCATAATTTCGTTGGCCAGCTTAAAAGTACGAATCGCCGGCCCACCGCGTGAGTCCAATGCTTGAATCGCCAAGCCAGTTAAAATCGCCATAAAGATGATTTGCAACATGTCGCCATTGGCAAAAGCTTGTACTGGATTGCTCGGAACAATATTGACCACCAAGGAGAAGATATCCGGGGTTTCAGTGGTCGTCAGCTTCACCGACTGCGCAACAGTACCAACCAAATTGGCATCCGCGCCGGGTTGGAAGATCATCCCGACCGTCAAGGCCGCCGTAATCGCGATGACAGTGTTAATGATATAAAGCGCAAAAGTTTTCGTGCCTAAACGGCCAAAAGCGGAGATGTCTTTTAGATCAACAATGCCACAGACGATCGAGACATAAACCAGAGGAACGACCAGCAGTTTAATCAGCGAAACGAACATACCGCCCGCGCCTTCTGCCGCGCCTAGCAAATAGACATCAAACAGCGACATTCCTTGAAAAAGATATTGAATGGCAGAACCAAGCAGTAGGCCAGCAAACAAGCCTATAAAAATTTTTGACGAGAGCGATTTATCCATCGTTCCACTCCAGATTGTTGTGTTGGGCATTTATCATTATGAAGTCGTTTATGTCACAAAAGGCGCTAAACGTCCGCGAATAATACACACACCAATAACAATTCGAAGCATTTATTTACAAAAGTGTTACATTAAGCAAGTTGAAATTTTCATCAGATTTAGCCCACCCAAGCAGCATAAATCTCTAAACAATTGAAAGTGTAGAGTTTTCCAATTCCAAACAGAGAAAATTTAGAATCCCCTTAATTAACAAGCTTTCGCTTATCGATTTCAAACAAAAAAAGAGAGGACTATGCCTCTCTTTTCATAAATGATGATGGTGATTTATTTTGCAACCATGACCATCGCTGGGCGAATCACACGACCATTCAGTTCATAGCCTTTCTGCATCACAAACATCACCGTGTTTGACTCATGATCTGGGCTTTCCTGAATAGACATCGCTTGATGGAATTCTGGATTGAACACTTCGCCCTCAGGGTTGATCTCTTTCAGACCAAACTTATTGACGGTATCGACAAACGTCTTGTGCGTCAGTTCAACACCCTCAAGCAATGGCTTCACAGCCTCGCTTTCCGCATCCGCAGCTTGAATTGCACGCTCTAAATTATCGATAACAGGCAATAACTCTTCAGCAAACTTGTTCAGCGCATACTTACGTGCTTTATCGATTTCCTGTTCGCTACGACGACGCATGTTCTCCACATCCGCTCTGGCACGCAGCACCGCATCTTGCTGCTCTTTTACTCGAGATTCACTTGCAAGCAGTGCCGCTTCCAGCTCAGCAATTTTCGCTGCCGCTTCGTCGCTTTCCTCTGCTTGGTTCCATTCGATATCAGCATCCGTACCAACAGCATCTACCTCGATGTCCGCAGATTCGTTCTGTTTTAGCTGTTCTTCGTTGATTTTATTTTCTTCGTTGCTCATGATATCTCCAGAATTCAACACTTTGTCCTTTAAAGCCAAGCCCATATAACTGGCTTTAACTTCACAAAAATTCGCAATAGTGGCTAACTTGCCATTATTATGGGGATGATAACGCCCGATTCAAGCCTCTTTAACGCGGAAAAGCTATGAAAAAACCATTTAACGTGATCGCTATTATCGGAAAACCCAGAGATCAGAAAGCGATACAAACGCATCGCGATTTGTATCACTGGTTAACCTCACTCGGCTATCAAGTGTTTATTGATGACAGGCTTGCGCATATTTTGGATGACGTTCCCGCCGCACACTTTTCGGGCTTGGTTGAATTAGGCGAAAAAGCTGATCTGGCGATTGTCGTTGGCGGAGATGGCAATATGCTGGGCGCAGCAAGAATACTGTCTCGCTTCGACATCTCAGTGATCGGCGTCAACCGAGGCAATCTCGGCTTTTTAACCGATCTCAATCCGGAGGATTTTCAAGCTGCGCTCGAAGCGGTTTTGAACGGGGCATACATCGAAGAAGAACGCTTTCTATTGGAAGCGGAGATTCATCGGCACGGGCAGATAAAAAGCCACAACGCGGCGTTAAATGAGGCAGTGCTTCACCCGGGGCAAATCGCTCATATGATTGAGTTTGAAGTGTATATTGACAACACTTTCGCTTTTTCTCAGCGCTCAGACGGCCTGATTATCTCAACACCAACAGGCTCCACCGCTTACTCTCTCTCTGGCGGTGGCCCCATTCTATCCCCCAGTTTGAACGCCATTTCCTTAGTCCCAATGTTTCCGCATACATTATCGAGCCGCCCACTGGTTGTCGATGCCAATAGAAGAATCAAACTGCTGGTTTCTCCAGATAATCGGGGCACGCAAGAGGTCAGCTGTGATGGACAAGTTTCCCTGCCCGTCTCTCCAGGCGACGAGATCCACATCTATCAAAGCCCTAATCGACTACGACTTATTCACCCGCAAGATTACAGCTATTACCATGTGCTGCGTAAGAAACTTGGTTGGTCGAGCAAACTTTTTTAGCTGACTGAAACGCATAGATAGAAAGGTTAATGATGACTCATCAACCTTTTTTTGTGTGCGATCTTTTTGTTTCCGATGAGAGAAGGTTGGCGAGAAATAAAATCTGACTCACAAATTTTTTCTCACACAACTTTACTGTATAAAGAAACAGTATATACTGAGTTTACATACAGTATTGTTCAGTTATACAGGTAAACCAAAATGCTGGCTCATCTAAGTGTGAATAATTTTGCCATTGTTAAATCTTTGCAACTCGAGCTATCTAAAGGAATGACCACCATCACCGGTGAAACCGGCGCTGGTAAGTCAATCGCGATCGACGCATTAGGCTTATGTCTAGGAGGTCGCGCCGAAGCGAGCATGGTCCGACGTGGAGAAGAAAAAACCGAGGTCAGCGCTGCATTTTTACTGGATAACAACCTTCACGCCTCACGTTGGCTTGAAGACAACGAACTCCTAGATGGTAGTGAGTGCATTTTGCGCCGCATTGTGACTAAGGAAGGGCGTTCGCGCTCGTTTATCAACGGCAGCCCGGTTCCACTTTCTCAATTGAAAGCTTTAGGGCAGTTATTGATCAATATCCATGGCCAGCATGCTCATCACCAGTTGATGAAAAGTGAACATCAAATGGCGATGCTCGACCAATACGCAGGTCACTTAAACCTGTTGAAAAATACTCGTGTCGCCTATCAAAACTGGCGACAAGCGGATAATCATCTCAAACAGCTCAAAGAAAACAGCTTACAGAATCAGGCTCAAAAACAACTGCTGGAATATCAAATTAAAGAACTCAATGAACTTGCTATCGGCGAAGACGAGTTTATTGAGCTTGAACAAGAACATAAACGTCTCTCTAACAGCGGAGAGTTGGCTAGTACCTGCCAGCAGGCAATTGAACTGATATACGAAGGCGAGGAAGTGAATGCGCTTGGCATTTTACAAAGTGCCAGCAATGCACTTATTGAATTGGCTGAGTTGGATCCTAAGCTGGCAGCTCTGCCGGATATGGTCGCAGAAGCCATCATTCAGCTAGAAGAGGCGAATAGCGAATTACGCAGCTATCTAGACAACATTGATGTTGATCCGTCGCGACTCGCCTATGTAGAAGCGCGCTTTTCTAAAGTGATGTCGATCTCTCGTAAGCACCATGTTTTGCCAGAAGAGCTGTACCAACATCATCAGGAACTGCTGGCACAGATCGAAGCATTAGATTGCTCCGATGAGAAGATGGATGAACTGGCTGCCAACGTCGAGGAAAAATATCACCGTTTTCTTGAATCCGCAGAGAAACTGCATAAATCTCGCTGCCGCTACGCCAAAGAGTTAAACAAACTCATCACGCAAAGCATGCATGAACTGAGCATGGAAAAAGCTGTGTTTAGTATTGAAGTCAGTAATGAAGGAACACATCCATCACCATTGGGCTTAGATAGCGTCTGTTTCTTGGTTTCAACCAACCCAGGCCAACCCTTGCAACCAATCGCCAAAGTGGCATCTGGTGGGGAACTTTCGCGTATTTCTTTAGCAATTCAGGTGATAACCGCACAAAAAGTCGACACACCAAGCTTGATTTTCGATGAAGTCGATGTCGGCATCAGCGGCCCTACTGCGGCGGTCGTCGGCAAAATGCTGCGCAAACTGGGAGAATCCACTCAAGTGTTGTGTGTTACCCATCTACCACAAGTAGCTGGATGCGGCCACCAACAGATGTTTGTCGCCAAGCACAGCAAAAACGGCACCACAGAAACGCAGATGAATCTCTTGGATCAAGAGCAGCGAGTATGCGAATTAGCACGCTTACTTGGCGGTAGCCAAATCACAGAGTCGACGCTCGCAAACGCCAAAGAGCTCTTGATCGCTGCCTAAAACCCGCTATTGGAGCCAAGTTCCCTTAACTTAGCTTTTTGACACATAATTGCAACTGATCTCAAAATTCGTTGTCAGATTGACCAATACATTACAGAGAGCTTTTTACATCTGCACTGAGCTTGTTTATTATCTGGCGCAGTATTTTTGAGGTTACTAAGAATTTAGCTATGCAATTAAAGAAGTGGTTGGTTGCCCTACCGTTGGCAATGATGATGCTGACAGGGTGTTCAGTATTGGAAAAATTGGTTTATCGAATCGACATTAACCAAGGCAATTATGTTGAGCAGCAAGCGGTAGACAAACTCAAGTTTGGTATGACCAAAACTCAAGTTCGCTTTGTCATGGGATCGCCCATGTTGGTTGAAAACGGTTACCCAAATACTTGGTACTACATCTATCATCACACCGAAGGGCACAAAGCATCAGTACAAAAGAATCTGATTGTGAACTTTAACAACGAAGGGACATTGGTCGATATCGCGGGTGATTTTCCCGCCAGTGACAGTTTTTTCGAAGAAATTCGTTAATATCAACTCCCAAGCACCGCCTCTAATAAAAACCCGGCAGTCAGTACTTGCCGGGATTTCTTATTGCTAATTAGTCAAATTCCACAACAGAACAAGGGCAATAGCCACCTTTTCGAGCTAGCGATTCTGTTGCTCTGCACGTTTCCTGCGAATCTCTTTCGGATCTGCCAACAGCGGGCGGTAGATCTCTATCCGATCTTTATCGCGCACAGTGGCATCGAGTTTTACCATTCGGCTAAATACTCCCACCTTGTTTTTGCTCAGATCGATCTCCGGATACAGTTCCAACACCCCAGACTGACGGATAATCTCTTCCACCGTCGCCTGCTGTTTTACCACCAACTTAAAAACTCGCTGCTCTTGTGGTAGCGCATAAACCACCTCAACGTGGATCATTTCATCTTCAATGCTCATAGATACACCTGCTTCGCTCGTTGCGTAAACGCATTCACCATATTGCCGGTGAGTTCATTAAAGATTTTACCAAACGCCAGTTCGATCATTTTGCTAGAAAACTCAAACTCCAGTTTGAGCTCTACCTTACAGGCTTGCTCATCAAGGGCGGTAAAAAACCAACCGCCGCGTAACGTCTTAAAAGGGCCATCGACTAAGGTCATCAGAATTGATTCCCCGGGAGTTAATGTATTAGCGGTAGTAAATGTTTTGCTGATTCCCGCCTTTGCTACATCCACGGAAGCAATCATGCTCGATTCAAGCGATTCAATCACTCGTGTACCTGAGCAACCTGGTAAGAATTCAGGGTATTTCGCCACATCATTAACCAGGGCATACATCTGTTCTGCACTAAAAGAGACCAATGCAGAACGGGTGACTTGCTTCATAGCTTCTCCTCTCAGGGACATTCTTTTTACGACCTGCACAATTTTACTTTTATTCTCAGCCAGCGCAAATAAAAGCATTTCCTATCAAAGTTGCACGCCGTATAATAAGCCCACTATGGCAAATAAAAACTCGAAACAAAAAGCCGGTAGCAACACTATCGCGCTGAACAAAAAAGCTCGTCACGAGTATTTCATCGAAGATGAAATCGAAGCTGGCATGGAGCTACAAGGGTGGGAAGTGAAAGCGCTTCGCCAAGGTAAAGCCAATATCGCTGAAAGTTACGTTTTTATGCGTGACGGCGAAGCCTTCGTTAGTGGCATGACTATCACTCCTTTGAATCAGGCATCGACACACGTAGTGGCTAACCCTACCCGTGTGCGCAAACTGCTGATGAGCCGTCGTGAACTTGATAATTTGCTTGGGCGTATCAACCGCGAAGGCATGACATTAGCAGCTCTTTCACTCTATTGGTCTCGTTCTTGGGTGAAAATCAAAATTGGTGTGGCAAAAGGTAAGAAGCTGCACGACAAGCGCGAAGATATTAAAGATCGCGATTGGCAACGCCAGAAAGCTCGCGTGATGAAGAGCTCACTGCGTTAAACTTAACCACTTAGACGCATACTACTGGACAGGCAGGGCTTTTCTGGTAGTATGCGCCAAATACCTTGGGGCTGATTCTGGATTCGACGGGAATTTTGCAGTCTGAGGTGCATGCCGAGGTGCGGTAGGCCTCGTTAACAAACCGCAAAAAAATAGTCGCAAACGACGAAAACTACGCACTAGCAGCTTAATACCCTGCTCAGAGCCCTCTCGCCCTAGCTTCCGCTTGTAAGACGGGGAACAACGAGGGGTCAAACCAAATCAAGCTGGCGTGGATTCCCCCACCTGAGGGATGAAGCGTGAGAAACAATTCAGGTTAGCTATTCATTCGCGTGTCGGTTCGCAGGTGGTAGTGAAATTAAAGATCGACTAAGCATGTAGTACCAATGATGAATGATTTTCGGACGGGGGTTCAAATCCCCCCAGCTCCACCAAATCATAGTTTAAAGACGTCCTAGGGCGTCTTTTTTCTTATCCAAAAGAAAGCAAAATCAATAACTTAGCGTATTTTAACGTTCATTACCTTCCCGTGGCTTCTTTGATTTTTAGGTACACGATTGGGTACACACAAAACCACACATGAAATTTATGTATCTGTTGTGGCAATGGGCGACAGCACTTAAAAGTCTGCAGCCCTTTTTTGCTTTTCTTCACTCCATCATTGAGGCAAACGCGAGCTACATTCCGTAGCGAAAGGTTTTTCCTGCTTGCACCATGTCACGATGTACTGGCGCGAGTGCATTGGCATAAGCCGCCAGCAATGAGATGGTGTATTCGCTGCGAGCATGAAGTTGCTCGTCTGCACATCTGTGCTCTTGATTAAACAAGCTGTCGCATTGGCGGAAGATAAGATGATCCGGTAAGAAACAGACATGATTGTTCTTATTGCCCGTCATACGCAGTTCGCTAATAGGGTACACGCCGTTGACACTGGCAGACACACTGACCAGCAATGCGGGCTTGTGGGCCAGTTCATCATCGGTGGCTAGCATCAGAAAGTTCTTCAAAGCTGGCGTTGCCATGCCGTGCCACTCCGGTGTAATAAAAATAAAGGCATCTGACTGCATGAGCATTTGCGCGATGGGCGACCACACTTGCCACTCTTCACTGCCCTGCCAAACCCCTTCATTCCAAAATGGCAGGTTGAGTTGATGCAAATCAAGCACGTTCACCTGAGTGAAATGCTTCTGCGCCAAGGTTTGTAGATAGTGAGCAACGTTGGTGCTTTGCGAGTTGGCACGTTGGCTACCAGAAACGATAGTGATGTTCATATTAGATTCCTTTTAACGATAAAGTGGTTTGATTGGCTCGCGGCTCAGAGCGAGGCACAGCCAGTAAAATGGCGAGTAAAATAGCGCCCGCGCCGAGTAATTGCGGCCAAGTCAGCGCTTGATTGAGCAACAGATAGCCAAGAAAACAGGCCGAGACACTGCTGAGAAAGCCGAGAAACGAAACAGTAACCGGTGGCAGTTTTTCGATGCCCCGAAACCAGAGAAAGTAACCAAGCACTGCGCCAATCAAACTCAAGTAGCCGTAACCTAGATAGTTAGTGGGAGTCAGCTGGGAAGGTATGCCTTCTAGCCACAGCGATACTGGTAATAAAGCCACACCACCAAACAGTAGCTGCCAACCTGTAAAACCTAGCAGTGACATACCACTTGGCCGGCCCCACTTTTTGGTCAACACCACACCTGATGCCATACTCAACGTACCCAGTGCGGCAATTACTAGCCCTTGTAGATTCAGAGCGACCGAACTATTGAGGACCAAAAGCGCAATGCCGATAACACCTACGCCACTCGCCAGCCACTGCCTTGATGTCACACGCACATTCAACCAGAACCAACTCAAAAACATGACCAGCATCGGCTGAAAAGACATCACCAAAGACGCCATACCACCGGGCAAATAGGTCGCCGCAAAAAAGAGGCAATAGAAAAACAGCCCAATGTTCAGTAGGCCTAAGGTCGCAAGACGCCCCCACCAGATGCCTTGCAGCCAAGTTCGGCTCAGAAGCACCAGCAGAATGCCCGCAGGCAGCGCGCGAATGGTCGAGGCAATCAACGGACTTTCTGGCGGTAAGGCTTGCGTGGTCACAATATAGGTACTGCCCCACACCAATGGCGCAACAGCAGTGAGGACAATGGTTTTTACCGAATCCACTTTATTCATGGCTCACCTGACTTGTGTTATAAGAAAGTTTCTTAAATAAAAGATACTTTTTAAAAAATAATGGAGAATTCACTTTTGATCAAGTATCTTTTTAGAAAGATATTAAGTTGAGAGAAAAGCATGGCAAACGATCAAGTCGACACGATTTTGTCGCAGTGGCGTGAAGTGAAACCCGATATGGATTGTTCCAGCATGGGCGTGGTCGGAAGGCTGAGACGCACTAGTGAACTGTGGAAGAAACAGTTAGAAGCTGTTTTCCAGGCACATGAGCTGAGTAGCATTGAGTTTGATATGCTCGCGACCATGCGTCGCAGCAACCGTGACATCACCCCAACCGAGTTGTATCAGACGCTGATGCTCTCTTCCGGTGCGGTTAGCACACGGATTGAACATCTGGTGCAACGCGGGTTGGTGCAGCGTATCGCCAGCGAACACGACAGGCGCAGTTGCAGCGTGTCACTCACCGAACAAGGTGTTGACGTCATCGACAAAGCGTTACAAGCACACGTGGCCAATATGGATCAGATGCTGAGTGTGTTGGACAAACAAGAGCAAGCACAACTGGCGGAACTACTGAAAAAGATTTTGCTAGCACAGTAAGTACCGACAGAAACGCGTGCCGTTGGCGAGCACACGGTTTGCTCGCCAAGGCTTTTTAATGTTCCTGATGGGCGATAAACGCTTTATCCCATTCGGTTAAATTGTCGGTTACTCGCGCCACCAGCGGCAACAAAGTGGCCGCTTCGCGCTCTTTGAAAGGATGATTGGTGATCACCGCAAATCCAGCAACGTAGCAGACGCCGCCTATGCGGTGGATAAAGCGAGCAATCATGCTCACCGCTTCTTCACTGTATGATTCAATTTTGTAGAGAGATTCCATTGTCATCTCCTTTTTAATTTGCTCAACGACGAAATAGTGTTGCCAGATTTTCGCCGCTTAGTCGATGGAACAGACTGAGTCCTGTATCTAATTTTTAAGCATATTTGATGCCAGCTATTTTCGGGCACCGATGCATTGGCATTGCTCTCGCATCTTGTTAGCAGTTGAGTATAATGTCGCCTTTGTTTTAAACCGCGCCTTCTGGCAAACGCCATGGTGTTGGGTAAGATTGTTATCTGGCCTTAGTATTAGGCCGCCCCAGAGGAAGTCACATTGAACACGCTTTATCTTTCTGCCGCTGAGCAAAAAGAGATCGACCAAGCCAAAGAGCTGCTTGCTCAAGGTGAGCTGGTCGCAATCCCGACTGAAACGGTTTATGGTCTGGCGGCAGATGCCACCAACCCAGAAGCCGTTAAGAAGATTTTTGCCGCGAAAGGAAGACCGGCTGATCACCCGTTGATCGTGCATATTGGCCAAGTTGAACAGTTGACGGATTGGGCTGTCGAGATCCCAGAAGACGCTTATGTACTCGCGCAGGCGTACTGGCCCGGCCCGTTAACGCTGCTGCTGAAAAAAGCCGATCACGTGACTCCAGTGGTGACGGGAGGCTTAGAAACCATAGGTATCCGTATGCCTGCCCATCAGGTGTTTGCCACCTTGCTGCAATCGTCGGGAATGGCGGTTGCCGCTCCTTCGGCCAACCCTTATAAAAAGCTCAGCCCAACCTCAGCGCAGCATGTCATCAACTCGCTGGGCGGCAAAATTGCTGCGGTCCTCGATGGCGGTGACTGTGCTCACGGCCTTGAATCTACGATTGTCGATCTGACCGAAAAGCCATTTCGCATTTTGCGAGCCGGGCCAATCACCGCCGCGCAGCTATCGGCCACGTTAGGCGAAGAGGTGAGCTCACCAGTGAACCACACGGTTGCCGTACCGGGGAACGTTACCAGCCACTACCAGCCAAATACGCGGGTCCGTTTAGTTGATGCGAGTGAACTGATTCACTTAACCAATGACAAAATTGCCTATTTGCACTATTCGCCATTTGATAATCACGCCAATATCAAAGCGAAACAAATGCCGGGATCGGTAGCAGACTACGCTCACGTGCTCTATCGTACGCTTGATGAGGCAGACAAGTGGGGCTGTGAGGAAATTTGGGTAGAAAGACCACCGATGGACGAAAGCTGGTCAGCAGTGCATGATCGCCTGAATCGAGCGCAATCAAACCTCTGATTTTAAATAAGAAAATTCATACCAAAGCAACCCGACTTAGTGTCGGGTTGCTTTTACTCAGCATTAGGTTTGCCATGTTCCAAAAGCAATTGAACCATAGGGTTCTCAACGCTTTTGGCCTACGATGAGCTCAATGCTTATCACACCTCGCTTGGCGAACCATTTCTATCAGGGTTATGTCAATTTCCAGCTTGCCGATGCCGTAAGCGTTGATTCTTTACTCGAACAGCGCTATTAAAGATCAGCGTTTCTCCAAGCGGACACCTAACTTGCAACAGCTCAATCAACTGCTTCTTGCCATGCAACCCCTTCTGGAACAGTACGGCTATCTTGCCTTGATCGTCAGTATTTTTCTTGAAGGCATTGGCGTGCCGATGCCCGGACAATCCTTGATGATTGCCGCCTCGATCCTCTCTGCACAACAAGTGATGAGCTTTCCAGCGGTGATGCTGGTGTCTTGGCTTAGTTGCTTTAGCGGAAATACGTTGGGCTACCTGCTTGGCTACCATTTTGAAGAGTGGCTGGATAAAAAAGGCTACATCTCAGGCAACAAGTTTCGCAAACTGCAAAGTACCATTCAAAAGTACGGTCCTGCGTGCTTGGTAGTTAGCCGTTTTATCGAAGGGATGAAGCAGTTTATGCCGTTAGCGTGTGGCGTCGCAAAAATGCCACTCAAGGAGTTCTTACTGGGCAACTTACTCGCCACCACCATTTGGGTCACTGTGTTTGGCCTTATTACTCATTTTGCCTTTGAACATTTAACGCAAATCAGCCAGTTTTATACTGACCATCGTCTGGTTTGCCGCTGCGGTACTGTTTGTTTTCATGCTCTACGCCTTACTCAAAAAGCGCCGCAATGTCTAAAAGATGAACCAAACTCCGGTTATCGGGTCATCTTCTTGACAAACACCACCACAAACAGTGCCATGGTGAAGCTGCCGAGAAAGGCCTCAAGGGCGGCGATAAAGCGCGCCATCCCAACCGGTGAAATATCGCCATAACCGAGAGTAGTGAAGGTCACAACACTAAAATAGACCGCGTTCAAAAATTCAAACAGATAGAACTTCCAACCCGTCATGTCGGCGTAAATCGGGTTAGCAGAAGTGGTGTCGAGAAAGAAATATGCGCTGGCGCAAGCCAAAATGAGGAAGATGGAAAACAGCACCACGCGTAACGGATCTTCACCGTAACCACAAAAAATATCCACCAGTTTGGAAAGAACACGCTGCATGCTCATCTTCGGCATTTGATAGCGGCGAAAACGCATCTCTTTTTTGAAAAACATCCCAGCCGTTTCAAATAAGCCCTGCTTTTCACACTGCTTACGAATGCCACGGCACACCTCTTCCACTTCCTGCCACAGCGACTCGGCTTTGTGCAGATCGCCCTTTTGCTTGGCTTGCCGAGCTTGACGCTCCTGCTTGAGCTCGCTACCCCAATCGATGTTTTCCAGCCGTGCTCGCGAAAGATCCGCGCCGAGTAGATTGCACCCTTCTAAGCGCGCGCAATGCAAGTTAGCGCTGACCAGTTTACACTTCATCAGCGACGAGCCGCGCAGATCTAAGCCAAAAAAGTGCGCATCACTGAGATCGGCACGGTAAAAATCGGCCTCACGACACTGGTAACCCACTTTGCTGCCCGATTGACCAGATTAAGATCCGCCAAGTTTGTTTTTGCCAACTGAAATCCGTCTAAAGGTTTACCTTCTGCTGCCCATTGCTCAACCTGAGATTTTACATCGTGGTTGCTTTTATCTATCTCGGGATCGTGCCAATAACAGAGGCCCGATTCGCCACTGGGTTGATCGCAGCACCAGCCATCAGGATTTTGATAGCGGCATCGGCCTTTATCTGACTTCATTTTGCTGCCTCGTTGTATCAAACAAAAAGTGCGGATACGCACTTTCGCTGTCAGACTAAGTGTAGATGCCTGCTATTGAGTTTCAACTCAGTTGTTAATTTGCCGTTTGAGCCAGGCGATAAACGCCGCCGTGCTGTCGTTTTCGCTATTGCGGATCAAGTAGTAACCTGCGTTGGCTTTGATCGGCTGAAATGGAGAAACCAAACGCCCGCTCTCCAGTTCGTTGTCAATCAGCGCCATGCGTGCCATGGCAATGCCAACGCCCGCCTCAGCCGCCGACATCGCCATATCGGTACGGTTAAAGAAATGGCCACGATCGGTCGGTAGATCCAAACGCCGCTCGGCCACCTAACTGAGCCATTCAAAATCGCGGGCCGCTTTTTCCCACGGCATGGCATCATGCAGCAGCACCACGCTGGCCCACTCTTGTGGGGTGTAACTGGTCTTGCTCAGCCAAAGGTGAGCGTGCAAATATTTGCCACTCATCACCGGCAACAAAGACTCATCCAGCAGCAATTCGGCATTGGGGTGACGATAGGGATGAGGGCGGTAATCGATCGCCAGATCAAAATCTCGGGTGTCACTGTTAACCAGCGCCCCTTCGGCAAAAATTTGGATCTGAATTTCCGGATATTGCTGATGAAAACTGTCCAGCTTAGGCACTAACCATTTGAAAGCAAATGACGGCGTCAACTTGAGGCGCACTTCTTGCGCTCGTCCCTGCTCTTGACGCAAACGCCCCACTTCCGCCTCAATTTCACCTAAGTGGACACTAGCACACTGATGCAACTGCCGGCCCTTGTCGGTGAAGCGAATACCGCGCGAGTGCCGTTCAAATAAACTAAAACCAAGTTGCTGTTCCAACTGGAGAAGTTGCTGACTCACCGCCCCAGTGGTTAAGCATAACTGCTTGGCAGCTGCTGTCAGGCTGGTGTGTTTTCCCACTTCTACAAAGGTGTAGAGTGCGGCAAGGTGGCTACTTTTGATTAATGTCGTCATTTTGCATTTAGTTTTTCTATAATCTGCGATTAATTTATATCGATTGTTACTGGCTTGTAAACAATGGAAACTCACGCTGTTTCTAACGAGGAGAACGTCGATGAAAGCAGTGGTGTTAGGCAGCGGTGTCGTGGGTTTAATGAGTGCATGGTATTTGCAAAAAGCAGGCTATCAAGTGACCGTGGTCGATAGGCAGTCACGCAGCGGTGAAGAGACCAGCTTTGCCAATGCCGGACAAATTTCCTATGGCTACTCCTCGCCTTGGGCCGCGCCGGGCATTCCGCAAAAAGCCATCCGTTGGCTGCTGGAAGAGCACGCGCCACTAAAAATTAAGCCATCGCTCGATCCGCAACTGTTCAAGTGGGCGACGCAAATGCTAAGCAACTGCCAGCTCAGCCGCTACCAAATTAACAAAGCACGTATGCTCGGCATCGCCAATCACAGCAGAGAGTGCCTGAGTGCGCTGCGTCAAGAACACCACATAGAGTATCAAGGCCGTCAGCAAGGCACACTGCAAGTCTTCCGCAATCAAAAACAGCTCAAAGCGATAGAAAAGGACATTGCACTGCTTGAACAAAGTGGCACTCGCTTTCAACGTATGAGCGTAGAGCAATGCATCAAGCAAGAGCCCGGGCTTGCCGCGGTAAGTGACAAGCTGACTGGCGGTTTATACCTGCCCGATGACGAAACGGGCGATTGCTATCTCTTTTGCCAACAAATGACGGAGCTGGCGAAAGCGCACGGGGTAGCGTTCTTGTTCAACACGCAAATTCAAGCGCTGAAAACCGAAGGCAATCACGTGATCGCCGTCGCCACTGACCAAGGCGACTTACAAGCCGACGTGTACGTGGTGGCCATGGGCAGTTACTCCACCTCGCTTTTGGCGACCGTAGGCATCGACATTCCGGTTTATCCGGTCAAAGGCTACTCGCTGACGGTGCCAATCAGCGATGCACAGCAAGCCCCTGTATCCACCGTGATGGACGAAACCTATAAAGTGGCGCTGACGCGCTTTGACGACCGAATCCGCGTCGCAGGTACGGCGGAGTTGGCTGGATTTGATCCCGCCATTCCTGAAAAGCGCAAAGCAACGATTGCGATGGTGGTGAAAGATCTCTTCCCACACTGCGGTGATTTTACTAAAGCCGAATTTTGGACGGGCTTTCGCCCAATGACGCCCGATGGTACGCCACTGATTGGCCGCACACCGATAGGCAACCTTTATACCAATACCGGACACGGAACACTTGGCTGGACCATGGCGTGCGGCTCTGGCCACCTGTTGGCGCAAGTGATTAGCGGCGAACAGCAAAAGCCCATTTCTGGCTTAGATTACTTCCGTTACGCCAGTTAACAGCAGATCGCTCTAATATCCTGACCAATTGCAGTGACACTCATACACCAGCTCTGTCTGTTACTGCAATGCATTATTCTGCATTTATCAGCAATATCTATTGAAACCTCTCCTCTTTCATCAATTGCGGTAAACCCGACCGAGTTTTAACATTTTGTTAGCATTTTGTGTTCAAAATCACGAACCTGACAGTTTGTAGATATTTTGGTTAACATTTGAGTTACAAAAAGATTAATATACCGAACAGAAAATACTCAAAACAAACACTACAAACACACAACAGGGAAAATACTCATGCAGTCATTCGTTGATTTTCTGAATGGAATAATTTGGAGCCCAGCACTGATCTATCTGTGCTTGGGCGCAGGTCTGTTCTACTCCATCATGACGCGCTTCGTGCAAGTCCGTCATTTCTTTGAAATGTGGCGTCTGCTTCTTTCTGGCAAAAGTTCCACCAAAGGTATCTCTTCTTTCCAAGCACTCGCCGTTTCACTCTCTGGTCGTGTGGGTACAGGTAACATTGCCGGCGTTGCTGCCGCCATCGGCTTCGGTGGCCCGGGTGCGGTTTTCTGGATGTGGGTAGTGGCGTTTTTCGGCGCTGCAACCGCGTATGCCGAATCCACTTTGGCGCAAATCTACAAAGAAGAAGACAACGGCGAGTTCCGCGGTGGTCCCGCTTACTATATTGAAAAAGCCATGGGGCAGAAGTGGTATGCGTGGATCTTCGCCATCTCGACCATCTTTGCCTGTGGCGTGCTGCTACCGGGCGTGCAGTCCAACAGCATCGGCAATGCGGTTGAAGCGGCATTCGGTTCAGGTGATATGATTGACACCGCTATCGGTACCTTCAGTTTTGCGAAAATTTTCACTGGTACGGTTATCTCAGTCATCCTCGCTTTCATCATCTTCGGTGGGGTAAAACGTATTGCCAGCTTTACTCAGGTGGTGGTGCCTTTCATGGCGTTGGCTTACATCATCACCGCATTCGTCATCATTCTACTCAACATCGGTGAAGTACCCCGTATTGTTGCCATGATTGTCGGTGATGCGTTCACACCAATGGCTGGTATTGGTGCGGCAATTGGCTGGGGGGTAAAACGTGGTGTTTACTCGAACGAAGCAGGCCAAGGTACGGGCCCTCATGCAGCCGCTGCGGCGAGTGTTGAGCACCCTGCGCAGCAAGGTCTGGTGCAGTCTTTCTCTATCTACATTGATACACTGCTGGTGTGTTCGGCAACCGCGTTTATGATCCTGATTACCGGTGCCTACAACGTACACGGTGCAGAAGGTTTCTTGGTACAAAACATTGCCGCAGACATAGCTGCTAACAGCCCTGTCTATACGCAGATGGCGATTGAAAGCGCGCTGCCTGGCGTCGGTAAACCATTTATCGCCATTGCACTGTTCTTCTTCGCCTTTACTACTATTTTGGCTTACTACTACATCGCTGAAACCAACATCGCTTACATCCGTCGCACCTTTAAAGTCGATGGCCTGATGTTTGTTCTGAAAGTGGTGCTGATCTCTGTGGTGTTCTACGGCACGGTGAAAACCGCAGACTTAGCTTGGGCAATGGGTGACGTCGGTGTTGGTTTGATGGCGTGGCTCAACATTGTTGGTATTCTGATCATCTTCTTCATGTCTAAACCCGCTCTCAAAGCGCTGCAAGATTATGAAGAACAACAAAAGCAAGGCGTGACAGAGTTTATCTTTAACCCGGTCAAACTCGGCATTTCAGGTGCGACTTACTGGGAAGAGAAGTACAAGCGTAAAACTGGTCAAGCGCCACAAGCGGATGATAAAGCCACCCGCGCCGTGGAGCAGCCTTCACTCTAACTTCTACGGAAGTGCAACACACAACATCGCATAATAAGAAAAAGCAGTATTGCCCTACGGGGCTCTAAAAAAGAGGGGTTAGCCAGTGGCTAACCCCTTTTAACTGTTCCCGAAATTTTCAGCTTAAGCAGCAAGCTCTTGCGCTTTCACTGCAGGTGCTTTCTTCTCACCAATTGGCAGAATAGTGCGGCCGTATTCGTTGTTCAGCACTTGCGCCATCGCAAAGTAAACCGCGCTTGCGCCACAGAAAATACCTTCGAAACCAGCGATGGTGCCGATCAGTTCGCTGCCGGTGAAATCACGTGCCGCCAATAGCGCAAACAGGATAGTCAGTGAACCGAATACCACTTGCTTCGCCGTTGGGTAGCATAGAGAACCGATAAACATGAAACCAGTGAAAATCCCCCATAGCGCCAAGTACCATCCCATGAATGGTGCTGGGCTGGCTGGCAGACCCATTTTTGGCATCACGATCAAACCGACTAAAGTCAGCCAGAAAAGACCGTAAGAGGTGAAGGCCGTCGTACCAAACGTGTCGCCACGTTTAAAGCACATGATGCCGACGATCACTTGGCTCAGACCACCGTAAAAGATGCCCATAGCCAGAATCATAGAGTCGATTGGGAAAAAACCTGCGTTATGGATGTTCAGCAGGATGGTGGTCATACCAAAACCCATCAGACCGAGTGGCGCTGGGTTAGCCAGTTTAGTAGACATCGGCACTTACCTTTCAAAAATGTTGATAAAAATTACGCGCGGATTTTAATTGAGCCTTGGATAAAAGATAGAAGGCGAAAGTGCAAACTAAGTTTCCAGATAAAGCCAGTAAAAAAGAGAGGCCCCGCGCATGCAGAGCCTCTTTGGCTAACTTCTTTTACTGACAGGATATTTCATCCCAGAACCAGTTGGACTGCGTCGGGGTTTCCCATACGCCCGGGCCATTTTTGGCCACAAAACATTTTCCGTTG
This sequence comes from Vibrio navarrensis, assembly GCF_000764325.1. Lineage (NCBI taxonomy): Bacteria > Pseudomonadati > Pseudomonadota > Gammaproteobacteria > Vibrionales > Vibrionaceae > Vibrio > Vibrio navarrensis. The sequence continues at coordinate 873,156 of NZ_JMCG01000001.1, read as the reverse complement.
TACGTCACTTTGTCACCATTGGCCACTTGGCTTGCTCCCGGTTCCCACTGCACAAACGTGTCTGGAATCGGTGTCGGATCGGGAATTGGGTCCGGTGTTGGGGTTGGATCTGGAGTCGGATCCGGCGTAGGAACCGGATCTGGTGTTGGCGTAGGCTCCGATGGTGTTCCCGCCACTAGCTCCCATGGGCCACCTTTGCTTGGATCATCACCTTGAGTCCACCATTTCGCTTTATAGGTCGCGCCTTGGTAAGTCACAAGATCGCCCGCTAGGTAAACTTTACTGCTCTCCCAACCATTGCCGCCCGGCTCAGTTCCGGGGTCAACAGGATCGAGTTTATCCACCACTCGTACTTGCGGCCAGCTAGCGTGCGAGCCATAAAAATTGCTCACGCATTTTTCGTAGTCTCCGGGCACCAAAGCCGAGTACGCTGTTTGAAAGCCAACTAACTCACACTCGAACGAATAGCCTCCGGGGCGATCTGCATAGTATTTCCAGTTGCCATCCCAGTTGGTGTACAACACATCAGTCGCACCATTAAGATTGAGGCTGCCGTACGGCGTTTGTTGCCAGCAGGTGTTTTTCTCGTCGGCTTCAATCGGGATCTGATAATGCTCCGCCAACCCTTCCCAGTAGCGAATACGGTTCACTGGCTGGCCTTTGTTTTTGTTCTGCTCACCGCACTCTATCCCGCCATTGATCACATTGATGGTGGTGCCAAAGCCATAGCCAATTCCGGCATCGATTTCACGCTGCGACGGAACCCAAGTGCGATCAATCACGTGCAGCATAGCGGGTTTGGGGGCTTGCGGGGTTAAGAAAAACCAAATTGCCGAAGCTAAATTGAGCCAAGAGTCCGCCACCAGCGCAGGATTTTTCAGCAGTACTGTCGCATCGCCGTCAAACATCACTTCGGAAAATGCGCCGTAATTGAAATGATAAGAGAGCTGTTTAGCGCCGCGACCAAAATAGCCTTGACCAGCTTCACACGGCCAGCGCTGATTCTGCCAATCGTTTTGACCACAGCCAGTCGTGTAACCCGCTTGCCCCTCAGACCAGCCCATTTCACGCACATGCACCAACGCTTGTTGCCACTCTTCCAAAGCTAAAGGGTTATCTGAAACATTGTCTTTGGCAATGTGGCCGCCAGTCTCTTGAGAGAAGTGAGCAAAAGCGGTCACGATGGACTTTTTACAAATCGCATCCGAATTTCGCCCATCGCTGTACTCCCCACAAAAAGCAGGAAACTTGCCCACTGCACGCAAAAAACGGGTGTAAGTGTACTCCGGCGCCGCCATCTGGGTTAAGAAATCCCACTCGCTTTGCGGGAACACACGTTCGACTCGTTTCACGTTTTCTGGATTGCTGCTGGCACCCGGCTCTATCGCTTCAACCACGGAGTTGGGGCGTGTTTGCAGGGCTTGCGACCAAATCGCATACATGGGATTAGCCGTTTTGGCTTGTTCCGCCGCTTGCAACTCTGCGCGCGAAACCAAATAGCCATTCGCATTTTGCGGGTCGGGCTGAATCGTCATCGCTGCCTGCGCTCCGGCCGCCAGTACGCAGCCAATCAACAGCGACAGATGGGAGATGTTCATCGTTTTATCCTCTACTCTACACAGTGAATTTACTCAGCAGATTAGACCGTTATCGACAAACTAGGCAGTAACAAACGCGGGTAAACATGAGAAATGCGAGTCATTTTGATGAGATGAAAACCGCACAACATCCTACGACATCACTTATGCCTGCCCTGTTCCAAAACCAGCAAAATGAGAGAACCAGAGATAAAAAAACCCTGAGACACAGCTCAGGGTTTGTTGAACAGACTTAGTGAGAATTATTCCCACTCGATGGTTGCAGGCGGTTTGCCGGAGATGTCGTACACCACGCGAGAAATGCCATTCACTTCGTTGATAATGCGGTTTGATACTTTACCCAAGAATTCATACGGCAAATGCGCCCAATGTGCGGTCATAAAGTCGATGGTTTCCACCGCACGCAGCGACACAACCCAGTCATATTTACGGCCATCGCCCATCACACCAACAGAACGAACTGGCAAGAATACAGTAAAGGCTTGAGAAACTTTGTTGTACAGATCGGCCGCATGCAACTCTTCAATGAAGATAGCGTCGGCGCGACGTAGCAAGTCACAGTACTCTTTCTTAATTTCACCCAATACGCGCACACCAAGACCCGGACCTGGGAATGGGTGGCGGTAAAGCATGTTGTAAGGCAAGCCAAGCTCCAAACCAATTTTGCGCACTTCATCTTTAAACAGCTCACGCAGTGGCTCAACCAGACCCATTTTCATGTCTTCTGGCAAACCGCCCACGTTGTGGTGAGATTTGATCACATGCGCTTTACCCGTTTTCGATGCCGCAGATTCGATCACGTCTGGATAAATGGTGCCTTGAGCTAACCATTTCGCGTTTTTCAGTTTCTTCGACTCTTCGTCAAACACTTCAACAAAAACACGACCAATGGTTTTGCGTTTCGCTTCAGGTTCATCAATACCTTTAAGCGCTTCAAGGAAACGATCTTCAGCGTCGACTTTGATGATATTCAAACCGAATTTGTCGCCGAACATGTCCATCACTTGCTGGCCTTCGTTCAAACGCAGCAGACCGTTGTCAACAAATACGCAAGTCAGGCGATCACCAATTGCGCGGTGAACCAGCATAGCAACCACGGAAGAGTCAACGCCACCTGAAAGGCCGAGGATAACTTCATCATTGCCCACTTGCTCTTTAATACGCGCCACGGCGTCTTCGATGATCGACTCAGAGGTCCACAGACGCTCACAACCACACACGCCAAGAACAAAGTTCTCTAGCATTTGTAGGCCATTTTTGGTGTGCGTCACTTCTGGGTGGAACTGAACACCGTAGTATTTCTTCTCTTCATTGGCCATAGCGGCGTAAGGGCAGGTGTCAGTCTCGCCGACTTTAACGAAATCTGCTGGGATCTCGACCACTTTGTCGCCGTGGCTCATCCAAACGTCTTGCGTCAGTTCAAGGTCTTTAAACAGCGCAGATTCGCCAGACACTTTGACCGCAGCGTAACCAAACTCACACTCATCCGAAGTCGACACTTTGCCGCCTAGTTGCTCAGCCATGGTTTGCATGCCGTAGCACACACCCAGTACAGGCACTCCAGAATCAAATACATATTGAGGCGCACGCGGAGAATTTTCTTCCGTTACGCTCTCTGGGCCACCAGAAAGAATGATGCCATCTGGATTGAATTCACGAATATCCGCCTCTTCAACATCCCAGCTCCATAGCTCGCAGTAAACACCAATTTCACGTACACGGCGCGCAACAAGCTGAGTGTACTGAGAACCGAAGTCCAAGATCAGAATACGTTGGTCATGAATATTTTTAGTCATTTTGGGCAGTCTTTTTTTAAGCTGGTTAAGAAAACGAGGCGAGTCTACTCGCCTCTCATCAATGCTTCAAGGAAAAAGCAAACGTTTACGTTGCGCTAATCCTTGTCGAAGCGATTAGCCTAAACGGTAGTTTGGCGCTTCTTTGGTGATCTGTACGTCGTGAACGTGAGACTCTTGCATACCGGCCCCAGTGATACGCACAAACTCGGCTTTGGTACGCATCTCTTCGATGGTGGCACTGCCCGTCAGACCCATGCTTGAGCGCAGACCGCCCATTTGTTGGTGAACGATCTCTTTCAGGCGGCCTTTGTAAGCGATGCGGCCTTCAATGCCTTCTGGAACCAGCTTGTCTGCCGCGTTATCAGATTGGAAGTAACGATCAGAGGAACCTTGAGACATCGCACCCAAAGAGCCCATGCCACGGTAAGCTTTGTAAGAACGGCCGTTGTACAGAATCACTTCGCCCGGTGCTTCTTCAGTACCCGCAAACATCGATCCGACCATGACGCAAGAAGCGCCCGCCGCAATCGCTTTACAAATGTCACCAGAGAAGCGGATACCGCCGTCAGCGATGACTGGAATCCCGTATTGGTTAGCCACTTCAGCAGCATCGGCAATCGCAGTGATTTGTGGCACACCCACACCCGTTACGATACGCGTCGTACAGATAGAACCTGGGCCAATGCCCACTTTCACTGCGCTTACGCCAGCTTCAATCAATGCTTTTGCGCCCGCAGCCGTTGCCACATTGCCGCCGATAATATCAAGATGAGGAAACGCTTCGCGAGTCGCACGAATACGTTGCAGCACGCCTTCAGAATGGCCGTGTGAAGAATCAATCAGCAACACGTCAACGCCTGCTTCAACCAGTGCAGCAACACGCTCTTCGTTGCCCGCACCGGCGCCAACCGCAGCGCCAACACGCAAACGACCACGCTCATCTTTACACGCATTCGGTTTACGTTCTGCTTTATGGAAGTCTTTTGCAGTGATCATGCCGGTCAGTTGGAACTCATCATTCACCACCAGCACTTTCTCAACGCGTGCTTCGTGCATTTTTTCTTGCACTTCTGCGCGGGTTGCACCTTCTTTGACCGCTGCAAGGTTCGCTTTTGGCGTCATCACAGAAGAGACTTTCTTGGAAAGATCAGTGACAAAACGTACGTCACGACCGGTGATGATGCCCACCAGTTCATTGCTTTCCGTCACCACGGGGAAACCAGCAAAACCGTGCTTTTCCGTAAGCGCCACCACATCAGCGATGGTTGCGTCAGGACTGACCGTCACTGGGTCGCTGACCACGCCCGCTTCGAACTTCTTCACCTGGCGAACTTCAGCAGCCTGCTGCTCGATTGACATGTTTTTGTGGATAAAGCCAATGCCACCTTCCTGCGCCAATGCGATAGCCAGACGGGCTTCCGTCACTGTATCCATAGAAGCAGAGATCATCGGAATATTGAGGGTAATGTTCTTGGTCAGCTGAGTGCGAAGATCAGCGGTGTTTGGGAGAACGGTGGAGTGTGCTGGCACGAGCAGTACGTCATCGAATGTCAGCGCTTCTTTGGCAATTCTTAGCATTTGCAATATCTCACAACTAGATAAGTAAAAAGAACAACCCAATCTCATCGTTTCGCGTAATGAGGACAACTCGTCATGGGACTCAGTTGCATTTGGATTAGATATTGCGGACGGATTATACGGTCAACGCAATCGCTTGACCACAAATTTTTTGATTTTTTTTCTTGCATTCAACCCCTTGCTATGTATTATATTGCGGCTAACTTCAATACCCACGTCCACGGGATTAGCTTTGTCTTCTCTGACCAATCAAAACATCTTCACCGTCTCGCGTTTAAATTCTGAAGTTCGTCTGTTACTCGAAAATGAAATGGGGATTGTGTGGTTAGTTGGTGAGATTTCTAACTTCTCTGCTCCGGTCTCTGGTCACTGGTATTTCACCCTTAAAGATTCGATGGCCCAGGTCAAATGCGCCATGTTTCGCGGTAACAACCGCCAAGTCTCTTTCAAACCAGCCAACGGCAATCAAGTACTGGTGCGCGCTCGGCTTTCGCTCTATGAACCGCGCGGCGACTATCAATTAATCATCGAAAGCATGCAAGCGGAAGGCGATGGTCGTCTTCAGCAGCAATTTGATGAGCTCAAAATGAAGTTAGCCGCCGAAGGCTTGTTTGCCCAATCGAGCAAACGGCCGATCCCTGAGCACCCTAAGTGTGTCGGTGTTATTACCTCCAAAACAGGCGCGGCGCTGTTTGATATTCTTGATGTACTGAAAAGGCGAGATCCGTCTTTGCCTGTCGTTATCTACCCCACACTAGTTCAAGGGGAAGAAGCGGCGATTCAGATCGCTCAAGCCATCGGCAGAGCCAACAGTCGCAATGAGTGTGATGTACTGATCGTCGGGCGTGGTGGCGGTTCACTGGAAGATCTGTGGTGCTTTAACCATGAGATTGTCGCTCGTACCATTGCCGCCAGTCAGATCCCCATCATTTCCGCGGTAGGGCATGAAATTGACGTAACCATTGCCGATTTTGTTGCCGACTTGCGTGCCCCGACCCCATCCGCGGCGGCAGAGCTGGTCAGCCGTGATCACAGCCATAAAGATCAAGCGCTTCTCAGCCTAGAACAGAAACTGCGTAGTGCATGGCGCCACTACCTAAGCGCACAACATCGTCAAGTGGTTGAATTTGCTCATCGTCTAGAGAAACAGCATCCTCGTTATCGTTTGTTGCGCCAAGCGCAGCAAGCCGATGAGCTGCAGATTCAACTGCAGCGGGCAATGGAAAAATATCTCGCCAAACGAGAAAACACACTCTCGCGTGCTTTTTATCAATTACAACTCAAGTCACCCGTTCGCCAAATTAGCCAGCAACAAAACAAAATGGCGCGGGCTGAACAGGCGCTGCAAGATGCGATGGAGCGAAAATTACTGTCGTTTCGCCACCATATTGCTCTGGCGGCAGAAAAGCTGGATGCTGTCAGCCCACTAGCGACGCTCAAACGCGGTTATTCGATCACGCAAAACGCACAAGGCGACGTGATTAGCCGCCAGGCACAAACAAAAACAGGTGACACTCTGGTCACCCGTTTAATGGACGGTGAAATTCGCTCGACCGTTAACTGATGGACTGAAAGACAAACCGTACTCGAGATTTGGATTTGAGTTCATTGCACGTATTACAAAAGTAGTTTGCAGCGCCACACGCCTGCAGTTTTTCCAATTCTGCCGTACATTCTGGGCAAAATCCTACCTTCTTAAAATCTTGCTCACACTGCTGGCAATGATATTGACCATTCCATTGCAATTCGTTTTGACACTGTGGGCAGAGATTTTCATTCATAACGCTTACCTTACTGTTCGTTGTGAGCTTTTCAGCTCAAACCTGCACTTACATCACGGTGCTGGCGCTTAACACGATACATGCTGAGATCCGCTTGACGGATCAGCTCGTTGAGATCAACCACCCCTTGCGCTGGTGTAGATGCCGCACCAATACTGACGGCCACAGAATAATCTTCTATGACAAAGAACAATTTGATCCCGATGCGCAACTGGCGATAAAAGTGCTCAAAGTCTTGCTCGGAAGCAAAAGTCGCAATGATGACAAACTCATCACCGCCGTAACGGGCAATCATGGCTTCTTGCGGGCTGCGAGTCATCAGCCACTGCGCGAGATCAATTAAGACTTGATCGCCCACATCATGCCCAAAGCGATCGTTGATGTATTTAAAATCATCCACATCGACAAAAAAGCAGCCAACCACCGCTTGCCCATGTTCCGGTGTAGAGAACTGCTGATGCGGAGATTGTAGTAACATTCGCCGATTGTAACATTGGGTTAGAGGATCACGGTTAACATGGTCATAAAGCTGCTGTTCACACTGATATTTCTCTAACGCGACCGCGTACAAGGTAGCCAACATCTGCAAAATTTCCAGCTCGGCTTCAGAAGGGGAAGACGGCTGATCACTGTAAATCGCAAAGGTCCCCAGCACTTGCTCATCTTGTGACAATACGGGGACCGACCAACAAGCGTGTAGATTCGCTTTTTGCGTTAACGCGAGATAAGGTTGCCAATTAGGATGAAGCTTGATGTTCTCAGCAACCACCGTTTGCCGTAGGAAAGCTGCAGCGCCGCAAGATCCCACTTTTTCACCGACGCGTACCCCTTCAATTGCTTGATTGTAAAAGTCGGGTAAAGAAGGAGCATATTCGACGTGCAGGGTGTTTTGTTGGGGATCAAACCTTAAGATCGAAGCTTTGCGTGCGTCAAAGAGATGTTCTGACAGTGAAATGATCTCTTGATTAAGCTGATCTTTCTCCAGCCCAAGAGCCAATTTACCCAGCAGGCCATTCACCGCACGGTGAGCCTGCAAAAGCTTGTTACTGTCCATAATCTGTACTCTTCTGTCGTGACTTTACGCTACATGACGATGATTTATTATTATTTCGGTGACATTTTAGCCACTCATATATTTGGGTCAAAAGAATAACACAGAAAAAATAGCTATAATCTGAACTCAAACACGCTTGTATGATCTTATATTGATCTTCTGCTTATTGAAATTTGATCAGCGATCAGCGTCTAAAAGAATATTTATATCACCATAGCCCGAAAGCATAAGTTACATGTTCTGCATTTCAATTTAAAACAAATTAATATTCCACAAATAAAGAAAAAATATCACTTCCTCAGAATTTTCAAGATCGATCTTTCAAAGCTATTTACCGACAACATTCATTTGACGCTGTAGCGACGAGAACTGTAGGTAAAAAAAGCCCAAGTCAAAACTTGGGCATTCGATATAAAGCTCGGTTTATTTACTACGGTTCTTCACCGCTGAAACCATACGCTTACGAGCGCGCTCTTGAGAGAGCGTCATCTTGCTGGTGCGGCCTTCAAATGGGTTTTCGCTGTTTTGGAACAAGATACGAATCGGTGTACCCATGATATCCAAAGACTTACGGTAGTAGTTCATCAGATAACGTTTATAAGAGTCAGGCAACTCGCGCACCATGTTACCGTGAATCACGATAATTGGCGGGTTGTAACCACCAGCATGGGCGTACTTCAGTTTTACTCGACGACCACGCACCATCGGCGGCTGGTGATCTTCGGTTGCCATTTTCATAATGCGTGTCAGAACTGAGGTACTAACTCGAGTGGTCGCAGAGCGATACGCTTCCTGTACCGACTCAAACAAGTGGCCCACACCTGTACCGTGTAGCGCAGAGATAAAGTGAATACGCGCAAAGTCGACAAAACCAAGACGACGATCGAGCTCTTTCTTCACATGTTCTTTAACTTCATTATCTAGGCCATCCCACTTATTGACCGCCAAGACAATTGAACGACCAGCGTTGAGTGCAAAGCCGAGCAAGCTCAAATCCTGATCAGAGATATTCTCACGCGCATCAATCACCAGCAGAACGACGTTAGCATCTTCAACGGCTTTAAGCGTTTTCACCACAGAAAATTTTTCTACCGTTTCATTAATGCGTCCACGGCGGCGTACACCAGCCGTATCAATCAACACATATTCACGACCATCACGCTCCATTGGAATGTAGATAGAATCGCGAGTCGTTCCAGGCATGTCATACACCACGACACGTTCTTCACCCAAAATCCGGTTGGTCAGCGTCGATTTGCCCACATTGGGACGGCCAATGATCGCCAGCTTAATCGGCTGATCTTGAAGACGTTTGAACGCTTCTTCCGCTTCTTCTTCGCTGTAATCAAGCGACTCTTCATCTTGGTCAGCAAATTCGGTCAAATCTTCAATTTCACCTTCTTTACCAGCGCTGAGCATGTTGTCAAAGAAAGGATCGAGTGCACGTTCGATCAACGCAGTCACACCACGACCATGCGCAGCGGCGATCTGGTACATATCATCGACACCCAGCTGCCAGAAATCGGCACTGGCGGCATCGGCGTCAATCCCATCGATCTTATTCACCACTAGCATGGCTGGCTTTTCGATTTTACGCAGATGCGCAGCAATCGCTTCGTCGGCGGATGTCAGGCCAGCACGACCATCTACCATAAACAGCACCACATCGGCTTCGTTGATCGCCGCCAGTGACTGCTGCGCCATCTTGGTTTCAACGCCCTCTTCAGAACCGTCGATACCACCTGTATCAATCACGATGAAGTCGTGTTCGCCTACTTTAGCCTGACCGTACTTACGATCTCGTGTCAGACCGGGAAAGTCTGCCACTAATGCGTCACGAGAACGAGTCAAACGGTTGAACAAGGTAGACTTACCTACGTTCGGACGCCCAACCAGGGCAACAACAGGTACCATAATAACCTCTACAATAATCTGTTCGTATGTAGTTATAGGTAACGACGGAAGTTAGCACAACCCGCACCAAGCCTTTACCTATAACCACATGTTCTATTTTAAGTTTTACAAAAGTTTCCAGCAATAAAACGGCTCCTAGCCGTTACCAGCCAGGAGCCGAATGTGAATTATATCACGATATTATTCGCTGAGCGTCAGTTTCTTTATTTTGCCATTACGAGTCACAATCAGATAACCGTCCGGCAATACAGTCGGCCCCACGGCAAAACCGCTATCATTGACCATCTGCTGTGCAACAAATTCACCCGTGCTTTTGTCCAACCAGTGCAAATAACCTTCACTGTCGCCAACCACCAAATAGTTGTTGACGATGACTGGCGCAGTCAGCAAGCGGTGTTGCAACTGAGCATTTTCCCACAGTTCGGTACCACTACGGGCATCGACCGCGACTAAATGATCTTTGTCCGTAACAAGAAACAAGCGGCTACCATCGGTCGCCATATCAATCGCTGAAGAGTAATTGCGCTTCCACGTTGCTTTACCTGAGCGCAAATCAATCCCAATCAGTTGGCCGTTGTAACCAACTACGTACAAGGTGCCACCGAGCAAAATCGGCGAGGAATCGACATCGACCAGACGATCAATTTCGGTCGCGCCTTTTGGAGTGCCAACAGGTTGCTGCCAAATCAGTTGACCGCGTTCGACGATCGCAGCAGCCAATCGACCATTGGCTGTGCCCCAAAATACCCCACCAGAAACCGCCACCGGCGTGCTATCGCCACGTAAGGTCAGATTGGGTACATCGGTGCTAATCGCCCATTTCTGTTCACCATTGGTTTGATCCAGCGCGATGAGGATACCATTGCTGGTATTCACAATCACCAGACTGCCTTCCGCTACCGGCTTGGCTAAGACTTCACCCGCAACCGCTACGCGCCATTTCTCTTCGCCAGTCTCCTGATCTAGCGCGATCACTTCACCATTTTCGCTGCCAATGAAAACCTGACTGTAGGCTGCGGTGATGCCACCCGACAACTTCGCGCTGCCGTCTTTGCCAAGCTGCACACGCCAAAGTGTGTTGCCTTTTTGCGGATCAAGTGCTTTGACTTCCCCACCACGACTGGCGATAAACACTTTGTCGTAAGCGTATTCGGGGGCGAGCTTAGAAAAGTAATGACCAACACCATCACCAACCGAAGCACTCCAGCTACTCTTTGGGGTAAACTGACTTTTTACCTGAGGCACTGGCGCCATAACGATGGTGTCTTCTTCACCGGCACAACCCGCAAGAATACCGACCGTGATCAGTCCTAATACGGCTCTTCTGAACACATTCTTCATGCCATGAAGTCCTTATTTCGCCAGATCGTCAAGCTTCATCTGCAGTGTTTGACCAGCATCTTCTGCTTGTTGGGCTTCCGAGTAAGCCGCGTATGCTGCTTCTTTATCACCTTGACGCAGAGCAATGTCACCACGCAGTTCGGCAATACGGCCGGTCCAACCTTTGTTGCTCACTTTAGCCAGTTCAGCATTTGCCGCATCAAAGTTGCCCAGTTCTGCTTCGATACGTGCGATTCGATAGCTGACAAGAGGCGCAATGGCGGCATCTTTGCTGTTGCTTTGAGCCCACTTTAACTGCACTAACGCAGCGTTAAGATCGCCAGCATCCACTTGTGTTTTCGCCAGTTGCAAAGCCGCCAGCACAGAGTACTCTTTGACTTCATTGCCATCGATGAAACTTTGCACATCCGCCGCAGCGTCCACACCTTTTGCTTGCAGAGTATTAATTGCGGAAGTATAGCTTTGAGAAGCCGCTTCACGAGCCGAAGTCACAGAATCTTGGTAGTAACGCCAACCAAAAAGACCGCCAAGACCAACAACAGCGCCGATAATCACGGCTTTGCCATTCTCTTTCCACCACTCTTTTATCGCTTCTACTTGTTCTTCTTCAGTATTGTAAACTTCCACTTCCTGTCCTCTTTAAAAACTTCAAAAATGGCAGGTTCTCCTGCCATTTAAATTCGAAACTGCTGTACTTAAATCAGTTCAGCGATTTTTGCCGCCACTTCAGCTTGCGCATAGGTGTTTTGCTCACCACCTGCGAGATCTTTCAGCACAACGGTACTATCTGCCACTTCATTTTCGCCCAGCACGAGTGCAACTACTGCGCCAACTTTGTCCGCACGCTTGAACTGCTTCTTGAAGTTACCACCGCCAAAGTGGTTCATTACACGCACGCCGGGAAGCGATTCACGTAATTGCTCAGCCAGCTTCATGCCTGCCATCATCGTTCCTTCACCCGCGGTGACTACGTACACATCGACACTGCGACGCACGTCGGTAAGCTCTAGGGTTTCGAGCATCAATACTAAGCGCTCAAGCCCCATGGCAAAACCGACTGCTGGCGTTGGCTTACCGCCAAGTTGCTCAACGAGGCCATCGTAACGACCACCGCCACACACTGTGCCTTGCGATCCTAAGCTCTCGGTAATCCACTCAAAAACCGTACGATTGTAGTAATCTAGGCCACGAACGAGGCGCTGATTGACTGTGTATTCGATGCCAGCAGCGCCAAGAAGTTCACACAAACCTGCAAAATGTTGCTTGGACTCTTCATCCAAATAATCGGCCAGACGTGGCGCATCACCTAAAATCGCCTGCACCTCTGGATTTTTTGAATCCAGCACGCGCAGTGGGTTGGTGTGCATACGGCGTTTGCAATCTTCATCAAGCACTTCAATATGTTGCTCAAGAAACTCAATAAGTGCGCTGCGGTAGTTGGCACGCGCTTCCAGTGAACCAATCGAGTTCAACTCTAAGCGCACGTGCTTGTCGATGCCCAGTTCACGCCACAAGCGCGCTGTCATCATGATAAGTTCAGCATCCACATCAGGACCATCCAAGCCAAATACTTCGACACCACACTGGTGGAACTGACGGTAACGACCTTTTTGTGGGCGCTCATGACGGAACATCGGACCGATATACCACAAGCGTTGTTCTTGATTGTACAAAAGACCATTTTCGATCCCGGCGCGGACACAGCCCGCGGTGCCTTCCGGACGCAAGGTCAGGCTATCGCCGTTGCGATCCTCAAAGGTGTACATCTCTTTCTCAACCACATCGGTTACTTCACCAATAGCGCGGCTAAACAGATGGGTCATCTCAACAATTGGCATGCGCACTTCATTGTAGCCGTAGGCGCTGATGACATTCTTCACTGTGTTTTCTAGTTTCTGCCACAGCGGTGATTGAGTTGGGAGGCAGTCGTTCATGCCTCGGATTGCTTGAATTGTTTTTGCCACAATAGTTACCGTAATGTTGCTGACTACCCGTTCGTTTGCTGAACGTAACGGGTATTGAGATTAATCGTGAACTTTCACGTCGATGCGGTTGCTGGCATCCATCCGCGCCGCTTTAGCACGAATTTTTGCTTCCAACTGATTCACCAAGTCATCGTTATCGAAACGCTCTTTCTGACGCTTACCGTCTTCATAGAAAGCGCTCTTCTTGTTGCTGCCCGCAAGGCCTAGATGAGAAACTTCCGCTTCGCCCGGGCCATTCACCACGCAACCGATGATCGAAACATCCATCGGCGTGATGATGTCCTCTAAGCGCTCTTCTAACGCATTCACCGTGTTGATGACATCAAATTCCTGACGCGAACACGAAGGGCAGGCAATAAAGTTGATACCACGCGAGCGAATGCGCAGCGATTTGAGAATATCAAAGCCGACTTTGATCTCTTCAACTGGATTCGCTGCCAGCGAGATACGCAAGGTGTCGCCAATACCTTCGGCCAGTAGCATACCAAGGCCAACCGCCGACTTCACCGAGCCCGCACGCGCACCACCTGCTTCGGTAATCCCCAAATGCAGTGGTTGGTCGATTTTCTTTGCCAGCAGGCGGTAGGAATCAACCGCAAGGAAGACATCCGATGCTTTGACGCTGACTTTAAACTGATCAAAGTTGAGACGATCTAGGATATCAACGTGGCGCATCGCCGACTCCACCAAAGCGGCTGGGGTCGGTTCGCCATATTTCATTTGCAGATCTTTTTCCAGAGAACCGCCATTAACACCAATGCGGATCGGGATATTTTTATCGCGAGCGCAATCAACCACCGAACGAATACGCTCCTCGTTCCCTATATTGCCTGGGTTAATTCGCAAACAATCGACGCCGTATTCCGCCACTTTCAGGGCGATGCGATAGTCGAAATGAATGTCGGCCACCAACGGCACCGATACCTGCTGCTTAATCAGTTTAAATGCTTCAGCGGCATCCATGGTTGGCACAGAAACACGAACAATATCAGCACCCACTTTTTCCAGTGCTTTGATTTGTGCGACCGTGGCTTCAACGTCGGTGGTTCGGGTATTGGTCATGGACTGCACCGCGATCGGTGCACCATCACCAATAGGAACATTACCCACGTAGATACGCGTCGATTTACGACGGATAATTGGAGATTCGTTGTGCATAATTCTTTATAAAGGTAAGGTGAATCTTGCTACTTTGCCTGCAGTATACCGAGAAAGGTCGACAGGTTCACTTGCAAATGTCATGGCGACGCCTTCTGGCGCACCTAAAATGACTTTAAACGGGGCTTCTCCTGAAAGCTCAAGATCTTGTCCCGCTTTGCGGATACCAGAAATCAATGTCTTGCCCTGAGCGTCTTTCACTTGGATCCAGCAATCCGCTTCAAAGGTCATGGTGATCACTTGTTGATCGTCCGCCAGTGTTGCAGAGGTTTGCACAGATTCAGCCACTTCGGCTTCAACCGCAGCAGGCTCTTCGATAAGCACTTCCTCAGGCGTCGCGTCTGAAGAAGGGGCTTCAACAGAAGGAGAGACCTCCTCAGGAGCAACCGTCAGTTCTTGCATGACCACGTCATCTAGCGCGGGTGTGTTTTCGCTCTCTTCCATCACTGCTGGTACCTCGACTGCCGAAGTATCATTCACCGATTGGGAAAGACTGTTATCTCGTTGGTTTTGCCACCACCACAGGGAAGAAATCCCGATAATAATGATAAACACTCCCCAAGTGATAAGCATGATACGGCTGTTGTGTTTCTCCGTTTTGGTCTTGCGAGAAAAACTTTGCATCTCCTGCTCTTGGTGCTGCGCATCGCCCGCATCATCCAAAGCGGCTAACACAAGCGATTCATCCACGCCGACCAATCGCGCGTAAGAGCGTAAATAGCCACGGGTAAAGGTGGCGACTTGATCGGTGGCAAGTTGGTTGTTGTCGATTTGCTCAATCACCGTTAAACGCAACCGAAGGCGATCCGCAACTTGTTTTTGGCTGTAACCCAGCTCTTCGCGCTTACGCTTAAGTAACGTACCAACTTCAATTGCCGGCGCAGTGTCATGGGATGTTTGTGCTAAATTTTCGTTTTCTGTCGTCATAACTTCTTAAAATCTTTTTTAATTAACACCCGCACTCTGTTTTTCTTTATCGTTATTTTGGCGCGTGTCTAAGAGTGAACAATCTGTAGATCAGATTATAAAGAGACTTCCCTCGGACCGAATTGGCTACTGATTATTGTGCCATTGGGAAGATTTCTGGCACGTTTTATCCACCAAGACTAAACATGCTTTACTCATGATAAGCCAATGTCTTGAATTGACAAAAACTCTTTGCTGAGAAATTTACCCTCAGCTCAAGCTTTTGTCCAAAACTTGACACAAGAAATTCGAACTATCGTCCAATAACGCAGGAAATGGCAAGAAATGGTGGGCAAAAAGTGCCCAAAGATTGAAATAAAGCAGCCAGAGCATGGCTCTGGCTGACATAGATCGGAGACGGTTACAGCGCGCGAACTTCGATGGTTTCCCCCTTCGCCGCTTTGAGCACCGCGGTCCGTTTGGTTCGGTCAATCACATCACCGACCAATTGGCCACACGCAGCATCAATATCATCACCGCGAGTTTTACGGATAGTGACCGTGTGCTCGTATTGCATCAAGGTTTTTTGGAAGCGGTCAATACGTGAGTTGCTTGGCTTTTTATATGGCGAACCTGGGTACGGGTTGAATGGGATCAAGTTGATCTTACAAGGGGTGTCTTTCATCAACTGCGCCAACTCATGTGCATGCTCGGTTCCGTCATTAACGTGATCCAGTAGAACATACTCCACCGTCACTTTACCGCGGTTGGCATTCGATGATGCGATGTAACGACGCACGGATGCTAGGAAGTCTTGGATATCCCAACGATCGTTAATCGGCATAATTTCGCTACGCAGTTTGTCGTTCGGCGCATGCAAAGAGATAGCTAAAGCCACGTCGATTTTGCCCGTCATCTGATCCAAGCCAGAGACCACGCCAGAGGTAGAAACAGTCACACGACGCTTTGACAGACCAAAACCGAGATCATCGAGCATAATTTCCAGTGCCGGGATAAGGTTTTTCATGTTAAGCAGCGGCTCACCCATTCCCATCATCACCACGTTAGTGATAGGGCGTCGACCCGTCTCTTTTTCCAGACCGATTTCGCGCGCGGCGCGCCATACTTGACCGATAATTTCCGATACTTTGAGGTTACGGTTAAAACCTTGCTGTGCCGTTGAGCAGAATTTACATTCCAAGGCACACCCCACCTGAGAAGAAACACACAAGGTCGCGCGATCTTCTTCAGGAATATAGACGGTTTCAACATCTTGATCGCCAACGCGCATTGCCCACTTGATAGTGCCATCCGATGAGTGCTGAGCTTCAGAAACCACCGGAGCGACAATTTCACATTTCTGCTTGAGCTTTTCGCGCAAATTCTTGTTGATGTTGGTCATGTTATCGAAGTCATCCACACCGAAATGGTAGATCCACTTCATAACCTGATCGGCACGAAATGCTTTCTCGCCTAACTCTTGGGCGAAAAGCTCACGCATACCTTGGCGATCAAAGTCGAGTAGATTAATTTTCCCAGTGCTCATGTTGCCTCTCAATGACTGATCAAGATTAAGGGCGCGAATTGTACAGGCTTTACGCAGTGACAACAAGGGTTGTAAAACCCCGAATTTGCTAAGAGATTAAATCCTCTGCGATTATTTTTTAACCGAGTTTAACACCGACTTGAGAACCTTGCTCAATGGTAAAAACAAGTACACAGAAAGCAAAAAACCCAGCGTTTACGGCTGGGTTTGTTCTGCTCAAACGATTAACGAGGACAGATTTCTGACTCAGGGAAAAAGAAGGCAATTTCACGCTCAGCCGATGCCGGGCTATCACTTCCGTGCACTGAGTTGTGACGCATGCTCAGCGCATAATCGGCACGAATCGTGCCACACGCGGCTTCTTCTGGGTTGGTTTTTCCCATCAACTCACGGTAACGAGCGATGGCATTTTCGCCTTCCAGCACTTGCACCATAATAGGGCCGGAGGTCATAAACTCTTTAAGTGGTTGGAAAAACGCTTTACCTTCGTGTTCTGCATAAAAGCCACTGGCCTGCTCATCGTTCAGTTGCACCATTTTAGCGGCAATAATACGCAAACCCGCTTTCTCGATGCGATGGTAAATCTCGCCGATCAGGTTACGTTCTACAGCGTCGGGCTTGATAATAGAAAATGTTCTCTCTAGAGCCATAAGGAGTCCTTTTACTTCATTCGTTGTTATAGTAAGCAGCCGAAAACGGCTGCCTTAGTGAATTTATTTGCTCGCTTGTTCAGTGAGAATACGCGCTAAGGTACAAACCCCCATGCCGGTTGCGCCCGCTGACCACTTGTCGCTGGCAGACTTACGGTAGGTGCCAGAGCAGTCAAAATGCAGCCAACCTTTTTGGTAGTCTTGCACAAAGTAAGAAAGAAACGCCGCTGCGGTGCTCGCACCCGGCGAATAGTCGCCACCGCTGATGTTCGACAGGTCCGCAAAGTTTGAAGGCAACATTTCACGATGAAATTCCGCCAGTGGCAGAGGCCACAAGCCTTCTTTCTCTTCATCAGCGGCCGCTAGCGCTTGTTGCGCTAACGCTTGGTCAAAAGTCAGAAGTGCGTGGTAGTCATTACCCAGTGCATTTTTTGCCGCGCCAGTCAATGTCGCACAATCGATGATCAGCTCAGGATTGTGTTCACACGCGTAGATCAGACCGTCGGCCAAAACCAGACGCCCTTCTGCGTCGGTGTTCATGATTTCAACCGTTTTGCCGTTTTTATAGGTGATGACATCGCCCAGTTTCAGCGCACGACCGGAGATCATGTTTTCTGCGCAGCACAAGATCAACTTCACGCGCTTATTCAGACCACGCATGATCGCTAAGCCCAAGCCGCCAGTGATGGTGCCGGAGCCACCCATGTCCGCTTTCATCGCGTCCATAAAGTTGGATGGCTTGATACTGTAACCGCCAGAGTCAAACGTGATGCCTTTGCCGACCAAACAGGCCCACACAGGCGCGTTTTCATCACCGGTTGGGTTGTAGTCGAGTTGTAACATCGCCGAGGTGCGCTCAGAACCACGGCCCACCGCGTAAATCCCTTCCCAACCTTCAGCTAGCAAATCTTTATCTTTAACGATGCGAGCGGTGACGGTGCCTTCTGGTGCCACTGAACGAATAAACTCCGCCGCCATGGTGGCCAATTGACGTGGCGCGACTTCTTCTGCCGGTTTGTTAATGATATCGCGCGTAAACTCGGTTGCTTTAATACGAGCGTCTAACTCCGCTTGCGCTTTTTCTTCGAGCGCAACCCATTCCAACTGATTTTGTTTTTTTGGACTGCGGTAGCCCTGATAAAACGCCCAAACGGCATCAAGGTTCCAACCTTCGCCCGCGAGCATCACCGCTTTTACGCCTTGGCCATCGAGTTTGCGCGCCGCACGTTGGATTTTCACCAAGTCGGTTTTTTCACCGAGGTGAATGGTCGCCCCGTTGTCATTGAACGAGACCAGTGCTTTTTCACCCCACTGTGGAGCTGCAGCCTCCTGGCTTAAATATACAGACATCTGTGTAGACATGGTTTCTCCTTGCCTTATAACGGCGTTACCTGCGCCTTTCTTTTTTAATAACCCACGGATGTTAGCATTATGTAGGGCAGAAATGTCAACTTGATAAAAAAACGGACCATAAGGTCCGTCTTTTTTAATAAAAATTGTTAACTGAGCTGGATTTTATTGCCACTCATCCAGCCAACACAAGATAACCGCTTCGAGGATTTTTTCATTGGAACGGTTTGGTTCATCGTCAAAATCGTCCAATTCTAAAATCCACTGATGTAAGTCGGTAAAGCGAACCGTCTTAGGATCCGTATCTGGGAACTTTTCACACAGTTCGATAGCGATATCTCGCGAATCTGTCCATTTCATAACTTTTCCTCAGGGCGTTTAGCCAAAGCAGCACCTCTGTGCTGCTGTGGATGATTAATGATCTTCGGATGCGTGGTTAAGCGTGTATTTCGGGATCTCAACCACCAGATCTTCATCAGCGATCTTCGCTTGGCAACCAAGACGAGATTCCGGCTCAAGCCCCCAAGCTTTATCGAGCATGTCGTCTTCTAATTCGTCACTTTCATCAAGAGAGTCAAAGCCTTCACGGATAATCACGTGACAGGTTGTACAAGCGCAAGATTTCTCACACGCGTGTTCAATCGCAATCCCGTTTTTCAGTGCCACATCCAGCACAGTCTCACCTGCTTGGGCTTCTAACACCGCGCCTTCAGGGCACAAATCTTCATGAGGCAGTACAATAATCTTAGGCATACTTTTTATCTCTTAAATAGTGTCGATTGACTGGCCAGCCAGAGCGGCACGGATCGATTTATCCATGCGGCGCGATGCAAAATCTTGGCTCGCTTTATCCGTGTCTTTAATTCCCTGCTCGATCGCTGTGGCATCATCGCCGTTACGCAGCGCAATCAAAGATTCAATCGCTTGTAACAGCGCTTGTTTTTCGTCTTCATTCAGCAGCGCATCGCCATCGGCTTGCAACGCAGAAATCAGCCCTTCAATCACGCGGTCAGCTTCAACGCGTTGCTCAGCCAGCGCACGCGCTTGCATGTCTTCTTTGGCATAAGCCATTGAGTCACGCAACATGTTGGCGACTTCATTATCGCTCAAGCCATAAGACGGTTTGACTTGGATTTCAGACTGAACTCCAGTGCTCTTTTCCATGGCAGTCACTGACAGCAGACCGTCGGCATCCACCTGATAAGTCACGCGAATATGCGCAGCCCCTGCCGCCATCGGCGGAATGCCTTTAAGCGAGAAGCGAGCCAAAGAACGGCAATCGCCGACCATTTCGCGCTCGCCTTGCACCACGTGCACGCTCATTGCGGTTTGACCATCTTTAAAGGTGGTGAACTCCTGAGCGCGTGCGACAGGAATGGTGGTATTGCGCGGGATAATTTTCTCCACCAAACCACCCATGGTTTCAATGCCGAGCGACAGCGGGATCACATCCAGCAGTAGCATCTCTGAATCCGGCTTGTTACCGGCCAAAATGTCAGCCTGAATTCCCGCGCCTATTGCCACGACTTCGTCTGGGTTAATGCTCGTCAGTGGGGTACGGCCGAAAAATTCGCCGACCATCTCGCGCACCAATAAGGTACGAGTGGAGCCACCAACCATTACCACTTGCAGCACTTCGTCCGTCTCAACATCAGCATCTTTCAGTGCGCGGCGACAAGACATCAAGGTTTTTTTCACTAACGGACGAATAAGATCTTCAAACTGTTCACGGGTGACCTCGCCTTTCCAGCCAAAGACATCAACCTCAACACTTTCTTTTTCAGAAAAAGCGATTTTGGTTGCCGTGGCAATATTGAGCAGCACTCGATTTTGCTCAGCAGAGAGCGGAGAAACCAGCCCAGCTTTTTCTTTGAGATAATCCGCCAGCAGATGGTCAAAGTCATCGCCGCCGAGTGCAGAATCACCGCCAGTGGCCAGTACTTCAAACACCCCTTTCGAAAGACGCAAAATGGAGATGTCAAAGGTGCCGCCGCCCAAATCGTAGACGGCAATTACGCCTTCCTGACCAGAATCAAGCCCATAGGCAATCGCCGCCGCCGTCGGCTCATTGAGCAGACGCAGTACATGCAAACCAGCAAGTTTGGCGGCATCTTTGGTGCCCGCACGCTGCGCATCATCAAAATAGGCGGGAACGGTAATCACCACGCCAGCAAGTTCGCCACCCAGCGTCTCTTGCGCGCGTTTTGCCAGTGCTTTGAGAATATCTGCCGACACTTCAATCGGGTTTTTATCGCCTTGCTGAGTTCGCAGCACGGGCAAACCGTTTTCACTGGTTTTGAACTGATAAGGTAAAGAAGGATAGCGCGCCTGAATGTCTTGCAATGATCGACCAAGCAGACGTTTAACGGAGATAATCGTCTCTTCAGGTTGAATTTCCGCTTGGGCTTTTGCCTCATAACCGACCAGAAGCGTTTCACCGGCGTAATTCACAACCGAAGGCAGTAGGCTTCGGCCTTGCTCATCTTTTAATGTGGTAGCCTCACCACTTCGTACCGAAGCAACCAGTGAATTGGTTGTGCCGAGATCAATACCAGCCGCGAGCTTGTGCTCATGAGGTGCCGAGCTCTGACCCGGTTCTGCGATTTGAAGTAATGCCATGATGGATCCTTGTTTTTCAACTAGCCGAAGAGCTTCTCTTCCACTAGTTCGATTTCGTTCTTTAATTTGGCAATAAATTTCAGCTTACGAACGCGATCTGCGGCTTGCTGCCACAACGCCTCGTTAAGCTCTTGCTCTATCGCACTTAGATGTTGCTTATACATTTTGCTCACTCGAGCATCAAATTCCGCCAGTGCATCTTGTGCGTCTGAAGCGCTTGGGATCGCTTCGAGCTCTTCTCTCAGCTCCATCTGTTCCATGAGGAACATGGGGTCTTGCAAGGTTTGTTGCTCACCGCGCATTTCCACCCCATTTTGCGCCAATAAATATTCCGCGCGTGAAATGGGATGTTTCAAAACTTGGTAAGCGTCGTTGATTTGTGCCGCTTTTTGCACCGCCAACAAGCGATCCCGCTCGGAGGCGGTGGCAAAATTATCCGGATGGAAACGCTTTTGCAATTCCCGGAACTGAGAAGAAAGAAGGCTACCATCCAGCTGATACTGAGTTGGTAGCCCAAATAGTTCAAAGTGATTCATCGAGTTCTGGCCCTTGATTAAACGTTCTGAGCCATCAGGCCCAGAACTTCAGTCATTAGACGTTGAAGCTTTCACCACAACCACATTCACTTTTCGCATTCGGGTTATTGAACTCAAAGCCTTCGTTCAACCCTTCTTTGACGTAGTCGAGCTGGGTGCCGTCGAGATACACCAAACTCTTTTTGTCGATAATCACTTTCACACCTGAATGTTCGAATACTTCGTCTTCTTCATTCAGTTCATCAACAAATTCCAGCACATACGCCATGCCTGAACAGCCAGTGGTTTTCACTCCCAGACGCAAACCAATCCCTTTACCACGGTTATCAAGGAATGCTCTTACTCGACTTGCTGCGCTTTCTGTTAGTGTAACGGCCATACTGCACCTTAGTTAATGTGTTGACGATTCTAATGGGAGCGAAAAGGCTCCCATTATAGCTGTAAATAGTGGCTTAAAGTTGGTGTTTTTTCTTGTAATCCGCAACTGCGGCTTTAATCGCGTCTTCGGCGAGAATAGAGCAGTGCACTTTCACTGGTGGCAACTCTAACTCTTCGGCGATCTCAGAGTTTTTGATCGACGCCGCTTCTTCAATGCTCTTGCCTTTCACCCACTCAGTAACCAGTGAGCTGGATGCGATCGCACTGCCACAACCGTAGGTTTTAAACTTCGCGTCTTCGATGATGCCTTCTGGCGTCACTTTGATCTGCAGTTTCATTACGTCACCACAAGCGGGTGCGCCAACCATACCACTACCGATAGACGGATCGTCTTTGTCAAACGAACCAACGTTACGTGGGTTCTCGTAGTGATCAATTACTTTTTCGCTGTATGCCATGATATTTCCCTCGAATCCTCTATAAATTGCTCTGGATTAACTCGCGCTTAGTGGTGCGCCCACTCAACCGTGTTCAAGTCAACCCCATCTTTGTACATATCCCATAGAGGAGACATGTCGCGTAGCTTGTTTACGGCTACACGGATCTGTTCAATAACGTAGTCAATCTCTTCTTCGGTGGTAAAACGACCAAAGGAGAAACGAATCGAGCTGTGAGCCAGTTCGTCATTCAAGCCAAGTGCACGCAGCACGTAAGATGGCTCAAGGCTGGCTGAAGTACATGCACTGCCTGATGAAACCGCAAGATCTTTTAGCGACATCAGTAGAGACTCACCTTCAACGAAAGCGAAACTCACGTTGAGGTTATGTGGTACGCGCTGCTCAAGATCGCCGTTGATCGTGACCGCTTCCATGTCTTTAACGCCATCAAGCAGACGGCTACGCAATGCCAATGCATGGTCGTAATCTTTTTGCACCTCTTCTTTAGCGATACGGAACGCTTCGCCCATACCAACGATTTGGTGCGTGGCCAGAGTACCAGAGCGGAAACCGCGTTCATGACCACCGCCATGCATTTGCGATTCAAGACGGATACGTGGTTTACGACGTACGTACAGTGCGCCGATACCTTTCGGACCGTAAATCTTGTGTGCTGAGAGTGAAATCAAGTCCACTTTCATCGCTTGAACGTCAATCGCCACTTTACCAGCAGACTGAGCTGCATCCACGTGGAAAATGATCTTGCGCGCACGGCACAGTTCACCAATCGCAGCGATGTCTTGAATCACGCCGATTTCGTTGTTGACGTGCATGATCGAGACGAGAACTGTATCGTCACGCATCGCGGCTTCGAGTTTGTTCAGATCGATGATGCCGTTCGCTTCAGGCTCAAGGTAAGTCACTTCAAAACCTTCACGCTCTAGTTGGCGAGTCGTGTCGAGCACCGCTTTATGCTCTGTTTTGCAAGTAATAATGTGCTTGCCTTGCTTTGAATAAAAATGGGCTGCGCCTTTGATTGCCAGGTTATCTGACTCGGTTGCACCCGAAGTGAAAACAATTTCACGTGGGTCTGCATTAAGCAGATCGGCAATTTGCTCACGAGCGGTGTCGACCGCTTCTTCCGCCTGCCAACCGTAACGATGAGAACGTGACGCCGGGTTACCAAAAATACCGTCCATCGTCATGTGCTGAACCATTTTCTCAGCGACACGAGGATCAACGGGGCACGTTGCCGAATAGTCTAGATAAATAGGCAGTTTCATTCTTCACTCCAATGTAAACATGCTGACCGCTTAAGAGCGGAAATTTACACCGATGGGCGCGGTGCTTGTATTTTTGTTAGCCAACCCATGATTTACCGCTAGGGTTATTTCCTGACGGTCAGAAATTTCGAGAACTTCATTGTCACTCATCAGCTCACCAAGAGTGATGTTGTTCAAGAAGTCACTAATACGCGAGCTTAAGTCACGCCATAGTGTGTGTGTTAGGCAACGCGTGCCGCCTTGGCAGTCACCTTTGCCTTGACACTTGGTGGCATCAACCGATTCATCAACTGCCGCGATCACCGTACCAATAGAAATCGAGAACGCATCGCCGCCCAAACGGTAACCACCACCCGGGCCACGCACACTGGCAACTAGGCCTGCTTTACGCAATTTAGAAAAAAGCTGCTCAAGATAAGAGAGCGAAATCCCCTGACGCTCAGAAATATCAGCCAGAGGAACAGGACTTTTTTGCGAATGCAGCGCCACATCCAGCATTGCTGTTACCGCATATCTTCCTTTAGAGGTCAGTTTCATAACACACCGTATCCACACTTTTACAATGGATACATTTTTCCATACCTGACAAAAACGGTCAAGTATTTATTTGACTATTTTACTCAGGTATTCATCCCTTAATTTTTAAGG
This sequence comes from Vibrio navarrensis, assembly GCF_000764325.1. Classification (NCBI taxonomy): domain Bacteria; kingdom Pseudomonadati; phylum Pseudomonadota; class Gammaproteobacteria; order Vibrionales; family Vibrionaceae; genus Vibrio; species Vibrio navarrensis. The sequence goes on along the minus strand of NZ_JMCG01000001.1, from coordinate 848,598 downwards.
GTTATTTTTTGCTCAGGTGCGATTTTTCAATCGCCGTCAGCACGCCGCGCAAAATGTTGAGCTCTTGCGCTTCCGGGCGAGCACGACTGAACAGACGACGCATTTTGTTCATCACTTGATTAGGTTGATCGGGACTGATGAACTCACTTGCCAGCATCACCTTTTCGAGATGTTGATAGAAAAGTTCTAACTCTTTGTGTCGAGGATATTCCACTTCAGCAATGGGTGCGTACTGACTTTGCTGATCATTGAGGTACGCCATACGCACTTCATAGCTAAGCGTTTGTACCGCCATGGCAAGGTTTAATGAGCTGTACTCTGGATTGGCTGGAATACAGACGTGATAGTGGCACTTTTGCAGCTCTTCGTTGGTCAAGCCAGTACGCTCGCGACCAAAAACCAGCGCTCCCGCACCTTGCTTGCTTTCTTGGATCATCTTCTCACCGCACTCTCTTGGCTCAAGCATCGGCCATTCCAAAGTACGTGAGCGAGCACTAGAGCCAACAATCAAAGCGCAGTCACTCACTGCCTCTTCTAAAGAAGAAACAATACGCGCATTCAAAGCCACATCAGAGGCACCAGAGGCCAGCGCAATTGCTTGGGCATCCACTTCGCATTCCGGCTGTACGAGAACCAATTGGCTAAGGCCCATCACTTTCATTGCGCGAGCGGCAGAGCCGATATTACCTGAGTGGGACGTTCCGACGAGAACAACTTTGACCTGATCTAACATGCGAGTTTTTGGCACCTGATTCAAAACCGCAGGATGTTAGCACATTTTTCTCTATCGCCCTAGGTTGTTGGCGGCATGCAGGGAATTAATCGCTCGGTCGAAGAGCGTAGAGCTGCGTTTTCTTGATACTCATCACATCAAGCAAGGAACGCCGCCTAAAAAATCACCACTTCACATTTCATTTTTCTCTGGTATACTCGCCGCCGCTTTCATTTGTTCTTTAACATCCGTTGGGAAATTCGTATGCATCCAATGCTAAACATTGCTATTCGCGCTGCGCGAAAAGCAGGCAACCATATTGCTAAATCACTAGAAAACGTTGAGAAAATTGAATCTACGCTAAAAGGCACAAACGACTTTGTGACCAACGTAGACAAAGAAGCAGAAACGATCATTATCGATACTATTAAAAACTCTTACCCAGAGCACTGCATCATCGCTGAAGAAAACGGCACGATTGATGGTAAAGATAAAGACGTACAATGGATCATCGACCCACTGGATGGCACCACCAACTTTGTCAAAGGCATTCCTCATTTCGCAGTTTCTATCGCCGTGCGCATCAAAGGCAAAACTGAAGTCGCTTGTGTTTACGACCCAATGCAAAATGAACTGTTCACCGCTCAACGTGGTTCAGGTGCACAGCTCAACAGCGCACGTATCCGTGTAAAACAACCCAAAGATCTGCAAGGTGCGATTATCGCAACCGGTTTCCCATTCAAGCAGAAGCAACATTCTGAATCTTACTTCAAAATCATGTCTGCCATGTTTGTTGAAGTCGCAGACTTCCGCCGCGCTGGCTCTGCTGCGCTGGATCTTTGTTACGTTGCCGCTGGCCGCGTTGACGGTTACTTTGAGCTTGGCCTAAAACCTTGGGACATTGCTGCGGGCGAGCTGATCGCACGTGAAGCGGGCGCGATCATCACTGACTTTGCCGGCGGTACAGAATACCTGAAATCAGGTAACCTCGTTGCTTCAAGTGCGCGCGGCGTTAAATCACTGCTGAAACATATCCGTGAGAACGGTAACGACGCAATTCTTAAGTAATCCATAGCCCGTCACGCTGATTACTTTTGAATGAGCCCCTTCCGCAAGGTTGGGGCTTTTTTATTTCCGGCCACTGCATAAATAAATAGCCTACACAAAATAGAAAAAAGCCGCTGTGGTTTGCAGCGGCTTTTGCGTTTTATGCGGTAAAGCGGTTAAGGCAGTTCTTCGAACTCAGCACCTTCTTTTTCCACTTGCGGCGGTATCAGGTGCTCTTTCTGAATACCCAGTTTCAGCGCCAGCGCCGAAGCCACATAAAGAGAAGAGTAAGTACCAACGGTGATACCCAGTAGCAATGCGGTAGCAAAACCGTGGATCATCACCCCGCCCTGTGCAAACAGCGCAATCACCACAAACAAGGTTGTGCCAGATGTAATCAACGTACGACTCAACGTTTGGGTGATCGAGCTATCCATCACATCGGCTGGCTCACCTTTGCGCATCTTGCGGAAATTCTCACGAATACGGTCAAACACCACAATGGTATCGTTTAGCGAGTAGCCCACCACCGTCAACAAAGCGGCAACGATGGTAAGATCCACTTCGATTTGCATCATGGAGAAAACACCCAACGTAATGATCACGTCGTGTGCTAATGCCAATACCGCCCCCGCCGCCAAACGCCATTCAAAACGCATCGAGACATAGAGCAAAATACACAGCAAAGAGACCAAAATCGCCAGACCACCCGCTTCGGTGAGCTCATCACCCACGTTCGGTCCTACGAATTCGATACGGCGCATTTCAACGTTTTTGCCTGTGCCTTCTTTAATCGCACTTAAAATCTGGTTGCCCAGCGTTTCACCCGCAACATCTTCACGAGGACGCAAACGCACCATCACATCACGCGCTGAACCGAAGTTTTGTACTGTCGCATCGGCAAAGCCTTTGCTTTCCAGCGCACTACGGATCTCTTCAAGATTGGCAGGCTGTTCAAAGCCTACTTCAATTAAGGTACCGCCGGTAAAGTCCAACCCCCAGTTCAACCACTTAGTGGAGAGGGTAAAGATCGACGCCCCAATCATCACAATCGACAATGCGAATGCGAATTTCGACCAACGCATAAAGTCGATCGCTTTGTCTGCTTTTAGAATCTGAAACATAACAATTCCCAGCCTTAGATCGACAGTTTATTAATACGTTTGCCGCCGTACAGTAGGTTGACAATACAACGCGTACCGATGATGGCCGTAAACATCGAGGTTAAAATACCGATAGATAAGGTCACCGCGAAACCTTTGATCGCCCCTGTACCGACTGCGAACAAAATAATCGCCGTGATCAGTGTGGTGATGTTGGCGTCGGCGATTGTGCTAAACGCATTCGCATATCCTTGATGAATCGCTTGCTGCGGATTGCGCCCTTCGCGCAGCTCTTCACGGATACGCTCAAAGATCAGCACGTTGGCGTCAACCGCCATACCGACCGTGAGAACAATACCCGCAATGCCCGGCAAGGTCATAGTCGCCCCCGGGATCATCGACATCACACCAATAATCAGTACCAAGTTCGCCATCAGCGCCACGTTGGCAATCAAGCCAAACTTGCGATAGTAAAGCAGAGTAAATAGCATGACCGCCACCATACCCCAGATACACGCTTGGATACCCATGTCGATGTTCTGCTGACCCATAGATGGGCCGATGGTACGTTCTTCAACGATGGAGATCGGTGCAATCAGCGCACCAGCGCGCAATAGCAGCGCCAAGTTGTGCGCTTCAGCGGCAGAATCAATTCCGGTAATGCGGAAGTTGCGTCCCAGCGCCGACTGAATGGTCGCTTGGTTGATCACTTCTTCATGCTTAGTGAGAATAACTTTGCCTTCAGGCGTGCGACGACCACTGTCTTTGTATTCCGCAAACACCGTCGCCATTAGCTTACCGATGTTCTTCTTCGAGAAGGCGGACATTTTATTGCCACCTTCGCTATCGAGCGAAATATTAACCTGTGGACGACCGTATTCATCGGTACTGGAGCTGGCATCGGTAATGCTTGCACCACCGAGAATTACCCGTTTTTTCAGCACGACTGGACGACCATTACGATCCGTTTTGATTTCACTACCCGCCGGAGCACGGCCATTCGCCGCCGCCGCTAGGTCAGCTTTATCATCCACTTCACGAAACTCAAGTGTTGCCGTTGCGCCTAAGATCTCTTTCGCACGCGCGGTGTCTTGCACCCCTGGCAGCTCAACCACAATCCGGCTCGCGCCTTGGCGTTGAACCAATGGCTCTGCCACACCGAGCTCGTTCACACGGTTACGTAAGATGGTAATGTTCTGCTCAACCGCGTAGTTGCGGATCTCTTGCAGACGCGCTTCGGTAAAGGTAGCAACCAGCTCATAGCGACCATCTACCGTTGACTCAACAAACGTCATGTCTGGATGATTTTTGACTAACAGTTGCTTCGCTTCGGCCACTTGCTCTGCATCACGCAGCAACACTTCAACCGCTTGTTTACCGGAAGGACGAATAGAACGGTAACGGATTTTGGCATCGCGCAGCTCACTGCGAAACGCTTCTTCTTGCTGGCCGACCAGCTTCTCCATCGCGGCATCCATGTCCACTTCCATCAGGAAATGCACACCACCACGTAGGTCAAGGCCAAGCTTCATCGGCGCAGCGCCGATAGATTCCAGCCAATCTGGGGTAGAAGGCGCCAAGTTAAGCGCGACAATCTTGTCTTTGCCAAGCGCTTCACTGACGACATCGCGAGCACTCAATTGGGTGTCGGTATCATTGAAACGGACAAGAATCGAGCCATTTTCTAGGGCAATCGATTTGTGGGTAAGGTTCTCTTTGGTAAGAGCATTGGTGACAGCATCCAGCGTTGACATATCTACAGAGGCGCCACGCGCCCCTGTAACTTGAATTGCCGGATCTTCACCGTAGATATTTGGAAGTGCGTACAAGGCAGCGATAGCGATGGTTAACACCACCATCAAGTACTTCCATAATGGGTAACGGTTTAGCACAGCGAGGATCCTCTAGCTGTTTTATAGAGATTTAAGCGTACCTTTTGGTAGCACAGCGGTAACGAAGTCCTTTTTGATCACGACTTCGTTGTTGGTGTTCAACTCGATTGAAATGTAATCGTTGTCTTCTGCGATCTTAGTGATTTTCCCCACTAGACCACCACTAGTCAGCACTTCGTCGCCTTTACCCATCGCCGCCATTAAGCTTTTGTGTTCTTTAACACGTTTCGCTTGAGGGCGGTAAATCATGAAGTAAAAGATAACGGCAAACATGCCGAGCATGATCAGCATTTCGAAACCACCACCTTGTGGTGCACCTTCTGCCGCAGCGTGAGCTTGAGAGATAAACATTAAAACATCCTCATTAATTTTTATTGATAATCCAACAAATTGGGTAACGCCACCTCATTTTCAAGCGAAGTCGCTCACAAAAACAAGATGGCGCAACATTTTTTTACTTTTACGAAATTAAGCCTGCTTACCAAGTGGCGGCACTTCGCGATTGCGCCTTGCGTAAAACTCTTCCACAAACTGCTCGAAGCGATCTTCATCAATCGCCTTACGAATGCTTTCCATCAAACGTTGGTAGTAACGCAGGTTATGGATAGTGTTCAAGCGAGCACCGAGGATTTCGTTACAACGGTCCAAATGGTGCAGATACGACTTTGAGTAATTTTTGCAAGTGTAACAGTCACAATGTGGATCGAGAGCGCTTGTATCGGTTTTATGTGTCGCATTACGGATCTTGATCACACCACCAGTAACAAACAGGTGCCCGTTACGCGCATTTCTCGTTGGCATCACGCAGTCAAACATGTCGATCCCGCGGCGAACGCCTTCCACCAAGTCTTCCGGCTTACCCACGCCCATCAGGTAGCGCGGCTTATCTTCCGGTAATTGCGGGCACGTATGTTCAAGCACGCGATGCATGTCCTCTTTAGGTTCACCCACCGCAAGACCGCCGACTGCGTAGCCATCAAAGCCTATTTCCGTCAGCCCTTTGACCGAAACATCACGCAGGTCTTCGTAAACACCACCTTGCACAATGCCAAACAGGTTATTAGGGTTTTCGAGCTTATCGAAGTGATCGCGCGAACGCTGAGCCCAGCGTAGTGACATTTCCATCGACTTTTTTGCTTCCGCATGCGTCGCTGGATACGGAGTACATTCGTCGAAAATCATCACGATGTCAGAGCCAAGATCTTTTTGGATTTCCATCGATTTTTCCGCATCCATGAAAATCTTGTCGCCGTTCACCGGGTTACGGAAATGCACGCCCTCTTCGGTGATTTTACGAATGTCGCCCAAGCTGAACACTTGGAAACCGCCCGAGTCGGTCAGAATCGGGCCTTGCCAGTTCATGAAATCGTGCAAGTCGCCGTGCATTTTCATCACTTCTTGGCCCGGGCGTAGCCACAGGTGAAAAGTATTACCGAGGAGAATTTCAGCGCCTGTGTCTTTCACTTCTTCTGGTGTCATCCCTTTAACGGTGCCGTAAGTACCCACAGGCATGAACGCCGGCGTTTGCACGGTCCCGCGTTCAAAGGTCAGTTGACCACGACGGGCGTTGCCATTTTTCTTTTTAAGATCGAACTTTAATTTCACGAAGCCTCCAACGTCAGAGAAACAGTCTGACGGTTTAGTCACGGACGATGTACGTCCCACGAGAGCGGTCGCTGTCTCCTTGCGAAGCGGTTACCATGGCGGTAGCCCCTCTAGCTTTCTGCTAGCACTCGTAATTGGTTCACGCGGCGAGTCTGCCGCGCTTAGCAAGTCTTCTTTTCAATAAACATCGCATCACCATAAGAGAAGAAGCGATATTGGCTGTCCACCGCGTGCTGATAAGCGCGCATGGTATGTTCATAACCCGCGAACGCACTCACTAACATGATGAGCGTCGATTCTGGCAAGTGGAAATTGGTGATCAAACAATCGACCAACTGGTATTGATAACCTGGGTAGATGAAGATCTCGGTATCGGCAAAAAATGGCGCGAGCTCAGTGCCTTTTTTCAGCGCATCTTGCGCGGCACTTTCCAAGGAGCGTACCGACGTGGTACCGACCGCGATAATGCGTCCACCACGTGCTTTGGTCGCCGCAATGGCATCCACCACCTCTTGCGGCACTTCCGCGTACTCGGCGTGCATGTGATGGTCGTGAATATTGTCGACCTTCACTGGCTGGAAAGTCCCCGCCCCAACATGCAAAGTCACGTAAGCCAGTTCGACACCTTTGGCTTGCATTTGTTCCAGCAATTGCGCGTCAAAATGCAATCCAGCCGTTGGCGCGGCAACCGCTCCGGGTTTCTGGTTGTAAACGGTTTGATAGCGCTCTTTATCCGCATCTTCGTCTGGGCGGTCGATGTACGGAGGAAGGGGCATGTGGCCAATCTCTTCCAGCACCTCTAATAGCGTTTTATCGCCGTTGAGCTTGAGCTCAAACAAGGCTCCATGACGCGCGACCATCTCCGCACTGTACTGGTTGTTTTCACCCAGAATGACGGTGCTGCCCGGTTTGGGCGATTTAGAACAGCGAACATGCGCCAGCAGACGCTTGTCATCGAGCATCCGCTCCACCAGCACTTCCAGTTTACCGCCCGAGGCTTTACGGCCAAACATCCGCGCCGGGATCACTCGGGTATTGTTAAACACCACTAAATCCCCCGGCTGAACTAAGTCCAACACATCTTTAAAGGTGCCATCTTTTACCTCGCCAGTGTTGCCATTTAGCTGAAGTAAACGACTGGCCGTGCGCTCTGGTTGAGGATAACGGGCGATCAGTTCGTCAAGTAAGTCGAAGTGAAAATCTGAAACTTGCATGCTACTGCTCTTGGTAAATTCTTCTGAGGTTTAACGTCATTATAATGCGAGTGAATTTTTCGCAGTGGGGTAGTATAGAGCGACAAGGTTCAATAGCAAGCAAAGTTCTCGGCGAGAGTGTAACAAGCCTCGCCAAACTTAAGCCGCGAGGCAAACATCGACTCAGCGAGCGAAACTGGGCCGCTGAGTCGATGATAGGTTAGCGTTTTGTTCTGAAAATCCGCGCAGCAAAAAGACTCAACACCCACAGATAGTGGACGCTTCCAGCGCCTTGGGCTTTACCGGTAAATTGACAGCTGTTGGTGGAGATGCCACCGTGACAATCGCCGGACGCATTATCATTCCCTTCTCCACTGTCACTGCCAGCATCACTGCCCGTATCACTGCCCACATCACCGCCATTGTCGGCGGCATAGTTGCGGATAAAATCGGGCGGCAGGATCGGTGAAGCTGGCGGATTCTCGGCATTGACGTAGCCGACTATCCAATCGTAGTAGGTACTTACTTTGGTATAAAAACTTGGCAACGTCACCGCCGCGCAAGTTGGCGTTAACAGTGGAATTCCGCTGACGATACCAATCTGTTTGCCAGTGACATCATCCAGCAAAGGGCCACCACTATCGCCTTTACACACATTATTGCCGTATTGCGTTCTCTCATCAGGGTTCCAAGGCAATACTTCATTGGCCATAGTGCAGATTTTGCTCACATTGGTTGGCGCTTCAATGATTCCCGGCAAGTCGTTACCCAGTTCTAAGCGCTGATAGCAGTTCGTGATTGGCAAGTAGGTTAACTGCGTTTTCTGCAGTGTAGGCGAAGGAGTGGATGCGTTGGCAACGGTTGCACCCCATCCCGATGCGGTGACATTTTTGGGTCGCAGGTTGGTGGCAAATTCATCATCCCACTGACTGTTGAGTCGGGTTTCAATTTGGCGCATCTCTTCCATTGTCGGCAATGAAGATAACGCGCCCCCCGTCACGGGCCGATCGAGATACAGCAACGCGACATCACTATCCAGGCTGGTGCTCACCAAGGTCATCTGACCGTCACTGCCCTTTTTGTATTCGCTCAAGCGTGTATAGCTTGGATGAACCACGACGTGAGAGACATGAAAGTAGTTCTCTATCTGCGACTGATTAAGATCCGCCGTGCGTGCCGTGACCGAGATCTGATGAGGTTTGGTGACAAAATAGCTGGCGAGATCGGTGCCTTCGCCCATGACCACACAATGCGCTGCCGTCAATACCCAGCGCTCTGATACCATAGTGCCACCGCAGACCGGAAATTCGGCCATGTTGCTTGAGCGAATCGTCACTCGAAAACTGGCGTCTGGATCGTTTTCCCCGAGAATGATGGCTTGGGCGCTGGCACAGACCGTCCAAGCGCCCACCAAAAGAAGCGTTTTTTTCCACATGATAAAGACCACTGATAGCTCAACTGCGCTCATATTCAGCCAGACTCTTCGACAGGGAAATCCCCGGCCGAAAAATGTGCGAGGAATATCCTCTCTTGCGCCGTTGCCAGTGCTGGGATTGCGCATAAAATGCCAACTGACTCGCAACAAATTTGTTGTGGAAAAACGCGTTGGCTCCCAGATATTTATGCCATTTGTTTCTATAGTAAAAAGGAAGAACGGAACGACTGGAGGACACCATGATCAAAGTAGAAGATATGATGACTCGCAACCCTCATACCTTGTTGCGTTCGCATACCCTAGCAGATGCGCGCAATATGATGGCCGCACTCGACATCAGACACATCCCGATTGTTGACGCGAACAAACGCTTGCTGGGAATCGTGACCCAACGCGATATTCTCGCGGCGCAAGAATCCAGCTTACACAACGCGCCAGCCGATCAATCCTACACCGACGATACGCCGCTTTATGAAATGATGCACAGCAGCATTATGACCGCAGAGCCAAAAGCCGGGCTTAAAGAGAGCGCCTTGTGCATGCAAAAACACAAAGTTGGCTGTTTACCTGTGGTCGATAGAGGCCAATTGGTGGGCATTATTACCGACTCGGATTTTGTCACCATCGCGATTAACTTACTGGAACTGCAAGAAGAAGTGGAACCTGACGAGCTGGAAGTGGAAGACGATCTTTAGGATCGCTGCGAAATGTATTGCTAGCGTTGAAGAGCAAAAGAGCGGCCGAAGCCGCTCTAAGCACTTTGCGCTAATATCAGTGGAACTGATCTTCTTCGGTTGAGCCCGTGAGCGCCGTAACAGAAGAGTTGCCGCCCTGAATGGTGTTGGTCATACGGTCGAAGTAGCCAGTCCCCACTTCTTGTTGGTGCGCAACGAAGGTGTAACCTTTCTCCGCCGCTTGAAACTCAGGACGCTGCACTTTCTCAACATAGTGACGCATCCCTTCGCCCTGCGCGTAAGCGTGTGCCAGTTCAAACATGTTGAACCACATATTGTGAATGCCCGCCAAAGTGATGAACTGGTATTTGTAGCCCATATCAGAGAGCTCTTGCTGGAACTTGGCGATGGTTTCGGCATCCAAGTTTTTCTCCCAGTTAAATGATGGCGAGCAGTTGTACGCCAGCAGTTGCTCTGGGTATTGCGCATGAATAGCCTCTGCAAACTTACGCGCTTCTTCTAGGCATGGGGTGGCTGTTTCACACCAGATAAGGTCAGCGTAAGGCGCGTAAGCAAGACCACGAGAAATTGCCTGATCAATACCGGCACGTACGCGGTAGAAGCCTTCTTGAGTACGCTCACCAACGATGAAATCGGCATCATAAGGGTCACAATCTGACGTCAGTAGATCGGCTGCGTTGGCGTCGGTACGAGCAATAACCAGCGTCGTCGTGCCCGCAACGTCAGCGGCCAATCGAGCGGCCACCAGTTTTTGCACCGCTTCTTGCGTTGGTACTAATACTTTGCCGCCCATGTGGCCACATTTTTTCACCGATGCAAGCTGATCTTCAAAATGCACGCCTGCTGCGCCCGCTTCAATCATCGATTTCATCAGCTCGTAAGCGTTCAATACGCCGCCAAAGCCCGCTTCAGCGTCAGCCACAATCGGTAGGAAGTAGTCAATGCCACCCTCTTCCGGTGATTTACCATTCGCCCACTGGATTTGGTCTGCACGACGGAACGAGTTGTTAATGCGCTTCACCACTGACGGTACCGAGTCGACTGGGTAGAGTGACTGATCTGGGTACATGGTAGATGCGGTGTTGTTGTCCGCAGCAACCTGCCAACCAGACAGATAGATGGCTTCAATGCCCGCTTTCGCTTGTTGAACCGCCTGACCACCCGTCAGTGCACCCAAACAGTTTACATAACCTTTTTTGGCGCTCCCGTTGACCAGCGACCACAACTTATCTGCGCCACGTTGGGCCAGCGTGTTGGCAGGAACAATAGAACCACGCAGATCCACCACTTCTTCAGCGGTGTATGGACGCTTGACGTGCTTCCAGCGAGGATTGGTTGCCCAGTCTTTTTCTAGAGCTTCGATTTGTTGGCGGCGAGTTAATGTCATTGGTCTATCCCTCTTTATTATTGGCGCTTCACGGCGCTTTTGAGTTTCCATTTCTCCGGCAGTACTTCCTTATCTGCCTTCAAGTTGTTCACGTTATTGGTAGTAAGTTGTCGGTGTTCAGTTATCAGTTTTTCACTCAGTCCAGATAGTCGTAACCTGGAACCGTTAAGAAATTACTCAGTTCATCGCTGGTGGTTAACCTTGCCATTAGCTCAGCAGCTTCAAAAAAGCGTCCGGCTTGATAACGCGCGTCACCTATTTCCTGTTTCACGACCTCAATTTCTTCTTTGAGATATTGTTCAAACAGCGCTTTAGTAACCGTCAAACCGTTATCTAAGGTTTTTTGATGTTGAATCCATTGCCAGATAGAGGCGCGCGAAATTTCGGCCGTCGCGGCATCTTCCATCAAGCCGTAAATCGGTACACAGCCGTTACCGGAAATCCACGCTTCGATGTATTGCAGCGCGACTCGAATGTTGTGACGCATGCCATGCTCTGTTCTCTCTCCGTCGCACGGCGCAAGAAGTTCTTCGGCACTGATCGGCGCATCTTGCTCGCGGCTAACATCCAGTTGGTTGCTACGCTCGCCAAACACTTGATTAAACACGGCCATTGCGGTATCCGCCAAACCTGGGTGAGCAACCCAAGTGCCGTCGTGGCCATTGTTGGCTTCCAGCATTTTATCCTTGAGGATTTTGTCTAAAACGCGCTGGTTTTCCACCGGATCTTTAGCGGGAATAAACGCCGCCATTCCTCCCATCGCAAAGGCACCACGTTTGTGGCAAGTACGGATAAGCAAACGCGAGTAAGCGTTGAGGAAAGGCTTATCCATCGTTACGACTTGGCGATCTGGCAGAACGCGATCTGGATGTTTTTTCAAGGTCTTGATGTAGCTGAAAATATAGTCCCAGCGGCCACAGTTCAGACCGACGATGTGCTCTTTGAGAGAAAAGAGAATTTCATCCATTTCAAACACCGCTGGAAGCGTTTCGATCAGCACTGTCGCTTTAATCGTACCTGTGTCTAGACCGAAATAATCTTCGGTGAAATGGAATACCTCACTCCACCACTTCGCTTCATGGTGAGACTGCAGTTTAGGCAGGTAGAAATAAGGGCCGCTGCCTTTTTTTAGTAACGCTTTGTAGTTGTTATAGAAGTAGAGCGCGAAATCAAACAATGCTCCAGGAATGCTCTCTCCCTGCCACGTGACATGCTTCTCTTTTAGATGCAGTCCGCGCACACGGCAGATGAGCACCGCTGGATTTTCCACCAGTTGGTAGTGCTTGCCATTGTCTGGATTGGTGTACGAGATGGTGCCGTTGACCGCATCGCGCAAGTTGATTTGACCATCTAACACTTTCTCCCAAGCCGGCGACATGGAATCTTCGAAGTCAACCATGAACACTTTGACGTTGGCATTGAGGGCGTTGATCACCATTTTGCGATCGGTTGGGCCGGTAATCTCCACTCGACGATCTTGCAGATCGTGAGGAATACCAAGGATCTTCCAACTCCCTTCACGGATATCCTGCGTTTGCGGCAGAAAATCGGGCAGTTCGCCTTGGTCGATACGTTCCTGTCTCTCTTCACGGGCAGTAAGCAGTTCATCGACTTGAGAGGCAAACCTAGCACACAACTGAGATAAAAAGGTTTGGGCTTCAACAGGGAAAATTGCTTGATGCTCTGGCGATAGCTTGCCAGTCACCTCAAGCATGCCTTGGGTCTGTTGCTGTTCAGTGGGTGCGTTTTGTTTCTCGGGAGTTTGAGCAAGCATGTTTCTTCTTCCTTAAATTAATTTGCTTGTGAAAGGCAAAGCGACATTTGTAACTTTAAAACCACAAAAAACATCCTCGCTTTTCATGATTTTTCACCTAACGATTCGGCTTTATGTCTTTAACATCTCTGAGATGCTTTGCAATATCAATCTAGACATAAGTCTTACAAGCCTTTAATTAACTTACACCAACATGCGTTAGAGTAAAAGTTCAAAAGTAAACAAAGCGTTAAATTCGAAGTTTTATTCCGTTTGAAACAAGTGCTTGATTTTTGCCTTTAAAATGTAATTTATTACGTAATTTAATTACATTAAATTGGGCGCGCAGATCGGGTTTCAAACAGGTGTATGAATAAATACGTAGGGAGGAAAGGCCTTTATTTGCTTGCGCTGTGAATCATAAGCTGGGGATATTTTAAACAGAGCATGAGCGCGAATGTGTAAAATTAACATTGTGAAGTTTTACAATTTTATGAAAGCTTCACCAAGGCATTGCTGTAAAATTTTACAAGTCAAACTGCACCAGCAGCATAAAATGCTAAAAGGCACGCTTTTTATAGCGTGCCTTTGATAACAATAATGAAAAATAGAGCTAATACTATTTGCTACAGTAGCTCTGAAACCACATCCGCCAATTGATTGAAAATTTGCGTCCGTGCTGAACCGGGTCGCCAAACCAGACCAATATCACGGTAAGCGAGTTGGCCAGGCGGCTCCACCACGACTAGATTTTGGTTGTCTAGCAGGCCATGATCGATCGCCATTTGAGGAATGAAGGTCGTGCCCAACCCATTTGCCACCATCTGCACTAGTGTATGCAAGCTGGTGGCACTGAATGGATTGATTTTCTCTTTATCCGTGAGTTTGCAAGCGGAGACCGCATGCTCGGTCAGGCAGTGCTCGCGCTCCAAAAGAAATACCGACTCATCCGGCAAATCACAATAACTAATCGGCACTTTGATTTTGTCTGCTTGATGACGGCTGATCACCATCTTAAACGGATCTTGGCCAACCACTCGGTTCTCCATCCCCTCAATATCGACAGGCAGCGCCAAGATCAACACGTCCAACTCACCATGACGTAAGGCCGTTAACAGATTGGTCGTGGTATCTTCACGCAACAGCAGGTTGAGCTGAGGAAAACGTTGGTTCACTTCTTGAACGAGGTCACCAAGCAAGAAAGGGGCGATGGTCGGAATGCAACCCACTTTAAGTTGCCCTTGCATGCCGTCTCCTTGACACAAGTTGCCAAGCTCCACCAAATCCTGCCCTTTGGCTAACAACTCACGCCCATGCAGCACCACCAGCTCGCCAGCCTGAGTAAACACCAGCGGGCTCTTTTTGTCTTTTTTCTCGTACAACGGACAACCAATCAGCTCTTCGAGATTTTGTATCCCCTTACTTAAAGTCGATTGACTGACAAAACACCGCTCAGCCGCATCGCTAAAATGGCGAGTTTCGTACAAGGTGATGAGATAGTGTAACTGCTTAAGACTGGGCCACTTATTCATAGAATTATTATTATTTACCGTCGTTTGTTTGATTGACTCGGAGGAAATCGATCTATCGCTTTTTTCGATGAACCTAATCTATTTATTTCGCTTTTTTCAATACTACAATCTGTACTATAGTTTGTCTCGCAAAAACACGGACCAGACTAAAGAGAGCACTCTTGGTCAGGAACTAACTATATTTTTAGGAGCAAAAAATGGTACTAGTAGGTCGTCAAGCCCCAGATTTTACTGCTGCAGCTGTGCTAGGTAACGGTGAAATCGTTGATAGCTTCAACTTTGCTGAATTCACTAAAGGTAAGAAGGCAGTTGTTTTCTTCTACCCACTAGATTTCACTTTCGTTTGCCCATCAGAGTTGATCGCGTTCGACAACCGTTACGAAGATTTCAAAGCGAAAGGCGTTGAAGTTATCGGTGTATCTATCGACTCTCAGTTCTCTCACAACGCATGGCGTAACACTGCTGTTGAGAACGGCGGTATCGGTCAAGTTAAATACCCACTGGTTGCAGACGTTAAGCACGAAATCTGTAAAGCGTACGACGTAGAGCACCCAGAAGCAGGCGTTGCTTTCCGTGGTTCTTTCCTTATCGACGAAGACGGTCTAGTACGTCACCAAGTAGTTAACGACCTACCTCTAGGCCGTAACATCGACGAAATGCTACGCATGGTTGACGCACTGAACTTCCACCAGAAGCACGGCGAAGTATGTCCTGCTCAGTGGGAAGAAGGTAAAGCAGGTATGGACGCTTCACCAAAAGGCGTTGCAAGCTTCCTAGCGGAACACGCATCTGACCTAGCTAAGAAATAATTGACCTTTTAACGCCCGCGCTCAACGGGTGAATGGTTGGATGATTCTCACAGAGAAATAAAACATTACAGTGCGATAAATCGCCAACGCCAATCAGTTAAAAGTAAAGTCCTATTCAAGCCCGATGCCAGTCATCGGGCTTTTGCTTATCTGTTTACAAGCCAAAAAGGGCAAGCTTCGCGCGCATTTTTACCCCTATTCTCTCCACGTCACACCACGCTCAGCTGTTATCATAAAGCGCATTTTTCCTGTTACCGGCACAAGAGCATCCCATGGTGAATTACCACATTGAAGTATGTATCGACAACATTGAATCCCTCCACCAAGCGATTGCAGGTGGCGCAACGCGGATAGAGCTCTGTTCATCGCTTGCACTAGGTGGCCTTACCCCCAGCTTTGGTTTTATGCGCCAAGCCGCGGCGCACTCGCCGATTCCGGTCTACGCCATGATTCGCCCACGCCAAGGGGACTTTTTCTATACTGAAGAGGAAGTGGAGATCATGATGTGGGATATCGAGATGGCACAACGCGCTGGGCTGCAAGGCGTTGTGCTGGGTCTGCTCAACCCAGACGGCTCAATTGATCGCAAACGCACTCAGCGTTTGTGCCAGCATGCCACGGCTTTAGACCTCGGCGTCACCTTTCATCGTGCGTTTGACCAATGCAGCGAGCCCAAACAAGCGCTGGAAGAAATTATCACGCTTGGCTGCGAGCGCATTCTCACCTCTGGCCTTGCGCCTTCAGCACCGCAAGGCGCAGCGCTACTGGCTTCGTTGGTTGAGCAAGCCGCAGGGCGTATTGCCATCATGGCGGGTGCTGGGGTGAACGCCAGTAATGTCAAAGAGTTAGTAGCAAAAAGCCACGTCACGGAAGTGCATCTCTCTGGTAAAGGCGTACGCGCGAGCAAAATGCACTTCATCGCTGAGCAAAGCAAAATGGGCGCAGCCGATGTTGATGATTTTATGATCCCACTGACCGACATTGAGGCAATTGCTAAGACAGTTTCAGCTCTCAAATAACTGAATCCGCTCTTTTTTTGCCAAGGCTCAATGTTAAGATGACCACTTGCCACTATCCAAGGAGGGACTTTCGATGGGCAAATTGAAGCGCAAGCTCTACGAGTGTGAACTAGAGCAGCTACAGATTGAACTGGTTAAGCTGCAAGAGTGGGTCAAATACAAAGGCTTGAAGGTGGTGGTGATCTTCGAAGGCCGCGACGCAGCGGGCAAAGGTGGTGTGATCAAACGCATTACCGAAAAACTCAACCCCCGCGTCTGTCGAGTTGCGGCTTTGCCTGCCCCAACGGAAAAAGAGAAAACTCAGTGGTATTTTCAGCGTTACGTCGCACATCTCCCGTCCGCAGGCGAAATCGTACTGTTTGATCGCAGTTGGTACAACCGTGCCGGGGTGGAAAAAGTGATGGGCTTCTGCTCACAAGATGAATATGAAGAATTTCTACGCGCCTGCCCTGAGTTTGAACGCATGCTGCAACGGTCCGGGATCATTTTGCTCAAATATTGGTTCTCGGTTTCCGATGAAGAGCAAGAGAAGCGTTTTCTGGAGCGGATAAATACCCCTATCAAACGCTGGAAATTTAGCCCAATGGATCTGGAATCGCGCAATCGTTGGGCCGAATACTCCCAAGCCAAAGACAAGATGTTTGCCTATACCGACACCAAACACAGCCCTTGGTGGGTGGTGCCGTCGGACGATAAACGCAAAGCGAGACTCAACTGCATTCACCATCTGCTTAGCCAAGTGGATTATCAGGAGCTGCAACATCTACCGATTGAGCTGCCAGAAATCAATAAAGAAGGCTACGTCCGTTCCCCTGTTGAAGAGCAGACCTTGGTGCCGCAGAAATATTAAACTGGCTATTTCAGGGCGTCGTTGATGCCCTGATCGCCCAAATGGCGTACATCTTTGCCTTTCACAAAGTAAATGATGTATTCGCAGATGTTCTGACAACGATCCCCCACTCGCTCTATCGCGCGCGCCGACCACATCACTTGCAATATATTGGGGATGTTTTTCGGATTCTCCATCATGTAGGTCATCAACTGGCGGATCACCGCTTCGTATTCCGCATCCAGTTTATCGTCCATTTTATGGACTTTTGCCGCCGCATCGACATCCATGCGCGCAAAGGCATCAAGCACTTGATGCAACATGCCAATCGCCTGACGAGCGAGCGGCTCCAACGACACATGAAACTGACTCTCTTTAGATGACGGGCTCTCAATTGCCACGTAGGCCATTTTGGTCGCCACATCACCGATGCGCTCTAAATCGGTAATCGTCTTGATGATCGCCATGATCAAGCGCAGATCTTTTGCTGTCGGTTGCCGCTTGGCAATAATGCGCGTACAAGCGTCGTCTATCGATACTTCCATCGCATTGACTTTATGGTCGTCGCGCACCACCCGCTTCGCCAGTTCCACATCGTCGTTATGTAATGCCTGCATCGCAAACGAAAGCTGTTGTTCTACCAGCCCTCCCATAGTCAACACATGAGTACGAATCGATTCTAACTCGACATTAAACTGACCAGAGATATGACGACCAAAATGCATAGTGTTCCTTTTTCGATTGTGGTGGTGATCCGCGCATTGTTACGATTAACCGTAACGGCCGGTAATGTAATCCTCGGTTTGCTTTTTCACCGGAGAGGTAAAAATAGTATCGGCATCCGAATATTCAATCAGTTTTCCCATATGAATGAAAGCGGTGTAATCGCTCACTCGCGCCGCTTGCTGCATGTTATGGGTGACAATCACCACAGTATATTGAGTCTTAAGCTCATTGATAAGCTCCTCAATGGTTAAAGTAGAGATCGGATCCAAAGCGGAGGTGGGTTCATCTAACAATAGCACTTCTGGCTCAATGGCGATGGCACGCGCAATCACCAATCGTTGCTGCTGCCCCCCCGATAAACCGAATGCGTTTTCGTGCAGACGATCTTTCACTTCATCCCACAACGCCGCCGAGCGCAAAGCTCGCTCTGCAGCATCGTCTAGCGCTCGGCTATTTTTTATCCCTTGTAAACGCAAACCATACACGACGTTTTCATAAATCGACTTCGGAAATGGGTTCGGCCTTTGAAACACCATGCCCACTCGGCGACGTAGCGTGGCCACATCAACGCCCATATCGTAAACATTCTTGCCGTGCAGTTTGACTTGCCCGGTCACACGGCACCCTTCGACCAAATCATTCATGCGGTTAATACAGCGCAACAGGGTCGATTTTCCACAACCCGACGGACCGATAAAAGCCGTCACCCGTCCTTTGGGAATGCGCATCGATATGCCATGCAGCGCCTGAGTTTGCCCATAATAGAGATTTAAATCCTCGATGCAGATGGCAGTTTGCTCATCGCTCAAGCGGCTTACATCCAATGGAGCTTGATACCCCAAGGTCTCGTTAATTGAAAACATCTCAGTCTTGCCCCAAAGTACGGTATTTTTCTCGTAAGTTATTGCGAATGCTAATGGCGGTTAAATTGAGCCCGACGATCACCGTTACCAGCAGAAAAGAGGTAGCGTATACCAACGGCCGCGCCGCTTCGATATTGGACGTTTGAAAGCCGACATCGTAGATGTGAAAACCCAGATGCATGAACTTGCGATCGAGATGGACATAGGGAAACTGGCCATCCACAGGTAAACTCGACGCCAGCTTCACCACGCCCACCAGCATCAAGGGCGCCACTTCCCCTGCCGCTCTGGCAATAGCCAGAATCAAACCCGTGATGATCGCGGGAGTCGCCATAGGCATCACCACTCGCCACAAGGTTTCATATTGCGTTGCCCCCAGCGCCAAAGAGCCGTGTCGCACCGAGTTAGGAATGCGCGTCAACCCCTCTTCCGTGGTCACAATCACTACGGGCAGAGTCAGTACGGCTAAAGTGAGCGCCGACCAAAGTAACCCTGGTGTACCAAACGTTGGCGCTGGCAAACGTTCAGCGTAGAACAGTTCGTCGATAGAGCCGCCAATGGTGTAGACAAAAAAGCCCAGCCCAAACACCCCATAAACAATCGACGGCACACCCGCTAAGTTAATCACTGCGATACGAATAATGCGAGTAAAGGCATTGTTTTTCGCGTACTCATGCAGATAAATGGCGGCAATCACACCAAGCGGCATCACGATGATTGACATGATCAAAACCAGAAAAACCGTACCAAAAATCGCAGGAAAAACTCCGCCTTCAGAATTAGACTCACGGGGATCATCAGACAAGAACTTCCAAAGTTGCTGCGCCCAATGCCCCATTTTCTGCGCAAAATTCATTTGGTTTGGCAACCAATAGTCAAGAATATCACTCAGCGCGATCGGCACTTGTTCGCCTGTCATATCCTCCACGAGCAAAGAATAGCCGGTTAACTGCAAACGCAGGCTGTCCAACTGCTGATCATAATTGGAGAGCTGCAACTCAAACTGCGCTTTCTGGGTGAGATAGTTCGCCAAGTAATCTGGCGTTACCGTTTTGTTCAATTCGCGTTTACGCTTTTCAAGGCGCAATTGCTCTAAGCGCCAACTGAGTGGTTTAATGTTGTGCTCAACAATCAGAGTGATCTCTTCACGCAGTCGCTGCGCATAGGCGATCTTCTCATCCAGTAGCGGCAACACTTTCTGAGTGGTTTGCACCTCTTCGTCAACAAACGCGAGGATACGGCCAAAAAAATACCCGCCGCGGCGACGTTCTATCACCGCGATATCACTCGGAGTCTGCGCCTCACTCAGTTGTACTTGCAGTAGCGAGAGAAACTCCGACGGGTAGCGCTCACGATTGGCCACTTTAATGTTTAAACGCGTGAGCTGATCCTCTCCTGCCGCCAAGGTTTGCCATGGCTCAGGTAGTTGGGCGGTAGGTACCTGCTCTTTTTGATACAACTGCCCTACAATCCGCTCACCGACTTTGAGCGGCAAGGTTTGATGAGCGACGGGCGCCTCGAGCAATGTCCATTGATACACTGGAGCGGGCCAGAAGTAGTTAAGCCCTTTCCAGCCAATCAAAGTGAGCAGCCCAAGTACAGCCAACAAACTGATACTGACCGCGCCACCCGTTAGCCAGATCCACGGTGCGCCAGAGCGAAACCAATTCAGCACCCACATTCTCCTTTCGTCGTTCGGTGGTTAAAGTGCACGGTATTTTTCTCTTAATCGTTGACGCACCCATTCCGCCACAGAGTTGACTGCGAAGGTAAAGACAAACAGCAGGAGCGCGGATAAAAACAGCAGACGGAAATGAGAACTGCCCACTTCAGACTCAGGAAGTTCCACCGCAATAGTGGCAGAGAGGGTTCGCATCCCTTCGAGAATGTTCCAGTCCATCATAGGCGTGTTGCCTGTCGCCATCAGGACGATCATGGTTTCTCCCACCGCGCGGCCAAGCCCCATCATAATGGCAGAAAAAATCCCTGGGCTGGCAGTGAGCAACACCACACGCGTTAAGGTTTGCCAAGGTGTTGCACCAAGTGCCAATGAGCCATCCGACAGATGCTTTGGCACCGAGAAAATCGCATCTTCAGCGATAGTAAAAATGGTCGGGATCACCGCAAAGCCCATCGCCAACCCCACCACCAGCGCGTTACGCTGATCAAAGCCAATGCCGTGTTCTGACAGGTAGAGACGAATATCACCGCCAAACCAGATGTGTTCGATGCTTGGCGCAATCCAAAGGCCAATCGGCAGCATCACCAGCAGTGTAGGCATCAAGATCAGCGCATGCCAACCGTTGGGGATACGGTGTCGCCAGTTAGCTGGTAATAGACGCCACAGCGCCCCAATCACGATGGTGCTCAGCGGCAAAAAGATCATCAGCGAAATCACCGAAATCAGATGATTTTCAACGATAGGGGCGAACCAAAGCCCAGCGAGAAAACCAATAATCACGGTTGGCATCGCTTCCATCAATTCGATCGACGGCTTCACCACCCGGCGCATTCTCGGCGCCATAAAATAAGCGGTATATATGGCACCGAGCACCGCGATCGGCACCGAAAACAGCATGGCAAACATCGCCGCTTTGATTGTGCCAAAAGCGATAGGAATAAGACTGAATTTGGCTTCAAAGTCATCACTGGCTGAAGTCGATTGCCAGACAAACTGCGGCTCCGGGTAGCCTTCATACCACACTCGTTGCCACAGCGAAGAGAGTGACACTTCCGGATACGGATTCTCTACTTTGGTGACATTTAACTGGCCGGGAAAATAAGAGAGCAAGTAATGCTCATTGTTGGACATGGCCGAAAGCTGCGGCGCTTGAGAGAAAGCGCGAGAAAACAGCACCAACTTTTCACTGGTAGTGTAGTGACTTTGCAAAGTGCCATTGGTGTAAAAACTGTAAAAGCCCTTACGATGCGTATCGGGCAGCAGATACTGCACCTGTGAGGCCAATTTGAAGTCACGAATGTGCGTTAAGCGGCGCTGATTGTCGCGACGCGTATCAAACCACTGCGACACACGACCATCATTGTGCGTGACCAATAAGGAGTATGCGCCCGCCAAAAGATCGATATTTCTGACCGAATGCTTTTTGTCCCCCAAGGTTAAATCCACTACCTCTCGCACGCGAAAAGCCTCTTGCCGCTTGCGGGCAATAATCAGCTCTGAGCCACTGCGCAGATACAAGGTCGCGCCATCGGGCGTCAGCAACAGTTGATCAATATCGTGAAACGGGCTTTCAAACTGAAAATCGATTTGACGCTTCGTTAACGCAGATTTCATCAACCAGCGCGCCGACAAAGTGCCATCACGATCAAGCCAAACCAAGGTGGGTGAGTCAGGGTTCACACTGAACGCAAATTGCCGAATAGACTCGCCGTTTTCAGCCAAACGAAAGCTAAATTCTGGCGAGTAAAACTCGATATCTGGCTGTTGAACTTCTTTTGCCAACGAGCTGTTGAATTCGGGCTTGAAGAGCGTCACTTCACCACTTTCATCCAAAAATCCATACCACTCAACCGCCGGAATAGTACGGGCGAACAACAGCGGATTGGCCGTTAACTGGATCTCTTTAAGACGAATGCCCAGATCAAGTTGCCAGAAAGAGAGTAAACCAGATTGACTGACGCTCATCGCGCGCTGACCGTAGTCATCCACCGCCAAAGCCACTGGCTGATTGAGCGTCACTGGCATTGTTTGATAATTACGCTCTAATTTAGCGTCGGAAAAGAGCGGAAACACCACCATCGCTAGGTAGACAAAAATCAGTACTAACGCAGCAAGTACGCCCAAACCGCCACAAGTGACAGCAAAACGAGCCAGTCGATCTTTGAGCAATCTCGACCTATCTTTTTCCTGCAATGTGAATCCGGCTCTGGCCATCTGTTCTCTACCTATTTACACGTAAAAGCATAATATTTCGTTAAGATGACAATTATATTACAGTTCACATTAACCGTATGAAAAGAATACAACTATTAGCTAGAACATGATATGAAATAAATCTGTAACAAAAAACACATAATGTTCTTGCTCAATAAGGGTTAAAGAACCACTTATCTATAAATTTTTATTAGTGTCAGGTTAGGTTTATGAGTGCGGAAAAGTTGTATATCGAAAAAGAGCTCAGTTGGCTCTCCTTCAATGAAAGAGTTTTGCAGGAAGCGGCAGATAAAACCGTTCCTTTGATCGAAAGAATTCGCTTTTTGGGGATCTTCTCCAATAATTTGGACGAGTTCTATAAAGTTCGCTTTTCCGACGTCAAACGCCGCATTCTGATTAACCGCGAGCAAGGTGGCAACGACATTTCCAAGCACTTGTTGTCGAAAATGCAGACCAAAGCGCTCAAACTGAATGAACGTTTTGACGAACTCTACAATGAGCTTATTCGTGAAATGGCGCGTCGGCGCATTTTTTTGGTCAACGAGGGGCAACTAGACGAAGCACAGCAAAAGTGGATCACCAAATACTTCCAAAAAGAAGTGCTACCGCACATCACGCCAGTGATGTTGACCGACGAAATCGACGTGCTGCAATTTCTCAAAGACGAATACGCTTACATTGCCGTTGAGCTTAAAACTGACAGTACCTCGAAGTATGCGCTGCTAGAGATCCCAACCGATCACTTGCCACGTTTTGTCATGGTGCCTGAGCAAAAAGGCAAGCGAAAGAAAACCATCATTTTGCTCGATAACATCATCCGTTACTGCCTAAACGACATTTTCCGTGGTTTCTTCGAGTACGATGAACTCAACGGCTACGCCATGAAACTGACGCGCGACGCCGAATATGACTTGCGTCATGAAGTGGAATACAGCCTGTTAGAGCAGATGTCGGAAGGCTTAAGCCAGCGTTTGACTGCGCTGCCAATCCGCTTTGTTTATGAGCGTGAAATGCCAGAAGAGATGCTGAAGTACCTCTGCTTTAAATTAAAGATTTCTCACTATGACAGCTTGATCCCTGGGGGACGCTATCATAACTTCAAAGATTTCATCGGCTTTCCAAACGTTGGCCGTGATTACTTAGAAAACAAACCGCTGCCACCGATGAGCTGCGCCGATTTTGAAGGCCACGCCAACGCCTTTGACGCTATCCGTGCGCAGGACATTTTGCTGCACTACCCCTACCACTCGTTTGAACACATCACAGAGCTGGTTCGCCAGGCGTCGTTTGACCCGAAAGTGGTCAGCATTAAGATCAACATTTATCGCGTGGCGAAAAACTCCCGTTTGATGAACTCTTTGGTGGACGCGGTGCACAACGGTAAGCGTGTAGTGGTGGTGGTCGAGCTGCAAGCTCGCTTTGACGAAGAGGCCAACATTGAGTGGTCACGCGTACTGACCGATGCGGGCGTTCACGTCATTTTTGGTGTTCCGGGCATGAAAATCCACGCCAAGTTACTGCTGATCACCCGACGTGAAGACGATCAATTTGTCCGCTATGCCCATATTGGAACGGGGAACTTTCACGAGCGTACCGCTCGTATCTACACCGACTTCTCTCTGCTCACCGCCGATCAAGAGCTCGCCGCGGAAGTACGTTCGGTGTTTGGTTACATTGAAAATCCGTTCCGTCCGGTGAAATTCAACCATTTGATCGTCTCGCCACGTAACTCAAGAACCCAGATCTATCGCCTACTCGATGGCGAAATTGCCAATGCCAAAGCTGGCAAGAAAGCCGAGATTACACTTAAGGTAAACAACTTAGTCGACAAAGGATTGATCAGCAAACTTTACGGAGCCAACAATGCGGGCGTGAAGATTCGTATGATCGTGCGCGGTATGTGTTCTTTGGTTCCGGGTGTTGAAGGAGTCAGTGAAAATATTGAGATTATCAGTATTATTGACCGTTTCCTCGAACACCCTCGTGTTCTGGTGGTGCATAATGACGGCAATCCACTGGTGTACATCTCCTCCGCGGACTGGATGGAACGCAATATCGATAACCGAATCGAAGTGATGGCACCCGTAAGAGATCCGCGCATCAAGCAGCGAATCATCGACATTCTCAATATTCAATTTATCGATACAGTGAAAGCCCGCCGCATCGATAAAGAGATGAGTAACAGCTACGTAGAACGCGGCAACAGGAAAAAAATCCGTTCTCAAATAGCGATTTACGACTATCTTAAAAATGTAGAGAAACAGACACGTAAGAATAAAGGGCATTTAGAAACGAATGACAACAGCCAGTAACACCAGAGAGATAGCGGCTATTGATCTTGGGTCAAATAGCTTTCACATGGTGGTCGCGAAAGTTGCAGATGAAGATCTGCAACTGGTCAGCCGTCATAAACAACGAGTTCAGCTTGCAGATGGCCTCGACGATGAGATGAACTTAAGCGATGAAGCGATGGAGCGTGGTCTTGAATGCCTCTCCATGTTCGCCGAGCGCTTGCAAGGATTCGATGCCGATAACGTCAGGATTGCCGCCACGCACACCCTGCGCCAAGCGAAAAACGCGCACGTGTTTCTGCAACGTGCGCGCCAAGTACTGCCCTTCCCGATTGAAATCATTCCTGGGGAAGAAGAGGCGCGCCTTATTTATCTTGGTGTTGCTCACACGCAAATTGAGGCGACATCGAAATTGGTGATTGATATCGGTGGTGGCAGTACCGAGATGATCATCGGCACCGAGTTTGAGCCTGAACTGCTCAACAGCAAACAGATGGGCTGTGTCAGTTTCACCAACCGTTTTTTTAGCAACGGTAAAATTTCCAAGAAGAACTTCTCCAAAGCGATTCTCGCCTCAGAGCAGAAACTGGAATCGATCGCTGCGCAGTATCGAAAACGCGGTTGGGACATTGCGTTTGGCTCTTCAGGCACGATAAAAGCGATACGCGAGGTGTTGATTGGCATTGGTTTTGAAGACGGTATCATTACTGGTCCACGCCTTAACACTCTAATTGAAGTGCTGTGCGAGTTTGACACCATCAACGATATCGAGCTTCCCGGCTTAACCGAAGAGCGAAAAAGCGTGTTCGCCGCTGGCGTCGCCATTCTCAGCGCTATCTTCCAAGATCTCAAAATCAAAGAGATGCACTACTCTGACGGTGCGCTACGTGAAGGCCTGATGTACGAAATGGAATCGCGCCTAGCACGCTCAGACATCCGCATGCGCACCACCGAAAACTTGGCGAAAAAGCATCTGGTTGACTTAGAGCACGCTGCGCGAGTCAAAGGCTTGGCCGTAGAGCTACTTGAGCAGGTACATCAAACGCTCGGCATAAAGCGTAAAAGTGACCTGTTTGCCATGCTCGAATGGGCAGCCTTGCTGCACGAGGTGGGGCTGAGCATCAGTTTACGCGGTTTTCAGCGCCATTCGGCTTATATTCTTCAGCATACCAACATGCCTGGCTTTAACAGCGAACAGCAGCTTTTACTCTCTTCTCTCACCCGTTATCAGCGTAAATCGCTCAAGCTGACGGAACTGGCGGATTTCCATCTCTATGATAAAGAGCAAGTGGTGCATTTGATCCGTATTTTACGTTTGGCGATATTGATCAACGGCCAGCGTAACGACGATCCTTTACCGGAATTCAGTTTGGAAGTGAACGGCAACTGCTGGACGCTGCGTGGTCAACAAGCGGATTGGTTGGACAACAACAAACTGCTGTCCGCCGACTTGCAAAGTGAACAAGAGCGCTGGCAGCAAGTGAACTGGCAACTGGTGATTGAGTGACAAGGCTAGTGGTCAAAACAGCACAAAAGGCCCAAACGGGCCTTTTTTAATTCGTTTTACTACACAGTTCTACAGACCGATTTTACTCAGCTCATTCTGAGCAAACTCGCGCGTAATCGATACATAGCCATCTTTTTCCACCAGCGCTTGCCCCTGAGCAGAATAGATAAAACGGATAAATTCCGCTTCAATCGGGCTAAGTGGCCGATTCGGGTGTTTATTAACATAGACATACAGATAGCGTGACAAAGGATAAGCCCCTGTGACAATATTTTGCCGCGTTGGCTGAATGTAGTCAGTCCCCTCTTTGGCTATCGGCACTAAACGCACGCCCGCCACTCGATAGCCAACACCTGAATAGCCTATCCCGCTGATGGTGGATGCCACCGATTGAACCACAGAAGCGGAGCCCGGTTGCTCATTGACGCGATTTTTAAAATCCCCCCCGCAAAGGGCGTTTTTCTTGAAATAGCCATATGTACCGGAGACTGAGTTGCGCCCAAACAGCTGGATGTTGCGCTTGGCCCATTCAGCATCAATCCCCAGCTCAGCCCAGTTGCCAGAAAAATCTCTCGCCCCGCAGCGCAAAGTGGCCGAAAAAATGGCATCCAGCTGCTGGAAATTGAGCCCTTCAACTGGGTTGTCCTGATGAACAAAAATACCGATCGCGTCAATCGCTACCCGTAACGCCGTGGGTTTGTAGCCGTGAGCACGTTCAAACGCCTCCAGCTCGCGCAAGCGCATCGGACGACTCATCGGGCCAAACTGCGCCGTTTGCTCTGTGAGCGCAGGCGGTGCTGTGGAAGAACCCGACGCTTGAACTTGAGCGTTGATATTCGGGTACAGTGATTTAAACTCCTCCACCCACAATGTCGTCATACCCGCCAGCGTGTCCGAACCAACGGAAAGCAGATTGCCTGACACGCCCGGTACTTTGTGGTAATCCTCTAGTGGTGCATCAAACGCCTGCGCTGGACTAAGCAGCGACAAACTGAGCGTCAAACTCCATAGCACTCTCATTCCACCACCAACTTACTGGGAAGAACGAAAGAAAATTTACTGCCCACACCTACTTGGCTTTGGATCTGCAAATGCGAGTCATGATGGGAGAGCGCGTGCTTGACGATCGCCAGCCCGAGCCCACTGCCACCGGTGTCACGAGAGCGCGCTTTATCGACGCGATAAAACCGTTCGGTCAAGCGATGAATGTGTTGTGGCTCGATACCATCGCCACTATCTTGCACTTCAAGACACGCCCCCTTACTGGTGTTGAACCAACGTACATCGATATGTGCGCCAGCTGGAGTGTACTTGACGGCGTTGTAGACCAGATTAGAAATAGCGCTGCGCAGTTGGTCTTCGTCGGCATACACTTTTAAGCTCTTGTCGACATCAAACTTGATCACGTGCGCTTTATCGCCGCTTAAACTGACTGCTTCTTTTTCCAGCACGTCCAACATAGCAGGCACATGCACCACTTGATCCAGTTCGTGAATCGGCGCAGCCTCGATTTTTGATAAGGTAAGCAGTTGATTCACTAAGCTATTCATGCGATTGAGCTGCTCGGTCATTACGCCATGTGCTTTGCTCCACATCGGGCCAGCCAGCACATCGGGCTCTTCCGTCATCTCTAAGTAGCCTTGCAATACCGTCATTGGCGTGCGCAGTTCGTGTGAAACGTTAGCAAAAAAGTTGCGGCGCATCCCTTCCAACTGTTTCAGTTGACTGATGTCACGCACCACCATCAAATGCTCACCTTCGGTGTATGGCACGATCCGCAGTTCCAGCGTGCGCTCGATGTTCAGCGGCGCGCGCATTTCTAGCGGCTCAGAGAAATCTTTATTACTGAGATAACGAATAAAATCCGGAGTACGGATCAAGTTGGAAATAGGCTGCCCAGCATCTTCTGGCCAATGAAAACCGAGCAGATGTTGCGCCAGTTTGTTGCACCAAACAATGTTGCCTTCGGCGCGAAACACCACTACCGCATCGGGCAGCGATTCGGCCCCATTGCGAAAGCGTCTGATCAAATTGGTCAGCTCTTTGCGCTTACGCCGCTGCCTTTGTTGCAAGCGATACAGGCCATTAAACAGCGACTCCCAATGACCGCTCCCTGATGGCGGCGTGAGGCGTTTTTCATCCCAAAGCCAAGAAGAAAGGCGTACCTGATTATGCAGATGCCAGCCAAGCTGCAACACCGTGGCAGCCAGCAGCAACCACGGCATCGAACCAAAAATCCATCCTACGATCACCCAAGGGGTGTAAAAAAAAGCCAGCTCCCAAGCCAGCTTTTTCCACGTTAATCTTTCAACCACTCAACACTCCGACATGGTATTACGCTTTTGTTGAGAAACGATATCCTGCACCACGGACGGTCTGGATCAGCTTGTCATGTCCAGCGTCTTCAAGCGCTTTGCGTAAGCGACGAATATGCACATCGACGGTGCGATCTTCCACATACACATTGGTGCCCCAGACATTGTTCAACAGTTGTTCGCGGCTGTAAACCCGCTCTTGGTGAGTCATGAAGAAATGCAGCATTTTGAATTCCGTCGGGCCCATGTCGACGGGTTGATCATTGGCGGTAACACGATGAGAAACCGGATCCAACTTCAGGCCTTGTACGTCAATCACATCTTCGAGTGCTGTTGGCGTCACTCGGCGAATCACCGCTTTTAATCTCGCCACTAACTCTTTCGGCGAGAACGGCTTAGTAATGTAGTCGTCTGCACCGACTTCAAGACCGCGCACTTTATCTTCTTCTTCACCACGCGCGGTAAGCATCACCACCGGGATATTGCGCGTCAGCTCTTCGCGCTTCATATGTTTGATAAAGTTGATACCACTGCCACCAGGTAGCATCCAATCCAGTAAAACCAGATCCGGGAAGGGTTCAGCGAGCTTAGTTACCGCAGTGTCGTAATCTTCCGCTTCCACCGCCTGATAACCTTTCTGCTCTAAGACAAAGCACAACATTTCTCGGATTGGCGCTTCATCTTCGACTACCAGAATCC
The DNA here is from genome assembly GCF_000764325.1 of Vibrio navarrensis. Lineage (NCBI taxonomy): Bacteria > Pseudomonadati > Pseudomonadota > Gammaproteobacteria > Vibrionales > Vibrionaceae > Vibrio > Vibrio navarrensis. Next base: position 819,291 of record NZ_JMCG01000001.1, on the reverse strand, counting down.
TTCTAGACATAATTGAATAACCTTATGTTAGTTTGAATAATTTTCAGGCCCTAGCCCTTTGCAACTGTCAGCATTATTACCGCCAATTATGACACTTTTGTGACCTTTGCAAACAAATTTTCATATAACTTTCTTTATCAATTCATCATCAATTTTTGAAATTCCCTTAAGACAAGCGCCCTAAAATTGCCTATTATGGCCCCCTTATTTTTAGCCTAGAGACAAGTTATGTGGTTTAAAAACTGTATGGTCTACCGCGTTAATCGCGACATAGATTTCAACGCTGAACAACTGGAAAAACAGTTGGCTGAGTTCCGCTTTACCCCTTGTGGCAGTCAAGACAAACAGAAATTTGGCTGGGTGACCGCGATGGGCAGACATGGCGATATGATGACTCACGTATCAGAGAACCGCATCCTGCTCTGCGCCAAAAAAGAAGAGAAAATGCTGCCTGCGTCAGTGATCAAAGACTCACTCAACGCCAAAGTGGAAGCGATGGAAGCGCAAGAAGGCCGTCCTTTGAAGAAAAAAGAGAAGGACGCCTTAAAGGAAGACATCATTATCGATTTGTTACCCAGAGCGTTTAGCCGCAGCAACCACACCAATGTGCTCATTCTGCCAACGGAAGGGTTTATTTTGGTCGATGCCAGCAGCTACAAGAAAGCCGAAGAAGTACTGGCGCTGCTGCGTAAAACCATGGGCAGCTTACCTGTGGTTCCGGCTATTCCAGAAAAGGCCGTGGAAGTGACACTCACCGAATGGGTCAAAACAGGTCAAACGCCGCAAGGCTTTACTCTGCTGGACGAAGCCGAGCTCAAATCGGTACTGGAAGATGGCGGTATCATTCGCTGTAAAAAGCAAGAACTGACCAGCGATGAGATCCGCAGCCACATCGAAGCAGACAAGATGGTGACCAAACTTGCCCTCGATTGGCAGCAGCGTCTTGAGTTCATTCTCGCAGATGACGGTAGCATTAAGCGCTTTAAGTTTTCTGATGAATTGCGCGATCAAAACGACGATATCCCTCGCGAAGATCAAGCGGCGCGTTTTGATGCCGATTTCTCTTTGCTCTGCGGTGAGCTCTCGGCCTTCTTACCTAACTTGTATGAGGCGCTGGGGGGACTTCCCCATCCCAACGCTTAATCGCTTCTTCGACGCCTTCTTGATGGAGGCGTTTTTCTCTCCTTTACCTAGTCAAAGATCACAATTTAGCGTAAAATTTGCGCCCCAATTCCATCTGGTGGAATTGGACTGACCTGAGATCAGAGAGAAGAGAAAACGAGCAATGACATCCACCAAACCTTTTGTTCCCGAGCTATTGTCACCTGCGGGCAGCTTGAAAAATATGCGCTATGCTTTCGCCTATGGTGCCGATGCGGTTTACGCCGGACAACCTCGCTACAGCCTGCGTGTACGTAACAACGAATTCAACCATGAGAATCTGCAAATCGGTATCGATGAAGCACATGCTCAAGGTAAAAAGTTTTATGTGGTGTGCAACATTCAGCCACATAACTCCAAACTTAAAACCTTCATCCGTGATCTCAAACCCGTGGTAGATATGGGCCCAGATGCGCTGATCATGTCAGACCCTGGCCTGATTATGATGGTGCGTGAAGCCTTCCCGCATATGGCCATTCACCTGTCAGTACAAGCGAACGCGGTCAACTGGGCAACCGTCAAATTCTGGGCCGCTTATGGCGTGGAACGTGTGATTGTCTCTCGCGAACTGTCACTCGAAGAGATCGAAGAAATTCGCCAACACTGTCCTGAAACCGAACTGGAAGTGTTCGTTCATGGCGCTCTTTGTATGGCTTACTCTGGCCGTTGCCTGCTCTCTGGCTACATCAACAAACGAGACCCAAACCAAGGTACATGCACCAATGCTTGCCGTTGGGAATACAAAGTTGAGCAAGGGAAAGAAGATGATGCTGGCCAGATCGTCGAACAGTTCGATCCAAACGCAGCTCAAGCAATTGAAGTACAGGAAGAGCGCCCAGAAACCACCATTGGTCGCGGCAAGCCGATTGACGATGTGGTACTGCTCTCTGAAAGCCATCGTCCAGAAGAAAAAATGGCCGCATTTGAAGATGAACACGGCACCTACATCATGAACTCAAAAGACCTGCGTGCCGTACAGCACGTTGAGCGTTTGACGAAAATGGGTGTGCATTCATTGAAAATCGAAGGCCGCACTAAATCGTTCTACTACTGTGCGCGTACCGCTCAGGTTTACCGCAAAGCGATCGATGACGCGGTTGTAGGCAAGCCTTTCGACGAGAGCTTGATGGGCACACTGGAAAGCTTGGCGCACCGTGGCTATACCGAAGGTTTTCTTCGCCGCCACACCCACGATGCCTATCAAAATTACGACTACGGCTACTCAGTATCAGACGCACAGCAATTTGTCGGAGAGTTCACTGGCAAACGCCGCGGCGATATGGCAGAAGTGGAAGTGAAGAACAAGTTCATCGTGGGTGACAGCTTAGAACTGATGACGCCGAAAGGTAATGTTATTTTCAGATTGGAAGCGATGGAAAACCGCAAAGGTGAAGCCATTGACGACGCAAAAGGCAATGGTCACTTTGTTTACGTGCCAGTACCTGCGGAGCTAGATCTGCAATACGCTCTACTGATGCGTAATCTGAATGACGGTCAGGATACCCGCAACCCCACAGGTAAGTAGTTATGGCACTGCTCATCACGGATAAATGCATTAACTGCGACATGTGTGACCCTGAGTGTCCGAATGGTGCGATTTCGATGGGGGAGAAGATCTTTGAAATTGATCCCAACCTCTGTACGGAATGCAAAGGACACTACGACAAGCCAACCTGTCAGTCCGTTTGTCCGATCACCAAGTGCATTATTACCGACCCTGCACATATCGAAACTGAAGCACAATTGCTTGAGAAATTCGTCATTATTCAGGGACTTGCCTAAAATCACCCAGAGCGCATTTATGGCGCTCTGTCTGTTTCCAGCACTCTCAGACACACCTCTGGCATAGGCGGGGGAGATGATGGTTTTTTGGGTGGCGGTGTGGGGCGAATGCGCCAACTGGTCACCTCTTCACCGCATCCATCGCCCTCAGGTGGCAGCGGCTGACTGACACATTCATCACTTTTTTGTGGGCATTTAAGCCGAACGTGCATGTGGGCGCTGTGTCCCCACCATGGACGCACCTTGCGCAGCCAATCTCGCTCGTCGCTTTTTTCCATCACGCACAGGCGCTCTTTGATCACCGGATTGATAAAAATACGCGCCACACGTTCATCCTCTGCGGCTTTTTTAACCAGTTCAAAGTAGTCATCACGCCATACGGCCTCATCAATGTTCTGAGCTTTCACATCAACCAGACTTTCGGTCTTTGCCTCAGCCAATCGCTGTATCTCTAATGGGCTAGAGTTCAGTTTTAACCAGACGTCCACATCTAATCCCGTTTGATGGCTGGCATGCCCATAAGCAAATCGGCCGCCACGGGGGAGGCCGACGTCGGCAATCATCAAACTGGCGTGCAGTGTCTCTTTGGCATACAGGCCAAGGCGCTGCACAAAGTTCTGTGTATCAGGGTGAGCAAAATAGCGCCTTCTTTCAGCACGAACTACTTGAAATCCCTCCCCTTCCAAGGGCAAAGCCACAGCTCCAATAAGACAACCATTTGCGTAGGAACCAACGGCACGGGCATCGGCCACAATTGGCGTAGAGACCGTTTCCCAAGGGGTCGATGCGTATGAGAAAAAGCTCGTTAGTAACAGTGCGAACAGCAGATAAATTTTCTCCACTTTTCCTCCTCTCATACCATCATCCCGCGTCATTTATATCAGTTAAGATTCCGACAGTTTAACCCACTACAACCCTGTACGTAGAAAAACCTTTCTAAAAGTAGCCTTCTCGTCAGCTCGATTAACTCCCCCAAAAACACCCACTTGAGTTCTTATTTTGCAGTCGCTCGCAGCCCAACTTCTTATTCCTGTCTTTCCCTCTGCTACTCGATTGAAATAGAGGAAAAAGGAGTAGATATGCATAGATTTGCCCTAGTAAGCCTAATTCTCCTCGCCGGGTGTAATCACACTGAACCAGAGGCAGTTGGAGATATTCACTATCAAGCGTTACTTAGCACCGATTTAAATAGTAATAACATGGATTTAAGTGAATTCATCTCCGCAACTCGCGCTATTGACATCGTCAGCGTTGGAGAGAGAACTCACCAAGGATCCAAGGCCTACAGCTATAAGGCGCGCATGGCCAAGGCACTGTATGAAGAGGGTGATTTAAATTTTATCGCATTTGAAGCAGGCCTCTATGACGGGCTAGCTGCGTGGCAAAATTACCTCAACGGCAAACAAACATTACAGGAGGCAGTGATAGGTCCCGATGCCAACTACATGTATGGACACCGTTTTAGCCAAGAAGTGGCCGCATTGATGAGGTATGTTAATGATGTTCCCCAGAGAGAAAAACCGTTGTTGCTGATTGGCTACGATGCCCGCATCAATAGCGATCCTGGCTGCAGCATCATGTTCGAGGAGCTGGAAAACTATCTAATAACCAACAACTTGGAGATGGCGAACTACAAGAAGATCAAAGAAACTGCGTCACGTATGATGTGCCCTTGGTACACGACGCAGCCTTATACTCAAGCGGATCACCGCTTTTTAATCACCGAATTAAAGTCACTTGAAACACTGTTAGTCACACAGAAGCAAGCGGAAACGGTTCCAGTATATGATCCGGATAGGCCGAGAGAGTTTCGCAACTACGCATCTTTTTGGCTGCAAATCGTCAAGAGTCTTCAGGCACAAGCTTATTTCATCATCAATAACATAGACAATTCCTATACCAATGCGCAGTCAGCCGAAAACTTGTACTGGCTGATTAACGAATGGTTTCAGTTGAAAGGACAAACGTTAGTCTGGGCGCACAACATCCATGCCACACCAATACAAAGCTCGATGATTTCTGCGCTACAGCAGCGCTACCCAGATCTATCAACCTATAGTGTTATGCAATTAGGTTTTAAAGGCACGTTAGCCGCCAATACCCCAGACCACAGCCGATGGTTGAAAGAGACAGAAACCTTTAAGGAGGAAAACAACACGCTGAACTACGCGTTATATTCGGCCGGATATCCTGATGTTTCGTCAATCTCGCTACTCAACCGGATAGCATTAAACGATATTTTCAGAAAATGTTCTACTTACGTTATGCGTGGGGAACGCTTACCCCACACATTCCTTGGAATAGCATGGATGGGTTTCTTTTTATTCCGCAAGAAGAACCAGCAACACCAATAGAGCTCCCTTAGCAAGACATGCTCGAGTTCGAGAGATAGTGTAAAGTGAGGAATAAAAAAAGCCCCAGTCTTTCGACTGAGGCTTTCAATGATGGCAGGGGTGGAGAGATTCGAACTCCCAACACGCGGATTTGGAATCCGCTGCTCTGCCAATTGGAGCTACACCCCTGCAGATTTGACAAAACCTTGCACGCTAGCAAGGTCTCTTTATAAGTGGCGGAGCGGACGGGACTCGAACCCGCGACCCCCGGCGTGACAGGCCGGTATTCTAACCGACTGAACTACCGCTCCGCATCAGTTAGACTGTAAGTCTGGTATCAGGCAACGCCTAACACGATATTTAAAGCCTGGCGATGTTCTACTCTCACATGGGGAAACCCCACACTACCATCGACGCTGTTTCGTTTCACTTCTGAGTTCGGGATGGAATCAGGTGGGTCCAAAACGCTATGGTCGCCAAGCAAATTCTGTTTGAAAGACTGTTCCTAGAACCTAGGGCCTTATCTTTCAATAATCTGGAAAGCTGTTTATGTTCTTCTTAACACAATCAAGTTTTTGTTCTTGCTTTGAGTCCATCAAAACCCTTTGGGTGTTGTATGGTTAAGCCTCACGGGCAATTAGTACAGGTTAGCTCAACGCCTCACAGCGCTTATACACCCTGCCTATCAACGTTCTAGTCTCGAACAACCCTTTAGGACAGTTAAACTGTCAGGGAAGACTCATCTCAGGGCTCGCTTCCCGCTTAGATGCTTTCAGCGGTTATCAATTCCGAACTTAGCTACCGGGCAATGCGTCTGGCGACACAACCCGAACACCAGAGGTTCGTCCACTCCGGTCCTCTCGTACTAGGAGCAGCCCCCTTCAATCTTCCAACGCCCACGGCAGATAGGGACCGAACTGTCTCACGACGTTCTAAACCCAGCTCGCGTACCACTTTAAATGGCGAACAGCCATACCCTTGGGACCGACTTCAGCCCCAGGATGTGATGAGCCGACATCGAGGTGCCAAACACCGCCGTCGATATGAACTCTTGGGCGGTATCAGCCTGTTATCCCCGGAGTACCTTTTATCCGTTGAGCGATGGCCCTTCCATTCAGAACCACCGGATCACTATGACCTGCTTTCGCACCTGCTCGAACCGTCATTCTCGCAGTTAAGCGGGCTTATGCCATTGCACTAACCTCACGATGTCCAACCGTGATTAGCCCACCTTCGTGCTCCTCCGTTACTCTTTGGGAGGAGACCGCCCCAGTCAAACTACCCACCAGGCACTGTCCGCGACCCCGATGAGGGGCCAACGTTAGAACATCAAACATACAAGGGTGGTATTTCAAGGACGGCTCCAACGCAACTGGCGTCACGTCTTCAAAGCCTCCCACCTATCCTACACATGTAGGTTCAATGTTCAGTGCCAAGCTGTAGTAAAGGTTCACGGGGTCTTTCCGTCTAGCCGCGGGTACACTGCATCTTCACAGCGATTTCAATTTCACTGAGTCTCGGGTGGAGACAGCGTGGCCATCATTACGCCATTCGTGCAGGTCGGAACTTACCCGACAAGGAATTTCGCTACCTTAGGACCGTTATAGTTACGGCCGCCGTTTACCGGGGCTTCGATCAAGAGCTTCGCTTACGCTAACCCCATCAATTAACCTTCCGGCACCGGGCAGGCGTCACACCGTATACGTCATCTTGCGATTTTGCACAGTGCTGTGTTTTTAATAAACAGTTGCAGCCACCTGGTATCTGCGACTCTCGTCAGCTCCATCCGCGAGGGACTTCACCATCAAGAGCGTACCTTCTCCCGAAGTTACGGTACCATTTTGCCTAGTTCCTTCACCCGAGTTCTCTCAAGCGCCTTGGTATTCTCTACCCGACCACCTGTGTCGGTTTGGGGTACGATTCCATCAAATCTGAAGCTTAGAGGCTTTTCCTGGAAGCATGGCATCAATGACTTCACTACCGTAGTAGCTCGACGTCGTGTCTCAGCCTATCGAGTGTCCGGATTTACCTAAACACTCAGCCTACGCACTTGAACCTGGACAACCGTCGCCAGGCCCACCTAGCCTTCTCCGTCCCCCCATCGCAATTTGATCGAGTACGGGAATATTAACCCGTTTCCCATCGACTACGCCTTTCGGCCTCGCCTTAGGGGTCGACTCACCCTGCCCCGATTAACGTTGGACAGGAACCCTTGGTCTTCCGGCGGGGAGGTTTTTCACCCCCCTTGTCGTTACTCATGTCAGCATTCGCACTTCTGATACCTCCAGCATGCTTTACAACACACCTTCAACGGCTTACAGAACGCTCCCCTACCCAATGTTCCAAGAACATTGCCGCAGCTTCGGTTTACAACTTAGCCCCGTTACATCTTCCGCGCAGGCCGACTCGACTAGTGAGCTATTACGCTTTCTTTAAATGATGGCTGCTTCTAAGCCAACATCCTAGCTGTCTAAGCCTTCCCACATCGTTTCCCACTTAGCTGTAATTTGGGACCTTAGCTGGCGGTCTGGGTTGTTTCCCTCTCCACGACGGACGTTAGCACCCGCCGTGTGTCTCCCGGATAGTACTTACTGGTATTCGGAGTTTGCAAAGGGTTGGTAAGTCGGGATGACCCCCTAGCCTTAACAGTGCTCTACCCCCAGTAGTATTCGTCCGAGGCGCTACCTAAATAGCTTTCGGGGAGAACCAGCTATCTCCGAGTTTGATTGGCCTTTCACCCCTAGCCACAAGTCATCCGCTAATTTTTCAACATTAGTCGGTTCGGTCCTCCAGTTGATGTTACTCAACCTTCAACCTGCCCATGGCTAGATCACTCGGTTTCGGGTCTAATGCTAGCAACTATACGCCCAGTTAAGACTCGGTTTCCCTACGGCTCCCCTATGCGGTTAACCTTGCTACTAACATTAAGTCGCTGACCCATTATACAAAAGGTACGCAGTCACACCACGAAGGTGCTCCTACTGCTTGTACGTACACGGTTTCAGGTTCTATTTCACTCCCCTCACAGGGGTTCTTTTCGCCTTTCCCTCACGGTACTGGTTCACTATCGGTCAGTCAGGAGTATTTAGCCTTGGAGGATGGTCCCCCCATATTCAGACAGGATAACACGTGTCCCGCCCTACTCGATTTCACTGAACATGCGCCTATGACTACGGGACTATCACCCGGTATCGTTGGCCTTTCCAGACCATTCGTCTAACGCATGTAAAGCTTAAGGGCTAATCCAATTTCGCTCGCCGCTACTTTCGGAATCTCGGTTGATTTCTTTTCCTCGGGGTACTTAGATGTTTCAGTTCTCCCGGTTCGCTTCGCTGCACTATGTATTCATGCAGCGATACTTACTTATGTAAGTGGGTTTCCCCATTCGGAAATCGGTGACTCAAGTGGCTCTTACTGCCTCATCACCGCTTATCGCAAGTTAGTACGTCCTTCATCGCCTCTGACTGCCAAGGCATCCACCGTGTACGCTTAGTCGCTTAACCATACAACCCCAAAGGGTCTTCTGTTTAAACAACCAAAGTTCGCTATCTCATTATTTGAATGAGCGAGATAGCATTGATTTGCCGGACTCAATTTTGAATTGTCACTATAAGTGACATTCCCAAGAACACTTGAATGTGTTTTGTTGGTGTTTGTCTTAAAGACAAACATTGAGAACTTTACAAGTAATTTATCCATGAAGATAAATTACTTTGTCAGCTTTCCAAATTGTTAAAGAGCAGATTTTCTAATGAAAACCATGTTTAAACACACTCGCAAGAATGCTTAAAGATGGTATCCCGTAGGGGAGTCGAACCCCTGTTACCGCCGTGAAAGGGCGGTGTCCTAGGCCTCTAGACGAACGGGACACTAAGATGCTCTAAACTTTCTAAACCGTATCAATCTGTGTGAACACTCATCGCAATAATCATCGTATAAGGAGGTGATCCAGCGCCAGGTTCCCCTAGCGCTACCTTGTTACGACTTCACCCCAGTCATGAACCACACCGTGGTGATCGTCCTCCCCTAATCTCGAAAGAAAAGGGGTTAAACTAACCACTTCTGGTGCAGCCCACTCCCATGGTGTGACGGGCGGTGTGTACAAGGCCCGGGAACGTATTCACCGTGGCATTCTGATCCACGATTACTAGCGATTCCGACTTCATGGAGTCGAGTTGCAGACTCCAATCCGGACTACGACGCACTTTTTGGGATTCGCTCACTTTCGCAAGTTGGCCGCCCTCTGTATGCGCCATTGTAGCACGTGTGTAGCCCTACTCGTAAGGGCCATGATGACTTGACGTCGTCCCCACCTTCCTCCGGTTTATCACCGGCAGTCTCCCTGGAGTTCCCGACATTACTCGCTGGCAACTAAGGATAAGGGTTGCGCTCGTTGCGGGACTTAACCCAACATTTCACAACACGAGCTGACGACAGCCATGCAGCACCTGTCTCAGAGCTCCCGAAGGCACACCTGCGTCTCCGCTGGCTTCTCTGGATGTCAAGAGTAGGTAAGGTTCTTCGCGTTGCATCGAATTAAACCACATGCTCCACCGCTTGTGCGGGCCCCCGTCAATTCATTTGAGTTTTAATCTTGCGACCGTACTCCCCAGGCGGTCTACTTAACGCGTTAGCTCCGAAAGCCACGGCTCAAGGCCACAACCTCCAAGTAGACATCGTTTACGGCGTGGACTACCAGGGTATCTAATCCTGTTTGCTCCCCACGCTTTCGCATCTGAGTGTCAGTATCTGTCCAGGGGGCCGCCTTCGCCACCGGTATTCCTTCAGATCTCTACGCATTTCACCGCTACACCTGAAATTCTACCCCCCTCTACAGTACTCTAGTTTGCCAGTTTCAAATGCAATTCCCAGGTTGAGCCCGGGGCTTTCACATCTGACTTAACAAACCACCTGCATGCGCTTTACGCCCAGTAATTCCGATTAACGCTCGCACCCTCCGTATTACCGCGGCTGCTGGCACGGAGTTAGCCGGTGCTTCTTCTGTTGCTAACGTCAAATGATGCTGCTATTCACAACACCACCTTCCTCACAACTGAAAGTGCTTTACAACCCGAAGGCCTTCTTCACACACGCGGCATGGCTGCATCAGGCTTGCGCCCATTGTGCAATATTCCCCACTGCTGCCTCCCGTAGGAGTCTGGACCGTGTCTCAGTTCCAGTGTGGCTGATCATCCTCTCAGACCAGCTAGGGATCGTCGCCTTGGTGAGCCCTTACCTCACCAACTAGCTAATCCCACCTGGGCATATCCTGACGCGAGAGGCCCGAAGGTCCCCCTCTTTGAGCCGAAGCTATCATGCGGTATTAGCCATCGTTTCCAATGGTTATCCCCCACATCAGGGCAATTTCCCAGGCATTACTCACCCGTCCGCCGCTCGCCGCCCAACAAATCCCCCGAAGGTTCAATGTTGTCGCTGCCGCTCGACTTGCATGTGTTAGGCCTGCCGCCAGCGTTCAATCTGAGCCATGATCAAACTCTTCAATTAAAGTTTTGGCTCAATGAATACTGATAACATTACTACGTAATGTTGAATTGACTGTGCTCGATACCGAAGTATCGAATTGGTCACTCAGTTCATTGATAAATCTTTTGCGATTATCATCAACGAGTGCCCACACAGATTGATAGGTTTATATTGTTAAAGAGCTTTGCTTTTCGAAGGTTTCTTCTCGAAGCGGAGGTGCATTCTAGCGAGATAACTGAGAGTGTCAAACACTTTTTTCAATTTTCTTTTTCAGAAGCTTTCACCTCGATGACAACCGCTGAAGCCTTGTGGCGTCTGCCGTGTCAGTGGATGCGCATTATAGGGAACGCTTTTTTCTTGGCAAGTGGAAAATAGTATTTTTATCGAAATTGACGCTCAACCGTTCAGATTTCAACCCAATTGAGCATTTACCAAACAAAATAAGGGGCAAGGCCCCTTATTTTGTCATTTACTCGCATAATTTTATCTATTGATGAGCGATGATCTGATCATTGCTGACCACCAATTGAATTTTCTTATCTGGCAACACTTGACCAGAAAGAATGGATTTTGCTAACGGGTTTTCGACACTTTGCTGAATCGCACGTTTTAGTGGTCTCGCACCATAAACCGGGTCGAAGCCAACTTGTGCGATCAATTCCAGCGCTTTTTCTGACACTTCCAATAAGTAGCCTTTTTCTTCCATCCGTTTAGCCAATCGACTCAGTTGAATGGAGGCGATAGATTTAATGTGCTCTTTACCCAAAGGATGGAACACCACGCTTTCATCTATCCGGTTTAAAAACTCTGGACGGAAATGTTTGCCGACAACGTCCATCACCTGCTCTTTAATACCTTGGTAATCGAGCATGGCGAAGTTTTCTTGGATTCGGGTTGAACCCAAATTCGAGGTCATAATCACGACCGTGTTTCTAAAATCGACCGTACGTCCCTGTCCATCTGTTAATCGCCCATCATCCAGTACTTGCAACAAGATGTTGAAAACGTCGGGATGCGCTTTTTCGACTTCATCAAGAAGGATGACAGAATACGGCTTACGACGCACTGCTTCCGTCAGATAACCGCCTTCCTCATAACCAACGTAGCCAGGAGGCGCGCCGACCAATCTCGCCACTGAGTGCTTCTCCATGAACTCCGACATATCAATGCGCACCATGGCGTCTTCGCTGTCGAACATGAAACTCGCGAGCGTTTTACACAATTCGGTTTTACCGACCCCAGTTGGCCCCAAGAAGAGGAAGGAACCAATCGGTTTGTTCGGATCGGACAAACCAGCGCGGCTACGACGAATGGCATTCGACACCACTTCTACCGCCTCTTTTTGTCCAATGACGCGATTGTGCAGAACCTCTTCCATATGCAGTAGCTTTTCTTTCTCCGCTTCCAGCATTTTTGACACAGGAATACCGGTCTGCTTAGAAAGCACTTCTGCGATTTCGTTGTCGGTAACCTTATTTCTCAATAAGGTCATCTCCTGCATTTCGGCTTGCGTGGCCAGATCAAGTTGCTTCTCGAGCTCAGGGATACGGCCGTATTGCAATTCGGACATGCGGCTTAGATCCCCAGCGCGGCGAGCAAACTCCATATCCATGCGTGCTTGCTCAAGCGCCGTTTTGATATGTTGAGTGCCCGATAAAGCGGCTTTTTCTGCATTCCAGATCTCTTCTAGCTCTGCAAACTCACGCTCTTTTTCGTTCAACTCTTCATTGAGCGAGCGCAGACGCTTTTCACTCGCTTCATCATGCTCATTGCTAAGCGCCTGCTGCTCAATTTTCAATTGAATGATCTTGCGCTCTAGTTTATCCAGTGCTTCTGGTTTGGAGTCGATCTGCATACGAATACTGGACGCTGCTTCATCGATCAAATCAATCGCTTTATCCGGCAACTGTCTGTCTGAAACGTAGCGATGGGACAAGCTGGCTGCCGCCACGATCGCTGGATCGGTAATTTCAACGTGATGGTGCAGCTCATAGCGTTCTTTTAAACCACGCAAAATCGCGATGGTGTCTTCCACGCTTGGCTCATCCACCAGCACTTTTTGGAAGCGTCTCTCCAAGGCGGGATCTTTCTCGATGTATTGGCGGTACTCATCCAAGGTTGTCGCACCAACACAATGAAGCTCGCCACGAGCCAAAGCGGGTTTGAGCATGTTGCCCGCATCCATTGAACCTTCACCTTTACCCGCACCAACCATGGTATGCAACTCATCGATAAAGAGGATGATATTGCCCTCTTCTTTAGAGAGCTCGTTCAAGACCGATTTGAGGCGCTCTTCAAACTCACCACGGTATTTCGCACCAGCCACCAACGCACCCATATCGAGTGACAGCACGCGGCGACCACGCAGCCCTTCAGGAACTTCATTATTAATAATACGCTGCGCTAATCCCTCGACTATTGCGGTTTTCCCGACACCGGGCTCACCGATGATCACCGGGTTGTTTTTGGTACGGCGCTGCAATACTTGAATGGTACGGCGAATTTCATCGTCGCGGCCAATGACCGGATCAAGTTTGCCCTGCTCCGCTCGCTCGGTAAGATCGATGGTAAATTTTTCAAGTGCTTGGCGCAGCTCTTCCGCATTCGGGTCATTGACTTTCTGACCGCCACGAATTTGCTCAATCGCTTGGCTCACTTTTTGTTCTGTGAGCCCCAGCTCTTTAAGTAATTGACCTAACGGACCTCTGTCTTCAAGAGCGGCCAGCAGGAAAACTTCCGACGAGATGTAACTGTCTTGGCGCTTCTGCGCAATTTTGTCACAGAGATTGAACATGGTGCCCATCGATGAGGACAGCTGTACATCACCACCAATGCCACTGACTTTCGGCAGGCGATCCAACATTTCACTGAGCTTGGAACGTAGATGCGTGACATCCACATTTAAGATGGTCAGCAGCGGTCTGATTGGGCTGCCATTTTGATCGAGCAGCGCCACCATAAGATGAACGGGTTCGATGTATTGATGATCGCGCCCTAACGCCAATGACTGTGCATCAGAGATAGCGATTTGAAACTTACTGGTAAATCGATCAAGACGCATACCTACCTTCCCTCAACTGAAATGAATGGTTTAATCAGTATGAAAGATGGATACGTGCTCGACGTTTTTCAAGGGGGACTAAAGCGGATGTCGCACAAATTATGCTGTTATTCTTCCATCCAGATAAAGCTGGCCTGACGGCCAGTAACGCCATCACGGCGGTAGGAAAAGAACTGGCCCGAATTACGGTAGGTGCACATCTGCGATGAAAAGACTTGCCTAACACCTGCACGATTCAGACGCTGAGTCGCGAGCAAAAATATATCAGCAAGCCACTTTCCACTTTTCGCTTGTGCCACAAAAGCTTTAGCGGCTTGTGGATCAAAGTCGGTGAATGCCTGACGGACATCATCGCCTACCTCAAATGCCAAAGGACCAATCGCTGGGCCAAGCCAAACCATGACTTCACCACAAAACTTGTCGAGCGCGTTTTCCACGATGCCCGCAGAAAGGCCACGCCATCCTGCATGCACTGCTGCAACTTGGGTGCCTTGTGTGTTGGTGATCAGCAGCGGCAAACAATCCGCCGTCATCGCACTGCACACCACTCCGACGGTTTGGGTAAATAGCCCGTCGGCATCCAACACTTGCTCTGTCGGAGTCGATACCTCTGCCACTCGTGTTGAGTGGGTTTGATTCAACCACACTGGCGCGCTTGGCATTTGCGCCTTTTGGGCTAACCAAAGGCGATTTTCCCTAACTAGGTGAAGCTCGTCCCCGACATGCGTGCCCAAGTTTAGGCTCGCATACGGTGCATGCGAAAAACCGCCTTCACGCGTTGACGCAAAGGCTTTGATATTTTTCGGAGCAGGCCAGTTAGGGAGAATCATGGTTGATCAGTAGACGTCCGGTAAGCCATGTTCTTGAGTATCACGGCGTAGTGTTTCGGTTAACTCAACCATATCATCTGGCACAGGTGCATGGAACTCCAGCTCTTCACCAGTGATAGGATGATTAAAGCGCAGCATAACAGCATGCAGTGCTTGACGATCAAAGCCACGTATCATCTCGACCACATCATCTGACGCGCCAGATGGAATACGCGCGCGGCCACCGTAAGCGATATCGCCAAGCAGTGGATGCTGAATGTAGGCCATATGCACACGGATCTGGTGAGTACGTCCGGTTTCAAGACGTAAACGCAAGCGTGTGTGCTCACGGAAATGCTCCGCAACACGGTAATGTGTTACCGCCGGCTTGCCCATAGGGCTGACTGCCATCAAGGTACGTTTGGTTGAGTGGCGACCAATCGGTTGGTCCACTTTACCGCCTGCGGTCATACGGCCAATCGCAATGGCTTCATACTCACGGGTAATGTCGCGTTTTTGTAGCGCTCGAACGAGGCGTGTTTGCGCCGGAACGGTTTTCGCAACCACCATCAAACCTGTTGTGTCTTTGTCCAAACGATGCACGATACCCGCACGAGGCACTTCTGCAATTTCCGGACAATGAAACAGCAGTGCATTGAGCACGGTGCCATCAGGAGTTCCTGCCCCGGGATGAACCACGAAATCACGCGGCTTGTTAATGACTAAAATGTCGTCATCCTCGTAGACGATATCCAGAGGAATATCTTGCGCTTCCCAGCGCTCTTCGTCTTCAAGCTCGGCGAGCACCGTGATCGCTTCGCCGCCCATCACTTTCGTACGGGGTTTGGTGATCACCTCACCGTTCACTTTTACTTTTCCGTCCAACAACCACTCTTTCAGGCGCGAACGAGAAAAATCGGCGAACAATTCTGCGATAGCCTGATCAAGTCGTTGACCCAATTGGCTATCTTTTACGGTATTTGTTAATTCAATCTGCTGAGCCATATCGAACTTTTTTAAAAACTGTGAGACTAATGCTCACTACTGTGGAAAAATAGTTGTTGTTCATTGTATCCGTTACTGACGAGAAAGTAACGGAAGCTTAAGAAATATTTAGAATCAAGGAATCGACTCCTGACATGAAACACCATACTTTATCAGGCCTTTTGGCGGTATCACTGCTGTTTGGATGTTCAAGCAGTGAACAAATTGTCCCTGATGTGCCACCAGCCGAGCTGTATTCAGAGGCACAAATTTCTCTTCAAAGTGGTAACTGGCTAACGGCGATTGAGAAACTTGAAGCGCTCGACTCCCGTTATCCGTTTGGTGCTTATTCGGAGCAAGTGCAGCTTGATTTGATTTATGCCTATTACAAGAACGACGACCTCGCCCTAGGGCTGGCAACGATCGCCCGCTTTACGCGGCTCAATCCAACCCATGAGAAAATGGATTGGGTACTTTACATGCGCGGCCTTACCCACATGGCGCAAGATCGCAACTTTATGCATGACCTGTTTAACGTTGATCGCAGCGATCGCGATCCTGAGCCTGTCAAAGAAGCATTTGATGATTTTAAGAAGCTGCTTGAGCGCTATCCAGACAGCCCATACGCGCAAGATGCACAAAAACGCCTATTTGCGCTGAAAAATCGTTTAGCGGAGTATGACCTTGCGACGGCGGATTATTATTTGCGCCGCGAAGCTTGGATTGCAGCGATTAATCGCTGCCAAGAGTTGCAGAAAACCTATCCAGATACCACTGCAGCGAGAAAATCTTTGGCAATTCAACTTAAAGCCTACCAACAGTTGGGACTAGAAGATGCGGTTGCAAGAACAAAAGAGCTGATGCGCCTCAATCCACTCTAATACGCCTCTTTTGATGATTCCGTTTACAAACGCAAAAACGCCGCTGAGATATTCAGCGGCGTTTTTTTCATTCTCTCTTGCCCACGGGTGGCGATCACATTTTTCACTTGGTGCAATTTGACTACAGATTTTACTTAGGCAGTAAAAAATCCCTGAAAAATGGTTTAATTTCAGCGAACTACTCGATTCAATCTACTGCTTTCCAAACGAATCTCAAGCTTTTTCATAAGAAAAATCGACAAGCCTTGCTTAAGATCACATTCTGTTTAGCCACTTAAAACACCATAATAAATAATGATCTCGGTCACATTTTTTTTAGTTCAAAGTCGTAATCTGGAGTCAACCCATGAGGGATACCACAGAGGAAAGCATCTATGAAAGTAAACATCACTGGTAAAAACATTGACATCACCTCTGCTATCCGCACTCACATTGAGAGCAAATTTAAGAAGCTAGAAAAATGGCAAGCGGACATCATCAGTTGCCAAGCCACCTTTAGCGAAGAACCGAACAAACAGAAAAAATTTGAGGCCGTGATTAAGGTTCCTAAAGGTCAACTTATCGCTTCAGCGGTTAACGACGATTTGTATGCTGCCATTAATGAAGTGGAGCAAAAACTGGAAAGACAGCTAAACAAACTACAGCACAAATCCGAAGCGCGTCGCGCCGAAAAACCTGAGTTGGTTGAAGAAGAAGACGAATAAAACGAATTCATTTTGTGAGAGGAAGTAGCGCCGAGAGGCGCTATTTTTTTGCTTGACGCTCCACGCCTGCTTGCTTATTGTGTGGTTAAACGTAACCAAGAAAGATATTTATGCAATTCAATCTACTGTTTATTTTTGACTTCTTTTTCCTCCCCTAACCGCCGGAGGCAAAGCCGTTTGTGAAAGAAAAGTCAAAAACAAACAGAAAGCCTCCCAACTCGGGGGGCTTTTTTATAAGGAATACCACGATGACTGACCAGCCAATCTCACTTGAAGAGATCCGTCTGCGCTTAAATGACCTCGACGACCAATTGCTTAGCCTCCTCTCGGAGCGCCGTAAACTCAGTATTGAGGTGGCGAAAAGCAAAGTGGAAACCTCAAAACCCGTGAGAGATGCCAGCCGTGAGCAGCAATTACTGGTTAAGCTGATCACCAATGGACGAGAAAAATATCAGCTTGATGCTCAATATATTACCAAGCTGTTTCATACCATCATTGAAGACTCGGTACTGCTGCAACAATCTTATCTGCAGAATCTGTTGAATCCAGAGCAAAGTCGCAAACCACTCGCGCGCGTCGCCTTTCTGGGTGCAAAAGGCTCTTATTCACACCTGGCCAGTCGAGAGTATTTTAGCCGTAAGAACACGGAACTGATTGAGCTCAACTGTGAACATTTCAAAGAGGTGACGCAAACCGTTGAATCCGGTCATGCTGATTTCGGCGTTCTGCCGATTGAAAACACCAGCTCAGGTTCGATCAACGAGGTGTATGATCTGCTGCAACACACCACACTCTATATTGTTGGTGAATTGACCCAACCGATTGAACACTGTTTGGTAGCGACCAAAGAGCTGCGGCTTGAACAGATCAAAGTACTTTACTCACACCCACAACCACACCAGCAATGCAGCGAGTTTCTCAGCCGTCTAAAAGGGGTCACACTCGAATCTTGTGCCAGCACCGCCGATGCGATGAAGAAAGTGCAAGAGCTGAATCGCGATGATGTGGCCGCCATTGGCAATGCTTCCAGTGGCAAGCTGTATGGCCTGCAACCTATCCAAGGCAACATCGCGAACCAAACAGAGAACCACACGCGTTTTATCGTGGTTGCGCGTAAGCCGGTGGAAGTCTCTGCACAAATCCCAGCGAAAACGACCCTGATTATGTCGACGTCGCAAAAGGCGGGCTCGCTGGTCGAAACCTTGCTGGTATTGCAACGCTACGGCATCAATATGACTAAGCTGGAGTCGCGTCCTATTATGGGCAATCCTTGGGAAGAGATGTTCTATGTGGACTTAGAAGCACACCTAGATTCCGAAAGTATGCAGCTTGCGCTCAATGAGCTCACCAAGCTGACGAAACACTTGAAAGTACTTGGCTGCTATCCGAGTGAAAATGTCAAACCGACCCAAGTCAAACTAGCCTGACAGTAGCAAATGAACCACGGTGAGTAAAAAGATCATGGCAACTCAAAAAGTGATTATCGCGTCACTCAACCCAGCTAAGCTCAGTGCAGTTGAAAGCGCCTTTCAACAAGCCTTTCCACAGCGCAGTTTTACCTTCAGTGGTGTAAGCGTCCCCAGTGAGGTGGCAGACCAACCGATGAGCGATGAAGAAACCCATTTGGGCGCACTCAATCGGGTAAAAAATGCCAAACAAGCGGTCAGTGATGGCGATTATTATGTGGGCTTGGAAGCGGGCATTGAGGGTGATGTGACCTTTGCCTGGATGGTGATTGAATCGAACACTCATCGCGGCGAATCACGCTCGGCCAGTTTAATGCTGCCCCCCGCGGTGCTGGCAAAGCTTGCCGATGCCAATGAGCTGGGCGATGTGATGGACGAGGTGTTTGGCACCGACAACATCAAGCAAAAAGGAGGCGCAATCAGCTTGCTGACGCAAAACCTTCTCACGCGCAGTTCGGTTTATCACCAAGCTTTGATTCTGGCCTTGATCCCTTTTACCAACCCACAACATTTCCCGGCCAATTTGGCAAGCAAGGGTTAAAAAAGGCGGATTATCCGCCTTTTTTATTGGCCTCCAGCAAGGTCATTAACACCGCTTTCTCTTCATCAGAACGCGCTTTGAGTTCGTTAGAACCACGGGTAATTGTTGCCACGCCAACGCCCAGCAGTTGACTGATCTGACGCTGAGAAAGCTCGCCTTTCAACAACTCGCGCACAATGTTCACCCGAGAAAGCAACGCTTCTCTTTCATCCGGGGTCATCAACATGGTCAGCAACATCTCATGCTGCCCCTGCTCGACACTGTGTTTAACCAGTTCAATGATTTGCTGCCAGTCTGAATACTCGGGTTGCTGCGACATTCTCTACCTACTTCAATACTTGGTTTCGAGTTCATGCTGATTGAGAAACGCACCATCAACCCCCAAAATATCCCGATAGTAGTTCTCAAACATCAGGATATTTTGCACGTAGCCACGGGTCTCTTTAAACGGAATCGCTTCGATAAAGGCGTACGCATCCAATTTTCCGCCCGTGCGCTCACGCCAGCTATTTACTCGGTTAGGTCCGGCATTATAAGCCGCAAACGCAAAAATTCGATTATTATCGTACTGCTCAAGGAGCCCATTCAAATAGTGGCTGCCAATTTCGATGTTTTTCCCCACCTGATATAACTCGTCCTCTCCGGTGTAACTCAACTGATATTTCTTCGCGGTGTAGCGCGCCGTTGAGGGCATGATCTGCATGATGCCGCGCGCACCGACTGGCGATCTTGCTTCCACATCCATCGCGCTCTCTTGCCTTGCCAGAGACATCAAGGTGATCGGATCAATATTGTGTTTATTGGCGTAAAAATTAAACCACCAGCGATGCGCTACGGGAAAACGCACTTCCACATTGTCCCACATTTTGGCAGAAATACTGGCGGTAACGGTTAAATGGTACCAACGCTTGGAAGCGGCGTACACGGCAAGCATCGCTTGGGTGTCATCGTCAGTTCGCGAGAGCAAGTAACGCCACTCGCTCTTCGCGGCGGCAATTTTATCCAGTGCGATCAACTCTTCGATCCGCTGTAGCGATGTTCGAAAAGGGGCGATCCGTTCGCTCTCCAGTGTTAAGGTCGTGACGGGATATTCAATCGACTGCCCGACCTCTTTGGCGGCCGCCACGCTGTAAAAATTGCGCTGCCCGAGCAGTGACTCTAAACGCTGTTTACCTTGCGTTATTTTGCCAAGCGCGATGTCGCTACGCCCCAACCAATATTGCCAACGAAGCGATTGGCGATGTTCGTCATCCAGACGTAAAATCCACTGCCGCACGCCCGCCCAATCGGCCTCTTGTATCGCTAAGCGCACGCGCCTTTCAATCAATGTCTGCCGTGATGACTGGGCTAGTGTCTTGTCTCTCCACGCCGCTAGTTTCGCATCGTCCGTATTGATCAAGCGAAATGCCACATACTCTGCCAACTCTTGCGCTTGTGGCTTGGGTATTTTTTGCGCTTTGACCACATCACTCAAGACGGCTTGTGCCCCGACCACATCCTTGCGGGCTAGTTTTTTAAACGCGTGCACCACTTGCATACGGTTGAAATCGTTGGCTTTGCTTTTTTTGGCAAACTCAGCAACCGATTCAGGTTGAGTAAATAACGCTTTCATCTGCTGCGCTTGCTTCTGCGCCTTAGCACTCTGTGGCAACTTCATCAGGTAAGTCATCAAGTTGCCATTTTTCTCTTCAAACGCCAGTAACATGCGCTGCAAGATGAGTTCATCACTGCGAAGACCGGCTTGCTCCCAAACGGCAAACAGGTGATCGCACTCATCCGCTACCCCTTGACCGCTCAACCATAGCCGTTTGGCTGCGGCAAAGGCTTTATCTCGCGCCCCTTGCTGGTAATGCGCATAGTAGTAAATGCACTGATAACTCTCTCCATTAGGCTCTTGGCGTTGAAACGTCAGGACATTTTTCCAATCCTGCGCTTGATAAAGCGCATCAAGATAAGGTGCACGAATACGCCCAGAGAAAGGATAATCCTCTGATTGGGCAATAAAATGTTCCACCTCAGCTGGCGTTTTGTCTTTCAGTTGCAGCAAAAAAACACGGTAATCGAGATAAGGAGTTAAGGCATAACTGTCCAATTGCGGACGCAACTTGGCAAATTCCTCTAGATCTTTGTTGTCTAGACTTTGTTGCGCTTGTTGATACATTTCTCTCTGCTTTTCCAAGCTCGCGATATCAGCGGCGCTCACCGTTACTCCAGTCAGCCCACACAAAAGACCCACCAAAGCTCGACAAGGTTTGGGCAGTCTTAAAAAATTCAGTCTCATTAGAGTCATATCCTCTGACGTTTTGTCGTCACTTCTAAATTCCCGATCTTAAGCCCTCTTGCTTTTTAAGAGGCGCAAGCGACGATATGCATCTATTTACTCTTATTCATTACACCTTTGTAAAGGTGACAGATGTAAATAATAGTGATTTCATTTTAATGAAACACCGTTGGAGGGGAAACTCACTTGACCAACACCTGACAGACCATCGCCAGTCAGATTGCGCTTTGATTCTAGGCGACTAAAATCACCTTCGACAGTAACAAACGGGCGTCAGTTGATATAAAATGGCGGTCTTACGTGGATTTTAATCTTAGGAACGATCGGCAATGGCTGAATACGTATATACCATGTCGCGGGTGAGCAAAATCGTGCCACCTAAGCGTCAAATTCTGAAAGACATTTCTCTTAGCTTCTTCCCAGGCGCAAAAATCGGTGTCTTGGGTCTAAACGGTTCTGGTAAATCTACCCTGCTACGCATCATGGCGGGCATCGACACCGATATTGACGGTGAAGCACGTCCTCAGCCGGGATTAAAAGTTGGCTATCTGCCACAGGAACCTGTGCTAGACGAGAGCAAAACCGTACGTGAAGTGGTCGAAGAAGCGGTTGGTGATGTCGCTGGCGCGCTGAAACGTTTGGATGAGGTTTATGCGGCCTACGCTGATCCGGATGCAGATTTTGATGCACTGGCCAAAGAGCAAGGCGAATTAGAAGCGTTGATCCAAGCCAAAGACGGTCACAACCTCGACAACGCGCTGGAGCGTGCAGCAGATGCACTACGCCTGCCAGAATGGGATCAAAAAATTGCCCACTTGTCGGGTGGTGAACGTCGCCGCGTTGCGATTTGTCGCCTGTTGCTGGAAAAACCAGACATGTTGCTGCTCGACGAACCAACCAACCACTTGGACGCAGAGTCAGTGGCTTGGCTAGAGCGCTTCTTAGTGGATTACTCCGGTACCGTAGTGGCCATCACCCACGACCGTTACTTCCTAGATAACGCCGCTGGCTGGATTCTGGAACTGGACCGTGGTGAAGGTATTCCTTGGCAAGGCAACTACACCTCTTGGCTAGAACAGAAGGATGCGCGTCTGCAACAAGAAGCGTCTCAAGAAAAAGCGCGCCAAAAAACCATTGAGAAAGAGCTGGAATGGGTTCGCCAGAATCCAAAAGGCCGTCAGGCAAAATCAAAAGCGCGTATGGCTCGCTTTGAAGAGCTACAAAGCACTGACCATCAAAAACGTAATGAGACCAACGAGCTCTTCATTCCGCCAGGTGAGCGCTTAGGTGATAAAGTCATCGAAGTGAAAAACCTGACCAAATCGTTTGACGGTCGCGTGTTGATCGACAACCTTTCTTTCAGCATTCCTAAAGGCGCCATCGTCGGCATCATTGGTGCGAACGGCGCGGGTAAATCGACACTGTTCAAGATGCTCAGCGGTGTTGAACAACCCGATTCCGGCACCATCGAAATGGGTGATACGGTGAAACTGGCGTCGGTTGATCAGTTCCGTGATTCGATGAACGACAAAAACACCGTGTTCAAAGAGATCTCTGAAGGCGCTGATATCATCAAGATCAATAACTTTGAAATCCAAGCGCGTGCCTACTGCTCTCGCTTCAACTTCAAAGGCGTCGATCAACAGAAGATCATCGGTGAGCTATCCGGTGGTGAGCGCAACCGCGTGCACTTGGCGAAGCTACTAAAAGCAGGCGGCAACGTTCTGCTACTCGACGAACCGACCAACGATCTCGATGTTGAAACACTGCGTGCGTTGGAAGAAGCGTTGCTTGAGTTCCCTGGCTGTGCCATGGTGATCTCGCACGACCGTTGGTTCCTTGACCGTATCGCCACGCACATCATTGATTACCGTGATGAAGGTCAGGTCAACTTCTACGAAGGCAACTATACTGAGTACATGGAGTGGCTGAAAAAGACCCTTGGTCCAGCGGCAGCAGAGCCTCACCGTATCAAATACAAGCGTATTACCAAATAACTCATTACTGCTTGAAATTTGTGCAAGGGCCGCTAATATAGCGGCCTTTATTGCAAACACGGTCTTATGTTTCCTGTTGCCAAGCAGCCCTGAATCGTCAATTGAGAGAGTAAACATGGCTGAACGACGTCGATTTTCCCGAATTATCTATCAAGTTCCAGCGCGTCTGGTGCAAGGTGATCTGGTGCTAGACACCACCATTCAGGATCTCTCATTGCACGGGTTGTTATTGCGAACAGACTCAATTCACACGTTAAACAACGACGATCTGGTGTTGGTGTACTTCACACTTTCAGATAGTGATATTGATATTAGTCTCGAAGCAGCGGTAGTAGGCTTTGATCAACAGACGATTAGACTTAAGATTAATCACATTGATATCGAAAGTATCAGCCATTTGAAACGCTTGGTTGAACTCAATGTCGGTGATGATGCTCTCCTGCACAGAGAAATAGAATTTCTCTCTGATCTCGGTGAGCTTGAAGACTAATTGTCTGCTCGATAAGTCGAAGTAACGATGTCCAAGAAAATTACCATGCAGATCCCCACTCAAAATGGGGATCAGTTTTTTTATTTGGCTAAAGGCACTGTCTTTACCATTTTGCTTTCCCTGACCGCCCTGCCGATCTCACTCGGTGGTGGTTGGTATTTGTACCAAAAGCAAAGCGGTGAATCGCAGTCTCTGCAGTCACAAATCGCTCATCTCACTGCTGAAAAGCAGCAGTTAGAGATGGAATATCAAGAGCAGTTGGATGTAAACCACACGCTTTCCCAATCCTTGACCGAGAAAAGCAATCAAATCCAATTACTTGGCAAACGTGTCTTTGATGTGGAATCCGTGCTCGGTCTTGCCGACGAAGAGCTGCTGATTGACGAAGCCAATCTCGAGAACCGCATCGATGCCGCGGCGGTCGACTCAGCGGTGCGCGCGACCATGTTCCGCCTATTGCCTAATGATACGCCGATGGCTTATCAGCGCATCTCCTCCTCTTTTGGTCGTCGCACTAACCCGATCACCGGAAAACGCCACACACACACGGGGATTGATCTCACCTGTAAACGCGGCGAAGAGATCGTCGCGCCGGCTGATGGTGTGGTAGAAACGGTGCGCCCGAGCAAAAACGGTTTTGGCAACTTCCTGACCATGCGTCACTCTTTTGGTTTTATGAGTTCCTATGCGCATTTGCAGCATTTCAAAGTGAAAAGTGGCCAGTTCGTCAGTAAAGGTGATGTGATTGCCACCTGTGGAAACTCTGGCAATTCCACGGGCCCTCACCTGCATTACGAAGTGCGTTTTCTTGGTCGGGCACTTAACCCGCAATACTTGATGGATTGGACACCAGAAAACTTCAATCATCTGTTTGAAAAAGAGAAAACAGTGAAGTGGGCACCTTTGGTGGAGATGATCAGCAGCGTGGTGCGCCTGCAAGTCAATCTGACTAATTCACCCTATCGCGATGCGAGCATCGAAACGGTTGCCAGCGAAGAAACGCCCAGTGTCGAGCCACTGCAAACCAACTAACCAAACCGCCAATAACAAAAGAGCAGCTTCGCGCTGCTCTTTTCGTTTTGGGTCACGAAGGCAACGGCCTCATCCGCGATGAATGTTATCATTCGCTTGTTTAAGCAAGTTTTGGCTCTCGGCCATAAATTGCTGCGAATAGCTGCCAAACCACTGGCTGACCTGTTTGAAGCTCTCAACAAAACTGCTTTTATCATGCTGCTCAAGCAGAGCAAGCGCATCACCAAAGCGTTGATGGAAACGTTTGATCATCTCAATATTCTCTTCGGAAGAGAGAATGATGTCGCCGTACAGATTCGGATCCTGGGCAAAAAGCCTGCCGACCATCGCCAGCTCTAAGCGATAAATCGGTGAGCTGAGTTTCATCAACTTGTCTAGGCTCGGATTCTCTTTGCTCAAATGCATCCCGTAAGCGAACGAGGTAAAGTGGCGTAGCGCTTGGATCAAGGTCATGCCATGATCATGCTCCGCCGCATCGATTTGACACACGCTCGCTCCCCAAATAACAAACTGTTGCAATAGCCACTGATAGGCTTCGCTGTCTCGGCCATCGCAGCAGACAATCACCTGCTTGGCCAAGCTCGGTACGTCTGGGCCAAACATCGGGTGTAAGCCGACAACTGGCCCGCGATGCACATTGAGCATCGCCTGCAATGGCTTGGCTTTGATGGAGGTCAGGTCGCACAAAATGCAGTCTTGCGGCAGATTCCCTAACTTATCGATCACGCCTTGGGTTAAATGAATCGGCACAGTGACAACCACTAAGCCCGCGCCATCAAGGATCTCATCGGCACGTGGCCAATCTTGGCTACCCAACACTTTTACGCCGTAACCTGACAAACGGAACATGCGCGCAAACAACCCACCCAATTGGCCATGACCACCAATGATCACCACCGAGCGCAGTTCTGGATTGAGGCACTTGAAACCGGAATCTTTTTCACTGGCGTAGGACTCGCGCATCACACGACGCAAAATATCTTCAATCAATTGCGGGGGAATGCCCATTGCCTGAGCTTCTGCTCGGCGTGATGCCAGCATGGCCGCTTCTCGATCGGGGGCATAGATGGGCAAGCCGTGCTGGCTTTTCACTTCTCCCACCTTTTCCACCAAAGCGAGACGCTGCGCGAGCAGTTCCAGCATTTGTTTGTCGACGGCATCAATTTGATCGCGCAATGCGTTGAGTTCAACAGCCATGATATCCCTTGTTTACTGTTACTTCAGACGTTGTTGTAAAAATGGCACTAGCTCTTTGTGCGCTTTGCGCAGCAGTGCCTCTGTGGTATCCCAATCAATACAGGCGTCGGTGATAGAAACCCCGTATTGCATTTCACTCAGTGGCAGTTCCGACGATTGATTGCCTGCGTTAATATGGCTTTCAATCATCAAACCAATAATCGATTTGTTGCCTTCGCGGATCTGATGAATCACATCTTCCGCGACCAAAGGCTGACGACGGTAATCTTTACGTGAGTTGGCGTGACTACAATCGACCATCAATGACGCATCCAAGCCCATTTTCGCCATATCTTGCTCACACTCAGTCACGGACACTGAATCGTAATTAGTCTGCTTACCGCCACGCAAAATCACGTGACCGTTTGGGTTGCCTTGCGTAGTCAGAAGTGCCACCTGACCTTCGCTGTTGATCCCCATAAAACGGTGGCTTGACGAAGCCGCTTGCATCGCATTGATCGCCGTAGACAAACTGCCATCAGTGCCGTTTTTGAAACCAATTGGCATCGAAAGGCCACTCGCCATTTCACGGTGAGTTTGCGATTCCGTGGTTCGAGCTCCAATCGCGGCCCAACTGAAGGTATCAGCAAGGTACTGCGGGCTAATAGGGTCGAGCGCTTCGGTCGCGAGCGGGATCTCCATTTCAGCCAATTCCACTAAAAGCTGACGGCCGACATGCAAGCCGTGTTCAATGTCGAAACTACCATCCAGATGAGGATCGTTAATCAGCCCCTTCCAACCCACAGTGGTGCGCGGCTTTTCAAAGTAAACACGCATAACAATATACAGTTGATCATCAAGTTGTTGTGAGAGTGCTTTTAATCGACGTGCATAATCCTTCGCCGCGGCAAGGTCGTGAATTGAGCAAGGGCCGCAAACCACCAGCAAGCGGTGATCTTGCTTATGGATAATGTTCGCGATGGTATTGCGTGATTGCTGAATAAAGCCACGCGCTTTGTCACTGAGCGGCAACTTGGCTTTTAACTGATCGGGCGTGATCAGAATCTGTTCATCACTGATATTAATATTACTCAACTCACTTTTACGCATAACTCTCAACCTGTATATTATTTTTTACAACTAAAATCCATAAGGCAGCTCAATCAACCTTGATGACAAAATAACAGGCTAGAAAAGAAAATCAACCGTAAAGATAAAAAAACATTTAGTGTAAATTTTTAATTACACAAAAGATAAAATGCGTATCGATGAGAATTCATCGCTTAAGCGGTTCTTTTCTCACTTTTATGGCAACAAACGCTGCAGGGCATCACGAGCTGTTTTCCACTCTTGAGAGCGCGTCAACTCGTCTAAAGTAAAGCTCTGCTTCTTCAATAGTGCTGCCGCGCTAGGCACAGAAGTGATGGGCAAACTATCTAGCGCTGCGACTTGCGCGTCACGCTTATTGCACATCAGTAGCATGTCACATCCGGCGTGTAACGCTTGCTTGGCCCGCTCTGCTGGGCCTCCCATCACAGCCGCGCCTTCCATAGTAAGATCATCAGAGAAAATCAGCCCTTTAAAGCCCAATTCTTGGCGAAGTACCTGTTTTAACCAATATGATGATCCGCTGGCAGGCTGAGAATCATACTGAGGATAGATAACGTGCGCGGGCATCATGGCATCCAACATTCCTGCCTCAATTTGCGCTTTGAAAATCGCCATGTCCTCTTGCCATAGGTCATCGCGCTCATCAATCGGTGTCTCTAAGTGCGAATCGGCAATCACGCCACCGTGACCGGGGAAGTGCTTGCCTGTAGTCGCCATCCCGATACTGCGCATCCCTTGCATATAAGCACTGCTGTGACGCAAGATGGTATGTGTCTCTTCACCAAAGGCCCGATTACCAATCGCTTTGCAGGCAAAGCCTTTATCCAGCACCGGGGCAAAACTGAGGTCGATATCGTGCGCAATCAGCTCGGCCGCCATCAACCAACCGCCCATGCGCGCGAGTGCTTCCCCTTGCGCATGCTTGGCGTATTCAGCCGCAGCAGGAATGGGTGAGAAACCTTCGCGAAAACGCTGTACTCGTCCACCTTCTTGGTCGACGCCAATCAGAAACGGGCGCTTGACTGTGCGGCGAATCGACGCCACTAAGGCTTGCAGTTGCTGACTGTCGTGATAATTGCGCGTAAACAGAATCAAGCCACCAACAGTCGGATGAGCAAGAATTTCTTTATCTTCTGCATCCAGTTCGTAACCTGCGACATCTACCCATAACGGTCCCATTTTCTCTCTCCAAACAACTGATATTGGTTAAAACTAAATGAGGTTATTCCGAATGAATTTGCATTACAATGCTTTGCACGAGGAAAAACGGCGGGGAAATCAGGATGCAAGAGAAAGAGCTGTATATCGGTGTGATGTCGGGAACCAGCATGGATGGCGTCGACACTGCGCTGGTTGAAATCAACCAAGGGCAAGTGCGCTTGCTCGCGCACCACGATCACCCACTACCAACGTCGTTAAAGCGGCAACTGCTTTCTGTCTGTACTGGGCAAAGTACCGATTTGCGCACTCTGGGTGAGCTTGACCACCAACTCGGCCACCTGTTTGCCGATGCCGTACTCGCACTTCTGAACAAAACGGGCATACAAGCCAGCCAAGTGAGCGCGATTGGCAATCATGGGCAAACTGTTTTTCACCAGCCCACCGGGCCATCTCCGTTTACCACTCAACTGGGCGATGCCAATATTATCGCGGTGCGCACTGAGATTGACACCGTGGCGGATTTTCGTCGCAAAGACATCGCTTTAGGTGGTCAAGGTGCGCCGCTGGTACCGGCATTTCACCAAGCCATCTTTGCCATGCAGGACTCAACTACCGTGGTGTTGAACATCGGCGGCATCGCCAATATCTCCGTGCTTCATCCAAAACAAAGGGTCTGCGGTTATGATACTGGCCCCGGCAACATGCTAATGGATGCGTGGTGTGAAAGGCACACGCAGCGAAGCTATGACCAAGACGCGCGACTCGCCTGCCAAGGAGAAGTGGATCGCCACTTGCTGGCGCGTCTGTTACAGGAGCCTTATTTGGCCAAGCAGCCCCCCAAAAGTACCGGGCGCGAGCTGTTTAATAGCGAATGGCTGGATGGGATGATCGGCACTCATGATTGCTCAGTCGAAGATGTGCAGCGCACCTTGTGCGAGTACTCGGCGCTAACAATCGCCAACGAAGTCGAAAAACATGCCTTTGGAGCGAACCCGCAACTGCTGGTGTGTGGCGGCGGGGCGCGCAATCCACTTTTGATGCAGCGCTTAGCGCAATGCTTGCCACAGTGGCAAGTCGCGACGACGAGCGAGAAAGGCGTCGATGGCGATAACATGGAAGCTATGGCGTTTGCTTGGCTGGCGTATCGCCACGTGCATCGCCTGCCCAGCAATCTGCCTGAGGTGACAGGCGCAAGCCGCCTTGCCTGCCTTGGCGTGCTTTATCCAAAAGCATAACTGCAGAAAAGAGCAAGGTGGCCGATTGAGCTGCCACCTTTTTGTCTGAGCTTTCTGCTGCTGACTTTTCTCTGGTCACTTTTTTAAGTCGCTTTGCTCTCGCTGACTTTGTTTTCCGCCGTTTGCTCCTTAATCAAGGAAACCACCGTTTCACCGACTTTGGGCGCAAAGTGATCACTATTGTGGCAAATCTGCACTCGTCCGTTGCCATCCACCACAAACAGCGGCAAGACGAAGTTCGCTGCGTGGGTCTGCCGATAATCGGCGTAAGTGTAGTTGTCACTCAGCTTAGTGTGTCGCACTTCTGCCCCCTGATTGATCAAGCTGGCCAGTTTCTTATAGCTGACCGATGAGCCAAGAAAGGGCAAGCCTTTGTAATCCTCTGAAACGGCATGCTTGTCACCGTTGCTCGACGCGCTACTGGCTTGGTCATACAAGCAGAAAATCCGCTTATCGCTGAAGTCATTCATAAAATGCATACAGGCCATGATGTTAAAGTAACGGTCTGGACTCAGTGCCACCACATGGCCAATGCCAATCAAATTCAAATACTCATCTGCATGGCTAGAAACCGGATTGCCGTAGTAATGCTCCAGCCCAGCCATTCTCGCTTGACGAATGTAATCCCAGTTGGAATCCGTCAGCATCACACGGCAATCGTATTTGCTGATCGCCAGCGCCAGTGTGCGGGCCACATCATTAGCCCCGATAATCAAAAAACCTTTAGGTGCGGGTTCGGCCAAGCCGAGTGCCACTGCCATGGGCCGCGCCGAAGCGCTTTGCAACACCACAGTACCGATGATCACCATGAAGGTCAGTGGCACCAGTAATGCTGCTTCAGACATGCCAAGCGAGTCCAACTTGATGGCGAAGAGCGAGGAGATGGACGCCGCGACAATACCGCGCGGCGCAACCCAAGCGAGAAAGCTTTTTTCCTTGAAGCTGAGAGAGCTGCGCAGCGTGGCAATAAAAATCGAAGCCGGACGTGACACCAACTGGATAAACACAAATAGCAACAGCGCACTGATGCCCAAAGTGGCGAAGTCGTCCGCTTTGATTCTTGCCGCCAGCAGAATAAACAGCCCGGTGATAAATAAGATGGTGAGGTGCTCTTTAAAATGCAGAATGTGCTTGATGTCTACTCCACGGGCATTAGCGATCCACATTCCCATGACCGTGACGGTGAGCAGACCAGACTCATGTTCAAGATGATTCGACAGTGCAAACACGCCGAGCACCATAGTCAAGACCGCAAACGGCTGCAAATATTCAGGTAACCAACCACGACGCAAAACCGTCGCCAACAGTTGCCCTGAAACGATGCCAATGCCTAAGCCAATCAGCAAAATCCAGGCTAAGACAATCAAGCTGTGCGTCTCGCTGCTCGAGACAATAAACTCATACACCATGACGACAAACAGCGCGCCAAGCGGATCTATCAAGATCCCTTCCCAGCGCAAAATGTTCGCCAGCCGCGTACTCGGGCGCACCGTTCGTAGCAAGGGGACAATCACCGTCGGGCCAGTTACCACTGTCAAACTGCCAAACAGCAGTGCTAAGGGCCAATCAAACCCGAGTAAGTAATGCGTGGCGCTACTGGTCAATCCCCATGAAACCACGGCGCCCACAGTCACTATGCTCCACACCGTGTTGCTTACACCACGGATTTCACGAAAGTTAAGTGTCAGACTGCCTTCAAACAGAATCACCGCCACCGCCAGCGACACCATGGGAAAGAGCAAATCGCCAAGCAGTTGCTCCGGTTGTAACAGGCCGCTCACGGGCCCGACCAACAAGCCCGCCAGCAACAAATATAAAATGGCCGGAAGCTTTAAACGCCATGCCAACCATTGGCAGGCGAGCCCAACGACGCCAATTCCTGCTAGCCAAAGTGCTGCGGTTTCTGCTTGCATATCCCTGCCCTCGCTGTTGCGCTCAATCGATGTTGATTATGTTTCTTGTCGTTCCATCACCGTTTCATTGCTGGTACTCATTCCAGCCACGTTGCCACTCCATGCGAAAGCGCTGCGCCTGTTCGGTACCTTCGCACACCCCTTCGTAATAGGAGCCCGACAGGCCAATTTGATAGGCAAAATCCGCGTTGCAATATTCATCCACGCCTTGCAGATAGCCTTGGTCATAATCGCTTTTATTCACCTCACCCAGCGCAGCGAGTGCTTTAAAGCTGCGTTGGGTGCGCCCATTCACCCCATCTTGATAGCCGACCTGATACCACTCGCCCGCTTTGGCCAACTCTTCGGTACTCGACGCGCAGCCGACCAAGGCCACCAGCAGCAAGGCTAATGCACTCTGTTTCATTTTTCTTTCCTTAACTCATTGTTTTATCCAATAACCTTACCACTTAAATCCCCCACTCGCCGCATCAAGCGCGAAATAAACCACTCGCCCCGTCAGCAGACCGCTCACGCCGACGAGAAACCACTGAGTCGCCATAGCGACCACTCGTCTGGCTATGCGACCACTCAAGTTAGAAGCCAGTGCAACTGGGCAGAGAGTCACTTACTCTCCACCCTGAGCTTAACTATTATCCAAGGACAAATTGCTATGATGTGGTTTCTATCCTGTGTCGCTGCCCTGATTGGCGGATACTTCATCTACGGCGCTTTCGTTGAGAAAGTATTTGGTATCAACGAACATCGCCAAACTCCAGCCCACACCAAAACCGATGGCGTCGACTACGTGCCGATGTCAACGCCCAAAGTGTATTTGGTGCAACTGCTGAATATCGCCGGTGTCGGCCCGATTTTTGGCCCGATCATGGGGGCTCTTTACGGCCCGGCCGCCATGTTGTGGATTGTGGTCGGCTGTATTTTTGCTGGTGCGGTGCACGATTACTTCTCTGGCATGCTCTCCGTACGTAACGGCGGCGCTTCTGTGCCGAGCATCACCGGCCGCTACTTAGGCAATGGCGCTAAACATTTCATGAACATTTTTGCCATTGTTTTGTTGCTGCTGGTCGGTGTGGTGTTTGTGTCTGCGCCAGCAGGCATGATTACTAACCTTATCAACGATCAAACCAGCTTCTCGGTGAGCATGACAACCATGGTGGTGATCATTTTTGCTTACTACATCATCGCGACGATTGTGCCTGTCGACAAAATCATTGGCCGCTTTTACCCACTATTCGGCGCGCTGCTGATCTTCATGTCGGTTGGCCTGATGACCGCGATTGCCCTTTCACCTGAACACACAGTGATGGGGGATTTCCAAGTCGCTGACATGTTCTCCAACCTCAACCCGAACGATATGCCGCTCTGGCCTGCACTGTTTATCACCATCGCTTGTGGTGCGATCTCTGGCTTCCACGCCACGCAATCACCGCTGATGGCGCGTTGTATGGAAAATGAGAAAAATGGCCGCTTTGTCTTCTACGGCGCGATGATCGGTGAAGGGATCATTGCACTTATCTGGTGTGCCATTGCTCTGTCTTTCTTTGGTTCACTGGAGTCCCTTTCTGAAGCGGTGAAAAACGGCGGCCCTAGCAACGTGGTCTACAGTGCGTCATTTGGTTTGCTTGGCGTGTTTGGTGGTGTGATTGCCTTCTTGGGTGTAGTGATTCTGCCAATCACCTCGGGCGACACTGCGTTTCGTTCCAGCCGTTTGATCTTAGCGGAATACTTCAACATGGAGCAGAAAACTCTGCGCAATCGCCTACTGATGGCCGTTCCGCTGTTCGTCCTTGGTGCGATTCTGACTCAGGTGGATTTTGGTATCATCTGGCGCTACTTCGGTTTTGCCAACCAAACCACCGCAGTGATGATGCTGTGGACGGCATCGGCTTACCTGCTACGCCACAACAAGCTGCACTGGATCACCACGGTTCCAGCCTTCTTTATGACCACAGTGTGCGTCAGCTTTATCCTCAACAACAGCGCGCTGGGCTTTGGTTTACCAATGCAGATTTCCACCATTGCTGGCCTTATCTTCTCGCTGGTGGTAACAGGCTACGTGATCAAAATCTCCAAAGGCAAAGGCGAGCGCGAGCTAGCGGATGAAGAAAAACCACAAGCCGTTTCCGAAACCGCGTAAGCACCACGCCATGAGTGCCTAAACAAAGAGTCTGCCCAGTCGCAGACTCTTTTTCTTTGCCATACAATAAACCCTGTTCAGCCACAGAAGAGTCGTTATGGAACTGGTTATCTCGCTACTGCAGCAAATGTGTGTTTACTTGGTGTTGGCTTATATGCTGAGTAAAACCCCGCTCATCTTGCCGATGCTCAACATCTCGTCACGCCTGAGTCACCGCTTGCTCTGCTACCTGCTGTTCTCTGCCTTTTGTATTCTGGGCACCTATTTTGGCCTGCATATCAATGATGCCATTGCCAACACTCGCGCAATTGGTGCGGTGATGGGTGGGCTGTTCGGCGGCCCAGTGGTTGGTTTTGCGGTTGGCTTTACTGGCGGTATCCACCGTTACACCTTAGGCGGTTTTACCGATCTCGCTTGCGCCATCTCCACCACGACAGAAGGGCTGATCGGTGGCCTATTGCATGTCTATCTACTCAAGAAAAACAAAGGGGCACAACTGTTTAACCCTTCAGTGGTGTTTGGCATCACTTTTTTTGCCGAGATCATGCAGATGATCATCTTGCTGGTGGTCGCCAAACCCTACTCAGAAGCCTACGCTCTGGTGTCGGCGATTGCCGCACCGATGATCATTGCCAACTCGGTCGGCGCTGCACTGTTTATGAGCATTCTGCAAGACAGAAAAACCATCTTCGAAAAATACTCCGCCACCTTTTCCCGCCGCGCACTGACCATTGCCGATCGCTCGGTCGGTATCTTGCACAGCGGCTTTAACAGCACCAATGCCGAAAAAATTGCCCGCATCGTTTACGAAGAGACCAATGTCGGCGCAGTGGCGATTACCGATCAAGAGAAGATCCTCGCGTTTGTCGGTATTGGTGATGACCACCACAAGCCTAACACGCCAATCTCGTCGCAAAGCACGCTCGATTCGATGGCGCAAAATGCGATCATTTATCTCGATGGCAGTGAGCGCCCCTATCAATGCTCACTGGCTGCCGACTGTAAATTGGGCGCAGCGTTGATCATTCCGCTGCGCGCTGGCAAAGAGGTGGTCGGCACCATCAAGCTGTACGAGCCCAAACGTAAACTCTTCTCCACCATCAATATGTCGATGGCAGAAGGCATTGCCCAGTTGCTTTCCAGCCAAATTCTCTATGGCGATTACCAACAACAACAAACCTTACTGACGCAATCGGAAATCAAACTGCTGCACGCGCAAGTCAACCCGCACTTTCTCTTCAACGCGCTCAATACCATCAGTGCCGTGATCCGCCGCGACCCTGACAAAGCGCGCGAGCTGATACAAAATCTCTCCCATTTCTTTCGCAGCAACCTTAAGCAAAACATCAATACCGTCACGCTCAAAGAAGAGCTGGCACACGTCAATGCCTACCTGAGCATTGAAAAAGCGCGCTTTGCTGATCGTCTCGACGTGGAAGTCGACATCGCCGCCGAACTGCTGGAGGTCAAACTGCCGAGCTTTACCTTGCAGCCTTTGGTCGAAAATGCGGTGAAGCATGGTATTTCCAACTTGCTCGAAGGCGGCTTAGTGCGCATCTACAGCGAAAAGAGCCCAACAGGCTACGCCATCACCGTTGAAGACAACGCAGGTTGTTACCAAGCACCGAGTGAGGATCACTCCGGGCTTGGCATGGAGATTGTCGATAAACGCTTGAGTCATCACTTTGGTCATGATGCAGCACTAAAAATTCAAGCGATACCACATCAATTTACTAAAATGACCTTTATCATTCCGCACTCAGCGTTGATGAGCTGAATAGCTGTAACACAGGGACTATACGGATGTTGACCGCACTGGTAATTGATGACGAACCTTTTGCTCGTGACGAGCTTTGCGAGCTGCTGGGTGAAACGGGTGAGATCGAGGTGATTGGCGATGCGGCCAATGCCATCATGGGGTTAAAGAAAATCAACGAGCTCAAACCCGATGTGGTGTTTCTCGACATTCAGATGCCCCAAGTGACTGGCATTGAGCTGCTCGGCATGATGGACCCAGAAACCATGCCGTATGTGGTGTTTGTCACCGCTTACGATCAGTACGCGATTCAGGCGTTTGAGGACAATGCCTTTGATTACCTGCTTAAACCCGTCGACCCCGAGCGGCTGAAAAAGACCGTAAAGCGCCTCAATCGCGCCGCCAGCCAGTCGGCGCTCAGCCAGCATTTGTCCGGCATCGCCCCTGAAACGCTGGACCAAATCCCGTGTATCGGCCACAACCGGATTGTGATCATGGCCACGGACAACGTCGAATGCGCTTACAGCGATATTAGTGGCGTGCATGTGCGCTCCATCAATCAAACCGCCAGTACCCAACTGACGTTAAAAACGCTGGAAGAGAAAACACCACTGGTACGCTGCCACCGGCAATATTTGGTGGCGATCAAAGCAATCAGTGAAATCAAATTGTTGGAAAATGGCTTAGCCGAAATCATCACCCGCACGGGTTTTACCATTCCGGTCAGTCGCCGCTATCTTAAATTACTCAAAGAGATGCTTGGCATTTACCAGTAGCCACACTAATTACCAGTAGCCTCACTAAGTGGCAAAAATGCAAAAGGCGACCCAATTGGTCGCCTTCTTCGTTTCACCGTTCTAATCAACCTGCTTAATTTGCAGCTCTTTCGGCACTTCAAAGAACATATTCTCTTCGCGGCCTAGCACCTCTTCAACCGATTGTGCGCCCAGCTCTTTGATGCGATCCAAGATCTGATTGACCAACTCTTCCGGCGCAGAGGCGCCAGCCGTGACACCGACTTTGACTTTCCCGTCAAACCACACTGGCTGTATATCCTGAGGGCAGTCGGTCAGATAGGCAGGCGTGCCGAGTTTTTCTGCAAGCTCTTTGAGGCGTGTTGAGTTCGATGAGTTCTTTGAACCCACCACCACCATCACATCGACCTCACTGGCTAGCTCACGCACCGCATCTTGACGGTTTTGTGTCGCGTAGCAGATATCGTCTTTGCGTGGGCCTTGGATATCAGGGAACACGCGGC
The DNA here is from genome assembly GCF_000764325.1 of Vibrio navarrensis. NCBI lineage: Bacteria > Pseudomonadati > Pseudomonadota > Gammaproteobacteria > Vibrionales > Vibrionaceae > Vibrio > Vibrio navarrensis. The sequence goes on along the minus strand of NZ_JMCG01000001.1, from coordinate 782,539 downwards.
GCAGTTCATCAATCACATCGGCGGTCTCATCAACTGACAAGGTGGTTTGACTGACGTAATGCAGATTGCTCGGATCTTTCACCACTGCTTTAAGGCCAATAACATCTTCCGGTTTTTCAACCAGATACATGCCGCCATGCTGGCTGGCGTACTGTCCCATGGTGCCTTCGACTTCCGGATGACCGGCGTGGCCAATCAGCACCACTTCCATACTGCGGCGACTGGCGCGCGCCACCTCCATGTGCACTTTAGTGACCAGAGGACAGGTCGCATCGAACACGGTGAGATCGCGCTCTTTCGCTTCCTGACGCACGGCTTGAGAAACACCATGAGCAGAGAAAATGACGATGTTGTTATCCGGCACTTCATGAAGCTCCTCCACAAACACCGCACCGCGTTGCTTCAGCCCTTCGACCACAAAACGGTTGTGCACCACTTCATGGCGAACATAAATCGGCGGCTGATACAATTCCAGTGCGCGCTCAACAATGCTGATGGCACGATCGACTCCGGCACAGAATCCACGCGGGTTGGCTAACAGGATTTTCATTTCATTGCTCATGGGTAGTTATCTTTTGGCTGGCTATTCTACTGACAAAATTTCAACTTCAAAAGTCACATCTTGCCCGGCGAGTGGGTGGTTAAAATCAACCGTCACCGAGTCTCCGGCGATTTCGGTAATGATGCCTGGGATCTCCATCCCATCGGGTCCGGCAAAGGCCATGATCGTACCGACTTCCACCGCGGCATCGCCAACAAAACGTGCGCGGTCCATGTGGTGGATATGATCCGGATTGGGCAACCCAAAAGCATCTTGCGCTTTGAGTTCAATTGACTTGTTTTCGCCCGCTTGCAACCCAAGCAGACACTGCTCGAAGTTGTCACTCAGGCTGCCATCGCCCATGACAAACTTCGCTGGTTTGCCCATATTGTGCGTGCTATCGGCGATAGAGCCGTCTTTCATTTTGATCGTAAAGTGCAGCGTTACGGCAGATTGTTGGGTAATAGTGGTCACGTTACGGCTTCCTTGTAGAAAACGGTGGCAGTTGCTTGCTCGTTATAGACAAAAGCGCTGACCGAATCAACGGGCAGCGCTTAGGGTTATTGGTTTTTATTGAGATTCTTTGCGACGAAAGCCATCTAAGATGATCATCGCGGCGCCAAGGCAGATGGCTGCATCGGCTAAGTTAAAAGCTGGCCAGTGGTAGTTACCCCAGAAAAAGTCCAAGTAATCGACCACAAAACCGTGTACTAAACGATCAAAGACGTTGCCTACGGCTCCGCCAATAATCATCGCATAAGCAATGTTGTTCCATTTTTCTTTCGTCGAGAGTTTGCTCATCCAATAGGTCAACAGGCCCGTAACCGCAAAAGCAATACCGGTGAACAACCAACGTTGCCAACCCTCTTGATCACTGAGAAAACTGAAAGCGGCGCCATAGTTATGCACATACAGCAAATTAAAGAATGGCAGGACTTCAATGCGATTGGCCCAGCCGTAACCCATCTTCTCCATCACCACAAATTTGATGCCAATATCGGCCACAAACACCACAAAGGCTAACCACAGCCAGCGCACCCCAGATTGCTTTAACGTCAGTGCTTTTTCGCTCATCTTAATTCCTAAAAATAGCCCCAGTGAATACTGGGGCTGCAATTACGATAAAAAGTTCAGTCTTTCGCTCGCCGACAATTAGGCAAACTTACGCACTTCGCCTTCGCCATCGACGTTAGAGACACAGCGGCCACAGATTTTTTCGTGACCTGCGATAGTGCCAACGTCTGGCGTGTGGTGCCAACAACGGTCACACTTCTCAGCTTCCGTTGCACGCACTTCGACAAACAGACCTTCAATGTCGGTGGCTTGCGCCGCGTCTGACTTCTCGCCCAGCGGTTTAACGGTGGCGGCCGAAGTCAGCAGAACGAAGCGCAGCTCATCGTCAAGTTTGTTGATTTTCGCTGCAAGATCGTCGCTGGCAAACAGCGTCAGTTCCGCTTGTAGTGAGCCACCGATGGTCTTCTCGCTGCGTGCCGCTTCAAGCAGTTTGTTGACCGCACCACGCACTTTCTGGATTTCAGACCAGAATGCATTGTTGAGCTCTTCACCCTCTGCAAGGCCAAACAGACCATCGAACCATTCACCAGTGAAGACAAACTTGTCACGCTCACCCGGCATCTGGTTCCAGATTTCATCGGCAGTAAACGACATGATTGGCGCCATCCAACGTACCAACGCCTCGACGATGTAGTACAGCGCGGTCTGACAGCTGCGCTGTGCATGACCACCACGCTTCGCGGTGTACTGACGGTCTTTGATCACGTCAAGATAGAATGAACCCATCTCGATAGAACAGAAGTGCATCAGACGCTGCGTCACGCCGTGCGTGTTGTACTCTTCATACGCTTTGACGATCTCGTTCTGCGCCGCTAATGCACGACCTACCGCCCAGCGATCCAGCGCAACCATTTCATCAGCGGGCACGATATCCGTTTCTGGATTGAAACCGTTCAAGTTCGCCAAGAAGAAACGCGCCGTGTTACGGATACGACGGTAAGCATCGGCTGAACGCTTGAGGATTTCATCAGAAACCGCCACTTCGCCCGTATAGTCAGTTGAAGCAACCCACAGACGCAGGATATCTGCACCTAGCTTGTTGGTGACATCTTTTGGTGCGACCACGTTACCGATCGATTTTGACATCTTACGGCCTTGGCCATCGACCACGAAACCGTGCGTCAATACTTGCTTGTAAGGCGCTTTGCCTTTCATCGCGATCGAGGAGATCAGCGAAGACTGGAACCAACCACGATGTTGGTCCGAACCTTCAAGGTACATGTCTGCTTGTGCGCCGTTGAACTCTTCGCGTTTATCAACGACTGCGTAGTGTGTTACGCCAGAATCAAACCAAACGTCTAAGGTATCGAGTACTTTTTCATACTGCGACGCTTCTTCGCCGAGCAGTTCTGCGGCGTCAAGATCCCACCACGCTTGAATGCCTTTTTGTTCAACCACTTGAGCCACTTTTTCAATCAGCTCAAGCGAGTTTGGATGCAATTCTGCGGTTTCTTTGTGCACGAACAGGGCAATGGGCACACCCCAAGTACGTTGACGTGAGATACACCATTCTGGGCGACCTTCGATCATCCCTTCAATGCGGCTTTGACCCCACTCCGGCATCCACTGAACGCCTTTGATCGACTCTAGTGCTTTGGCACGTAGACCGGCTTGGTCCATCGAAACGAACCACTGAGGGGTCGCGCGGAAGATGATGGGCGTTTTGTGACGCCAGCAGTGCGGGTAGCTATGCTCGTAAGCGTGATGATGCAGCAATGCGCCTTTTTCTTTTAGCGTTTCGACGACAGCATCATTCGCTTTGAAGACGTGTTGACCGGCAAACAGTTCAGTGTCTGGTAGGTACACGCCGTTTGAGCCCACAGGATTTGCCACTTCAAGGCCATATTTTTGGCCGACTGCAAAGTCTTCTTGACCGTGTCCTGGAGCAGTATGAACCACACCAGTACCCGAATCGGTGGTGACGTGATCGCCAAGGATCGCAGGCACGGTAAACGCGTAGAATGGGTGTTGGAACTGAACCAGTTCAAGATCCGCACCTTTGGCAAAACCAAGGTTGTGGAAGTGCTCGATACCCGCGCGATCCATCACCTCTTTGGCCAGTTCAGCCGCAACGATAATACGCTCAGGTTGACGCTCTGAAGCCGCATCGCCCTCAACTTGGATCAGTACGTATTCAAGATCCTCACGCAAACACACTGCGCGGTTAGCAGGCAGTGTCCAAGGCGTGGTTGTCCAGATAACGATCGAGACGTCACCGTGGCCTTCGTGGCCTTCATTTAAAGCAAATTTCGCCAGCAGCGCCGCTTCATCAGCCGCTTTAAAACGAACGTCGATAGAAGGAGAAACTTTGTTTTTGTATTCCACTTCCGCTTCTGCCAGTGCGCTGCCACAATCGGTACACCAGTGAACCGGTTTAAACCCTTTCAGTAAGTGGCCGTTGTCGGCAATTTTACCCAGCGCACGGATGATGTTGGCTTCAGTGGCGAAATCCATAGTGCGGTATGGTTTGTCCCACTCGCCCATGATACCAAGACGCTTAAAGCTCTCTTTTTGCCCTTCCACTTGGCCTGCTGCGTATTCACGGCATTTTTCACGAAACTCGGCTGCGGTCACTTTTTGGCCCGGTTTGCCGACTTTCTTTTCAACCATCAGTTCGATAGGTAGACCGTGGCAGTCCCAACCTGGAATGTAAGGTGCGTCAAAACCTGAAAGTGTTTTGGATTTAATAATAATGTCTTTAAGAATCTTGTTTAGTGCGTGACCAATGTGAATATCACCGTTTGCATAAGGAGGACCATCATGCAATACAAATGATTTCTTGCCTTTTTTCGCTTCACGGATGGCTCCGTAAAGGTCTTCTTGATACCAACGCTTTAGCATTTCTGGCTCACGTTTAGCCAGATCGCCGCGCATCGGAAACCCTGTTTCAGGTAAGTTCAGGGTATCTTTATACTCACTCATCGATTCTTAATTCCGTTATATTGGGCGAAAGTTAGACATTATGTTGTTCGGTGGAATAAACCGTTCAACGAGTTAGCTGACGCAGCCACACCCTTGCTGCCTCAGCATCCAATTCAATTTGCTGTTTGAGTGCGTCAAAAGACTCAAACTTTTTTTCATCACGCAGCTTATGCAAAAGTACCACTTCTAACTGTTTGCCATACAAGTTGGCCTGAAAGTCGAATAAGTGCACTTCTAACTGCTGACGAACGCCGTTTACTGTCGGACGCTGACCAATATTGGCCACGCCGCCAATGGCGTTTTGTGCAAGCCCTAACGCTTGCACAACGTAGACGCCAGAAACCGGGGAAACACAGCGCTTAAGCGGAATATTTGCCGTCGGAAAACCTATGGTTCTGCCTAATTTCCGGCCATGAGAGACACGGCCGCTAATGCTGTAATCCCGCCCAAGCATCTGAGCCGCAGCGGGCAAGTCGTCATCGGCTAACGCCTCGCGAATGGCGGTGCTGCTCACTCGTAACTGCTCTAAACAGAAGCTTTGAGTATTAACCACGGTAAAACCGTATTTCTTTCCTGCTTCTTGCAACATGGTGAAGTTGCCTTGACGCGCTTTGCCAAAGCAAAAATCGTCACCAACAACAAGAAACTTAACACCCAAACGCTCGACCAACAAGTCGCGAATAAATGCCTCAGCATCAAGAGCGGCAAAATGTCGGTTGAAATTGACACACAACAAACGATCCAGTCCTAACTTGCCAAGTTGCACAAATTTATCCCGCAAACGGGTTAATCGCGCTGGTGCCTTTTCTTTGGCAAACAACTCCATCGGCTGAGGTTCAAAAGTCATGACCACAGACGGCAGTGACATGGCTCTGGCTTGCAGAGAAACCTGACGCAACACTTTCTGATGCCCGAGATGGACACCATCAAAATTGCCGATGGTTAATACACAGCCACGATGCTGCGACCTTATATTATGAATGCCTCGTATCAGTTCCATTTGGATACAGCGAAGTGCCTCTATTTTTCTATTTATGCAGTGTCAAACTGGCGGATTATATACTAATCGAGCTTACTCTGTCCCAGCTTTTAGGTCTTTTAGCCGAATCCCGAACAAAAACGCCGAGATTAAGTAAGCAATTGCGCCGATCAAAATCAGCAGAAGTAGCTCCCCAGCGCGATGAGCCGATGTCCATGCTAACCAAGTGCTCATCTGCTCCATTTTCCACAACAAGACCGCAACCATTGCTGCGCCAGCCAAGATTAAACGTGCAATAAAATAGACGGTTCGCTTAGAAATCCGGTAAACCCCAGCTAGATGTAAACCTCGATACAGCAGCGCCATGTTCACTAATGCCGACAGAGCTGTCGCCACCGCTAAGCCGACATAACCATAAAACCAAGCGAAAATCGCGTTAAACACCATATTGGTCACCATAGCAATAATGCCGTATTTAACTGGCGTCTTGGTGTCCTGACGTGAGTAGTACCCTGGGGCGAGAACCTTGATCAACATGAAATTCAGCAGGCCCGATGCGTACGCCAGCAGCGATAGAGAAGCTTGGTGAACGTCTTGCGGGCTAAACTCGCCGCGCATAAACAGTACCATCAGCATAGGTTTGGCTAAAACCATCAGTCCGAGCATGGCGGGGATGCCGAGCAAGGTCACCATACGTACTCCCCAATCCATGGTATGGGCGAAGCCTTCACTGTGTGCATCAACGTGTTTACGCGACAGCGCAGGTAAGATAACCGTCGCAATCGCAATGCCGAACAAGCCAAGCGGGAACTCGAGCAAGCGGTCAGAATAGTAGAGCCAAGAGATCGAACCGGTTTGCAAAAAGCTGGCAATAAAGGTGTCGAAAAGAAGGTTAATTTGGCTAACGGAGACACCAAACAGCGCAGGCAGCATCAAGGTGCGAATTTTAACCACGCCCGGATCTCGCCATCCCCATTTCGGTTTGACCAACACCCCTGCTTTGATTAAAAAAGGCAGTTGGAAGAGAAATTGCACCAATCCGCCTAAAAAGACCCCTATCGCTAAGCCTACTTCCGGCTGAGCAAGATACGGGGCAATATACCAAGCCGCCAAGATCATCATCACATTGAGAAACACTGGAGTAAAAGAGGAAACGGCAAATCTCCCCATGGTGTTTAGGATAGCCCCGGACAGCGCAACAAAAGTGATAAACCAGAGATAAGGAAAGGTAATTTTGAGGATAAAGCTCGCTAGCTCAAACTTTTCTGCGGCAGGCCCGCCGCGCAACCAATCCAGAAACCATCCAGCGCCGAAAAGTGCACTGACCACGCCTGAACCCAGAACGCCCAAAATGGTCACCACAGTGACGATCACACCCAGAGTACCTGACGCTTTCGCGATCAAATCGCGCGTTTTGTTCATGTCGCCACTGGCGTGATACTCCGTCAGAACAGGAACAAACGCTTGGGAAAAGGCGCCTTCGGCAAACAAGCGTCTTAGAAAGTTAGGAATCTTATTGGCGAAGAAAAAAACATCGGCACTGGCTCCAGCGCCCATTAAATTGGCGACAACTACGTCGCGTACTAAGCCCAAAACCCTTGAAATCAGCGTCATAGCACTGACGATCAAGCCGGACTTAAGGAGTCGTTTACTCACAATAACCTCGAAATCTCACCGTAGCCTAACCTTTCTCCGCCTTTTATTAGAATCGAAGCGGATATTTATTAGCATTGGTCTGAAAATGCTGATAGAATCCCCGCCATCTTAACCGCGTTAACCTTTCTTACCAAAAGTTCTTTTGGCTCGATGGGTTTTTGCACAAATCATTTGACAATCGGGCATAAATGAGGGATATTCCTCGCCCTTAAATTGTCACCGAACTAAAGTTTTTGGGAGTTAGACCCTTGGCAAATAACAAATCTGCTAAGAAGCGCGCTATCCAAGCTGAAAAACGTCGTCAGCACAATGCTAGCCGTCGTTCAATGATGCGCACTTACATGAAGAAAACTGTTGCTGCAATCGCTGCTGGCGACAAAGAAGGCGCAACTGCAGCTTTCGCTGTAGTTACACCAATCCTAGACCGTATGGCGACTAAAGGCCTTATTCATAAGAATAAAGCTGCTCGTCACAAGTCTCGTTTCGCTGCACAAATCAAAGCTCTGTAATAGCGCTCTGATTTCAGTGAAGAAAAAGCCGGCTTAATGCCGGTTTTTTTATTTGCAGAATTTTTATTGCCTTTTAATACAGGCAATAAAAAAGCTGGCATCGCCAGCTTTTTTCTATCAACCATCTTTAATGCCTACGCACACGGCGATTCTTGACAGTAAAGACTGTGGAGCAACTTAATCATCGCTTTGACTTCTTCACTTTTTAACGTGTAGTAAACGGTCTGCGCTTCTTTGCGTGTCAACACTAAGCCATCGCGGCGTAACCACGCCAAGTGTTGAGAAAGTGCCGATTGACTCAGTTCTAGTTTAGAACAGAGCTCGCCAACAGAAAGTTCTTGATTGTGCAGCATGCATAAGATTTGTAGACGCCGTTCATTCGCCATTGCTTTTAACAGCACCACAGCTTTAGCAGAATTCTGCTCCATTTCTTTTAAGTTCATTGGTTGGTCCCCGAGCTACAACTTATATGTCCCAACGGTTGTTGCAGATAGTTGTGTAAGAGTAATTTTATAGTTTGAGTTTATACTTTTGTAGATAGTAATCTATTCGTAGTATCGAAGGAACTCGTTCATGTAAACAAGTGACTAAAATTTGCATCACAAACGTTTTTCACTGCGGGGTGTTGAATCATGCGCTCCGCAAAGATCACGTAATACTCTTCTTTCAAATCTTCAACATGACCGATCAACTGCAAAGTGCGGTCGTCCTCTATCTCAGACATATACACGGTTGGTGCAAGAAAAATCACATCGTCGTGGTATCGGGCAAACGCTTTCATTAAAGCCACGTCATCAAACTCGCCGAGCACATCAGGTTGCATCCCCTGACGGTCAAACCACTGCATGACTTTACGCCCCATTGCCGTTCGACCACCCGGCAGCAGCAATTTCTTACGCTCTAAGATTGCGGGAAAGTCCGTATTGTCCAGTTTGCTTGATGAGAAAAAACTCATGCTACTTTCACCCAGTTTCTTGCTGTATAAACCGGGACTTTGAGTCGAATCGACAGGACAGTCAGAAAGGATCATATCGAGCTTATGTTGAGCCAAACGTTCTAACAACAACTCATGCGTCGATTCATAACAACGCAGATGAATACGATCATCTTCCGGCACCGTTGTCATCAAAACCTTACTCACCAAACGCTTCGACAGGGCATCGGCAACCCCCACTTCAAACAAGATATTTGAGTGTTGGCTGTAATTAACGATATCCAGCATCTCATAACTTAAACCAAACATACGATCGGCATATTTGAACACCAATTGCCCTAACTCGGTCGGCTCAACCGTTCTACCGTTGCGTTTGGTCAATTTGCCTTTCATCCGATCTTCCAGCGCTTTGATTTGCCCGGTCACTGTTTGCGGAGTGAGAAAAAGCGCGTCGGCCGCTTTGGTAACCGAGCCTTGTTTACAAACCATCCAGAAGTAGTACAAGTGGTTATAATTGAGATGTGACATGCTGATTGACCTAAAATGTGCGAACGATAGTTATAGCAAATATGACAAAAGGCAGCAAACATATCGAATAATCCGAAAAAAAACTCAGATAATCATATTAATATCGAAGATATCAATTTCATATTGTCATATTTTGTGACATATCACCCACTCAACAAGCAAATAAACCCCAGCACCAGAAAAATAAATATCACTTAAAAATCAATATATTAAACAACACAAGCACCTATCTTACTGCGAAAAACCTCGAACGCGCCAGAAAAAGTCATTGTGACACCGAACTGTAATAATAATGAAATATTACCCCACTAGTATCGCCCTCAGTTTCAACAACAGACCAAACACCTATTCTTGCGGTCAATGGAGAAAATTATGATGAACCAAGCTACAACAACAGCGGCGCCGATTTCGGTGACAACTCGCTGGCTCCGCTGGGCTAACTTGGCATTCATGTTATATCTACTGCTTTTAGCAGTATCTATGGTCGGCAGTGGCTTCAAGTGGGCAACCGGTGATCAAGCCAAAGTACTTTTTGAATTTGCCTCACACCCTATCGCTGGCCTGATGATTGGTTTGGTCGCAACAGCTCTGATTCAATCTTCCAGTACCGTTACGTCGATTATCGTCGGCCTTGTGGCAGGCGGCCTTCCTGTCGAAACCGCCATTCCTATGGTAATGGGTGCCAATATCGGTACCACGGTGACCAATACGCTGGTCTCTCTCGGTCATATGCGCTGCAAAGAAGAGTTCAAACGTGCTTTTGCCAGTGCCACCATTCATGACTTTTTCAATTTGCTGGCCGTGGCAATTTTCCTTCCGCTGGAGATGATGTTCGGCATTTTAGAAAAAGTGTCTCACTGGCTGGTTTCACCACTGCTGAACACCGGTGATATGAGCATGAAGGGCTTTGATTTCATCAAGCCAATCACCAAACCCGTTGTGAGTGCTGTTAAAGAACCGTTAGGTGCTTTCGGCGACACCATTGGTGGCATCCTGCTGATTGTCTTGGGTATTGCAATTATCTTTGTTGCCATCACTGTGATGGGCAAACTGATGAAGAGCCTAATGGTTGGCCGTGCTCGCGATATTTTGAAAAACGCGATTGGTCGCGGCCCTATTCACGGCATCGTATCTGGTTCAGTCGTGACTGTCTTAGTTCAATCGTCATCAACCACCACCAGCTTGATGGTGCCACTCGTGGGCACAGGCGTTTTGAAAGTGCGTGATGTTTATCCTTTTACACTTGGCGCGAACATCGGTACTTGTATCACGGCCCTCTTAGCCGCAACGGCTGTGTCGGGTGAGTTCGCCGTCTTTGCACTGCAAATTGCTCTGGTCCACTTAACGTTTAATGTTCTGGCAACCTTGCTCATCTACGGAATCCCATTCCTACGTGAGATTCCACTCAAAGGTGCTGAGCTTATCTCTGAGATGGCAATGAAAAACAAAGCGGTTGTTGCTGGCTATTTACTGACCGTCTTTCTATTGATTCCTGGCGCTATTCTCGCCTTTACCGCTTAACACAGACGGATACCAATAAGGGGGAAGCGAATGCTTCCCCCTTTTGTTTTGCTCGAATACTAGGTTTTGATTGGCAAATATCGCCAGCTAAGACACACTAAAGAAAAAACGAGCAGCAGGTATGATGGACTATACAGATAAACAACAGCTACTTTCAGTCGCCAGCACTATCGATGAACAACTGGCTCCATTGGTTGAAGGCATCGATATTCTCAGCAGTGTGACACCTCTTAACTACAAAGAAGAACGTCAACGCTTCTTTGACAATCGCTTCTCCGTTGAACCCGCTTTCAAATACCAAACAAAATCGTTGGATGTTCATCTCGCTAAACGCAATTTGTATGCATTGCCGATTGAGCAAATTGACCACCCAGCGCTAAGACAGCTTTATATCGATATCATCCAATCCTATGCGGATAAGCTGGATCAGCTCTGCTCTATTGGCCAGGCTGAATTTCTGTATAACTCGTTACGTTACTATGGCGAGCCAAGCGACAAAGATGTGCGTAACGCCCATTTTCTTCTGCATTTACCGACCGAAGAAGAGCAAGAATCACGACACGATTGCCATTCTATCGCCGCCTTTATGGGGCAATTTTGCCAAGATCACGGCTACAGTGGCGAAATTGAAATCAATCCCAGCATGATCGCTAATGCCCTTGTTTCAGGCACTAAGGTTAAGATCAACGCCTCGGCCAACATCACCACCAAAGAGTTACATGCCCTCGCTCATCATGAGCTTGGCGTCCATCTTTTAACCACCTTGAATGGCCGCGCTCAACCGCTAAAATTGCTCAGCCTTGGTTGCCCAGTCAACACCACCACGCAAGAAGGGCTGGCGATACTGTGTGAGTTTCTCTCTGGTCATTTTAGTTTGAAACGGCTGAGAACCTTAGCCCTGCGTGTTGTGGCGGTGGAGTCGATGATCAAAGACCGCGATTTTAGAAACACCTTTTTGCTACTGAAAGAGCAATACAAGGCCGACGATATGACCGCCTTTACCATCACCGCACGCGTCTACCGTGGTGGTGGTTACACGAAAGACTACTTATATTTGCGCGGATTTCGGCAAATTCTCAACGCGTATGACGACCTCGGCGATGACTTCAATTTGCTTCTCGCGGGTAAAACCGAGATTCGTTATTTCTCCGCGATCAAAGCGTTAGTGAAAGATGAGATTCTTTTGCCACCTAGGTTCATTAGCCCAGCCATCACCAAGCCTGCTCAAGCCGATCCCATCTATAAGTTCGTTGCTAATGCATTGAGATAAGCCTGAATCATGCCATCGAAAGCAAGAAGGGCTCCATTGAGCCCTTCATTAATCACTGACTTGCTATCGAACAAGTGACGTTAAACCGAAAACGGATACTGGATAGGATCATGATGCTGATACCCTTCCACCCAGAAGTCGTCTAGCGTTACCCAAGTCTCCAAATCTTCGAGCGATGTGATCTCTGGGTTAATGTGGAAGGTCGGCGGCGCCAAAGGCTCACGTTTCAGTTGCACCTCTCGCATCAGTTCTAACTGATCTTCGTAGATGTGTGCGTTGACTATCTTGTGGTAGGCCTGCCCCGCCTTCTTGCCAGTTATCTGCGCCATGATAGCCAAAAACACATACACTTGAACCATGTTGAAATTAAGCCCTAATGGCACATCGCATGAACGCTGGGTGCTGTTGAGGTACAAGGTGTCACCAAGCAAAGAGAAATGGTGGCTATACATGCATGGTCGCAGGCAACCCATATGAAACTCACCGGGGTTATAGAAATTGAGAATTTCACCGCGATCGTCAATTCCACGACCCAAGTCATCGACAATTTTGCGTAACTGGTCGATATGGCCACCATCCGGCTTGGCCCAAGCACGTCCTTGAACTCCATACACGCGGCCCATGTGATCTTCCCCTTTGCGATAAGGGTTGCTAAGCCATGCTTGGTTTAAGTTAGCATTGGCATCCCAAGTTTTTGTGCCAAGTTTACGAAAATCCGCAGCGCTATCGTAGCCACGAATATAACCCAGTAGCTCAGCCACAGCGGCTTTCCAAAAACTCTTACGCGTTGTCACTAGAGGGAATTGGTTGTTGGAAACATCGTAGGTTAAATCCGCATTGATCACCGTAAGACAGCGTTTACCGGTGCGTTCATTTTCAACCCAGTGTCCGTCATCGACGATGCGGCGACACAGTTCTAAATATTGTTTCACTTCAATTCCTTACTATGCACTTGCTTTATCTTGGTAGTGACCACGTTTGTAAGCCCACAGCATTAGTGCCAACCCACCGAAGATCATCGGCGAAGACAAGATCTGTCCCATCGAAATGAAACCACCAAACAGACCTAAATGCGCATCCGGCTCACGTACGTATTCCACAAGGAAGCGGAATGTACCATATCCAGCCAAAAATAGCCCTGAAACCGAGCCGAGCGGACGAGGTTTGCGGATAAACCAGTTAAGAATGAAAAAGAGAACCACACCTTCTAACGCCATTTCGTACAGTTGTGAAGGGTGGCGCGGCAGTGGCCCCCCTGTCGGGAAAATCATCGCCCACGGCACATCAGTTACTCGGCCCCACAGCTCGCCATTCATAAAGTTGCCAAGGCGCCCAACACCAAGCCCAAACGGCACTAACGGTGCGACAAAATCTGCGACGCCAAAGAGGGTGCGGCCATGCTTCTTGGCATACCACAACATCGCAGTAATCACACCAAGCAAACCGCCGTGGAATGACATACCGCCCGTCCAAACCTTAAACAAATACAGCGGATCAGCTAAAAACAGGTCAAAGTTGTAGAAAAGCACGTAACCTAAACGTCCGCCGACGACCACGCCAAGAAACCCAGCAAACAATAGATCGGAAACTTGTTCGCGTTTCCAGCCACTGTTGGGCTTATCCGCACGGCGATTGGCCAGCCACATAGCAAACATAAAGCCAACCAGATACATCAGCCCATACCAACGGACGGAGATCGGGCCAATGGAAATCAAGACAGGATCAATATTGGGAAAGGTCAGATATCCCTGAGACATAAATAAGTACTCTTAACGTTAACAGCTGGAGAAAATTCGAATTAGAGTAACATGGTGAGTGCTACAAACATTAAAAACAGTGCAAAGATTTTTTTCAGCACCGCCGTGGGGAGTGTCGTCGCCCATTTAGCGCCAAATCGCGTGGTCAACATCGATGTCCCCGCAATCGCCGCCAGAGCGGGAAGATAGACATAGCCGATACTGTAATTCGGTAGACCTTGCGCTTGATAACCATGTAAAATAAAACCGCTCATTCCCGCAATAGCAATCACACAGCCACACACCGAGGATGAACCGACCGCTTTACGCATTTCGACCCCGTGTCGGTTGAGAAACGGCACCGAAAGCGAGCCGCCACCGATGCCAGCCAAGCTTGAAACCACGCCAATGCCACTGCCATACACCATTGTCAGAAAACTCCCTGGCATGGTTTTCTGCGAAGTGACGCGAATGGAGCGAAACATCTGCAAAGCAAGAAACAGAACAATGACACCGAACACTTTCGGCAGGTATTGGGTTGGGATCCATTCAGCAATATTGGCACCAATAAAGCCGCCCACCACCACACCGGGCATCAGCCATTTAACCACGAACATGTCGACATTACCCAACTTGAGGTGGTTAAGCGCGGACGAGCCCGAGGTAACAATAATGCTCGCAAGGGAAGTCGCCAGCGCTATATGCATACTCAGCTCCGTGGGAATTCCCGCCCAAGGCAATAGATAAAGTAACGCCGGAACCACAATCAGCCCGCCGCCAATTCCCAACAATCCCGCCATCACACCGACAAAAGCACCTAGTGCCAACAAAAGCATCAACAACTCAATGTTCATAAAAACCTACTCTACTTTTTACCAGCACGAACAAAGCCAGCAAAATCATGTTCAATAAAATGCGCTCGCATCATCTGGCTAATTTCATCGCCATACGACATGTCGAGCGCGCGTTGCGCCAGTTGTTGTAAATCACTGAGCTGACTGTGGCGAATCAAATACTTAATCCTCGCCACGTTAGAGGTATTCATGCTTAAACTGCGATATCCCAAGCCAAGCAACAGCAGAGCACCAAAAGGATCGCCAGCCAATTCCCCACAGATACACACGGGTAACTGGTACTTTTCACACTGTTGGCGGATCTGCCTGAGCACTTGCATCACCGCAGGATGCATGGATTCGTAGACATCCGCGACCCGCGAATTGTTCCGGTCAACCGCCAATAAGTACTGGGTTAAATCGTTGGTTCCCACCGAAACAAAATCGACCCGTTTGGCGATGACCGGGATCAAATACACCATTGACGGCACTTCGATCATAATGCCAATTTTTGGCCGCTGGACTTGCGGTGCAAATTGCAGCACGTCTTGATAGGCTTGCTCAATTAAACGAACTGCATCATCCAGCTCCCGCACGCCAGAAATCATCGGCAACAAAATGCTAAGATTGTTGTGCTCAATGCTGGCACGCAGCATCGCGCGCACTTGAATGAGAAAAATATCTGGATGATCTAAAGTAAAGCGTATCCCACGCCAACCAAGGAACGGGTTATCTTCTTCAATTGGCAGATAGGGCAGCGCTTTATCTCCGCCGATATCCAAAGTGCGCATCACTACTCGTTGGTTAGGGTAGCTGTTGAGAATAGCGCGGTACTGCTGCCACTGCTCCTCTTCGGAAGGAAATCGGTGTTGCAGCAAAAACGCAATTTCGGTGCGATACAATCCCACGCCATCCACGCCAGAGTTAATGGCAATATTACTATCGGCACTGAGCCCTGCATTAAGTAGTAGCTCCACCGGTACTTTATCCAGCGTTTGCGCAGGCTCCGCCAACTCTTGGTTGACGATGGCATGCAATTCGGTCTCTTCCGTGATCAGATTGCGGTATTCACGCAATATCTGCTTGTTTGGCTCTAGGTAAATTTCACCAGTGTAGCCATCAACAATCCCCTTTTTGCCATGAACTTCTGCCAGATTGAGGTTGGCCCCCATCACTGCGGGCACGCCTAAGGCGCGCGATAAAATTGCCGCATGCGAGTTGGCGGCACCTTCAAGAGAAACAACCGCCAGTAAGTATTCTTTAGGAATAGAAGCGAGCAGAGAAGCCGTCAGTTCATGAGCAACCAAGATCACCGGGCGATCAACAGGTTGCAACTCATGTTCACTGTTGTGCAGAAAAAAGAGCAATCGTTGCCCAAGCTCACGCACGTCTTGCGCACGCTCACGCAAATAGACATCCGACATACGGGCAAAACGGTTGGAGTAGCTTTCCACCACTTGGCGCAGCGCCCAGTCTGCGCGATCCCCCCGTTCGATATGCTTTTTCAAATCGGTGCGTAGCATGGGATCATTGAGCAAATGGGTAAACAAGTCGAATATCGCCAGCGCATCTTTGTTGATTTCGCTGTCGAATTTTTTACGCATACGCCGGAAATCAGCGAGGGCGGCTTCAATCGAGACCAGCAGCCACTCTTGTTCACGCTCTTTATCCAGAGTGGATGCCGGGCAAACCTCTGCAAGCTGAGGCTGAGAGTTATCAAACCAAAACTCGCCAATCGCGACGCCACTGGAAGCGGCTATGCCTTGAATCGCTGCGGGTTTAGAAGAAAGGGACCAGTGCCCTTGGCTTTGCGCATGCGCGATCAACACCGCTAACTGCGCAGACAAGGTCACCAGAAATGACTCTTCCATTTCATTAAATAGGCGCGGTGTTTTCTGCTGGATGACCAACACTCCAAGCACCTTTTTACGGTGAATGATCGGCGCCCCAAGAAAAGAGTGGTAGACCTTTTCGCCCAATTGAGGAAAGTATTTAAATGCAGGATGTTTAGACGCTTCGGCCAAGTTAAGTGGTTCGGCACTGCGCTTCACCAAACCCACTAACCCCTCTTCAAAACGAATGTGGATACTATCTCCCTGGAAAATCAGCCCCTGCGTTGCCATCAACTCTAAGCGCTGCCTCTCCTCATTCGCGAGGTAAATGGTGCAACATTCCGTGTTCAATGCTGTACAAGTTTCTCGAACTAAAATGTTCAATGCCAGATGAACATCTTCGACCCGAGAAACTTTTTCAACTATCTCCCTTAGTTGGCTCAGCATAGTTACCCTCTGCGTTTGCTTTTCTTGCCTTTCACCTTACGTTCTCGAAAAGGCATAGCTAAAGAGGCGAACTCTTTCATCGCCCGACGATAAACATCGCGTTTAAATGAGACCACTTGTCTAACCGGATACCAATAGCTCACCCAGCGCCAACCATCAAATTCAGGAGAGCTTCCTCTTTGCATATCAATCCTGGATTCATCACATTCAAGACGCAAAAGAAACCATTTCTGTTTTTGGCCGATACAAACAGGCTTAGAGTCCCAGCGAACCAGACGTTTTGGTAGTTTGTATCTTAACCAGTGACGACTGCTCGCTATGATCTTAACATCTTTGTGTGTAAGACCGACTTCTTCGTACAACTCGCGGAACATGGCCTGTTCTGGAGTTTCTCCATCATCAATTCCCCCTTGAGGAAATTGCCAAGAGTGTTGCCCGTATCGCTTAGCCCAGAAGACCTGACCATGGTTATTGCAAATCACTATACCAACATTCAGCCGGTAACCATCGCCATCTATCACTGGCTAACCTCTAAAATAAATTTTTATTACAGTGATTTTTCCACATATCCCCAGCAGTAGCAAACTTACTGATGTGATATCGCTAAGATTTATCGCGTTTCGAGCTTTAGTGCATAACTTTACAGCGATATACCAGTTATCAACACCAGATTGAGACATTGCCCACATTTATTCACCTTTTCTGTGAATAACTTTGTGTAGAATGAGAGGAACATTCTTAATGCCTTGAAGAAAAAAAATACACAATCTAGAAAAAACGCTGAGAAAACAAAAACAAAACAAATTAAATCAACAAGTTAATCAGTCATACCTTCTTTGAAAGATCACACTAACCCTGATGATCTTTTAATCACAAACGGATCGGTCAAAGATCATACAGTGGCTAATTTATCCACATCAAAGTAGGACAAACTCAGAGTTCACACAGAAAATCAAGCCTCTATTGGTGACACAGGTACTGTTTATTGATCCATGCACCTGAGTTACTAGTGGAAACAGCAGTGACTTCTGTGGATAACTTGTCAAAAGATCCAAAAATAACGCTTTCTGATCGATTTGCACTGCTTCCCAAGCCGTATTTTTTGCTAAAATGGCCCCTTTATTTGCCAGAGCCTACTATCAATGAAACCCGTTCCCCAGTCAGAACATGAGCTCTTTGAGCGCGCGACACAAATTGCTGGTCTTAGCTTTGCGGAACTGGCCGAAGAAGCAGGTATGGAGGTCCCCGAAAACCTCAAGCGAGACAAAGGTTGGGTCGGGCAACTTTTAGAATGGCACTTAGGAGCCCCAGCCGGCAGTAAGCCGCAACAAGATTTTTCTGAATTGGGAATTGAACTAAAAAGCATCCCTGTCAGTTACAGTGGCAAGCCTTTGGAAACCACCTTTGTATGCGTCGCGCCTTTAACAGGGATTCATGGCCTAACGTGGTACAACAGCCATGTACGCAACAAGCTCTCTCGCGTGCTATGGATTCCGGTCGAAGGTGAACGAGAAATTCCTCTCGCCATGAGACAAGTCGGCTCACCACTTCTTTGGTCTCCCTCAGCGGAGCAAGAAACGATCCTACGCCAAGATTGGGAAGAGTTGATGGAGCAGATCGCTCTTGGCCAGTACGATCAAATTTCCGCGCGACGTGGCGAAGCACTCCACTTGAGGCCAAAAGCCGCCAACAGCCGCGCTCTGACCGAAGCGTATAATGCCAACGGCAAACCGATCAAAACCCTACCCAGAGGTTTTTATCTGCGCACTCAATTTACCGAACAGATCCTCAAAAGCGCCTTCATTGCGGCCGTTAATGAGGAGTAACGGCGATTTCGATGTCACAATAAAGGCTGGCTTTAGGGCTGCCACACTCTTCGTAAGCGTTATGCAAACGCAGATACGCTTTCTTGATCCCAAGTCGCACCAGTTCGTCTTTGACCTGCTCTAATGAGGTAAAATGGATTGGATCATCGCCATCGATGATCGGTTCAAAATGGTGCTTGTATTCCACCGCTAATGAGTACTCGTTGACATTTGAGCAGCCAACGACAAACACCTTAGGCATCCCGTCTCCCTCTTTATAATGACTCTGCATCCACAGATCCAGTTGATGTTTTTGCATCATCCAGCTCCTACTTCCGTGATAACAAGTCCTGTAATGATCCAGTTTAGTCAAAAGTAACGAGATTACGAATCGCATCTAAACCACTTGGGCAGCGGCCTAATTTCCCCTATATTGATCACCTACAATTCAGCCAGTTGAGACAGGCAAAACACTGCTTGAGTTGACTTCACTCTCTACCGACAAGGATGTGCCATGCGATATAGCAAACTTCCCCACTCCAGCCTTGAGATCAGCAAAATTTGCTTAGGCACGATGACGTTTGGTGAACAAAATACTGAGCAGGACGCCTTTGCCCAGCTCGACTACGCCGTAGATCATGGCGTCAATTTTATCGATACCGCAGAAATGTATCCGGTGCCGCCCAAAGCGGAAACTCAAGGTCTTACAGAACAGTTTATCGGGAACTGGCTAGGCAAATCAGGCAAACGGGAGAAAGTCGTACTGGCGACTAAAGTGGCGGGACCAAGAAATGTCCCCTACATCCGAGAAAACATGAGTTTGAACCGCCGTCATATCCATACCGCGATCGACGACAGCCTACAACGCCTGCAAACTGACTACGTCGATCTCTACCAGTTACACTGGCCACAAAGACAAACCAATTGCTTCGGCCAGCTAAACTACCCTTACCCAGACGCCCAAGAAGAGGTCACTCTGATAGAAACCTTAGAGGCGCTGACTGAATTGGTCAATGCAGGAAAAGTGCGTTATATCGGCGTCTCAAATGAAACACCTTGGGGCGTGATGAGTTTACTGCGTTTGGCCGAAAAGCATGATTTACCGAGAATTGTCTCGATTCAAAATCCTTACAACTTGCTCAATCGCAGTTTTGAAGTCGGTTTGTCAGAAATAAGCCACTACGAAGGCGTCCAGTTATTGGCTTATTCCCCAATGGCGTTTGGTTGCCTGAGTGGGAAATACTTGAACGGAGCCAAACCCGCGGGGGCGAGATGCAGCCTGTTTGAACGCTTTCAACGCTATTTTACTCCGCAAGGAATTAAGGCCACACAAGCCTATGTCGCGTTGGCGCAAGAGGCGGGCTTAGATCCAGCTCAAATGGCACTGGCCTTCGTCAACCAGCGTCCATTTGTTGCTGCCAATATCATCGGCGCAACCAGCATTGCGCAGCTTAAAGCCAATATTGACAGCATTAATCTCGAGTTAAGTGAAGAGGTGTTAACTAAAATTCAGGAGATTGGCACTACGTATTCCAATCCCTGCCCATAAGCGGTTAAGGCTGCGACCCAAAACGCGTCGCAGCCTTAGTCTTACGTCGGTATTCGCGCACTTAATACCCGACGCATATGACGCATACGACGAGCGACTTTCACATCATCAGGTATCGTATTCGGATTCATTCGTCCACCTTCGTCCAAACCGATATCTTTGAGCAAAAACGCATTGGCCCAAGGAATATCATAGCTACTGCGGCGAACGCGCGCTGCCCATTGGCGTTCTTCACGTTTTAGATCGGCTTGCACCAACAAAGTGGCTAGTTTCAAATAAATAGAATGACGCATAATTTTTCTCCAAAAACAAAATTTTTGCTGAGAAAAATGGCAGACACTAAAAATGAAGATAACGAATGTCTCTAACCGAGCTGCCATTTTCCGCAGCCCAATTACAAACTAAAGGTGCGGATTAACTAACCATCAATACGGGTATCAGCGCCTGCGCCAACACCAGCAAACATCACAGATGAATGTGTATCTCGAGAAGCAAAAGCGGGTTGATGTGCAAAAAGATTCAACATGTTATGCCCCTCCTGAGGTTATTAATCCAAACGATTTGATAGGATGTGACTAAGTAGTCACGGTTAAATTCTAGCCAAAATCACCTTATAATCAAACACTTTTTAGGAAATTGTAAAAATACCGTAGATTTCCCTATATACAAATTGCATATAGCGTTAGAAATAAGATATTCAACTAGAGAATATAAAAATTTCCACTGAATCTAAAAATAGAAAGCCACTTGCGAGGTGGCCTTGTAAGAATCAACCGATTTAAACGACTTGTTCAGAGATCAGATTGTGTTTGTTCAGCAAGCGGTACATCGTCGCCCGTGAAACACCGAGCTCTTTGGCTGCGTTCGACACTTGGCCTGAATGAGATTCCAACACCAGCAGTAATGCGTCGCGCTCACTCTTTTCTCGAATGCTCTTTAGGCTGCGTTTACTCTCCCCTCGCTTGGGGAGATCAAGCAGCGATTCCTCGATCATCACGTTGTCTGACATCAAAACCGCACGTTTGATCTGATTCATCAACTCACGTACGTTACCCGGCCAAGAATAGCGTGTTAGGGCACGCTGCGCATCTTCGGACAAACTTTTGGCTTGCAAGTTGTACTCTTTGGAGAACTCCTGCAAGTAATAGCGCGCCAAAAGGCCGATATCGCTAGCTCGCTCCTTTAAGCTCGGCACATTAATGCGTAGCACATTGATGTAGTGATAAAGCTCTTCGTTAAAATCGCCATCGATCAACGCCTTCTCAATATCCGATGAGTTCGCAGCTAAAATGCGAACATTGATGCTCTTCATTCCATCGTTGGTTTCGATAGCTCCCTCTTGCAAGAAGCGCAGCAGATTCAACTGCTGAGTTTTTGAGATGGTTAGAATATCGTTGAACAGCACGGTGCCGCCGTCAGCCTGTTCAAGAATCGATGGCCCTGCATTGTCGTCCGCGCCAATGCCAAACACGTCCGCTTGAAAGCGCTTTTCGCTTAACGCTCGACACTTTACCGAGAAAAACGGCTTGTGTGCACGCGACGAGATTTTATGTACCGCACGAGCCACTGTCTCTTTGCCAGTACCGTTTTCGCCGTAGATAAGAATGCTCACATCGGTTGGGCCGATCCGTTTGATCTGATCACGTAAGCGCTTCATCGGCATGGAATCGCCGATAAGCCCCATATCCTGATTATTGCCAAAACTTGGCCACACTTTCTTCTCTAATTTGAGCATGCCAAGTTGGTGCCCAATGGTGCTAAGGAGCTGAGCATCCGGAATAGGGGCGGTGAAGAAATCGATGCAGAAGTTGACGATAAACTGGCAAATCGTGTCTGAGCTAAGTTGAGACTCGCGAATAAACGCCAGCCAACGAACGTGTTTGTGTGCACTGACCAAGTTAGCAATGCCATTGAGGCTAAATTCATCATGGCTGAGATCCACAATCCCGATACAAGGACCAATATCAGCCAAAAGTGCATCGGCTTTGCGCAGGTCACCGCTTTGATGACACTTCCAGCCAACCTGCTCTAACACAGATAGCCAAGGCTCGTACGATCCGCCTACCACCACAAGAGAACCCGGGACAGAATCCATCTTAAACTGACCAGCCATAGAACACCCTTATATTCTTCTTACTACGCTCTTTCTTTGCATACATTATCAAGAGTAATGACATTCAAGTCTGTCTTATAAATAAGACCACTGACAATTGATATGCTCACCACTTAGCTTTGGAAGCAAACTGACATTTTCACTAAAAAAATAGAAGTAATACCAATAAGATAGCAAATAATTTCTTTGCACCTTTCGAGTTAAGCAAAAGGCCTTGTCTCAAAAGTGTGATGCGTATCATCTTGGTTTCAGCATAAATAAAAAAACCACCCGAAGGTGGTTTTTGCTATTTTTGAGTGCTTATTGTGCTTGCGACTGCGGGCGCATTGCAGGGAACAGAATCACGTCGCGAATGGTATGCGTGTTGGTCAGCAGCATCGCCAGACGGTCGATACCAATGCCTTGTCCTGCCGTTGGCGGTAGGCCGTGCTCAAGCGCAGTGATGTAGTCCGCGTCATAGAACATCGCTTCGTCGTCACCAGCATCTTTCGCGTCAACCTGCGCTTTAAAGCGCTGATCCTGATCTTCCGCATCATTCAGTTCAGAGAAACCATTTGCCACTTCACGGCCACCGATGAAGAATTCAAAGCGGTCAGTGAAGAACGGGTTGTCATCGCTACGGCGTGCCAGCGGAGAGATGTCTGCCGGGTAGCCAGTGATGAAGGTTGGCTGGATCAGTTTTGGTTCTGCGGTTTCACCGAAGATCTCTTCCAGTAGCTGGCCACAGGTCCAGAATTTCTCTACGTAGATATCCAGTGATTTCGCGATAGCCACCAGCTTGTCACGATCCTGCACGTCTTCTACCGTCAACGCCTGAATGTCAGCGTGGTCTGGGTTGTAGTGCTTGATCGCTTCCAGCATGGTCATACGTGCGTACTTGCCGCCGAATTCCACAGTGAAATCGCCGTAAGGCATTGACGTGTGGCCCAACACTTCCAGCGCCACTGTACGCAGCATGTCTTCGGTCAAATCAATCAGATCGTTATAATCAGCGTACGCCATGTAGAACTCAATCATCGTGAATTCTGGGTTGTGACGTGGAGAAAGACCTTCGTTACGGAAGTTGCGGTTGATCTCGAACACACGTTCAAAACCACCAACCACCAAACGCTTGAGGTACAACTCAGGCGCGATACGCAGGAACATTTGCTGATCCAGTGCATTATGGTGAGTGATAAACGGACGCGCAGATGCACCACCAGGGATCACTTGCATCATTGGCGTTTCCACTTCCATGAAGTCTTTTGACTCCATGTAACGGCGGATAGCAGAAATCAGCTTAGAGCGAATTTTGAACGCGTTGCGTGAATCTTCGTTGACGATCAGATCCACATAACGCTGACGGTAACGCTGTTCTTGGTCAGTCAGGCCGTGGAATTTTTCTGGCAGAGGACGCAATGCTTTAGTGAGCAATTCGTACTCTTGCATGTTGACGTAGAGATCGCCTTTACCCGATTTGTGCAACGCACCTTTAATACCGATGATGTCACCGATATCCAGACCTTGGTACTTCTCTTTCAGTACTTTTTGTACTTCTTTATCTGCGTACGCTTGAATGCGGCCAGAAGTTTCTTGGATAACCAAGAATGGGCCACGTTTCGCCATAATACGGCCCGCGATCGCCACCACATGGTTTAGCGCTTCCAGCTCTTCTTTGCTCTTTTCACCGAACTGTTTCTGAAGGTCGCCAGCAAGGCTGTCACGACGGAAGTCGTTTGGATGGCCATTGGCTTTGCAGCTCTTGCGAATTTGCTCTAGCTTCGCGCGGCGCTCAGCAATGAGCTTATTCTCTTCTGGTGTAGAAGCTTCTTGTACGGTTTCATTTTGAACAGCATCAGTCATTTTTCGATCTATCCTGTTTTGTCGGTGAAAAGCTTATAAGCCAGATTTCAGGCTGGCTTCGATAAATTTGTCCAGATCGCCATCAAGCACCGCTTGGGTATTGCGGTTTTCAATGCCGGTACGTAAATCTTTGATACGAGAGTCGTCCAGTACGTAAGAACGGATCTGGCTGCCCCAACCGATATCGGATTTCGCATCTTCATTCGCTTGTTTCTCTGCGTTTTGCTTTTGCAGTTCCAGCTCGAACAGCTTCGCACGCAGTTGTTTCATCGCCTGATCTTTGTTCTTGTGCTGAGAACGATCGTTTTGGCACTGTACCACAGTGTTGGTTGGTACGTGGGTAATACGTACCGCCGATTCGGTGGTGTTAACGTGCTGACCACCCGCACCAGACGCACGATATACGTCAATACGTAGATCGGCCGGATTAATGTCGATATCGATGTTTTCATCAACCTCAGGATAAACGAACGCAGAAGCAAATGAAGTGTGACGACGACCGCCCGAGTCAAAAGGCGATTTACGTACTAAACGGTGCACGCCCGTTTCGGTACGCAGCCAACCATAAGCGTAATCGCCGACAATGCGCACAGTGGCCGATTTCAGACCCGCGACGTCGCCTTCAGAGACTTCAATCACTTCGGTTTTAAAGCCTTTCGCTTCGGCCCAACGCAGATACATACGCAGCATCATGCTGGTCCAGTCTTGCGCTTCTGTGCCGCCAGAGCCCGCTTGCAAGTCGATGTAGCAATCGGATGAATCGTGCGCGCCAGAGAACATACGGCGGAACTCAAGACCCGCCAGTTTCTCTTCTAACGCTTCCAGCTCAGGGCCAATTTCGTCAAACGTTTCTTGATCTTCTGCTTCGATAGCGAGTTCAAGCAAGCCTTCAACGTCGTCAACACCTTGATCAAGCTGGTCGATGGTTTCCACTACCGCTTCCAATGAAGCGCGTTCACGGCCAAGCGCTTGAGCGCGTTCTGGCTCGTTCCAAACGTCAGGTTGCTCTAGTTCTGCGTTGACTTCTTCAAGACGCTCTTTCTTGGCGTCGTAGTCAAAGATACCCCCTCAGGACATTCGTGCGCGCAGACACGTCCTGAAGACGGTTTTTAATAGGATTGATTTCAAACATGTTGGCTCAACATTTTAGAGTAGAATTTAACCGCAGAATTCTACTGAAAAATGTGACAGAGATACAGGAAAAATTTGGCCGATGTTCACTCGTCAGCCAAAGCATTCGAAGCCCACGGTTCGGGGCTTCGAATGAACATTTATCTTGCTTCGAGATGGTCCACCATCAATTGCAACGATTGATTGCCGCGGAACTCATTGATGTCGAGTTTATACGCCAAACGCACGGTTTTCACCGACGCATCAGGCCAGCGTCGCAGATCGACGTTAAAGGCGATGCCATCCACCATTATGTTAGTCGGGTGGCCTTTAAAAAGTGGTTCGAGCATCAGTTTGAGGTGCTTCTCACCCACCAGTTTTTGATGTAGCAGTTTAAACTCACCATCAAAAATTGGTTCTGGAAAACCTTGTCCCCACGGCCCCGCCGAACGCAGCATTTCCGCGGTATGCATAGAAAACTGCTCCGGTTGGAGCTCGCCATCGGAGAGAATGATCCCCTTGAGCGCCGCTTCATCCAGTTCTTGTTTCACAACCTGATCAAACAGATGGCTAAAGCGCGTAAAATCGGCTTCTTTGATGGTCAACCCCGCCGCCATCGCGTGCCCGCCGAACTTGAGGATCAAACCTGGGTTTTGCGTGTCGATAAGATCCAATGCATCACGCATGTGTAAACCGGGAACAGAGCGACAGGATCCTTTGATCAAACCATCACCGCCATCGGCAAACGCGATCACCGGGCGATGGTATTTCTCCTTGATGCGCGAGGCGAGAATGCCAATTACCCCTTGATGCCAATCGCGCTGGAACAGAGCCAGTCCATAAGGCAGTTCAGTGTTCTCTCCAAACTCCAGACGCTCACAAAACGCCAGTGCTTCTTGCTTCATCCCTTCTTCAATTTCTTTGCGCGTTTGGTTGAGCGCATCCAGCTCGTTGGCCATGCGCCGTGCGGCGTGGATATTGTTACTCAGCAGCAGCTCAACGCCGAAAGACATATCATCGAGACGCCCCGCGGCATTGATGCGCGGCCCAAGCGCGAAGCCAAAATCGGCGGCAACCAGACGTCGCGCATCGCGCTTGGCCACTTCGATCAGCGCTTGAATCCCCGGACGCGCTTTACCAGCGCGAATACGCTGCAAACCTTGATGGACCAAAATGCGGTTATTTTCATCCAGCGGCACCACGTCAGCCACGGTGCCAAGCGCTACCAAGTCAACCAGCTCCATCAACTTGGGCTCGGCCATGCCTTGCTGGGCAAACCAGCCCGCTTTTCGCATGTGTACGCACAGCGCCATCATCAGGTAAAAGGCGACACCAACCCCGGCCAATGCTTTGGAAGGAAAGGCACAGCTTTGCAGATTCGGGTTCACCATGGCATCCACATCCGGCAATTGCGCGCCCGGCAAGTGGTGATCAGTGACCAGTACTTGCAAGCCATTTTGCTTAGCGTACCTCACCCCTTCAATGGAAGAGACGCCGTTGTCGACCGTCATGATCATTTCTGCGCCCAGTTCGAGCGCTTGATCCACCACTTCAGGGCTCAGGCCATAGCCATCTTCAAAACGATTTGGCACCAGATAATCGACATTGCGGCTACCAAGCATGCGCAGCGCCAAAACCGACAGGGCAGAGCTGGTCGCGCCATCGGCGTCAAAATCGCCAACCACGATGATGCGTTTTTGCTCTCGAATGGCTTGAAACAAAAGCTCGACCGCGAGGTTAATGCCATGCAGCTTTTGATAGGAATGGAGACCTTTTGCGGCATTGTCCAACTGAGCAATATCAGTCACGCCACGGTTGATATAAATGCGCTTAAGCAGTTCAGGGACACTGTCGGGTAACAGAGAGAGATCGGGTTCAGGTCGACGTTGTATTTCTATCATGCGTTGAATAGAGCCAAACGCCTAGCGCCTGGCTCTGCTCCTTGGATATAGGTGGGTTTATTGCTGTTGTAGTCGTTGTAAAAGCTTTTCCGGTGGCAAGTAGCCGGCAATCATTTCGCCGCTGGCAAGGAAAATCGCTGGCGTACCATTGATACCGAGCTCTTGACCTAGCTGATAGTGAGCGGAGATGGTCTTTTTACATTGCGCCAAATCATTTTCGGCTGGGGCAAATTTACGGTTTACTTTCGCGTCATGCATCGCCGCTTGCGGATCGGCTGCACACCAAATGCCCGCCATTTGATCGGCCACCGGACTCACACCACCTTGACGCGGGAAAGCCATGTAACGCACGGTAATACCAAGGTCGTTGTACTCTTTCATCTGGTTGTGCAAGCGCACACAGTAGCCGCAAGTAATATCGGTAAACACCGTTACGACATATTTCTCATTGGCGGCTTTGTATTCAATCACGCTATCGCCAAACTTGGCGATTTTTTCTGCATTGAGCGGTGCTTGGCGCTCGGCAATTACGTCACGGTATTGGCCGTTGTCGTCAAGTGCATACAGAGTGCCTGCAATAAAATGCTTGCCATCGTTTGACGCAAACAGCACGCCGCTGTTGGTTTGGATCTCAACTAAGCCAGCCACATCGGACGGTTGAATATCGGTAATATTCAGGCCAAGTTTGCTAAAACGGGCTTTTAACGCGGCGCTATCTATGTTGGTACTCGCAACATTAGCACTGGCAACGACTTCGGTCGCTGGTGTGGTTGCATGGCTCTCTTCAGCGCCACACGCCGTGACAAAAAGCGGAAGAGTCAAAAGAGTTAGTCGGCGTAATACGCTCATTAAAATCACCTTATTTTGGCATCCGCTAAGCGCGCGGATGGTGTTCGCTGTGAATCTGTTTCAGTCGTTCAGTTGCTACGTGAGTATAAATTTGCGTGGTCGATAAGTCACTATGACCGAGCAGCATCTGTACGACCCGCAGATCCGCACCATAGTTCAATAAATGCGTCGCAAAAGCGTGGCGCAGTACGTGCGGCGAGAGATGATCGGTGTCAATGCCTGCGATCACCGCATAATGTTTGATTCGGTGCCAGAAGGTCTGACGCGTCATCTGTCTGGCCCTTTGACTGGGAAACACCACGTCCGAAGTTGTCTCACCGAGCAACACCGGACGACCTTGTTTAATAAAGGTTTCCAGCCAGTCGATAGCGTTTTCCCCCATCGGCACCAAACGCTCTTTGCCCCCTTTACCCGTGACGCGCACTACCCCTTGGCGCAAACTGACATTTTCCATCGTCAGGCTGACCAGTTCTGTCACCCGCAGTCCAGTGGCATACAAAAGCTCTAGCATCGCTTTGTCACGCAGTTCCAGCGGATCATTAACATCGGGCGCATCCAGCAGCGCATCCACTTGCGCTTCGCTGATGTCTTTGGGCAGACGCTGCGGCAGTTTGGGGCTGATCAGCAACGCGCTCGGATCGTCGGCGCGAATTTTCTCCCGGTGCAGATACTGAAACAGGCGGCGAATCGCCGACAACATTCTGGCGCGCGAGGTCTGTTTGTAATCGAGATCCGCTAAATAGGCTTGATACTCTTGCAATCCAGATAAGCTAATGAAATCAAGTCGGTAATGGCTTGTTTCCATCCATTGCAGCAACTTCATCAGATCGTTACGGTAAGAAGCAAGAGTGTTATCCGCCAACCCGCGCTCCATCCACATCGCATCGAGAAACTGCTCCACCAAGCCAAAGTCCTGCATATTGATTGATGCAGACTGCTGCATGCTTGTTTCCTTATCCTATTTAGAACTTAATGGCCTGAGAGTATGTCAGGCAGGTTATTAATGCTATAAAAAATCCTTGTGCGCGCGATATTCGCTGCAATCCTCAGCAAAATATGGGTAGAATTCGGTGTTCTAACCAATCGCAGTGATGACAAACATGAAAATCGGATTGTTTTACGGCTCAACCACCTGCTACACCGAAATGGCAGCGGAGAAAATTCGCGCCTTGATTGGCGAAGAGTTAGTGGATGTTCACAACGTTAAAGAGTCACCTCTTTCCCTAATGGCAGAGTATGATCTGCTGCTATTGGGCATCTCTACTTGGGATTTTGGTGAGATTCAGGAAGATTGGTCGGCCATTTGGCAACAAGTGTCCAACTCACCAGTACAAGGCAAAACGGTCGCTCTGTTCGGCCTTGGCGATCAAGAAGGCTACGGCGAGTGGTTCCTCGATGCCATGGGGCTGCTGCACGATGAGCTAAAAATCGCCGGCGCTGAGTTTATCGGCTACTGGCCAAATCAGGGTTATCAATTCGACGCTTCAAAAGCGTTGACCGCAGACGGTACGCACTTTGTCGGCTTAGCGCTAGATGAAGACTCACAATATGAACTGAGCGATGAGCGCATCGCCACTTGGGTTGAGCAAGTGTTAGTCGAGTACCACGACAAGCTTTAAGCTGGTCATACTTGCGACTCAGCGTTCAAAAAGAAAATTGAGAAAAAACATTGAGAATGAAAAAGCCCGGCAGGATGAGCGCCGGGCTTTTTGTTTTCGTTGCTTAAGGTTGCGCCTGTTACGCGTTTTGCTGCGTCAGCTCTTGCGCCACTGAGCGGCTAACAAAGAACATGCAGATAATCGCAGCAGCGGTTGGTAGCAACCAACCCATGCCCACTTCAAACAGTGGCAGCACTTTAAACGCAGACACATCCACACCAGCGACTTTTGCCGCATCGATCAAAGCAAACAGCAGTGAAACTAAGATCACTACGCGGTAAGCAACACGTGGATTCGGCAGTTTTTTGCGAACAAACGTCAGTGCAACCAAGGCAATCGCCACTGGGTAAAGAGCAAACAACACGGGTACAGACAGAGAAATCAGCTGCGCCAAACCGACATTCGCCACGACCGCACAAGCGACACCGTTAATTACCACCCACGCTTTGTACGAAAGCGGAGTTAGAGAGCTAAAGTAATCAGAACAGGCTGAGATAAGACCAATCGCCGTGGTCAGACACGCCAGCAACACGATGACCGACAATACAATTTGGCCATAAGGACCAAACAGAGCTTGAACGTAAAGGCTCAAAACGACGCCACCGTTGTCAGCACCCGCGGCTACCGTCGCGCTGGTTGCACCGAGATAGAAAAGTGAAACGTAGACAAACGCTAGTCCTGCCGCCGCAATCACGCCGGCGAGGATCAAATAACGCGTGGTTGCCGAACGCTCAGTGATGCCACGATTGCGCAGCGCATCAACGATCAGCATGCCGAACATCAGCGAACCAAACGTATCCATGGTGTTGTAACCCTCTAGGAAACCTTTGGTCAGCGGCTGAGTGAGGTATTCGCCCTGCGCCGCAATAAACGTACCTTGTGGGTCGACAAACACCGCAACCGCTAGAACAATCAAACCCACAAACAGCGCTGGCGTCAGCACTTTGCCGATCACGTCGATCAATTTACCTTGTGACCAAGAGAAAAAGATCGCTACCGCGAAAAACAGCACAGAGAAAATAGTGAGATGCGACTGCGCGGCTTCAGCGAAAAACGGTTTTATCGCCATTTCATAAGCAACTAGACCCGTTCGAGGCGCAGCAAATGCAGGGCCAATGATGATGAAGATCAGCACCGCCATCAGCATCGCAGCTTGTTTGGGTAGATCTTTGGTTAAATGTTCCCAAGTTCCACCTGCGACCGCGATGGCAATAATGGTGATCAAAGGAAGACCAACCGCCGTCAACAGGAAGCCAAACACCGCTGGCATTAAATTATCACCAGCAAGTTGCCCTGCTAGAGGTGGGAAAATGATGTTACCGGCACCGAGGAAAAACGCAAACAGCATGAAGCCGACTGCGAGGATATCGGAAAATTTTAAAGTCTGTTTCACAGATAACCCTTAGAATAATTCTGATGAATGTTGTGTATGCTTTTGTGGATCAGGAAACCTGATCCCTCTTTCGAATAAGGCGCGCATAATGACTAAACCACCATCAATTGGCAACCTTTGCGACAAAAACACTACATTAATTTACAGAAATAACAATATT
Organism: Vibrio navarrensis; assembly: GCF_000764325.1. Classification (NCBI taxonomy): domain Bacteria; kingdom Pseudomonadati; phylum Pseudomonadota; class Gammaproteobacteria; order Vibrionales; family Vibrionaceae; genus Vibrio; species Vibrio navarrensis. The sequence goes on along the minus strand of NZ_JMCG01000001.1, from coordinate 751,377 downwards.
ACAGTTGATGTCACTGGTATCTATTTTTAATCCAGACAAAAAATCTATACAACTTCACCCACAAGCCGTTAACACACAGAGAATAATTTCACACAATCATTTAACAGTGGTTTTTGTATCTAAAAAGTAGCGAGATAAAAACATAAACATGAAGAGTGGCACATTAAAAACTAAAGGCTTCAATTTTAAACAGTTTTCGATCGCAGACAGCCACTCGGGGATGCCTGTCAGCACCGACGGTGTGTTGCTCGGTGCGTGGAGCGATTTTTCCTGCGCAAACAACTTACTCGACATTGGCACAGGCACTGGGCTTTTAAGCCTGATGTCTGCACAGCGTTTTCCTGCGCTAAGCATCACGGCGGTCGATATTGATGCGCATGCTATTGAAGCGGCCAGAGATAACTTTGCACAAAGTCCGTGGCGAGATCGGCTGGAGGTGCAACAAGGCGATGTGCTGACCCTCAATCTAGGAACGCGTTTTGACGCCATTATCTGCAACCCGCCCTATTTCAACAGCGGAGAGCAGGCCAAAATGCAGCAACGTGCCACGGCGAGGCACACAGACAGCTTAAATCACTGGGATCTACTTGCGCGCGCCAAAGCGCTGCTCAACCAAGACGGGCGAGCTAGTTTTGTGTTACCCGATGTCGAAGGAGCCGCCTTCATCCAACTGGCACAAACGCAAGGCTGGCACCTTAGCCGTCTTTGCCGGGTGCGTCCTAGTGAGCAAAAACCCGCCTCACGGCTACTGTTTGAGCTGAGATTGCAAGCGACAGCGGTACAAGAGCAAAGCTTGACCATTCGAGAGGCAAACGGCTACAGCGCCGAGTTTGTCGCCCTAACGCAAGACTTTTATCTCAAGATGTAGAAATAACATGTGATCCTAATCACCGATCACTCTATAATATGTGCCCTTTTAATTGTTGCTGCTCTGTTAACCTGTGAGTTAACCGAGCTTGTGGAGACCCTACTGTGATCAGAACTTTTGCTGAACTGGATCTTGACCCCAACCTGTTGGCTGCCATTGATGAACTTGGCTTTGAGCGTCCAACGCAAATTCAGGCCGAAGCGATCCCACAAGCTCTGGACGGCCGAGACATTTTGGCCTGCGCGCCCACCGGCACCGGAAAAACGGCGGCCTTCGTACTGCCAGCACTGCAATATCTGATTGACTTCCCGCGTCGCAAACCGGGGCCTGCCCGTATTTTGATTTTAACGCCAACACGTGAACTGGCGATGCAGGTCGCTGACCAAGCGCGCGCACTGGCGAAGTACACCAAACTCAATATCTTTACCATCACAGGTGGCGTGCAGTATCAAGAGCATGCCGATATCCTCTCCACAACGCAGGATATCGTCGTCGCCACACCTGGCCGCTTGATGGAGTACATTCAAGCCGAGCGTTTCGACTGCCGTGCGATTGAGTGGCTGATCCTTGATGAAGCGGATCGCATGCTGGATATGGGCTTTGCCCCGACCGTGGACCGCCTATCGAACGAATGTCGCTGGCGTAAACAGAGCATGCTCTTTTCTGCCACCTTGGAAGGTAAGGGCGTGGAAGGCTTCACCGCAGATCTACTCAAAGATCCCGCCGACATTGATGCCGAGCCCTCTCGTCGCGAGCGCAAGAAGATTACCCAGTGGTACTACCGCGCCGACAGCATGGACCACAAACTGGCGCTGCTGAAAAACATTCTTACCGAGCAAGCGGAACGCACTATTGTCTTCTTGAAAACACGCGAGCGTTTGGCCGACCTGCGAGCACAGCTGGAAAGCGCTCAGATCCCGTGTTCTTGGATCCAAGGGGAGATGCCACAAGATCGCCGTAACAATGCGATTGCGCGTTTTCGCGATGGCAGTGTTAACGTGCTACTTGCAACCGATGTAGCGGCACGCGGCATCGATTTACCTGACGTTTCTCACGTGGTGAACTTTGACATGCCACGCAGCGCCGATGTGTATCTGCACCGAATTGGCCGTACTGCGCGTGCTGGTAAAAAAGGCAACGCTATCTCCATCGTTGAAGCGCATGACCAACCGATGCTTGACCGCGTCGCTCGCTACGTCAAAGAAGAGATCAAAGAGCGCTTTGTCAAAGAGCTGCGTCCACAACACAAAAAACCGGTGTTTAAGAAGAAAAAGAAAAAAGACGATAAAAAAGCCGTCAGCAAAAAGAAAAGTGTGAAAAAGAAAAAGTAACCACGCGATAAAAAAGAAGGGTTGGCTAAATGCCAACCCTTCTTTTTTTCAACAACGGAATTAGTGCTGCTCTTCACGCTTAAACACCAATTCCGTCGGCGTGGACTCTTGTTCCACAAAGTAGTAACCCGCGGTGTCAAACTGGGTAAGATCAGCCACACTGCGGATTCGATTTTCAATGATGTAACGTGCCATCATGCCACGCGCTTTCTTGGCAAAGAAGCTGATGACTTTGTACTGGCCATTTTTGCCATCTTTGAAAATCGGCGTCACCACCTGAGCTTGCAGATTCTTCGGCTTCACCGCTTTAAAGTATTCGTTCGAGGCAAGATTAATCAGCACATTGTCGCCTTGCTCGGCAATCGCCTCATTGAGTTTGTCGGTGATCACATTGCCCCAAAACTGGTAAAGATTGCTGCCTTGCGGATTGGCCAACTTAGTGCCCATTTCTAGACGATACGGCTGCATCAAATCGAGCGGCTTCAGCAAACCATACAAACCGGAAAGCATGCGCAAATGCTGCTGCGCGTAGTCAAAATCCGCCTCAGTAAACGTTTCGGCTTCCAGCCCAGTATAAACATCACCTTTGAAAGCCAGAATCGCTTGGCGCGCATTTTCAGGGGTGAAGGTTTCGCTCCAATCTTGGAAGCGACCGACGTTGAGATCGGCGATTTTATCGCTCACTTTCATCAGTGAAGCGACATCGGCCGGCGTCAATCGGCGGCAAACTTCAATCAACTGCTTGGAATAATCGACCAATTCTGGTTGGGTAAACTTTTGCGTCGCGAGTGGCGATTCGTAATCCAGAGTTTTGGCTGGAGAAACAACAATAAGCATGACGATGACTTCCTAATTTTGTTTTTCACTAGGGTACAAAAAAAGCCATGCAATGTCTGCATGGCTTTTACAATCACACTAATAGCAAAGAGCGATTACTTGTTTTTGTTGTCCCAAATGCCTTCTTCAAGCTGAGATTTGAGCTCTGGGAAATCGTCGGCATTAAAGGTAGGCAATTTGCCCTCTTTTAACTGACGGTTGTAGTCTTTCGCCAGTTTGATCACGATGCCAGAGAGCAGCAGAATCGCAACCAAGTTGACAATCGCCATCAAGCCCATCGACACATCTGCCAGCGCCCACACGAATGGCAGTGGTGCCACCGCGCCGTAACCGACCAAGCCCAGTACCACGATACGGAACAGATTCAAGCCCGCTTTGTGGTTGTGCTCAAGGAAGACTAAGTTGGTTTCTGCGTACGAGTAGTTGGCAATGATCGAGGTGAAAGCGAAGAAGAAAATCGCCACCGCGACAAAGATGCCGCCCCAATCCCCCACTTGTGAGCTGAGGGCTACCTGAGTCAGCTCAATACCAGTGATCTCTCCGTGAGGCACGTATTCGCCAGACATCAAGATGATGGAAACCGTGGCAGAACAGATCACGATAGTGTCCATAAACACACCCAGCATCTGCACATAACCTTGCGAAGCAGGATGTGGTGGATACGGCGTTGCAGAGGCTGCCGCATTCGGCGCAGAACCCATACCCGCTTCGTTGGAGAACAGGCCACGTTTAATCCCGTTGATCATCGCTTGGGCGATGGCATAGCCAAGGCCACCAGCCGCGGCTTCCTGTAAGCCGAATGCACTCTTGAAGATCAATGCCAACACCGCAGGCAGTTTGTCGAGGTTGCTAAACATCACAAACAGCGCCAATGCCAAGTAAGCTAGCGCCATCACAGGCACAATCAGTTCTGCGGTGCGCGCAATACGCTTGATACCACCGAAGATAATTACGCCCGCCAGCACCATGATCGCGCCGCCAACGTACTTATCTTCCCAACCGAAGGCGTTTTGCATCGCACCGGCAATTGAGTTGGCTTGCACGGCGTTGAACACCAGACCAAAAGCGATGATCAAAAAGACCGAGAACAATACGCCCATCCAGCGCATGCCAAGGCCTTTTTCCATGTAGTAAGCAGGGCCACCACGATAGTTGCCGTCATCATCTTTAGTTTTGTAAAGCTGCGCCAGCGTACTTTCAGCAAACGAGGTCGCCATACCTAACATGGCAATCAACCACATCCAGAAAATCGCACCCGGACCACCAGCAGTAAGGGCAACGGCAACCCCTGCCATGTTTCCGGTACCAACGCGCGCAGCTAGGCTAGTACAAAGTGCCTGAAAAGAAGAGATACCAGCTTGGTCAGCTTTACGGCTGTTCTTCAATACGGAAAACATGTGGCCAAAATGGCGGAATTGGATAAACCCAAGGCGGATAGTGAAGTAAATCCCCACCCCAACGAGCAGGTAAACCAGAATAGACCCCCATAGCAGGTCATTCATCAAATTAATCAAGTCTGTCATACATACCTCAAATTGAGTTGCGTCGGTCCGTGCGTCCTAGCCATCCACCAGATTGCGATACCAAGTGTCAAATTAGCTTGGTCTTATTCGTTTTAGATTGGCAATCCAGAATCGTAAATGTCGCTTCATGCATCCTTTTTACGTACCAACGTTTTTTGACGCAGCGGATAATGCAGCTTGGAAAAACAAAAATCAATATGCACTTACGTGCATTTTTGTTGTATTTTTCACTGTAAATACACTTTTTGTTAACATAAAAAACAGCGCAAGCAACGAAAAGTGGTTACATTTACTGCACAATATTTTTACATCAAATTATAATCATTCTTTTTCACTTCAATTTGCTCGTCAGTCCTTACCCTATCTATGATCCAAAGCCATCGAACGCTTTCTCACTTACGGGCAGAACCTGATACTTGTTACATTTGGAAACACCCCATCTTTTAAGCGTCTATCTGTATCGTCATACGGTTTAAATACACACCCCTTTAACATTCAATTTTTTTTCATTTAAACGTTTTCGTTGATGCAAATGCTCACTTTTCAACCACGTTAGACTCGGTGAAATGTGATGTTGTATTCAGTTTCAGGCGAAAACTTCATGTTACCGACACAAATGCGAAATATATCGTGGCTAATCTCGGAGAAACTGTGGTACTTAGTGACTGCACAAGCGCTGGTTATTTACGTGAGGTAGCTTATGGACGGCTTTGAACTAGATGACTTACTGGATTTTGAAACGACTGGCACCACCAAAACCCGGTCAAAACCAGTAAAAAGAAAATGGCGTGAAATTGAGGCGATGATGGATCGCCGCAATCTTCTGAAAGAGCTTCGAGACATGGACCTTTGTCACGATTATTCACTGGAAGACATTAAACTCTAACGAATACTGAAATGGCACCTTAAGGTGCCATTTCTCTTTTTATTACGCAGTCCGAAGACGACTCACTCTCCCCTAAGCCCATTCCCTGTCACTCTGTTTGACCCGCTCAGCCAACTGCTGGTAGTGGTCCGCAATGGTTTTGCCAAACACAGGGTCATCTTCGTTGATCAACCACTGTGACTCGACCGTCTGCCAATCCTGAGTGGTGAAAGACTCTGCAATTAACGGCAGCACTAAACGCTCTTCAATATCTAAATGGCGGCGCTGAGAAGTGATAAAAGCTTCAAGGTGCTCCAGGAAAACATCATGTGGCACGACCGCATCGTTGAGGATCATCTGTACTATCTCAGCAAACCTTGCCGTCTCTTTTGCCAGCGAGATATGCTCTTGCTCAAGATTTTCTATCGTCCGCTGCGCCCCATAATGCTGCAAATAGTGTCGATAAAGAATGTCCTCTTTGGGGTGATGCACTTTTTCCGCATGAGCAGAGAGATAGTCAACAATTTCTGCCACCAAACTGTAGTTGATCGGTTGCTCGTTTTTCAGTTGTTCCACTTTCTGACGTAAGATAGCCAACAAACGCACAATGTAGCTATGCTCACGCCTTATCCGTTCGATCATCATAGTGCTTCTCCTTAACACTTCATTGCTGCTACTAAGTGTATAAGAGAGAAATGGTTTCGGTTTAGACCTTGCTCAAAAAAGCACCATTTAAACCGTCATCGGTAAATGCCAGTGGATTGGCGTTTTTCCTTGTTGAGAAAGCAACTGATTCGTTTGAGAAAAATGGCGGCAACCTAAAAAACCCCGGTGCGCAGAGAGCGGAGAGGGATGCGGGGCCGCGAGCACATAGTGCTTATTTCTATCAATGAAGTGGCCCTTTTTTTGCGCATGCGACCCCCAAAGTAAGAAAACCACGCCTTGCTGATGCTGGTTGATCGCCTCGATGACCCGGTCGGTAAACACTTCCCACCCGCTGGTTGCGTGCGAGTGCGCTTTCCCTTGCTCCACGGTCAAAACCGTATTCAACAGCAGGACACCTTGCTCTGCCCAACTCTGTAAAAAACCGTGTGCTGGTATCTGAAAGCCTTCGATATCTTGTGCCAACTCTTTGTACATATTAACCAAAGATGGCGGCGGCTTGATTCCGGGGAGAACAGAAAAGCACAGGCCATGCGCCTGATTAGGCCCGTGGTACGGGTCTTGGCCGAGAATGACCACTTTGACTTGATTAAATTCCGTAAAACGGAAGGCGTTGAACACGTCTTTGGCCGGAGGGTAAATGACTTTTCCGGCCTGACGCTCTGCGTCCACAAAACTGAGTGTTTGTTGAAAATACGCCTGTTGCTTTTCAGCACCAATTACATCGTGCCAGGTCAGTTCCTGCGTCATTGGGGAATCCTGCTGTTACTATCAAAGCCGCTATTTTACACCCAAATGCGCATGATAAACCGGGCAATTTGTATTTAATTGCCTCACCAGCTCAGAGTAAACGCTATTCGCTTTTCTCATGCGGATGCGTCGCCTTTTGCGGGGTTCGATAGTGTCCCTGCCCTGTGACATGGCGATTGGGAGCGGGCAGCCGCGCAGCGCGGCGGCCAAAGGACGTTGGGGTAGCAGTGATTGTCGGTAACATAGTGGCATCCTCCATTGCGAAATCTTCTGTGCGACTATCGTCATGGTGAGATATGAAAAAAAGATGCCAATATGATTAAACCTTCATTTAATCGATTGATTGTAGGTGAAATTCTCTTAACGCCCGAATTTCCTCCGCCCACAAATCCGGCTCAATTGTTTCTAAAATCAAAGGGATAGAATCAAAGCGCCTATCTTTGGCTATGTATTCAAAACAGCTCCAGCCAATCGCCCCTTTGCCCAACGCCTGATGCCTGTCGACCTTACTACCGAGATCCACTTTTGAATCATTGAGATGCATTGCCCTTAAATAGTGCATGCCGACCACGCGTTCAAACTCCGCAAAAGTGTGCTCACATGCGTCCACAGAAGTGAGATCGTAGCCAGCGGCAAAGGTGTGGCAAGTATCGAGGCAAACACCCACCCGCTCTTTGTCTTCTACTTGGTCGATGATTTCCGCTAGATGTTCGAATTTCCACCCCAAGTTTGTTCCTTGACCAGCAGTATTTTCAATCACTGCCACCACATCAGGCACGGCTTGATGCGCCACATTGATCGACTGCGCAATTAGCGCCAAACACTCTTGTTCTGAAATTTGATTAAGGTGACTACCGGGATGAAAATTCAGCAGGGTTAAGCCCAATTGTCGACAACGTTCCATTTCATCGATAAAAGCCAAGCGTGATTTCTCTCGCTTTTCCTCTTCGGGCGCCCCTAAGTTAATCAGATAAGAGTCATGTGGCAGGATCTGCTCAGGCGCAAACCCAAGCATCTGGCAGTTGGCTTTAAAGGCACTGATGGACTTGGCCTCCAACGGTTTAGCGACCCACTGACGCTGATTTTTAGTAAATAAAGCGAAGGCGTTCGCATCAATTTCCCTTGCTCGCAACGGCGCATTCTCCACACCACCCGCTGCAGAAACGTGAGCACCAATAAATTTGTTACCATATCGATTTTTACTGTTTGTCATTTAATCACTTTTCACTTTCATCTCTGGTGGGCAATTACAACGATTTAGCCTTCATTCGTCAAATTTGACTTGTAATTTGTAGTAAATTTACAACAAATGATCGTTAAAATAATTTTTAACTAATCAACTATATTTAATTGATATTGTTTTTAAAGAGTTTATTGATCTAGAGCAATAAATTAACCTTTGTAAATTTAATGTTTTTAGTTGTTTTTTGACTTAAATCAATACTAGAATAATGGTTATTGGCTATATAATTAGCAGCTCGACAAAATTTGAAAATAAACACCATAACACCACCTGCGTGGACTAGGAGATAGTGATGATCCAAGGTATCCAAATTACAAAAGCGGCAAACGACAGCCTACTGAACTCTATCTGGCTTTTGGACAGTGAAAAGAACGAAGCGCGTTGTGTGGCTGCGCTATCTGGCTATGAAGCCGATCAAGTTGTGGCGATCAACGAACTGGGTGAATTCGAAAGCCGTGAAGTGGCTATTGAAGCAGCACCTCGCATCGAAGGTGGTCAACACCTCAACGTAAACGTACTAAAACGTGAAACGCTGGAAGATGCGGTCGCTCACCCAGAGAAATACCCACAGTTGACCATTCGTGTATCTGGTTACGCCGTGCGTTTTAACTCTTTGACTCAAGAGCAGCAACGCGACGTGATCGCTCGTACTTTTACTGAGTCGCTCTAATCACAACATTGCCACTCACTTTAACGGCGCTCTCTGAGCGCCGTTTGTTTTTAGCTGGCAATCTGGCAATAAAAAAAAAGGCGGAGTCAACTCCGCCTTTGCTATTTCATTTTTGGCTCACCTACTGAACTTGACGCAGTACCACTTTCAACGCATCAAAGTCGGCTTCCAACTCCTGAGACAGTAACGTCATCTGCGCATGTTTAGCCAATGGCGCTGGCAACTCAATATCAGTGCCCAAAATGTCATCAACCACTTCTTTAAACTTGGCAGGATGCGCTGTACACAAGAACAAGCCGGTTTCACCCGCTTGAAGTTGCTCTTCAAGCACACGGTAAGCAATTGCACCATGTGGTTCACACAGATAGCCTAATTGATAAAGTTCACGTACAGATTGCGCGCTTTGCGCATCACTGACCGCTCCTTTCCCCAGCGTTTCGAGTCCCCACTCTTTCACGCGGCAAAGCTCTTCAATGCGTGGCCAGTTGTTCGGTTGGCTCACGTCCATGGCATTTGAGGTCGTCGCCACGGTCGGCTTAGGATCCCACTGACCTGTCTCGAGATAACGCGGCACAGTGTCATTGGCATTGGTCGCGGCGATAAAGCGTTTAACCGGCAAGCCGAGTGCTTTCGCCAACAGGCCAGCGGTCAGGTTACCAAAGTTACCGCTCGGGACTGAAATCACCAGGTTCTCACGCTCTGATTTGCTCATTTGCGCCGCCGCTTCAAAATAGTAGCAAATTTGCGCCATCAAACGGCTGATGTTGATTGAGTTCGCAGAGTTCAAACCAATTTCTTCGCGCAGCGCAGCATCATCGAATGCCTGTTTAACCAGCGCCTGACACGCATCAAAATCACCATGAACCGCAACCGTATGGATATTTTTACCTAGAGTACAGAACAGCTTTTCTTGCAGCGGGCTGATTTTTCCCTTTGGATAGAGGATCACTACGTTGATATCTTCCATACCATAGAAGGCATGGGCAACCGCCGCTCCTGTATCACCGGACGTCGCGGTCAAAATAGTGATTTTGCCACCATTGGAAACAGCAGCAAGTGACTGCGCCATAAAGCGGCCACCGAAATCTTTGAACGCCAATGTCGGACCATGGAAAAGTTCTAAGGCATAGACACCCGGCTTAACTTGCGCAATCGGCGCAGGAAATTGGAACGCCGCATCCACCATCGCGCTCACTTGCTGCTCAGAAAGCTCATCACCAATCAACGCTGAGAGAATTTTGCTGCTACGGGCAACAAATCCTTCCTCTAGCAGTGCGTCAATATCGGCAAACTGAGGTAATTCAGCGGGAAAAAATAGACCTTGATTACGGCCTAAACCTTGGCGAACGGCTTGGCCAAAGGAGACTTGTTGTTGATTTTCTTTGATGTTGTACAGCTTCATAGCTCACTTCCTGTCACGACCGAACCTTGTTTGTTCAAACGGCAAACATGGACGAATCCTTCTTCATTTTGTACGTAATTTTGTTCAAGCCAGCGAGCAACGCGCTCCGCGACCTCTTTTTCTTTGCAAATGCTAAATAGGGTTGGACCACTGCCCGAGATGCCCGTCGTCAATGCACCGGCAGATGCGGCGTATTTGCGCGCATCAGCAAACCCTGGCAGCAGTCTCTCACGATACGGTTCTGCGATCACGTCTTTGATCAGCTTCGCCGCTAACTCTGGCTGGTTAGAGTGGCAGGCGTGGATGAAACCAGCGAGATGACGGCCGTGCGCAATAATGTCTTGTCGGCGATATTGTGATGGCAAAATAGCGCGCGCTTCTGCGGTCGAGACTTTGATCCCCGGATAAGCCATCACCCAATACCAATCGTCAAAACAGGGCACTTCTTGGCTGATGATACCGAGCTCTTCAAGCATCAATTGCAATCCGCCCAAGTAGCAAGGCGCAACGTTATCGTAGTGCACGCCACCAGAGATTTCCCCTTCCATTTCGCCCATCAGAGCCAGCAACTCCGTTTCATCGAGCGGGTTAGCATGGAATTGGTTGAGTGCATCTAGCGCCGCAACAATCGAACAGGCGCTGGAACCAAGCCCAGAACCGATCGGCATGTTCTTTTCTAAGGTCATTTCAACCGGCTTTAAAGTCACCCCTTTTTTGTCTAACTCACGAGCGAACACGCGCCAACAGTGGTAGACAATATTTTCTTTGGCATCGGCAGGCAACTTAGCGACAAAGCGACCCGCCGTTTTAAGTGCAAATGGCTCGCTGCCTTGCTTCACCATCACTCGATCACCTAACAGGGTGCCATCAATGGGAGACACCGCTGCCCCCAACACGTCAAAACCAACGCTGACATTACCGATAGAAGCAGGAGCGTAAACGACTACCCCCATATCACTTGAACTCATTGATTAAACCCCTAATTTCCAGCCGAGTGTACGCATTACGTCCGAGAACACGCCCGCCGCAGTCACCTGAGTACCCGCGCCGTAACCACGTAAGACTAATGGAATTGGTTGATAGTAGCGGCTGTAGAAAGCCAGTGCGTTCTCGCCATCTTTGATCTTGAACATAGGATCGTTTTCGTCCACCGCCGCGATAGACACTTTGCATTTGCCATCGATGATTTCGCCAACGTAACGCAACACCTTCCCTTCTTGCGCAGCTTGCGCGAGTTGCTGCTTAAAGTAGGCATCCGCTTCAGGTAAGCGAGCCATAAACTCTTCAACACTGCCGGAATCATCGAAACCCGGTGGCAATGCTTGATCCACTTCTACATCTTCCAGCTCCAGTGACATACCCGCTTCACGAGCGAGGATCAATAGCTTGCGCGCGACATCCATGCCCGAGAGATCATCACGCGGATCGGGTTCAGTGAAGCCGTTTTGTTTCGCAATGTTGGTCGCTTCACTTAAGCTCATCCCTTCGTCCAATTTGCCGAAGATAAATGAGAGTGAGCCTGACAGGATCCCGGTAAAACGCTCCAGCTCATCCCCCGCGGCAATCAGGTTTTGTAAGTTTTCAATCACCGGAAGGCCTGCACCAACGGTTGTCTCATACATCAACTTGCGGCGCGAGCTACGCGCGACATCGCGCAATTGGTGATAATACGCCATGCTCGCTGTGTTAGCCTTTTTATTCGGCGTGACCACATGGAAGCCCGCAGCGAGAAACTCGGTATATTGGTTCGCGATGGCTTCACTGGAAGTACAGTCCACCAGCACAGGATTAATAATATGGTTGCGCTGCACGGTAGCGATCAAACGCGGCAGGCTAAACTCTTCGGTCGCATTTTTGATGCGATCGCGCCAGTGATCCAGTGGCAAGCCATTACTGTCTAACAGCAGGCCTTTACTGTTGGCGAGACCACAGACACGAATCACGATCCCTTTATCAGCGAGTTTTGCCTGCTGGCGATGAATTTGATCGACCAGTTCGCCACCGACACCGCCGACACCAACCACGAACACATCTAAGAAGTGTTTGGAATTAAACAGATTCTCGTGGCACGCTTTAATCGCCTCGGAAATCTTATCTTCCGGAATCACCGCAGAAATCGCGCGTTCAGAGGAGCCTTGCGCAATCGCAATGATGTTCACGTTCACTTCCGCCAGCGAGGCAAAAAATTGCGATGCTACGCCTTTGGAAGTGCGCATGCCATCGCCCACCAAGGTAATAATGGCGACGTCGCTGAGAAACTCGACAGGCTCAAGCAAGCCATCTTTTAACTCGAGCTCAAATTCATCGGCGAGGGCTTGAGCGGCAGTGGCTTTATCTGCCGCTTCGATACAAAAACTGATGCTGTATTCAGAAGAAGATTGAGTAATCAGGACAATCGATACACCGGAAGCAGACATCGCACCAAACACTCGGCTGGCCATGCCGACCATGCCTTTCATGCCAGGACCGGAAACGTTAACCATGGTCAAATTGTTGAGCGTGGTAATGCCTTTAATCGCCAGTTTATCTTCGCCAGTATCTTGGCCGATGAGCGTACCTGCCCCTTGAGGATTGAAGCTATTTTTGATCAAGCAAGGAATATGAAACTGCGCGATAGGCGCAATGGTCTTCGGATGCAGCACAGAAGCGCCAAAGTAAGAGAGCTCCATCGCTTCTTGATAGCTGAGCGATTTGAGTAGCCGAGCATCTTCAACCAATCGTGGATCGCAGTTGTAAACGCCATCAACATCCGTCCAGATTTCACAGCAATCCGCGCGCAAACATGCCGCAAGCACCGCCGCCGAGTAGTCAGAACCGTTACGTCCAAGCGTGACCAACTCACCTTGTTTGTTACCCGCGGTAAACCCCGGCATGATGTGCACGTGGCCTGCAGGTAGCGGCTTGTTACGGAAGTTTTGCGTGGAAATGTCAACATCGACCATCCCTTCGAGATGGTCGCCTTTAGCCAACAGATATTCGACCGGGTCAATTAAGTTAACCGCATGACCTTTAGCAGCAAGAACCGCCTTCATCAATTGAATAGATACGCGCTCACCTTTACTAATAATGCGGGCGTTCACGTTGTCAGGACACATCCCCAACAGGCCGATGCCATGCACAAACTGACGTAGCTGAGAAAGCGAACTGGCCACTTGGCCGAGGTAGTCTCCACCATCGATGTCAGGGACTTGTTGTTTAATGTCATCAAACAGTTGGTGGAATGATTCTTCTACCTCTGCGATTTGCCGTTCCGCTTCACCGTGTTTTAACGCCGACTCTATGATAGCGACTAATTTGTTGGTTGTTTTTCCCGGTGCTGATAAAACAACGGAAACCTCTTCCTGTTTTGCATTATTGGCAATGATATCTGCCGCCCTTAAGAAGCGCTCAGCATCGGCTAACGATGAGCCGCCAAACTTCAATACTCGCATCCCTTCCTCCCGGATCATTTTTAAACTGTATAAAAAAAGGCCTGTATCTTGTTGGATACAGGCCTTTTTTTGGAATTTCTTTCGTTCAGCAGCCTGCCCCAACATGTGTGATGTCGGTAATAATAATGGTGGTGGTCATTACTGATTGGCTGTTAAAAGTCATAGATAACTATTCATTGTGATTGTGTGTTTGCTTAGCTCTACGTTTACCGTAGTTTCTGTACTGCCGTCAATAAAAAGTTCAATTTTTTTTAATCTCACTCTCTTTGCTGTGAGAAAAAGGCATAAAGCCATTTGTGTAAATCACATGCATATCTCGATAGTTTGAAGCTGGCTGCAAAAATGAACTTTGGACAGGCTATAATCTTAGACAATCGCGCAACAAAAAGTACGCCCAATGTCTGGTTGTGTGCTTTAATCAAAGATACGCCAGAATAACAAAGAGAAACACAAGGAGTAGTGGTATGAAAAACATGCTGGTTTTGCTGCTGTTGCTTCTGTGTGGCCAAGCGACTGCCAACCCGCTTCCTTCTCTCGCGCCAGGCAAACTCTCACCCCATAAGTTGTTTTTCTCCAGTGAAACTCAGCCAGAAGAAAACTTTGATGTGTGGAATATAGATGGCGGTTACGCTTATCAAGTCTTTGATTCGGTCGATCTTTACGTCGGTGCCCGTGTTAATAACTCCCAACTCAACAACCAAAGCGGTTTTCTAAGTGGCGTAAGTTATAAGATTAACGAACATTTTACCCTAAAGAGTACCCTACGTTCGTTCAAAGTCAGCCCTGAAGATGGTCAACCAGACACCACAGGTTTCGCGGCCGAAGTGTCAAGCCGCGTCAAAATTACCGAATCGTTGGATTTGCATGCCACTCTTGACTATCAAGAGTGGCAGCAAGGCATTGAAGTGGGTATCGGCTTTCGCTTTTAAATTTCAAGTGCTTGTTTAGAAATTAAAATTCCATTCCAGTCTGCGTAAATGTACTCTTTGGGTTGCACAATTTGATTGAGCATCATCAGGGTTACATTCACCTCCCCAGCTCCGCGTTTCTCCGTTTTAAATGGAGAGGCTCCTAGCGCTTTGACGCCAAGAGACATCTGCGCCATCTGTGCCACATCTCTGACTGCGCCGAAAACAATTACGCCTTCCCAATTATTTTCAATCGCTAAGATGGCAAGTTGATCGCCAAGCAACGCTTTCTGGCAGGAACCATGTCCGTCGACGACTAGGACTTTGCCTTTACCATCCTGGCTAAGCATCTCGCGCACCTTCGAGTTATCGTGGTAGCAGCGCACTGTCACGATCTCTCCAAAAAACGCGGTTTTTTGACCGTAATTCTGCAAAGGAAGATTGAGTAGCCTCACTTTATCTTCAAACTTATCGCAGATGTCCGGAGTAATGTCGTTCATAAATCCTCCTTGATAATTTTATGACAGAGACAAAACGTTTATCGTAAGCGAGAAGCGATGCTGCCCAGCGACTGTTTTGTCTCATCGGCAAAACAAGAAACTAAAAATAACTCTTTATTCTCGATGTAATAAATGGCGTTCTGTTGAAACTCTTTCGCTATGTCCAAAGCCAGACGCATATCCACTTTTACCGCAAAGCTTGCTTCGCTCCAGGTAAAATCTTGGTTGCCAACCAACACCGGGCAATAGTCCATGCCCATTAATCTCTCTTTCAGACGCTGATTATTTATGCAATTCCGCTCATTTGACAATAGTACACTCCCCGGGTTCCATGCGGTAATAATCGCGTAGTTGTCCTCTGTCCAACTTTGGGTAAAAGCGAAGAATGAGTGTGAATATGCATGCCATAATTGAGCATCTACACCTGTTTCGACAATTTTTATCATAAGTCTCGAACGATTAATAATTGTTACATTTAGCCAATTGATATAAATCAACAAAGTGAATGGAATTAACATTTGAGCATTGTTAGCATGCTGTTAACATTATAGAATCCGCTCAAAAGAACAGGGTTGTTTACCTTTCCATATCTGCTTTGCCTGTCGCGGTGGGTCTTGAAAGGTAAACAAACCCTATAGAATAATCCAGTAGCAGTCGGATGCTGTTTACTTTTGGCGAGAACTCAAGGAAGGCACGTAACTGAAAGAAGTGTTTTTTTGATCACTTTGCTTTATTATCAAAATCACATTACCTGTATGTTATGTTTTTGCCTAGAATTTATTCTATTAGTACAATTTTGTCACAAATTTAGGTACCGCCAATGCAAACCCCGCAGATTCTTATCGTAGAAGATGAGCAAGTAACTCGTAACACTCTTAAGAGTATTTTTGAAGCAGAGGGATATGCTGTATTTGAAGCCAGCAATGGTGATGAGATGCACCAAATGCTGTCAGAAAATAACGTTAATCTAGTGATAATGGACATCAACTTACCAGGTAAAAACGGCCTTCTTCTGGCTCGCGAGTTGCGTGAGCAAGCAGATGTAGCACTGATGTTTTTGACTGGTCGTGACAACGAAGTCGACAAAATTCTCGGCCTAGAAATCGGTGCAGACGACTACATCACCAAACCATTCAACCCGCGTGAACTGACGATTCGTGCGCGCAATTTGCTTGGTCGCTCAATGACCAATAGCATAGTGCACGAAGAGAAGCGTTCAGTGGAAAAATACGAGTTTAACGGTTGGGTATTAGACATCAACAGCCGCTCACTGATCAGCCCACTGGGTGATGGCTACAAGCTGCCACGCTCTGAATTCCGTGCGTTGCTGCACTTCTGTGAGAACCCGGGCAAGATACAAACCCGTGCCGATCTGCTTAAGAAGATGACTGGACGTGAGCTCAAGCCGCATGATAGAACGGTTGATGTGACTATTCGCCGTATCCGTAAGCATTTTGAGTCCGTATCTGGTACGCCAGAGATCATCGCCACCATTCACGGTGAAGGCTACCGCTTTTGTGGTGATTTAGACGCTTAAATATCAATACGATATAAAACAAAAAAGGTTGGCGTGATGCCAACCTTTTTTGTGTGCGTCAGTTTAGTAGACCTTATCAATAGCCACTTTGCGCTCAACGAGCCACAAGATCGTCGCTTGATTCTCGAGCTGCAAAGCGATATCAACAGGTTTCTCCATGTCGAACTCACCCTGCCAGTTAAAGGCCACTTCCCACTGGTTTTCGCTGTGAGTTCGCACTTCAAGGTTGCTTTCACTTAGGTTCCACTGCTGCTCATCTTGTTTGATGGTCAGATGATTCACAGTCAAACTAGCAGGAAGCTCACCATTGGAAGAGAGATAGAGAGAGCCGTGCAAACTTTGCGTTTCTTCTTCACCAACCATCGGCATTTGATTAACCCATAGTGTGCTTTTCAGTTCGATCACACTTTGGTTTACCGTGACTTGGTTGTCTTGCTGCCAACTGATCGCAGGAGGCGTAGAACATCCGGCCAGCAGAGCCAGAGAAAGTGTCGCTAGAGCCCATCGTTTCATTTCATTCCCCTTTGTTCTAACCAGCTTTTCAAGATCACAATATCATGCTGATACTCATTTTTGATCTCTTCTACCCAATCACCGATATTCTCCCACCAAGCTGGCATATCCGGAGATTGCGCTTTTTGCGCCACGCTTTGAATTCGCTTCAAACCAATCGAACCCGCGGCACCTTTAATTTTGTGTGCCTCTGAGACGATCCCTGACTGATCTTTGGCAATCATGTTGAGATCCAGCACCTCCAAGTAACCCGGCATCATCTCGGCAAACATTTGAATACTGTCCAGCACTGGAGTGGGACCAACAATATCGACATACGATTCGAGCATATCAATGTCCAGCACTTGGGTTTCTAGCCCATGCGTTGGCGCGTCGACTTCAAGAGCTTCAGGAGCACGCGGCATGGGCTCCGGCTCCGTGAGGATCAATTTGCTAATTACCTCCTGCATCGCTTTCACCGCTAAAGGCTTGCTGATCGCGTCGTCCATCCCTTTCTCTAAATACTCGCGCTTATCTTTCAACAGGTTGGCTGTCAGTGCGACTAACGGCGGCAAATTCTGATAGTGGGTACGGTAGTAGTGAGCCACATCAAAACCTGTCATATCAGGCAGTTGAATATCGAGCAGTACCAAATCGTATTCTTGTGGTTTGAAGCGCTCAATCGCCTCTTCGCCAGTCATCGCAACCGTGACCTGATGGCCAAGACTTTCCAACAACGAACGAGCGACCGTCACATTGAGTGCGATATCTTCTACCATAAAAATGTTCAAACTCAGTTGTGATTCAACCTCTGCTTCAACGGCTTTGCCTTCCACCACGGGCACCTTGATGGTCAGGGTAAAGGTACTCCCAAAGCCCTCTTCGCTGGTCACCGTAATATCGCCGTCCATCATGTTGATCAGTTGACGCGAAACCGCCAAGCCAATGCCCGTGCCGACCGCATGCAGATTGTCTTTACCGGATTTGACCTGATAATACATGGCAAAAATCTTATCCAGTTCTGCTTCTGGGATGCCAATTCCGGTGTCTTCTACTTCAATCACAATCGACGCGTGTGCCTCTTCAACCTCAGCGCTCACCGTCATCACCACTCCGCCCTCTTTGGTGAATTTCATCGCATTACTGACCAGATTCCAAATCACCTGACGCAAGCGAGTGGCATCAACCTCGACCATTTTAGGCAGTTCACTGAGACGTTCTAAGTCAAAACGCAGCCCCTTTTGTTCTGCCATCAACGCGGCGATGTTCTCGATTTCGACCACAAAATCTTCAAAATCGAGCGGCTCAGGGAACAGCTCTAATTTACGCCGATCAAACTTGTCCATGTCGATAATGTCGTTAAAAATATTACCGAGAGTGATAGCACTGACATTGATGGTTTGCATGTATTTACGCTGCTCATCCGTTAAGGTCGTATCGAGCAACATGCGGCTTAAACCGACGATGCCGTTGAGCGGAGTGCGCAGCTCATGACTAACGGTTGAAATAAAGGTGGTTTTGTCGCGGCTGGCTTTTTCCAGCGACTCTTCATGACGTTTACGGTCAGTAATGTCACGGCCAAACCCCATCAAACCTAGGTGACGGCCATCTTTGCTGTAAAAAGGCACTTTACGCAGCTCAAAGTAGTGCTTGCGCCCATCAGGGTATTCGAGCCACTGCTCGTAGGTAAGCGCACGGTTATTAGCAAACACTTTTTGGTCGGTGTCGACAATTTGCTGCGCGACTTCTTTGCTGTAGACATCCCACGGGCTCAAGCCGACCAGTTGATGCTCTTTTTTCCCGGTTAACTCTTCCATTGCGCGGTTACAGCCCGAAAATACTCCATCGGCGTTGCGATAGTAGATAAGATCCGGAGAGGCATCGATAAACGAGCGCAGTAACGCCGTCCGCTCGGCGAGTTCTAATTGGGTTCGCTCGCGCTGAAAGACTTCGTTCTCCAGATCTTTCATCGCCTCTTCACGCGCTTCTTCCGCTTTG
Organism: Vibrio navarrensis; assembly: GCF_000764325.1. NCBI lineage: Bacteria > Pseudomonadati > Pseudomonadota > Gammaproteobacteria > Vibrionales > Vibrionaceae > Vibrio > Vibrio navarrensis. The sequence goes on along the minus strand of NZ_JMCG01000001.1, from coordinate 732,359 downwards.
ATCCGCTCTTCGATCTCTTGGTTGAGTTGCTCGATGTTTTGCTGCAACTGCACATTCAGCTCTTGGTCACGCGAGCGCATGTCTTTCAGCTTTGAGACGAGTTTGGATAATCGTTGCCGAGACTCTTCCAGTTGATCGACCACCACCGAAAGAAAATAGACCGCCCAAGGGGTGATCACTAAGCCAAAAAAGACCGAGCGGACGATATCGATATCATCCACGCTCCCTTTCAGCGCCAGCGTAATTCCTACTTGCACCACCACGGCTAATGCCACCAATGCCAGCGCGAGCAAAATGGAGAAACGGACGATGCCCAGTTTGACTAACAAATCGACGTAGTACTGGGCAAGATTTTTCATGGGTTTCATCTAAAGCTCCAAAGCGTGAGTGGCGATTGCGATAGCCGCCGGACTCGACACTGACGCCCACGGGACGGGGCGAAGTGTTGAGCGGTGGAAGGTTAGTGTAGCGTGTTTGACTCTAGCGGTTAAGCCATTGAATTCACAACTCGTGTGACAAAACGGGCATTATTAGGGAAAGTTAACCTTTCGCACTCTGCTGCTGGGGCACTTCATCGGCAGTGAGCGAAACCGGATGGACGCAAGTACGGTTTCGGCCATCGGATTTGGCTTGGTACAAGGCGCTGTCGGCCAAGGTCACGCCCATTTCGGGCAAATCTTCAGGTTTAGGAATATAGGAGACCAATCCGAGGCTAACGGTGATCCGCTGCGCCACTTTCGAGCCAAGGTGCTCAATCGCCAGTTGAGCAATGCAGACATGTATTTTTTCCGCGACTTTTAGCGCCCCTTCGGTGGTGGTATTGGGCAATATGAACGCAAACTCTTCACCGCCATAACGCGCCACGCAATCCGATGAGCGGCTGATCACTTTGGAGAACACCTCGGCAACTTGAGTCAAGGCGTGATCGCCCAGTTGATGGCCGTAGCGATCATTAAACTCTTTGAAGAAGTCGATATCACACAACATGATCGCCAAAGGCAGTTTTTCGCGAGCATGGTGATGCCACAGCGTGTTTAGCTGCTCATCAAAGCGGCGACGGTTGGCAACTTTGGTCAAGCTGTCCATAAAGCTCAGTTTTTCGAGCTCTTGATTGGCCGCTTCCAATTTTTGCTCCGCTAGATAACGCTCAGAGATGTCCCTTGCCATGATCAGCACTCCGTTGGTGCCCGAGGCAGGATCGCGAAATGGCGACTTCACCACATCAAACCAAGAATAGTCGCCGCTACTGTTGAGAATTTTGTCCAGGTAACGCAGCGATTTACCTTCATGCAATACTTGGCTGTCGGTCGCCGACAAGCGCTGGTACATTTCGCCTGGAATGACATCTTGCAGCCTTTTACCTATTAGATCAGAGACTTCAGCAATGCCCAGCGCATTGACAAACGGCTTGTTGCACGCCTGATAGACCATGTTCTCATTGAAGATGCCAATCGAGTCTGGGCTGGCTTCAAGGATGTTCTGCAAAATGGTATCGCGCTGAGCCAGCGCCACTTCGGTGTCTTTGCGCCGCTCCATTTCATCACGCAGATTCTGCTGCATTTTATGCCACTCTGTCACATCGTGGCTGATGCTCAGCGATCCTAGCGGCTCCCCTTGTTTACTCATCAAAAGGCTCTGGTTTACTTCCAGCAAACAACTGCGCCCTTGCGGATCGGTCGTCCAACGACGTTCACTGCGCCGCCCTTTGATCTGCCCTGCAACAGGTTCGATCGACTCTTCACGCCGTCCCTGCCAAAACTGCTCAAAAGCGCGGTTTGTGGCTAAAATCCGCCCATCAGGATCGCGCAGACATATCAGTTCCGACAAGGAGTCTAACGCGGATTTGGCCATTCGCAGCGCTTCCAATTCACTTTGCTGCCCGTCATCCTCCGTTGCCACCGCACCCACGTGCAATAACCAACAAAAACGGTGGTGATAATGGACTTTGCGACCGCTCAAGGCTATCTGCAAACTTTCATTATCAGATAGACGCCAAGTAAAAGTGAGATGCGAGAACTGCCGTCCAGAGAGTGAGTTGAGCGTTTGTGCTATGTCTGACGTGGATGAAGCAGAGGGGAAAAAGTAGCAACGATTAAGCTGGCGAATGCCCAGAAGCTGCATCGCCGCCGTATTGGCCAAAAGGATCTTGTTTTGCGCAAGATCCACCAGCAGTACTGGAGAAAGCGCGTCCAGTACCAGCGAATCGAGATCTTTTTGAAAACGCAGCATCACGGCCTTAACTAGCACCAATAACAGGACGGCGCCAAGGAGAATAAGGCCATAATGTTGTGCTCCGTCCCGAAGCGCGCTGAACAGCTGATCCATCTTTGCTACCTGATTTTTAACGCTGTTTGCAAATATATCAGCAAATAAGCGGTTATTCCGCTTTTAATTGGGGTTTTGTAAACCGGAAAGGACGCTCAAGTGCGCTGCCTTGCGCCCCCTGTTGCGCTAATGCCTTGCCAATTTCCGTCATCGCGAGCCAGCGATTTTCACACCACAATGGGGAGAGCAAGGTCGGACGCCGCGCCGCAGAAGAAACGCGATGATAAACGATTTCCGGCGGGGTATGATGGATCAGATCGCACGCAATCGCCACATACTCTTCTAAGCTCGGCGCCTCCAATTTGCCTGCGCGCCACGCTTTCGCCATGGTACTCCCCTCAACAATGTGCAAACCATGCAGTTTGATCCCATCTGTCCCCGTGGCGATCACTTTATCGAGCGTCAAGCGGTTCTCTTGCCCGCTCTCATTTGGCAAACCAACAATCAAATGCGTACACACTTTGATACCCAGAGCACGGGCACGGCGGGTGATCTCGGCGTAACAGGCAAAGTCGTGACCACGGTTGATGCGTTTGAGCGTCTGATCATTCGCCGTCTGCAAACCCAGTTCGAGCCAAATTTCAAACCCCTGCTGCACATAGCCTGCAAGCAAATCCAGCACCGCATCGGGCACACAATCCGGGCGCGTTCCCACACACAACCCGACAATATCCGCCGCTTTCAGCGCTTCTTCGTACATATTTTTCAATACCTGCACTTCCGCATAAGTGCTGGTATAGGCTTGAAAATATGCCAGATAGCGTTTGGCGCGATGCACTTCGCCAGCGCGCTCACTAAGTTGCAACTGAATGCTCTTGATTTGTGCCTGTTCATCGGCAAACGAGGCGACATTACAAAATGTGCAGCCGCCGCGACCAATTGTCCCATCACGGTTCGGGCAACTAAAGCCACCATGCAACGTCAGCTTGTGGACTTTTTCCCCATAACGACGCTGCAAGTCCTGACCTAGAGTGTTCACCAGTTGATGTAATTGCATTGAACTCACCCAATCTAAAGCGGAATCAATCTTAATTCGATTTGTGTAATTTAATTACACATTCGCAAGAAAAAACACAGCATGCTAACGAATTCAAACACCGCATTCACTGGTAAAAATCAATAAACCTGCATAAATAAAGACAAAAAACGCTCATGTTGCATAAATGTTAAACTAAAAATGCATTTTTAAACGATTTTTTTGGGCTGCAACCAAGACTTTTCGTTGCATTGGCCAGTCACAAAATTGTAGGATACTTACACATAACCGTCATTTTTGTGACTTTAATTACAAGATGAAACACGGATTATGTCGGTGATGCCCCACTCCAACCTATATAAATCACTATAAAGTGACCAATAAAACCGGGATATCACCAAGGATTGTTTTTCCCACAACATGATTCCTGTGGGATGCGGAAAGGACTCAAAACCAGCGCCCCTTGCTGGTTGCGACTCAGAACTATAAAGGACGGATGCTCAATCACTATTTATGCAGTGTTTTCTGCATGGGTTGTTGCGTCAATTAGAACTGGAAGGAAGTATCTATGGTAGATAGAGAGCAAAGTTCGCAGGGTTTGTATACTCCAGAACTGGAGCATGACGCCTGTGGTATTGGTTTTGTTGCTCACCTGAAAAACCGTAAGTCTCACCAAGTGGTCACACAGGCTCTTGAGATGCTGGCGCGAATGGAGCACCGCGGCGGCCAAGGTTGTGATCCATGTAGTGGTGACGGCGCGGGCATTCTGCTGCAAAAACCTCATGAATTTCTTTTAGAAGAAGCGGTTAAGCTTGGACTCAAGCTGCCTTCTTTTGAAAAATACGGTGTCGGGGTGGTATTGTTCCCGAAAGACGAGTACAAGCGTGAACAGTGTCGCGATATTTTACAGCGCAATGCCAAGCGTCTCGATCTCGACATTTTAGGCTACCGTGTCTTACCGACCGACAATTCGATGATCGGCGCTGACCCACTTAGCACAGAGCCTCAATTTGAGCACGTTTTTATCTCGGGTGGCCCGGGCTGCACACCGGAAGAGTTGGAGCGTAAACTGTACGTGCTGCGCAACTACACGGTGCGCGTCTGTTTAGAAAGCGTCTCGAACATCGGCGATGATTTTTACATCAACTCGATGTCGTACAAGACGCTGGTTTACAAAGGCCAACTGACCACAGAGCAGGTACCTCAGTACTTTTTGGATCTGCAAAACCCAACCATGGTGACGGCGCTCGCTCTGGTTCACTCGCGTTTCTCTACCAACACTTTCCCGAAATGGCGCCTTGCGCAGCCTTTCCGCTACATCGCGCACAACGGTGAGATCAACACAGTACGCGGCAACCTGAACTGGATGAAAGCGCGTGAAGCGATCTTAGAATCCAAGCTCTTCACTCAAGCAGAAATCGACATGCTGCTGCCGGTATGCCAAGAAGGTGCATCGGATTCGGCCAACTTCGATATGGTTCTGGAGCTTTTGGTACTTTCTGGCCGCAGCTTGCCACACGCCTTGATGATGATGATCCCAGAAGCGTGGCAGGAAAACAAAGCCATGGACCCAAAACGTCGCGCTTTCTACCAATACCACGCCAACATTATGGAACCGTGGGATGGCCCAGCGTCTGTCTGTTTCACCGACGGTGTTCAGGTGGGTGCGACGCTCGATCGTAATGGCCTTCGCCCTTCTCGCTATACCGTGACCAAAGACAACATGCTGATCATGGCGTCAGAGTCTGGCGTAGTCGAAGTGCCTGCGGAAAACGTCGAGTATCGTGGCCGCTTGCAGCCTGGACGCATCTTTGTCGCCGATCTCGAACAGGGTCGCATCATTTCAGATGAAGAAGTGAAAGACTCCATCGCCAACGCGCAGCCTTATGAACAGTGGGTACAAGACAACCTGCTGAGCTTAAAATCGCTGCCGGATGCCGACAACGTCCACAGCCAACCTTCGCCAGAGCGTCTGCTGCATCGCCAACAAGCCTTCGGCATCAGTGCGGAAGAAGTAAACGAAATCATTCTGCCGCTGGCACAAACAGGTTACGAGCCGCTGGGTTCGATGGGCGCTGACTGGCCGGTAGCGATTTTGTCGCACCAATCGCAGCATCTTGCCAACTACTTTAAGCAGTTGTTTGCTCAGGTGACTAACCCGCCGATCGACCCGATCCGCGAACGTATGGTGATGTCGCTCAATACCTACATAGGTAAAGATCAGAACCTATTGGCGGAATCGCCAGTTCATTGCCGTAAAGTGGAGTTGGAATCACCCGTTATCTCCAACGCCGAGCTAGAAAAGCTGCGCGCAATTGACAACGAGCATTTACAAGCTAAAACGCTGGATATCGTTTTCCAAGCCAGTGAAGATGCGGGCAAACTGGAGCGCGCGCTAAAACGTATTTGCCAGTACGCCGAAGATGCGGTAATCGACGGTTACTCAATTATTTTGCTGACAGATCGCGCGGTAAACTCCAACCACGCCGCCATCCCTGCCATGCTGGCGGTAGGCGCTGTGCACCATCACCTGATCCGTAAAGGCCTGCGTGCCAAATGCGGCATCGTGGTCGAGACTGGCGACGCGCGTGAAACGCACCACTTCGCCACACTGGTCGGCTACGGTGCCAATGCGGTGAACCCATATCTGGTCACCGAAACCATCGTTGATCTGCAACGTCGTAAAAAACTGGATGCCAGCGTGTCGGTTGAGCAGTACTTCAACAACTACCGCAAGGGGGTTAACGGCGGCCTGCTGAAAATCTTCTCCAAAATGGGCATCTCCACGCTGCAGTCTTACCACGGCGCGCAGATCTTCGAAGCGCTTGGCATCAGCAAAGCGGTGGTCGATAAATACTTCACCGGAACCGTCACCCGTATTCAAGGTTTGACGCTCGATGACATCGCCAAAGAAGTCTTGGTGCGTCATCGTGTTGGTTACCCTACTCGTGAAATCCCAGTCCAGATGTTGGATGTCGGCGGCGTGTATCAGTGGAAACAGCGTGGCGAAAAACACCTGTTCAACCCTGAAACCATCCATTTGCTGCAACATTCAACGCGCAACAAAGACTTCCAAGAATTCAAGAAGTACGCCGCTGCGGTCGATAGTCAAGGCGACAAAGCGGTCACGCTGCGTAGCCAACTTGATTTTGTCAAAAATCCTGCCGGCTCTATTCCGATTGAAGAAGTGGAACCGATTGAGAGCATCGTTAAACGCTTCGCCACAGGGGCGATGTCGTTTGGTTCGATCTCTTACGAAGCGCACTCCACTCTTGCCGTTGCCATGAACCGTCTTGGCGCGAAATCCAACTCGGGTGAAGGCGGTGAAGATCCGATCCGTTTTGAGCCAAGAGAGAATGGCGATTCCGAGCGTTCAGCCATCAAGCAGGTTGCTTCTGGCCGTTTTGGCGTCACCTCTTACTATCTGACCAACTCAGATGAAATCCAGATCAAGATGGCGCAAGGCGCGAAACCGGGTGAAGGTGGTCAGTTGCCTGGCGATAAAGTCGATGATTGGATCGGCGCAACGCGTCACTCCACTCCGGGAGTGGGCCTGATTTCGCCACCGCCACACCACGACATCTACTCGATTGAAGACTTAGCCCAGCTGATCTTTGACCTGAAAAACGCCAACCGTAAAGGTCGCGTCAACGTCAAATTGGTCTCTGAAGCGGGTGTTGGCACCATCGCCTCGGGCGTTGCGAAAGCCAAGGCCGATGTGGTGCTAATTGCAGGCCACGATGGCGGTACGGGCGCATCACCGATCTCTTCGATTCGTCACACTGGTCTGCCGTGGGAACTTGGCCTAGCTGAGACGCACCAAACGCTGCTGAAAAACGGCCTGCGTAACCGTATCGTGGTACAAGCCGATGGCCAGATGAAAACCCCGCGCGACATCGCGATTGCGACTCTGTTGGGTGCTGAAGAGTGGGGTGTTGCGACCGCGGCTCTGGTGGTGGAAGGCTGTATCATGATGCGTAAATGTCATAAGAACACCTGTCCTGTCGGCATTGCCACGCAAAACAAAACGCTGCGTGAGCGTTTCGACGGCCGTGTAGATGACGTCGTGACCTTCTTCCAGTATATGGCGCAAGGGCTACGTGAAATCATGGCTGAACTTGGCTTTCGCACCATTGCAGAGATGGTCGGTCAAGCGCATAAATTGAAAGTGCGCGACAACGTTGCTCACTGGAAATACAAAAACTTGGATCTCTCTCCTGTGCTGTTTATTGAGCAGCCACGCGAGCAAGACGGCATCTACTGTCAAACTCAGCAGAACCATCACTTGGAAGCGGTACTGGATCGCCAACTGATCCAAGCGGCGCAACCTGCGCTGGAAAACGGCCAAGCGGTACAAGCCGAGTTTCCGATCATCAATACCGACCGCTCGGTTGGCACCATGCTGTCGAACGAAATCTCCAAAGTGTATAAAGATCAAGGCTTACCACAGCCGATGCAGGTTAAGTTCACTGGCAGTGCAGGGCAATCTTTCGGCGCATTCCTTGCCAAAGGCGTGAAGTTTGAGGTAGAAGGCGATGCCAACGACTACTGGGGTAAAGGCCTGTCGGGCGGCACATTGGTGCTCTACCCTGACGCCAACTCCACGCTCGTGGCAGAAGACAACATTATTGTCGGTAACGTCTGTTTCTACGGTGCGACGTCTGGTGAATCTTACATTCGCGGCTTAGCGGGTGAACGTTTCTGTGTGCGTAACTCCGGCGCGAAAGTGGTGGTTGAAGGTGTCGGTGACCACGGCTGTGAATACATGACCGGCGGTGTGGCGCTGATCCTTGGTTCAACCGGGCGCAACTTCGCCGCAGGTATGAGCGGTGGCGTGGCCTACGTTTGGGACAAGTCGGGGGATTTTAACTCGAAACTTAACCCAGAATTGGTCGACCTCGATCCAATCGAACAAGAAGACAAAGACCTGCTACTGGAGATGCTGACCAAGCATGTTCAATTCACAGGAAGTGAAGTGGCTCAGTCTTTCCTTGATAACTTTGAAAGCAGCTTGAAATCCTTGGTGAAAGTGATGCCACGTGATTACAAAGCGGTGCTGAAAAAGCGCAAGGCAGAACAACAAGAAGCGGAGGCCGTGTAAATGGGTAAGCCTACTGGATTTTTAGAGTTTGGTCGTGAACTGCCGAAGAAAATTGACCCAGCAGTTCGTATCCAAAACAATAAGGAATTTGTCCTAAACAGCGATTTTGGCAACAAAATCAATACACAAGCATCACGTTGTATGGATTGTGGCGTGCCGTTTTGTCATAACGGCTGCCCGATCGGTAACATCATCCCAGAATTTAATGACGCGGTGTACCGTGATAGCTGGGAAGAGGCGTGGCAGATCCTAAGTTCGACCAATAACTTCCCTGAGTTTACCGGTCGTGTCTGCCCTGCTCCGTGTGAAAGCGCCTGTGTGCTTGGCATCAACCAAGATCCGATCACCATTTGTAATATCGAAAAAACCATCGTGGAAACGGCGTATCGTGAAGGATACGCCAAACCGAAAACCCCTCGTTCACGCACGGGGAAAAAAGTCGCGATCATCGGCTCTGGCCCTGCGGGCCTTGCGGCTGCCGAGCAGCTCAACAGCGCGGGCCATTTTGTCACTGTGTTTGAGCGCGACGAAAAGGTCGGTGGTTTGCTGCGCTTTGGGATTCCCGATTTCAAACTGGGCATGGACATCATCGATCGCAAAATCGATCTAATGGCACAAGCTGGTGTTGAATTTAAAGTCAATCAACACGTTGGCGTTAACGTCAACGCGCAGCAAATTCGCCAAGAGTACGATGTGGTGCTGCTGACGGGTGGCTCGACCGTGCCGCGTGATCTGCCCATCCCGGGTCGCGAGCTGAATGGCGTCTATTTTGCGATGCAGTTTTTGGCGCAAAACAACCGCCGCGCGAACAACATGGATCTCAAAGGGGAAGAGATCCACGCAGCTGGCAAGCATGTGGTGGTGATCGGCGGTGGTGATACCGGCTCTGACTGTGTCGGCACCTCAAACCGTCACGGCGCCGCCAGCATCACGCAAGTGGAAATCATGCCGATGCCACCAGAAAAACGCCCTGCCAATATGCCTTGGCCGCAATATCCGATGATTCTGCGTACATCGACCTCGCATGAAGAGGGTTGTGAGCGCCATTGGAACATTTTAACCAAGGAATTTATCGGCAACGAGCAGGGGCAAGTCACTGGCCTGCGCCTCGCTGATATTGTGTGGAAAGAGGCCGCCCCAGGTGAGCGCCCTAGCTTTGAAGAAGTGGCAGGCAGCGAACGTGTGATACCTTGTGACATGGCGTTTCTGGCTATGGGTTTCCTCCATCCAGAGCCTCACGGCGTTCTTGCCCAACTGAATGTGGCGCTTGATGAGCGTGGCAACGTCGCCACTCAAGATTTCCAGACCAATCAACCAGGCGTTTTTGCCGCCGGTGATATGCGTACTGGCCAATCTTTGGTGGTACGTTGTATCAACGAAGGGCGCGAAAGTGCTCGCGCTATCGATGCTTACCTCATGGGTAACACCAACTTAGAAGCCAAAGCCGATTCACTGATGCTCTCTGCTGGCTGATAAACCAACTGGTATCAGGCGGTGCACGCAAAACACCTGCCTGATACCGGTAACCAATACGCAATCCTTCCAAACTTTTCTTATTGACCAGCATTTTATGCTGGTCTTTTTTCTGCCTACGAAATTCCTTATGTTGCAAAAATGTAACATCACAAAAACTATCTGATTGAATTTAAACATTTTATTTAGACCATTACTTGGTAAATCCCACGCTAACGTGATTTTTCACTAACAACTTGACCTTTTTCACAATAACCTATACGTTGTGAACTCAATGCAAAATAATGCATTACTTTTTGTTAAAATTTTCTAACAGTTTTGGTGCATTAATATACAAAATAGAACAATTTAAATGCATAGTTAGTCATCTATACCGCCAAACTTTATGCTGGTATTTCTGTCCGGAAGACAGAGAAGCAAAGGGAGAATTGCAATGGCTCTTTATGATCCAAGCCTGGAAAAGGACAACTGTGGCTTCGGCCTAATCGCCCACATGGAGGGTGAGCCAAGCCATAAACTGGTTCGTACCGCGATTTCCGCACTCGATCGTATGACCCACCGTGGTGGCATCGCCGCTGATGGCAAAACTGGCGACGGCTGCGGCCTGTTACTACAAAAACCGGATTCTTATCTGCGTCTTATCGCCAAAGAACAAGGCTTTAACCTCGGTAAACAGTATGCCGTAGGTATGATTTTCTTCAGCCAAAATCCGGTTAACGCGCAATCGGCACGCGACATCATTAATAAAGAACTGGCTAAAGAGACCCTCACCGTAGCGGGTTGGCGCAAAGTGCCGACCAATCCAGCGGTACTCGGCCCGATTGCCGCAGCGTCCTTACCTGATATTCAACAAGTGTTTATTTCTGCGCCCGCTGGCTGGCGTGAACGTGATATTGAGCGCCGCCTGTATATCGCTCGCCGCCGTATTGAGAAAAAGATCAGCGACGATAAAGATTTCTACATTTGTAGCCTCTCGACGCAAGTGATGGTGTACAAAGGGCTGTGCATGCCTGCCGACTTGCCACGTTTTTATCTCGATCTGGCCGATCTGCGAATGGAATCGGCTATCTGTTTGTTCCACCAGCGCTTTTCGACGAACACGCAACCTCGTTGGCCGCTGGCTCAGCCGTTCCGCTATCTGGCGCACAACGGCGAGATCAACACCATAGAAGGCAACCGTCAGTGGGCAAGAGCGCGTGCGTACAAGTTCGCGTCGCCGCTGCTGCCTGATCTGCAAAGTGCTGCGCCGTTTGTCAACGAAACGGGCTCCGACTCTTCCAGTCTCGACAATATGCTGGATCTCTTCTTAGCTGGCGGGATGGATATCTTCCGCGCCATGCGCATGCTGGTGCCGCCTGCGTGGCAAAACCACCCCGATATGGATGAGGATCTGCGCGCCTTCTACGATTTCAACTCCAAACACATGGAACCGTGGGATGGCCCGGCCGGGATCGTGCTCTCCGATGGCCGCTACGCCGCGTGTAACCTTGACCGTAATGGCCTGCGCCCTGCGCGCTACGTGATTACCAAAGACAAACTGATCACCCTCGCCTCCGAAGTCGGTATTTGGGACTACGCCCCGGATGAAGTGGCGGAAAAAGGCCGTGTGGGACCGGGCGAGTTGCTGGTGATTGATACTCGTAAAGGCAAATTGTGGCAATCGAGTGAAATCGATAACGATCTCAAAAGCCGTCACCCTTACCGCCAGTGGATGGAACACAACGTTCGCCGCCTGACGCCATTTTCTGAGCTCGCAGAAGATCAGGTCGGTGAGCGCAGCTTTGATGAGGATCTGCTGAAGACCTATCAAAAGCAGTTTGCCATGAGCAACGAAGAGGTTGACCAAGTGCTGCGCGTGCTGGGCGACTTGGCACAAGAAGCTGTCGGTTCGATGGGCGATGATACGCCGATGGCGGTGCTCTCTTCCAAAGAGCGACTTATTACCGACTATTTCAGACAAAAATTTGCTCAGGTGACCAACCCACCGATCGATCCGCTGCGTGAGCAGCACGTGATGTCGCTGGCCACCAGTATCGGCCAAGAGATGAACGTCTTTTGCGAAACCGACGGCCACGCCCACCGCGTCACTTTTGACTCGCCAGTGCTGCTCTATTCCGACATGCAGCAGTTGCTTGAACTGAGCGACGATCACTACCGCAACACCATCTTGGACATTAACTACGATCCGGCTGAGAAAGATCTGCAGCAGGCGATTGTGGAGCTGTGTGATCAAGCGGAAAAAGTGGTGCGTGAAGGCACCGTATTGCTGGTACTTTCAGACAGAGCGCTGGTTGCAGGCAAACTGCCTATTCCCGCAGCGATGGCCGTAGGGGCAGTACAAACTCGCCTCGTTAACGCCAACTTACGCTGTGATGCCAACATCATCGCCGAAACGGCAACCGCACGCGACCCACATCAATTTGCCGTGTTACTCGGTTTCGGCGCGACCGCGGTTTACCCCTACTTGGCCTACGAGACGCTGGGCAAATTGATCGATGATGGCGCGCTGGATAAGAGCTATCGCGAAGTGATGCAAAATTATCAGTACGGCATCAATAAAGGTCTGTATAAGATCATGTCGAAAATGGGCATTTCCACGGTCGCTTCGTACCGCTGCTCACAGCTGTTTGAGGCAGTCGGTCTGAGCCGTGACGTGGTGGAGCTGTGCTTTAAAGGCGTCACCAGCCGTATTGAAGGGGCGAACTTTGCCGACTTCCAACAAGATCTGTTTAACCTATCGCGCAAAGCGTGGACCAAACGTAAGTCGATGGAACACGGCGGGCTGCTGAAATACGTGCACGGCGGCGAGTATCACGCTTACAACCCAGACGTGGTGGGCACGCTGCAAACCGCAGTGAAATCCGGTGACCAAGGTGACTATCAGCACTTTGCCAAGCAGGTGAATGAGCGCCCGGTGGCGATGCTGCGCGATATGCTCAAACTCAAACCGAGTGCAACACCACTGCCACTGGAGAAAATCGAGCCGAGTACCGAGCTGTTTAAACGCTTCGATTCGGCAGCGATGTCGATTGGTGCTCTAAGCCCAGAAGCGCACGAAGCTTTAGCCACAGCGATGAACCGCCTTGGCGGGTACTCCAACTCGGGTGAAGGGGGCGAAGATCCACGCCGTTTCGGTACAGAGCGCAACTCGCGCATCAAGCAGGTCGCTTCTGGCCGATTTGGGGTAACACCACACTATCTGACTAATGCTGACGTGTTACAAATCAAAGTCGCGCAAGGGGCGAAACCGGGCGAAGGTGGCCAATTACCGGGCCACAAAGTCACGGCGGAAATCGCCAAGCTGCGCTACTCGGTGCAAGGCGTAACGCTGATTTCGCCGCCGCCACACCACGATATCTATTCGATTGAAGATTTGGCGCAGTTGATCTTCGACTTGAAGCAGGTCAACCCGCAAGCGCTGGTATCGGTCAAACTGGTTTCTGAGCCGGGAGTTGGCACGATCGCGACTGGTGTTGCCAAAGCCTACGCCGATCTCATCACCATCTCAGGCTACGACGGTGGTACTGCGGCCAGCCCACTCACCTCGGTGAAATATGCGGGCAGCCCGTGGGAGTTAGGTCTGGCGGAAACTCAGCAAGCACTGGTTGCCAACGGCTTACGCCATAAGATCCGTCTGCAAGTCGATGGCGGGCTGAAAACGGGTCTGGATGTGATCAAAGGGGCGATCCTCGGCGCTGAAAGTTTCGGTTTTGGCACCGCGCCTATGGTGGCGATGGGCTGTAAGTTCCTGCGTATTTGTCACCTGAACAACTGTGCCACCGGCGTTGCCACGCAAGATGAGACGCTGCGTAAAGAGTACTTCAAAGGGCTGCCAGAAATGGTTATGAACTATTTCATTGGCTTAGCGGAAGAAGTCCGTGGCTACTTAGCCGAACTCGGCGTCGAAAAACTGACTGACCTGACTGGCCGCACCGATCTTTTACAAGCAGTCGAAGGCATGACAGCCAAACAGGCCAAGCTGGATCTCTCCGGCATTTTGGAAGCGCCAGTGTCACCGCAGGGCCACCCACTTTACTGGACACAGCCGAATACACCGTTTGACCAAGGCATTCTTAACCAGAAGATTGTCGCCGATGCGCTCGAAGCGGTTGAACAGCGTCAATCCGCCAGCTTCTTCTACAAAGTGATCAACACCGATCGCTCGGTCGGGGCGCGCTTATCTGGAGAGATAGCCAAACGCTACGGTAACCAAGGCATGGCAGCCTCACCGATTAAGATCTACCTTGATGGCACCGCAGGCCAATCCTTTGGTGTGTGGAACGCAGGCGGGGTTGAGCTTTACCTGACTGGCGATGCCAACGACTACGTCGGTAAAGGCATGGCGGGCGGCAAAGTGGTGATCAAGCCGCACATGGGTACTGCATTTAAATGCCATGAAGCCACCATCATCGGCAATACTTGTCTCTACGGCGCAACGGGCGGCAAGCTCTTCGCGGCGGGTAAAGCGGGCGAGCGTTTTGGCGTGCGTAACTCAGGCACTATCAGTGTGATTGAAGGCGCTGGTGACAACGCTTGTGAGTACATGACAGGCGGCATTGTGGCGATATTGGGCGCGACGGGGGTCAACTTTGGCGCCGGTATGACGGGCGGCTTTGCCTACGTACTGGATACCAATCAGGACTTCCAAGGCCGCGTGAACAACGAGTCGGTTGAAGCTATCTCCCTGTCGGATCTTTATATCCATCAGGAACATCTGCGCGGTTTAATTGCCGAGCATCTTGAAGAGACAGGCTCGACCCATGCGGAAGATATTCTGGCTAACTTTGATGAATGGATTCCTAAGTTCTACTTGGTGAAACCCAAGGCCGCCGATTTAAACACGCTGCTTGGTCACCAGAGCCGCAGTGCGGCAGAACTTCGCGTGCAGGCCCAATAGTCAAGGAGGAGACGAACATGAGCCAGAATGTATACCAATTTATTGATGTTCAACGCGTCGATCCGGCTAAGAAGCCTTTGCAGATCCGCAAGATTGAGTTTGTTGAAATTTATGAACCGTTTACTAAGCAGCAAGCCACCGCTCAAGCGGACCGCTGCTTGGACTGCGGGAACCCGTACTGTGAATGGAAATGTCCCGTGCACAACTACATCCCGCAGTGGTTAAAACTGGCCAATGAAGGGCGTATTTTGGAAGCGGTTGAGCTGTCGCATCAAACCAACAGCTTGCCTGAAGTGTGTGGTCGCGTCTGCCCACAAGATCGCTTGTGCGAAGGGTCGTGTACGCTCAATGCCGACTTCGGTGCAGTCACCATCGGCAATATTGAAAAGTACATCACTGACAAAGCTTTTGAGATGGGCTGGAAGCCTGACATGTCCAAAGTAGGATGGACCGACAAGAAAGTAGCGATCATCGGCGCTGGCCCGGCAGGTCTCGCCGCGGCGGACGTACTGGTGCGCAACGGGGTGAAACCAGTGGTGTTTGATCGCTATCCAGAGATCGGCGGCCTGCTCACCTTTGGCATTCCTTCATTCAAGTTGGAAAAAGGGGTGATGGAAAATCGCCGTCGCGTGTTTAGCGAAATGGGCGTTGAGTTCCGCCTCAACGTGGAAGTGGGCAAAGATATCCAGATGCAACAGCTGCTCGATGAGTATGACGCGGTATTTCTTGGTGTCGGCACCTACAAATACATGCGCGCAGGGCTGAGTAACGAAGATGCCTCTGGCGTGTATGACGCGCTGCCATTTCTTATCTCCAATACTTACAAAGTGATGGGGCTTGAGCACGATAAGCCGTTCATTGATATGGCTGGCAAAAACGTGGTGGTGCTCGGCGGGGGTGATACTGCGATGGACTGCGTGCGCACGTCCATTCGTCAGGGCGCTTCGCGGGTTATCTGTGCTTATCGACGTGATGAGGAGAACATGCCCGGTTCTCGCCGTGAAGTGAAAAACGCCAAAGAGGAAGGGGTTGAGTTTATGTTCAACCTCCAGCCACTCGGCATTGAAGTGGATGCGGCAGGATCGGTCACCGGTGTCAAAGTGGTGCAAACCGCGCTGGGGGAACCCGATGAAGCGGGACGCCGTCGCCCAGAGCCCGTTGCGGGCAGTGAGCATATTCTGCCTGCTGATGCGGTGATCATGGCATTTGGTTTTCAGCCGCACCAGATGAGCTGGCTGGAACCTTATGGCGTCGAACTCGATCAGTGGGGACGCATTAAAGCGCCAGCGGATCAATCGTTTAAGTTTCAAACCAGCAACGGCAAAATCTTTGCCGGCGGCGATGCGGTGCGAGGTTCCGACTTAGTCGTGACTGCCATCGATGAAGGTCGCAAAGCCGCTGAAGGGATCCTTGACTACTTAGAAGTCTAATTCTGGATGTAGAAAAGAGGTTGGTGATGGACACCAACCTCTTTTGTTTTAGACTGAATAGATTCACTTAACGTCGCTATCTCTCAATGCGAGGTACCAATATGAAACCAGCCGTTCTTCTCACCTTCTGCCTTTGTGGGCTAACGGCCTGCGCAACCGGAGTCACGCCTATGATGGACCGAACCGCTTCCCCTTGTGGCGATAAGCCAAACTGCGTTTCTACACAAGAAAATCGCGACAAGTTTCGCCTTGAGCCTTTTGTTCTCAAACCACAGGCAACCTTGGCTCAGATAGAACAAGTTGCCTTACAGCTTCCCGGAGCCAAAAGCGCACAGCAGCAAGAAAATTATCTGCGCATCGAATGCACTTCACGCGTATTTCGTTTTGTCGATGATTTGGAATTGAAAATGGATGGCAAGCAACTTTTGGTACGCTCAGAATCTCGGGTAGGCTATTCTGATTTTGGTGTCAACCGTAAGCGAGCCGAGCAGTTGAGAGCCTTGCTACAAGAGGCCGGATTGATCGAATAAACGGCCAAACCAGACGGACCCAACAGACTGTACTTATTGTCAGAGAGCTTTGCTATACTCACGCCCATTCAAATGTTGAACACAAGAGATTGATATGAAAGTTGGTATTATCGGTGCAATGCAACAAGAAGTTGCCATTCTTAAAGACGCGCTGCAAAACGCAAAAACAGCCAGTAAAGCAGGCTGTACCTTTTATTCAGGTCAGATCAACGGCGTTGAAGTGGTGTTGCTGCAATCGGGTATTGGTAAAGTGGCAGCAGCCATTGGCACAACGATTCTGCTCGATGAATATCAACCTGACGTGGTGATCAACACTGGCTCGGCTGGTGGTTTTGACGCTAGCCTCAACTTGGGTGATGTGGTGATCTCCAGCGAAGTTCGCCACCACGACGCCGACGTCACGGCATTTGGCTACGAAATTGGCCAGATGGCAGGCCAACCAGCGGCTTTTGAAGCCGATGAAAAGCTGATGAGCCTCGCGGAAAAAGCGCTGGCGCAAATGGAAGGTCAACACGCGGTGCGCGGCTTGATCTGTACAGGCGATGCGTTTGTCTGCACCGCAGAGCGCCAGGCTTTCATTCGTAGCCACTTCCCAAATGTGATTGCCGTTGAAATGGAAGCCTCAGCCATTGCCCAGACTTGCCACCAGTTCAAAGTGCCGTTTGTGGTCGTGCGCGCCATCTCAGATGTGGCGGATAAAGAGTCGCCAATGAGTTTTGAAGAGTTTCTCCCATTGGCGGCACAAAGCTCGTCGCAAATGGTCTTCAACATGCTGTCGCTGATCAAATAATCGCACGCGTTCATGGAAGAACTGTTTAAGCCACTCTATGCCAATGGCGCGCTCCTCATTATGTGGGGCGCGCTGTTGTTTCATTTGCTTCTGCCTATCCCCCGTGCTTCTCATCCGGTCAGGCTATGGCACAAATTCGCCCAACTGTTGGCGGAGAAAGTCAATCGTCCCGACAGTTACACACAAAATCAACTCTCCGGCACCCTTGCACTACTACTGATGCTGTTGCCATGTTTAGTGCTACTCGTCGCCCTGCAGCCTTTAGTGTGGCAAACAGAGCTGTTTGAGCTGGCGCTGCTGCTCTTGGCGCTTGACTGGCGTAGCAACGAAACACTGGCCAGGCAATTGATGCGCGCGATGGCCAATGAAGACAAAGTAACAGCCCGTGAGTTACTCACCCCGTTTCTCAATCGCGAAACGCGCACTCTTTCTCTGCTTGGATTGGGCAAAGCGGGCGCAGAGACCGTCATTCTGGGTTATGGGCGTAATGTCATTGGCGTGTTTTTTTGGTTTGCGATCGGCGGCGGTATCGGCGCCTTGATGTATCGACTCACCACAGAGCTCGCCCGCGCTTGGTCACCCAGTCGCCAGCACTATTCCCCCTTCGGCCTCTCTGCCGTTCACTTGACCGCCTTGTTGGATGTTATCCCGCTGCGCCTATTTGCCCTGTTGTTGGCTTTAGGAAAAAATGCCGCCATTGCGTTAAGTGGCATCAAACAGCAAGCACCATCGTGGCCGCTCCCCGGCCCTGGCTGGCTGCTGTGCGTTGTGGGCAACAAATTGCAACTCTCGCTGGGCGGGCCGGCGATTTATGCTGGTCGAAAAACCGAGCGAGCCAAAATTGGCGGCCGAATTGCCCCTTCCGCACTGCATATTGACCAAATCCAAACGCTGCTGGCGTGGCGAATTTTTGTCTGGTTGCTGCTGCAAAGCCTGATTCTTGGCCTGATCTATCAAGGAATATAATGACTGTCGTGCGCCCTGCTCTTTTGATTCTGTTCTTCCTTTTATGCACAGTGAAAACCACTTTCGCCGAGCCAGCCAAGCGGGTGATCAGCCTTGCCCCCCACGCCACAGAACTGGCGTATGCGGCAGGGCTTGGAGAACAACTAATTGCCGTTAGCGAAATGAGCGACTACCCGCAAGAGGCTCAAAAGCTGGAAAAGATCGCCAACTACAAAGGGATCAAACTTGAACGCATCATCGCCTTGCAACCGGACTTGATCATTACTTGGCCGGCTGGCAATCCAGCCAAAGAATTGGAAAAATTGCGCCAATTTGGCTTTCACCTCTACGAATCGAAAACCGAAAGCTTGGCCAACATCGCCAACAATATCGAACAGCTCAGCCAGTACAGCGCCAATCCACAACAAGGGCGCGAAGAGGCGGCGCGTTTTCGCTCTCAACTAAATAGACTTAGCAAAAAATATCGCAGCAGTGAAAAGGTGCGTTATTTTTACCAGTTGAGTGAAGCGCCGATCATCACGGTTGCGGGGAAAAACTGGCCCAGCGAGGTGTTTACTTTTTGTGGCGGGGAAAACATCTTTGCCAATGCAGCGTCACCTTATCCGCAAGTGAGTGTCGAGCAAGTCGTGCTGCGAAAACCACAGGCGATGTTCGCCTCAGAGCACACCATGCGCGATGGGGGCATGTGGGACGCATGGCGAGATGAGATCCCTGCGCTGCAAAATGGTCACTCTTGGCAGCTCAATGCCGACTGGCTCAATCGCCCGACGCCAAGAACATTACTCGCGATTGAACAGGTATGTGAACACTTTGCCACCATCCACGGAAATCGCTAACGTTTGGCAAAAAAATTTCGTACAATTTGCCCCCAATTTTTCCTTCCCTTGCATTTATAAGGTATCGAGTAACATGGATTCCATGCTGCTGTATTTTATTGATTTATTTGGTACCGCCGTATTTGCGGTTTCTGGTGTGTTACTCGCTGGACGACTGAAAATGGACCCGTTTGGTGTGGCGGTGCTGGGCAGTGTCACGGCCATCGGTGGCGGCACAATCCGCGATATGGCGCTGGGCGCCACGCCAGTGTTTTGGATCAAAGACACGACCTATCTGTGGGTGATTTTTATCACCTGCTTACTCACCATGCTGCTGGTGCGCCGCCCAAAACGCCTCTCTTGGTGGATTTTGCCCGTGTGTGATGCGATTGGCTTAGCGGTGTTTGTCGGCATCGGCGTAGAAAAAGCCTTAGCCTATCAAGACTCAGGAATGGTAGCGGTGATCATGGGCGTGATTACGGGCTGTGGCGGCGGCATTATCCGCGACGTGCTGGCGCGTGAAATCCCTATGGTGCTGCGCAGCGAGGTGTACGCTACCGCCTGTATCATCGGCGGGGTATTCCACACGGTTGCCTTGAGCATGGGCTATGATAACTCCACCGCTTTTTTAGCCGGGGTGATTTCCACTTTAATCATTCGCCTAGGCGCGATCCGCTGGCATTTGTCGCTACCGATTTTTGCCATCAACCGCTAATCATCAACTGCGAATCCTTGGCCGCCATAGTGGGCGGCCCTATGGGTGCACTCTCTTTATTTCGCTGGTCGCTTGGCATGTCGCTTTCTCTCAGTTACAGTGAATCACCTATTCCCAATATTCATCACCGACTATGCTGTTAGAAGGCATCGAAACGCTGTTAGTCCTCAGTAAAGAAAAAACCATGAGCCGCACAGGCAGCCAGCTGTATATCAGCCAGTCTGCCGTGAGTAAACGCATTGCCAATCTGGAAAAGAAACTGGTGGTTCCTGCTGGGCGACACATCAAACTCACCGCCGAAGCCGAGCAGTTGATCGCCAATATCGGGCCGACATTCAATGAGTTGCGCGGCCTGATCTTTGAGCAGCAAGCGCTGGAAGATGATACCCTGATTCGCCTCGACTGCTCAGAAACTCTGGTCGCTGGCTATCTAACTCAGGTGATGGGCGTGTACCGCCAGCGCGATCCCCATTTCACCATCACCACGCACCATACGCCGCGCATTGTCGAACAGGTTCAATCGGGCAAAGCCACGCTGGGGCTTTGCGCCGGCTATCTGCCGGGTAACCATGGGTTGATGACGCTGCATCTGTTCGATGAGCCATTTTACATTGTCAGTCGCCAGCCATTGAGCAGCTTGCCAAACGAAGTGGTGACCAACGACTTGGCCAACCCGGCTAACACCTATCAGGCCGCCATCCTCGCTAGGCTTGGCATCAATCCGGTGATGGAAATGGACTCCTACACCGCATCTGCGCAATTGGCATTGGGTGGCATGGCCCCAGCCCTCGTGCCCCTTTCCATCGTCAATGCGCTCAAAATCGAGTCGCAATACTGCTTTGACTTTGCCGAATTAGCACCGTTGTTTCGCCCGATCCACATTTGTCTTCGGGCCACCAGCTACCGCTCGCCGCGTGTTAGAACATTGATAGAAACGATTGTGAGTGCTGTTCCCACAGCAGCTTAAGTGCCATCAGCATCGACATGGTAATCACCAGAGGACGGATCCATTTTTGGCCTTTGGTGACCACAACTTTCGCGCCCATACGAGCGCCGATAAACCCACCGACCGCCATCGTCAGACCAATTTGCCAAATAGGCAGGCCTGCAATCAAAAAGAAAGTCAGCGCAGCAATATTGGAGGTGAAGTTGAGCACTTTAGTACGCGCGGTCGCATCGACTAGGCTGAAATGCCCCAACACCACAAAACAGACGGTAAAAATGGAGCCAGTCCCCGGCCCAAAAAAGCCATCATAAAAGCCAATCCCACCACCGACGCATAAGGCAAATAACGCTTCCGGCAACGGTTTTTTACCTGAATCGGCACGAGTCTGCGGAGCCAGCAGAAAATAGAGCGAAATAGCGATCAGCAGCAACGGGATCAAGCTGGTCAGTAGCGACGCATCAAACTGTTGCACCAACTCAGCACCCATTGCTGAGCCAATAAAGGTGCACACGATCGCCAGGCGCATCTCTTTAAGGCTGACAATACCGTTGCGCACGAAATACCAACTGGCGGAGAAACTACCGAAGGAACTTTGCAGCTTATTGGTGGCTAATGCCTGAGTCGGAGGCACTCCCGCCGCTAATAGTGCTGGCAAGGTTAGCAAACCACCGCCGCCTGCCATCGCATCAATAAAGCCAGCCAAACCCGCGACTAAAAACAGTAATCCTAAAACTTCTAACGAGACTTCCATGATCTTGCGAATCAACCACTGAGTAAAACGACAAAGTAGCACCGACGGCGCGGTTACAACAGCGAAACAAGCGACAACAATCTATTCCAAGTTTTCATCAATATAAAATCGGGGCTATTTACTGCCAGAAATCGAGTAGGAGGAGGCCTCACGGCCTCCGTCCTCTCACACCACCGTACAAGCGTGGGTCGCATACGGCGGTTCCAAGGCATACCAACTTTCGTTGGCTTAGATTCACTGTTTAACTCCGACGCCACTATGTCTTGCCTCTCTTCGTTAGTTGCAGATCCATTTCCGACTTCTCCACATATTTCTAACGTAGCTGTAGGGGTTCTACTCTTTACTGAGACTCCGTACACACTGAGAATTTGTTACCTGTTTATCTAAAACCTTGGTTCAGGCCTTCCCTAAATCTTAGGTACTATGCCCTCTGCTGACTTCTTATGCCCATCACACAACATCACTATTGCATTAGTCTCTAATGAGACAGGCGATAAGACCTCCCGAGGTAAGATGCCACCCTTTCCCATAGCTCTGCCCGGTTTACATAATCACACTTCTGTTCGAGACTTCGGGCTATTCTATCTATAGCTAGGTTACCCAAGTTGACTATGCCTACTACCAGATTTCTGTTCGTCAAAGCTATGTTTTGCCATTTGCTTCCTTCAGATTCCACCTCACGATGGACACCCTTGCATAGGCTAACGTTTCCTGCTCGACAAGGCACGTAGAGGACTTTCACCTCCTAGGTTGACACCATGCTCGGCGCACTAAAAAAAGCCCGCTCAAATGAGCGGGCAATGAGGTTGTCAAAATAAGCCTGTTGATATATTTAAGGCGGCTTACTGTATTACGCTTGTAAACTTGCTTTCACTTGCGCGTGCAGCTCTTGCACTGACGTCACGCTCGCTTTTGCATCTGCAGTATGAGACATACAGGTTGCAAACGCTGCGTTTAGCGTTGTTGTGTAGTTCACTTTCTCAGCCAGTGCGCCGCGACGCAGAACTTTCGAGTCTTCAATCGCCTGACGGCCAGCTGCCGTGTTGACGATGTAGGTGTACTCGTTGTTCTTGATGCGATCGAGAATGTGCGGACGGCCTTCGTGCACCTTGTTAACCAGACGTGGGTTGATACCTGCTTCACCCAGAATCACCGCAGTGCCGTGCGTCGCATCCAGTTTGTAACCCAGTTTCACTAGCTTAGAAGCGAGATCTACCACACGCTCTTTGTCACCTTCGCGAACCGACAGCAGTGCACGGCCACCTTCAGGGTAGACGTTGCCACAGCCCAGTTCTGCTTTCGCGTAAGCTTCCGCAAATGTTGCGCCGACACCCATCACTTCACCCGTTGAGCGCATTTCAGGGCCAAGCAGCGGGTCAACACCCGGGAACTTGTTAAATGGCAACACCACTTCTTTAACCGAGTAGTATGGTGGAATGATTTCTTTGGTAAAGCCTTGTTGTTCTAGCGTTTGACCCGCCATCACGCGTGCAGCAATTTTCGCCAGCGGCGCGCCAGTCGCTTTCGACACGAACGGAACCGTACGCGCAGCACGAGGGTTCACTTCAATCAGGTAAACTTCGTTGTCTTTGACGGCAAACTGCGTGTTCATCAGGCCACGAACGCCCAGTTCCATCGCCAGTTTCTCAACCTGCTCACGCATCTTGTCCTGAATTTCCTGACTTAGCGTGTAAGCGGGTAGCGAACAGGCCGAGTCACCCGAGTGAACACCCGCTTGTTCGATGTGTTCCATGATACCGCCAATCACGACGCGTTCGCCGTCACAGATAGCATCAACGTCCACTTCGGTTGCGTCATCAAGGAAACGGTCCAGCAAAACCGGAGATTCGTTCGATACGCTCACCGCTTCGTTAAAGTAACGGCGCAGGTCAGACTCATCGTAAACGATTTCCATCGCGCGGCCGCCCAGCACGTATGAAGGACGAACCACCAGCGGGAAGCCGATCTCTTTCGATTTCTCAACCGCTTGTTCAATCGCAGTCACTGTTGCGTTTTGAGGCTGTAGCAGACCCAAACGCTCTACCGCTTGTTGGAAACGCTCACGGTCTTCCGCACGGTCAATCGCATCAGGGCTGGTGCCGATGATTGGCACACCGGCCGCTTCCAGCGCACGCGCCAGTTTCAGCGGAGTTTGACCACCGTACTGCACGATGACGCCTTTTGGTTTTTCAACGCGTACGATTGCGAGAACATCTTCCAGTGTCACGGGTTCGAAGTAGAGACGGTCTGAAGTGTCGTAGTCGGTCGAAACCGTTTCTGGGTTACAGTTCACCATGATAGTTTCAAAGCCGTCTTCGCGTAGTGCTAGCGATGCGTGTACACAGCAGTAGTCGAATTCGATACCCTGACCGATACGGTTTGGACCACCGCCCAGAA
This sequence comes from Vibrio navarrensis, assembly GCF_000764325.1. NCBI lineage: Bacteria > Pseudomonadati > Pseudomonadota > Gammaproteobacteria > Vibrionales > Vibrionaceae > Vibrio > Vibrio navarrensis. Next base: position 708,247 of record NZ_JMCG01000001.1, on the reverse strand, counting down.
CCATGATTTTCTCTTTATCGGTTGGGTTTGCTTCACATTCGTCATCGTAAGATGAGTACATGTACGCCGTGTCAGAAGAGAATTCTGCTGCACAAGTGTCGACACGTTTGTAAACCGGGTGAATGTTGAATTGGTCACGCAGACGGCGGATTTCGCTTTCAGATACGCCCAGCAGTTTAGACAGACGCGCATCCGAGAAACCTTTACGTTTCATTGAGCGCAGCACATCTTCGCTTAGGCCAGCAAAACCGCCTGCCTTAACCTGCTCTTCCATTTTCACCAGTTCTTCGATTTGAACTAGGAACCAACGGTCAACGTTAGTTAGGTTGAACACGCCGTCCACCGACATACCGGCACGGAATGCATCAGCGATGTACCAAATACGCTCTGCGCCCGCTTCTTTCAGCTCGTGACGAATCTTAGTCAGTGCGTCCGGAGCGTCGAGGTTGACCATTTCGTCAAAACCGGTTGCGCCCACTTCCAGGCCGCGCAGGGCTTTTTGTAGTGATTCCTGTTGGTTACGGCCAATCGCCATCACTTCACCCACTGACTTCATCTGAGTTGTCAGACGGTCGTTGGCACCAGCAAATTTCTCGAAGTTAAAGCGAGGAATCTTAGTCACAACGTAGTCGATGGTAGGTTCAAATGATGCTGGCGTTGCGCCGCCAGTGATGTCGTTCATCAGTTCATCAAGAGTAAAACCAACCGCCAGTTTCGCCGCCACTTTTGCAATTGGGAAACCTGTTGCTTTAGAAGCCAGAGCAGAAGAGCGAGATACACGTGGGTTCATCTCGATGATAACCATACGGCCATCTTTCGGGTTGATACCGAACTGGACGTTCGAGCCGCCCGTTTCTACGCCGATTTCACGCAGTACCGCCAGAGAGGCGTTGCGCATCAGCTGATATTCTTTGTCGGTCAGAGTCTGTGCTGGCGCTACTGTGATTGAGTCACCGGTGTGGATGCCCATTGGGTCGAAGTTCTCAATCGCACAGACGATGATACAGTTGTCCGCTTTATCGCGAACCACTTCCATTTCGTACTCTTTCCAGCCGATCAGAGATTCGTCAATCAGCAGCTCATTGGTTGGCGACAAGTCCAGACCACGACGACAGATTTCTTCAAACTCTTCTTTGTTGTACGCGATACCACCGCCAGTACCACCCATAGTAAAAGAAGGGCGGATGATACAAGGGAAGCCGACCATATCCAGCACGCGGTACGCTTCTTCCATGGTTTTCGCCGTATCAGCACGTGGACACTCCAGGCCAATAGATTTCATCGCTTTATCAAAGCGTGAACGGTCTTCTGCTTTATCAATCGCGTCAGCCGTTGCGCCGATCATTTCCACGCCGAATTCAGCCAGTACGCCATGTTTTTCCAGCGCCAGAGCACAGTTCAGTGCTGTCTGACCACCCATGGTTGGCAGGATGGCATCCGGGCGCTCTTTTTCGATGATCTTGCGTACCACTTCCCAGTGAATCGGCTCGATGTAGGTCGCATCCGCCATTTCTGGGTCAGTCATGATAGTCGCTGGGTTAGAGTTAACCAGAATAACGCGGTAACCCTCTTCACGCAGCGCTTTACACGCTTGCGCACCTGAGTAGTCAAACTCACAAGCCTGGCCGATAACAATCGGACCCGCACCCAGGATAAGAATGCTTTTAATGTCAGTACGTTTTGGCATTGTTTACTACTCCAAATTAAGCGCGGTGTTGTTTAATCAGTTCAATGAAGTGGTCGAATAGCGGTGCCGCATCATGAGGACCTGGGCTCGCTTCAGGGTGTCCCTGGAAGCTGAATGCCGGTTTGTCCGTGCGGTGAATACCTTGCAGCGAACCATCAAACAGAGATTTGTGCGTTGCACGCAGGTTCTCTGGCAGTGTCGCTTCATCAGCCGCGAAACCGTGGTTCTGCGAGGTAATCATCACAACATTACGATCCAGATCTTTAACCGGGTGGTTGGCACCGTGGTGACCAAACTTCATCTTCACTGTCTTCGCGCCAGACGCGAGCGCCAGAATTTGGTGGCCAAGACAGATACCGAAGACTGGCAGACCTTTATCCAGGAATACCTGTGTCGCTTCGATAGCATAAGTACAAGGCTCAGGGTCGCCTGGGCCGTTTGACAGGAACACGCCATCTGGATTCATCGCCAGCACTTCTTCAGCAGACGTTTGCGCAGGAACGACGGTCAGTCGGCAACCACGGTCCACTAGCATACGCAGGATGTTACGCTTGGCACCGAAATCGTAAGCCACGACGTGGTATGGTAGTTCGCTATCGTCTTTTGCTTCAGGCAGGCCACCTTCCAGTGTCCATGAACCTTGTTTCCATTGGTACGCTTCTTTGGTCGTGACGACTTTCGCCAGATCCATCCCTTTCAGACCAGGGAACTCTTTCGCTTTTGCCAGAGCCAACGCTTCATCCAGATTATCGCCAGCCATGATGCAGCCATTTTGCGCCCCTTTTTCACGCAAAATACGAGTCAGCTTGCGCGTATCGATGTCAGCGATGCCGACAATATTTTGTGACTTAAGGTAATCGGAAAGAGAACGTTCACTGCGGAAGTTGGAAGCGATAAGAGGAAGATCGCGAATCACGAGGCCTTGTGCATGAATCGAAGAGGATTCTTCGTCTTCGGCGTTAGTACCGGTATTGCCAATATGAGGATAAGTAAGAGTAACGATTTGTTGGGAATAGGAAGGATCAGTGAGGATTTCTTGGTACCCCGTCATCGAGGTATTAAAAACGACTTCACCAACGGACGACCCATCTGCACCAATGGAAACTCCGCGGAACACTGTCCCATCTTCTAGGACTAACAGTGCTGATTTACTCAAGACAACCTCCAGAATAAAAATGCAAAAATAATAAATTAAGCTGCAAACTTGCCTTCCTTAACACCACTTTCCGAAGATTTCGGGGAAATCAGACAAATTGGCGGTATTCTAAAGATCGTCGTGATTTCTGTCAACAATTAGTCAAAAACATATTTACCATTTAGACCAGTTAGAGCAAAAAGCCATAAAATGACCGCAAAAGTATAAGTTTATTAATCCACAAAGGGCAATTTGATGTAATTTCGATGGAACACCACTTTTAAACGTCATCCCAGATCACAGTTTCATTTTTGTTTTTGACGCAAACGTTGCGCAACAAATAACTAATTTAATTTTTGAGCAACTCAAACAAAAAGCAAGTCGTAAGCGCAGAAATAACAAGAAAAGCAAGTCATAAAATGACAAGAAGCCGACGAGAGATAAAAGAGAAGAAAAACGAGAAATAAAGAAACGCCGGCAAGTGCCGGCGCATAATTATTTAATTACAGCTCATTGAGCCCTAACACATCAGTCATGGTGTAGAAACCAGCAGGTTTGTCGCTTAGCCATACCGCTGCTTTAACTGCTCCATTGGCAAACGTCATACGGTCTGTCGCTTTGTGCGTAATTTCCACACGCTCACCAATATCGGCAAACATGGCGGTATGCTCACCGACAATGTCACCCGCTCGAATTGTCGCAAAACCGATTTCATTGCGGCTGCGCTCACCCGTGATGCCTTCACGTGCGTACACCGCGACGTCGCTAAGCTTGTTCCCCATCGCATGCGCGATGGCTTCGCCCATGCCAATTGCAGTGCCCGATGGTGCATCCACTTTATGGCGGTGATGCGCCTCGACAATTTCGATATCGCAATAATCACCCATCACTTTGGCAGCTTTCTCCAGCAGTTTGAATACCAGATTGACACCAACTGAGTAATTTGGCGCCATCACCACAGGCACTTGTTGTGCTGCTTGGTCAATCAGCTCACGCTGCGCTTCACTAAACCCAGTGGTGCCGATAACGATGCTTTTGCCATGCTGCTGACACAACTGCAAGTTGGCTAATGTGCTGGCTGGCGCGGTGAAATCAATAATCACATCAAACTGGTCAATAACCTTAGCCAGATCCTCAGTCACCGATACCGAAAATTTCCCTTCTCCGCACAGCTCCCCCAGGTCAACCCCAACCAGTGAAGACTCTGGTCGCTCCGAACCTGCACTCACCACGGCTAAAGGGTTGTGATGAGCGGCTTTTACTAGGTTGCGCCCCATGCGTCCCGCTGCCCCTGCAATTGCAATTCTTACCATTGCATCTTTCTCCATTAATCCATGATCCACCCGAGCGGCAAATCGTTTAAATATCGATATAAACTAACAACAATCCCAACGGGAGACCAGAGATTAAGCAAACTCTTTTAATACTCTCTGCAGCACTGGCACGTTCGCTTCGGGAAAAGCGTAGTCACTCAACTGAGTGATTTTGACCCAAGCATGCTGCTGGCCTTCTTTGCCATAGGGTTGGCCGTCAAAGGCGTGTACGCAGATAAAATCGAATTTTAACGACTTGTCTGGATAGTCATACTCTAAGTGCTCAAACAGGCTCTGCTCAGTCACGCTAATGCCGATCTCCTCATCAAGCTCACGGGCCAGTGCTTGCTCGACCGATTCACCCATTTCCACTTTGCCACCAGGAAACTCCCAAAAGCCACCCTTGTGCTTATCATCTGGTCGTTTGGTAATAAAAATCTCACTTTTGTCCTGATTAAAAATAATACCTGCAACAATATGAATTCGTTTCATTGGTGCGTTTCCCCTTTCTCTATGCTCCCCGCTACTATCGTCGGGTGATATCTCACTGATACAAAAAGAGCCGCCTAGGCGACTCTTTGTACTTATACTGTCACGATCAGTTGATCTGACCATGACACTGTTTGTATTTCTTGCCACTGCCACAAGGACAAGGTTCGTTACGGCCCACTTTACGCTCATCGCGTACAGCTGGTTGATGAGATACGTGCTCATCGCCCTCTGCCAGTGGGTTATCTGCCGCAGCGTGTTGCGCCTGCGCTCGGCGAGCCGCTTCTTCTGCTTGCGCTCTACGCTGAGCTTCCATACGTTCCACTTCTTCTTGTTGTTGAACGCGCACTTTTGACAAGATCATAATCACGTCAGACTTAAGTGTTTCCAGTAAACCTTCAAACAGCTCGAACGACTCACGCTTGTATTCCTGTTTTGGGTTCTTCTGCGCATAACCACGCAAATGGATCCCTTGGCGCAAGTGATCCATCGCCGCCAAATGCTCTTTCCACAAGGTATCTAGCGTTTGCAGCATCACTGATTTTTCGAAGTTGCGCAGCACTTGTGCACCGACCACTTCTTCTTTCGCTTTGTAGACTTCTACCGCGAGATCGATGATTTTATCGCGTAGCGCTTCTTCATACAGTTTATCGTCCTGCTCCAACCACTGTTTCACCGGCGCATCGAGGTCGAAATCGTTCTTCAAGCGCTCTTGCAGGCCAAGCAGATCCCACATGTCTTCCAATGATTGCGGAGGAATGTACTCATCAATCACATTGTTCAGTACATCAACACGGTTGTGCTCGAGCATTTCGCTGATATCATCAGAACCCATCAACTCATCGCGCAGCTCGTACACCACTTTACGTTGGTCGTTGGCCACATCGTCGTATTCCAGCAATTGCTTACGGATATCGAAGTTGCGCCCTTCCACTTTACGTTGCGCTTTTTCAATCGAGCGAGACAACATTTTCGATTCGATTGCTTCACCCTCTTCCATGCCGCTTTGAATCAAGGCCGCCATGCGATCAGAGGTGAAAATACGCAGCAGGGAATCTTCCATTGACAGATAGAAACGCGAAGAGCCCGCATCACCTTGACGACCAGAACGGCCACGCAGCTGGTTATCGATACGACGAGATTCATGACGTTCGGTACCAATAATGTGTAGGCCACCCGCGTCTAGCACTTGGTCATGAACGATTTTCCATTCCGCTTTGATGGCATCAATCTGCGCTTGGCTTGGGTTGTCCATCTGTTCAACTTTAGCTTGCCAACTGCCACCCAACACGATGTCCGTACCACGTCCGGCCATGTTGGTCGCGATGGTCACAGCCCCTGGTTTACCTGCTTCGGCGACGATTTCCGCTTCTTTCTCATGGAACTTGGCGTTCAACACGTTGTGTTTGATCTTGGCTTTCTTCAGCGCGTTAGACAGCAGTTCCGATTTTTCAATCGATACCGTACCTACCAGAACCGGTTGACCTTTTTCAACGCGTTCTTTGATGTCTTCAATGATTGCAGCAAATTTTTCCGCTTCAGTGCGGTAAACCACATCCGGCATATCATTACGGATCATTGGTTTGTTGGTTGGAATAACCACAGTTTCCAAGCCATAGATTTGCTGGAACTCAAATGCTTCGGTATCTGCGGTACCTGTCATGCCCGACAGTTTTTCATACAGACGGAAGTAATTCTGGAAAGTAATTGAAGCCAGCGTCTGGTTTTCATTTTGAATCTTGACGCCTTCTTTAGCTTCCACCGCTTGATGCAAACCTTCAGACCAACGACGCCCCGGCATGGTACGGCCAGTATGCTCATCAACGATAACCACTTCACCATCATCAGTGACGATGTAGTCGACGTTGCGCTCAAACAACACGTGGGCACGCAGTGCTGCGTTGACATGGTGCAGCAAGCTGATATTGGTCGGAGAATAGAGGGTATCGCCTTCTTCCATCAGGCCATTTTTCACCATCAGCTCTTCAACAAATTCTTGCCCGGTTTCAGTCAAGTGAACTTGCTTGGACTTCTCATCCACGGTGTAGTGACCATCGCCACGGTACTCTTCGCTGTCTTCTTTGTCCTGCTTTTGCAGCAGCGGAATGAGCGCATTGATACGCGTGTACAGCTCAGAACTGTCTTCCGCAGGACCAGAAATAATCAGCGGCGTACGAGCTTCATCAATCAAGATCGAGTCCACTTCATCGACTACCGCAAAGAAACGCGCACGCTGCACGCGGTCTTCATTGCGAAACGCCATATTGTCACGCAGGTAGTCAAAACCGAATTCGTTGTTGGTACCGTAAAGAATATCGGCTTGGTAGGCTTCTTTTTTCGCCGGATGAGGCATGTTAGGAATATTGACGCCAACGGTCATACCTAGGAATTCAAATAGCGGTCGGTTGGTCTCGGCATCACGCTTGGCAAGGTAGTCGTTGACGGTAACAATATGCACCCCTTTTCCAGGCAGGGCATTTAAGTAAGCCGGCAATGTCGCCGTCAGCGTTTTACCTTCACCGGTACGCATTTCCGCAATTTGTCCCGAATTAAGCACCATGCCGCCAATCAGCTGTACATCAAAGTGGCGCATACCATAAACACGTTTTGACGCTTCACGCACCGTCGCAAATGCCTCTGGCAATAGCTGGTCAAGCGTTTCGCCCTGTTCAAGACGTTGGCGAAATTCAACGGTTTTTGCTTTTAATTCTTCATCAGACAGAGCCTCAAACGTTGGCTCGTAATTGTTGATCTCTTTAACAATCTTTCTAAGGCGACGCAGTGTTCTATCATTGCGACTACCAATAACTTTTGTCAGTAGCTTAGTTATCATTTGTTATGAATCTCTCTTTGCTAGATCATCTGTGATCTACGATAAATGCCTTCAGTCTCTACCAGTCTTAAACTAAGGATACTGAGATAAATCATGTAACTCAGATATTGTACTGTCAGGTAGGATTTTCAAGGCTAAAATTGGAAATAATGCTGTCTAGTGTAAGGATTTTTCTTTTTTATCACCATTGTTAACCCCAATTGTTTGAAGCGCTTTGAAGTTTTTATTGATATTGGTGGAGGATTCAGCATCAATATCAGGCGAAAGTTCCTTGAGCTCTAGTTAATCGGTAACTTAAAGTGCATTTATCGCTAAGATTAATGGTGAATCGTCATGCAAGATCAGAATTGCAGCACAACAGCTCGTTTAAGAAGTTACCACTAGATATCCGACATTTAGCTCTTCTATCTAACCTAGCGCGCGGCGCAGTTTTTCCAATGGCAACGGCAGCAGATTGCCGTGCGGCAAATGGGTCGGGATGGAAGTACAAATAAAAGTATAGATGGGATGGATAGAGAAATAGCAAAAAGCCAGACTAGATGTCTGGCTTTTTAAATTCGATTGACTGCTCTTAAGCGAAAACCATATTCGGTTCAGCAAAGGCAACTGGTGAACCCGCTTCTTCTTCGAAGGTAGTCCATTCCCACGCTTCTTGATCTGCCAGTACTGCACGTAATAGTTGGTTGTTTAAACCGTGCCCTGATTTGTAGGCGCGGAACTCACCAATAATCGCATGACCACACATGTAAAGATCGCCAATCGCGTCCAGAACTTTGTGAGTCACAAACTCATTCTCAAAACGCAAGCCTTCTTCGTTTAGGATACGGTAATCATCCAGTACGATAGCGTTATCAAAACTGCCACCCAAGACGAGGTTTTGCGATTGAAGGTACTCAATGTCACGCATAAAGCCGAAGGTACGAGCACGAGAAATTTCACGTACAAAACCTTGCGAAGAGAAATCAAACAACAAACGTTGCTCGTCAGACTCAATGGCTGGATGGTTAAAGTCGATCTCAAAATCCATGCGGAAGCCATTAAATGGGACAAACTCAGCCCATTTATCGCCATCTTCGAAACGTACAGGTTTCTTGATTCGAATAAAACGCTTTGCCGCATTTTGGAATTCAATACCCGCTTGCTGGAGCAGATAAACAAATGGGCTTGCGCTGCCATCCATAATGGGGATTTCAGGTGCGTCGACTTCAACGATCACATTGTCGATGCCCATACCCGCCAGTGCGGCGTTTAGATGCTCAACAGTGGATATGCGAACACCGTCATCGCTCACAAGTGCGGTACACAGCATAGTGTCACGGACCGAAGCCGGATCTGCTGGAAAATCGACTGGCGGATTCAGATCCGTACGACGATAAATAATACCGGTATTTGCAGCGGCAGGGCGAAGAGTCAATGTGACTTTACGACCAGAGTGGAGGCCCACACCAGTTGTTTTCACCATTTCCTTCAGAGTACGTTGTCTGATCATCTGCTTGCCTCGATAAAAGTGCTACAAAACACGGTCGTATAGTACACCGACCGTGAATGCTACCACAATTTTGAACAGTGTCAAATTGTGCTTGGGTATTAATCAGCCTGACGACGTAAAAATGCCGGAATATCCAAGTAACCGCTCTCTTTCTCTGGCTTCGGCGCCGTATTCTGGCTGCCAGAGGTTTGGGAAGAAGAGACTGGCGCGGATGGCTGAGGAGTAACCTGAGTTCTCTCCTGCATACTCTGTGCCGGTTTTTCTTCCACTTTCGCTGCCACTACAGGTTGAGCAACTTTGGTTTTACCACCAGAAACCAAGGTAATGTCTGGTTTCTTGTCGTTGCCAATACCTGTCGCCACAACGGTAACGCGGATTTCGTCAGCCATGTCTGGGTCTAGAGAAGTACCGATAACCACAGTGGCATTGTCCGAAGCAAACGCTTTGACCGTGTTACCAACTGTCTCGAACTCATCCAGACGCATATCCAGACCCGCCGTAATGTTCACCAGAACACCACGAGCGCCAGCAAGATCGATATCTTCAAGCAGTGGGCTGGAAATCGCCATTTCAGCGGCCTCTTCTGCTCGGTCTTCACCTTTAGCGATACCGCTGCCCATCATGGCGTGACCCATTTCAGACATCACTGTACGTACGTCTGCAAAGTCGACGTTAATCATGCCAGGGCGTGTAATCAGCTCTGCGATACCTTGAACGGCATTTTTTAGTACGTCATTCGCGCTAGCAAAGGCTTCCAAAAGGGTGACACCACGGCCAAGCACTTTGAGCAATTTCTCGTTTGGAATGGTGATCAGCGAGTCAACGTGTTTCGATAGCTCGTCAATGCCCTGCTCTGCAAACGCTAAACGCTTTTTACCTTCAAAGCTAAATGGCTTGGTCACAACAGCAACGGTCAAAATCCCCAATTCCTTGGCAACTTCAGCAATCACTGGCGCGGCACCAGTTCCGGTACCACCGCCCATACCAGCTGCGATAAATACCATATCGGCACCATCGAGCACTTCTTTAATTCTTTCTTTGTCTTCTAGAGCTGCGTCACGACCTACTTGTGGATTTGCGCCCGCACCCAAACCTTTGGTGATGTTGCCACCGATTTGGATTACGTTCCCCACACTCGTCTTACGAAGCGCTTGTGCATCAGTGTTGACGCTGATGAATTCCACGCCTTCGATGGATTCACGCACCATGTGCTCTACAGCGTTACCGCCGCCACCGCCAACCCCAACGACTTTAATTACAGCATCGTCAGACATTTCCATCATCGGTTCAAACATGTGTTATCTCCGTTTTTCCTGCAACTCTCAGGTTAAAACTCTTTTTGTATCCAATTACGCAGCTTGCCAAACAAGCCAGTGACCGCCGAACGTTTGGGCTCGTTGTAGTCACCATCATCACTGGCTCGCATATCACGTGCGTAATGAAGTAATCCAACAGCCGTGGAATGATACGGCTCTTTTACATAATCGGTTAAACCACTCACTTCCAGCGGTTTACCAACGCGAACTTGATTGCGGAAAACGCGTTCCGCACATTCAACCAATCCTTCGATTTGGGCTGCACCGCCCGTTAGGACTACACCCGCAGCCAAATGGTGCTTGATGCCATCCTGACGAAGCTTTAGTTGCACCGTTTCTATGGTCTGGTTAACCAAACCCATTAATTCTGTGTAGCGCGGCTCGATCACTTCCGACAGCGTTTGACGCTGTAGGCTTCGTGATGGTCTGCCTCCGACACTAGGTACGTTGACGGTGTCGTCTTTGCTGACCAGTTCGCTCAGCGCGCAGCCATACTTCACTTTTATCTCTTCAGCATCGCTGACTGGCGTACCAAATGCAAAGGCAATATCGCTAGTCACCGCGTTGCCCGCGTAAGAGAACACTTCGGTGTGGCGCAGCGCCCCTCCCGTCCAGATGGCAACATCCATGGTGCCTGCACCAATGTCGACCACACAAACGCCGAGTTCTCTTTCGTCTTCAGTGATCACCGCATTACTTGCCGCAAGCCCTGAAAACACCAATTGCTCCACTTTTAACCCGCAACGCTCAACGGCTTTGATGATGTTGCGCGCCATGTCACTGTGACAGGAGATCAGATGTACACTGACCTCCATTCTCACCCCAGACAAACCCAGTGGATTTTTAATACCTTCCTGATAGTCAATGGTGAACTCTTGCGGAATCACATGCAAGATACGCTGTTCATCACCGATTTTTATGGATTTTGCAGTATGTATAGCACGATCCATATCTTCCTGTGAGACTTCTTCGTCAGATATTGTTCCCATACCTTTTTCGATACGGCTAGCAATATGTTTTCCCGACAAAGAGATAAATACGTTGCTGATTTGGCACTCAGCCATTAACTCGGCCTGATCAATCGCCCTCTGTACCGATTTCACCACAGATTCAAGATCGTTCACGCCGCCTTTATCCATACCACGCGACGGGCTACTTCCCGCACCTATGATATTGATTTGACCATCAGGCAGTATTTCACCTACCAGAGCTAATACGCTTGCAGTGCCTATATCAAGACCAACAATAAGATTATCATCCGCGGTCTTAGTCATCTGTATTCTCTTGTCCTAACTCTTGTTCTGGGAACCAACCAACTGCGGCTCCCGTATCATACCTGAGGTCGACATAGCTGACCTTCGCCGCCTTACTACCTAGCTGGCGGTAAAGCGAGAAAAACCTCGCTACTCGTTCCGCTAACGATTCTTTGCCAAGCTCTAGCCGAATACCGTTATCCAGAATAATTTGCCAAGCTCTGCGATCATTGAGCACTAGCGATGATATCGATAAATCCAATTTTGCGAATTCGGGACTAATTTGCCGATAGACATTGAGCACTTCCGGACCGCTAGCGACTGGACCATAAAGTTTTACTTTATCTTCTGTTAATTGGGCAATATCACCATCAAAAACCATGCCATGTTCATTAAGCAGCGCGTTACCATTCCAAATAGCTTCGGCTTTATGTTCCGTCAAATACACTTTTACTGTATCTGGCCACTGCTTACGAACGGCGGCATGAGCAACCCAAGGCAATGCTTCTACACTTTGTTGCAACACATCGACATCTTGCGACATAAAAGTGCCGATGTGATCAATACGAGCGAGCGCACGCTGCACATCTTCTTGTGTCACATAGCGCAAATCACCTTGTAGGATCATTTTTGACAACGGCAGACGCTGATCGTCCCACATCCAACTTAATGTTGAATATAAAATCGAGCCAATTAACGTAACAACGACGGCCAAAAACAGAGCGCCAATAATATGAGGCGTTTTATTTATTCGATTTTCACGTTGAAATTCAACGTCATCGACTGTCAGTTCCGTCAAAGTTTGCGCTTCCTGACTGAGTTTATTTAGACTTTTCTCTCTGAATATTCACGATACGAAAAGCAAGCACTTTAACCTTGGGATTATACTGAGCTCTGATAAACTATCAAATACTGATAATAAGAAATCGCAACCAAGTTATCGGAAATCCGCGATCCTCGTTCGGCTCTGTGTATTTATACCCACCATTTATGACAATGATTTCATTTTGGCGATATTCAATTCCAAAGCGGCGAGATGTCTAGCGACTTTGCCAACATCACCCGCTCCTTGCGCCAGCACCAGATCGCCATCTTGCAGCACATTCGCAAGCACTGACGGAAGCTGGGCCGAGTCGGGAACGAAAATCGGATCCAATTTGCCGCGGCTGCGAATAGTACGACAGAGCGCACGACCATCGGCTCCCGCGATCGGTTTTTCTCCGGCGGCATAGACATCCAGCATAATCAGTACATCGACCTGTTCCAGTACATTAGCAAAGTCATCATAGAGATCACGAGTGCGGCTGTAGCGATGTGGCTGAAAAATCATCACTAGGCGTTTCTCCTGCCAGCCATTGCGCGCGGCGTTGATCGTCACGCCGACCTCGGTTGGGTGATGGCCATAGTCATCCACCAGCATGGCGCTGCCGTTGCCCGTCTCAAATTCGCCAAGGTGCTCAAAACGACGACCGGTTCCTTGCGTGCCAATCATTGCGGCCAAGATCGCGTCATCGCTAATATCGTCTTCGGTTGCCACCGCAATCGCCGCTGAAGCGTTAAGCGCATTATGTCGCCCCGGAATGTTCAAGGTGATCTCCAGATTAGCGCGATCTTTACGCACCACGGTAAATTTGCCTTGCTGCCCGTCTTGGCGATAGTTTTCAATACGCACGTCGGCGTCTGGTGAAAAACCGTAGGTGATCACTTGGCGGCTAATTCTTGGGATCAGCTCGCGGATCACCGGATCATCAATGCAGACTATCGCCTGCCCGTAAAACGGCAAATTGTGCAGAAAATCGATGAAGGTCTGCTTCAACGTTTCAAAATCACCGCCATAGGTGTCCATATGATCGGCTTCAATATTGGTGACGATGCTGACCATCGGCTGCAAGTGCAAAAAAGAGGCATCGCTTTCATCGGCTTCGGCGATCAAGATGCGGCTTGAGCCTAAGCGCGCGTTGGTACCTGCGCTTTTAACTAATCCGCCGTTGACAAACGTCGGATCGAGCCCCGCTTCTGAGTAAATTTGTGTCACTAACGCCGTAGTGGTGGTTTTACCGTGCGTGCCCGCAACCGCAATACCATGACGAAAACGCATCAGCTCCGCCAGCATTTCAGCACGGCGCACAATCGGAATACGCGCTTCACGAGCGGCTTTCACTTCTGGATTCGCCTCGTTGATGGCCGTCGAAACCACCACGACACTCGCTTGGTCAATATTACTGGCTTGGTGGCCGATAAATACCTTGCCCCCTTTTTGCGCCAAACGTTCAGTCACCGCATTTTCTGCTATGTCAGAGCCGGTGATTTGGTAGCCTTCATTCAAGAGTACTTCCGCGATGCCGCTCATCCCCGCGCCACCAATTCCAATGAAGTGGATAGACTTCACACGGCGCATCTCTGGCACCATGGCTCGGATTTGGGCTAAATCTTGCGTATGTTGAATCGTCATTGATCTCTACTCTTTAATTCTTATTGGTTAGCGCGATGATCGCGTCGGCAACCACTTGGTCTGCGTTGGTCTGTGCCGCGGCTCTGGCCTTTATTGCCATCGCGAGTAAGCGGTTGCGATCCAGCGGCTGGATCTCCGCCACCAGTTTTTCCACGGTGAGCTGTGGTTGCTCAATCATCTTCGCTGCGCCGCAGGCGACCAGATGGTCTGCGTTTAACGCCTGTTGGCGATCTTTATGCATAAACGGGATAAAAATGGCTGCCACGCCCGCGGCAGAAACTTCAGATACCGTCAACGCACCAGAGCGACACACCAACAGATCCGCCCATGCGTATTCGGCGGCCACATCGTCGATAAACTCACTCACTTGTGCGTGTTTGACGCCCGCTTGTTGGTAGGCTTGTTCGACCTCTTGCGCGTTCTCTTTTCCCGCTTGGTGGCGAATCTCAAAGCCGCTACCTAAGGTCGCCATAACCGCAGGCAGAGTTTGATTGAGAATGCGCGCGCCCTGACTGCCGCCCATCACCAAAATGCGGATTGGCCCTTGGCGGTTTTGCATGCGTTGTAGCGGCTCAGCGAGAGCGACCACATCATCACGTACCGGGTTGCCGACCACGTCAGCTTGTGGAAATGCGCCCGGAAAAGCTTGGAACACTTTTTTGGCAATTTTTGCCAGCCATTGATTGGTTAAACCCGCCACCGCGTTTTGTTCATGCAGCACCACTGGAATGCCGGATAGCCATGCCGCAATGCCGCCCGGGCCACTGACGTAGCCGCCCATCCCCAGTACCGCATCCGGCTGCCACGCTTTGATGTGGGCTTTCGCTTGTAAAATAGCGTTGATGATTTGCAACGGCGCTACCAGTAGGCGCTTCCATCCTTGACCACGCAATCCTTTGACTTTAATAAAATCAATCTCAATGCCGTGTTTCGGCACCAATTCGGCTTCCATACGATCGGCCGTGCCCAGCCAACGGATTTCCCAGCCCTGTTGCTGAAGTTTTTTGGCAACAGCCAAACCCGGGAACACGTGTCCACCTGTTCCGCCGGCCATTACCATCAGTCGTTTATTCTTTTTCATCTTGTGTTTGTGACTCTGCTTTTTTCACGGCTGGCATCAGCCGACATTCATGGTCAATTCGCAGCAGTATTGAGACCGCCACCGACATAATAATCAAACTGGAGCCACCGTAACTGATCAAAGGCAAGGTTAAGCCTTTGGTTGGTACCATCCCCGCTGCCGCACCAACGTTAATTAAGGTTTGAAAGGCAAACCAGATACCGATACCAAAAGCGAGATAACCACCAAACTGGAACTGATGCTCAAAGGCTTTCTTACCAATGAATACCGCTTTAAGTACTAGGCTGAAAATCAGCATCAACACCAGCACGACACCAATAAAACCCAACTCTTCGGCCATCACGGCAAAGACAAAGTCTGTATGAGCCTCTGGCAAGTACTCAAGTTTTTGAATCGAGTTACCTAAGCCCTGACCAAACCATTCGCCACGGCCGAATGCCATCAAGGATTGCGTTAACTGGTAGCCACTGCCAAACGGGTCTTCCCACGGGTCAAGAAACGACGTCACTCGCCGCACTCGGTAGGGCTCTATCAGGATGAGTCCAACGACCGCGCTGACGCCTGCCACCATTAAGGCGAGAAACTGGCTCAGCTTTGCCCCGGCAATAAACAACATGCCAAACAGTGTCACCAGCATCACCACTACTGTGCCTAAATCCGGCTGACCTAACAGCAACACAGCCAGCGCCGCAAACACCATGATCGGTTTCATAAAGCCACCAAAAAAAGTCGCTCTCACTTCATCCTGTTTACGCACCAGATAACTGGACATAAAGATAAACAGCGACAGTTTGGCGACTTCCGCCGGCTGAAGGTTAAACAGCCCTAGCGGGATCCAGCGCGATGCACCGTTGACCGATTTCCCCGCCAGCAACACAACCACAAGCAGAGTGAAAGAGAGACCAAGCAAATACGGGCTATAGCGCTGCCACTTGTCCAACGGCACTTGTAACACCACCGCCGACGTGACCAATGCCAGAAAAAGAAACGTGGCATGACGGAACATAAAGTGAAACGGTTGATCCGTCAGCCGCGAGCTGATCGGAAAAGAGGCCGATGTGACCATCACCAGCCCGATCAACATTAAACTGAGCGCGATCCACACCAGTTGGCGATCAAACAGCGCCTCTGGTGCGCTGTGACCAAACCATCGGAGCAGAGTTGTTCTGAAATGTGCTGCCTTGACCAAACGGTGAACCTATTGCTATGCGTACTGGCGCGCCAGCTCAGCGAATCGATCGCCGCGCGCCATAAAGTTACTGAACTGGTCAAAACTAGCACAGGCTGGCGAAAGCATCACCATATCTCCCGGTTGCAATTGCGCAGATATCTGCTCAATCACATCTTCCATCCGTTCAAAGCGTTTGGCTGACGGATGTAAAGGCATAAACTTATCGCCATCTGCACCAAAACAGCAGAGTTCGACGGGCAAATTGGCCAAAACAGGCGCTAACGGTGAAAAGTCGGCCCCTTTGCCGTCGCCACCGACCAACAGGTAGAGCTTGCCCGTGCAGTGCAAGCCCGACAAGGCTGCTTGAGTGCTGGCCAGATTAGTTGCTTTCGAATCATTGACCCACTTAATGCCGCGATTATCGGCGACAACCTGACACCGGTGTGTCAACCCGGTGTAAGACTTCAGCGCCTCTAGCCCTTTCCGATAGTCAATTCCTGCCGCGCTTAGTAGCGCTAGCACGACCAACACGTTCGCCACGTTATGCTGACCCACCAGTTTTAACTCGCTGCTTGGCAAGATGGGCTGACCGTTTTGCGCCAACCATGACTGACCTTGCCAAGTGATTAAGCCAAACTCTTCTGCATCAGAGCCAAACGAGAGCAATGGCATCGGCGAGAGCGGATAAGTTTGCACATCATCACGATTGACGATGGCGGTTTGCGCGTGTTGGAAAATGCGCAGTTTGGCTTGGCGATAGTCGTCCATGCCCTGATAGCGATCCATGTGATCTTCGGAAAGATTGAGAAACGCCGCCGCCACCAGTGACAAACTGGCGGTGGTTTCCAGCTGAAAACTCGACAACTCCAGCACGTAGAGTTCGACCTCTTGCTGCAACAAATCGAGAGCAGGTACTCCAATGTTGCCACCGATGGCCGCTTTCACTCCGCAGGCATTGGCCATCACACCACACAGGTCGGTAACGGTACTTTTGCCGTTGGAACCGGTAATCGCAAGCACTGGCTTGTCTGCCGCCCAGGCAAACAGCTCAATGTCACCAACCACAGGCGTACCTTTCGCAAGCACGGCCTGAATTTGTGGGGTTGCTAACGCGATTCCGGGATTGGTGACCACCAGATCGGCTTGGCTCAGCCAAGCGTCATTCCAGCCACCCGTATGTAGCTCAATGCCTGCTGGCAGTTTGTCTGCCCCCGGCGGCGTTGGTCGAGTATCCATCACCTTAAGCTGCAACTGAGGCTGTGTTTTTCTCAGGTGTTTAACGACAGAGAGCCCGGTTATTCCGAGCCCTACGATCACCACATTCTTTATCGATTGCCAACGTTCCATATTCTTTCACACTATAATTGTGCGGCGAGAGAGCGCTTAACGCACTTTCAACGTCGCAAGACCAATCAAGACCAAAACAATAGAGATGATCCAAAAGCGCACGATCACGCGCGGCTCTGGCCAACCTTTTAATTCGTAGTGATGGTGAATCGGTGCCATGCGGAAAATGCGCTGGCCACGTAACTTGTATGAGCCAACCTGAAGAATGACCGACAGGGTTTCCATCACAAACACACCGCCCATGATCACCAACACCAGCTCTTGACGCACCAATACGGCGATGGTGCCTAGTGCACCACCAAGTGCTAACGAGCCGACATCACCCATAAATACTTGAGCTGGGTAAGTGTTAAACCATAGAAAGCCCAGCCCGGCGCCCACCATCGCGGTACACACCACCACCAGCTCAGAGGCATGCGGCAGATACGGGATATGCAGATATTGAGCGAAGTTGACGTTGCCAGTCGCCCAAGCAATCACAGCAAACCCGGCTGATACCAGTACGGTGGGCATGATGGCCAAGCCATCTAATCCGTCGGTCAAATTGACCGCGTTTCCGGTTCCGACAATCACAAAATAGGTGAGAATGACGTACATTAAGCCAAGCTGCGGCATCACATCTTTGAAAAAAGGCACCACTAACTGAGTGGCTGCCGTGTCTTTGCCATACGCGTACAGAGCAAACGCCACCACGAGCGCAATCGCCGACTGCCAGAAATACTTCCAGCGGGCAATCAAGCCATCGGTGTTTTTGCGCACCACTTTACGATAATCGTCGGCAAAGCCAACTGCGCCATAACCAAGCAACACAGCCAGTACCGCCCACACATAAGGGTTCGAGAGGTTCGCCCACAGCAATACGGTAACCGTGATTGCCGTTAGGATCATGATGCCGCCCATGGTCGGGGTACCACGCTTACTGAAATGGGACTCAGGCCCTTCATTGCGCACCACTTGACCAATTTGCAGCAGTTGCAGCCGTTTGATCATCTTGGGGCCCATCCAAAGCGAGAGGCCAAGCGCCGTTAGGACACTTAAGATGGCGCGAAACGACAAGTATTCAAACAAGCGGAAGAAAGAAAAATATGGCTGTAGCAGCTCGGCAAGCCAAATAATCATTTAAAGTTCTCCTTCAAAGCAGCCACAACCTTGCTCATGCCAGCCGAGTTCGCCCCTTTTACCAATAAGGTATGGTTTGATTCGGCGTCAGAAGCGAGATGCTGCTTGATATAATCGATCATGGCGCTATGGTCAGCGAAGTGAAGCCCCTGACACAGATCGCTAATAATTCGTGTGTCCTCACCAAAAGTAAGAACGTGCTCAAAACCAAATGGGGCAGCATGTTCACCGACTTGACGATGAAGTGCAAGACTTTCATCCCCCAATTCGGCCATGTAGCCTAAAATTAGCCAGCGCGTACCTGAAAAGCTCGCCAACAGATCCACAGCCACTTTCATCGCGGGGACGCTGGCATTATAGCTGTCATCGATCAGTTTAATCTTATCGGTGAGACGTTGGACATCCACGCGGCCTTTCACTGGCATCAAATTACGCAGCCCTGCCTGAATTTCTTGCTCACTCGCACCAAAATGCAGCGCGATGATCGAAGCCGCAATCGCATTGCTAACGTTATGCTGACCAATGATCCCCAGTGAAATAGGTAAAGCTTGCTTTGGCGTGTGCAAAACAAACTTTGCTTGGCCCTCTTCATTAAGATAAACGTCAGAGGCATAAAAGTCGGCATTTGGATCGTGCGCCGAGAAGGTCACGACTTTTTTATCGGCCAACACCGATTGCCAAGCCTCTCCGCCATTACTCTCTAGGTTGACCACTGCCACATCGCCGGCGGCAAGCCCTTGATAGATTTCACCTTTCGCCTGCTTCACACCGTCAATCGAGCCAAAGCCTTCCAGATGCGCGGCCGCCACGTTATTGACCAGGGCAATTTGCGGTTTGACTAAACGGGTGGTGTAAGCAATCTCGCCAATGTGGTTGGCACCCAGCTCAATCACCGCGTAGTCATCATCTTCTTGTGAGCGCAGCAGCGTAAGCGGCACGCCGATGTCGTTGTTAAAATTACCGGTGGTAAACAGTACCTTGCCTTTTTGCTGCAAAATACTGGCGGTCATCTCTTTGACGGTGGTTTTTCCACAGCTTCCGGTGATCGCCACCGTCGCCGTCTGGCAGCGCTGATGCACATCGGCCGCCAACTGGCCGAGCGCCAATTTCGTGTCTTGGACAACCACTTGCGCAACAGGCAGATCGAGAGCGCGTTCCACTAATAAAGCACTTGCGCCAGCCTGCAACGCTTGCTGGCAAAAATGGTGCGCGTCGAAACGCTCTCCCACTAAGGCAACAAACAGCGCCCCTTTTTCGATGTGGCGGGTGTCGGTGGAAACACTGGAAAAAAGGGCATCCTCACCGATAAGCTGGCCCTCAGTGAGCTGAGCCAAATGGCTAAGCGTGGTGTCTAGCATGGCTGAATTCCTAAAAGTTGCTGCGCCGATTCACGATCAGAATAGTGAATCGTCTGATGGGATAACACTTGGTAATCTTCGTGCCCTTTGCCCGCCAATAAAATGATGTCGTCGGCATGGGCGTGCTGCAAGGCGTGTTGCAGCGCTTTGAAGCGATCATGCTCCACAATCGCCAACTGCGGCGAGGCAAGACCTGCTAACATATCGGCGATGATCTGCGAGCCATCTTCACTGCGTGGATTGTCATCGGTGAGGATAACACGATCCCCCAGCCGCTCGGCGATTTCCGCCATCATCGGCCGTTTGCCTTTGTCTCGGTCACCACCGCAACCAAAAATGGCCCAAAGTTTGCCCTGACAATGTACGCGCAGAGCTTGCAAGGCTTTTTCCAGAGCGTCGGGCGTGTGAGCATAATCCACCACCACTTTTGCTCGGCCCGGAGCTTGGAAAAGCTCCATACGACCAAGCACGGGTTGCAATTGGGCCGCACTATCGAGCAGCGCTTGTTTATCAAAGCCGAGACTGAGCAAGGTGGCCAGTGCCAACATCAAATTGGTGGCATTGAACTCGCCGATCAGCGGCGCTTGAAAACGCCCAGTACCGAAACAGCCATCAAACTCAAGCGTGATGCCGCTTTGCGCGTAGTCGACACGCGTTGCCCAAAGGGTGCGCTCTGCGGAGGGTTGTGGCTGCAGCGAGACAGCAATACCGCGCTCAAGCTCGGCAAACCATTGAGCACCAATCGGATCATCGACATTGATGATCGCTTGCTGGCATTGATGTTCAGTAAACAGGCTCATTTTGGCCTGTGCATAAGCCTCCATCGTGCCGTGGTAATCGAGGTGGTCACGACTTAAGTTAGTAAACACGCCAGCGGCAAAGTTGAGATCTTTCACTCGCCCTTGCACTAAGCCGTGAGAAGAGACTTCCAACGCGGTGGTTTGTGCACCTTGCTGCGCTAGCGTCGCTAACGTTTTTTGCACTTCGACCGCGCTACCTGTGGTATTGGCGGCAGGCTGCAAGTTATGCAGAAAACCATTGCCTGTGGTCCCCATCACCGCCGCCGACTCACCAAGCAGTTGCAGCCACTGAGCGATCAATTGCGTGATGGTGGTTTTACCGTTGGTGCCCGTCACGCCAATCAAACGCATCTGCGGATGCGGATAGAGTTTCCCGGCAATGGCCGAAAGCTGCATATCGAGCTGCTCGACATACACCACGGGCACATCCCCTCGGTACTCCAAACTGGCGTGCGCATGTTGAGAACAAGCACTGGCGATCACCGCGTTGGCACCATTGGCGATGGCAGTATCGATAAAACGGCGACCGTCGGTTTGCTGGCCAATCATTGCGACGAAGGTATCCCCAGTACGAATCTTGCGGCTGTCCAACTCAAGGGAAGTGACCGTTACGGCATTGAGCTCTGGATAAATCGCCCAAGGCGATAACAAGCTGGCCAAACTGATGGATGTTGTCATGGTTTCAATTCTCCGAGCTAAGCTCAGGTATTCAGTTAATTCTGGAACTGGTTTTCATCTGGAGCGACATTTAAGATTTGCAGCGCCCCTTTCATAATTTCGGAAAAGACTGGCGAGGCGACCGAGCCACCGTAATAATCATCACCCTGCGGCTCGTTCACTACCACCACCAGCGCAATGCGCGGATCGCTCACTGGCGCAACGCCGGCGGTATAGGTGATGTATTCATCACTGTATCCACCCGCGCTCGCTTTGCGCGAGGTCCCGGTTTTCGCCCCGACCCGATAGCCGGGTACAGCCGCACGACGGGCCGAGCCGCCTTTTTGCGTCACGGTTTCCAACATATTAAGCACTTCTCGCGCATGCTTTTGCGACACCACCTGCTTGGCCATGTCGCGTTCATGACTTTCGATAATGTGGATCGGCTCATATTTGCCTTCGTTACCTAAAGTGGCATAGGCGTGCGCCAACTGGATTGGTGTCACAGACAAGCCATAGCCAAAAGCGAGCGTAGCACGTTCAATCGGTGACCAGCGCGTACGCGTGGGGAAAATACCCGTCACTTCCCCCACTAAATTCAGCCCGGATAGCTCGCCTAAACCGACTGAGTTATACATTCCAAGCAACGCTTCAATCGGCATTTCCATCGACAGTTTCGTCACGCCGATATTACTGGATTTTTTGAGAATTTCGGTGAGATTGGCCTTACCGACTTTCGAGACATCACGCACTCGGCTGCCTCCTACCTGCAAAATGCCGTTGCCCGTGTCAATCACGGTATCTTTCGTCGCAACGCCGTTTTCCAGTGCCGCGAGAATAACAAACGGTTTGACGGTCGAGCCAGGCTCCAAAGAGTCGGTAATCACGCGGTTGCGCATTTTATAGCTTTGCCAATCACTGCGGTTATTGGGGTTGTAAGAAGGGGCGTTGACCATCGCCAGTACCGCGCCTGTTTTGACATCCAACATCACCGCCGACCCCGACGTCGCGCGGTGATCCGCCACTGCTTGTTTGATGGCGCGATAGGCGATTGCTTGCAAACGTTGATCAATGGTCAGTTTGAGCGGTTTGCCCTCTTGACGCTCCTCCAGCGCGATATTTTCCACCACGCGTCCAAAACGGTCTTTGCGGATGGTCTGTTTCCCCGCTTCGCCCGTCAGCCAGTTATCGTAACTGCGCTCAACCCCTTCCAAACCGTGGCCGTCAATACCAGTCACGCCCACTAGGTGCGCACTAACCTCTCCGGCGGGATAATAGCGACGAGACTCTTCTTTTAGCCCAACGCCCGGCAATTTCAGCTCGCGAATATAGTTGGCCATCGCAGGGCTGACTTGACGCTGCAAATAGATAAAACGCCGAGTTTCATTACGGCGAATTCGCTCGATCAGTGCGTCACGCTCAAGCCCAAGTACATCCGCTAATGCATACCATCGCTGCGGGTTATCCAGGCCGTTTTCTTTGAAAATGGTCACCGGATCGGCCCACACGGCTTCCACCGGGACACTCACCGCCAGCGGCTCGCCATTTCTATCCGAAATGATCCCTCGTGCAGAAGGCAGCGCTTTGACGCGAATCGAACGCAAATCCCCTTCACGAATCAGGTTATCAGGCTCCACCACTTGGATCAGCGCCAAACGCGCCACCAAGGCTGCAAACGCCAAGAAGACAAAAAACAGCACCAGATGGAAGCGCCAACGGATCAGTACCGGGCTCGCTTGCTCTCTCTCTGACGACTGAAGTTTACTTTTGCTCTTTTTCGCCATCATTTCAGATTGATCACCACTTCTTTGTCACCATCCGGACGGCGCATTTCCAACTCTTTCTTCGCCAGTTCCTGTACTCGGCTGTGCTCAGCCAGTGCCGTCTCTTCCAGCATTAAGTTACGCCACTCACTGTCGAGATGTTCGCGCTCTTGCAAGGTTTGATCTTTAAAGGTGATCGCTTGACGAGTGTGGTGCGTGGCAAAGACCACGGCCATTGCCGTCGCAAAAATGCACAGCAGCAGCAAAAGCGGCACCCGACCTACAGTGAGTAAGTCGAGCAAAATTAATTTGGCGAGATTGGGCGTGCGCTTTGCCATGAATCAGAGTTTTTCAGCAATACGAAGAACCGAACTACGCGAGCGAGGGTTCATCTCAATTTCCGCTTCCGTTGGCATAATCGCTTTACCAACCGTTTTCATATTCGCCGAGCCTAATGCTTGAATTTGCGCTTCGGTCATCGGGATACCGTAAGGCACTTCTGGCCCTTTGCTCTCTTTACGCATGAAACGTTTCACCATGCGATCTTCCAGCGAATGAAAGCTGATGACCGACAAACGCCCTTGTGGAGCCAAGATCGATGCTGCGCCTTTTAATGCGGTGTCGATCTCTTCCAATTCACTGTTGATGTAGATGCGAAAAGCTTGGAATGTGCGCGTCGCTGGGTGTTTTTTCTCTTTGAAACTTTTTGGCGCCGCTTCAGAGATCAATTTGGCCAGATGTGACGTACGTGTTAGTGGCTCTTTCTCTTCATTTTCCCGATGAGCGACGATCGCTTTGGCGATGCGACGGGCATGTTTGTCTTCGCCGAACTCGCGGATCACCCAGGTTATGTCATCAAGATCCGCTTCAAGCAACCACTGCGAGACCGGAATGCCCGACGTAGGATCCATGCGCATGTCGAGTGGGCCATCTTTCATAAAGCTAAAGCCGCGTTCTGCGTCGTCCAGTTGGGGGGAGGAAACGCCTAAATCGAGTAAAACACCATCCACCTTGCCGACTAAATCATACTGTTCAGCGTACTTGGCCATGCCAGAAAATGGGCCATGGATAATGGTGAAACGTGGATCGACAATTTTTCCCGCTTCAGCAATCGCCTGCGGATCGCGATCGATACTGTAAAGGCGGCCATTTTCGCCCAAGCGCGACAAAATTGTCCGACTGTGACCACCGCGGCCAAACGTTCCATCAATGTAAACCCCGTCGGGCTTGATCGCTAAGCCGTCGATCGATTCATTGAGTAATACGGAGATGTGCTGGAATGTGTTGGTCATGGTCTTCTCGTTGAATGTGCTAAGCCTTGGGCGGCGAATCATTAGTGTACTGATTTCCATCATCAGCGCCACTACTAGACTGGGCCTAGGCGTGATATAGCGCCAAGTTTATGGGTTGGTGAATAAAATACGTCAATAAAAAGCAAAAAACCCATCATTAACAAGTAATGATGGGTTTAAAGAGGTGGAGCCGACACATAAGCCGGGTTCTGTTCCGCTTGCGCGGCGGTAGCCATTCGTCTAGGCCAGCAATCACTCACTGGCTCGAGCAACCTACCCGCCTCCTTACGCGAGCAACGCAATGTGGAGGCCTATTTGGTCTTGCTTCAGGTGGAGTTTACCCTGCTACGAACTATTACTAGTCGTCCGGTGCGCTCTTACCGCACCCTTTCACCCTTACCTGATCCCCCTTTCTCTAACGAAAAAAAGGGCCATCGGCGGTCTTCTCTCTGCTGCACTTGTCGTAGGCTTGCGCCCCCCAGGCGTTACCTGGCACCTTGCTCTATGAAGCCCGGACTTTCCTCCCCTTTGTCAGTCTCCCTAAGGACATCAACAAAGCAGCGACTACCCAGTCAGCTCCGAGGGCGGATTGTATAGCCTTCTCACTAAGGTGTCTAGTCAGATCACATTATCGGCGCAAATTAGCGCTCATTTGCACAACCGACTCACCCAATGGCACGAACTATTACTGGTCGAGGTTTTCCAAACCCCATTTGTACAAGGCATTTTTCTTCACGTTGTAAATTTCCGCGACCATGGCAGCGGCACGTTTGAGCGGCAACTCTTTAAGCAAGATGGTCAATGCGCGCAGCGCTTCTTCCGGCAGACCGTCTTCTGCACTGTCACGATAACCATGGATCAATAACGCCATTTCACCTTTCTGCTGGTTTTCATCGCTTTTCACCCAGTCAACCAGCTCACCCAACGGCATTCCTTGGATAGTTTCAAAGGTTTTAGTCAACTCTCGCGCCAGCACCACTTCACGATTTGGCCCAAGAATTTCCAGCATATCGTGCAGTGAGTCGATGATTCGATGTGGTGACTCATAAAAAATACAGGTACGCTCTACCTTTGCAATCTCAAGCAATTTATCCTTACGGCCTTTACTTTTGGCAGGTAGGAAGCCTTCGAAACTGAATCGATCCGAAGGTAAGCCCGATGCAGACAAAGCGGTAATGACCGCGCAAGGGCCAGGCAGGGGCACAACTTTAACGCCGGCCTGACGACATTGGGAAACCAGATGATACCCTGGGTCACTGATCAGCGGCGTCCCTGCATCAGAGACCAAAGCGATGTTTTGCCCAGCGAGCAGTTTATCGACCAGCACCTGTGCTTTTTGCTGTTCATTGTGGTCATGCAAGGCAAAGGTTTTAGTTTGAATATTGAAGTGAGACAACAATTTACCTGTATGACGTGTATCTTCGGCCGCGATGAGATCGACCGTTGATAGCACTTCGATGGCGCGATGGGTGATGTCCCCCAAGTTCCCAATTGGAGTCGGAACAATGTAGAGGGTGGCACCCGTGGCGGGTAAGTTATTTTTATCTGTCATTTGTTTACCATCACTTCAACGATTAAGATAGAGACAATTTTGTACGGAATTATAGAGAACTCACGGCAATGATTAACCATAAGAGACTCAGTGTACCACGCCTACTCACCCCTGTTGCACTGGCAATTACCTTAGCGGCCTGTTCTTCAGCGCCGAAGATGCCGACCAGTGTTGACATTACCCTTGAGCCGAGCCAGTCCGTTGAAGCTTACATTATCAATGCCGACAGCAGCCAAGGCAGTTTGCAAACCGACTGGCTAATTATGGCCACCAAAGCGGCATTGCAGGCCAATCAGTTAGAGCAAGCCGATTTGCTTATCCAGCGCTTAGCTCGTCTGCCCATGAGCGAGCAACAGCAAGCCGAATGGCAACTTGCCCGAACCACTTACCATCAAAAGAAAAATCAACCTCGCTTGATCACCGAGCTGCTCAATTTCAAGACGTGGTGGACGCTGGCTGACAGCCAATGGCAAGAGTACTACACTCTGCGCGCGCAAGCGTTTCAAGCGCTTGATCGCCCCTTTGAAGCTAACCGCCAATGGGTCGCGCTCAGCCAATACGTACCAGAAGAGCAAAAAAGTGCCATCGCGGAACAGATTTGGGCCAATTTCAGCCGTTATTCACAGTACGAAATCACGCAACTGCATACCGAATCCGATGAAGAAGTGCTGGACGGCTGGCTACAACTGGCGATTTACATGAAAAACATGGCGGGGAATGTTCCTCAGCTAAAAAATACCCTAGAGCATTGGCTCGCCGAGAATCCAAACCATCCGGCCGCGATTTATACTCCTGCCGAAATCCAATCGATTTTGGCACTAGAGATCATCAAACCGGTCAATACTGCTTTGCTTCTGCCACTCAGCGGCAAGTTCGCGAAACAAGCACAACTGGTTCGTGACGGTTTCATTTTTGCCATGATGAATGACACTGGGCGGGATCCAAATGCCACCTTGACTGTGATTGATACCAATCTCTACCAAGCCAAGCAAATCAAGCAGCGCCTGATTGACGAGCAAATCGATTTTGTCGTTGGGCCACTGCGCAAAGAGATGATCGAAGCTTTACAGCAAGAGCTGCAAGACGAAAACGGCAAGACACAAATTCCATCTTTGGCATTGAACATCCCCGACACCATTCAAGCGGGCACAGGCATTTGCTACGTCGCTCTCTCGCCAGAACAAGAGGTGGCGCAAGCGGCAAAACATCTGTTTGCAGAGGGCTACAAATACCCGCTCATTCTGGCTCCGCAAGGTGCGTTTGGTCAGCGCGTAGTCGCCGCGTTTGAGCAAGAGTGGCAGAAGTACAGCGCCGATAAACCAGCCATAAGCTACTTTGGTGACAAACGCCAGCTACAACGAGACATCAACTCTGTCTTTGGTTTGCAAGAGAGCCAACAGCGCATCGCGCAGATGGAAAGCCTGATGAATGTGCCGATGGAAACTCAGCCGCGCAGCCGCCGTGATATCGATGCGGTCTACATTGCCGCGCGCAGCTCTGAGTTGACACTCATTAAACCCTTTATTGAAGTGGCCATAAACCCAGATACTAAGCCGCCGAAGCTGTTCTCCAACTCCATGAGTAACAGTGGTGAGAAGCAGTATGAAGATCTCTCTGGCATCACTTACAGCGACATTCCGCTGCTGATCCACGCGAGCCCAGCGCTGGATAATCAAATGAACCAATTGTGGCCCGAACAGTCAAATGTGCAAAAGCGCTTACAGGCACTTGGGATGGACTCTTACAAACTCATGGCAGAATTGCCGCAGATGAAAGTGGTCCCAGGCCATTCCGTCAATGGCAAAACAGGCCTGCTCACCATCGACAACAACTGTGTGGTGCAGCGCGAGATCAGTTGGTCAGAGCATGGCGCTCTTTAATCGCCGCGCTGTCGGTGAACAATACGAATCCCTGGCAAAGCGTTGGCTTATTGGCCAGGGATTGGTATTTATTGAACAAAACTTCAACACTAAATTAGGTGAAATTGACCTTATTTTCCGCGATGGTGAGACCATTGTGTTTGTAGAAGTTAAATACCGGAAAAGCGTATACTACGGCCACGCCGCCGAAATGGTCTCTGCCGCAAAAGCAAACAAGTTACTCAAAACCGCTTATCTTTGGCTAGACCGACACGGATACAACGCTTGTAACACCGCGATCCGCTTTGATGTGATTGCAATACACAATAATGGCGACGATCTCCATTGGATAGATAACGCCATCACGCAAGGATAACCAATGCTCGACAGCATTAAAGACAGCTTTACCGAAAGTATTCAGATTCAAATTGCAGCGGCAGAAGCGCTGCCCGATGCGATTACCCATGCCGCGCAAGCGATGGTCGCCACGCTACTCAACGGACACAAGATTCTCTGCTGTGGCAACGGCGGTTCAGCAGCCAATGTCCAACAGTTTGTCTCTTGCCTACTTAACCGCTTTGAAACCGAACGGCCAAGTTTGCCCGCGATGGCATTGACCGCCGACAACACCACGCTAACCGCCGTGGCGAATGACTACCACTATCAAGAAATTTTTTCCAAACAGGTGCGAGCTTTTGGTCAACCAGGCGACATTCTTCTCGCTATTTCCACCAGTGGTAACAGTAAAAACATCATCAAAGCGATGGAAGCTGCGGTAACGCGTGACATGACGATCATTGCACTTACTGGCAAGGATGGCGGTGAAATGGCAGGGCTTTTAGGTGAAAACGATGTGGAAATTCGCATTCCCTCCCATCGTACTGCGCGTATCCATGAAGTTCATATGGTGACCTTGCACTGCTTGTGCGATCTGATCGATCAGGTGCTCTTCCCAACCCATGAGGAATAAGAATGTTGCGTTACTCACTATTGCTGCTTTCAACCCTGATGCTCAGCGGATGCGCAGGGCTATTTATTGCTGGGGCGGCAACCACCGCGAATATCGTCACTGACACCAGAACCACCAAAGAGATTTGGCAGGACAACAATATCGAGTTTGAAATTGCCGCTATCGGCAACAAAGCCCCATATGTGGGCAATGTCAGAATCGTGGCCAGTTCATACAACGGCACGGTGGTTTTGATGGGGCAAGCTTCTAGCGCCGAAGAACGGGCGAGTTTCGAAAGCCAGGCGCGTAACGTTAAAGGGGTCAACGTACTGCACAATCAGGTCAGGGTGAAAACGCCGCTCGGTGTATCGGATATCAGTAACGACAGTTGGATAACCGCTAAGGTCAAATCCGCATTGTTGGCCGAGTCGGAGCTCAATGGCGTCAAAGTCAAAGTGATTACCGAAGATAAAGAGGTGTTTCTGTTTGGCTACGTCACAGAAGCTCAAGCGAAAAAGGCCACTGAAATCGCTCGCAATATTTCTGGCGTTAAACAAGTGATCCGCGCCTTTGAATATGGCAACGCGAAAACCGAAGAGCAGTAACGGATAAATCACAAGTGGTAAAAAATCAAAAAGCAGCGTTCGCTGCTTTTTGTTTTACCTGATCACACTTATTTGACCACTCTTAAGCTTGGCTTGCCTTTAGGTCGAGTCGGTTCAGCGTTAGAGTTTTCTGTTGAAGCAGTGTCTGAATCAAGGTCATCTAATGACAATTCCGAATCATCTACGTCATCAAGCCACTCTTCTTCAATCTCACCAGTCACGTTGGTGTAGGCTTCTTCTGGCTCAAACATGGTGCCAGCGCCGTTCTCTCGAGCATAAATTGCCAACACAGCATGAAGCGGTACGATGACGGAATGAGGACGACCACTAAAACGAGCATGGAACGAAATCGCCTCATTGCCAAGTTCAAGCTGGCCTACTGCTCTTGGCGCAATATTTAAGATGATCTGTCCATCTTGAACAAACTCAAGCGGTACTCGAACACCCGGCATTGTCGCCTGAACCACCAGATGCGGGGTCAGATCATTGTCCACCAGCCAATCATAAAATGCACGGAGCATATAGGGGCGGCGGGCAGTCATATTAGCAATTTCCATAACTTAACGAACCAGACGCATCTCACGTTCAGCTTCAGTCAAAGAAGCGAGGAATGAATCACGTTCAAAAACACGGTTCATGTAAGTCTTGATCTCTTTGGAACCAGGACCAACGAGCTCAATACCCAATTGAGGTAAACGCCACAATAATGGGGCAAGATAGCAATCGACCAAGCTGAACTCTTCACTCATGAAGTACTCATACTCGCCAAAAAGTGGCCCTAATGTCAGTAGATCGTTACGCAGTTTGATACGCGCTTTTTCTGACTCTTCACCGTTGCCTTTCGCCACTTTCTCCGCTAATGAATACCAGTTACGTTCGATACGGTACATCATCAGACGGCTGTTACCGCGAGCAACAGGGTATACAGGCATCAATGGTGGGTGTGGGAAGCGCTCATCCAAGTACTCCATGATGATCTTAGAGTCGTACAATGCCAGTTCGCGATCAACCAGAGTTGGCACTGACTTATAAGGATTTAGCTCGATAAGCTCTGCTGGTAAGTTGGTTTCATCAACCAGTTCAACCTCAACACTTACCCCTTTCTCAGCCAGAACAATACGCACCTGGTGGCTGTACAAATCTGATGCACTTGAGAATAAAGTCATCACAGAACGTTTATTGGCAGCTAAAGCCATGGGCCCTCCAGTACACTTAGGAATAGAAAAAAACAATGGAGGCTAAGCCTCCATTGATCTGTCAATAAAATTGAGAATTAGCGCAGCATGATAGCACAATTAATGCACATCGCGCCAATACTCTTTCTTCAGCATCACGACAACGATAGTAAACAGCACAAGGAAAGCCATAACCCACCAGCCAAGATTATGACGCTCAAGTTTCACTGGGTCACCCGAGTAAACGAGGAAGTTAACCAGATCAAGCACAGCTCTGTCGTACTCGCCCTTACTCAGCTCACCGGTACCGTCACTTTCGGTGCCGACCACAACTTGCACTTCGTGGCCGTCAACAACTTTGGTTTCGTATACTGGTGTTGGAATGCCTTGTAACTCTTCTAGCACATGCGGCATACCTACGCTTGGGAAAACGATGTTGTTCACACCAAATGGGCGCGATGGATCCACATAAAACGAACGCAAGTAGGTGTAAATCCAGTCAGCACCACGCACACGAGCCACCAAGGTCAAATCTGGTGGCGGCGCACCAAACCAGTTTGCCGCTTGTTTAGGCGGCATGGCATTGACCATCAAGTCACCAATTTTCGACTCAGGATTAAACATCAGGTTTTCTTTCATCAGATCCGTTGGAATACCGATGTCATTTGCAACACGCTCATAACGCTGATATTGCGTTGAGTGGCAGCCGAAACAGTAGTTCATAAACAGTTTTGCGCCGTTTTGCAGCGATGCCTGGTCGGATAGGTCAACATTTGCCTTATCCAAGTGAACATTAGCACCCGCCGCCATCGCCAGTGATGGCAACATCGCAAACAGAATTACAATCCATTTCTTCATTTGAATGTCACCCTCTCTGGTAATGGTTTTGTTGCTTCGTTCTTGCTGTACACATACAGGAGAATAAAGAACATGAAATAACCTAAGCTAAAGATCTGCGCGAGCAATGTGTATGTCGGGGTTGCAGGCAACGCACCAAGAATACCCAGAGCAATAAAGCTGATCGTAAACTGGATGATGTTAATCAAATGAATTTTGCTACGATAACGGTAAGAGCGAACTTTACAACGATCAAACCACGGCAGTAGGAACAAGAAGAGAATCGAAAGTCCCATTGCAACGACACCAATCAACTTGTCAGGTACCGCACGCAAAATTGCATAAAACGGGGTGAAGTACCATACCGGAGCGATATGCTCTGGCGTTTTTAGTGGGTTTGCTGCTTCAAAGTTAGGTGGCTCAAGGAAGTAACCGCCCATCTCTGGATTAAAGAACAACACGTAACAGAACAAGAACAGGAACCCGGCAACACCCACCAAATCTTTCACCGTTCCATATGGGTGGAATGGAATCGAATCGATGATGTCGTATTTGTTTGAGTAGTACTCATGGAACTTGAACTGCGACTTGTAATCCGCGCCCATTTTACCTTTTGGCAACTTGGTCTCGATACCGTCTGGGTTGTTAGACCCTACTTCGTGCAGAGCCAGAATGTGCAACACGATAAGTAGTAGCAGTACAATCGGCAAGGCAATAACGTGCAGTGCAAAGAAGCGGTTTAACGTCGCGCCTGAGATGATGTAATCACCACGAATCCACAGTGTTAGATCATCGCCGATAACCGGAATCGCACCAAACAGCGAAATGATTACCTGAGCGCCCCAGTAAGACATTTGGCCCCAAGGCAGTAGATATCCCATAAAGGCTTCTGCCATTAGCACCAAAAAGATCAACATACCGAAGATCCATAGCAACTCACGTGGCTTCTGGTATGAGCCGTAAATCAAGCCACGGAACATATGCAGATAAACGACGACGAAGAATGCAGACGCGCCAGTTGAGTGCATATAACGCAACAACCAGCCGTATTCCACATCGCGCATGATGTATTCGATTGAAGCAAACGCACCTTCACCCGAAGGAACGTAGTTCATCGTCAGCCAAATTCCCGTTAGGATCTGATTGACGAGAACAAGCATGGCTAAAGAACCGAAAAGGTACCAAAAGTTGAAGTTCTTTGGCATAGGGTATTCGGACAAATGCTTTTTGTAAGCATTCATCGCTGGGATTCGTTTCTCAACCCAATCTAACAGTGCTTGCATTATGCATCTCCCTCGTCAACACCGATAAGAAGCTTGTCATCGCTCAAATACATGTGTTTAGGAATAACTAGGTTCAATGGAGCTGGAACGCCCTGGAATACTCGCCCAGCCATGTCAAACTTAGAACCATGGCATGGACAGAAGAAGCCCGATTTAACCCCTTGAACTTGCTCTGAGAAAGAATCCGGTAAGTACGTTGGGGAACATCCCAAGTGTGTACAAAAACCAACCGCGATGAAGAACTCAGGCTTAATTGAGCGAAACTCATTCTGAGCATAAGCTGGTTGTTGTTCCATTTCGGACTGAGGATCACGAAGTTGACCACTAATCGTTTTCAGGTTTTCCAGAACTTCTTGTGTGCGGCGTACAACCCAAACAGGTTTGCCTTGCCACTCGACGCGAATCATCTGACCGGCTTCAATTTTACTGATATCCACTTCCACCGGCGCACCAGCTGCTTTCGCTTTGGCACTCGGATTCCAGGATTTGATAAAAGGAACGGCGACGGCAGCTGCCCCCAACCCACCAACCACTGCGGTTGTTGCGGTCAGAAAACGCCTGCGGCCGTTATTTAAAGGCGCGTTGCTCATCCAAACATTCTCCCATTTGCTCCTTTTGGATCGTGATTGTTCCGCTAATAGAGCATGGCTAACAAAATATGAATCTAGTTCTATTTATTGACGAGAAATGATAAATAAAACCCTACTTTTTGACAAGATAAAGCTACCTTTTTGTAACATTTGTGAGGTAAATCGCTCACGTCGTCACAAAAGCGGCAAAATTCTAAATATTTGATGTGAGGTGTAACAAAGAAAGGAGAATAACTAATTCAAAATAAACAAAAAGCCCGGCATATAGCCGAGCTTTGAACCACGATTTCCATGGATAAATCCAAGAGAAATTCTCTGCGAGCGTAAGATTAACGCTTAGAGAACTGTGGACGACGACGTGCTTTACGTAGACCAACTTTCTTACGTTCAACGCAACGAGCGTCACGAGTAACGTAGCCAGCAGCACGTAGAGCAGGACGTAGAGATTCATCGTATTCCATTAGAGCACGAGTGATACCGTGACGGATTGCACCCGCTTGACCAGAAATACCGCCACCTTTTACAGTTACGTATAGATCTAGTTTCTCCACCATGTCTACCAATTCAAGAGGTTGCTTAACAACCATGCAAGAAGTTGGACGACCGAAGTACTCTTCAAGCGCACGCTTGTTGATTACGATGTTGCCGCTGCCTGGTTTGATGAAAACACGTGCAGCTGAGCTTTTGCGACGGCCAGTGCCGTAGTATTGATTCTCTGCCATTTTCGAAATCCCCAATTAGATGTCTAGTACTTTTGGTTGTTGAGCAACATGGTTGTGCTCAGCGCCAGCGTAAACTTTCAGCTTACGGTACATAGCACGGCCTAGAGGACCACGTGGTAGCATACCTTTAACTGCCAGCTCAATGACCATTTCTGGTTTACGAACAATCAGCTTGTCAAAAGTGATTGACTTAATACCACCAGGGAATTCAGTGTGACGGTAGTAAGTTTTTGCTGCAGCTTTGTTACCAGTTACAGTAACTTTCTCCGCGTTTACAACGATGATGTAATCACCAGTGTCAACGTGTGGAGTGTACTCAGCTTTGTGTTTGCCACGTAGGCGAGATGCAATTTCACTTGCTAGACGGCCAAGAGTTTTACCTTCAGCGTCTACAACATACCAGTCGCGTTTTACAGTTTCTGGTTTAGCAACGAAAGTTTTCATGCTAATAATAACCCGTTAATTCAAATTTAAACTTTAAAGGAACACACCGCTGTGCTCCCACACTGTCTAAGAGCCCAGTCATCACCCCTTCGAGCGGTTGGCACTCTCGACCTTATATCTCGAATAACTTCGATAATCAGGTCTGCAGTAACGGTGGGTCGCAGGATTATAGAGAAGGGCGAAGAAAAAATCACCTTTTTTTGCACTCAATCACTAATTTTTTCTGCGTATTTTCCTCGAAAGGCGGAAACCTAAGCCAAGTGTTCTTTAGCTAGGTACTCATAACTTTGCATTTCCGTTAAGCGAGACAAACACCGTTTAAATTCGAACTCTAGCCGCCCTTGGGTGTAGAGCATCTCCATCGGCACTTGGGCAGAAATGATCAGTTTGACGTGACGTTCATAGAACTCATCCACTAGTGCGATAAAACGCCTAGCCGCATCGTCAATTTTGTTGTCCATCTGCTGAACGTCCGCCAACAACACTGTGTGATATATCTTTGATATTTCTATATAGTCATTCTGACTTCTTGCAGTTTGACAAAGCTGAGCAAACGTTGCGTACAGCACGCCATTACTGGCCTCGACCACCTCTATCTGGCGATGATTGATTTCGACTGAGGTGTGCTTGTGGCTATCGTCACCGGAAAGTTGTTGATAATAACGTTGCAAATTGCGGCTTGCATCTGCATCTAACGGGTGATGATAAATTTCAGCTTGCTGCAAGGTTCTTAGGCGATAGTCGATGCCGCTATCGACGTTAATCACCTGACAATGCGTTTCGATCAGTTCAATCGCAGGTAGAAAACGTGCACGCTGCAAACCATTGCGATAGAGATCTTTTGGCTCAATATTCGACGTCGCGACCAAAATCATCTCTCTTTTGAACATTTCCTGCATCAAGGTACCAAGGATCATGGCATCGGTAATATCGGAAACAAAAAATTCATCAAAACAGACGATGTCCGCTTCCTGTTTAAAACGCTCCGCCACCTTTTCTAACGGATTCTCCACCTCAGCCAGTTTTTTCAACTCGTCATGCACCCTATACATGAAACGGTGAAAGTGCACTCGCATCTTACGCTGGGTTGGCAAAGCATCAAAAAAGGTATCCATTAGATAGGTTTTGCCCCGCCCGACGCCGCCCCAGAAATATAGCCCTTGAGGAGCCTTAGGACGCATGGGTTTCTTTCCTAACCATTGTTGCCAGCGAGGCACACTTTCGGCTGGCGTAGCGGAATATTGGATAAATTGGTGAAAAAGCGAGTCTAACGCCCGCACGGCTTGGTATTGAGCAGGATCTTTTTTAAAGCCTTGATGCTCGATATCATGTTCGTATTTTTCTAATGGGCTCATTGTTGTCATACCAAAACAGGACAAAGCAATACAATTACTAGGATGAGAATTCGGTGTTGCTATTTTTCTTTATTGACCACTTTTCCCATAGTAACATGGTCATGCAATACGTGTAACTAAGCAGTAAAAAACATGTTAAAACAACTATAAGGAGCTGTTATGCCTTGGATGTATGCCATCGTAGGCTTGCTGGTCGGTGCGATTGTCGGCGTGATAATTTCCAGACTGACTACCCCCGAATACAAGAAACAGAAATCGGTCAAAAAGGAGCTGGAAGTCGCTAAATATGCGTTGGAACAGCAACGCCAAGAACTGGCGGACCACTTTGCCCAAACCGCAGAATTACTTGAAACACTAGGCAAGGACTACAGTAAGTTGTATCAGCACATGGCGAAGACCTCCGCTGACTTGCTGCCAAACCTGCCCGATCAAGACAATCCTTTTGATAAAAAAGCGATCACTTCAGAAAGTGAAGCCGCATCTGAGGCACAGTCTGAAGGTATGGCAGAGCAACCGAAAGATTATGCCAATGGGGCAACCGGTCTTTTTAGCGGTGAGAAAAAAGAGATTTTAACAGCCACTGACGCAGTGACCGCCAAAGCGTCTTAAATTTTCTGCTGAACTTTTCAAAGGTTTTTGAGTCCCAACTCACACTAGTGTCTATTGAAAACTGTTTGTGGCGCCAATATGAATAGCAATAAGCTTATTCGTTTGAGCCAATCTCCCTTGCAATAGACCTTATTTATGAGGAGTTATCGGATGAAAAAACCTTTGCTTGTTTTAACTGCCCTTTCATTGAGTTTAAGCTCAGCTCTCGCTCCCTTACCAGTCAGTGCGGCGTTTCCTACCGCGGTGAATGGACAAGAACTACCTAGCCTAGCCCCCATGCTTGAGCGCGTCACCCCTGCGGTAGTCAGCATTGCGGTGGAAGGTAAACAAGTCGAACGCTCACGCATCCCCGAGCAGTTTCAATTTTTCTTCGGTCCAGATTTTCCCACAGAGCAAGTGCGCGAACGCCCCTTTCGCGGGCTCGGTTCTGGTGTAATCATTAATGCGGATAAGGGCTATATCGTCACTAACTACCACGTCATCAAAGGCGCGGATAGCATCCGTATACAACTTCATGATGGCCGTGAAGCCGATGCTGAGCTGATGGGCGGAGACGAGATGTCGGATATCGCGTTGCTGAAAGTGAGCGGCGTTAAAGATCTGACCGAGATTAAGATTGCCGATTCCGATCAACTGCGCGTCGGAGATTTTAGCGTCGCCATCGGTAACCCCTTCGGTTTAGGGCAGACAGTCACCTCAGGGATCGTTTCAGCACTAGGGCGCAGCGGCCTTAATATCGAAAATTTCGAGAACTTTATTCAAACGGATGCCGCCATCAACAGCGGAAACTCCGGTGGTGCCTTAGTCAATCTGAACGGTGAGCTTATTGGCATCAATACCGCTATCTTAGGCCCCAGCGGTGGCAACGTGGGGATCGGTTTTGCCATTCCATCGAACATGATGAAAAACCTCACCGATCAGATTCTCGAATTCGGTGAAGTGAAACGCGGTATGCTCGGAGTACAAGGCGGTGAAATTACCTCAGAACTTGCCGACGCTTTGGGTTATCACTCGAGCAAAGGGGCGTTTGTCAGCCAAGTGGTCGAAGATTCGGCAGCCGATAAGGCGGGCATCAAGGCTGGCGATATTATTGTCTCGCTCAACGGCAAGAAGATTGAGACCTTCTCTGAACTGAGAGCCAAAATTGCCACCTTGGGAGCGGGTAAATCAATCAAACTGGGTGTTATCCGCGATGGTAAAGAGAAAGAGTTCAAAGTCACTTTAAGCGAATCTCAGCAAACCAAAGCCAAAGCGGACAAAATGCATGAAGGACTGGCAGGAGCGGAGTTAGCCAATACTAGTAGCTCCGACCGCATTGCTGGGGTAAAAGTGGTTGAAGTCGCAGACAATTCACCGGCTGCCCGCTACCAGTTGAAAAAGGATGACATCATCATTGGTGTCAATCGTCAGCGCGTGAAAAACTTAGCTGATTTCCGCACCATAGTGGAAAAACAAACTGGTGTACTGGCGCTAAATATTCAGCGTGGCGAACGCACTATCTACCTCGTGATTCGTTAATCTCGCTGAGACTTCACTAACTTAGGGCAGCCTTGCATAGGCTGCCCTTTTATTATTTCTGTCGGTAGTGCTATTCTTCACCCTTGTTTGCAAATTGTTCCGTTTTTGTGGAGAGGGTATGGTGAGCTTTCTTTTGCGTTCTATTTTATTGGGGCTGATGACAGCAGCATTGGTGTTGCTGGCGGTTCCCTCTTTACGCAGTAAAGTCTTGATCACTCCTTTAGATCCAGTTCCTCAAGATGCCGCAACGATGCAAATCTCCTTTAATCAAGCCGTGCACAATGCTGCGCCAGCGGTAGTGAACATTTACAGTCGTAAATATGTAGAAAATGATCGCAGCAAGCTCTCTACTCAAGGATTAGGTTCTGGGGTGATTGTCAGCGAAAAGGGCTACATCATCACCAACTATCATGTCGTCGCTCAGGCGGATCAAATTGTGGTCGCGCTGCAAGATGGTCGGGTCGCCGCGGCCCAGTTAGTGGGGAAAGACCGCCGCACCGACATCGCCATTTTACGTATTGAAGGCAGCAATCTACCGGTAATCCCTCTTAATCCAAGCTATAAAGCGAAAGTCGGCGATGTGGTTTTGGCCATCGGTAACCCGTACAACTTAGGCCAAACCACCACATTTGGTATTATTTCTGCCACGGGCCGCTCTTCGATCAGTGCCGATGGCCGACAAGCGTTTATTCAAACCGACGCTGCCATCAACGAAGGTAACTCTGGTGGCGCTTTGGTCAATACTCGCGGAGAGTTGGTCGGCATCAATACCGCCTCTTTCCAGCAAGCTACCGACATGGAAACCTACGGTATCTCTTTTGCTATTCCTTATTTGCTGGCCGATAAAATCATGCAAAAGATCATCGCCGACGGGCGAGTCATTCGCGGCTACATTGGTATTGATGGACAAGACATCAACGCCGTGACTGCGCGTTTATTAGGAAATGAGCACATTGGCGGGATTGTGGTGTTAGGCGTGGATCCAAACGGACCAGCAGCCAAAGCAGGCTTTCAGCCACAAGACATCATCATCAGTATTGATGACAATAAGATCCAAGGACGGCAAAGCGTGATGGACATTGTCACCGATTTGCGCCCAGGCACAACGGTCGATGTCGGCGTGATTCGTAAGGGCCAAGAAATCACTCTGCAAGTGACCATCGCCGAAGATGCGCGAGAAATCTAACCTCATAAAATGACAAACCCCAGCGCTATGCTGGGGTCTGCTTTACTCTTGCTCTTGCTCTGGCGCAAGCTCACTGTCGGAGGATTCAATTTCGATCCGAGTGACCCGCTGCAAGCCACGCGGCAGCAAGCCACCACGACGACCACGTTCACCACGGAAATTCTCCAGATCGCTCGGTTTAAGCCCCAGCTTACGTTTGCCAGCGTATAGGGTTAACGACACCCCTTTCGGCAATGCGATAAGATGAGACAACACTTCCTCTTTCGATTTGGCTTTGGCCGCCGGGATATTGATGATCTTGTTGCCTTTACCTTTACCAAGATGCGGTAAATCTTTGATCGGGAACATCAACATGCGCCCTTGGTTAGTAATCGCAAGGATGTCATCGTTGTCCAGATCCAGCACCGCCGATGGCGTCATCACTTCGGCATTTTCTGGCAAGGTGACGAGCGCTTTACCGCTGCGGTTTTTCGACAGCAGATCGCTACCTTTACAGACAAAGCCGTAACCCGCATCCGAACCCACCAGCCACAGTTGATCCTCTTCTCCCATCACCAGTTGACGAATACTGCTACCCGGCGTGATGTTGAGTCGGCCTGTAATCGGCTCACCTTGCCCACGCGCGGACGGCAAAGTATGCGACTCGAGCGAATAGCTGCGCCCATCCGAGCCAAACAGCACCACTTGCTGGTTGCTCTTACCGCATGCATGAGCAAGATAACTGTCGCCCGCTTTGTAGCTTAGCCCTTCGCAATCGACTTCATGTCCTTTGGCATGACGGATCCAGCCTTTTTCCGACAGCACCACAGTGATCGCTTCATTCGGCAGCAAATCACGTTCAGTGAGCGCTTTCGCTTCTTCACGTTCGATAAGCGGAGAGCGGCGATCGTCACCGAATTTCTCGGCGTCAGCTTTGATCTCTTTTTTCAGTAGCGTATTCAAACGGCGCTCAGAGCCCAGTAACTCTTCCAGCTTCTTACGCTCTTTTTCCAGCTCATCTTGCTCACCGCGGATCTTCATCTCTTCGAGCTTCGCTAGGTGACGAAGTTTGGTATCAAGAATCGCGTCAGCTTGAATATCGGTAATGGAAAATCTCGCCATCAACACCGCTTTAGGATCATCTTCGGTGCGAATGATCTCAATCACCTCATCGATGTTGAGATACGCGATCAACAAACCTTCTAAGATGTGCAAACGCGCCAGCACTTTATCCAGACGATATTGCAAGCGGCGGCGAACAGTCTCGCGGCGAAACTCTATCCATTCAGCCAGAATTTGTACTAAACCTTTGACCTGAGGGCGGTTGTCAAGGCCAATCATGTTGAGGTTTACTCGGTAGCTCTTCTCCAAGTCAGTTGAAGCAAACAAATGGTTCATCAGTTGTTCGCAATCGACACGGTTAGAGCGTGGCACAATCACGATGCGCGTTGGGTTTTCGTGATCCGATTCATCACGTAAATCTTCGACCATCGGCAGCTTTTTGGCGCGCATTTGCCCGGCGATCTGCTCAAGTAGCTTGGCGCCAGACACCTGATGCGGTAGCGCGGTGATGACGATATCAGCGCTCTCTTTATGCCATACCGCGCGCATTTTGATGCTGCCTCGGCCAGTGCGATAGATCTTCTCCAGATCTGACGCTGGTGAGGTAATTTCCGCCTCGGTTGGGTAATCCGGCCCTTTGACGAACTGCATCAGATCAGGCAGCGTAGCCTGTGGATGGTCAATCAAATGGATGGTTGCGTCCGCCACTTCACGCACATTGTGTGGTGGAATGTCGGTCGCCATCCCCACCGCAATACCCGTCACACCGTTAAGCAAAATGTGTGGCAAACGCGCAGGCAACATTTTCGGCTCTTTCATCGTGCCGTCAAAGTTTGCTTGCCACTCGACCGTGCCTTGGCCCAATTCGCCAAGCAACACATCGGCAAATTTAGACAGTTTCGCTTCGGTATAACGCATCGCGGCGAACGATTTCGGATCGTCCGGCGCACCCCAGTTTCCTTGGCCATCCACCAGCGGATAACGGTAGGAAAATGGCTGTGCCATCAGTACCATGGCTTCGTAACAGGCAGAATCACCGTGCGGGTGATATTTACCCAGCACGTCACCAACCGTACGCGCCGATTTTTTGTATTTTGCTGATGCAGACAGGCCGAGCTCTGACATCGCATAAATGATGCGACGCTGAACCGGTTTTAAGCCATCGCCAATGTATGGCAAGGCACGGTCCATGATCACGTACATCGAGTAGTTGAGATAAGCGTCTTCAGTGAACTTGCGCATTGGCAACTGTTCGACGCCATCGTAGGTAATTTCTGTAGACATCTATTAAACCTCTGCCATATCGCCGTTGTTTTGCAACCAAGATCGACGGTCGTCGGCACGCTTCTTACCCAGCAGCATGTCCATCATTTCCATGGTCGCTTCGGAGTCATCAATGGTGAGCTGCACCAAACGACGCGTATTCGGATCCATGGTGGTTTCACGCAATTGCAGCGGGTTCATTTCACCCAAGCCTTTAAAGCGTTGTACGTTGATTTTGGCTTTCTTCTGGCTGAGACGCTCCAAAATACCCTCTTTTTCTGCATCATCGAGGGCGTAGAACACCTCTTTGCCACAGTCGATACGATACAGCGGCGGCATGGCGACATAGATATGACCCGCTTCGAC
Organism: Vibrio navarrensis; assembly: GCF_000764325.1. NCBI lineage: Bacteria > Pseudomonadati > Pseudomonadota > Gammaproteobacteria > Vibrionales > Vibrionaceae > Vibrio > Vibrio navarrensis. Next base: position 666,338 of record NZ_JMCG01000001.1, on the reverse strand, counting down.
CAGAGCGCGGAAATGACGGGTAAACAGCGCGCACAGCAGTGTCGCGATGTGCAGCCCATCGGAGTCCGCATCAGCGAGGATACAGATTTTGCCGTAGCGCAGGCTTTCTAAGTTGTCGCTGTCGGGATCAATGCCCAGCGCAACCGAAATGTCGTGCACTTCCTGTGAAGCCAGCACTTGATCGGCTGAGACTTCCCAGGTATTCAAAATTTTACCGCGCAGCGGCATCACCGCTTGGAACTCGCGATCGCGCGCTTGCTTGGCAGAGCCGCCCGCCGAGTCCCCTTCGACAAAGAAAATTTCGGTACGATTGAGATCTTGCACCGAGCAGTCGGTCAGCTTGCCGGGTAGCGCCGGGCCCGAAGCCACCTTCTTGCGCACCACTTTTTTGCTGGCGCGCATACGGCGGTGGGCGTTGGCAATACACACTTCAGCCAGTTGCTCAGCAAGCTGCGGCTTTTCGTTAAGCCACAGGCTAAAAGTATCTTTCACCACACCAGAGACAAACGCAGCGGTTTGACGAGACGATAGACGTTCTTTGGTTTGGCCAGCAAATTGCGGGTCTTGTATCTTCACCGACAGGACGTAGGCACAGCGGTCAAAAACGTCTTCCCCTGTCAGTTTTACTCCACGTGGCAGCATATTGCGGAACTCGCAGAACTCGCGCATCGCGTCCAATAAACCTTGGCGCAAGCCGTTGACGTGCGTGCCGCCTTGCGCGGTCGGAATGAGGTTAACGTAGCTTTCGGTGATCATTTCACCGCCTTCCGGCAGCCAAATGACCGCCCAATCTGCGGCTTCAGTTTCTGCCGAGAAAGCGCCGGTAAACGGCTCTTCGGGCAACAAGGTGTAGCCTTTCACGCCTTCAAACAGGTAGTCTTTCAGCCCGTCTTGATACCGCCACTGATACTCTTGGTTATTCACTTTATCGCTGAAAGTGATTTCTAATCCGGGGCACAGCACCGCTTTAGCACGCAAGTTATTGACAAGGCGTGTTACGGAAAAATTGGCGGAATCAAAGTATTTGGCGTCTGGCCAAAAGTGCACACTGGTACCGCGATTGCGTCGGCCACACGTGCCTGTGACGGTAAGATCGGAAACTTTGTCACCATGTTCGAACGCAATTTCGTAGACTTGACCATCACGACGTACTGTCACCTCCACCCGTTTGGACAGAGCGTTGACCACGGAGATGCCTACCCCGTGTAGACCACCGGAAAACTGATAGTTTTTATTGGAAAATTTACCGCCAGCGTGCAGCTTACAGAGAATAAGCTCAACGCCCGAGACCTTCTCTTCCGGGTGGATATCGACAGGCATGCCGCGACCATCGTCGATCACTTCCAGTGATTGGTCTGCATGCAAGATGACTTGTACTTTGGAGGCATGTCCGGCCAGCGCTTCGTCGACACTGTTGTCGATCACCTCTTGACCTAAGTGGTTGGGGCGCGTGGTATCCGTATACATCCCTGGTCGGCGACGTACTGGTTCAAGACCATTCAGTACTTCAATGGCACCAGCATTATATTGTTCAGTCATAATACGGAATCGTTCTCAATATTTACCTGTTGTCTGTAGAACTTGCTCATCTTAAACACAGACAACGAAAAAGCTACCCTGTTACTCACAGGTTTGGCCCTGTGTGCTACACGGTAGCTGGATTCGGAAAACATAGTCGGAAAGCGGCCCGGCTATGTCAAGAAACGGTTGGATATGAGCTGCAAAACTATGAGCCTTCCCCAATCCTGTACAAAGTGAAGGGAGTTATAACTCAAGGAAAGTGATAATTTGCTCAGGATAACGTTCAAAGCCAACAAAGCTATGATCGCCTCCCTCTTCCACCGTCTGTCGGCTGGCAGCAAATTTGTCTACCGCCTGACGATAATCGAGCACTTCATCTCCGGTCTGTTGCAGCAGCCAGAAATCTTCTGGCGAAGCGATGCGTTTTACCTCAAGAGCTTTGAGCTCGTCAATATGCACACTTTCAAGTGTATAGCTTTCGTGCGTATAAGGATTGGTTTGCGGGCCAAGATAATCCGCGAGCAGCTCATAAGGTTTGACCGCCGGATTAACCACTACGGCGCGGAAACCAAATTGATCATTGAGCCAAGTCGACAAATACCCTCCGAGCGAACTGCCGACCAAACCAATTTGGTGTGTTGCGTGATACTGGGTAACAAGGGACAACAAAAAATCGGCTGCTTGCTTGGGGAAACTGGGCAGTTGCGGCACCACCACTTCGATATCCGGGCGATGCAACTGGCAGTATTGCTGCATCAGTTGCGCTTTCAATGACAGAGGGGAGCTGTTAAAACCGTGAATATAAAGTAATAAAGAGGGCTTTTTCTCTGTCATATCAATATCCACTCGAAGTAAAGTCGGGTAAAAAGCTTCCAGCACTCAAACGCTGGACTTGGGTCGTGATCTCGCCATCGGCATGCAACTGCAACTCTCGCCAACCGGGAGAGACATTATCCAAAGCGAAATCATCAGAGTTGGGTTTAAACTGAACGCAGGTTGAAGGCGTGGCCATCACGCGGATGCCGTGATGCATGCGATTCATATCCTGATGCACATGGCCGCACACAATGCCTTTGACATTGGGATAGCGATAAACGATCTCCCAAAATACCTCAGCATCTTTCAAGGTGTGTTGGTCAAGCCAAGCGCTCCCTACCAGCAGCGGATGGTGATGCAGTAAAATTAAGGTATGTTTACTGGGGTTGCTGGCCAGTTTTTCTTCCAGCAAGGCCAGTTGGCTGTCACTTAAACGGCCATGAGGCACGCCAACCACCTGAGAATCCAGCAAGACCATCTGCCAATGCTCGCCCAACGCAACATACTCCGGCGCGGTGATTTGCGAAGAAGGCAGCACACTCGACATATTCGGTTTATAGTCGTGGTTTCCCGGCAACCAGAAACACGGCTTTTGCAGCGGCGCGATGCCCTTAGCAAAATGCTGATAAGAGTGTGCGCTGTGGTCTTGTGAGATATCGCCCGTTGCCAGTACATAGTCAAACGCCACTTGGCGCTGTATGACCTGCTCGACGACCGCCTGAAAACTCTGAAGCGTTTTGACACTTAATAAGCTGCCTTCATCGGTCGCAAACAGATGAGTATCGGTTATTTGCAGCAGCTTTATGCTGCTCGTGTCGCTGGTTGTATGTTGCAAAATGAAAACCTGACTCTGTTATTCTTCTTTAAATGTTATTGGCGCTCGACTGATACCGCTCTTGAGGCAAAACGTGAGCCATTCACCGAGAAATGCATTGAGCTGATGTTTTTCATCTTTCTGCATTAACTTGTCATTCGGGTAGTCGTATTTCGCTTTAAAACGGGAGTGGTCGCCACTGGAGAGCACCTCAGCGACTCTGGCATCGTGATAAAGCCTGACAGACATCGTTGGCAAAGGAAATACTGGCGCCTCATCACTCTGACATACCTCCACTATCGTGGTGTATTTTGTGACCTCTTTCACTGTCAGTTGATAAACCATATTGGCCACTTGGTAGCAGCGCACCTCTCCAACCTCAGCTTGAAAAGGCAACAGCGCGTTCAATTTGGCATAATTGGTCTCGTAGGTTCTCATTAACTCTGCCAAATCAACGTAGTACGGCTTTTTAACTGCGACCTGCACCATCAACCCTTCTCCAACCACTGCGACTTTAACTGCAAGTGATTTAACTCTAACCATTGCAAAGCAATAATTGAGGCACCGTTCTCGATTTTACCTTCTCTTACTAAATCATACGCTTGCGAGCGGCTCATCACGTGAACACGAATATCCTCATCTTCATAGTCTAAACCATGAATGCCAGATGCTTGAGACGCATCCACTTCACCAATGAACACATCCAGTTTTTCAGAGCATCCGCCCGCCGAAGGGTAGTAAGAGACAATCGCGTGGATATTTTTGACCGAAATGCCCGCTTCTTCTTCCGCTTCTCGACGTACCACCTCTTCAGCCGATTCGTCGCGATCAATCATGCCCGCGACGATTTCCATCTGCCACGGGTGGTTGTGCTCTAAGGCACCGACACGGATCTGTTCAATCAAAACCACTTCATCGCGCACAGGATCATAAGGCAGCATTGCAGCAGCATGACCACGTTCAAACATTTCGCGTTCGATCACATTACTCCAGCCACCAGCAAACAATTTGTGGCGAAATCGGTATTTCACCATTTTAAAGAAACCTTTAAATAAGGTTTCTTTGGCCAGCACGTCTACATCGTTGGGAGTAAAAACACTGGGTTTATTGTCATACTGTTGCATCGGACACCTCACTGAGTGAATCTTGTAGTGTACTCACTGTTTAAACATGACTCAAAGGACTTGGCTCAACTTTTCATATAATTGTTCTAAAATTTTTTAGTATTGTTGCTGTTTTTATTATACAAGTGGACAGCTACTAAGAAAAAATGCAGAATTTAGGGTAAATATCCAGCAACTTAGGTTAGACTCTTGGGAATTAATCAAACTATAAACGGCAGGAATGAAAAAATGAAAAAACTGCTTCCACTGCTTATTGGTGCAGTACTCGGCGGCCTCAATACATCAGCTTGGGCTGATTCTCTGGCGGAGATTTACGACCTCTCCAAACAACACGACCCACAACTGCTGAGTGTCAAAGCAAAGCGAGATGCCGCGTTTGAAGCGATTACGTCAAGCCGCAGCAGCTTGTTGCCACAAATTAATTTGACCGCTGGGTATAATCTAACCCGCGGGGAGACTGATTTTGATTCAAGTTCAGTTTCTACGGCAGACAACGACAAGAACACCCTTTCTGCGGGCATCAGTTTTTCTCAGGAACTCTACAAACGTTCCTCTTGGATTACGCTAGACAACGCAGAGAAAACCGCTCGTCAAGCGGATGCCTCTTACGCGGCAACGCAACAAGCCTTGATCCTGCGTGTCGCGCAAGCGTATTTTGCGGTTTTAAAAGCGCAAGATAGCTTGGATTTTGTCCGTGCAGAAAAAGCCGCCGTTGCGCGTCAGCTTGAGCAAACCAAGCAGCGTTTTGAAGTCGGTTTGTCCGCAATTACCGACGTACACGACGCGCAAGCGCAGTACGATGGCGTTTTGGCTGATGAAGTGTTGGCCGAAAACAGCCTAACTAACAGCTACGAAGCGCTACGTGAGATCACAGGGCAAGAGCACAAAAATCTGAATGTACTGGACACCAAACGTTTCACCGCCAGCCGCTCAAGCACTCCTGCAGAAGCGTTGATCGAAGAGGCGCAAGAGAAAAACCTCAGCTTGCTGTCAGCACGTATTGCCACTGACATCGCTAAAGAGAACATTTCTCTGGCCAGCTCTGGTCATCTGCCTTCTCTCACGCTCGATGGTGGCTACAACTACGCCGATATTGGTAGCAGTGAAAGTTCTGACGGCACAACCAACAACTTCAATATTGGTTTGAACCTGAATGTGCCACTGTATACTGGTGGTAATATCACCTCACAAACCAAACAAGCTGAGTTCAATTACGTAGCAACCAGCCAAGATTTGGAAGCCACTTACCGCGGTGTGGTCAAAGAAGTGCGTGCGCAGAAGAATAACATCAATGCGTCAATCGGTGCGCTACGCGCTTATGAGCAATCCGTTGTCTCAGCGAAATCCGCACTGGAAGCAACCGAAGCGGGCTTTGATGTAGGGACTCGCACCATCGTTGACGTGTTAGATGCCACTCGCCGTCTCTACGATGCCAACAAAAACCTCTCTGATGCTCGTTACAACTACATCCTGAGCGTGCTGCAATTGCGTCAAGCTGTGGGCACCCTGAGTGAACAGGATATTCTCGATGTCGATGCGGGTTTGATTGCGAAAAAATAGTCGCCCACGGTGAGCCAGTCTCTCCGCTGGCTTGCTTAACGAAAGTGCGAAACAAAAAGGGTTACTTCATCAGTAACCCTTTTTTTGATCTTCATCTTGGCGGGTGATTAACCTTTGCCACCTTTGATCGCATCGATGATCTCTGTGGTCGAGCAGCCATCTTCGAAGTTGAGTACTTTCACTTCACCACCCGCAGCAATCACTTCTGCGCCACCGGCAATCTCTTCGGGTTTGTAATCGCCACCTTTGACCAACAGATCCGGCAATACCGCAGCAATCAAACGCTGCGGAGTATCTTCGCTAAAAGGCACCACCCAATCGACTGCGCCCAATCCCGCCAAGACCGCCATACGGCGATCGGTTGGGTTGACCGGGCGACCCGGCCCTTTGAGGCGTTTCACCGATTCATCGGTATTTACCGCCACAATTAAGCGATTGCCCAGTTTGGCCGCATTGTTGAGGTAAGATACATGGCCCGCATGCAAAATGTCGAAACAGCCGTTAGTCATCACCACTTTTTCGCCTTTGGCCTGCGCCGCTTTGACGGCATCGATCAACGCCGCTTCAGTAATCACGCCAAAATCGGTATCACGGCTGCCATGAATCGCTTCGGCCAGCTCGATGGTAGATAAGGTCGAGGTGCCCAGTTTGCCGACAACGACACCGGCGGCGGCATTTGCTAGAGCGCACGCCTCTTCCAGTGGTTTCCCCGCCGCAACCGAAGCAGCCAAAACAGAGATCACCGTATCCCCAGCCCCTGTCACGTCATATACTTCTTTGGCTTGTGTTGGCAGATGGAATGGCTTTTGCCCCGGGCGCACTAACGTCATGCCGTGTTCACTGCGAGTCACCAACAGCGCAGAGAAATCAAACTTCTCAATCAACGCCAGTGCTTTGGCCACCAAATCCTCTTCCGAGGTGACTTTGCCAACCACCGCTTCAAACTCCGACATATTCGGAGTCAGCAACGTAGCACCGCGATACGGTTCAAAATTGGTGCCTTTAGGATCGATGAATACCGGCACATTGGCGGCGCGCGCTTTGGCGATCAACGCTTCAACGTGCTCTAAGGCGCCTTTATCGTAGTCAGAGAGAATCACAGCCTGCACCTGTGGCAAAGTGCGTTCCATGCGAGAAAGGATCAACGCTTGATCGACATTGGCAAACTTGTCTTCAAAGTCGAGGCGGATCAATTGCTGACCGCGGCTCATCACGCGCAGTTTAGTGATGGTTGGATAGTTTGGCAGAGAGACAAAATCGCACTTCACCTTGAGTGAACTGAGGGTTTCCGTCAACACTCTGGCTGGCTCATCTTCACCCGTCAGACCAACGATGTGTGCAAGGCCGCCCAGTGAGGCGATGTTCATGGCCACGTTTGCCGCGCCGCCCGGACGCTCTTCGTTGTTGTCGACTTTAACGACAGGCACCGGCGCTTCTGGGGAAATACGGTTCACAGGCCCATACCAGTAGCGGTCTAACATGACGTCGCCGATGATCAGAACACCTGCATTGCTGTAATCAGGTAGGATAGGTTTCATTGTCGATCTCCAAATTTTTTGCTGCGCAGAGTTTAGCACAGCCCTTTTGCGGGCTAAATAGTGGAAGGTGCTAGCTCAGCCACGCGTTCCAAGCATCCATTACTACCTGTCGCTCAGCGGTAAATTTATCCAGAGCCACGTCCGCATCCAGATTCAGCAAATTGCGTTTATGGATCTCATCACGCATACGCGTGTAGGCCTGCGTTAGCGCCAGCGCCTGTGATTCATCCATCACACCTTGTGCAATCGAGGTTTCAAAGATGCGCACGTTATCACTCCAGCGTGTCATTTTCGGCTTACTCGCGCTGAAATTGAGTACCAAGTACTGGGCCAAGAACTCGATATCGGTGATCCCGCCTTGATCTTGTTTGAGCATGAAACGGTCCGCTTTTTTGCCACCAAGGTGATCGCGCATTTTTACTCGCATCTCCGCTACTTCTTTTTTCAGTTGGCTTTCATCACGCGGCAACGCCAGTACCTCGTGACGAACACGGGCAAATTCGTTCGCTAGATCGTCATCTCCATAAATCATACGGGCGCGAACCAGCGCCTGATGCTCCCAAGTCCACGCTTCTTGGCGCTGGTATTCATCAAAAGCATCCACCGGGCACACCAGTAAACCCGATGCACCGGACGGACGCAGGCGCGTGTCCACTTCATACAAGATGCCCGACGCGGTACGAGTCGAGAAAATGTGGATGATGCGCTGTGCCAGACGCAAGTAAAATTGGCGTCCATCAATCTCCTTTTTGCCATCGGTGTAGACATTGGTTGGGCAGTCATGGAGGAAAACCACGTCCAGATCGGAGTTGTACCCCAACTCCCAGCCACCCACTTTGCCATAGCCGACCACCGCAAAACCTTTGCCGTTTCTCTCTTTCAGATGGGTTGGCTCACCATATTTTTCCGCCACTTGTTGCCAAGCTTGATGGACAACGGCTTCGACAATCGCTTCGGCCAAATAGGTTAAGTGATCGCTCACTTTCATTACTGGCAATACACCTGCGATATCAGCCGCTGCGATGCGTAAAATGCAGATCTGTTTAAACTGGCGCAGTGCCTCCATTTGCTGCTCCATATCCTCTTCAGGAATACGGGCGAGAAAATCGCGCAGCTCAGTGCGATAGGATTCGAGCGGAATGGGGTTATACAACTGCTGTGGGTCGATAAGCTCGTCAAGCAAGATAGGATAACGCGCTAACTGCTGTGAAATCATCGGGCTGGCGGTGCACAGACGCACCAACTGAGTTAATGCGGCAGGGTGCTCGTCCAGCAGTTCCAGATACGTGGTGCGGGTGACGATGCTGTGCAATAAGAAAAACACCCGCGGCAAACCAAATTGCGCTTCAGGGTGAGCAAAAGCCGCGCTGAACACTTTCGGCATCAAGTGATTGAGCACATCGCGCCCGCGCGGCCCTAAGGTCTTTTTCGCCAGATCAGCTTTGAACTGAATCACTTGCTGGGCAACTGCGCCGGGATCGTCCAGGGAGAGATCGTTTTGCAGAATCTGCTCAATCACTTCTGGGTTGTGGGCCATATCCCATAGCTCGCTGAAGTGGTTCGCCACCGGACTCACTTCTTCTTCGTCATCACCGATCAAGGTTTCAAACACTTGATGCACCGCCGCCATGTGCTGATTGACCTCTAGCAATAAACTTTGCCAATCGGCATACCCCATCGCCGTAGCAAGAGCCAGTTGCTCCAACTCACTTTCTGGCAAGGTTTGCGTCTGTTTGTCGGCCATGGCTTGCAGTAAGTTCTCCAAGCGGCGCAAAAACTGATAGGCCACCGTCAGGCTACTGACCTCTTCTTGAGTCAGCAGTTGCAGTTGGGCAATCGCCTCCAGTGTGGTCAAGAGCCCTCGCTTGCGTAAACTGGGTTCGCGCCCGCCGCGGATCAATTGAAAGACCTGAGCGATAAATTCAATTTCGCGAATGCCGCCAGCACCGAGCTTGATGTTGTTGGTCAAACCACGGCGACGTACTTCGCTGCTGATCATCGACTTCATCCGCCGCAGCGATTGAATCGCGCTGAAATCAATATAACGACGGAAGACAAACGGACGCAGCATCTGGCGCAGCTCTTGGTATTGCGGGTACATCTCCCGTCCCATCACGCGCGCTTTGATCATCGCGTAGCGTTCCCAATCACGCCCCTGTTCTTGGTAGTAATCTTCCAACGCAGCAAAACTCATCACCAGCGGGCCACTCTCCCCGAAGGGGCGTAAACGCATATCCACCCGATAGCAAAAGCCATCAAAGGTTTGCTGATCGAGCGCTTTGATGATCCGCTGGCCAAGGCGGGTAAAAAACTGCGCGTTGGCAATGCTACGCCGTGCGCCTTGGGTCTCTCCGTTTTCCGGATAAGTGAAAATCAGATCGATATCGGAAGAAAAATTGAGCTCGCCACCGCCGAGTTTTCCCATGCCGATAATCAACATCGGCTGCGCTTCCCCCGCGGCATTGGTCGGCGTTCCCCACTCTTGGCAGCACAAAGCGTATTGCCACTGGTAAGTCTCAAAAATCATCGCCTCGGCCAGTTGAGAAAGATGGCTCAGTGACGCCTGCAAACTCCAACTTTGGCTGAAGTCTTTCCAAGCGATGTAAACCATCTCACGATTACGAAACTGGCGCAGTACGCACTGTCCCGTTGCTTCGTCACGACACTCGGCCAGCAGCGCCGCCAATTGGGCTCGGTATGATTCCTGACGGCTTTCATCCGCCAACATCGTCGGCAATTGCTTGGCAAGCAGACTGTCGCGCTGCAGCGCCTCGACAATAAAAGGGCTGAGTCCTGCGACATAGCGGTACTGTTCGGCAAACTCCGCCGACCAATGCTCGATGTAGCCCGCTTGTTGGGCGCTTTGCATCGCCCGCTCTGCGACAGGCTGTAATGACGAAGGCAAGTGCATGATTCTTCCTTGTAATGTTTTGCTTTGTGCTATTTATATCAGAGTTGCCGCCATAAAAAACGCCCACATCGACAATGTGGGCGTTCTCTCTTTTTTCTCGGTATTTTTCTCTGTATTAAACGCGGAATAACTTGATCTTTTTATCCAGCTCTTCGGCATTGTTTTGCATGATTTCCGAGGTCTCGAGGAGTTCACTCACCACCACCACCGAGGCTTCCACCAGCTCACGCACATTGGTGAGGTTCTGATCCATCTCGGCCGCGACGCTGCTTTGCTGACCTGCAGCCGTTGCGATGTGTAGGTTCATCTCATTAATTTGCGTAACTTGACCTACGATGCCGTCAAGCTCGTGACCCGCATTAGAAACCAACTCGACCCCTTCAGCGGCCTCAACCACACTTTTTTCCATCAGTTCCACCGCTGAAGTTGCGCTGCTTTGCAACTGAGAGATCATATCTTGAATCTCTACCGTCGCTTGCTGAGTACGCTGTGCTAAGTTACGCACTTCATCAGCAACCACTGCAAACCCGCGTCCAGCTTCACCAGCACGCGCCGCCTCAATCGCCGCGTTCAATGCCAGCAGGTTGGTTTGTTCAGAAATGCCTTGAATGGTACCGACAACGCTACCGATAGCGTCTACACGCTCTTCCACTTGGTTCACTGCCTGCGCCGACGCCGAAATATCGGAGGAAAGTTGGCTCATTTTGTTTACGGTGCCCTTAAGGAACTGCTGACCTTTTTTCGCCTGCTCGGACGCCAACTCCGTCAGTGAAGAGGCATTGTGCGCATGCTCGGCCACCGTCTGTACCGTGGAGGTCATCTCGCTCATTGCCGTTGCCAATTGGTCAATTTCGTTAAACTCTTCTTGGGCAGACTCTTTAGTTTCCGACATGCTCAGCGTCATCACTTCGGTCAATCCAGAGAGTTCATCCGAGGCATTAATCTGGGTTTGGATCACATCGTGTAACTGTTTACGGGTCTTCTCCAGCTCACGCGCTACGTCACCGTATTCATCTTTACACTCCATCCCGAAGGGAATGGAGAGGTTTTTCTGCGCCATGAGTTTAATAGCATCATTGAGGTAACGAGTCTGACGCAGCATGACACTCGCTGCGGCCATCAATAGAACAATAAACAGCACAATCAGCAGTGCGGTTTGCCAAGCAACTTGCACTAAGTAAGCATCATAATGGTGTTGCGCAAGCTGCTCATTCTGCGTTGCTGCCAACAAAGCTTGATAAAAAGTACTCGCATCCCACAGCTGTTTCCCCACGATTAAGATCGTACTGAACACCATCAGCATGACCATCTTGGGAACCAGGCGAATGTCTGAAATCACCCTTTCCCAGGGTTTAAACGCCAGCTTTTCCATTGTCAGTTCTCCACCAAGTCTTTTATAGTCCTATTTACAAGCGTGTTGCCCGAGCAACAAAATGCGCTGACTCTCAAAAAAACTGAGCCAATCTATTTATTTCGAGCCCCGTATGAATAGCAATGATATCAAAGACAGCACCAAACCTATGAGTCTGTTATCACTAATCTTGTCTTTTATGGCGCTATTTGTGATCTCTGGCTTGTTGTTTCTTCCTATCGATAACGAAACTCGCCAGATCCTTATCGGGTTGGATTTCATAATCTGTAGCATTTTCCTGCTACAACTGAGCGTAGATTTGATCCGCGCCACAGACAAACGCAACTTTGTGAAAACTCACTGGATCGATTTTCTCGCCAGCATCCCCTTAGTGGAGCCACTGCGCTTTGCAAGGTTGTTTCACATTCTGCGTGTCATCTTAGTGCTACGCTCGCCTCCATTTTACTCTTGATGGTGGTGCTGGTGATGCTCGGCTCGGGTCTGGTGCTTTTTATGGAAGGCAAGGAAGAAGGAGCGAATATTCAGACGGGCATTGATGCGTTGTGGTGGGCGTTTGTCACTATCTCCACCGTCGGATATGGCGATCATTACCCAGTGACGGATGGGGGGGAAGATCGTCGCAGTGATTGTGATCCTCTGCGGTGTAGGACTGTTTGGCATGATCTCAGGCCTGATCACTTCGCTACTCACCAGCCCGACCCACCAGCAAACTTCCCGCTCTATAAATAAAGAGAAGATGCTAGAGACCATGTTGCAGCGCCAAGAAGAGATCCTCAATCGGCTTGAACGTCTGGAACAGCAGATAAAAAAATAGGGCAAATGCCCTATTTTCTCGAACAACCCAGTTAGCGTCGCCAGTAAGGCTCTGCTTCAATACCGATGGCGCGTGTTTGATCCATCGCGTGCAAGATGGAACGTTCTTGACGCAGCAACCAGCGCTCTAATTGCTCTCGCTCTTCCGCTTCCAACTTCTCACATAAAGGATGCAAGTGGCGCAGCATTAATAGGTCATCAATACCGTGGATCAGATCCGCCCAAGGCATACGAAAACCGTTGCGCTCTTCGGCATCGTAAAGGCTGGCAAAGCCAACCCCAGTGTAAAGATTGCGCATTAAGCGATAACGTTGATCAATATACGCCTGCGCCGTCATCTCTTGCTCGGCGGGAAAAGCTTCCATCAACTCCGTCCAAGTTCTGTCCAACTGCGTTACGGAAAACTCTTTGACCGAACTCGCCATCTGCTCACGCGCTTTGTCATCCAGAAACGGCTGCCAGCCACGAGTTAGAATCCAGCGACTCAAATCAAGCAACAAGCCGGTGTAACGCGCACTGGTTAATAGACGCAGCATCTCTGCACGATCCGGCAGGTTGTCAAATTGTTGAGTGAGCTCAGCGACGAGAAATTTACGCGCGTCCAGCTTGCGCAGCACATGGCCTTTGTCTTCCAGAAGTTCGGTTAAATGCGCATGCTCGCCCAACCACGCCAGCTCTTCTTCCAACCATTTCAGTTCTTGGCGCAAAATGGCGCTGGCGCGGCGCGGCACAACCCCGCCAAAAATGGTCAAGGTTTGCCGAATAAAGCTGATGGCATGATTGATTTCGCGCAGAGCCTCCACCGATTCACGCTCAACGTAAATCTGTTCGTGGTAGTGCCAGTGCGACAGCGCATGCTCCAGTGAATTGATCAAACAATACTCAACGTTATCGAGCTTGCCTGTATCGACCAAACTGAGCGATTTCACCTCATCGCCTTGATAACCTTGCGCAAGGCGATAACCTTTGGCCGCTTTACTTAAGTTACCAAGACGCATACCGCCCGATTCAGACAGCAAACGGGCCAAGGTAAACAGCGCGTCAGTCTGACCAGATTTAAGCTCCAGTTCCACTTCACAAATCGTGTCTTCTTTGTCCTGTGCGTTGACCAACCCTTGGTCAAACGCCACTTCAATTTGGCTGCCGTCCGGCATACCAATTAACCACTGTTCACGGCTAAAGTTGGTGGAAAAAAGCGGCATCAATTCGGCTTGCAAGGTTTCAATCTCTTTGCCTTGCGGCCAGATATCAAGCGGATGCAGTGAGAGATCGGGGATGTTACAGGTATGTTCTGCATTGTATTCGGGACGTTGGTGTAAGCCTGCAACGACGCGTCCGGCTGTCTTGACAGTCTGAACAAAAACGTCATCAAAGCGGCGTATCCTTAAGCCTGTATCGTGTTGACGAAGCCAGTTGTCTGGAGTGTCAAAGTAGGTGTTACCCAGATCTCGACAACTGTGCTGAAGTACTTTGGTTTCGGCGATTTTATCTCGCAAAGTTTCTGAAAATTCAGGAGAAACAAAAAACTTCAGTTCTATCTCGGTTTCCATAGTTGTACCTTTCAAAGCAGACTGGAACAGGATATTGCCTAAATTCTTACGGGGCAAGAAAGAAATATCGCACTAGAGATGATCTAAAACAGTTTTAATGCGGGATTTAATGCGTTAACATGCGCGCCTTTATAGCCATCGCTCAACATTTCACCATGAAATGGTGTATGTTCTTTTAAGGTTATAGTTATTAGGTTGAATGACCATGCCAGTAAATACAATTATGGGGTTATTTGCAAAGTCCCCTATAAAGCCTTTGCAGCGTCACGTGGTTTGTGTCAACGAGTGTTGCTCACACCTGATCAAGTTCTTTGAAGTCTGTTCAGAGGGCGATTGGGAAAAAGCAGCGGAAATTCGTGCACAAATTTCTCACCTAGAGAAAGAAGCTGACGTGTTAAAGCGTGAAATCCGCCTTAAACTTCCTCGCGGTTTGTTCTTACCGGTCGATCGTACCGACATGCTGGAGCTCCTCACTCAGCAAGACAAACTGGCAAATCTGGCAAAGGACATCGCAGGTCGCGTCTACGGTCGCAAACTGGTGATTCCTGAAGCACTCCAATCCAATTTCATCGCTTACGTTCAACGTTGTCTTGATGCCGCTAACCAGGCTCAAAACGTCATCAACGAGCTTGATGAACTCCTCGAAACCGGATTTAAAGGCCGTGAAGTGACTCTGGTCGCTGAGATGATCCATCAGTTGGATGTTATCGAAGACGATACCGACGCGATGCAAATCACTCTTCGCCAACAGCTGATGGCTATCGAATCGAAAATGAATCCAATTGATGTCATGTTCTTGTACAAAATTCTGGAATGGGTGGGCGGCATTGCCGACCAAGCGCAGCGCGTTGGTGCTCGCTTAGAGCTTATGCTTTCTCGTTCTTAAATTTAAAAGTTAACCAAATAACGAAGAGCAACCACAGTATGACGACCCGCTAGGCGATGAGTATTTTCTACGCTGAAGGTCGTTATCTGCGTCAAAAACAAGCTTGGGTTGCTCCGCTTGTTATCAACAACTAGGTATTACGATGGAAATCCTTGCGAACTACGGCACCGTCTTGATTATTGTGGCAGCTGTCTTCGGTTTCTTGATGGCGATTGGTATTGGTGCAAACGATGTTGCCAATGCAATGGGCACTTCAGTAGGTTCAAAAGCACTCACCGTTAAACAAGCCATTATTATTGCGATGATTTTTGAATTCGCAGGCGCTTACTTAGCCGGTGGTGAAGTGACAGAAACGATCCGTAATGGGGTGATTGAAACCTCTCTCTTCGCAGATAAACCCGATGTGCTGATTTACGGCATGATGTCAGCGCTTCTTGCCGCAGGCACTTGGTTGCTGGTGGCGTCTTACATGGGCTGGCCAGTCTCTACCACTCACTCTATCATCGGCGCTATCATTGGTTTTGCTTGTGTCTCTGTTGGTACAGAAGCGGTCGATTGGAGCTCAGTAAAAGGCATTGTCGGTAGTTGGATTATTACTCCGGTGATTTCTGGCTTCTTTGCGTACCTCATTTTTGTCAGCGCACAACGCCTCATTTTCGATACAGAAAAACCACTGATCAATGCCAAGCGTTTCGTGCCGGTATACATGTTCATCACCACTATGGTGATTGCGCTAGTTACCATCAAAAAAGGCTTAAAGCACGTTGGGCTACACCTTTCAAGCTCAGAAGCTTGGATGTGGTCTGCGGTGGTTTCTGCCATCGTGATGGTCGGCGGCTATCTCTACATTCAGAAGAAATTTGCTAATCGTGATGAAGACCATGGTTTTGCCGGCGTTGAGAGTATCTTTAGCACTCTCATGGTGATCACTGCGTGTGCTATGGCGTTTGCTCATGGCTCAAATGATGTGGCTAATGCGATTGGTCCTTTGTCTGCTGTGGTTTCAACCGTTGAACATATGGGTGAAGTGGCCGCGAAAAGCTCTATCGCATGGTGGATTCTGCCACTGGGTGGCTTGGGAATTGTGTTCGGTTTAGCGACGCTTGGTCATAAAGTGATGGCCACCATCGGTACTGGTATTACAGAATTGACGCCAAGCCGTGGCTTTGCAGCCCAGCTAGCAACCGCTTCAACCGTCGTACTGGCGTCCGGCACTGGCTTACCGATTTCAACCACGCAAACTCTGGTTGGTGCGGTACTGGGGGTCGGTTTCGCACGTGGTATTGCTGCACTGAACTTAGGTGTGGTGCGTAATATCGTCGCTTCTTGGGTGGTCACGCTGCCTGCGGGCGCACTGCTGGCGGTCGTCTTCTTCTATATGATGCAAGCAGTTTTTGGCTAACACAAAGCGTCAGAAATATGTAAAGCAAGGACAGATTTTGTAAGCACCTTGTCATATTTGACTCAAACGCACATTAAGGGAGGCTTTGCCTCCCTTCTTTGTTGCATGAGTTTGGGAAACTTTTTACTATTCGTCAATCGGGGCATTTATCGCCGACTCTAATGAAATCGTTAAGGGATTTATTGTGAAAAAACTCATCGTTACGGTTTTGCTGACTGTCTTTGCTGTGCCGTCACTCTTCGCACAAGACCGCTACATTGCAGATGAACTGTTTACCTATATGCATTCAGGGCCAAACAACACTTTCCGCATCATCGGCAGTGTTGATGCGGGCAGTAAAGTACAACTGCTGCAAAGCAACAGCGAAACGGGCTACAGCGAAGTGGTTGACGAACGTGGTCGTAAAGGCTGGGTACAAACGAAATTTATCACTCGCCAAGAAAGCATGGCGATTCGCCTTCCGCGTCTGGAAAAAGAACTTAAAGATGTGAAAGCGCAACTGGCCAACGCGCGCCAAAGTGCCGACACCGAAAAAGCGGGCTTGGTCGATTCACTGGAAAACCGTAATCAACAAATTTCCGAACTGGAGATGAAGTATGGTGAAATCAGCGAGCAGCTCACCGCTGTTCAAACGGAAAATCGCCAGCTACGCGCGAAACTGGATACCCAGAAAGACGATCTGCTATTGAAATACTTTATGTATGGTAGCGGTGTAGCGGGCGGCGGCTTGCTCTTTGGCTTGATCTTACCTCACTTGATCCCACGCCGTAAAAAGTCCCCGTCAGGCTGGGCATAATGCGAAACGTTCAGGCCGCGATTGCGGCCTGATTTTTATCCTTCTCTACGCTCATCCCTTCCACTCATACAGAGCCGGAATGGCAATCTTCTCGCCGTCAAACTCCACCACAATCGACTGAGGTAAAATTTCCACCAGCTTGACTTGCTGCTCAATCCAATCCCCTTGGCGATACTCTGCGCCATTGATCTTCAACCAGCGTCGTTGGCTGTCATTGGAGTAAATATGCGATTGCAGATCCAGCGCCGGTAAACGCCCGCGCCAGCGCGCCGCTTCCATTTCCAGCGAATGCACTTCCCCCTGTTTTGTCTGACTTGGCTCAGGTGATGGTGAAGCCAACGCACTTTCCACTTTCATCGCCAATTCTGGAGAAAAACCTGAGAGATCTAAGTTATCGAGTAAGTCTTGCGCCTTATCCGCGTTCGGTAGCTCAGGTGAAGAGGCATTTTGCGCGAGCAGTATAGGCGCAGGTTTGGCTTCTACCAGAGACGCCTGCGGAAAAGTTCTGGGTAACGGTGATAGATAACCGAACGGCGGATAACTCAAGCGTTGCGCCAGCTTCTCTTGCTCGTCTAGCTCAGCCCCTTGCTGCAAACTCGGCGCGCTCAATTGAACCAACTGCTGCAAACGCGACAAAGTGTTCGGCCCGGCGATCCCATCGACATTTATCCCCTGCCATTGTTGGAACCATTCCACACGGCGTTGTAGCGCGCTATCAAAGTGCTCACCGCCTAGCGGATCATCATTGAGCGCTTTCGCCAGTAGCTGGTCTAATAGCGTAATCGCTTCGCCGCTCATGTTGAGCTTTAAGGTGTCACGCAGCGGCGCACGCCAAATAGCCATCGTTTCTCCGCGCCACAAAGCGAGCAGTTCGCCGACGGGTACTCGCAGGCGCGCATCGCCATTGAGCACCTCCGCCCACTCATGCTGCACGCGCCAAAGCACCACATACCCACGCTGATTCTGCTGCTGTAGCGTTAACACCACTGGACGGTTAGCCTGTACTATCTCCTGCCAATTACTCTGCAAGCGAGCACAACGAAATACCGACAGTGGCGCATTAAGACATAAGCTGTCTTGCTCACTCGCCTGATATCCCCACACTTGATACAGCTCACTCAGCGCCTGCTGTGGATCTTGCCGAGCCATCAGCAAGTCGACGATATTCTCTGACGGTGCTGGTGCAATCACGAGAGCGCTGCTTGGCGCATCGGGTTCAACATCGCTAGCCACTGCGGCTTGATTTGTGCTTAGCTGCGTGGTGTACCAGTAACCACCGCTTGCCAGCAGCGCGATGATGCTCAGCGCCACGGCACTTTTTGCCAACCTTGTAGTGGAGCGGCCTGTTTGAGGCTGCTGATAGATTTGCGCCTGAAACTGCATCACCTCTTCACACGCTTTATGCACATTGGTTTTGGACACCAGCAGCGTACTTTGGTAAAAACTCAATTGCAGCGCTTTATCGCAAATCAAGTTAATCAAACGCGGGATACCGTGACTGTATTTGGCAATCAGCTTGGTCGAGCTGCGATCAAACAGTTGCTTGTCACCTCCAGCGGTATGCAGACGAAAAGCGATGTAGTCGGCCGTCTCTCGCTCATCTAAGGGTAACAAATGGTAGCGGCCCGTAATGCGCTGGGCTAGTTGACGCAGTTGGGTGGTTTGCAGCAGCTTTTGCAGCTCAGGCTGCCCGACCAGCAACACTTTGAGCAGTTTACTGCTCTCGGTTTCTAAGTTGGTGAGTAAGCGTAGTTGCTCCAAAACATCCGCCGCGAGGTGCTGCGCTTCATCAATCACCAGCAGTGTTTGCCTCCCGATTTGGTGATTGCGCAGTAAGAACTGATGAATGATCTGATGGAGTTGCTTGAGGCTTGCCTGCTGTGGATAGCTGAGATTGAACTCATCACAAATTGCTTCGAGCAGTTCCAAGCTGGAGAAGGTCGGATTGAGTAGCAGCGCGGCGCATTTGTTGTCACCTAAGTTGGCCAACATCGACTTAGCCACGGTGGTTTTGCCTGTCCCCACTTCACCAGTTAGCATGGCAAACCCACCGCCATCGCCCAAACCTGCCTGCAGATGGGTGATGGCTTCACGATGACGTTGACTCAAATAGAGATAACGTGAGTTCGGCACAATCGAAAATGGCAACTCAGAGAAGCCAAAAAAGTCCTTATACATACACAATCCAAACGCAACGGGCTCATTTCAATAGGGAGCAAAGTACCATTGCTTGCTACAATGTCCAGTCAGATCAGCAATTATTCGAGGTCACACGTGGAAGTTTACTTAGTCGGTGGCGCAGTCCGAGACCGATTACTGCAAATCCCAGTTTACGATAACGACTGGGTCGTGGTCGGCGCAACCGCCGAAGCGATGCTCAGCGCAGGTTACACCGCCGTTGGCAGCGATTTTCCGGTATTTCTGCACCCCAAAACCAAACAGGAATATGCCCTCGCGCGTACGGAGCGAAAAACCTCGGCCGGTTACAAAGGCTTTGAGTGCTTTTTCTCACCGGAGGTAACCTTGGAAGAGGATCTCCTGCGTCGTGACCTGACGATCAATGCCATGGCGATGGACGCGCAAGGCCAGATCATCGACCCTTATGGCGGACAGCAAGATCTCGCCGATAAACTATTAAGGCATGTCTCCAGTGCGTTTACCGAAGATCCGCTGCGCGTTCTGCGCGTGGCTCGCTTTGCGGCAAAACTCGCGCCGCTGGGTTTTCGTGTCGCCGAGGAGACGATGGCGCTAATGAGAAGCATCGTAGAATCCGGCGAGCTGCAAGCCTTAACTGCCGAACGGGTTTGGCAGGAGTGGTTCAAGTCGCTCAATAGCGATGCGCCGCAAGTTTTTCTAAAAGTGCTGCGAGAGTGCGGCGCCTTGGCAGTCGTGCTGCCAGAGATTGACGCGCTGTTTGGCGTGCCTCAGCCAGAAAAGTGGCACCCGGAAATTGATACTGGAGTTCATACCTTACTGGTCGCTGAGCAAGCCGCCAAGCGCAGCCCATCGCCTGTGGTTCGTTTCGCCGCACAAGTGCATGATTTAGGCAAAGGCGTGACTCCCAAAGAGGAGTGGCCAAGCCATAAGCTGCACTGCCACACCGGACAGAAACTGATCCAGCGCCTTTGTGAACGAGTGCGCATTCCCAATGAATTTCGCGATTTGGCGCTGTTAGTCTGTCAGCAACACTCTAACATTCACCGCGCCGCTGAACTTAAACCAGCAACCATCATCAAGATCCTCAATGGCTTTGATGTGTGGCGCAAGGCGGATCGATTAAAAGAGATCCTATTGTGCTGCGAGGCGGATCATGCAGGCAGAAAAGGGCTGGAGAACGAACCGTATCCGCAGTCAGAACTCATGATGCGTGCATACCAAGCCGCTTTGTCCGTTGAGGTGCAAACGGTGATCGAAGCGGGATTCAAAGGTTCTGCGATTCGCGATGAACTGGAAAAACGCCGCATTGCCGCAGTGGCCAACGCGCTTGGCCGCTAGAGTGATATAACACGCTCAGCCATAGAGCAAAAAAGGCCCGCGGATCACAACCCGCGGGCCTTTTTAAAATGAGCTGAGCGAGTTAAGCACTTAAGCGTAGAGCAGGTAGGCAAACAAACCGACGCCCAGAATCAGACGATAAATCACAAACGGCATCATGCCCATACGTGAGATCATCTTCAAAAAAAGATGAATACACAAATAAGCACTGACAAATGAGGTGATAATCCCGGTCAGCAAGAAACCAACATGCACTGGCTCACCGCTAGTGACAAGTTTCAAACCAAGGTAAGAACCCGCCAAGGTAATGATTGGGATCGACATTAAGAAAGAGAAACGCGCTGCCGCCTCACGGGTAAAACCCAGATAAAGCGCTGCGGTAATGGTGGCTCCTGAGCGAGAAGTACCAGGGATAATGGCCACCGCTTGAGCAAGGCCGATAAAGAGCGCTTTTTTCCAGCCCGCTTGATACTCATCATTGAGCAGCGTGGCATTCTTATCAACCCACCACAGCAACAAGCCGAAGATGATGGTCGTGGTTGCGATCACATAAGCGCTGCGTAAGTAAACCTCAACCACATCTTTCATCAATAAGCCAAAAATACAGGCAGGAATGGTCGCCAGCACGATCATCCACGCCAACTTCGCTTCTTTACTGCGATCCCCTTTAAAAACGGAGGCGAACAAAGCCGAAAACAGCGTGATCACTTCATGGCGGAAGTAGATGACCACTGCGGCCAACGTCCCTACATGCACAGCGACATCGAAAGCCAATCCTTGATCTGCCCAGCCAAAAATCGCCGAGGGCAAAATTAAATGCGCCGAACTGGAAATCGGCAAAAACTCCGTTAGGCCTTGGATCAAAGCCAACACAAACGCTTCAAAATAACTCATGGTTTACTCGGTTTTTATAATGAAAAATCAATTTTTTGCAAAGAGTCGAGCTCCTTTGCATTGCGCCAAATTTGCTCGACGGTTCGACCATCACCCGGAATGGTCAACTCCGGTTGCAAATCATACAAAGGTTGAATGACAAAAGGGTATTTAAAAATATCGCTGCGAGGCAACTGCGGATTTTGCGCGCAAATGCAGTCACCAAACAACACAATATCGAGATCTAAGGTGCGATCTTGAAATTTTTGCGCATTCGTATCTCGACCCCACTTATGTTCGATCGCGCGCAAACGTGCGACAAACTCCGGCAGTGCGAGGTCAGTATTGAGCTGAATAACAAAGTTAAAAAAAGGATGGCTATCAAAGCCGACCGCAGCACATTCGTATATCGGCGAAGCGCGTAAATCACTGCCCAATGCCGCCAACTCTTGCCAAGCTGCGCGGGCGTGTTTCTCTCGCTCTAGATTGCTACCCACGCCGATATACGCGGTGTTCATGCCTGACCTCGTTCAATGACAACGCCCACCGCGCGTGCCTGTGGCACGGCTCCGGGCTTGGCCAGACGGATACGAATCCAAGGGACGTTAAAACGGCTCATGATCAACTCAGCCACTTCCTCGGCGACACGTTCGACCAACAGAAAACGGCCACCTTCGATATGTGTCAGCACGGCCTCACTCACTTGGGCATAATCGAGCGCGTCGCACACATCGTCGCTTTTGCCAGCAGGGCGATTGTCGTGGGCCATCTCGATATCCAGTGCCAGCTTCTGTTTGATCTCCTGCTCCCAGTCGTATACACCGATTGTGGTGATCACTTCCAACTGTTCAATAAACACTTTGTCCAGCGCCATGTTTTGTCCTTATTAGAGGTCGGATACCCGTTTGGGGTAAATTCATCGTATTATTTTCGCAATCGCGCTATGATAGCAACTACGCGAAAAATGAGCATTAATTTCCAAATATTTAGGTACTCACATGGACGCACTGGCAGTGACAATGACCATCATCGCCTACCTGCTGGGATCAATATCCAGCGCGGTGTTGATTTGTCGTGTGCTGAGATTGCCTGATCCACGAGGTGTGGGTTCCAATAACCCTGGCGCGACCAATGTACTGCGCATTGGCGGAAAAGGCACCGCGGCCGCTGTTTTGCTCTGTGACATGCTCAAAGGCACCATTCCGGTGTGGAGCGGTTACTATTTCGGTATCGACCCCATCTTACTTGGCGTGATTGCCATTGCGGCGTGTTTAGGCCATATGTACCCAATTTTCTTTCATTTTCAGGGTGGTAAAGGTGTGGCCACCGCACTTGGCGCGATCGCGCCCATCGGCCTTGATTTGACCGCGATGATCATGGCCACTTGGCTGACGGTGGCATTGCTGTTTCGCTATTCTTCACTGGCCGCGCTCATTACTGTACTGCTTGCACCCTTTTATACGTGGATGATCAAACCTCAGTATACCTTGCCTGTCGGTATGCTGTGCTGCTTGATTGTGCTGCGCCATCACCAAAATATCCGCCGCCTTTTTACTGGCGAAGAACCGAAAATCGGCGAAAAGAAATTGCCTTTCCCCAAACCTTAATCACGGATACTCAACAACGATTTAAAGCAGCGGCCTCAACATCAGCCCGCTGCTTTTGACACATTTAGGCATAAACCTGCGCAAAAAAATCGCTCAGCATACGGTTAACAAACTCCGGCTGCTCCAGATTGCTAATGTGGCCTGCATTAGGGATCTCGATTAATTGGCTGGCCGTGATCACATCTTGCATCAGATAGGACTCGAACACCGGACGCGGCTTATCTTCTCTACCGACGGCAATAAGCGTCGGCAAGGCAAAGTTCTCGGCATCTTCAATCACATCTCGGCGACCAAACACCATGCGTCCCACTCTCGCCACTTGCACCGCTTGTTCCCCGGAAAGAGAGGCAAGTTTTTGTGTAAAATCATCAACCAACTGAGGTTTTTTTTCTTTCACATCGTTGGCGAAAAACAGCGGCACCACCGCTTCAACTATTGGTGGTGGCACCAGTTGGCTTTGGCTAATAGCGTCTAACATGGCGAAATATTTTTTATGCGTCACTTCAGGTTCCAGACCAATAAAGGTATCCATCAGTACCAAAGACTTCACCCGCGCAGGTGCCTGCGAGACTAACTCCGCCCCCCACATGCCGCCGACGGATAAGCCAACAACAGAAAACTGCTCAATGGCTAAATGGTCCATCAAGGCCAGGACATGACGCGCGTAATCACCCAATGAATGGCAGTTCGCTGGCGCCGCCTGTGATTGCCCGTGCGCCCACAGTTCAGGAACGATGCAGCGATAGGATTGGCTTAGCCATTCAACTTGTGGCGCCCACATTGCGCTGTCCCACAAATAACTATGACCAAACAGCAAAACAGGGCCTTGGCCCACATCCTGATACGCCATCTGCTGACCATCAATCTCGAATGTCTTCATTTCTTACCCTTTTGACTGATAAAAACGGCCGCCTTGGCGACCGCTTGTCTCTGTTATTGTTCAATTGCCGTCAGCGTATCAATCGGCCAGCGCGGACGCGCCTCAACGGCTAAATCTGACACTTCATTGTTCTTCAAACGTTGCATACCGGCGTAAGCAATCATCGCTCCGTTGTCGGTGCAAAATTCGGTGCGCGGGTAATAGACCTCACCGCCCACTTTCTTCGCCAATTTCGCTAACTCGGCGCGTAAGCGTTTGTTGGCACTCACCCCGCCCGCAATCACAATACGCTTCATGCCAGTTTGCTCGAGAGCACGCTTGCATTTTATCGCCAAGGTTTCACACACCGCCTCTTCAAACGCTAAGGCGATATCGGCACGAGTCTGCTCATCATCACCGTTGGCTGCAATGGTATTGGCGGTGAACGTTTTCAGACCTGAAAAACTCATGTCTAACCCTGGGCGATCAGTCATAGGGCGGGGAAACTTAAATCGCCCTGGAGTGCCTTTTTCCGCCAACTTGGACAATAGCGGTCCTCCTGGATAGTCCAGTCCCATCAGCTTGGCGGTTTTATCGAATGCTTCACCTGCTGCATCATCGATCGATTCGCCTAAGATTTTGTACTCACCGATGCCTTTGACTTCCACCATCATCGAATGGCCACCAGAGACCAGCACCGCAACAAACGGAAACGGCGGTGGATTCTCTTCCAACATAGGCGCAAGTAAATGGCCTTCCATGTGATGCACGGGCACGGCTGGCACGCCCCAAGCGTACGCCAAACTGCGTCCAATCGTCGCGCCAACCAATAGTGCACCAACCAGCCCTGGGCCAGCGGTGTACGCCACACCATCAATCTCTTTTGCGCTCAGATTGGCTTCTTTGAGCGCTTCTTTGATCAGCGGAATGGTTTTTTTTACGTGGTCACGTGAAGCCAGCTCAGGCACCACACCGCCGTAATCGGCGTGCAGTTTAATCTGGCTATAAAGTTGGTGGGCTAGCAAGCCTTTCTCATCGTCATAAATGGCGATGCCTGTTTCGTCACAGGAGGTTTCAATGCCGATAATGCGCATAGTGTTCTCGGTATGCTTAGTGCTAATTGAAAATTGGCGACATATTACCTCGCTGGACTCTGACAAACAAATTTTGTACAGACAATAGTCGACAAAAGGCTTTACAAA
The DNA here is from genome assembly GCF_000764325.1 of Vibrio navarrensis. Classification (NCBI taxonomy): domain Bacteria; kingdom Pseudomonadati; phylum Pseudomonadota; class Gammaproteobacteria; order Vibrionales; family Vibrionaceae; genus Vibrio; species Vibrio navarrensis. The sequence continues at coordinate 641,199 of NZ_JMCG01000001.1, read as the reverse complement.
GCCATTGTGATCGGATTAAAATTCCGCACCATTTTTGATCAAGCTGGTTAGAGACCAATCGCTAGTGATTTGTCTGTTTATTACCAGCGCTAACGAATAACCCCTGAGGTGAAAGGCATATGCCAGTAGTTAAAGTACGTGAAAACGAACCGTTCGACGTTGCTCTACGTCGTTTCAAGCGCTCTTGCGAAAAAGCAGGTATCCTTTCTGAAGTGCGTCGTCGTGAGCACTACGAAAAACCAACTACAGTTCGCAAACGCGCTAAAGCAGCAGCTCAAAAGCGTCACGCTAAGAAGCTAGCTCGCGAAAACGCTCGTCGCGTTCGCCTGTACTAATAACTGAGCTCCTGGTTAAGGAATTTAGTTATGGCTCTGATTGACACTCTCAAAGAAGAGCAAAAATTAGCGATGAAAGCCAAGGACAAACAGCGCCTTGGCACAATCCGTTTAGCCTTATCAGCCATTAAGCAACGTGAAGTTGACGAGCAGATCACTCTGAGCGACGACGACATTCTCGCTGTGCTGACCAAAATGGTTAAACAACGTCGCGACTCTGTATCGCAGTTTGAAGCGGCAGGTCGTCAAGACTTGGCCGATGCGGAGAAAGCAGAAATTACTGTGCTTGAAGACTTCATGCCACAACCGCTTAGCGAAGAAGAAGTAACCGCGCTTGTTGAAGCCGCCGTTATTGAATCTGGCGCTGCTGGCATGCAAGACATGAGCAAAGTAATGGCTGTGCTCAAGCCGCAAATTCAAGGTCGTGCAGATATGGGTAAAGTGAGCGGTTTAGTTCGCGCTAAACTGGCTTAATACCCGCACCTGTTTGCAGCAAGCCGTGCTATCCTTTGGAGCGCACGGCTTGTTTGTATCTACTCTTCTCTTTTTTATTAGGTTTTATGGCAGGACACATCCCTCGTAGTTTTATTGATGACCTCCTAGCTCGACTAGATATCGTCGATATTATTGACGCACGGGTAAAACTTAAGAAAAAAGGCAAGAACTACGGTGCTTGCTGCCCTTTCCACAACGAGAAAACCCCCTCGTTCAGCGTCAGTCAGGAAAAGCAGTTTTACCACTGCTTCGGCTGCGGTGCGCACGGTAATGCCATCGACTTCATGATGGAATATGAGCGACTCGAATTTGTTGAAGCCATTGAAGAACTCGCCTCTTATCTCGGTTTAGATGTGCCGAGAGAGCAGCGCGCTCAAGGTAGTGGACGCTTTAGCCAAGCCCCTCAAGCCAGCAGCAGCGAAAAACGCAGCTTGTATGACTTGATGGCGAGCATCGCACAGTTTTATCGTGACCAACTCAAACAGCCTACGGGCAAAGTAGCGATTGATTATCTGAAAAATCGTGGCCTCTCGGGCGAAATAGTGCAGAAGTTTGGCATCGGTTACATCGCCGATGAGTGGGATTTGGTGCGCAGAAACTTCGGCCAACACAATGAAGCTCAAGAGATGTTGGTCTCAGGCGGCATGTTGATCGAAAATGACAAAGGCAATCGCTACGACCGTTTTCGCGGCCGAGTGATGTTCCCCATCCGCGATCGCCGTGGTCGAGTCATTGGTTTTGGTGGGCGAGTGATTGGCGAAGGTACGCCAAAGTACCTCAACTCGCCCGAAACACCGATTTTCCACAAAGGCAAAGAACTCTACGGCCTGTATGAAGTGTTGCAAGCCTATCGCGAGCCACCACAAATTTTGGTGGTCGAAGGCTATATGGATGTTGTCGCCTTGGCGCAATATGGCGTAGATTATTCCGTCGCGTCCCTTGGCACCTCCACCACTGGCGATCACTTGCAAGTGTTGTTCAGACAAACCAGCACCGTGGTGTGTTGCTATGATGGAGACCGCGCAGGCAGAGAAGCGGCTTGGCGCGCAATGGAAAACGCCCTGCCGTACCTGACCGATGGGCGCCAACTTAAGTTCATGTTTCTACCGGATGGCGAAGACCCGGATTCTTATATTCGCCAATTTGGTAAAGCAGAGTTCGAGCGACAAGTTGCCAGCGCCACGCCATTGTCCGAGTTTATGTTTAGCTCCCTTGCTCAACAGGTGGACATGAGCAGCAAAGAGGGCATGGCAAAACTCAGTACACTCGCTGTTCCATTAATTGATAAGGTGCCAGGCGGAACTTTACGTCTATACTTGAGAGAATTGTTGGGACGTCGACTTGGTTTGGTTGATGAGCGTCAGTTGCAGCAACTCATTGCACGCCAAGCTCAAAGCGAACAAAAGCCTCAGCCTCACCGAGAGCTGAAGCGAACCCCGATGCGTGAAGTCATCGCCTTGTTAATCCAGCGCCCAGATTTTGCCCAGTTGGTGCCTGATCTGAGCTCAGTCGCTCACTTAACCATACCCGGCTTAAGTTTATTGATAGAAGTGCTTGAAAAATGTCAAGCACGTCCCAATATCACTACGGGCCAATTGTTAGAAAGCTGGCGTGGTAGCCAGAATGAGACCCTTCTGTCTCGTCTTGCGAGCTGGGAAATCCCCCTCGTTGAAGATAATGAAGAAGATATATTTTTGGATTCACTGGATAAAATTCTTGCCCAGTGCGTCGAAAAGCAAATTGAAAACCTGCAGGCAAAAGATAGAAGTATCGGCTTATCAGCCGATGAAAGAAGGGAGCTGCTAGCACTAATGCTAGATTTAAAAGCGTAACCCTGTTTAATTAGTCAGCAACGATTTTATTTGCTATAGTTAGTGGTTTGCATTTCGCATACTAATTCCTTCACCAGATTACGAAGTTGGATACCGTCTATGGATCATAATCCGCAGTCACAGCTAAAACTACTTGTCATTCGTGGCAAAGAGCAAGGCTATCTGACCTACGCCGAAGTAAATGACCACCTACCTGCTGAGATCGTCGATTCCGAGCAGGTGGAAGATATCATTCAGATGATCAACGACATGGGCATCAAAGTAGTAGAAACTGCTCCTGATGCTGATGACCTGTCACTGAGTGATGAAACAAACATTACCGATGAAGACGCAGCCGAAGCGGCAGCGGCAGCACTTTCGAGTGTAGAAAGCGAAATTGGCCGTACCACGGATCCCGTGCGTATGTACATGCGCGAAATGGGCACGGTAGAACTACTAACACGCGAAGGCGAAATTGATATCGCTAAACGTATTGAAGATGGTATTAACCAAGTACAATCTTCGGTTGCCGAATACCCAGGTACCATTCCTTACATCCTTGAGCAATTTGATAAAGTGCAGGCAGAAGAGCTTCGTCTGACCGACCTTATCAGTGGCTTTGTCGATCCTAACGCTGACGAAACCGCAGCGCCAACCGCAACACACATCGGCTCTGAGCTGACCGAGGCGGATCTGGAAGATGAAGACAGCAACGACATGGACGACGATGAAGACGAGGATGAAGACGGCGACGATTCAAGCTCAGATTCTGATGAAGATATCGGCATCGATCCTGAAGTGGCACTTGAGAAATTCACCCAACTGCGCAACAGCTACCAGAACGTTCAGCTTGCTATTAACGAGCACGGCTACGAAAGCGCTCAGGTCGCTCAAGCTCATGAAGTGATGTTGGAAGTATTCAAAGAGTTCCGTCTCACGCCAAAACAGTTTGACCATCTGGTTAATGAACTTCGCACAGCAATGGATCGCGTTCGTACCCAAGAACGTTTGATCATGAAATCTGCGGTCGAAATCGCCAAGATGCCGAAAAAGTCGTTCATCGCTCTGTTTACTGGCAACGAGTCCAACGACGCATGGCTGGATCAGATCCTCGCATCTGACAAACCATACGCAGAAAAAATCCGCCAAAACGAAGAAGACATTCGCCGTTCAATCGCCAAGCTGAAAGCTATTGAAGAAGAAACCTCTTTGTCTGTTAACAACATCAAAGACATCAGCCGTCGTATGTCTATCGGTGAAGCGAAAGCACGCCGGGCGAAGAAAGAGATGGTGGAAGCGAACTTACGTCTGGTTATTTCTATCGCGAAGAAATACACCAACCGTGGTCTGCAATTCCTCGATCTCATTCAGGAAGGCAACATTGGTCTGATGAAAGCGGTAGATAAGTTTGAATACCGCCGCGGCTACAAGTTCTCAACATACGCCACATGGTGGATTCGTCAGGCGATCACTCGCTCTATCGCAGACCAAGCCCGTACAATCCGTATTCCGGTGCACATGATCGAAACGATCAACAAACTCAACCGTATCTCGCGTCAAATGCTACAAGAGATGGGCCGTGAGCCACTACCGGAAGAACTGGCTGAGCGCATGCAGATGCCAGAAGACAAGATCCGTAAAGTACTGAAAATTGCCAAAGAGCCAATCTCCATGGAGACACCTATTGGTGACGACGAAGATTCTCATCTAGGCGATTTCATCGAGGATACCACTCTAGAGCTTCCTCTGGATTCTGCAACGGCCACCAGCCTAAAAGCAGCAACCAAAGAAGTTCTTGCTGGCCTAACGCCTCGTGAAGCAAAAGTACTGCGTATGCGCTTTGGTATCGACATGAACACCGACCACACTCTAGAAGAAGTGGGCAAACAGTTCGATGTAACGCGTGAGCGTATCCGTCAGATCGAAGCAAAAGCACTACGTAAACTGCGTCACCCAAGCCGCTCAGAAACCCTGCGCAGCTTCTTAGACGAATAACAAGGCGTGTTTCAGACAAAAGGTGAGCCTCGGCTCACCTTTTTTGTTATTTGTTGTGCTAAGTGAATAAAAACTAAGCGCAATTAGCCGTCGTAACATCTAGACACCCTGCCCTAGTTCTCCTATAATCTTGGCTCTTATTTGGCCCCTTAGCTCAGTGGTTAGAGCAGTCGACTCATAATCGATTGGTCCGCAGTTCAAGTCTGCGAGGGGCCACCATATTTCAGAAGGTTAGTAAGCGTAGTGTTTACTAACCTTTTTTTGTACCTAACGATTTTGGGTCAGGTAATGGGTCAGGTAAGCCCCGATCACGCACTCTTCTCTGCCTTCTTCCAATACTAATCCGAATACTACGCTGTTGCCAAATGTGTCCTTCTGGCTGATAAAACTCTCTCATAGAGAACAAAGAGAGGTATTTAACTCGCAAACCAGTCATAAGTAACTTAAATTGCACTTATAGATAATTTCTTATACAGTCACTACAAAAGTGAGCTATAGTGAACTTATATATTAAGACGAACCCAATAGTGACAAAAGTACATTAAAAGACACTTATGAAAAAAGGTAAGATGGTAAAGGCACAACCTATGCCTGATTTGAATACCGAGTTCAGTATGGAAACGCTGGGGAGCGCCATTCGCTCAAAGCGCACCGATAGAGGCTGGCGTATTGATGATCTCGCTTTAAAAGCCAACTTATCTCGTAGAACAGTAATGAAGGTAGAAAAAGGCGATACCAGTGTCACCTTTGCCAATGTACTCGTCCTCATGGATATCTTAGGGCTATCGTTACGCCTTATCGACTTAAACCTATTTGTTCGTCCACATAGCCAAATAACCTCCCAAGCTGAAAACAGCGTGAGAAGCAGTGAGGACGGTTGGTATGAGTAAGTTACAACAGTTAGACGTGTTTATCGGTACGAATACCAAAATTGGTCGTTTGATTCTTCCTGTCGGAACAGAAACAGAGTTCTCATTCATCTATGAAGATGAATGGAAACACACGGGTTTCCCGATTTCTCCCCACATCCCTTTCGATGGTCAGGCTTCGCCACGTAGTATCGAGAACTATCTCAGAAATCTCCTTCCTGAAGGAGAAGCCTTTGAGGAGATGATACAAAACACCACTATCTCCAAAAGCAACACGTTCGGGCTGATTCGTAAGCTTGGTGCGGAAACATCTGGCGCATTGTCTTTTCGAGTTCCAGACTCAGAACCTGGGGAAACCAGTTTTAGATCTGTACCTGATGATGAACTAATAGAACGACTAGAGCGAAATCTAGCGCCATTAGTTTATTGGGACGGTAAGGTTCGCCTTTCGGTTGCTGGTGTGCAAAACAAATTAAACTTACTTAAGCGCGGTGATGAATGGGGGTTTGGTGAAGGCAAATTAAGTTCGAACTACATTCTGAAGTTTGAAAGCGGTAGAGCACCGTGTATTGCTGTTAATGAGTTCTTTTGCATGACATTAGCCAAGCTAGCAGGTTTGGACGTCGCTAATGTTGAGTTAACCCGCATTGGGAAGACTAGGACACTGATAATAGAGCGGTTCGATCGTGCCTATATCGAGGCTCGTGATGTCGTTCAACGAAGACATGTGATTGATGGCTGTCAGGCAACTGACTTACCTCCAGGTTACAAATACGAGCGTCAGAATGGGGATGAAGGCGATGGCGTATATATGCGTGATGGCGTTTCTTTCCCACGCCTACTGTGCGTCAAAACCATAGACACGGTAATCACCAATCTAAAGCTTACCCAATGGATGCTCTTTAATCTAGCAACACTAAACTACGATGCCCATGGTAAAAATATTAGCTTCTTCGTCACCCCTAAAGGTCTGGAACTGACCCCTTTTTATGATTTAGTAAACATAGAAGCAATCGCTCAAGAGGGAGCAAAACGCAACTCACGAAGCGGTAAATTGTCTGCTGATGAGGGCCGTGCCGCCAGCATCCCTCAATATTTTGCAATGTCGATTGGAGATTGGGAAAGTGAAGACTTTCAAAATCCGCCGAAAGGTAACTTCAAACGCCCTATCACCAGCTATGATTTAGCTGAATTCGGCGCTCTGCTGAGTTATTCAGGCACCAAAATGGCTTCCATAATGGTAGAAACCGTTGATGCTATAAAAAATGCTCTGAAGGAAGCGATTGACCTTACCGAAGCTCAAGGAATCGACGATGGGGAACGTGAACACATAGAGCTATGTGTGTCACTCATCCAAACAGAGTGTGAACATTTACTAAGTCAGGCCGAGAGTGTACCAGAAATGAGTGAGCTTCTTTAATGGCAAATGCAGGGGCACTCGTTAGCAAGTTATATAAGCTATTCCACATTCGCACTTACTTCTCTCAACCTACTCGAAGCCAAATGAGCATCTCTAATACTGGTTTGCGGCGATTGATGCCCTAATAAATGCTGAACATCATAGAGCGTGGCATTTCCGCTGTTTATGAGGATCGATGCGAAGCTGTGCCTCAAATCATGAATTCGGAAGTTGTCTGTAATCCCGGCAGCTTTCTTGATTCGGGCGAATGCCTTCTTCGGATGAGCGATAGGTCTGCCGGGTGCATCTCCGGCAAAGATATAGGGGTTCTTCGGTTGTTGAAATCGTCGTTGATATTTCCAGCGCCAGCGAATAGTTGTCCGGCGATTAACCCGCGTATTGGGTAACCGATAGGTAACAAAAGGGCAGAATGAATCTGCCCTTTTGCATTTTTGCATTGCTCAATCCGACAAATAGTACTGCACCGTCGAAACTACACGGACGATTTTAATATGTGGTGTATTGCTATCGCGCTCATAAATGGTGAACTGACCTTGGGAAGCATTGCGAATTTTGCCAAGGGTACTATGCGAATCTTTGGCAAACTTTTCGGCCACTTCACGGGCGTTTTTAGTGGCTTCTTCAATCATGTCGGGTTTGACATCATTAAGTTTCGTAAAGCTGTATACCACAGAGTTGTAGTAAGGATCTTGGTTGAAGACGATGCCTTGCTTACCCAAACGGCCAATTTGGCTGATGGCTTGGCGCACGACGTCCACTTGGGTGCTGAACACAGTGATCGTCTGTGTCGCCAGATAGCGGTATTGCGGCTCCATTTCACCGCCATATTGTTGCGCTTTTTTGTCGATCACCGCTGGCGCTGCAAGCGTGACGTTTTCGTCAATCCCCGCTTCTTTGAGGAACGTTTCAATGATGGCAGTTTGGCTCTCGACCCGAGTAAACAGTTTCTGCACATCGTTGTCAGCGACGGTGAACTGGATCGGCCAGATAACGGTGTCTGCCGGATATTCTCGCTCCGATAAGCCTTTGACCGTCACCACACGCTCATACGCTTTAAACTGAATCGCAGTCTGCTGTAAAAAATAGCCGAGCAATCCCAAGCCTAGCATCAGGGAAATACCCAAAATCAGCGCGGCCCTACTATTGAGCTCTTTCATTGTTCTGTCCTTAATGGAGAAAGTGAATAACTGGCTAAAACATAGCGTATTTATTGCTTCAAGGCTAAGAAACGCCGTGAAGAAGAAAAAGAAACGGGAACCGATATCGATTCCCGTTTTTCCAGAGCAGCAAAACAAAGGTTTATTGACTTATGCGTTATTTTTTATCCCGCATTTGCAACTTAACACCCAAACTTAGGATTTGATGCAAAATTAGTATATTTTGTGAGCAATAGATTATTTGTATCAATTAAATTAATCATTGTTGCATTGAACTTAAAACACCCTTCACTGAACTGTCACGCGCGCGTCACTAAAGCCTCATCATTGTGCAGCGTACCTGTCACAAAACCGCCTTAGCATGCCTTTAGCAATACTGTCTAGAGGTGACTATGACAACAAGCAGTCCTTTCCGTCTCCCACGTAAGACCCCATTTGGCATCGGCGAAAATGTCGCGGAGTGGATGACCGGTTTGAGCAAACTGGATAAGTTTTATATGCAGCGCCCAGTGGGCTGCAACACCCCTGCTTTCCTGCGCTATACCTTGCAAGTGCTGGGTATCGACTATCATATCGCGCGCGGGTCATTGGACTCAGTGCCGAAAATCGGCCCGACGGTAGTGGTGGCGAACCATCCGCTTGGGTGTGTCGAAGGGGTTATTTTGGCCGAGCTACTGCTCACCATTCGCAGCGACGTGCAGATCTTAGCCAATCAATACCTCAAAACTGTGCCAGAGCTGGATAAGCTGTTTATCGGTGTCGATGTGTTTGAAGGCAAAGATGCGATGAAATCCAATATGAAAGCACTGCGCGACGCCAACAAACACCTTGCTCAGGGCGGCTTATTATTGGTCTTCCCTGCGGGCGAAGTGTCGCAATTGGTCGACCGCAAACAGCGCCGAGTGGAAGATAAAGACTGGAGCCGCTCTGTCAGTGCCTTGATCCGCAAGAACAGAGCCACCGCGGTGCCCGTTTTTATTAATGGGCAAAACTCGCAGCGCTTTTATATGGCGGGCAAAATTCACCCTTTGCTGCGCACGCTGATGCTCGGGCGAGAACTGCTGAACAAAAACAACCAGCCGATCCAGCTCTCCATTGGCCAAGCAATCAAATACAAAGAAGTGACCACGCTCAATGATGAGCAGTTGGTCAGTTATTTGCGCCTCAACACTTATTTACTCGACCACAGAGGGAACGGCCAAGTAGCAGCCAATAGTCACCCAGTGAGCCAAGAGCCGATTGCGCAGCCGCTCGACAAAGCAATACTGCTGCGCGAGTTGGCCATGCTGCCAAGCGATGCACAACTGCTGAAACAAGGGGAGTTTAGCGTCTATTGTGCCAAAGCATCGCAAATCCCCTCTTTGCTGCATGAAATTGGCCGCCAGCGAGAAATTAACTTTCGCGCGGTCGGCGAAGGAACGGGCAACGCGATAGATATCGACCATTTTGATCACTACTACCACCATCTGTTTGTGTGGGACGATGAACAGCAATGCTTAGTGGGCGCTTATCGCCTTGGCTTGGTGGACGAACTGCAAGCGCAGCTGGGGATTGACGGCCTCTACTCGCGCACTCTGTTTGAATACGATCAGCGTTTTCTTTCCCAGCTTGGTCAGTCGATTGAAATGGGACGCTCGGTGATCACCGCCGAATACCAACGCAGCATGAGCGCGCTGCTTTTGCTGTGGAAAGGGATCGCCACTTTTGTCCACCAGCATCCGCAGTACACGCATCTGTTCGGCCCGGTGAGCATCAGCAACGATTACAGCCCCGCAGCGCGACAGTTACTGGCTCAATCGATGACGCTGCACCACTATGACACGGCCAATGCCGAACATGTGAAGCCACTCAATCCGCTGCCCGAGGCGCACCTCGGCTGGAACACCAGCATGTTGACGGCGCTCGGCGATTTGCAACTGTTGTCGCGCGTTATTGCCCGCCTCGATGAAGGGAAAAGCGTACCTGTGCTGTTGAGGCAATATTTAGGGCTCAATGGCAAACTGGTGTGCTTTAATGTCGATCCTGCGTTTAACAACGCACTGGATGGTTTGATCGTGGTGGACTTGCGTGATGTCCCAGAGAAGACTCTGGCGAAATACATGACCGTAAGCGGCGCCGAGGCGTATCTCAAGCACCATCAAGCCCTTGATAGATAACCAGCCCTGAACAACTAACCTCTACCGCAAGCAGTCACGAGCAACTGGTCCGTGACTGCTTTGGCAGTTTTAAAATCACGACTTTACTCTTACTGAGAAGACATATATCGCAATTTTACACCACTGATTAAACAGAACCCTTCAAAAAACAATTAATAAAACATCAAAACGCAGTCATTCAGTCGATTCGATACGCTGATTTTAACTAGCAACTCAGTTGACGAGAAATTGATCTGCTTTGACTCTGTTGGCAAACAACAATCGATAACGAGGAAGTCATGCCAGCCAACAAACCCTGCCAATCCCTACTAAAACGCGCGCTGATTGCGTCGGTCGCCCTGCTCTCCTTTTCCACCTTTGCCACCGATCAAGTCTATCGTCTCAAGCTCGCAGAAACTTGGGGGCCAAACACGCCCATTTTAGGCGATGCGTCGAAAAATATGGCCAAACTGGCACAAGAGATGTCCAACGGGCGTTTGCAGATCCGCATTGATTCCGCCAACAAACACAAAGCGCCGCTTGGCGTGTTTGATATGGTGAAATCAGGTCAATACGATTTGGGCCATTCCAGCTCTTACTATTGGAAAGGCAAAGTGCCGAATACCCTCTATTTTTCTTCAATGCCGTTTGGCATGGTCACCATGGAGCAGTACGCGTGGTTTATCACGGCGGCGGTATGGAGCTGATGGAAAAAGTGTATGCACCGCACAATCTGCTCTCCTTTCCCGGTGGCAATTCTGATATTCAAATGGGCGGTTGGTTTAAAAAAGAGATCAACTCACTGGAAGATTTGTAAGGGCTGAAAATGCGTATTCCGGGCTTTGCGGGCGAAGTGCTGGCCCGTGTCGGCGCCAAACCAACCAATATTGCCCCCGGAGAGCTGTATACATCACTTGAGCGCGGCACCATAGATGCACTGGAATGGGTCGGGCCTGCGTTTGATCTGCGCATGGGATTTCAAAAGATCGCCCCTTACTATTACACCGCTTGGCATGAACCGGGCTCAGAAACCCAGTTCTTAGTCAATAAGAAAACGTGGGATAAATTACCCAAGGATCTCCAAGTTATCTTGGAAACGGCGTTTCGTGTCGCGGCGTTTGACATGTACACCCAAGCGGTGGATGCCAATGCCAGCAGTTGGGCGACGATGAAAAGCGAGTATCCCGACATTAAAGTGCGCGACTTTCCGCCGCAGGTGCTCGCTGCGATGCGAACTGCCACCCAAGAGTTGCTCGCAGAAGAAGCGGCCAAAGATCCGTTGGCAAAAGAGATCATCGACTCACAAGAGCAGTATCTGAAAAAAGTTCGCGCTTGGACCAACATCTCCACCCAAGCCTATTTGCAAAGCAACACTCAATAACTCATAGCAACAAGTCGGCGGCACTGTGCGTTCTTCTTCAGTGTCGCCTCCCACTGAAAAGCCCGCTCAATTCTTGTCAAAAAGTTTCAAAAAACAGCAAAATCCAACAAGCATCACATTTTTATTTTTACCAACAAAAAACAAAAGGCGACATATATCACTTAAATATTTTATTTCACGAATAGAAATAAATCAGAGGTGATCAATGTCACAAAATATTTTTATTTATAATTTAATTAAATGGGATATTTATCACTACTATTTTTATTGACAAATAAGGAATTAGCTTTTCGTTATTAAGTTACATGTCAATTAATTGATCGCCATCACTTAAAAAACGTTTGCTTGGGTGGAAAAATCAGGCACTGATCACGAAAAACCCGTTGTCAGTTCCAATTGGAGAATGTGTGGTAAATTGACTGTGAATTAAGCAATCAGACGGTTTTGGCGAACCGTTTTACTACAACAATATTCATCAGAACATCAAACGGGGAACACATATGATATCACCAGATGCAAAGATCAAGATACAAAATTTTGGTCGTTTTCTGTCTAACATGGTCATGCCCAACATAGGCGCATTCATCGCTTGGGGCTTTATTACCGCACTTTTCATTCCTACCGGATGGCTACCCAATGAGACCTTAGCGTCCATGGTTGGCCCTATGATTACCTACTTACTGCCACTGCTGATCGGTTACACTGGCGGTAAACTGGTCGGTGGCGATCGCGGCGCTGTCGTCGGTGCCATCACCACCATGGGTGTCATCGTCGGTACCGATATCCCCATGTTTATGGGGGCAATGATGGTTGGCCCACTTGGCGGCTGGGCAATCAAAACCTTTGATAAAAAAGTCGAAGGAAAAATCAAAAGCGGCTTTGAGATGTTGGTCAACAACTTCTCCGCTGGCATCATCGGCATGCTTTGTGCCATGTTGGCTTTCTTCCTGATTGGCCCATTTGTCAAAATCCTTTCTGGCGGTTTGGCGGCAGGGGTAAACTTCCTAGTTTCAGCACACCTGCTCCCTCTTACCTCCATTTTTGTTGAACCTGCGAAAATTCTCTTCCTGAACAACGCAATCAACCACGGTATTTTCTCACCGCTGGGCATTCAGCAAGCCTCTGAAATGGGTCAATCGATCTTCTTCTTGATTGAAGCAAACCCTGGCCCAGGTCTTGGCATTCTGTTGGCTTACATGGTGTTTGGTAAAGGCACCGCGCGTCAAACCGCAGGCGGCGCATCCATCATCCACTTCTTCGGTGGTATTCATGAGATCTACTTCCCATACATTCTGATGAATCCACGTTTGATCCTCGCAGCAATCGCAGGTGGTATGACTGGCGTATTCGTCCTTACCGTATTTGATGCAGGCATCGTCTCTCCAGCTTCTCCGGGTTCTATTTTCGCAGTGCTGCTGATGACACAAAAAGCGTCTATCGTCGGTGTTCTTGCGTCTATCGCTTCAGCGGCAACGGTTTCTTTCGCGGTGGCTTCACTGCTGATGAAAACCCAGACCTCAAGCGAAGAAGAAGGTGATGAAGCGGCGTTGGCCAAAGCAACCTCACAAATGAAAAACATGAAGTCGGCGTCAAAAGGCGCAGTGAGTGCAAGCAATCAGAGCAAGGGCAACGTTGATCTGACCAAAGTACAAAGCATCATCGTCGCTTGTGATGCGGGCATGGGCTCAAGCGCGATGGGCGCGAGTATGCTACGCAAGAAAGTACAAGAGGCAGGGCTGGCAATCCACGTCACTAACCTTGCTATCAACAGCCTAACCGAGAGTGCCGATATCGTGATTACTCATAAAGATCTCACTGACCGTGCACGCAAGCACGCACCAAACGCCTACCACATCTCACTGGTGAATTTCCTTGATGGCGAGATGTACAACCAACTGGTGACCAAACTGCTCGCTGCGCAAAAGCCGTCGGCGGCAAACGATGAGAATGCGGTGAAAGTGTCATTGGTGGCGGCCAACGACGACAATTACAACCCGCAGCAACCTTCGGTTTTTCAAATCCAACGTGAAAACATCCACCTCGGATTAAAAGCAACCAACAAAGAAGAAGCGATCCGTTTTGCGGGGAACAAGTTGGTTGAGTTGGGTTACGCCGAGCCAGAATACGTTGATGCGATGTTTGCACGCGAAGCACTGGTGCCCACTTATCTGGGCGAATCGATTGCCGTACCGCACGGTACGGTGGAAGCGAAAGATCGCGTAAAGAAAACCGGGATCGTGATCTGCCAATACCCAGCTGGCATCCAGTTTACCGATGATGCCGACGACGTGGCTAAGTTAGTGATTGGCATCGCGGCGAAAAACGATGAACACATTCAGGTGATTACCACCATTACCAACGCACTTGACGAGCCAGAAGCAATTGAAAGGCTGACCAGCACGCAAGATGTTGAAGAAATCCTCAACATCTTGAGCGGTCAACAAGCCGCGTAAGCCTCTGAGTCAACCTTTTTGCTCCTGAGCAAACCGAGGTCAGCTGTCACCCCCTATGCGGTTGACCTCATCTTCGTCTCGTTCATTGATTTAATTTTGGTAGGTAAGAATATGAAAAATGCAGTTCATTTTGGCGCAGGTAACATTGGTCGTGGTTTTATTGGCAAACTGCTCGCCGATGCCGATGTGGCGGTCACCTTTGCCGACGTCAACGCTCCCTTGGTCGATCAACTCAGCCACAAACAGCAGTACAAAGTGAAAGTGGTCGGCAGTGAGTGCCAAATCGACACTGTGACGCATGTTACTGCGGTCAACTCCGCCAGTGACGATGTGATTGAGCAGATTGTAAAAACCGATTTGGTCACTACCGCAGTGGGGCCAAACGTGCTCGATATCATCGCTAAGACGATTGCCAAAGGCATCGCACAACGGTTTGCCGCTGGCAACCAAGCACCGCTGAACATCATTGCGTGTGAAAACATGGTTCGCGGCACCACACACTTGAAAGGCGAAGTGTATAAACATTTAAATCCCGAACTTCACTCTCAAGCCGACGAGCTGATTGGCTTTGTCGATTCAGCGGTTGACCGCATCGTGCCGCCCGCTGAAGCAGCCAACGATGACCCACTGGAAGTCACCGTGGAGAGTTTTAGCGAATGGATTGTCGATGAGCAGCAGTTTAAAGGCGAGATCCCTGATATTGCCGGTATGGAGAAAACCAACAATCTGATGGCGTTTGTCGAGCGCAAACTGTTCACTCTCAACACCGGTCATTGCATCACCGCGTACTTAGGTTGCTTAAAAGGCCACCGTACCATCCGTGAAGCGATTGAGGATGAAGAAATCTACGCAGACGTCAAACAGGCGATGCAAGAGAGTGGTGAAGTGCTGATCCGCCGTTATGGCTTTGATCGCGAGATGCACAATGCTTACATCGAGAAAATTCTTGGCCGCTTTGCCAACCCATATTTGGTGGATGAAGTGGATCGCGTTGGGCGTCAGCCAATCCGCAAGCTTGGCGAAAATGATAGATTAATCAAACCACTACTGGGTACAATTGAGTACGGCACCGACAACCAAACCCTGCTGAAAGGGATTGCCGCTGCGCTCAAATACCAAAATGAGACCGACCCGCAAGCACAAGAATTGCAAAACGCGCTGCGAGAGCTTGGGGTGAAAAAGACCTTAAGTCACTACACGGGTCTCGCTGAAGAGAGTGCGGAAGTGGCGCAAATCGAAGCCATTTTCCTACAACTTTAATCTGTTCGGGGAGCTTAGCTCCCCGCTACTATAATAACGATATATTGACCTAGCATATGGCAGAGAACCTAAACGAAACCGAGATAATAGAACGCTTGAATAATGCCGCTTCGGTCAGAGGTTTTTTTGTTGAAACCGTAGATATTTTTACTGAAGCCATTGATGGTCTTATCCAACGTATTTTCCGCAAAGACAACTTCGCCGTTCAGTCGGTGGTTGGCCCGTTACTTCATGATTCAGGACCGCTTGGCGATCTCTCCGTGCGCCTCAAGCTACTATTTGGCCTTGGGGTGCTAGGCGATCACTGCTATCACGACATCGAAGACATTATTAAGCTCAAACATAAACTTAACAGCGACGGTACCGATTACGAATTCACCGATCCATACATTTTAGAAGCGATCCAGAAGCTGCATTTAGTGAAAAGCATGGGAATGGTGCAACTGCGCGTTGATGAACCCGATGACGACATTGATCTTGGCTTTTATCAATTACAGCTGCAACGTCGGCAACAAGTGATCCGCTCCGGTCTCTCTTTGGCCATCGTTGAAATCTGCAATGAATTGGGCAAGGACAGCCCATTCTAACATCTCTGTTTTACTCAACCCTCTCTCAATAGCCACTCGCGGTCCCAGCGCCGCCCAGCCTTTGTACGAATCCTTATTTGTGGCTCAAACACTCAGGCATAAAAAAACCGAGGCCAGAGCCTCGTGTGAGAGAGGAATAAAGTTTCATACTAAGAATTTTCTAAAGCCGCATTGTGCAATGAGGTTGCGGTTTTAGTAAAAAAATAAAGTATCATACTAGATAGAAAGAAATGGCTCTACTTCGTAAAAATCGAAGTATTAAAGTATCATACTAATAATCTAACCATCCCATAAACCATCCTGCCCATTTATCAATATCAGCAGGGTCGATACAACCTTTGTGTTTACAAGGAGGATGAGAGATTCCCTTGAAGTTACCATCTCCACAAATTAGAGAGATATAATCGCGCGGCCAAGCAAGCGACTTCTTGAGCAGTCGAACTTCTAACTCAGCGATCTGCTCAAGCAACGCTACATTATCTTTTAACTTTAATACCATGGTCGATATCGAATTCTTCGCATCAGAGGTATCAACTTCAACAAAATGATACACCTGCCCATGATAAGTAACTTTGACGACAGCCATACACCTCGGATTAGCATCATCCGCCATCATGTGTTTGGTACATCGTGCCAATTTAGGCAATTTTCTCAGCGGATGGCGGTACGTTTGACATCCGTAATTAGATTCCAAACGATCAATCACCTGAAAGAAAGTCTCAAATTTACTTGCATACAGATGAACGTCATCACTTTCGTCATTCAAAACGTCATAATCAGCACCGGCAATTGTACCTGTAGCATTATCACCATTTGGAGATAACTTATTGGGAAGTTGTTCATTGGAATCACTATCATCGGGCTTTCCGCGATTAGCCTTCCGAGTTTTATCAGTTACTCGATTAGTCTTGAATGGCTTACGAAATGACAAGCCAACTGATTCTGTATCTAAAACAACACGTTTTTTATCGGGGTCAGCCTCTTCCTTATCATCAAGTTCGTGCTCTTCCGGACGTTTAGGCCGACCTGAATTAGCTCCGCCACCTTGACCTGTTACCTGCCTTTTGAAATCAGGGTGATAAAAATCTAGCTCATCAGGCATACTCGATGGCAAACCTTCCACCCTTCTAATTTCCCATATAAAAAAGCTGTTACTGTTCCAATCATGCCACCCTGACACTTCTAGTTTTGTTCTATTTAAGCAAGGAGGTGTAAAAGAGAAATCCCAAAATTTATACTGTCCATTGGATGTATACTCTCTCATCATTGTCTGGTGAATACTTTCAAATGAAGTTCGAGCCTCAGGGTCCATCAATGCTATACGGATCAAGCGAGCTGTTCCGCTCATCCCACCAAGAGAAGGAGCAGCCTTCTGGGAACAAGGGCATCCTCGTAACTTAGCGGTAGGTTGTCAGAAGCTCTACGGCTCCAACAAGAAATGGAAAAAGCGGTATGGCTATCATAAGCGCTCGCTATCAGAGACAGCAATGTATCGGGTGAAACAGTTGTTAGGTGGAAAATTAAGCCTGAGAAACTACAACGCTCAGGTTGGCGAGACTTACGCCATGATCAAAGCACTGAACAAACTTACAGGGCTTGGTATGCCTGAAACTCCGTATATTGTATAAAAGTCGCTCAACTTTAGGAGGTTTGGTTTCTCGTCTGAATTACGCATCAAAGCCCACTAAACCCTAAGATAACATTTGCTGGTGATAATCAACCGACACGATCTCAATTAGAAAAAATGCACCACATGGCTCATGAGAATTGTTTTATCGCCAATTCGGTTAAAACTGAAGTGACGACGCTTATTGCAGATTAAATGAAGCTCTTTGTCAAAGCGCAGTGTATCGCCGAATAGTGTTAAGCCAGCAGTCCGGCTGCTGGCTACTGTGAACTAAACGATGCCTTGCTCGATCATCGCATCAGCGACTCTTCTAAAGCCGGCAATGTTTGCGCCTAAAACTAAATTACCAGGTTGACCAAACTCTCGACTGGTTTCGTTTGCATTAATAAAGATGTTTTTCATGATGGTCTGCAACTGGCTATCGACTTGCTCGAAGGTCCAGTTTTGCATGCTGGCATTTTGTGCCATTTCAAGCTGACTGGTTGCAACGCCGCCTGCATTGGCTGCTTTCGCTGGCCCATAAGCCATTTCGGAATCCACGATGATATTGACCGCATCACGAGTGGTTGGCATGTTTGCGCCTTCACTAATCAAAACACACCCATTATCGATAAGAGCAAGAGCATCGTTTGACGTCAGTTCATTTTGGGTCGCGCAAGGGAATGCGGCGTCAGCTTGATATCGCCATACAGCATGCCCTTCATTAGGATAGTCACCCAACGGCGTATACTCTGCT
Organism: Vibrio navarrensis; assembly: GCF_000764325.1. NCBI lineage: Bacteria > Pseudomonadati > Pseudomonadota > Gammaproteobacteria > Vibrionales > Vibrionaceae > Vibrio > Vibrio navarrensis. The sequence continues at coordinate 622,938 of NZ_JMCG01000001.1, read as the reverse complement.
TCAGGGTAAGTGTCTAAATACTCTTCTAAACTTGCTCTTTTCACTTCTTTTAGTTGCTTGAGGAGCTGCAGATCAATACCGTGTTCATGATAAATCGTGCCTCTAGAATCGCTGCATGTTACTGGGGTTGCTCCCATGTGGTATAGCTTTTCAATTGCATAGATAGCGACGTTACCTGCGCCAGAAACGAGGCAAGTTTTGCCTTTTAGTGAATCATTACGGTCATTGAGCATGCATTCCGCAAAATATACGGTTCCGTATCCCGTTGCTTCTTTTCTAACAAGTGAGCCCCCCCAAAGAAGGCTCTTGCCTGTAAATACTCCTTCGTAGCGGCCCGTCAATCGTTTATATTGACCAAACATATAACCAATTTCACGCGCACCGACGCCGATATCGCCAGCAGGAACATCGGTAACGGGACCAATGTGGCGGTATAACTCGTTCATAAATGATTGGCAAAATCGCATGATTTCACCGTCAGATTTTCCTTTAGGATCGAAATTTGAACCGCCTTTTCCGCCACCAATTGGAAGGCCAGTAAGCGCGTTTTTAAAAATCTGTTCAAAACCGAGGAACTTTATGATGCTCGCGTTCACTGAATGATGGAACCTCAGTCCGCCTTTGTATGGACCTAACGCGGAGTTAAACTCGACGCGGTAGCCTTTGTTTACTTGCACATTCCCTGCGTCATCGACCCAAGGAACTCGAAACATGATTTGACGTTCTGGTTCTACGATTCTTTGGATAATCGCTTGTTCTTTATATTTATTATTGCTTTCTATGACTGGAGCGAGAGAAGTTAATACTTCTTCTACGGCTTGGTAAAACTCTTTTTGAGCCGGGCTACTGTGTTGTAACGCAACAATAGTATCGTGTATGTGTGACATAGTCCTCTTCCTTGATATGAATAAGTAATCAGTTTATATGAATTCATTACCATTAAATAGTGATTTTGACCAATTCTCAATGGCTATACCTATTCAACTTGAAGATGCAGGTTTCAATATCTGAAAATTATCCGTAATTCTGGATACGAGTGAGCCTGCAACTTTTGGTAATGTCGCATGGCGTTGTTGAACAAATCAGGTGAAGGACATATCTTGCCTACGTTCTATCAGCATTAGTTTCGAACTGGCATACCTAGTCCTATTACTTTGTTCATGGCTTTGACATTGGCAAGCGCTTCACCTACTTGAGCATTATAATTCCTTAAGCTCAATTGGCCACTCGTTAGCCCTTTGTATCGTGACATTGCCGTTTCAGATAGAGAAGGGTCGTGATAACCAGAGTTAATTTTCCATTGAGCCAACGTATCACTTTTTAACGCTTTTACTGCTTCGTTTCTTGGGTGTCCATCATCCCAGAAGCTAGCATTTTTACGTGGCGGTATTAACGGAGTAATGCCTTTTCTTTGTAACACGTTATGGCAACCCTTCGTATCGTATGCACCATCGCCAGAGACTGAATCTATTTTTCTTCGTAATGGATTAAGCAGCGTCGGAAGCACTTCACTATCACCGACATTAACCAAGCTCACTTCAGCACTGATGACTTCATGCGTATCTACATCTACAGCAAGATGCCGTTTACGCCATGTTCTGCGCTTTTCGTTTCCGTGTTTTTTGACCTTCCACTCTCCCTCTCCAAAGACTTTAAGACCTGTAGAGTCAATGGCGATATGACGAATGCAGCCTTTAGACTTGTTACGATACCGTACTTGAACTGTCTTTGACCGTTTGCTGATACACGTGTAATCAGGTGAAGTGAGAGGAACATCCATCAGCGTAAAAATGGAGTCGATGAAGCCTTGAAGCGCACGAAGAGGAAGAGAGAAAATACCTTTTATCATAAGGGCGGTTTCGATAGCTGTATCCGAATATTGAAAACCTCTACCTCGCTTCCCGTGATGCTTTGTACATTTCCAAGCTTCGATGGCAGAGTCATCAATCCAAAAAGTCACGCTACCACGTTGACATAATACACGGTTGTACTCACTCCAGTTTGCGATTTTAGCTTTTGGCTTGCTCATTTCTTTGCTCGTTCAATCATTGATATGGGATCAGATCCCTACGAACTAAAAAGGTTCAATTCGATTTGAGCAACAACGCCGTAAGGTGGTGTGCTTCAATGTCTTTGGCGAGTAACTTAGACACAGGCTTGGTCTTAAAAAAGTCCGAGAACATGTGCAATGTTCTGCTATGAAAGCCAAGTCCATTGGTCGCGGTAGGAATAGCGGTCACCCGCTACCCCCCGCACAGATCCGTACGTGCGCTACTAACGCATACGGCTCCTACCTTGGGTCTAACGTCAAATCGCTGCTCAGGATAAGGGTGGACAATTCTTGCTTTGGGGATCCAGTAATCAACTAATTTCCTAAAACGTGACCATGTCATTTTATGACGCTGGCTACGCCTTCGCAGTTGCTTTAGCCATGCATTAGTGATCTCTGTAATAAACAGATTTAGGGAGCTACCATTCATTGGGACACCATAATAGTTGATGTGCCCTCGAATAATCTGATTCAGCCACTTTCCAACCTTCCACGGCGGTAAGTGAAGCCTTTTCTTTAGCTCCTGTCTGACCCATTTTATCTTACTGATAAGTCGCTTTTTGATTGTCTTCCGCTTGATCATTATGGCCTTTTGGCTCTTAGTCAGGTCACAGTAATGTGTGAATCCAAGGAAATCAAAGGTTCCTGGTCTTTGAACTTTCCCTCTTTTAAAGTCTTCAAAAGCGAATCGTCCAAAATGTATCAACTTGGTTTTGTCCGGATGAACGGATAAGCCAAATTGAGAGAGGCGTCTTTTCAACCCCTCTAAACACGCATTTGCATCATTTTTATGCTGAAAACCGATAACAGCATCGTCAGCGTACCTAACCATGATGACATCGCCAGTTGCACTTCGATGCCGTTCTCGGTTCAGCCAAAGATCAAAAGTATAATGAAGATAAACATTTGCCAACAATGGTGAGATCACCGATCCTTGAGGAGTCCCGAGGAGCGATTTAACTCGCTGGTTATGTTCATCAACGTACCCTACTTTTAACCATTTGGTAATAATTTTGAGCAATGGTTTATCTGCGACTCTGTGCTCTAAGAACTGGATCAACCAATCATGTTCTACAGTATCAAAGAACTTGGTTATATCTAAATCAAGCACCCAGTTTATCTTTCTCCGGTTGAGAGCAACATACAGTGCATCAAGAGCTTGATGCTGATTCCGCTCTGGTCGAAAACCATATGAAAAGCCCATAAAGTCGCTCTCATAGATCGATTCTAGAACTTTACTGACTGCTTGTTGAACAATTTTGTCCCTAATGCATAGGATATTCAGCGGTCGCTGACTACCGTCTTGTTTAGGGATATAAATTCTTCTGGCAGGTTTTGGCTTATATCGTCCTGATTGAATATCTTCACATAGCTGCTTGATGAGCTGTTTTGAGAATAATTGATATTTATCCCATGTTACCCCATCGATCCCTGCGGCAGAATCACGCTTGAGAGTGTAAAAGCACTCCATGAGCAATTCTTCCGTTATAAGATGAAGAAGGTTGTTAAACTTCAGTGTCTTATTTTGAGCTGCGAGTTTGCGTATGGCCACCAACTTTGACATCACGGGGATCCAGCTCTGTGTCTGGCCGTGGTTAGACTGTTGACCATTCCCCTTGGTCAGGATACTTCCCTCCGCAGACTCCGCGTCTGTTTTACGAGTTTTGTTCGTCTGTTTCATCAGTACTATTATCCTGTCCGACTTCCTATACCATATTTATCTTGCCTGAGAGGGTTCAATAATTATGCCCGGTTGATACTTACCGGGACTGTATAGGATCTCCTAGGTTCCGGCGTATAAATTTCTCTGTATGCATAAGGTCTCCGACCCCGGGAAGTGTGCCCAAGAACTCACCAAATTACGCTCTTGTCACTATTGGATTCTGCTTCGCTTAACAACATCTCCACTTCCAAACTGAATTTCGTGGCTCAATACTTAGCCTACAGATGCCTCTACTAACACTTCACTAATGCAGTTACCCACACTCAGCGCATAGCTCGAGGACCCAGCGGATGGTTAGTCCTTACTGAGATGGGACTTCCACCCATTATTTATTCGCCAGCTTTGCCTAGCGTTCTAAGCGCATCATAAACCCCGCATTCTAATCGTCTAGCCCGAATAATAAGATCAAACCTCCAACCCAAAGGAGATTTGAAATGGCCAAACGACGCACTAACCAAGAATGGCGAACCCTGTTCGAACACTATGAATCCAGCCAGTTATCACAACGATTATTCTGTGAACGTAACGGACTGAGTCTCTCCACTTTTTACGCTAAGCGCCAACAGTTAAAGCACTGCGAAAAACCGAACACGGTTGGCTTTGTTAAAACAGAAGTCGTTGAAAAGACCACAAAGTATCAAGCCACTCACGTTGCCGTTGCCAATATGACCCTGCTCGTCAATGATGTTGAACTGAGCATCCCACAAGGCACGCCAGCGACCTATCTCGCAGAGCTTATCGGTGCGCTGTCATGAAACGTATGCTCAGTGCTCCCGAAATCTATCTCTATCGCGAAAGCGTCGATTTTAGAAAGTCCATCAACGGCCTCGCGGCGATTATCGAAAGTGACACCGACTTACCCTTGGGCAGTGGTGCGCTGTTCCTATTCACCAACAAACAGCGCGATAAAGTCAAAGTGTTGTACTGGGATAAAACAGGCTTCGCTCTTTGGTACAAGCGCCTCGAAAAAGCCAAGTACAAGTGGCCTTCCAAAGAGCAAAATGAGGTGTTTACCCTAACTCAATTCGAGCTTGATAGACTGCTTTCTGGCTTCACGATTATCGGCCATAAACCCATTGAAATAAACGATTTTACAATGACTTAAGCGATAATAAACTCTTATCCACCAAGCGTTAACGTCATGATTTTAGTATAATCAACGCCATGAAAAAGACGCTAAATATCAACCCAGAAAGCCAAGATGTTGCCGAGCTACAAGCGATGGTGAAAGTGCTGATGTCGGAGAAAAATGAGTGGCAACAAGAGCGTCAATCCCTACTTGAACAGCTTAAACTTGCCTTCGACCGCCAGTTCGCTAAACGCTCGGAGGCATTAAGGCCTTACGATGAATCCCAAGGTGACCTCTTCAACGAAGCGGAATGTGAAGCCGCTAAGGAAGAAGAGGTTGACGTTGTCACAACGACCACCACAAAGAAGAAACGCGGTAAACGTCAGCCCCTGCCAAAGAGCTTGCCTCGTGAGGTTATCGAACTTGATTTAGACGACGATGAAAAGCAGTGCACTTGCTGCCAACATCACCTGCATAAAATCGGTGAAGACCGTAGCGAGAAACTTGAGTTCACGCCAGCGGTACTCAAAGTGTTGGAATATGTTCGTCCTAAATATGCTTGCCGCCAATGCGAGCAAACTCAGGACAACAGCCGCATCGTTCAAAAGCCAGCGCCGCAAAGTATTATCCCTAAAAGCTTCGCTACAGAAAGCTTGTTGGCCAATATCATCCTCGGCAAATACCAATACGCGATGCCACTTTATCGACAAGAGTCGTTGTTTACCCAGTCGGGTATCGAACTCTCGCGCACCACCATGGCAAGGTGGATTATCCAAGTCAGTGAGAAGTTCGCTCCACTTTATGCGGCCTTGAAAGCGCACCTACTTGAGCAAATGGTGATTCAGGCGGATGAAACGCCGCTCAATGTCCTCAAAGAAGATAAACAGTGTTACATGTGGCTCTACTGCTCGGGCGCGGACTCGCCAGATGCCGCACTGCCCAATGTAAAAAATATCGTCTTGTATGACTATCAAAACAGTCGCGCGAGGTCGTGCCCTGTTGCCTTCTTGGGCGACTATGATGGGTATCTGCAAACCGATGGCTATGGTGTTTATGATGGGCTTCATCGAGTCACCAATGTCGGTTGCTTTGCGCATGCTCGGCGCAAGTTCATGGACGCGAAAAAGCTTCAAGGCAAAGGTAAGTCAGGCAAAGCGGATAAAGCGCTGGCCAAAATCCAGAAACTCTATGGGATAGAATCCCGCTTAAAAGGTGCCAGTGCCGAAAAACGGAAAGCAGAGCGCCAAGAGCATGCTAAGCCGATACTGGATGAGCTTTATGAATGGATGACAACTCAGAAAGTGCTTGAGTCTAGCCCGCTGGGTAAAGCGATAAAATACACGCTCGGTCAGTGGCCGAAGCTCATTCGCTATATCGATGACGGTCACTTATCGATAGACAATAACCGTGCTGAACGCGCAATAAAACCGCTGGTTATTGGGAGAAAGAACTGGCTCTTCTCGACCAATCCCAATGGAGCGGAAGCGAGCGCGATGCTTTACAGTATCGTCGAGACAGCGAAAGCCAGCGGCCTTATCCTTTACGACTACATGGTCAAGTGCATGCAGGAGTTAGCGAAAGCGGAACCTGATATCGATGCACTCCTGCCTTGGAACTTCAAACACTAACAATATCGCCCCGTGGGATCATGGGGCGGATACGATATTTCTCACATTAGGGAGGGCGGCATCTGGCGAGTCCGCGCCCGAGCAGTAGAGCCACATGTAACACTGTTTATCTTCTTTGAGGACATTGAGCGGCGTTTCATCCGCCTGAATCACCACTTGCTCAAGTAGGTGCGCTTTCAAGGCCGCATAAAGCGGGGCGAACTTTTCACTGACTTGGATAATCCACCTTGCCATAGTGGTTCGTGATAGCTCGATACCCGACTGGGTAAACAACGACTCTTGTCGATAAAGTGGCATCGCGTATTGGTATTTGCCGAGGATGATATTGGCCAACAAGCTTTCTGTGGCGAAGCTCTTAGGGATAATACTTTGCGGCGCTGGCTTTTGAACAATGCGGCTGTTGTCCTGAGTTTGCTCGCATTGGCGGCAAGCATATTTAGGACGAACATATTCCAACACTTTGAGTACCGCTGGCGTGAACTCAAGCTTTTCACTGCGGTCTTCACCGATTTTATGCAGGTTATGTTGGCAGCAAGCGCACTGCTTTTCATTGTCGTCTAAATCGAGTTCGATAACCTCACGAGGCAAGCTCTTTGGCAGGGGCTGACGTTTACCGCGTTTCTTCTTTGTGGTGGTCGTTGTGACAACGTCAACCTCTTCTTCCTTAGCGGCTTCACATTCCGCTTCGTTGAAGAGGTCACCTTGGGATTCATCGTAAGGCCTTAATGCCTCTGAGCGTTTAGCGAACTGGCGGTCGAAGGCAAGTTTAAGCTGTTCAAGCAGCGACTGGCGCTCTTGTTTCAATTGGATTTCTGACGCCAACAGTGCTTTCACCATCGCTTGTAGCTCGGCAACATCTTGGCTTTCTGGGTTGATATTTGGCGTCTTTTTCATGGCATTGATGATACTAAAATCATGCCGTTAATGCTTGGTGGATAAGACTTTATTATCGCTTAAGTCATTGTAAAATCGTTTATTATGACGGGTTTGTGGCCGATAATCGTGAAGCCAGAAAGCAGTCTATCAAGCTCGAATTGAGTTAGGGTAAATACCTCGTTTTTCTCTTTTGATGGCCACTTGTACTTCGCTTTTTCAAGACGTTTGTACCAAAGAGCGAAGCCTGTTTTATCCCAGTACAACACTTTGATTTTGTCGCGCTGTTTGTTGGTGAACAGGAACAGTGCGCCGCTGCCCAAGGGCAAGTCGGTGTCATTTTCGATAATCGCAGCGAGGCCGTTGATGGACTTTCTAAAATCGACGCTTTCACGATACAAGTAAATCTTTGGAGCGCTGAGCATGCGTTTCATGATAACGCACCGATAAGCTCTGCGAGATAGGCCGCTGGCGTGCCTTGCGGAATGCTCAGTTCAACACTGTTTACAAGTAGTGTCATGTTGGCAACGACAACGTGAGTGGCTTGATACTTTGTCGTCTTTTCAACGACTTCTGCTTTAACAAAGCCAACCGTGTTCGGTTTTTCGCAGTGCTTTAACTGTTGGCGCTTAGCGTAAAAAGTGGAGAGGCTCAGTCCGTTACGTTCACAGAATAATCGTTGTGATAACTGGCTGGATTCATAGTGTTCGAACAGGGTTCGCCATTCTTGGTTAGTGCGTCGTTTGGCCATTTCAAATCTCCTTTGGGTTGGAGGTTTGATCTTATTATTCGGGCTAGACGATTAGAATGCGGGGTTTATGATGCGCTTACAATGTACTGACTCATAAACGAAATGACAGTTTTGACTACATGTCATGACTTGATCGATTAGTGTGCCTTCATCTAGTAAGATTTTGGGGCGATTGCAAGCCGTGAAACAGTTCAGGACAAGACACTCAGTTACATATAAGTTGTTTACTCCACAGAACCAATATCTACTTAAAGTAATTCGTTTTGCCAATTCCCAGAGTTTTCATTTTTGATCGAAGCGTATTCGGATTAATTGCCAGCAGTTGTGCCGCCCCAAATGGACCTTCAACTCGACCATGACAATGAACTAACGCTTTAGTAATGTGCAGCTTTAACGCTTCATTTAAAGTCAGAAAAACGCCATTTGTACGTATTGGTTCTCTTACCTGATTAGCAACCTTACCATTATTGTCTATAGATGCCTGAGGAAGAACGAGCGATTCTTCTATCGCCAAAAATGCACCTTGACCCAGTATTGCCGCTCTTTCAATGATGACCTGAAGCTCCCGCACGTTACCAGGCCACTCGTATTTTTTCAGGTAACTAATTTGTGACTCTGTGGGTAAGGCCAACGGAAGGCCTAGTTTATTGGATGCTTTCTGAGCAAAGTACTCTGCTAAATCAGCAATGTCTTCTATTCTGTCTCGCAACGCTGGTAAACGAATAGGAAAAACATTAATTCGAAACCAAAGATCTTCACGAAAGATACCGTCTTTAACTGACTCTTCCAGATTTCGGTGCGTTGCTGCAACGATACGGACATTCACATCGATCTCTTGTTCTCCACCAACACGCGTTAGAGTCCCTTCTTGAAGCACCCTAAGCAAACGAACCTGTGCCGCTAGGCTCAATTCTCCAATTTCGTCTAAAAAAAGGGTTCCACCGTTCGCTCTTTCAAACCAACCTTTTTTTTGCGATGAGGCCCCAGTAAAGCTCCCTTTTTCATGGCCAAAAAGCTCTGAATCAATCAGCTCCGACGGAATAGCACCACAGTTTACACGAATGAAACTATTGTTAGCTCTTGAGGAGTGTTGATGAATATAACGCGCTATAAGTTCCTTTCCCGAGCCTGTTTCGCCAAGAATTAATGCAGTTGAGTCCGTTTGTGCGACCAATTCAACTTCACGTATCGCACGTTTTAAACCTTTGTTGTATCCAATAATCATGGTAACCATTCCATCGATTTCAGAGATTATCAGCGAGATTAAATGGAATAAATGTTATTTATAAATGATTTTTAATTACTAAATCGAATAAAAAGTTATATTAAAGATTGAAAACAATACAAATAGTCATTATTTATCAGTAACTTACTGGAGGGTGATTATCTAGCAGGAGAAAATGGCACAAGATCTGATTGGGGACAGCTACATCTCAAAGACAATATGGAAATGAACTATGAAAGGTAACATTCTCATCGTCCCTGGCTACAAAGGCAGCCCGAGAGGCCACTGGCAAACTTGGATTGAAAAACAATATCCTAATGCGCAGCGTCTCAAGGCCATTGACTATCACCAACCCGCACTTTTCAATTGGTCTGCACACATCAGCGAGTATCTTGCTCAGCAAACACACCCTGTGACCATTGTTGCTCACAGTTTTGGTTGCCTTGCTGCTGCACTGGCAATAAAACAGCATAGACACATGGTGAATGCGGCTTTACTTGTTGCGCCAGCCTCTCCCTTTCGCTTCACGGAAGATGGACATATCAATGATTTTCCAACTTCCCCAACCATTTCAACCGCTCTACCAGATAAGCCGCTAGGAATTACTGGACTCATCGTTGCTTCCCAGAATGATCCGTGGATGGATTATAAGGACGCACACGAGTTGTCATTAAAGTGGGGAATGTTGTTTCACAACGCTGGATATGCCGGGCATATTAATATTGAGTCTGGACATGGCCCCTATCCCAAAGTAAAGATGCTCCTTGATAGCCTCATTGACATCACACAACCATAAAGATGAATATCGTCCATTTATTCAATGAAAAACCACTGTATTTAGTGGTTTTTTTGTTATAAAAATGAAATTTAATATAACAAATAAAAATTAACAATTTAAATCAATAAGTTAAAAACTGGCATTCTTTTTGTAATTGAGATAAGGACTCAATACTCAATCCAAAAGGAATCGTTATGAAAAAAATAGTGGGAATAACTTTGATCGCCGCATTGGCAGGCTTTAGCGGGCAATTGTGGGCAGAGACCAAGACCTTACTCAATGTCTCCTATGATCCAACGCGAGAGTTTTACCGTGAGTTTAATGAAAGTTTCAGCCAAGACTACAAAGAAAAAACGGGAATTGATGTTCAGATCCGTCAATCACATGGAGGATCAGGTAAACAAGCTCGAGCGGTGATTGATGGCCTAAAAGCAGATGTTCTAACGCTGGCTCTAGCCTACGATATTGATGCTGTACAAGCTCGTACGCAACTGTTCAATGCCGATTGGCAAAACCAGCTCCCTCATGCTAGCGCACCTTATACTTCGACTATCGTCTTTCTGGTACGCAAAGGCAACCCCAAAAATATTCGAGACTGGGGAGACTTGATCAAGCCCGGCGTTGAAGTCATTACTCCTAACCCCAAGACCTCCGGTGGTGCACGTTGGAACTACTTGGCCGCATGGGCTTATGCGGCTAAACAGTATCATGGGGATGAAACAAAAATCCGCCAATTTGTCAGAGATTTGTACAGGCATGTTCCGGTTCTTGACTCAGGCGCGCGAGGCTCAACAAACACCTTTGTTCGTAATGGTATTGGTGATGTTCTGCTCGCATGGGAAAACGAAGCTTTGCTGACCACAGAGAAGCTACAAGGTGCCAGTGAATTTGAAATCGTCGTACCGTCTATCAGTATCCTAGCCCAACCTCCTGTTACTGTCGTTGACAAAAATGCACAGCAACATGGTGTAGCCAAAGAAGCTCAAGCTTATCTTGAATACCTTTACAGCCCTGAAGCACAAAGATTAGCAGCGAAACATTTCTACCGTCCAGTAAGCCCTCAATATGCAGAGAAAAGTGACCTGGCTCGCTTTCCCGATGTCCATCTGATCACGATTGATGACGAATTTGGTGGTTGGCAACAAGCACAACAAACGCATTTCAATGACGGTGGTGTGTTTGATGAAATTTACCAACCGGGTCAAAAATAAATGAGAGGATTCAAACAATATTCAGTGATCCCCGGACTCTCATTGAGTCTGGGTTACACCCTGTTTTATCTCGGGTTGATCGTTTTACTCCCGATGGCGGCACTCGTGGGTAAAACCATGACTCTCAGTTGGTCACAATTTTGGGCGGTCGTGACACATCCGCAAGTCGTTGCCTCTTATCAGCTCACCTTTGGTGCTGCTTTTGTGGCTGCATTGATCAATTTGATCTTTGGCTCTTTAGTCGCATGGGTGCTAGTACGTTACTCTTTTCGTGGCAAACGAATTGTTGACGCGTTGATTGATCTTCCATTTGCTTTACCGACAGCGGTAGCGGGCATTGCATTAGTCGCAATTTACGGCCCAAACGGCCCTATTGGCGGTCCTTTATTGCAAGCCGGAATCAAAGTGGCTTATACCCCGTTGGGGATCACACTAGCGCTGATATTTATCGGTTTTCCGTTTGTCGTCAGAACGGTGCAGCCGATTTTGGAAGATTTTGAGCAAGAGCTGGAGGAGGCTGCTGCTGCTTTGGGAGCGAGCCGTTGGTATACCATCCGCCGTGTGATTATTCCGCATCTCCTGCCGTCACTTCTGACAGGTTTTGCCTTAGCGTTTGCTCGCGGTGTGGGCGAGTACGGTTCAGTGATTTTTATCGCGGGTAACTTACCGTTTGTTTCTGAAATTACCCCGCTACTGATTGTCACCAAACTAGAGCAGTTCGACTATCCTGGCGCGACAGCCATCGCTTGTGCCATGTTGGCTTTTTCTCTGATCATGCTTTTTGTGATTAACACTTTACAAGGCTGGCTGGAGCTGCGTGAGAAAAAACATCAAGGAGTAATGGCATGAACCAAAGCACGACTCAAGGTCTTCTTTCACCTCGGCCCACCATGACAGTACATCCGTCTGCAACAACCGAACGGGCTTGGGTGAGAAAAACCTTAACCGCAATTGCATTAGTCTTTGTGGTCTTTACTCTCATTCTTCCTCTTTTGATGGTGCTCTATGAAGCATTTCGTTCGGGATGGCATGTGTATCTGGCCTCGATTACTGAACCCGATGCCCTTAGCGCGATCAAACTGACCCTACTCGTTGCCGCTATAGCTGTGCCTTTAAACCTGATTTTCGGTCTGGCAGCCGCTTGGTCGGTAACAAAGTTTGAGTTCGTCGGTAAACGCTTATTGATGACGTTAATTGATCTCCCGTTTTCCGTCAGCCCCGTCATTGCAGGCCTTATTTTCATTCTGCTGTTTGGCAGTGAAGGCTGGTTTGGTGAAACACTGGCGCAGTATGGCATTCAGATTGCGTTCTCGGTTCCTGGTATCGTGTTGGCAACGGTTTTTGTCACTTTTCCATTTATTGCCCGTGAACTGATCCCGCTAATGCAGTCACAAGGCACCGATGAAGAGGAAGCGGCCAGAGTATTAGGCGCGTCCGGCTGGATGATTTTCTATCGAATCACTCTACCCAACATTAAGTGGGCATTGCTCTATGGCGTCATTTTGTGTAACGCCCGAGCAATGGGCGACTTTGGCGCGGTTTCCGTCATATCTGGGCATATCCGCGGACTCACGAACACTCTGCCGCTCCATGTTGAAGTGGTCTACAACGAATATCAATTTACGGCGGCATTTGCCTGCGCCTCTCTATTAGCGTTATTGGCAATCGTCACCCTGATCATTAAAGAAATTTTGCAACGCAATTTGCACCAAGAAAAATAACCGAATTCAATAGGCATCATTATGAGTATTCAAGTTTCAGGACTGTACAAACATTTTGGACAATTTACCGCATTAAACAACGTCAGTATTGAGTTTCCCAGTGGGGGGGGCTTGTAGCACTACTTGGCCCTTCAGGTTGTGGAAAAACCAGCCTGTTAAGAGTCATCGCCGGCTTAGAGCGCCCTGACTCAGGTAGTGTTCATATTCAGGGACGAAACGTTTCCGGATTGGACATCCGTGAACGTCAAGTCGGGTTTGTGTTTCAACACTACGCGCTGTTCCGCCACATGACTATTTTTGAAAATGTGGCCTTTGGCCTACGCGCTAAACCTAAAGCCAGTCGTCCTGATGAATCCACCATTAAACAGAAAGTAAACCGACTGCTGGAACTGGTGCAGTTGGAATGGTTGGCTGATCGTTATCCAGCGCAACTGTCTGGAGGTCAACGTCAACGGGTAGCCTTAGCAAGAGCGTTAGCCATTGAGCCACAAGTGTTACTACTGGATGAACCCTTTGGGGCGCTGGATGCAAAAGTGCGTAAAGAACTGCGCCGCTGGCTACGAAAACTGCACGATGAACTGCATATCACAAGCTTATTTGTGACTCACGATCAAGAGGAAGCGTTGGAAGTTGCTGATCACATTGTGGTGATGAACAAGGGGCAAATCGAGCAAATTGGCACGCCTGAAGAAATCTACCGAACACCACGCACCGAGTTTGTTTACCAATTTGTCGGTTCATCCAACCGCTTGTATCTCGAAGGCTCCAACGGTCTTTCTTTTACTCCGAGCGATGTTGTTTCAACTCATGGAGAGCAAACCGAGAGAGTCTACTGTCGGCCTCATGATTTTGCTGTAAATACGGAACATCGGCCAGATGCCATCCCCGTGACAGTCGCGCGCAAATTAGCGCTAGGGAACATGGTTCGATTGGAAGCTTACAGCTTAGATAACCAGCAATTGGTGGAAGTGGAGCTATCCAGTCATGATCCCGTACTAGACGAAATCCAAGCTAAGACACATCTGTGGCTGACGCCAAAAACTGTGTCCCAATTTGCCTAGTGAGTCGCCCACAATAAAGGAATGCCATATTGAATTTTCAACAACTTAGAATTGTACGAGAAACCGTTAAACAGAACTTTAACCTGACTGAAGTTGCGAATGCACTTTATACTTCTCAATCTGGTGTTAGCCGTAACATCAAAGAATTAGAAGAAGAATTAGGGCTGCTACTCTATGTCCGTAAGGGAAAGCGTCTATTGGGCATGACAAAGCCTGGTGAGGACTTACTGGTGATGGCGGAAAAGATTCTAAATGAAGCAGCCAACATCAAACGGTTAGCGCAAAATTTTGCACAACCCAAAGTTGGGAAATTAGTGATCGCAACAACCCATACACAGGCTCGCTACGCTCTACCTGAAGTGATCAAAGAATTTCGAGTGCATTATCCACTAGTAAAATTGGTGATCTATCAGGGCAGCCCTAAAGACATCCTCACCATGGTACAAAATGGCGAAGCAGACATTGGGATTGCCAGTGAACTTTTGGCTGAAAATGGGGGAATCGCCACTTTTGAGTACTACCAGTGGCATCATCGAGTCATTGCACCGAGCAATCACCCTCTTGCGGATGAAGAAAACTTGACGTTAGAACAATTGGTGCAATGGCCGTTGATTACCTATCATCGAGGGTTAACCGGAAGAAGTAACATTGATCGTGCTTTTGCCACTCAAGAGCAGCAGCCAGAAATCGTGCTGAGTGCTCAAGATTCTGATGTCATTAAAACCTATGTGTCCTTAGGAATGGGGGTCGGCATTATTGCTGAAAAAGCCATCCATTCTGACGAAGACAGCTCACTAGTGCGTATTGATGCATCTCACCTTTTCGCCACCAATACGGTCTGGTTGGGCGTCAAGAGCCATAAACTACAACCCGACTATACTCATTTTTTCCTCAACTTATGTAACCCCTCATTGTCACTAGATGATATCCACTCTGAAATCTACCGAGATAAATCAGCATTAAATTATGCAGGTTTCAACTACCAGATATAAGACTTCAATGACTCACTGTATTGTAAAAGGGAGTGCTGTGTGGCACTCCCTTTTACAATCCTTCTGTCTGGCTGAGTATTACACGGGTCGAGAACCAGCCAAGCTGACGCGGCGTAAATCTCGGATTTGCTCTGATGGAAACGAAGATCTAGCGTGAGCAGTAGAACGATTGTCCCACCAAACAACGTCTCCGACTTGCCACTGATGCTGATAGGCAAACTCGGCGCTGAATGTATGTACGCGTAACCTTTCAATTAACGCTTTTCCAGCCTCATTATCAAGCTCGGGAATTTCCACTTCAGTATCGGCACTGAGATAGAGGGACGACTTCCCACTTTCAGGATGCGTCAGTACTAATGGGTGCACGTACCCCTTCCCTTTGGTGGGGATGTTGTTGTCCCGATACAGCGGTCTTTGTTCACCTGGTTCGTTCAAAAAAGGGTTGTACGTGACGAGAGATAATGCCGCGATCTGCTTTTTCGTTTTCGTATCCAGTGCTTCCCATGCTTTTTGTAAGTTATACCATGTAGTCTGCCCTCCATCTTGAGTCACTTGTACGGCATAAAGAAACGACGCTTTCGATGGTCTCGGAGTCCAGAGATGGTCGATATGAGGATGCAATTCCACATTCCCGGTATGACCACCTTGCTTATTCGAAACAGGCACCACGGAGGGCACGTTACCCTGTGCATCTGAAGCTAAGACTGGCACATCTGCTGGCGGGATAAATACATCACCAAAATAGGTCGCAAAATCAAACAAGCTTTGATCAGACAAAGTTTGACCCTGAAAAATCAGAACATGGTATTGATTCGAGGCCGCCTGGAGTTGTTTCCACTGTGTGTGAGTCAGCGGTCGATTCATATCAATCCCGGATATTTTCGCTCCTAACGCATAGCGCAGTGGTGTAATGGTAAAGGATTGGGTGGTTGTCGTTGACATCCTTTTGCTCCCTCATAGAAATTTGATGGTCATCCCCTTCTGTCCTATCTGTTCGGTATCGTCAGAATGTACAAATGAAGGGGATAGTTAGAGTTAGTGCAAGCCAAATTCGGTCATCAGGCTTTGCCGCAAAAAGACAAAGTCTTGCTGCGAGCGTTCCCTAGGACGAGGTAAATCAATATCCAGTTGTTTCGGCTTACCACCCTGTTCTTTGGGCAGAATCAGCACTTGATCCGCAAGATAGATCGCCTCTTCCAGATCATGGGTCGCCAGAATCATGGTGATATTTTCTTCCTGCCATATACGCACTAACTCTTCCTGCATCTTAATTTTCGTAATGGCATCCAGTGCCCCTAACGGCTCGTCCAGTAACAAAATTTCTGGCTGAACCGCCAGAGCTCGGGCAATCCCTACACGCTGAGCCATGCCGCCTGATAGTTGCCCTGGCCAAGCGTGCTCAAATTCTGCCAATTTCACTAATCGCAAGGTATCTCGTGCCACTTCTCTGGCTTTCTCTTTAGAGACCCCTTGAACTTCCAGACCAAAACTGACGTTATCGAGTACCGACAGCCAAGGTAACAACCTCGGTTCCTGAAAG
Source organism: Vibrio navarrensis (assembly GCF_000764325.1). Lineage (NCBI taxonomy): Bacteria > Pseudomonadati > Pseudomonadota > Gammaproteobacteria > Vibrionales > Vibrionaceae > Vibrio > Vibrio navarrensis. The sequence continues at coordinate 606,316 of NZ_JMCG01000001.1, read as the reverse complement.
ATCACTGCTCTTTCACGTCCTAGCCCATGTACAGGTTGAGCATCAATCGTCACCTCGCCTTTATCAGGCTCCTCAAGCCCGGCCAGTAGCCGCAGCAATGTCGTTTTTCCACACCCACTTGGTCCGACAATCGCCAACACTTTCCCTGCTTTAAGGTTAATATTTAGGTTGTTTAATACGTTGAGCCGCTGCCCGTTGAGGACAAAGGATTTGCTGAGATTGCGCACCGAAATGGCCCCTCGTTCTTGCGGATGTAGATTTGCCATAGGTGACCTCTTAGTTCAGGCTTAGAATCAAAGACTGAGCATCAATACTCTCGGGCTTAACTCGGCCTTCTCGTGTCAGCACATCGATCCAAAATTGCAGATCTTGTTTGTCAGGTAACCCTCCCGCACGTACTCCATAGCCGGCAAAGTATTGCGCGATGTCTGGGTTTTCCCCACGCTTTTTCAAAATGCGGGCAATGGCGGCTTTCGTTTCCTCAGGATTCTCTCTGGCAAAATCCAACGCTTTTGCTGATTGCAATGTGAACTGTTTTGCTGCCTGAGGATGTCGCTGCACAAAATCTTCTCGCAGTACGGTAAAACCGCCCGCAATATTCCCCAAGACATCCGTATCCCCAAACACACTTCTCAACCCACCATGTGATCGTGCGGCACCTTCAAACGTTGTCTGCCAATAGCCGAATGCGGCAATATCTACCTGCCCAGAACGCAGTACTTGTTCCAATTGAGGGCCGGGGACCACCACCAAATTTGCTGCATCTGGTGGCAACCCAACTGAGCGCAGCGCTTCTCTGACGGTATAATCAAGGTGCGCACCTAACGTATTCACTGCAATGGTTTTACCAGCAATGTCTTTGATAGATCGAATCGGGCTCCCCTCTAATACGGTAAAGAGCGATTGCGTTTGTTTGTTGATACCATTTTCTGGATAGGCGACCAAAAATGCATTGCCGCTCGCAACTGCATTAATGACGGCAGGGGTTGCTGCACCACCAATGTCCACACTGCCCGACGCCAAAGCAAACAGCGATTCTGGACCTCCACCTGCATACCCGACATTTTTTATTTCTACATTCGTCTTGTCGAAATACCCTAGCTCCTGTGCCAGTTCATGGGCCGATACACTGCCATGGCTGGATAAACTCCGGAAAACAACTTTATCTTGTGCAACAACTGGTAGAGACAAACTGATCAATGTGGCAAACGCGGCTACAACTCTTGATATTTTCTTCATTTTAAATCCTTTTCAATCTGAGCACTTTACTGTGGCACGTTGTGCCTGATTACTTTTCTTTTTCTATTTCATTGAGTTACATGGTGGACTTGAGCATTCAGTGTGCATATGCGCTGTGCCAACGACACAATCGACGTTGTAAACGCACCAATACGAAATTCACAGATATGCCTAAAAAGGCCAATAGAAAGATGGCCGCGAACATGGAAGGGATCTGAAAATTGTACTGAGCATTCATCACCTGAAATCCTATGCCCTTATTAGCACCAATCATTTCTGAGGCGATGAGCAATAACAACGCAGATGTCGCCGATAGTCTTAATCCGACGAATATTGAAGGGATGGAAGACGGCAGAATGATACGGGTAAAAAGAGTCAATGGTGATGCACCGTATGTTCGCGCCATCTCCAGAAGTTTGCTATCCACACCTTTCACACCACTGATGGTTGCCAGCAGCAATGGGAACAGAGATGACCAGAAAATAACAAAAACTTTAGACGCCTCACCCAGCCCAAGAAGCAGAATAAATACCGGATAGAGCGCCAGAGCCGAAGTTTGGCGGAACAATTGCAGGATAGGGTCTAATGCACGTTCTACGATACGAATTTGCCCCATCACTAGACCTAATGGGATGCCAACCAGAGCAGAGGAAAGAAATGCGATACCGGCCCGTTGCAGGCTGATTGCGATATCGTCTAATAGCGCACCAGATGAAATGCCCTGCCATAATGCGGCAAAAATACGATCTAAAGGTGGAATGACCGCAGCGTTTAGCCAGCCTTGTGTACTGGCTATTTGCCAACCAGCGAAAAAGAGCATCAGCAACCCATATTCCGCAATGAATTTAAACCGTCGCTGATGCCCGAATTCTCTTGAGTCGGCATGAGAGTTATCCCGATACCAACGTCGCCATGATATATTTTTGATCAAAATTAACATACTGTGCTCCTCTCCCATTAAGCGGCTTGCTCTGTGTCTTTTTGTGTTTTCGCATGACGATTCACTGGCAGAGGTAGCCCCAGATTTCCTCTCAACGTTGTCGCTTCATATTCCGTACGGAACAACCCACGTTTTTGTAACTCAGGGATCACTAACTCCACAAAGTCATCCAGACCAGTCGGTAGATAGGGAGGTAAAATATTGAACCCGTCCGCCGCTTCGTTCTCAAACCACGTTTGTAGTTGATCCGCAACCTGCTCGGCAGTTCCGACAACGGTATAATGTCCACGCGCTGTAGCAACCCATTCATACAGTTGGCGAATCGTGAATTGATGTTCATCGGCAATTTCGCGTAGTAATACCTGACGTGATTTCATACCTTCAGTTAACGGAATATTCGGTAGCGGGCCATCCAAATCATAATGCGACAGATCCAGTGTTCCACCAGTTAAACCGTTGAGCAGAGAAACGCCATCGGATTCAACAATCAATGATGTCAACTGATGATACTTTTCCCACGCTTCTGCTTCGGTACGTCCAACAAACGGGGCAACCCCAGGCATAACCAAAATATGGTCTGGATTCCGCCCTTGTGCTTTCGCTCGCAGCTTAATATCCCGGTAAAACTCCTGAGCGGTCGAAAGGTGCTGCTGAGCCGTGAAAATCACTTCTGCGCTTTCAGCCGCTAACGCCCGGCCATCTTCCGATTGACCAGCTTGAACGATGACCGAATGCCCCTGAGGAGAGCGTGGGATATTCAAAGGCCCCTTCACCTTAAAATGCACGCCTGCATGATCGGTTCGATGCACCTTTTGCGCGTCATAAAACACGCCTGACTTTTTATCTCGAATAAACGCATCATCCTCAAAGCTATCCCACAGTTTCTTTACGACATCGACATGTTCTCTGGCTCGAGCATAGCGGGATGCATGAGGGTGCTGAGTTTCTAAGTTGAAGTTATGCGCAGCCGCATCAGTGGCCGTCGTCACCACGTTCCACCCAGCTCGGCCTGATGAAATGAGATCCAGTGAAGCAAATTTTCGTGCCAGATTGTATGGCTCTTCATACGTCGTTGACGCTGTAGCGATAAAGCCCAGATTCTTAGTGATTGGCGCCAAAGCAGCGAACAGTGTGACGGGTTCAAAACCCGCTACGCGCGCAAAGCCGCCTTCCGTTACTCCCCCCAGAGATACCGCTAATCCATCAGCCAAAAAGTACGCATCGAATAGCCCGCGCTCAGCCGTCAGCGCTAACTGCTTATGAAACTCAAAATTGGTTGCGCCATCAGCAGGTTGATCAGGATGTCTCCATGAAGCAATGTGCTGGCCTCCTCCTGGAAGAAATGCGCCTAATTTGATTTTTCTTGTCATGTGTATTCCCTTTTTCCTAAATAACCACAGCCAAAATAATTCATTTTATTCAAGTTGATAAACAATCAATTCAGGTATGTATATTTGCCTAGCAACAATGGATAACTGCAAATTAGAACGAGAGTTTCTATGCTAATTTCATGACAATTTCATTAGGCTTAGCTCGAAATGCATTGAATATAATTGTCTCATTATTGAAATATTGAAATAGATGAGAAATGGATTCATCCAATCGCCGTTTAATTGATTCACTTAGCAGAATATTTTCATCACTTTGCTTAATAAAATCTTGTGGAGTAGCAAAAATGGATGGGAGTAAATGCGAAGCCCCTAGGTTGGATAGTACTGGTTTCAGTGCGTAATCTAGCATCAGCAAATGGGCATTAGAGCCTCCAGATGCTAACGGGATAACCACCTTGTTAGACAAACCATTTTGTGGGATCAAGTCCAGTAAGAGCTTTAAGGCTCCGCTGTACGAAGCTTGATAAACGGGTGTGGATATAAAGATTATATCCGACTCCTTTACTGACAATTGAAAACTTATAATATCAGGGCTACTGAAATCATAGCTAACCAACTCACTGGCATTAAAACTTTGCGGACGATATCTTTTAATCTCTCCACCGTGGTTAATTAAATTTTTCTCCACATAATCCAGTAAGATCTCTGATTTAGAGCCTAGGGTAGTGCTACCACCAATAAGAAGTATTTTCATATTGTCCTCCTATAAAAAACACAGGATAACGAACACTTATTCAAAAAGTAACTAACAATAAAATATAATGTTTTCTGAAAAAATTATATTGTAGTGGACAACTAAAATTGGATACAGTTTTAGCGTCCCCGATATAATCGTTCTGATTCATTGGGAGGTAAGGCCACTGTTATACTGATGTAGCCTGAGTTAACAATAATGCGGTTGCCTTGGCGCTTACGATATTCTCACTATTGCATTAACCGCTCTTCAATAGATATGCCTTACCGACTTAGGTATTCGGTAAGGCACGGGTGAATTAACTCCACTCTATAGAATAATTGAAACTGGCAGCAAAGCTGAAGATGATTGTATTTTTCCAGCTTACTACCTTCAGCTCTGTGGATGAACTTCAACAATTACGTCATAAGGATCAGTATTTTCTGGTAAACGATCACGCACATAGCGATCATATAACTCTAGTAAGTAATGCTGCTCTCCTAATTCAATCAATTGCTGGTTAACCCAATTTTTCAGTTCACTATTACCTTTTTTCACCGCTGGTTTTAGCTACAAGCAACCGAAAGGTGTTCCACACAAGTTTGATGAAGCAAAACAGCTAGCATTCATAGAGGCTTATGAAGCTCTAAAGGCAAGCTGTAGCAAGGACGAGTCGATTCTATTTATCGATGCCGTTCACCCAACTCAAGCGACCAAAATATCTCATGGTTGGATACGAACAGGGCAAGATAAATCGGTTGAAACAACGGGAAGTCGAAGTCGTCTCAACCTCATTGGTGCTTTGAATCTTACCGATATTGGCGGCACTATCATTAATGATTACGAGAGCATAAACAGTGAAAGTATCGCCCGTTTCTTCTGCCAAATCAGAGAGCGTTATCCATTAAATAACAAGCTCCACATCATCTTAGATGGTGCGGGATATCACCGCAGTGACTTAGTCAAAGATGCGGCGTTTGTCCTTAATATTGAACTGCATTATCTTCCACCTTACAGCCCAAACCTCAACCCAATAGAGCGGCTATGGAAAGTAATGAATGAGAAGTCGAGGAACAACGTTTACTTCAAAAGAAAGCAGGACTTCAAGGCGGCAATAGACCAATTTTTTGCTGTGACTCTTCCAGAGATCGCAGGCTCTTTGGCATCTCGAATTAATGATAATTTTCAGGTTCTTAAGCCTGCATCTTCAAGTTAATTCGGTATAGACTGGGGGCTTTGTTCTGAGGGGTCCCCTCATAATTTCCCCAAAGCACAACCATGTTTGAATGGATTTTGAGGGCTTTGTTTTCTAAATCAGGGAACTAAATCAGTAACCCACGATCTGATCAGCCAAGTTCACTCAAACACTTAGACCAATGGCCAAGCCTCGCTACAAGACAACCAATTGGAAGCACTATAACCAAGCTTTAATTAATCGCGGCTCACTGACATTTTGGATAGATGAAGAAGCCATCCAGCTATGGAAGCAAATCAAACAGTGAAACCGCGGTAGACCTCGCTTGTTTAGCGACTTAGCCATTACGACAGCACTTATGGTTAAACGCGTATTTTCAATGCCCTTGAGAGGTCTTCAAGGGTTCATTAACTCTATTTTTAAGCTCGCTCAACTGCCATTGTCATGCCCTTATTATTCATGCATTAATTAGCAAGCGAGCTAAAACAGTGAACGTCGCGTTCAAGACAAAAACCAAAGGAACCATCCAGCATTTAGCCATTGATGCGACAGGACTAAAGGTCTACGGTGAGGGCGAGTGGAAAGTCAAAAAGCATGGCACTGACGGAAAGCGCCGTGTCTGGAGAAAGTTGCATTTCGCGGTTGATACTGAAACGCATGAAATCATTGCTGCAGAGTTAAGTCTATCGAATGTGAGTGACAGTGAAGTGCTGCCTAACTTGCACAGGCAGACCCGACGAAAAATCGCAGAGATATCTGGCGATGGCACTTATGACACAAGGTTGTGCTACGAAGCCATTCGCATCAAACGAGCCGCTCCAATCATTCCGCCGAGTGAAGGGGCGGCCTTCTGGGATCGAGGTCATCCTCGCAATCTAGCGATCGGGTGCCAGAAACTCTATGGTTCAAATAAGCATTGGAAAAAGAAGTACGGCTACCATAAGCGTTCGCTCTCAGAGACAGCGATGTTCCGAGTTAAGAAACTGCTTGGTGGGACATTAAGCTTAAGAAATTACAATGCTCAGGTTGGCGAAGCTTATGCCATGATAAAAGCGTTAAACAAGCTCACAGGACTAGGTATGCCCGAAACGATGGTGATCGCTTAACAATTAGTAATGTTAGGCGTGTTTTTAACTGAAATCGAATTAGGAAACAAAGCCCCACCAGATTGAAGACCTGTTGCCCCAAACAGCGACTTAAGTATGCTTTTCGTGTTGCGAGGACAATCTGGCGCGAACCTCATCATAGAGCTGAGACTAAATAAGTCTCTAAACAGACTCTGAATATATTATCGCAAATCAGCTCGTTATTTTGATTTCTACTTGCAATAACGGGACGTACCATATATTGGGGCATAAACGTTTTAGAAATGGCAGCGTACTATTATCGCTGCCATTTTAGTATGAAACTTTAATACTCAGTATGATTCTTTATTACCTAGTACCGTTTCCATTTAATTCTGATCGATTGAGCTACCAATCCAATGGTAGCTCTTTTACATCAATAGCCACCTTGATACTTCGGCTGACACCAGCTTCTTTCGTTATCAATCCACGCTCTTCAAGCTTCAATAACATCTGATGAACACTTGGTGGTGATACCTCAAAGTAATCTTGTAGATCTGCATGAGCTGGCGCTCGTCCATTCACTTTGGTGTAGTAGTAAATATAGGCCAGATACTGCCCTTGTTTTTTGGTGTATTTTCCAGACATTTTCCCATCTTAGATCGACATTTTTACCGGAGTATGATCAATTATTGGTTTTAAGAATGAAGCCTATCATGCCATGAATATTTCCTACCGTGTTGAACTGACTTGTGAAGAAATTGCTGAACTTAACGAACTCACCAGTAAAGGTAAGCACAACGCCAGAAAGCTAAAACGTGCCCAAATCCTTTTACTGGCAAATCACAGGCAACATACAGACGCTGAAATATGTCAGCTCTTAAACACCAGTACTTCAACGGTCTATAGAACCAAACGCGGTTTTGTTGAAGAAGGCCTGCAATCTGCCCTGGAAGAAGGAAAACGTCGTGGGCAGCCGAAGGCATTAAGCTCAAGCGAGGAAGCCACGCTTATCACTATCGCCTGTACCAAGCCACCTGAAGGGGTCGCTCGCTGGACGCTTTCTTTAATTGCAGACAGGCTGATTGCTTTGACGGACTTAGAAAGTATTTCTCTGGAAACAATCCGCTCACGACTTAAGGAAAATCAACTCAAACCATGGCAGAAGAAAATGTGGTGCATTGGTCAACTCAATGCGGACTTCATTGCACAGATGGAAGAAGTTTTGGAGTTGTATGCTCAACCTGCCAACCCCAAAGAGCCGGTCATTAACTTCGATGAGGCCATGAAGCAGATGATTTCCCATACAAGAGAGCCTATTTCAGCTAAACCTGGACAACCAGAACGCATCGATTATGAATATCGCAGGGAAGCGGTAGCGAATATCTTCCTGATGTATGACCGACATAATGGTTGGCGACATGCGAAAGCAACAAAAACCAAAAAGTTCGAAGACTTTGCTTGGTGCATGAAAGAGTTAGTTGATGAACATTACCCGGATGCAGAGCAAATTCATGTTGTATTAGACAATTTTACCACTCACAAGGCTGGCGCACTTTATCACACGTTCCCTGCGGGAGAGGCTCGTCGAATATTAAGGAAAATCACTTTCCACTATACCCCTCCTCATGCCAGTTGGCTCAACATGGTGGAGATTGAGATCGGCGTTATGAATCAGCAATGCCTTAATCGACGTATCGGGAGTTGGGAGGAATTACATCGGGAACTTAAAGCTTGGGAGACTATGCGCAATACAGAGAAAGCATCCATTGAATGGTTGTTTGATGTAGACAAAGCCCGGAACAAACTTCACCGGGCTTATGATGAACTAACCATTCAAAACTAAATGGAAAGGGTACTAGTATGAAACTTTATTCTACTCACACACCTCGGTTCGTAATTGGTGACGATTTATTCTACCGTTACCGCTTTCGCTAGGTTACGTGGTTGATCCACGTCCGTGCCTTTGATCAGCGCGACATAGTAAGAGAGCAACTGCATTGGGATGGTGTAGTAGATCGGCGCCGTGATCTCACTGACGTGCGGCATGGTGATGATCTTCATGGTGGCGTCCGCTTCAAAGCCCGCATTGGCATCGGCAAACACATACAGCAAGCCGCCGCGTGCACGTACTTCTTCGATGTTAGATTTAAGCTTTTCTAGTAGCTCATTGCTTGGCGCGACCACAACTACTGGCATATCGGCATCAATCAGCGCCAGCGGGCCATGTTTCAATTCACCCGCCGCATAAGCTTCGGCGTGAATGTAGGAGATCTCTTTGAGCTTCAGCGACGCTTCCATCGCAATCGGATAGAACTCGCCACGGCCAAGGAACAGCGTATGGTGCTTGTCGGCAAAATCTTCAGCCAAGGCTTCAATGTCTTTTTCGAACGATAGAGCAGCGTCGATCTGTTTTGGCAGTTGATGCAGCGCGTGAACGATCTCTTTCTCTTTCTCTTTGCTGATGCGTTGCTGCTGTTTGCCCAGCGCCGTCACCAGCATCAGCAGTGCCGCAAGTTGAGTGGTAAACGCTTTGGTCGACGCCACACCAATCTCAACCCCTGCGCGGGTCATGAAAGCAAAATCCGATTCACGAACTAAAGAAGAACCCGCCACGTTACAGATGGTCATCGCAGCCATGTAGCCTTTCTCTTTCGCCAGACGCAGCGCCGCTAGCGTGTCCGCCGTTTCGCCCGATTGAGACAAGGTGATCAGTAAGCTATTTGGGCGAGTGACAAATTTGCGGTAGCGGAATTCAGAGGCAATTTCCACGTCGCAGCTCACGCCGGCCAGATCTTCAAACCAGTAACGCGCCGTCATCCCAGCGTTGTAAGATGTGCCACAAGCAACGATCTGCACGTGCTCTACTTTGCTCAAAATTTCAGCAGCGTTAACACCAATCGCTTCCGTCACCACAGCGTCGCCTGAGATGCGCCCTTCCATGGTATTGATCAAAGCCGTTGGTTGCTCGTAGATCTCTTTTTGCATGAAATGGCGATATTTGCCTTTATCTCCAGCATCATGCTCAGCATTCGATTCGGTGATTTCACGCTCAACACGTTCACCTGAAGCATCAAACACCGTCACTTCGCGACGCGTGATCTCAGCAACATCACCCTCTTCTAGATACATAAAGCGGCGCGTGACATTCAGCAGCGCCAGTTGGTCCGACGCGAGGAAGTTTTCACCCACACCAAAGCCAATCACGATTGGGCTACCAGAGCGAGCAACCACGATGCGTGACGGATCGTTGCGATCCATCGCTACCGTGCCGTAAGCCCCTTCCAGTTGTTTCGCTGTTTTTTGTACCGCTTCAACCAGAGACGCAGAGGTGCGCAGTTCCCACTCAACCATGTGCGCAATCACTTCGGTATCGGTTTGCGATTCAAACACATAGCCACGCTCACGCAGCAGCGCGCGCAACTCTTCGTGGTTTTCGATGATGCCATTGTGCACTACGGTGATATCGCCCGATTTATGTGGGTGTGCATTGATTTCTGATGGTTCGCCGTGTGTTGCCCAACGCGTGTGCGCAATACCCGTACCACCCGTCACTTCAGCTTGGTTAACCGCATCCGCCAGCTCTTGCACTTTACCCAAACGACGAATACGCGTTAGGTTGTGCTCGGCATCGACAATCGCCACACCCGCCGAGTCATAACCGCGATATTCCAAACGGCGCAGACCTTCCACCAAAATTTCAGCCACATCTCGCTGTGCTACCGCACCGACGATTCCACACATAGTTATCTCTCCATATTGATATTTTTTGTTTTCTTCGCCCTCGGCAAGCAAGAGTAATGGCGAAGAATAAGGATTAGGCGCAAATGACGCGAACGCCGTTTGCTTCAATTTCTGCTTTGTGCTCCGGCAACAGCTCTTCGTCGGTGATCAAGATGTCGATCATCGACCACGCAAGCTCCAGATTAGGGATTTTTCGACCAACCTTGTCAGACTCCACCATCACGATCACTTCTCGCGATACTTCCGCCATCACTTGGCTCAAACCAACCAGTTCATTAAACGTGGTGGTGCCACGCGCAAGGTCAACGCCGTCGGCGCCGATAAACAGTTGATCGAAATCGTACGAGCGCAATACAGACTCGGCGACTTGACCCTGAAAGGATTCAGAATGGGTATCCCAAGTGCCACCTGTCATCAGCAAGGTTGGCTCACTTTCCAGTTCATTCAGCGCGTTGGCAACATGCAAGGAGTTGGTCATCACCACCAAACCACGTTTGCCATTGAGCTGCTGAATCAGTGCCCCTGTGGTACTGCCACTGTCGATAACAATGCGGTTGTGGTCGCGGATCAGCTCCGCGGCCAGTTCTGCCAGTCTTATCTTTCGATTCGAAACATGTTTACTGAGTTCATCATGAATCACTTCTTTTGGGATAGAGATAGCACCACCGTAGCGTCTAAGCAGTTGGCCATTTTTCTCTAAAGAGGCGAGATCCTTTCGGATAGTGACTTCTGAGGTATCAAACTTATGGGCAAGTTCGTCAACACTGACTTCGCCTTTCTCGTTTACCAGATTAGAAATCGCGTGTCTTCTGAGTTGCGTGTTTCGTTTCGACATCTTTAATTGAAATGAAAGTTTCGTTATGAAATTTATTATATTCCAAACGAAACTTTTTCGTCCATTTATTTTGATCCAAAAAATTAATAAATAGCGATAAAACCTTGTCCTAAGACAATTCTTAGGCAGTGATATTGCTATCATTCAATGGTAGAATTCGCCCCCGAAAAGAAAATAAATTACAGAATTGACCGTTATTTTTTTGCAACTTTTTTCATATAAGGTGGGGAAAGTCACAAAAAACCTGAATATTTGCCCATTGAGTTGGTCATAAAATGACTAAACTTGATGAAAGACTTACAGCTCTGGAAGGCAGTGAATTTGCACGAAAAGCTCGGCTCACACACAACAAGAAGCCGATATTTTTCACTCCCGAGCACAACAACCGACTTTCAAATTGTAACTATATTGACCGGAGAGACTCTTCCATGAAAAAGACCAAAATCGTATGTACGATTGGCCCAAAAACTGAATCTGTTGAGAAGCTAACTGAGCTAGTTAGCGCAGGCATGAACGTAATGCGCCTGAACTTCTCTCACGGTGACTACGTTGAACACGGCACTCGTATCGCGAACTTCCGTAAAGTAATGGAAAACACAGGTAAGCAACTTGCTATCCTGCTAGACACTAAAGGTCCTGAAATCCGTACTATCAAACTGGAAAACGGCGACGACGTTGATCTAGTTGCTGGTCAAGAGTTCACTTTCACTACTGACACTTCTGTTATCGGTAACAAAGATGTTGTCGCGGTAACTTACCCAGGTTTCGCGGCTGACCTCTCTGTAGGTAACACTATCCTAGTTGACGATGGCCTAATCGAGATGGAAGTTATCGCAACAACAGCCACTGAAGTGAAGTGTAAAGTACTGAACAACGGCGCTCTGGGTGAAAACAAAGGTGTTAACCTTCCTGGCGTTTCAGTAAACCTGCCTGCACTGTCTGAAAAAGACAAAAACGACCTGAAATTTGGTTGTGAGCAAGGCGTTGACTTCGTTGCCGCTTCTTTCATCCGTAAAGCTTCTGACGTGAAAGAGATCCGTGAAGTTCTCGCAGCAAACGGCGGCGCGAACATCCAGATCATCTCTAAGATCGAAAACCAAGAAGGTGTGGACAACTTCGACGAAATCCTAGAGCTTTCTGACGGTATCATGGTTGCTCGTGGTGACCTAGGTGTAGAAATCCCTGCAGAAGAAGTTATCTTCGCGCAGAAGATGATGATCGAGAAATGTAATCGCGCACGTAAAGTGGTTATCACTGCAACGCAAATGCTCGATTCTATGATCAAGAACCCACGTCCAACTCGCGCAGAAGCGGGTGACGTTGCGAACGCCATCATGGACGGCACTGACGCAGTCATGCTTTCTGGCGAAACAGCGAAAGGTAAATACCCTGTTGAAGCGGTAACTATCATGGCGCAAATCGCTAACCGTACTGATTCTGTACTAAAAGCAGAGCTAGGCTCTCGTCTAGACAGCCCGCGACTACGTATCACTGAAGCGGTATGTAAAGGTGCAGTAGACACAGCTGAGAAACTCGCAGCGCCACTTATCATCGTAGCAACGGAAGGTGGTAAGTCTGCACGTTCTGTACGTAAGTACTTCCCAACGGCAAACATTCTTGCGCTAACTACCAACAAGAAAACAGCCGCTCAACTTGTACTGACTAAAGGTGTAACACCGGTTGTTGTTGATTCAATCGACAACACTGATGCGTTCTACGTAGCTGGTAAAGAGCTTGCGCTTGAATCTGGCCTAGGTAGCAAAGGCGACATCGTTGTGATGGTATCTGGTGCTCTTGTTGCATCTGGCACAACCAACACAGCTTCAGTACACGTACTGTAAATAAATTTACAAAGATAAAACGAAATGAGGGCTTCGGCCCTCTTTTTTTATGAAACGCCTTGCGATAAAAAATTGTACGCTATATCATCAAAACCGTCAGAATTTCGTACTGTTAAATAAAGATAACTTCTTATTTATACGTCGTTTTTTATCTATGAGGTTTTGTTGTGTCCAGTCCTACTCTTACTGACAAAGTATCCAAAATGATCCGCGACGACATTCTAAGCGGCGCATTGAAACCGGGGCAAAAGTTAGTCGTTGCTGATCTAAAAGCAAAGTACGACGTTGGTGCTTCTCCGATCCGTGAAGCGTTAGTGCAACTCTCTTGGACCAAATACGTAAAACTTGAACCGCAAAAAGGCTGTTGGGTTGCCCCTATGTGCAAATTTGAACTCAACGACCTGTATGAGAGCCTACGCGTCATCGCTTCCGTTTTGCTCAAAAAAGCAATCGCTTGCGGTGATGAAAATTGGGAGCTGAGCGTACTAACCTCATTCCACAAACTGTCCAAAGTGCAGCAACTGAGCGATGAGCATTGGCCAGAATGGGAAGAGCGTCATCATCAATTTTATACCACGCTGCTCGCCGGCTCCGAGTCACTCAATATGTTTGAGTTCTTCCGGGATTTGATCAATCAGATCAAACGTTATCGCTATTTTGCCTTGTGCCAATCAAACAGCGAGCGCCAAGCGTTGTTTAATATTGAAGAGCATGAGATGATCATGAAGCTGGTGCTGGCAAAAAATGTCGAAGAGGCCACTCGTTTGCTCGATAGCCACCTGCTGGGTTCAATGAAGGTCATTGAGTCTGCTATCGAAGCGGCGTAAGTTTCATCTTGAACATAAAAAAAATCGGGTTGACCCCGATTTTTTGCTTATAACGACGTTACCAACCAAAGATCTCTTTGTGATGGGTATTAAGCAGCACGACCATCAATAGAAAATAGATGGCGCTCAACTTAATCCCCAGAATCAATAAAGTGCCTAAGGTTAGTCTCACTAGAAAATAGTTTACCATACTCTGCCTCTGATGCCCGAACTGCGTATTTCCTTATCAACACGCCACGCGCGCTGAATCCGTTCAAGACAGGACAAACTGAACAATGTGTCACGCTGGGTTGCACGAAATCGTCAACGAAAATCGTCTTAGATCACAGCAAGCCACAAAAGGAGTGACAGTTTACTTAATAACCAGTCTAGTTCAATTTTGTTCAAATATTAGACTTTAGTCTAACTGTACATATTTTGTGACAATTTGCCGCGAAGAGAAATTAAGCGATGTCGTCATCACTGTAGCAAAGTGAAACACGATTTCGCCCGGAGCTTTTCGCATCGTATAAGGCGATATCGGCACACTTGTAACTGCGGGTTGTGTTAGCCGTCAGGTCGGTAAAGCCGATACTGACCGTCACATCCAAATCTTTTGCAACGTTGATGGCAATGCGCAGACGGTTAAGAACCACTTCCGCCGCTGAGATGGTGGTGTGTGGCATGATGATGGCAAACTCTTCCCCACCGACTCGCGCAAGAAAATCGGTATTGCGTAGGCTTTGCAGCAGCAGGCTCGCCACGCCTTTAATGACGCGATCGCCCTCATCGTGCCCTTGCTCATCATTAATGCGTTTGAAATGATCAATATCGACTAGAGCCAAACAGGCTGTTGGTGTGGCAGGATATCGCTCCAACAAACTGGCGTGGTGTTGCAACTGTTCTTCAAACTTGCGTCGGTTCCAGATCTGAGTCAGTTCGTCTTTTTCGCTCAAATGGCGCAGCCGCTCTTCAAGCTGTTTACGCGCGGTAATATCCACCAGCGACGTGATGTAATAGCTCACCTTTCCCGCCGAGCTCTTGACGGCTTGGATACGCATGATAGCGGTCAAAACTTGATTGAAATAAGTTTGGCAGCGGATCTCCCCTTCCCACACATCGTTTTTTTGCAACTCATTCCAAGCCTGCATCACGATGTCGAGATCATCACTCAAAAAGATCAAGTTGTATGCTCGCTTGCCTTCGATCTGCTGATTGTCGTAACCGAACATCTGCTCAAATTCTCGGTTACCTAAAATGATCCGGTGCGAAGTATTGGAGATCATCACGGCCGTCATGCCATTGAGTGCCGCGCGCGCTAGCTTACTTTCGATACTGTGACGACGATAATGCAACGCGACGGTAGTCACAGGCAGCACAAACAGCATCACCACACAAAAAACGATCAAGGCTTCACGAATCAACTCATTGACCGCCTGCTCTGAGCGCGCCATCAACTGCTCTTCACTCATATCAATCACTAAGTGCAGCGCACCATGACTGCCCAGAACTAAGGTATTAAAAACGACCAAACAGTTATTGTCATAAAAATAACCCGCCTGTTGCTGGGAGAACTTTTGCCAGCTCTGCGGATAGAGTTTGCTAAAGCGGTAAATTTCTCGCTCGGGAAGATAGTCCCCGAACAGCTTCTCCGGCTGATCGCTGACCACGTAGTAACCACGTTGATTAATGATGTCGACATTAAAACCTTGCACAGGCGAATAGTGCAAACGGCTCGCCATGTAGCGAATGTTTAGATTCATGACCAGATAGCCCACACGCTGGTTACGAATGGTCACTGGCGCAAAAATGCGCATCACTGGCGTATAAGGTTCTTTGAGTAGCCCTTGCTCTTCTTCCAGCGTGACACCCCAGACACCCGTCTCATCATTTTTGAGCGCTTGAGCACTAGCAAAAAACGGGTCTTTAGAAACATCTTGTGCTGGGGCTTGGGAGAGGAAAACCCCCACATTTAAATCGTAGTTCACCCGAAAGCGTTCATATCCCGACAGATCCAGTAAGCTAATGCGGGTATACCACTTCTGATTGAGTAGCACCGAGGACCACAAATCGGTTAACGCCGCTTGGTGTTGCTGATCGGGAGTGAGAATGAAATCTGTCAGCGTTTGGTTGTATTTAAGCAGATCGAGAACCGACAACATCTGCCCGTAGAGATTGGTGTATTCGCGCTGAGTGTAAGCGAGCTGATTCAGTGCATCTTCGGCACTGCTTTGCAAGTTCTCATCAAGCAGCGAGCGATATTTATCGTGGTAATAAAAGGCAATGAGTGCCGCAAAAAAGACGCTGATCAGAAGAAGAATGCCGAACAGTTTTCTGACTTTCACTCTGAGCTACACCTTCCTGGCTAAATGAAGAGCGAAGTATAACATAAATCAGATTTGCCCCTACAAACTCTCATCAAATCTTTGTAAATGAAGTAGTTGCAAACGAAATCGTGGTAAATAACTAGGGCCACATAATGTGGCCCAGAAAGAGAAAGCATCAAAACATCAACGCAGGTTAAGCGCGTAACGCTCGCTCACCACGTGCAATACCCACGACGCCGCTTCGGGCGACTTCAATCACTTCGGTGACTTCGGAAATCGCATCAATAAACGCATCGAGTTTTTCACTATTGCCCGCCAACTGCACTGTGTATTGCGAAGCGGTGACATCCACGATCTGCCCGCGGAAAATATCCGCTGTGCGTTTGACTTCCGCGCGAGCAAAACCACTGGCTTTAACTTTAACCATCATTAGCTCACGCTCGATGTGATCAAACTCGGTGACCTCTTGCACTTTGAGCACATCAATTAACTTGTGCAGTTGCTTTTGAATTTGCTCCAGTTGCATCTCATCCGACATCGTAGTGATGTTGAGACGCGATAGGGTCTCGTCATCGGTGGGTGAAACCGTCAACGATTCGATGTTATAGCCGCGCTGAGAAAACAGGCCAACCACACGAGACAAAGCACCCGGTTGGTTTTCCAATAGCAGTGAAATTATGTGTCTCATATCAGGTTCTCTCCGTTTTGCTTAGCCACATTTTGTCCATCCCTTCGCCTTTGATCTGCATTGGGTATACGTGCTCCGTTTCATCCACACTGATATCGACAAAGACCAAACGATCTTTCATCTCCAGTGCTTTACGAAGACCAGACTCCAGTTGGTCCGGCGTTTCAATGCGGATACCCACATGCCCATACGCTTCAGCGATAGCCACAAAATTCGGCACCGAACTCATGTATGAATTCGAGTGACGTCCCTGATAGATAATGTCTTGCCACTGCTTAACCATGCCAAGAAAGCGGTTATTCAAGTTAATGATTTTAACTGGAATATCGTATTGCATCGCCGTGGAAAGCTCTTGAATATTCATCTGAATACTGCCATCGCCGGTCACCACCACCACTTCTTCTTCTGGCATGGCAAATTTCACTCCCATACCCGCCGGCAAACCAAAGCCCATGGTGCCAAGGCCACCGGAATTGATCCAGCGACGCGGTTTGTTGAACGGATAGTAGAGCGCGGCAAACATTTGATGCTGACCAACATCCGATGCGACGTACGCGTCTCCGTTGGTCAGTTTGTGCAAGGTCTCAATCACTTGCTGCGGTTTGATCCGCTCAGAGGAAGTATCGTAAGCAAGACACTGGCGATCCTTCCACACTTGGATCTCTTGCCACCAAGCGTCTAACGCGGCGCTATCGTTGCTCGCGCCCTGCTCTTCCATCAGGCCAACCATGGTTTCGAGCACTTTCTCAGCAGAGCCGACGATCGGCAGATCAACTTTGACGTTTTTCGAGATCGACGATGGATCGATATCGATATGCATGATCTTGGCGTTCGGACAGTATTTTTCCAGATTATTGGTGGTACGGTCATCAAAACGAACCCCGACCCCGAAGATCAGGTCAGCGTGATGCATTGCCATGTTGGCTTCATACTTACCGTGCATGCCAAGCATGCCTAAGGCATTCTTGTGAGTCCCAGGAAAAGCCCCCAAGCCCATCAAGGTACTAACAACAGGCAGATTTAAATGTTCGGCCAGTTTGAGAATTGGCTCGTGCGCGCCAGAGATGATGGCACCGCCACCGATGTACAACACCGGTTTTTTGGCTTCGAGCAACGCTTTGAGCGCTTTTTTGATCTGCCCTTTGTGACCCTCTGTGGTTGGCTTATACGAACGCATGCTGATGGTTTTTGGGTATTCGTACGGCAATTTCACCAGCGGATTCATTACATCCTTGGGTAGATCAATCACCACCGGGCCAGGTCGACCAGTGGTCGCAATAAAGAAGGCTTTTTTGATCGTTTCCGGAATGTCTTGCGCACGTTTGACAAGAAAACTGTGTTTAACGATAGGGCGTGATACACCGACGATATCGCACTCTTGAAACGCGTCGTTGCCAATCAGACTATTGGGCACGTTACCGGAAATGACGATCATCGGAATGGAATCCATGTAGGCCGTGGCGATTCCTGTCACTGTGTTAGTCGCACCGGGTCCGGAACAAACCAAGACCACGCCCGGCTTACCTGTGGCTCTGGCATAGCCATCCGCCATATGCGTTGCGGCTTGCTCGTGTCGTACTAAAACGTGACGAATTTGTTCGGTTTTGGCATGCAGTGCATCGTAGATATCCAGTACGGAACCACCGGGGTAACCGAAGATCTGTTCTACTTTTTCTTCGATCAGAGATTGCACCACCATCTCTGCGCCAGACAACATCGCTGTCATATCGTTTCTCCTTGCCAGCATGCAACTAATAAGGTCAATCAATTGTGCTGGTTTTACATAGTCTAGGGCTTATTTGTAGCCTAATTCGAAATATTTCCAATTTCAGCTATGTCCCGCCTTTGTCATAACAAAGAGCAAGGTAACGCAACAAATGTAACCTTTTCTTATCAGGAGATCTAATGCGACTTGGATCGAATTTTAAACAAGATGCTAAATTTTAGAGATTAATAAGAAATTGATGTTACTTCTTCGCCACTCTGCGGAATAAAACATCAAGATACCTGCAATTAAGGATGAATAATCCAACGCTTGCACTCGTAACAGGGTTAACTATGGGTAAAAATGCGCAGATAAAAAAACCGCCTTATTTGCCGAAAGGCCAACAAGGCGGTCAATGCGCTTTGAACAATCAAACGGGTAACAAGGCGTTATTTTTTGCCTTTATCCGAATACATTTCTTCAATCTCATCCTGATATTTATCGTTAATCACTTTACGACGCAATTTTTGCGTTGGCGTCAACTCACCATCGTCCATTGAGAATGCTTTAGGCAGCAATTTGAACGCTTTCACTTGCTCAAATTTGGCCAGCTCTTTTTGTAGCTCATTAACCCGCTTTTCAAACATCTCCACCACTTGGTGATGCTTAATCAGCTCTAAGCGATCGTGATACTTGATATTCAACTCTTTGGCGTACTCTTCTAGCGCGTCAAAACATGGCACGATCAAAGCGGAAACAAATTTACGCGTGTCGGCAATCACCGCGATCTGTTCGATAAAGTGATCTTTACCAATCGTCCCTTCGATCATCTGCGGCGCGATATATTTACCGCCCGAGGTTTTCATCAGTTCTTTGATACGATCTGTGATAAACAGGTTGCCATATTCATCAATGTGCCCAGCATCGCCAGTTTTCAAGAAACCGTGTTCATCGAAACTCTTGGCGGTCTCTTCCGCCATTTTGTAGTAGCCACGCATCACCATCGGACCGCGCACCAGAATTTCGTTGTTCTCACCAATTTTCACTTGCGCGCCCGGCATCGAGACACCGATCGAATCGGGGTTGAACCCATTATCCCCCCAACAAGAGACGGTGGCGGTGGTTTCTGTCATACCGTAGCCCAGCTTGACGTTAATGCCTATCGCATGGAAAAAACGACCGATGGTTTCATCCAGTTTAGCGCCACCACAAGGCATAAAATTGATCCGTCCACCGAGCAATTCACGCAACTTAGACAGCACGATTTTATCGGCTAAAGCATACGATTTTTTCAATAATAAAGATGGCTTGCGTCCTTGCTGATGAGAGGCCGCCATTTTGGCCCCCATATTCACCGCCCAAGTGAACAGCACCTTTCTTACCAAAGGCGCTTTGGCGACTTTTTCATGAATGGCAGAAAATATCTTCTCGTAAAAACGCGGCACGGCACACATCACCGTTGGGCGAATTTCACCGAGCGCAGCACGCACTTGCATAGTGTCTTGCAAATAGCAGTTGGTCGCCCCTTTGTAGAGCACGTAAAACGTCCAAGCTCGCTCAAACACATGAGAAAGAGGCAAGAAACAGAGGGAAACGTCTTTTTCACTCAAGCTCAGTACTTGGTCGTGCCCTTTGAGCTGCGCGGCGATGTTGGCGTAATCCAGCATCACCCCTTTGGGCTGTCCCGTCGTCCCGGAGGTGTAGATTAAGGTGAGAAGATCGGCAAAATTGGCCTGTTCAACGCGCAGTAAAAGTTCGCTTTGCTGTTCTGGGTGCGCCTGCGCAATAAAGTGTTGCCAATGTTTGGCGCTAGGGTGATCGCCAAGCTCGATCTCATCCGACATGGCGACGATCAGTTCCAGCTGCGGACACTGCTCAAACAGAGTCACTGCGGCGTCAAACTGCGCCTGCTCACCGACAAACAGTACTTTGACATCGGCGTCTTGCAGAATGTAGCCCGCCTGAGCGGCAGTATTGGTCGGATAGATAGGCACGGTGACGCAACGTATTTGCAGTGCAGCAAAATCGGCGATGGTCCACTGCGGCATGTTGTTGGAGAAGATACCAATTTTGTCTTGTACATTGAGTCCCTGCGTTAGTAGAGCAAGGGAAAGATTGTCAACTTGTTGGCCAAACTGCTTCCAGCTGATCTCTTGCCAGGCGTCACCTACTTTATGCTTCAAAGCGGTCGTCTCTGCCCTTTGAGCTATCTGCTCTCGAATTCGTTTTACAATATGAAAATCTAAATTGGCCATCTCTTCTACCTTTGGCTTACACCTGTAAGCTCTATTTGCGGGCACAGTGTAGCCATGAAAGAGAAAAACGCAACTGATGCTGGTCAAACTTATCCTGTTTTAGAGAGCGTTATCACTTAGTTTGTCAAAATGCACAACCAAGAAAAAAGCCCTTGTTGCATAAAGCGTCAAGGGCTTAATTCATCAAGCTGAAGTGTCTTTTATTGCACAGCAACCACTTCACCACAGGTCACCATCAACAAATCGCGCAGCCAAATATGGCCTTTGTCTTTTTCGCTCGATTCATGCCAACTGAGGTAACCGCTGATCTCGCAATTTTCAAACGGCAGCTCCAAAATCTGTAATTGGTCATGATTGGCGGCATTTTCCACAATCCAGCGCGGTGCAATCGTCACCAACTCGGACTGACCGACCACGTAAAGCACATTGCTCAAGCTGGTGCCTTCAAAATACGCTTCTACGTCTAGCTCACGATACGCTTGCTCAGAGAAACTTCTCTGGCCGTGGGTCTTTGATAACTTGGCATGGCGCTCGCTAAGCAATTGCTCCGCCGTTACCTCACCTTGGATACGAGGGTGGCCTTTTGACGTCACAACTACCAATTGATCTTTGAAGATCTCGGTACTTGAAAAACCTTGTTCATCAAAACGCGCGTAATCGATCACAAAGTCGATCTCTTGATAACGCATACGCTCTGACAACTTGCGATCAAATTCCGCGTCGAGATGCAACTGCACACTTGGTGCTTGGGCGTGAATATCGGCCATGATTCTTGGTGCGAAACGCATGTCACACGGGCTGCAAATTGCCAGTTTAAACAGGCGGGTAGAAGATTCTGGCTGGAATACGGAACTTGGCAGTTCATTACGCACCAGTTGCAGCGCTTGGCGGATAGGCCCAAACAACTGACGAGCACGCTGAGTTGGCTGAATACCACGTCCCTGACGCATGAACAATTCATCATTAAACATCACTTTTAAACGCGCGACGGCATTACTCACCGCAGGTTGTGACATCCCTAGATTGTGTGCCGCTCGAGTAATATTTTGCTCCTGCATCACGGCATCAAACACGGTCAACAGGTTCAAATCGACCCCACGCAGGGTACTTTCCATCCGATAGCTAGCGATAGCGCTGATCGCTTCTTTTTTATCTAACATCTGACTTGCCTCTTATTATTAACGGTCAACAAAATGAATGTAGGAATCGGAATAGATAACCTGAGTTATTATATTTATCGCCCTTATAAATTCGGGCCGACCCACTATCATTCAATCCATTAATGGTTGGCAAACAGATTGATAACTAATCACTAAATTTTAGGTAAAAATAAAATAAACCCTTTAAATACAATACATTAATGAAAACCTAAAAAACTATAAAACTGAGCATCGTTACCTCCATACATCCCATTTAGCAGATGTATATGTTACTAATGTCAACACACAAATCATTCACAAAGCACATCAACCAAGAAATGTATGAATTATCACGTCAATACCTACACTACAGATTTGACACGTAACTGGGGAAATCGACTCGTTCCCAAAGCCGTCGGGATAGCTCTTGCTGTGAGCTCCAATCACCTTGCAAAAGCCAGTCGGAGATTGCAGCCGCCACATCGGGATACGTAACGCTTTCTGCATGCTCTTCCTCCAGCCAAGCACGCACCACTGGTGCATCAAGCGAATCCATCACCGATGCCAATCCCAAGGTTTCGAGCGTTGCCACATTGCTTTGTTGCTCAAACTGCCCTTGCAGCGGTTTGACCAACAATTTTTTTCCTAGTGAGAGCGCCTCGGATGGCAATTCAAACCCGCCGTTGGCAATCACACCGCTGCAGGCATGTAAATCGGCCTGAAACGCCTGATGATTGAGGGCACGAAGCTCGACATTTTCCAGCACCTCAGTATCTAAGAGGTCGGGGTGGTAGCAGAGAAACCTTTGTCCTTGAAAGCGCCACAGTAACTCACAAATCTCCTCTACCTGCTCAAAAGGCAGATAAACCAAAATGAAATCTCGATTAGCCGAGCTCTGCTGCACGGTATTGACGATCGGCGGTAGAATCGGTTGATCAAAGTGATACCAATGCAAGCCGATATGGATATCCGCAGGGGCAAAGTACTGCAACACTTGCTTGTCTAACCAACTTGCCCCTTTCAGAGGTACCGGATAGCGAAAGGCATTTTGGTGGCTGATGCTAATACAGGTTTTATGCTGTTTTTTCGCCGCCCACGCCGACACAGGTTCAAAATCATTGATCACCAAGTCGTAGGCAGAGAGATCGAGGCTGTCGATTTCACGTTTCAGTTGCAGTAGGCTATTGTTTATTGCCGTTTTTACATAGCTCACTCGACCTTTCTCCGTGGCGAAAGTCAGACCACGGCAGGTTCGAAACTCGCCAAATGCCTCCATGGAAAAATAGCGATCCGCTTCGCGTCCAGAAAAGAGAAAATCCACCGCGACGCCTCGTTGTTTAAGCGCATTAGCCATCGCCCTCGCTCTGGCAATATGACCATTGCCCGTCCCTTGCACGCCATACAATATTTTCATGCGTTACCCCTATAGCAGCGACAAAGCAAAGGATGCGCATGCACTACCAAGCACGGCACCAATCAACACATCGGTGAGAAAATGCACCCCAAGTAAGATGCGTGCTAAGCCAATTAAACTTGCCCAGCAGAAGGCAAACCAAGCCAACTCAGGATAAAAGTGCGCAATTAACGTTGCCATAACAAAACCTGCAGCGGTGTGCCCAGAAGGCAAACTGTAGCGGTCGGAAGGGGTAATAAACGCGGGGAGATAAGCGCAGTACTCTTCAGGTCTACGCCGTTTGAAGCTATTTTTCAGCAACCAATAGATCGGCAGTTCGATGGCGAAAGCCAGCAGCCCGGCGCACAAGAACATCCATCCGTTGCTGGGCTGCATCAACCAAGCGGCTAAACCTAACGCCAGATACAAGTGCCCATCGCCACTGTGCGACACCGCTTTACTGATGGTCGCGACTTGATGACTAAAGCGATGTCTGAGACAAAGGCTTGAAAAAGCCAAATCCAACGCCGCGATCCGTTCCATCGGCTGGCTCAGGGAAACGAGAGTCCTCATAAGTATCTTCCTATTAACCTTGGGGTACAAAAGTTAAGCTAGAAGAGGTTAATGACAATCCAATGAAGGCAATTTGGCTATTTGGTGAACAAAGCTCGGCCACACTATGCAGCAGAACGTAGATTGCGACGGCTACAGAGCCGTAGCCAGCTCAGGCCGTAAAAAGCCGCTTTTCATCACTTGAATATTGTGTTCCACCAAACGATCCAGAAACGTTTCATTCATTTCGACGCCATGCACAGCGAGCAACGCCGGAGGCGCAATAAACGGAAAGACCATCAGGCTGATGTAAGAGATACGACAGAGCTGCGGATCCCTTTCAGGGTTAATCACACCGCTACTGGCCAATTTGCCAAACAGCATTTCTTGCATCGGTTGAGTGATGTCCAAAAAGACTTTTTCCACCAGCCGACGTTGAATGTCTGATGGCGGCATGTGCATCACCTGAACGATCAAACGCGGAAATTGCGGCATTTTCACCATCTCGCGATAGTAGGTTTTCATAATATCGAGCAGATTGCGCTCTGTGCTCTCCATGACCAACTGCTGCATTTTCTTCTGCATCGGCGCTAAGGTCTCTCTTAGCATGGTTTCAAACAGCCCTTCTTTGCTGCCAAAGTAGTAACGAATTAAAGCGCTGTTGACCCCCGCTTTTTGCGCAATCAACCGCGTTGAGACTTTGTCATACGCCATGACCACAAACAGATCCCGCGCATGATCAATCAGCTTTTTACGCGCATCAGTTTTACTACTTGGTCGCCCTACTCTGCGTTTTTCCGCCATCTCGTTTTATCTCCCATCTTCATCGTCGATGAATTATATCCCGTGTTGATTGGAGTGATATCGCAATTATTCTTCATCGCTTAATCAGTGATGAATTTCAGACCTCACCGCTCTTTGCGAGCGAAACCGTTTTTCGCGCGGAAACTGTTTGCGCGCGAAATTGTCGGATATGAGTAAAAAATCAACTTTAGGGTTGACGCGCCCCACCGAGTGCGGTACTAATCTGTTAACTTAATTTTGTGGAATGCTTAACAAGATGACAGCACACTTTTCTCTCCTCAACCTCCTCCTTATCGTGACCAGATCGCGCGGGTAGGCTGTGGAAGAAAAATAACCACACAGAATGACAACAAACCCGCACGCAGATGCGGGTTTTTTTATATCTAAACACAACATCTACCGGAAGAAATCGATTAACTATCGAAAAAAGGAAGCGAACATGAACGATCAGGTGATAATTTTCGACACCACATTGCGTGATGGCGAACAAGCGTTGTCAGCGAGTTTGACAGTCAAAGAAAAACTGCAAATTGCCTACGCGCTAGAAAGGCTGGGCGTTGATGTGATTGAAGCAGGCTTCCCGGTGTCCTCTCCGGGGGATTTTGAATCAGTGCAAACCATCGCCAAACATATTAAAAACAGCCGGGTTTGTGCCCTTTCTCGTGCCGTTGAGAAAGACATTGACGCCGCTGCGCAAGCGCTAAAAGTCGCTGAGGCGTTTCGAATTCACACCTTTATTTCCACATCCACCATCCACGTTCAAGATAAGCTGCGCCGTAGCTACGATGATGTGGTTGAGATGGCGGTGCATGCCGTCAAACATGCGCGCAACTACACTGATGATGTCGAGTTTTCTTGTGAAGACGCGGGCCGCACGCCAATTGACAACCTATGCCGCATGGTAGAGGCAGCCATTAACGCTGGCGCACGCACCATCAACATTCCTGATACTGTTGGCTACACCGTGCCAAGCGAGTTCGGCGGCATCATTCAAACGCTATTCAATCGCGTGCCGAACATCGACAAAGCGATCATTTCAGTCCACTGCCATGATGACTTGGGTATGTCGGTTGCCAACTCGATTGCCGCGGTGCAAGCGGGCGCACGTCAAGTGGAAGGCACCATCAATGGCATCGGCGAGCGTGCAGGAAACTGTGCATTGGAAGAGATCGCCATGATCATCAAAACTCGTCAAGAGCTGTTGGGCGTGCACACGGGCATTAAACACGACGAGATCCATCGCACCAGTAAACTAGTCAGCCAGCTTTGCAACATGCCGATCCAAGCCAACAAAGCGATTGTCGGCGCCAATGCCTTTAGCCATTCATCCGGCATTCACCAAGATGGCATGCTAAAGAACAAAAACACCTACGAAATTATGACACCCGAGTCGATCGGCCTGAAAAATCAAGCGCTGAACCTAACCAGTCGCAGCGGCCGCGCTGCAGTCAAGAGCCATATGGATGCGATGGGCTACAAAGCCGAAGAGTACAATTTGGATGCCTTGTACGAAGATTTCTTAAAACTGGCCGATCGCAAAGGTCAAGTGTTTGATTACGATTTAGAAGCGTTGATGCATTTTTCCAACCTGCGTGAAGAAGACGATTTCTATAAATTGAGTTATCTAAGCGTTCAGTCAGGCAGCGTGATGGCGACCACCAGCATTAAATTGCAATGCGGCGAGGAAGAAAAATGCGAAGCCGCCGTTGGCAACGGCCCGGTTGATGCGTTATACCAGTGTATCTACCGTTTGACTGGCTACGATATCGTACTGGACAAGTTTGATCTGACCGCCAAAGGCGAAGGGGAAGATGGTTTAGGCCAAGCGGATATTATCGCCAACTACAAAGGCAGAAAATACCACGGCACCGGTGTTTCCACCGATATCGTTGAAGCGTCTGGACAAGCTCTGCTGCACGTGATCAACAGCATTCATCGCGCCGACACCATCGCCGAGCTGAAGCAGAAAAAAATTGCCACCGTCTGATGCTCTTTGCGCCCAATCAGGCGCATAGATAAAGAATTGAGACAAACACAACTCAAAAAAGATTAAATAAAACGAAAGGATTAACATGACAGACAAAACTTACAAAATCGCCGTTTTGCCCGGCGATGGCATCGGCCCAGAAGTGATGGCACAAGCGCACAAAGTGCTGGATGCTATCGAGAAAAAACATGCCATCACTTTTGAGCGCGAAGAGCACGATGTCGGCGGGATTGCGATAGATAATCACGGTTGCCCGCTGCCAGAAAGCACTGTCAGAGCTTGTGAACAGAGCGATGCGGTTCTGTTTGGTTCAGTCGGTGGTCCGAAATGGGAACACCTGCCGCCCAACGATCAACCTGAGCGCGGCGCTCTGCTGCCACTGCGTAAACACTTCCAACTGTTTTGTAACCTTCGTCCCGCGCAAATTCACAGCGGTTTAGAGAGCTTCTCACCACTGCGCGCCGACATTTCTGCGCGCGGTTTTGACATTGTGGTGGTGCGCGAACTCACTGGCGGTATCTACTTTGGTCAACCCAAAGGCCGTGAAGGAGAAGGCGCTAACGAAAAAGCGTTTGATACCGAGGTTTATCACCGTTTTGAAATAGAGCGCATCGCAAAAATTGCGTTTGAATCAGCGCGCCTGCGCCGCAAAAAAGTGTGCTCGATCGACAAAGCCAACGTGCTACAAAGCTCGATTTTGTGGCGTGAAGTGGTGGAAGAGATCGCCAAAGAGTACCCAGATGTGCAACTTTCACATATGTACATCGACAACGCGACCATGCAGCTCATCAAAGATCCCGCGCAATTTGACGTGATGCTCTGCTCCAACATTTTCGGCGACATCATTTCCGATGAGTGTGCGATGATCACCGGTTCCATGGGCATGCTGCCTTCTGCCAGCCTGAATGAAAGTAAGTTTGGTTTGTACGAGCCAGCTGGCGGCAGTGCGCCCGATATCGCGGGCAAAAACATCGCTAACCCAGTAGCGCAAATCCTCTCGGCAGCGCTAATGCTACGATACAGCCTTGGTGAAGAAAGCGCAGCGCAAGAGATCGAAAACGCGGTCTCTCAAGCACTGGCTGCGGGCGAGCTGACAGCGGATCTGGCGGGCAACAAACCAGCCCTGACGACCTCAGAGATGGGCGATAAGATCGCACAGTATATTCTAAATTCATAAAAACACGGAAGTTCGAGCAATGGGCAAAACACTCTACGAAAAAGTTTACGATGCGCATGTCGCCGTTGCAGCGCCAGGGGAAACCCCGATCCTGTACATTGACCGCCACTTGGTTCACGAAGTGACCTCGCCACAAGCCTTTGATGGTTTGCGTGAAAAAGGACGTCAAGTGCGTCAGGTGAGCAAAACCTTCGCCACCATGGATCACAACGTCTCTACCACCACCAAAGACATCAATGCGTCCGGCGAGATGGCACGCATTCAGATGGAAACGCTGATCAAAAACTGTCTGGATTTTGGTGTCACTCTGTATGACTTAAACCATAAATATCAAGGTATCGTGCACGTCATGGGGCCAGAGCTTGGCATCACGTTACCAGGTATGACGATTGTGTGTGGCGACTCACACACCGCGACTCATGGCGCATTTGGCTCGCTCGCGTTTGGTATCGGCACGTCAGAAGTGGAGCACGTGCTTGCCACACAAACACTCAAGCAGGCACGCGCCAAAACCATGAAAATCGAAGTTAAAGGCAAGGTGGCCGAAGGCATCACCGCCAAAGACATCGTGTTAGCCATTATCGGCAAAACCACCGCCGCTGGCGGTACAGGTTATGTGGTCGAATTCTGTGGTGAAGCGATTACTAACCTGTCGATGGAAGGCCGCATGACCGTATGCAACATGGCGATTGAACTTGGCGCCAAAGCAGGCTTAATCGCCCCCGATGAAACCACCTTTGCATACGTTAAAGGTCGCAAGTTTGCGCCTACTGGCGCAGATTGGGATGCTGCGGTTGAATACTGGAAAACACTCAAAACCGATGAAGATGCCACCTTTGACGCCGTGGTCACACTCGACGCAGCGGAGATAAAACCGCAAGTGACTTGGGGCACCAACCCGGGCCAAGTGATCGCAGTAGACGAGCCAATTCCTGCGCCTGAAAGCTTCAGCGACCCGGTCGAGAAAGCCTCGGCAGAGAAAGCGCTGGCTTATATGGGCCTTGAAGCGGGCAAATCGCTTTCTGACTATAAAGTCGACAAAGTGTTTGTCGGCTCGTGCACCAACTCACGAATTGAAGATATGCGCGCCGCCGCCAGTGTCGCCAAAGGGCGCAAAGTAGCATCACATGTGCAAGCCCTGATCGTTCCGGGCTCTGAACAGGTGAAAGCGCAAGCCGAAGCAGAAGGTTTGGATGTTATTTTTAAAGAAGCGGGTTTTGAATGGCGACTACCAGGGTGCTCAATGTGTCTGGCGATGAACAACGATCGTCTAGGGCCGCAAGAGCGCTGCGCTTCTACGTCCAATCGCAACTTTGAAGGGCGACAAGGGCGTGATGGTCGCACTCACTTAGTGAGCCCAGCCATGGCGGCAGCAGCAGCGATTGCCGGCCATTTTGTTGATATTCGAGATTGGAAATAAGAGGAAGCAAACATGCAAGGTTTTAAACAACATACCGGTTTGGTGGTTCCTCTGGATGCGGCCAACGTCGATACCGATGCCATTATTCCAAAACAGTTTCTGCAGAAAGTCTCTCGTTTAGGCTTTGGCAAACACCTGTTCCACGATTGGCGTTTTCTGGACGATGCAGGCGAGCAGCCCAACCCTGACTTTGTGATGAATGCGCCGCGCTACCAAGGGGCCTCCATTCTGCTTGCTCGCGAAAACTTTGGCTGTGGCTCATCACGTGAACACGCGCCATGGGCACTGGCAGACTACGGCATTCGTGCCATGATCGCGCCGAGCTTTGCGGATATTTTCTATGGCAACTCGATCAACAACCAGATGGTGCCCGTGCGTCTGACGGAACAAGAAGTGGACGAACTGTTTCAGTTTGTCGAAGCCAATGAAGGAGCGCAAATAGAGGTGGATCTTGAAGCACTCAAAGTGCGAGCCAATGGCAAAGAGTACACCTTTGAAATCGATGATTTTCGTCGCCACTGCTTGTTAAATGGTCTAGACAACATCGGCCTCACTCTGCAACATGAACAGAAGATCGCGGCTTATGAAGCCAATATCCCGGCATTTTTACGCTAAGTGTGAAGTTGTCTTGCCGTAAAACCATGGGAATAGCGCGCTATTCCCATTTTGTTTTCGAGCCGATGAAAGGGATGGACGCGCACTACGGTCTTATTCGTTATCTCGATAAATGACCTAGCCAAGAGCCCGACTATGCGACCACTTATCCTCCTGCTTTTGTTTTTTTCTTTTGCCAGCTACGCCGCGCCCAAATCCGAACTTTGGCCCTATTGGCAGACATCCGACGAACAGAGCACGCTTGCGATATCCCACCAAACTTGGCAGGACTTGCTCGACCGCTATCTGGTGCGCCAACGGGAAAACACCCTGTTTCGCTACGCCGCCGTTTCTGACACGGATAAAAAGGCCCTCAAGCAATATTTAGCTGATTTGGCGGCCCAAAATCCTCTGCGCTTGAAACGCGCCGAGCAGTACGCCTATTGGGTGAACCTCTACAATGCCATCACCGTCGACCTTATATTGCAACACTACCCGGTCAAATCGATCACCAAACTGGGCGGGCTGTTCAGTTTTGGCCCGTGGAATGACAAAGTGATCACCGTCAACGGCAAGGCGCTGACGCTCAACGACATTGAACATCGAATTTTGCGACCGATCTGGAAGGATCCTCGCACCCATTATGCGGTGAACTGCGCCAGCTTAGGCTGCCCCAATCTACAACCTTACGCCTTCACCGCAAGCAACCGTGACGCCTTACTTGAACAGGCGGCAAAAGAGTTTATCAATAGCTCGAAAGGCGTCGACATGCAGGGCAATCAGGCGCGACTTTCTTCCATTTATGACTGGTTTGTAGAGGATTTTGGCGGCAAAGCACACTTGTTTGAACACATTGGCACTTACGCGCCTCAATATCGCGGTTTTTCAGCCAAGGTTGAGTACCATTATGACTGGAACTTGAATCAGGCAAACTGAGGGGAGCCATTTGCATAGTCAACACAAGGGCCGCATTCGGCCCTTGTGTTTGTTATTGAAAACGACAGTGACTACTTAAAACCGGCGGTTACTTAAACCCTTTTTCTCTTTTGATCAGATCGTAGGCGCTTTGAATCTCTTGCGATTTTTCTTTGGCCATATTCATCATTTCGGGTGGCAAACCTTTGGTCATCAGCTTATCTGGGTGGTGTTCGTTCATCAGTTTACGATAGGCTCGTTTTACCTCTTTGCCATCGGCCGAGGCGTCCACACCCAAAATTTTGCACGCATCCTCCAATCGATCAGTTTGTGAGGCTTGCTGCCAACCTCCGTTGGACGAAGAGCGCTGTGAGCCCCCTTGCTGCTGACCAAAACCGCCCTGACGCTGAAAGCGAAACGCCGCTTCTTGCATCTGTAAACGGCGCTCAAGCTGCTCAGAGGAAAAGCCCAAGCCACGCGCTATTTTGTGCAGCACGTTTCGCTCGCTCGGATGGATATCGCCATCGGCAAACGCAGCGGAAATCTGCAGTTCCAAAAAGAATTGCAGCAAATCAAAACGCCCACCAGTGGCAATACGGACTCGCTCTAACACTTGCTCTAAGGGGAAATCACGCTCTTTACCTTCACGAAAAGCTTCTTGCGCCGCTTTGCGCTGCTCGCCGTGCAGGCTCATGCGCTCCATCATCGCCGTCGCCAGTTGAATCTCTTCACGTGTCACCTGACCTTTGGCTTTCGCCACGTGTCCCATAACCGCAAAGGCCGCTTTAAAAAATTCTTCCTGTCTTTCTGTCTGGCTCGGGCCTTGTCCAAAGCCGGAGGTTTTGAATCCCGCTTGGTTTAAGCGACGCGCTTTATCAAACTGATGACCGAGAAACAGGCCAAACAGAGCGCCAAAAATACCACCAAATAAAAAACCAAAAAAGGCGCCAAGTATTTTGCCAAAAATCTGCATTATGTGTTCTCTATCTCTGAATTTTTCCCGTCAATGACGGTCATATAGTGCTGGATGCCACGATTTCCTTTATGATAGGGAAATTATTTTTTCGGTCTGGCCATCATATAGCCATCGAGCAGTAGTGACATAGGAAAGTTCCGTTCAATGCAACATTTCTCCCGCACTTTTTTAGCGGCCTCTATCAGTACCGCCCTGTTTGTACCTTACACGCAAGCCCAAACAACACTCGGTGATAGTGTGCAGGAAATGCCCACTATAGATCAATGTTTGGTCAGCGCAGAAGAAAATGATGCCAATGCGCCGATTGTGGTGCACTCAGACCGTTTACAAGCGATTAATGGCGATAAAGCCGTCTACTCCGGCGATGTGGAAGTGATTCAAGGCAAGAAAAAAATCACTGCCGATTCGGTCACCTTGCATCAACAAGAACAAGTGGTCGTGGCCGAAGGCAACGTCACGTTTAACGATGGTGAGGTAAAAGCCAGCTCTAGCCGCGTCACCAACAACATGGCGCAAGAGACCTTCTCGCTGGAAAACACCCAATACCAGTTCCTTTGTCAACAAGGTCGCGGTGAAGCCGCGTATATCGCCAAGACCGGACAAGCCGTATACCAGTTGCAAGATGGCTCGATAACCTCTTGTCCGGCAGACGACAACGCTTGGCGCTTGGTTGCATCAAGCATCGACGTTGACCAAAATGAAGAAACGGCGACGTTTTACAATCCACGCTTTGAAGTGATGGATGTACCGATTTTCTACGTGCCTTATTTAACCTTGCCGATTGGCAACACACGCAAAACTGGCTTTCTTTTTCCCTCCGTCTCTTATGGTTCGAGCGATGGGGTCGAAGCGGAAATTCCTTTCTACTGGAATATCGCACCTAACTATGATCTGACACTGACCACTCTGTACATGCAACAGCGCGGAGTAAAATTGGACGCGGATTTCCGTTATCTCACCAGTCAATGGGGTGGCGGCGAAATCAAAGGCGAATATCTCCCGGGCGATGAAAAATACCGAGAGGAAGATCGTTGGGGCTATCAATATAAACACGATGGTATTATCGACCAGCAATGGTTGGTGAAGCTGGACTACTCCAAAGTCAGCGACATCGACTATTTTCGCGATCTCAAATCCGATCTGGGCAACCGAGAAGATGGTCAGTTAGTACAAGAGGGCAAGGTGGCTTACCGTTCTAACTCATGGGACGCCTCCATTCTGGTGCGTGATTTCCAGATCTTGTTGGAAGACAACAACAAGCCGTATCGTTTGCTGCCTCAGTTGGAGTTTAACTACTACACGCCGCTGTGGGGGCGTTATGTTAACTTCGATGTGAAAGGCCAATTGAGCCACTTTAACACCCAAGATAAAACCAAACCCAACGCCGTTCGCGCGCACATTGAACCGGGTTTGACCGTGCCTCTCTCAACCAGTTGGGCAACTTGGACCACAGAAGCGCGCGTCTTAGCCACTTATTACCAACAAGAGCTGAGTAAACTGGAAGACCCTAGCCTACAAGCGCAATTGGATGAGCAAGTGACTCGGGTTATCCCTGAGGTTCGTAGCCACGCGCGGATATTTTTGCAGCGCGACGCGCAAATTTTTGACGGTTTCACCCAAAGCCTTGAGCCGCAGATCCAGTACCTCTATGTGCCGGAAGAAAAACAAGACAATATCTACGACTATGATACGACTTTATTGCAGACAGACTACTATGGGCTATTTCGTAGCAGAAGGTACAGCGGTATAGATTATATATCCCCAGCAAACCAAATTAGCTACGGTGCAAGTACTCGTTTCTTTGATGATGAGTACAAGGAACGTCTTAATATTTCATTTGGTCAAATTTATTATATAAACAAAAATAATAAGTTCACGAGTAAGAAAGATGCATCAGACAGTAGTACCGATACATCAAACTACTCTTCATGGGCGATTGAAACCGATTTTAACTACGACGACTACCTGTTCTACCACGGCGGGATCCAGTACGACATCGACCTCAATGCGATGCAGTTGGCCAACAGCACCCTGGAATATCAGTTCAAAGATGGTTTTATCCAAGGTAACTATCGTTACGTTACTCGCGAGTACATCGAAGACACCATTTCGTTTGAAGATCTCGACACTATTACTCGTAAAGGCATCTCTCAAGCCGGTCTGGTCGCGGCCTATGAGATCAACCCCAACTGGTCTGCCAGCGGTCAATACTACTATGACTTGACCGAGGAAATTGATCTTGAGTGGATGGCCAGTCTGCGTTATCAATCCGACTGTTGGTATATCGGTTTTACTTACACCAACCAATTGGTGAAATGGAAAAACAACGTGGTCGGCGGCGACAACAATGACCCAGTTTACGACACGAACATCAGTGTCAACTTCGGCATTCAAGGCTTTGCCACCAAAAACAGAAGTTATACCGCCGCCAAAGAGCTGGAAGATGCCGATAATTCCATCGTCTATGGTCGTCCTTTCTACTTGAACAATTAGTGATTTCCGACGTCTGAGTAGTCAGACGTTAAATCGATGCAACAATGGATTATTAAATGAAAAGCTGGAAAACAATCTTATTTGCTCTGTTGCTTTCAGGCAGTGCACTGGCCGCTCCTGTAGAACTTGATAAGGTTGCCGTCATAGTCAATAACGGTGTGATTTTACAAAGCGACATTGACGCTGCGATGAAGACCTTGCGGGCCAACGCCAAGAAAAACGGCCAAGCCCTACCTTCAGCCGAGGTGCTGCACGAGCAAATCGTCGAAAAGCTGATCCTCGACACACTACAAACCCAAGAAGCAGACCGCATCGGCGTACGAATTGACGACAACCGACTCAATCAAGCCATCAGTGAGATTGCCGCCAACAACCAGCAGACGGTGGCCGAACTGTCTGCCTCTATCGCCAGCGAAGGATTAAGCTACGCTGAATTTCGCGAGCAGATCCGCAAGGAGATTGCGGCGTCTGAAGCGCGCAACGCCCTAGTGCGTCGCCGCATTAACATTTTGCCTGCCGAAGTCGACAGCTTATCCGAGATGCTCGCGCAAGAAACCAGTGCCACCGTGCAATACAAGCTTGGTCACATCCAACTGCGCTTTTCCGATAACCAAGACAAAGCGGCCGTCGAAGCCCAAGCAAAAGCGATCGTTGAAAAACTCAATAACGGTGCGGATTTCAGCACCATGGCCTATACCTACTCCAAAGGTCCGAAAGCCTTGCAAGGCGGCGATTGGGGCTGGATGCGTAAGGAAGAGATGCCAACCATCTTTGCCGATCAAATCAAGATGCAAAACAAAGGTAGCGTCATTGGCCCATTTCGCAGTGGTGTCGGTTTTCATATCTTGAAGATTGAAGATATTAAAGGGCTAGAAACCATCGCCGTGACCGAAGTGAATGCGCGTCATATCCTGCTTAAACCGACCGTTATCCTCAGTGATGAAGGAGCGAAACGTGAACTGAACGAGTTCATCCGTCGCATCAAAGCCGGTGAAGCCAGCTTTGCTGAGTTAGCGCAGCAATACAGCCAAGACCCGGGCTCAGCCGCGCAAAATGGTGAGTTAGGCTATCAAACCCCCGATCTGTATGTCCCTGAATTTAAGCATCAGGTCGAAACGCTTCCGGTCGGCAAAATCAGCGAGCCTTTCCAAACCGTGCACGGCTGGCACATTGTCGAAGTGCTGGATCGCCGCGAAGTGGATCGCACCGATTCGGCGATGAAAAACAAAGCTTACCGTATTTTGTTTAATCGTAAATTTAACGAAGAAGCGGGCGCTTGGATGCAAGAGCTGCGAGCAGGTGCCTTTGTTGAAATCGTCAAGGACGAAGAAGCATGACAGTTAAACGTATCGTCGTCACCGCAGGAGAGCCTGCGGGGATTGGCCCAGATCTGGTGTTGGCACTTTCCAAACAAGATTGGGATCACCAACTGGTGGTGTGCGCCGATAAATCGTTACTCGCGCAGCGCGCCGAACAGCTCGGCATCGAGGTGGAACTGCACGACTATCTAGCAGAGAGCACGCCGCAGCCACAAAAGGCGGGTTCGCTGGTGGTCGATCACATTGGCATGAACGCGCCGTGTATCGCCGGACAGTTAAACGAAAGCAACGGCCATTATGTGTTAAAAACACTGGAAAGAGCTGCTTTGGGCTGTATGAATGACGAATTTGATGCTATTGTCACCGGCCCTGTTCACAAGGGGGTGATTAATCGTGCTGGCGTCGCCTTTAGCGGCCACACTGAATTCTTCGCCGAAAAATCCAACACCCCGTTAGTTGTCATGATGTTGGCGACCGAAGGGCTGCGTGTGGCGCTGGTCACCACGCACATTCCATTGGCCTATGTGTCAAAAGCCGTCACGGAAGATCGCCTGGAAAAAATCATCGATATCCTGCATCGGGATTTGGTGGAAAAATTTGCCATCGCAGAGCCAAAGATCTATGTTTGCGGGCTCAATCCGCATGCTGGTGAAGATGGCTGCCTTGGCCGAGAAGAGATCGAAACCATCACGCCGACGCTGGAAAAAATTCGTCGTGAAAAAGGCATTCATTTGGTCGGCCCATTGCCGGCCGATACCATTTTTAATGAAAAATATTTAGACGATGCGGATGCTGTCTTAGGCATGTATCACGACCAAGTGCTGCCTGTGCTCAAATACAAAGGCTTTGGTCGTTCAGTGAACATTACTCTTGGTCTACCCTTTATAAGAACATCGGTGGATCACGGTACTGCACTCGATCTGGCCGGAACGGGCCAAGCCGATACAGGGAGCTTTCAGACAGCACTCGCGCATGCGATAGAACTGGTAGAGAAGAAACAATGAGAAATGATGTCCATCTAGGGCACAAAGCGCGTAAACGTTTTGGTCAAAACTTCCTGAACGATCCATACATTATTGATGGCATCGTTTCAGCGATTAATCCGAAACCGGGGCAAAATCTGGTGGAAATCGGCCCAGGTCTTGGGGCGATCACTGAGCCTGTTGGCCGAGAAGTCGATAAGTTCACCGTAATCGAACTGGACCGCGATTTGGCTGAGCGTTTGCGTAACCATCCTGAGTTGGCTGATAAGCTCACCATCCACGAAGGCGATGCGATGCGTTTCGACTTCACTCAATTGGTGAAGCCAAATAACAAGCTGCGCATTTTCGGCAACTTGCCGTACAACATCTCAACACCACTGATGTTCCATCTTTTTGAATTTCATAAAGATATCCAAGACATGCACTTTATGCTGCAAAAAGAAGTGGTCAACCGTTTGGCGGCAGGCCCAGGCAGCAAAGCTTACGGTCGCTTGACTGTGATGGCGCAGTACTTCTGTAAAGTGGTCCCTGTTTTGGAAGTACCACCAACGGCGTTTGTTCCACCACCGAAAGTGGATTCTGCGGTCGTGCGTTTGGTGCCTTACGAAACCTTGCCACATCCAGCAACCAGCTTGGAATGGCTTGAGCGCGTATGCCGTGAGGGCTTTAACCAAAGACGTAAGACCATCCGCAATTGCTACAAAGGTCTTCTCAGCGAAGAAGTGATGGAAGAGCTTGGTATCAACCCGGGGTTACGTCCGGAAAATCTCACCTTGCAACAATTCGTTGCGATGGCAAACTGGTTGGATGCAAACCATCAGTAATGCGATGACACGATGCGAGCCCTCTGCTCGCATCTCATTTTGACTCTCTGAGAAGGAGTGAACATGGATGTCTCCCTACCCTGCATCAAAATTCAGGTGTACACTAAGTACATCGAAGAGCAATCTAACCCAGAGTTAGGGCGCTACATCTTTGCCTACATCATCACGATTAAAAACCTCAGCCAAGAAACGGTTCAGTTGATCAGCCGCCGTTGGCTCATTACCGATGCGAATGGGAAACAGATCACCGTCGAAGGTGATGGTGTCGTTGGCCAACAACCTTACATCGATGGCGGCGATGAATATACCTACAGCAGTGGCACAGGGCTTGATACCCCAGTCGGTGCGATGCAGGGCCAATACATTATGCGCGACTCGCAAGGCGATCAGTTTGTGGTAGAAATTGAGCCATTTCGTCTGGCGGTACCTAACCTGTTGAACTGATTTTTGGGGGAGTTTTGGCAAATTACATTGTGGGTGATATTCAAGGCTGTTTTGATGAATTAACCCTGCTATTAGAGCAAGTGCAGTTTTCAGCGCAGCGAGACACGCTGTGGTTTGCGGGCGATTTGGTCGCTCGTGGGCCAAAATCGTTACAAACCTTGCGCTTTGCCCGCTCACTGGGTGATAGTGCACGGATTGTGCTGGGCAACCACGATCTTCATCTTCTGGCTGTCGCTTTAGGTGTGCGCAAAAACAAAGAAAAAGATCAAACGACCGCGATTCTTGAGGCTAGCGATCGCGATGAACTGCTCAATTGGCTGCGACAACAGCCACTGTTGCTCGAACATGATGAGTTTGTACTGTGTCATGCGGGCATTTCACCACAATGGGATCTGGTTACCGCTCGCCAATGCGCACGCGAAGTCGAAGCCGTGCTGCAAAGTGAGCACATGCCATGGCTGATCGAGAACATGTACTGTAATACACCGGATCTCTGGAGCCCGACGCTAACTGGCTTGGATCGCTATCGCTACACCATCAATAGTTTTACTCGCATGCGTTTTTGCTTTCTTGACGGCCGCCTAGACATGGACTGCAAGCTCCCGCCAAACGAAGTGAACGAGGCATTGTTGGTACCTTGGTTCAAACTGCCGCAGCGTGTTGCCCTAGAGAAACCCGTACTGTTTGGCCACTGGGCTGCTTTGCAGGGCTATTTTAGTCAAGAGGTGATTGGGTTAGATACAGGCTGCGTATGGAATGGCAGCCTGACGATGATCCGTTGGGAAGACAAACAAGTGTTTAGTCAGAAGGCACTAGCAAACTAGCAAACTAGCAAACTAGCAAACTAGCAAACTAGCAAACTAGCAAACTAGCAATTATCTCTTTCTAAAATAACAAAATCCATCGCGAAGCGGTTTTTCTCATCGGCTGAATAGTGCTCGCGATGGCTTTCATGCCAGCCCTCTCCCCACTTGGGAAACTGGGTATCACCATCCACGTTCGCATCGATAAAAGTGAGGTAGAGTCTATCCGCCTTTGGTAAGCATTCTGCGTAAATCGAACCTCCGCCGATGATCATCACTTCCTCGCTGTCACCCGCTTCGGTGAGCGCGGCTTCAATCGAATTTACTATGCTGACACCCTCTATTGACAGCGCCGCATCTCGACTGATGACAATATTTTTTCGCCCCGGTAGTGGCCGACCAATCGACTCAAACGTCTTACGCCCCATCACCACGGGTTTGCCCATAGTACAACTTTTAAACCAAGCAAAATCGGCGGGGAGATGCCACGGCATCTGATTCTCTTTGCCGATGATTCTATTTTCGGCCATCGCCGCTATCATACTAATCAACATCGTTTTTCCTACACTATCGGTCTGCGGCGGTAGAATAACAGCCCAGGCACCGCAAGGCCAATGGCTAAGCCTGCAATGATAAACATCGCTTTGAGGAAGTTCTCTAAACACGTCGCCACCAACTCTGGGGTGTAGCCCATATGGTTGATCTCCACCATAGCGATCATCGCTTTAAAAGCAAATACGCCCGGGACCATCGGAATCAAGGCCGCCACGGTAAACACTTTCGGATGTGCGAGCAATTTACGCGACCAGTACACCCCAATCATCCCCACTAACGTTGCGGCGAAAAACGTTGCCCACTCAATTGGAATACCAAACTTGAGCATCAAATAGCGGCTACCGTGACCAAGTGCTCCGCCGAGCGCACAATAGATCAATGCTCGAGGTGGCACGTTAAACACCAAGGCAAACCCCACTGCAGGAATGGCAGCAAAAAACATGTCATTCAACAGACCAACGAGAAGTTGTACTAAATCCATTAGCTCATCCATCCCCAAATACCAGTAATCCCCATGGCAGCGACAATGCCGAGGCTGGTCGCCAGCGTGAGCAGACTCGCCATCATAAAACGCGCAATCCCCATGTTGATATGTCCTTTTAACATATCGGCTACCGCATTAATGAGCGGAAAGCCTGGCACTAGCATCAAGACCGAGGATGCCATCACGACGGTTGGGAGATTACCAATCGAGAAATTAACCGCTTGCGCGGAAATTAAGGTGGTGACAAATGCTGTCGCTGCGAAGTTGAGCAGCGGATTGAAGTGACGATGACCAATCTCTTGGCGCACGATCATGCCACACGCAGAGGCCAAAAACGTCATCCAAAACACCGCCCAATCGCCACCAGCAAGACGAGCAAATGAGGCGCAAGAGAGGCCGATCATCGCCACCACCAGCCAACGATTGTAACGTTCAGGGCTGATGGCATTGAGTTTTTTCTGCGCCATGGAAAAATCTAAAATGCCTTTTTCCATCATGATACAGATGCGCTGAATCTCCGTAATCGCCTTCATATTGATACCACGATCCGCACAACTGCGTGTCGTGGTAATACAGTGGCCATTCTTGACCGTAGTGACCACCAACGCATTAGCCGACAGCGCCACTTCCACTTCGTTTACGCCCGACGCGATGCCAATGCGGCGCATGATATCGCCAACCAAGGTGCTTTCTGCACCATGCGCTAACAACATCTGCCCCGCCTGAGCGACCAATCGAGAAATCGCTCTCTGATTCGATGCCATAAAATATCCTAATTCCCTTTAATCACTAGCGATTTGCCAGCCAATCTAACTTACCAAAGTGCAGCAATACTGCAAAAGGTCATATTCTGCCCGAAAAGCAAGCGACCAAAAATGATGTAAATACAAAAAAGCCGCAATTGATGATTGCGGCTTACTATTTTTACCCTGAGCGATTACTCACGCACATAGATAACGTGACCGTCATCTTCTTCGTCGTCCCAATCATCCCAGTCATCTTCGGTGATCACATCGCGGCCAGCGATGGCATCTTTGTGGTAGTCATCCCACATGAAGTTCACTTTCTCTTCTTCTGAGATCTCTTCAGCCTGACGAGGCAAGGTTTCCATGTAGTCTGCCAGTTTGTAGCAAAGCTCTTTGGTGCCTAGAAGATTGATCGCTGAGATCTTGAAATATTGATCTTCCCAACCTAGCGCATCGATCACTTCTTGAATGATCTCGTCGGCTTGCTCTTCGCTCACTAAATCGACTTTGTTGAACACCAACCAACGCGGTTTATTGGCCAGTTTCTCGCTGTACTGCTCAAGCTCATCGATGATCGTCAGCGCATTTTGCACCGGATCCGATTGATCAATCGGGAAAATATCGATCATATGCAGCAGCACTCGACAGCGCTCAAGATGCTTGAGGAAGCGAATCCCTAAACCAGCCCCATCGGCTGCACCCTCTATCAGCCCTGGAATGTCGGCAACCACGAAACTTTTTTCTGGCACGACACTTACCACACCCAAACTTGGAATTAAGGTAGTGAACGGGTAATCGGCCACTTTCGGTTTTGCCGCAGAAACAGCGCGGATAAAGGTAGATTTACCTGCGTTTGGCAGCCCTAGCATGCCGACATCAGCAAGCAAAAGCAGCTCAAGGCGCAACTCACGAATTTCACCTTTAGTACCCAGCGTTTTCTGGCGTGGCGCACGGTTCACTGACGATTTAAAGCGGGTATTGCCCAAACCGTGCCAGCCACCTTTCGCTACCATCACCTTCTTACCGTGTTCAGCCACTTCGCCCACGATTTCATTGGTGTGGATGTCGACCGCGCGCGTGCCTACAGGCACACGCAGGGTAATATCTTTGCCGCGCTTACCAGTACAGTTACCACCGCCACCGTTTTGGCCGCGTTCAGCTTCGTAGAAGCGCTGGAAACGGTAATCAATCAGCGTATTTAGGTTTTCATCAGCTTGGATGTAGACATCACCGCCGTCACCACCGTCGCCGCCGTCTGGGCCGCCTTTGGTTACGAACTTTTCACGCCAGAAGCTCACCACACCGCTTCCGCCGTCGCCAGCTTGGACTTTAATTACCGCTTCATCAACGAATTTCATCTTTTACTCCGACTACTTCGCCTGTAAATCAATTTCACTACATTTTAGCAGATGACAGATCGAAGACACCGATTAAAGGTATTTTGAATATGTCGACTGCAATAAAAAACCCCACCGTAACGGCAGGGCTTTTCAATTCAGCTAGAAACCTAAATTATTCAGCTTCGATGCTTACAAATTTACGGTTTTTAGGACCTTTCACTTCGAACTTAACTTTACCGTCAGTCAAAGCGAATAGAGTGTGGTCTTTACCTAGGCCAACGTTGTTACCAGCGTGGAACTTAGTACCGCGCTGACGAACGATGATGTTACCTGCTAGAACAGATTCACCACCAAAACGCTTAACACCCAGACGTTTACTTTCTGAATCACGGCCGTTACGAGTAGAACCACCAGCTTTTTTGTGTGCCATTGTTAAACTCTCCTATTAGATTACGCGTTGATACCAGTGATCTTCACTTCCGTGAACCACTGACGGTGACCTTGTTGCTTACGAGAGTGCTTACGACGACGGAACTTAACGATTTTCACTTTATCGCCACGACCGTGTTGTACCACTTCTGCAACTACTTTACCGCCCTCAACTAGAGGAGCACCAACTTTGATGTCTTCGCCGTTAGCAACAAGCAGAACTTTATCAAATTCAACAGTTGCACCAGTTTCAACGTCTAATTTCTCTAAACGAAGAGTTTGACCTTCGCTTACACGGTGTTGTTTACCACCAGATTGGAAAACAGCGTACATATTTTACTCCGCTCTTTCCGCACAGCCTATGCATACATTTTGTGCGATAAGGGTGTGCGCTAAACTAATCATCAATAGGGCGCAGATTCTACAGAAAGGATGCCCCTATGACAAGCCATATTTTGAAAAAATTGGCGAAAAGCTAATCGCCAAAGAAAAGTGCCGCAATCATGCCTTTTAGTAATGTATTAATCAATGTTTTTTAGTGTATTATTCGAGAATTATACAAATCCTATAAGCCTTGCAGGGTCTAACTTCAGCCGGATATACAATGGATTTTAAAACTATCCAAGCGCTTACTGCCGATGACATGGCAAAAGTGAATGAAACTATTCAAGCTCAACTGAATTCTGATGTTTCTTTAATCAACCAACTTGGTTTTTATATCATCAGTGGTGGCGGTAAACGTCTCCGCCCTTTATTGGCGGTATTGTCTGCGCGTGCGTTGGGTTATCAAGGTGATGCCCACACCACAGCCGCTGCTTTTATTGAATTTATCCACACCGCGACCTTGCTTCATGACGACGTCGTGGATGAGTCGGACATGCGCCGTGGCAAAGCAACAGCAAATGCCACGTTTGGCAATGCTGCCAGCGTGCTGGTTGGTGATTTCATCTACACTCGCTCATTTCAGATGATGACAGAGCTGGGATCCATGAAGATCCTAAAGCTGATGAGCGACGCTGTTAACGTGATCGCCGAAGGCGAGGTCTTGCAATTAATGAACTGCAATGACCCCGAAACGACCGAAGAGAGCTACATGCAGGTGATCTATTCGAAAACCGCACGCTTATTTGAGGCCGCAACGCAGATCGGGGCTATTCTGACCGACGCACCAGCCGACGTTGAGACTGCGCTACAAAATTACGGCAAATACCTTGGCACGGCGTTTCAGTTAATCGACGATGTGATGGATTACACTTCCGACGGTGAAGAGATGGGTAAAAACGTCGGAGATGATCTCGCGGAAGGTAAACCCACTCTACCGCTACTGCATGCGATGCGTCACACCAGCGAAGAAAACGCTGCAATGATCCGTGAAGCGATCGAAAAGGCCAATGGCATGGAACGTCTTGATGAGATCATGGCGGCGATGT
This sequence comes from Vibrio navarrensis, assembly GCF_000764325.1. Taxonomy (NCBI): domain Bacteria; kingdom Pseudomonadati; phylum Pseudomonadota; class Gammaproteobacteria; order Vibrionales; family Vibrionaceae; genus Vibrio; species Vibrio navarrensis. The sequence goes on along the minus strand of NZ_JMCG01000001.1, from coordinate 562,806 downwards.
ATCAGGCAGGCTCACTGGCTTACACCGAAGCCAAAGCGGTTGAAGAAGCCGACAAAGCCATCGCTGAGCTGGAGATTTTGCCGGAATCTGAGTACAAGCAGGCTTTGATCGCTTTAGCGCATATGGCGGTCAACCGCAGCAAGTAACCGTCACTAATCAAAAACCATCGTTAATCAAAAAGGAAGAATGCCAGTTCTTCCTTTTTGCCTCATTTATTCACGGCGCTCGCTGCAGGGCGACGCAGCCGCTTCAATCTCATCAAAACGCAATGCGAGCTGTTGCTGCGTCCCTGTTTTTTCCACCAAGACCATTTCCATTTCTCGATCAACGGCCAATATGGTGCCAACGCCTTGCTGACACTCCACCAACATCCCTTTGCGAATGGCGCAGGTTTCCATCGTCTCTCTCCTCTCTTGATGAAAGCGTGTTACTTTTCGCTTGGATCACTGACGATCTAACATACGCAGAAAGAGAAAAGAGGGATCAAAAAAGCCGATCGTAAAGATCGGCTTTAAAATAAAAGTGTTTGTTGGAGTGATTACTTAACGAAATCAACACCGATTTGGATGTCGCCTTGTAGCGTATCCAGCATGCCATCAAGAGCGGCTTGCTCAAATGCGCTGAGTTCGCCATATGGTAGGATCTCTTCTACGCCGTTCTTACCCAGTTTGACTGGCTGCGCGAAGAAGCTGGTATGCTCGCCATTGCCTTCGACGTATGCGTATTCAACCACTTCCTCCCCCTGAAGCGCTTTCACTAACGCAAGGCCAAAACGACATGCAGCTTGCCCCATAGAGAGAGTCGCTGAGCCGCCACCCGCTTTAGCTTCAACCACTTCAGTACCTGCGTTTTGAATACGTTTCGTCAGCGCTGCAACTTCTTCATCGGTAAATTCAACACCTTCCACCTGAGAAAGTAGCGGTAAGATGGTTACGCCTGAGTGACCACCGATAACCGGAACGCGGACTTCATTAGGGTTTTTACCTTTTAGTTCAGCGACAAAAGTTTCAGAACGAATCACATCCAGCGTGGTCACACCAAACAGTTTGCGCTTGTCATAAACGCCAGCTTTCTTGAGTACTTCAGCGGCGATTGGCACGGTTGTGTTCACTGGGTTGGTGATAATACCAACACACGCCGTTGGACAAACGACCGCAATACGTTCCGCCAGTGCTTTTACGATGCCAGCGTTGACATTAAACAGATCGGCGCGATCCATACCAGGTTTACGTGCCACACCAGCCGAGATCAGCACCACATCCGCACCTTCAAGTGCAGGAGTTGGATCTTCACCCGCGTAACCTTTGATCGAAACTGGCGTTGGAATATGGCTTAGATCCGCAGCAACACCAGGAGTAACAGGAGCAATATCGTATAGGGCTAAATCTGAACCCGCTGGCAGGCGGTTCTTCAGTAAAAGAGCTAGGGCTTGACCGATGCCACCCGCGGCACCAATAACAGCTACTTTCATTGTAGTTCTCCTTGAGAGTGATCTCTTATAAACGTTTTCGTAGGGTACTTCGTAAACATCTGTGTAGAAAACTATAGCAATCACAACTTGATTACAATCAATTAACGCTCGCTTTGCGACTTCGCGCAACTCACATATTGCGTGCCACACAAAAAAAGCAGATTATCCACACAATTTCTATGCATGACAACGAGTTAACTCTCTGTCAAAAATCAAATTACGCCATCGTCAGGCATTGAGTTATCCAAGCAGTGAATGCCACTTCGTAGAATGTTTACAGTGACATCTCTAGCAGATTACACGCCCCCTTTGGCACTTAATGAATATCTATGCGAGAATATGCAAGATGAAAATAGAATCGGAAATATTAGCTGCTATGCGCAATTCAGAAAAACAAGATAATCTCGTCCGTGCTTTTAAAGCTTTATTGAAAGAAGAACGCTTTGGCTCTCAAGGCGAGATTGTTGATGCCCTCAGAGATGAAGGTTTTGATAACATCAACCAGTCCAAAGTTTCTCGCATGCTGACCAAATTTGGCGCGGTGCGCACACGCAATGCCAAAATGGAGATGGTCTACTGTTTGCCGGCTGAACTAGGCGTTCCTACCGTCAGCAGCTCGCTACGTGAGTTAGTGTTGGATGTCGACTACAACCAAGCCTTGGTCGTTATCCATACAGGCCCTGGCGCAGCGCAGTTAATCGCACGCCTTTTGGACTCACTGGGCAAGTCGGAAGGCATTTTGGGCGTGGTGGCCGGAGACGACACCATCTTCATCACGCCGACCTTGAGCATTACCACAGAGCAGCTATTTAATTCCGTCTGCGACCTGTTTGAATACGCAGGTTAAATACCTTAGCCTGTCTCTGCTCTACTAGGCTTATGGGGAAGGGATCACCGCTCGATAGAATTTGTGATCCCTTTCACGCAATCAACGTTTTTGATTGTGACGGATTAGAGCAATTTAACTCATTGATAATTATGTGACATTACATTCAAAGCGCTCTAGTCCTCGTCAATTTGGCTAGATTTTTTAGCTACAACTTTTAACAATCGTATAATTTTCTGCCAATTATTTGTTATTATTCGGCCACTTTTTCAAACTGAAGTGTTGGAAAAGGTGCCGTTTCCCAAAAGGAAACTCCTAAAGCACATGACACAGACTTTAGGGTTGATAATGAATAAGGAAGGAACATTCATGGCATTAAAAAAACTTGTTAAAGTGGGTGCTATCGCCGCTGCTGTAATGGGTGCTGGTGCAGTAAACGCTCAAGAATTCATCACCATTGGGACAGGCTCAGTGACTGGGGTTTACTACCCAACGGGTGGTGCAATTTGTAAGCTGGTAAACAAAGGACGTAAAGATCACAATATCCGTTGTTCTGTCGAATCAACGGGGGGATCAGGTTATAACGTCAATACCATTCGTGCTGGCGAGCTCGATTTTGGCGTCGTACAGTCAGACTCTCAGTACAACGGTTACAACGGCCTTGGTGAGTTTTCCGAGTTCGGCCCTTACAAAAAGCTGCGCGCTGTTTTTTCTCTGCACACAGAACCGTTCAACATCATCGTTCGCTCTGACTCTGGTATTGAGGGCTTGAAAGATTTGGCGGGTAAACGCGTGAACATTGGTAACCCAGGTTCGGGTGACCGTGCCACTATGGGCGTGGTAATGAACGCTATGGGCTGGACCAATGAAAGCTTCAAACTGGCATCAGAGTTGAAAGGTTCTGAACGTTCACAAGCTCTGTGCGACAACAAGATCGATGCCTTCATCTACATGGTTGGTCACCCAAATGGCTCTATCAAAGAAGCCACGACGTCTTGCGATGCCAAGCTGATTTCGGCCACGGGCCCACAGATCGACAAGCTGGTTGCGGACAATCCGTACTACACTTACACCACAGTCCCAGCCGATATGTATCGTGGCACCAACACCGACGTGAAAAGCTTTGGTGTAGCGGCAACACTGGTGACATCAGCGGACGTATCCGATGCCGTTGCTTATAATGTGGCCAAAGCCGTATTTGAAGACTTTGATACCTTCAAGCGCCTTCACCCAGCATTCGCCAATCTGAAGAAAGAAGATATGGTGAAAGCGGGGATTTCTATCCCTCTACATCCAGGCGCAGTGAAATACTATAAAGAAGTGGGACTTCTGAAGTAAATTTCGCCCTAAGTTCAGGCAGGAGAACAAACTCCTGCCTTCTATTGACCACGATTCTTAGGTCAAGAGCATCATTTCGCTGCCACAAGGCTGCGCTGCAATAAAAATAATAACCATCCATGAGTCACCACACGTATCGTCCTTACCAGAGCGAGGCGTGCTGATAACTCGATACCGATAGACACCGGACCATCAATAATAAGGAAACGTACATGACGGCGAACCAAACTACGTCACAAGATGTGCAAGAAATGGTGGCACAAGCCGATACTGGCGCACGGAATCCGAATGGATTACCGGGACAAATTCTCTGGTTTGTCCCACTTTGCTGGTCACTGTTCCAGCTTTGGTATGCTTCGCCGCTGCCATTTATTTTTAATTTCGCTATTCTCAACGATACTCAGGCCCGAGCGGTTCACCTAACCTTTGCTGTTTTTCTCGCTTTTACCGCCTATCCGGCCTTAAAAAGCTCGCCACGCGATCGCATTCCTCTAGTTGACTGGTTGCTGGCGTTGGCGGGCAGCTTCTCTGCCGCGTACATCTACATTTTTTATACCGAGCTGGCAAGCCGCTCAGGAGCACCAACGACATTCGACATTATCGCATCAGTAACGGGCATGGTTTTGCTACTTGAGGCGACACGCCGAGCATTGGGTCCACCGTTGATGTTAGTCGCTGCCGTCTTTCTGCTTTACACTTTTGCTGGTCCTTACATGCCGGAAGTGATAGCCCATAAAGGCGCTAGCCTCAATAAGGCGATGTCTCACCTGTGGCTCACCACCGAAGGGGTCTTTGGTGTTGCACTTGGGGTATCGACCTCGTTCGTTTTCCTCTTTGTGCTGTTTGGCGCCATGCTAGAGCGCGCAGGGGCGGGTGCTTACTTTATTAAAGTGGCCTTTTCACTGCTCGGACACATGCGCGGCGGTCCAGCGAAAGCAGCAGTGGTCGCTTCGGGTTTGTCTGGCTTAGTTTCCGGCTCATCTATCGCCAACGTAGTGACCACTGGCACGTTCACCATTCCTTTGATGAAACGAGTAGGCTTTCCGGGTACCAAAGCCGGCGCAGTGGAAGTCGCTGCTTCAACCAACGGCCAACTTACTCCCCCGATTATGGGCGCGGCTGCGTTTTTGATGGTGGAATACGTTGGCATCTCTTATGTCGAAGTGATCAAAGCCGCCATCTTGCCTGCACTGATTTCTTACATCGCTCTGATATACATTGTTCACTTAGAAGCGTGCAAGGCAGGCATGACTGGCCTCCCACGTCGCCACAACCCAACTCTTTTACAAAGCCTGCTGTCGTTTACTGGCACGATTGTCGCCTTATGCGTCATAAGCGCTGCGGTCTACTACGGTATTGGCTGGACGAAAGATGTGTTTGGCGCGGCGGCAACACCGATTGTCATGACAGCGTTACTGATGTCATACGTTTTACTGCTCAAAGTATCAGCCAACCACAGCAAAGATGGTGCTATCGAGATCGACGCAGAGCTGACCGAAGTACCCGATCCCGGTCCAACCATCAAATCGGGGTTACATTTCCTTTTGCCTATCGTCGTACTAGTGTGGTGTTTAACGGTTGAGCGCTTTTCACCGGGTCTGTCTGCATTTTGGGCAACGGTGTTTATGATTTTCATCTTGATCACCCAGCGTCCACTAACAGCGTGGCTAACTAAGAGTGACGATCTCACTGAGCAAACCAAAGCGGGCTTTGTCGATCTTGCAGAAAGCTTGGTCTCTGGCGCGCGTAACATGATCGGCATTGGCGTTGCCACAGCGGCCGCAGGTACAGTAGTTGGCGTTGTGACCCTGACGGGTATCGGTTTAGTGATGACCGACTTTGTCGAGTTTATCTCCGGCGGCAGCGTGATCATGATGCTTGTCTTTACCGCAGTGATCAGTTTGATCCTCGGTATGGGGCTGCCCACCACGGCCAACTACATCGTGGTATCAACCTTGATGGCTCCCGTGATAGTCACACTCGGTGCGCAGCACGGTTTGATCATTCCACTGATTGCCGTTCACCTGTTCGTGTTCTACTTTGGCATTTTGGCCGACGATACGCCACCGGTCGGCTTAGCCGCATTTGCTGCCGCGGCAATCGCCAAATCCGATCCAATCCGTACGGGTATTCAAGGTTTTGCCTACGATATCCGCACCGCCATCTTGCCGTTTATGTTTGTGTTTAACACTCAACTGCTGTTGATGGGAATTGATACTTGGTGGCATTTGGCTTTGACCATCTTCTCCTCCATCACCGCGATGTTGATCTTTTCTGCGGCAACTCAAGGTTGGTGGTTTACCAAGAACAAATGGTGGGAAACTTTGCTCCTGCTAATACTGACCTTCTCGTTTTTCCGTCCTGGCTTCTGGTGGGATATGTTGTATCCCGCCAAAGTTCTTTCACCGGGAGTTGAGGTAACGCAAATCACGGCCGCACTGAATGTAGGACAATCGCTCGAACTTCGTGTTGCCGGCGAAAACCTGACTGGAGAACATGTCGAGAAAACCGTGCAACTGCCTTTTGCTGACGATGCCATCACAGCAGAAGAACGACTCAGTTCAATGGGTCTCTCTCTGATAGAGAAAGACGGGAAAATGCTGGTCGATATGGTCGAATTTGGCAGCCCAGCAGAAGCCTCTGGTATCGACTTCGATTGGGAGATTCAATCGGTGGTACAAGAGGCGGATCGGCCAATGAAAGAGTGGGTTTTCGCCCCTTGTTTGCTGATACTGCTACTGCTGGCCACCAACCAAAAACGCCGTGCTCGCAAGGAACAGATGAGCGCTTAAATTGTAGTAGCCTCGTTTTCGGGGCTATCTTTATCTCACCGTCGTCTACTGAACACACAATTAGAGATATCACCATGTACAGACAAATTCTTGTTCCTGTTGATTTAAATGACAAAGGCTTTTCAGATAAAGCGGTCGAACTGGCGGTATGGCACGCTCGCCAAGCCAATGCCGAACTGCATCTTCTCAATGTGTTACCGGGAATCCATATGTCGATGGTCTCGACGTATTTTCCCAAAGATGCGGCACAGAAAATGAAACAAGATGTAGCGCAGCAGTTGAAAGCATTTGCTAGCGAGCACATCGCTGAAGATGTGGTATACAAGGTACACGTTGCCGAAGGCAAACCATATGCAACCATTCTCGATTATGCAGAAAAACTCGGTGCGGACTTGATTATCATGCCGAGTCATAAACGTTCGAAGATCGACAAAGTGGTCCTCGGCTCTGTGGCGAGCAAAGTGGTCGAAAACTCGCCAATCAATGTCTTAGTCGTCAAACCGCAAGGCTGAATAGTTCTATCCCCCTCTCAGTTCTGCTGAGAGGGAGTATTTCCCCCCACAAGGGCTTTTCCTAGATATTCTCGCACACTCTCCCCCTCTCAACCTGAACAAATCCAAGACGAATTTAAAAAATTCAAAATTGAAACGATCCTTAAGATCCCAGGACATATCGCTCTAGAGCACGTTGATGTCTGGTTTCAAGATGAAGCCATATTTGGGCAACAAAACACAACAACACGGTTATGGGCAGAGAAAGGAACACGTCCCAGAGCCGTGAAGCAATAACAATTTGAATATGCGTATCTGTTTGGTTCTGTCTGTCCCGCGAAAGGAATTGGCGAAGCGATGATCGTTCCTTGGGTTAATAAAGAGATCATGATCGAGCATTTAAAGCAAATATCGGCAAACACTGAAAAAGGACGTCATGCCGTCATCATTATGGATGGGGCGAGTTGGCATACCAATGACATTGCAGAACCGTTTAGCAATGTCAGTATCATCAAGCTCCCGCCCTATTCCCCAGGGCTAAACCCGATGGAACAAGTGTGGAGTTGGCTCAGACAACACTCTCTTGCCAATCAGAGTTTTACCGATTATGAGGATATCGTGGAGACAGTGTGCAAGGCTTGGAATCGATTCTTGGACAGTACAGATAGGGTTAGCAAAAAGTGCACAAGAGAGTGGATTGACCTGACCAGTTAATTTTCCAGATTGGTATAAAAAAGCCCCAGTCTTTCGACTGAGGCTTTCAATGATGGCAGGGGTGGAGAGATTCGAACTCCCAACACGCGGATTTGGAATCCGCTGCTCTGCCAATTGGAGCTACACCCCTGCAGATTTGACAAAACCTTGCACGCTAGCAAGGTCTCTTTATAAGTGGCGGAGCGGACGGGACTCGAACCCGCGACCCCCGGCGTGACAGGCCGGTATTCTAACCGACTGAACTACCGCTCCGCATCAGTTAGACTGTAAGTCTGGTATCAGGCAATGCCTAATACGATATTAAAAGCCTGGCGATGTTCTACTCTCACATGGGGAAACCCCACACTACCATCGACGCTGTTTCGTTTCACTTCTGAGTTCGGGATGGAGTCAGGTGGGTCCAAAACGCTATGGTCGCCAAGCAAATTCTTTCTCTCTATTTCTAGAGAATAATCTGGAAAGCTGTTTACGTTCTTTTTAACACATTCAAGTTTTTGTTCTTGTTTTGAGTCCATCAAAACCCTTTGGGTGTTGTATGGTTAAGCCTCACGGGCAATTAGTACAGGTTAGCTCAACGCCTCACAGCGCTTATACACCCTGCCTATCAACGTTCTAGTCTCGAACAACCCTTTAGGACAGTTAAACTGTCAGGGAAGACTCATCTCAGGGCTCGCTTCCCGCTTAGATGCTTTCAGCGGTTATCGATTCCGAACTTAGCTACCGGGCAATGCGTCTGGCGACACAACCCGAACACCAGAGGTTCGTCCACTCCGGTCCTCTCGTACTAGGAGCAGCCCCCTTCAATCTTCCAACGCCCACGGCAGATAGGGACCGAACTGTCTCACGACGTTCTAAACCCAGCTCGCGTACCACTTTAAATGGCGAACAGCCATACCCTTGGGACCGACTTCAGCCCCAGGATGTGATGAGCCGACATCGAGGTGCCAAACACCGCCGTCGATATGAACTCTTGGGCGGTATCAGCCTGTTATCCCCGGAGTACCTTTTATCCGTTGAGCGATGGCCCTTCCATTCAGAACCACCGGATCACTATGACCTGCTTTCGCACCTGCTCGAACCGTCATTCTCGCAGTTAAGCGGGCTTATGCCATTGCACTAACCTCACGATGTCCAACCGTGATTAGCCCACCTTCGTGCTCCTCCGTTACTCTTTGGGAGGAGACCGCCCCAGTCAAACTACCCACCAGGCACTGTCCGCGACCCCGATGAGGGGCCAACGTTAGAACATCAAACATACAAGGGTGGTATTTCAAGGACGGCTCCAACGCAACTGGCGTCACGTCTTCAAAGCCTCCCACCTATCCTACACATGTAGGTTCAATGTTCAGTGCCAAGCTGTAGTAAAGGTTCACGGGGTCTTTCCGTCTAGCCGCGGGTACACTGCATCTTCACAGCGATTTCAATTTCACTGAGTCTCGGGTGGAGACAGCGTGGCCATCATTACGCCATTCGTGCAGGTCGGAACTTACCCGACAAGGAATTTCGCTACCTTAGGACCGTTATAGTTACGGCCGCCGTTTACCGGGGCTTCGATCAAGAGCTTCGCTTACGCTAACCCCATCAATTAACCTTCCGGCACCGGGCAGGCGTCACACCGTATACGTCATCTTGCGATTTTGCACAGTGCTGTGTTTTTAATAAACAGTTGCAGCCACCTGGTATCTGCGACTCTCGTCAGCTCCATCCGCGAGGGACTTCACCATCAAGAGCGTACCTTCTCCCGAAGTTACGGTACCATTTTGCCTAGTTCCTTCACCCGAGTTCTCTCAAGCGCCTTGGTATTCTCTACCCGACCACCTGTGTCGGTTTGGGGTACGATTCCATCAAATCTGAAGCTTAGAGGCTTTTCCTGGAAGCATGGCATCAATGACTTCACTACCGTAGTAGCTCGACGTCGTGTCTCAGCCTATCGAGTGTCCGGATTTACCTAAACACTCAGCCTACGCACTTGAACCTGGACAACCGTCGCCAGGCCCACCTAGCCTTCTCCGTCCCCCCATCGCAATTTGATCGAGTACGGGAATATTAACCCGTTTCCCATCGACTACGCCTTTCGGCCTCGCCTTAGGGGTCGACTCACCCTGCCCCGATTAACGTTGGACAGGAACCCTTGGTCTTCCGGCGGGGAGGTTTTTCACCCCCCTTGTCGTTACTCATGTCAGCATTCGCACTTCTGATACCTCCAGCATGCTTTACAACACACCTTCAACGGCTTACAGAACGCTCCCCTACCCAATGTTCCAAGAACATTGCCGCAGCTTCGGTTTACAACTTAGCCCCGTTACATCTTCCGCGCAGGCCGACTCGACTAGTGAGCTATTACGCTTTCTTTAAATGATGGCTGCTTCTAAGCCAACATCCTAGCTGTCTAAGCCTTCCCACATCGTTTCCCACTTAGCTGTAATTTGGGACCTTAGCTGGCGGTCTGGGTTGTTTCCCTCTCCACGACGGACGTTAGCACCCGCCGTGTGTCTCCCGGATAGTACTTACTGGTATTCGGAGTTTGCAAAGGGTTGGTAAGTCGGGATGACCCCCTAGCCTTAACAGTGCTCTACCCCCAGTAGTATTCGTCCGAGGCGCTACCTAAATAGCTTTCGGGGAGAACCAGCTATCTCCGAGTTTGATTGGCCTTTCACCCCTAGCCACAAGTCATCCGCTAATTTTTCAACATTAGTCGGTTCGGTCCTCCAGTTGATGTTACTCAACCTTCAACCTGCCCATGGCTAGATCACTCGGTTTCGGGTCTAATGCTAGCAACTATACGCCCAGTTAAGACTCGGTTTCCCTACGGCTCCCCTATGCGGTTAACCTTGCTACTAACATTAAGTCGCTGACCCATTATACAAAAGGTACGCAGTCACAGGACAAAGCCTGCTCCTACTGCTTGTACGTACACGGTTTCAGGTTCTATTTCACTCCCCTCACAGGGGTTCTTTTCGCCTTTCCCTCACGGTACTGGTTCACTATCGGTCAGTCAGGAGTATTTAGCCTTGGAGGATGGTCCCCCCATATTCAGACAGGATAACACGTGTCCCGCCCTACTCGATTTCACTGAACATGCGCCTATGACTACGGGACTATCACCCGGTATCGTTGGCCTTTCCAGACCATTCGTCTAACGCATATAAAGCTTAAGGGCTAATCCAATTTCGCTCGCCGCTACTTTCGGAATCTCGGTTGATTTCTTTTCCTCGGGGTACTTAGATGTTTCAGTTCTCCCGGTTCGCTTCGCTGCACTATGTATTCATGCAGCGATACTTACTTATGTAAGTGGGTTTCCCCATTCGGAAATCGGTGACTCAAGTGGCTCTTACTGCCTCATCACCGCTTATCGCAAGTTAGTACGTCCTTCATCGCCTCTGACTGCCAAGGCATCCACCGTGTACGCTTAGTCACTTAACCATACAACCCCAAAGGGTCTTCTGTTTAAACAACCAAAGTTCGCTATCTCATTATTTGAATGAGCGAGATAGCATTGATTTGCCGGACTCAATTTTGAATTGTCACTATAAGTGACATTCCCAAGAACACTTGAATGTGTTTTGTTGGTGTTTGTCATCAAGACAAACATTGAGAACTTTACAAGTAATCTATCCATGAAGATAAATTACTTTGTCAGCTTTCCAAATTGTTAAAGAGCAATAATAGCTCGAAGCATTTGCTTCAAAACCATCAATCTGTGTGAACACTCATCGCAATAATCATCGTATAAGGAGGTGATCCAGCGCCAGGTTCCCCTAGCGCTACCTTGTTACGACTTCACCCCAGTCATGAACCACAAAGTGGTGAGCGTCCTCCCCGAAAGGTTAAACTACCCACTTCTTTTGCAGCCCACTCCCATGGTGTGACGGGCGGTGTGTACAAGGCCCGGGAACGTATTCACCGTGGCATTCTGATCCACGATTACTAGCGATTCCGACTTCATGGAGTCGAGTTGCAGACTCCAATCCGGACTACGACGCACTTTTTGGGATTCGCTCACTTTCGCAAGTTGGCCGCCCTCTGTATGCGCCATTGTAGCACGTGTGTAGCCCTACTCGTAAGGGCCATGATGACTTGACGTCGTCCCCACCTTCCTCCGGTTTATCACCGGCAGTCTCCCTGGAGTTCCCGACATTACTCGCTGGCAAACAAGGATAAGGGTTGCGCTCGTTGCGGGACTTAACCCAACATTTCACAACACGAGCTGACGACAGCCATGCAGCACCTGTCTCAGAGCTCCCGAAGGCACTCCAGCGTCTCCGCCAGATTCTCTGGATGTCAAGAGTAGGTAAGGTTCTTCGCGTTGCATCGAATTAAACCACATGCTCCACCGCTTGTGCGGGCCCCCGTCAATTCATTTGAGTTTTAATCTTGCGACCGTACTCCCCAGGCGGTCTACTTAACGCGTTAGCTCCGAAAGCCACGGCTCAAGGCCACAACCTCCAAGTAGACATCGTTTACGGCGTGGACTACCAGGGTATCTAATCCTGTTTGCTCCCCACGCTTTCGCATCTGAGTGTCAGTATCTGTCCAGGGGGCCGCCTTCGCCACCGGTATTCCTTCAGATCTCTACGCATTTCACCGCTACACCTGAAATTCTACCCCCCTCTACAGTACTCTAGTTTGCCAGTTTCAAATGCAATTCCCAGGTTGAGCCCGGGGCTTTCACATCTGACTTAACAAACCACCTGCATGCGCTTTACGCCCAGTAATTCCGATTAACGCTCGCACCCTCCGTATTACCGCGGCTGCTGGCACGGAGTTAGCCGGTGCTTCTTCTGTTGCTAACGTCAAATGATGCTGCTATTCACAACACCACCTTCCTCACAACTGAAAGTGCTTTACAACCCGAAGGCCTTCTTCACACACGCGGCATGGCTGCATCAGGCTTGCGCCCATTGTGCAATATTCCCCACTGCTGCCTCCCGTAGGAGTCTGGACCGTGTCTCAGTTCCAGTGTGGCTGATCATCCTCTCAGACCAGCTAGGGATCGTCGCCTTGGTGAGCCCTTACCTCACCAACTAGCTAATCCCACCTGGGCATATCCTGACGCGAGAGGCCCGAAGGTCCCCCTCTTTGGCCCGTAGGCATCATGCGGTATTAGCCATCGTTTCCAATGGTTATCCCCCACATCAGGGCAATTTCCCAGGCATTACTCACCCGTCCGCCGCTCGCCACCCGAGAAACAAGTTTCTCTGTGCTGCCGCTCGACTTGCATGTGTTAGGCCTGCCGCCAGCGTTCAATCTGAGCCATGATCAAACTCTTCAATTAAAAGTTTTTTGAAGCTTGCGCTTCGGCTCAATGAATACTGAATAAATTGACTGTGCCGAATCTTGCGATTCGTTTTGGTCACTCAGTTCATTGATAAATCTTTTGCGATTATCATCAACGAGTGCCCACACAGATTGATAGGTTTATACTGTTAAAGAGCTTTCTTCCTACTTCAGTGATTGAGTCACCGTGGAAGAGGCGGCCATTTTAGCGAGTTAAGTGTCTGTGTCAACCACTTTTTTCAAAACTTTTTCAGGTGAACCACCTGGCTAAAACGCCTTGCTGATTTGCCTTGGTTCCTTATGGAGCCTTGCCGTGTCAGCGAGGTGGCATTATAGAGATTGCGATCACATTGGCAAGTGCTTTTTATGAAAAAATGCAAAAATAACACTTAAGTGATGAATTAACGCTCAAAGCCTTATTTATCCAATTTTACCCCAAAGATGCATACAGCTTATCCACAGAGTTATTCTTTTTAGCCATTTGATCGCGGCGAGTCTACACCACTTATATATAGAAAAAGCCGCTGACGCGGCTTTTTCTATATTGGGCAAATTAGATACCTGAGCCATCTTGCTCAGGAGATTCTTCATGCAGCCCACATTCTCGCTTCAAACCAAAGAATCGCGTTTCTTCTTCACTCATTCCCGGTTCCCACTTACGTGTGGTATGTGTATCGCCGACTGACAGGTATCCCTGATCCCAAAGCGGGTGATAAGGCAGATCGTTGTCTTTCAGGTAATAGTGGACATCTTTATTGGTCCAATCGATCACCGGAAGGAATTTGAAGACACCATTTTGTACTGCAAGAATCGGTAAGGTCGCCCGCGACTTCGATTGCTCACGGCGCAAGCCCGAGAACCAAGTGCCAACTTCAAGTTCATGCAGCGCACGGCGCATCGGTTCGACTTTATTAAGGCGGTTATATTGCTCAATCCCCGTAACCCCCTGCTCCCACAGCTTACCAAAGCGCGCTTCCTGCCACGCTGACGATATTTCTGCAGAATAGATCTTGAGATTCAGATCCAAACGCTCCGTCAGTTGATCAATAAACTGGTAGGTTTCCGGAAACAGGTAGCCTGTGTCGGTCAGGACCACTGGGACGTCTTTGTTGACTGACGTCACCAAATGAAGCATCACCGCCGCCTGAATGCCAAAGCTGGAAGAGACCGCATGAGTACCCGGCAGGTTTTCCAGCGCCCAAACGACACGCTCTTGCGCCGTTAGCGTTTCTAGATAAGCGTTAACCTCGGCCAAGCGGAGCGTTTGCTCCACCTTAGTCAATGTTAGCAACTCCGCCAAATTCGGAGCTGAGACGATCTCAGGCATAAAAGTCCCTCTTAGAAACGATCACTTCCTGAATGATGCCGCTGCGAATTGTAAAGTCGCCAAAGCCTTCACCCGCCTCACGCTCTTTCGCCCAGCGTTCCACCAGCGTATCAATTTCTTCCAGGATCTGTTTGTCGGTGATGTTCTCTTTATACATCTTCGGCACACGAGTTCCTGCGCGGTTGCCACCGAGGTGCAAGTTGTAGCGGCCAGGCGCTTTACCCACGAGACCTATTTCAGCCAGCATCGCGCGTCCACAACCGTTCGGACAGCCAGTGACACGTAAAATGATGTTCTCTTCTTTGGGCAGCGCATGTTTTTCTAAAATGCCTTCGACCTGAGTGACAAACTCCGGCAGGAAGCGTTCAGCTTCAGCCATCGCCAGTGGGCAGGTTGGGAACGCCACACACGCCATCGAATTCTTACGCTGCTCGCTAACACTGCCGTCCATCAAGCCATGTGACACTGCCAATGCTTCGATCGCGGCTTTTTTATCGGCAGGCACACCAGCAATGATCAAATTCTGGTTTGCCGTCATACGGAAATCGCCTTGGTGAATCTTAGCAATTTCCGCCACGCCAGTTTTAAGCGGCTTACCCGGGAAATCTAACAGACGGCCGTTTTCAATGAACAGTGTCAGGTGATGCTTACCATCAATGCCTTCTACCCAGCCGATGCGATCTCCGCGTTCGGTGAACTCATATGGACGGCTTTCAGTAAAAGTGACGCCTGCGCGTTTTTCCACTTCCGCTTTAAAGACATCCACGCCAACACGATCCAGAGTGTATTTGGTTTTCGCATTCTTACGGTTTGAACGGTTACCCCAATCGCGTTGTGTTGTTACCACGGCAGCAGCCACGTCTAACGTTTTATCCAGTGGAATAAAGCCGAAGTCATCCGCGCGACGCGGATAAGTCGAGGTGTCGCCATGCGTCATCGCCAGACCACCACCCACCAGCACGTTAAAACCAACGAGCTTGCCGTTGTCCGCAATCGCCACGAAGTTAAGATCGTTGGCATGCACGTCCACGTCATTTTGTGGCGGGATCACCACGGTCGTTTTGAATTTACGTGGTAAGTAGTTACTGCCCAGAATCGGTTCTTCATCGGTGGCTTCAACTTTCTCGCCATCCAGCCAGATTTCGGCATAAGCGCGCGTTTTTGGCAGCAGATGCTCACTGATTTTCTTAGCCCACTCGTACGCTTCTTGGTGCAGCTCAGACTCCACCGGGTTTGAGGTACATAGTACGTTACGGTTTACGTCACCCGCGGTCGCAATCGAATCGATACCGATGCTGTTGAGCGTCTGGTGCATCAATTTAATGTTCGGTTTCAGAACGCCATGGAACTGAAACGTCTGGCGAGTCGTCAGACGGATACTGCCATACAGCGAGTGTTCGGTCGCAAACTTATCGATCGCCAACCACTGTTTTGGCTGGATGATGCCGCCCGGCATACGAGCTCGCAGCATCACATTGTGCAGCGGCTCCAGTTTTTGTTTGGTA
The DNA here is from genome assembly GCF_000764325.1 of Vibrio navarrensis. Taxonomy (NCBI): domain Bacteria; kingdom Pseudomonadati; phylum Pseudomonadota; class Gammaproteobacteria; order Vibrionales; family Vibrionaceae; genus Vibrio; species Vibrio navarrensis. Next base: position 547,065 of record NZ_JMCG01000001.1, on the reverse strand, counting down.
CGTTCATTGCGAATGTCGCGGTCATCCTGCTGATACATGCCATGGAAGCGGATCAGTTGGAAGTTATCGGCGGTAAATCCGCCCGTAATGCGATCTTGCAGATCTTGTTCGATCGTACCACGTAGGAAATTACTTTCGCGCTTGAGACGTTCATTATCAGAAAGCGAGCCGAGTACTTCGCCAAGGACTTCCTGTACGTTGTTTTCAATCTTGCTGCTCATTAGTACACATCCCTCTGGTAACGTTTCGCTTTACGAAGCTCATTAAAATATTCTTCTGCTTTTTCACGTGTCAGGCCGCCTTGTTGCTGCGCGACGACGAGAAGCGCTTCATGGACATCTTTCGCCATGCGCGTTGCATCACCACAGATGTAAACGTAAGCGCCATCTTGTAGCCATTGCCATACCTGCTCAGCTTGTTCCAACACACGGTGTTGCACGTACACTTTTTCATGTTGATCACGGCTGAAGGCCACATCCAAACGCGTCAAAATTCCTGATTTGAGGTATTTCTGCCATTCCACTTGGTAGAGGAAATCTTGAGTGAAGGTGCGATCGCCAAAAAACAACCAGTTCTTACCATCGGCGCCGCGATTGTCACGCTCTTGAATAAAGCTGCGGAACGGCGCTATGCCGGTGCCCGGACCAATCATGATCACTGGCGTGGAATCGTCTTGAGGCAGTTTGAAATTGTTGTTGTGCTCGATGAACACTTTCACCGGCTCGCCTTCTTCTAGGCGTTGACCTAAATAGCTGGATGCCCCACCCTGACGCACTTCGCCATCCACATCGTATTCCACGATGCCAACCGTCAAATGTACTTCTTCATCTACTTCCGACTGGCTGGATGCGATAGAGTACAGACGTGGCGTGAGTCGACGCAGCAGAGAAATCAACTGTTCCGCCGAGAGCTTGGTTTTCTTTTCTTTTAATACATCGACAATTTGCGTGTTCGCCGCGTATTCGCGTAGCTTGTCTTTGTCTTCCACCAGCTTTTGCAGTTTCTTACTGCCAGAGAGCTCGGCAAACTTAGTGACGAACTGCGGATTCGCCCCGGTAATTTCGTATTTGCTCACCAGTGCGCTGTGCAGCGATAAACTCTCACCGTCAACTTCGACGCTTTCAACACCAGACAGCCCTACCGCCGCTGCGACCGCATTCGCTAACTGCGCACTATTTTCATACCATACGCCCAACGCATCGCCCGGTTGATATGTCAGGCCCGAGTCCGCCAAATCGATTTCGATGTGACGCACGTCTTTGCCCGAATCGCGGCCAGTGATTTTCTGGCTGGTCAGCAATGTCGCCGTGTAAGGATTTTGTTTGTTGTATTGAGAGTGAGAAGTCGCAGCGTGACCAACAGGAAGCTGAACCACTTGCGCTTGACTGCTCACCAAGGCTTCTTTGACGCTTTCTAATGCTTTAGCGCGCCATTCGGCAGCAGGCGCATCGTAGTCCACATCACAATCTACGCGATCGATAAAGCGTGTCGCGCCCAGTTTTTCAAGGAAAGCATCGAAGTCTTTACCGGTTTGACAGAAGAACTCATAGCTTGAGTCACCCAAGCCAATCACACCGTATTGCAGGTTGGGCAGTTTCGGGGCTTTTTTCGATTGCAGGAATTCATGCAGTTCCAGCGCGTTGTCCGGCGCTTCGCCTTCGCCATTGGTTGAAGCGACAAAGATCACGTGCGTTTCTTTCGCCAGATCTTTGCCTTTGTAATCACTGGCATCAAATAGTTGCACCGCAATACCAGCCGCCTGAGCTTCCTGTTCTAATGCTTCGGCCACACCTTTAGCGTTACCGGTTTGCGAAGCAAAGATAATGGTCAGCTTGCCTGCAGGTTTTGCGGCGGTCAGTGCTGCCGCCTGAGTCAAAGGGGCTGATGCGCCCAGCGTCTGAGACTGGCTGAGCCCCCAGAAATAACCGCTCACCCAAGCCATTTGCTGAGGTGAGAGTTGTGAAATCGTTTGTTGCAGCTGGTTTAGCTGCGAGTCGTTGAGTGGGCTTGCAAGCCCAGCGAGCTCTTTTGGTATGGTGTTTCCTGAAGACATTGTCACGACTTCCTTATTCATTGCGTGACGATAGATTAACCACTCCTCTTAATAACAAGAAAGAATAGATGAGCATGTTTTATAACTTTTTGGAAGTAAGGAAATGAGAGGCTAGCGGCCTTCGACTCTGACTTGCTGAAAGCCAACCGCGAGAGCGGATTTGGAAGCCTCATCCAAATCATCATAAAGACATTCACCACCATGACTATCGGTGAGCAACACAAAACCGCCACGTGCATGGCGAAACTCCACTACCCACGTTCCTTCCTGAATCGATGGCTCAATAATCGCCTCCACCAATTGCTTCTCTCTGAATAAATTCCGTAGCTCAGTAATGGTCATCTTTGCCCCTGTCTGACTATGAATTAGTTTCTCAATAAGCATGGATGAGATTGGCCGTTATGCGAGAAAAATCGCTAGAGATATAAAAAACAGATATAAAAAAAGGCCGCTTATAATTAAGTGACCTCATCTATCATCCCATTCATTCGCTTAAAGGGCATTAAAAACGGTATTGCGCGCCCAGAAACCAGCCGTTGGCAAAAATGAACGGTTTCCCCAGAGATGAAGCAAACGTGTCTGATTCCAAATCAATCACACGATATCCGGCACGCAAAGTTAACTGAGATTGCTCAAGCGGCATTTTGTACTGCATACCCGCCATCAAGTCGGTGCTCTTTATCCCTTTGCTGTCGCCAAAGTTCATTTCACCGATCACATCAAACTGAGTCTCTGGTACTGTGATTTCCGCGTAGCCGTACCAAGCCCAAATCAGTTCATCAAACGATTTTGCCTGAGCCCCGGGCGTGGCTAAGTCTAGGTATTTGCTATTGCTCAAATCGCTCACCGTGATGCCCGCATCAAAATGCAATAACTCGTGATCCAGCACTTGGTAGTAAAACGTCGCATCCAACTTATCGAAAGCCATGTAGTCGGCATCAACCGAGGAGAAGCGCAAACGCGCATTCGGCAAGTACTTGATTGGGTGCTCTAACGAAGCATACACAGTGCCTGTTGCCACCGTATCGCGCTTCACTTCGTTTACCTTGGTGCTGACGCTCCAAAACTCAGCGCCGGCGGTAAAATCAAGACCCGAGTCCGCAAGCAAAGGAAAGCTGAGAGACAAAGTGCAGGCTGCGGCCGATATTGCCAAGGTTCTAAGCATGAAACTGATACTCCGGTATAGCTAGATGAATGAGAGGTAACGCTGAGGGCGGATCCTATCACACTCTCAGCGCACACTCCGCATAAAATCACCGGACCTTACGATTTACACTTTGGTGAGGCAACCACATGCTTAAAGAACCAAATACCCACCGCTATCACAATCAACCAAGGTAATAGTTTCAAGACAAATCCGAGCATGCCCAAAAGCACCATCACCAGCAGTGCTATCGCGGTAGCGGCAAAGACAGTCATCATTGTAATGCCTGTCACCAATAAAGTTGCTGCAAAGACCAGAATAAAAATCAACTCGAACATAGCCATTCTCCTTTGTTTTTATTCGTTAGAGCAGGTTCCGTACCAAGTTTTTAAAAAGTGTAAATCAATGATATAAAAGAAAAAGCCAACCTAAAGGTTGAAAACCGTCGGTTGGCTTATTGAAAAGAATGGTGATTTTTACCTACTAGTAGTTAATTTTACACATCCAGTTCCTGAGGGATCTTCGCCAGCGCTTGCTGAAGCACTTCAATACCTGAACCCGGTTTATGCGCATTTTCACTAATGTGACGACGCCATTGACGTGCGCCCGGCATATTTTGGAACAGCCCCAGCATGTGACGAGTCATGTGACCCAAGTAAGCACCTTGAGCTAATTGCTGCTCAATGTAAGGGTACATCTCTTGCACGATCTGACGACGTTTCTTGATCGGCGCACTAGAACCAAACAGCGCTTGATCAACCGAGGCTAACAGATAAGGGCTTTGGTATGCTTCACGCCCAATCATCACGCCATCCAAATGTTGTAAATGCTCTTTGGCCTCTTCCAGCGACTTGACGCCACCATTGATGGCAATAGTCAAATGCGGGAAGTCTTGCTTCAGCTGATACGCGCGAGGGTAATCCAATGGCGGAATTTCGCGGTTCTCTTTCGGGCTCAAACCGCTGAGCCACGCTTTACGCGCATGAATGGTGAACTGCTCACAACCGCCTTTTTCTGCCACTATTGACACAAAATCGGTGAGAAACTGATAAGAGTCTTGATCGTCGATACCAATACGGGTTTTGACCGTCACCGGAATATCCACCACCTCTTTCATCGCTGCAACGCAATCTGCCACCAATTGTGGCTCAGCCATTAGGCACGCCCCAAAACGGCCGTTTTGCACCCGATCAGATGGGCATCCAACGTTAAGGTTCACCTCATCATAGCCACGCTCTTGCGCCAACTTGGCACAAGTCGCGAGATCTTGTGGGTTTGAACCTCCCAACTGCAATGCAACCGGGTGCTCTTCCTCGTTATATGCTAAAAAATCGCCTTTACCATGAATGATCGCGCCCGTCGTCACCATTTCGGTATAGAGTAGGGTCTCTTTGGTCATCAAACGGTGAAAGTAACGGCAATGACGATCGGTCCAATCGAGCATGGGAGCGACAGAAAGGCGACAGGAGTGGGTCATGAGAGTTAATCCTACTAGTTCACAACAGCTGGCCAATCAGAATAAGTAACGGCGCACGATCAAAGTGGTTGCACGGTTACGTATACCGATTGACTGAATATCAAATTTTGGGCCGATATTGTACTGGTTCACCGCAGCTTGTGCCACACTCGCTTTACCTGACGTGCTTTTCCATTTATCGTTGCAGCAGGCAGACGTTGCACAAACGATTTGTGAGATTGACTAAGCGTTATTAGCAATTTTATTGGTTTCTCAACGATCTTCGTATAGAAATAGTTTATTATTAAGAAAGTCCAATTAATATGGTGAAAGATTTGGACCACACACTACTTGAGCAAATAGAAGGCCTGTGTTCGGCAAGAGGAGTCCGCTTGACTCCGCAACGTAAAAGAGTCTTTGAGCTGATCTGTTCAAATTCGAAAGCGTCCAGCGCCTATGATCTGCTGGAGCAATTAAAAGAGAGTGAACCTCAAGCCAAACCTCCAACCGTCTATCGCGCTTTAGATTTTTTAATGGAGCAGGGTTTTATTCATAGGGTTGAGTCAACCAACAGTTTTATCTCCTGCTGCTCATGCAACGCAAAACAACATTTTTTTCAGCTACTGATTTGTGATAAATGTGGTGACGTCGTTGAACTTCAGGATGAGACACTGATATCCTTGTTGGCCAATAATGCTGAAAAGTATGGCTTTAAGCTGACCAATCAAGTGATTGAAACTCATGGTATCTGTAAAGCCTGTGCCTCACAGTGAAAGAAAAAGATTATAGAAGAACGTTATGCGCGCTGAATTTGTAAACCCGTTTTTAGCTTCTTTGATGAATGTTCTAAAAACGATGGCTTCACTGGAATTGAAGCCTCAGAAACCACGTATCAAAAAAGACGAGATCGCTCGTGGCGATGTTTCTGGCCTTATCGGAATGGTTGGCCAACAAGCTCGCGGCTCAATGTCGATTACGTTTGATGAATCTCTCGCGTTAGAGATCATGCAAAACATGCTGGGTGAGCGCCCCAACGGATTGAATGAAGAAGTGACCGACATGGTAGGCGAGATTACCAACATGGTGACTGGTGGCGCAAAACGTATTCTGGCAGAGAGTGGCTTTGACTTTGAAATGGCAACGCCGATTGTCGTCTCTGGCAAAGGGCATACCATTCGTCATAAATGCGAAGGGTCGATCATCATCATGCCATTTGCATCCCAATGGGGTAATGCCTTTATCGAAATCTGCTTTGAGTAAACGCAGATGGTAAAAAAATGAAAGGTTGATGTTTTTGACATCAACCTTTTTTGTGCACTTTATTTTTGCTCAATCGCACAGAGAAGGCCGCTATCGACCTTCCCTTTTGCATCATGCTTAGGCTTTAAACGCTTTAAACGCGTTGATCAAACCATTGGTCGAACTATCGTGAGAGCTGATCGCCGCACTGTCCGCCAGTTCAGGCAGAATCTGGTTGGCCAGTTGTTTACCTAGCTCCACACCCCACTGATCGAAGCTGAAGATGTTCCAGATAACGCCTTGGACAAAGATCTTGTGCTCGTACATCGCAATCAAGTTACCCAGTGTGCGCGGGGTGATTTGCTTGACCAAAATCGAGTTGGTTGGACGGTTACCTTCAAACACTTTGAATGGCGCAATCGCCGCCACTTCTTCAGCACTCTTGCCTGCTTTCACCAACTCTTCTTTCACGGTTTCTTCGCTCTTACCAAACGCAAGTGCTTCCGTTTGTGCAAAGAAGTTCGACATCAGTTTTTGGTGATGATCACCAGCAGGGTTATGGCTGATGGCTGGTGCAATGAAGTCACATGGAATCAGCTTAGTGCCTTGGTGAATGAGCTGGTAGAACGCGTGCTGACCGTTTGTGCCCGGCTCGCCCCAAATGATTGGGCCTGTTTGGTAAGTCACAGCATTGCCTTCACGGTCAACGTATTTACCGTTTGACTCCATGTTACCTTGCTGGAAGTAGGCCGCGAAACGGTGCATGTATTGATCGTAAGGTAAGATAGCTTCTGATTCCGCACCGTGGAAGTTGTTGTACCAAATACCGATCAAAGCAAGAATCACAGGGATGTTGCTTTCTAGATCTGTTGATACGAAATGCTTGTCCATCTCGTAAGCGCCATCAAGCAGCTCAACGAAGTTGTCATAACCTACCGCTAGCGCAATGGATAGACCGATCGCAGACCATAGTGAGTAACGACCACCTACCCAGTCCCAAAATCCGAACATGTTCGCGGTATCGATACCGAACTCAGACACAGCAGTTGCGTTGGTAGATAGCGCAGCAAAGTGCTTAGCCACGTGAGCTTGATCGCCAGCAGACTCTAGGAACCAATCACGTGCCGTGTGCGCGTTGGTCATGGTTTCTTGCGTGGTGAACGTCTTAGACGCAATCAAAAATAGCGTCGTTTCTGGATTCACTTTCTTCAGCGTTTCAACGATGTGCGTGCCATCTACGTTAGAGACGAAGTGAAGGTTGAGATGGTTTTTGTATGGCGCGAGCGCTTCCGTCACCATGTAAGGACCAAGGTCAGAGCCACCAATACCGATATTGACGATATCGGTAATCGCTTTGCCTGTATAACCTAGCCACTCACCGCCAATCACACGCTCAGTAAAGGCTTTGATTTTTTCCAGTACTGCATTCACTGCCGGCATTACATCTTCGCCGTCGACCATCACAGGTGTGTTGGCGCGGTTACGCAGCGCCGTGTGAAGAACAGCGCGACCTTCTGTTTGGTTGATCGCTTCACCACTGAACATCGCGTCAATGGCCGACTTCAATTCCGTCTCTTTCGCCAAAGCGAACAGATGCTTCAGCGTTTCCTCATTAATGAGGTTCTTTGAGTAATCGACGAGGATGTCGGAGCCGAAACGTGCAGAGTATTTGTCAAAACGCGCTGCGTCTTGAGCAAATAACGCTTTCAGATCCATATCTTGTGCAGATTCGAAATGCGCAGTGAGCGCTTTCCAAGCTTGTGTTTGCGTTGGATTGATATTTTTCAACATGGTCTTTATCCCGATGTTACAGTAGGTTCTATTCCTGACAGTCTAGCGAAAACTGTGGAATCCCCGATTTAGCAAAAAAGTTTTAGTGATTGTCCACAACACAGGGCAGCATGACAATCTTGAATTGTAATTTTATTTCAGCATGCAATTATGACCGACTCTGCGTGCACCCACCTTGAGTTAAGTCACGTAAAGCGCTATCAACCTGCCGACGCTGAGGATTGACCAGCAACGGCGTGCTCTTGTGGTTTGCTTTTGCCAACAAAGATAGCCCTGAAAGCACTAATTGCCAAATAGAATATAAAGGAAGCACTATGTGGTTACAGAAAAGCATAACAATAAGCGCGAAAAAGCGCGGCTTTCATCTGATCACTGATGAAATTGAACAACAAATGCCGCAGATATCATCTATCTCCGTTGGTTTGTTACATGTTTTTATTCAGCACACGTCGGCCAGTCTGACCATCAATGAGAATGCTGATCCAACGGTAAGAATGGACATGGAAAGCCATTTCAATCAGTTTGTCCCCGAACGAGCCCCTTATTATCGCCACGACTACGAAGGGGACGATGATATGCCTGCGCACATCAAAGCTTCAGTCTTGGGGAGTAGTGTGACGATTCCGATCCAACACGGCAGGCTCGCTTTGGGCACTTGGCAAGGGATCTATCTGGGAGAACATCGCGATCATGGTGGAGCGCGAACACTGATTGTCACTTTGCACGGCGAAGAGAAGTAAGCTTCTGGACAGGTGCGTTTAAAAAGGTTGATTTACCATCAGACGCAGTTGGCTTCCCTCACCGCCCCAAGCCATCTCAGCTCGAACGACCAAGCCTTCGAGCTGCATGCGCACGCCGCCGCCGACACTCCATTTGAGGCTGTTGTGCAGTTCAAACAGATCCAATTCATCACTACTCACTCGCCCCAGATCGACAAAGGCTACCCATTGCCACCATGGAATACTGTAGCTATTGAGGAGTGACACCTCGCTCAGCGGCTGCCAGTTGGGTAAAACACGATATTCCGCGCTGTAATGGATCGCCGAGCGGCCATGGAAACGCCCAGCAGGAAAACTTCTCAGCCGCTGCAAACCGCCTAAACTGACCTGATCCAACTCGGGTGGACGCTCACAGACAAACCGCTCATTACACTCGAACCACGTCGGCGTATCAGCAAAATAGAAATCTACCGCCAGTACCTGCTTTTCAAACGTCTCCTCCCACGAGCCCAGATCCCAAAACGCGTTGGCTTGATACTCATACTTCAACCAGCGATTGTCGTTATCCCAATTTTCGTCGGCATAGCTGACCGCCACATTGGTGCGATAGCCATCAGAAGGATCACGCACATCGTTGCGATTATCCCAATCCAATTGCACTTTGAGCCCGGTAGAATCGCTGTCACGGCTTGGCATATTTTGCACCGAGCGCGAGGTTTGAAACGGCTGAAAATCGAGGGAGGTAATGCCACTGCGGGCAGGAGAATGGCCTTTAATTTGGCGGCTGGGTTCAAAAGCAGCACGAGCACCGCGAAAAGCGGCGTGTCCCCACGGCACGATATAGCGAATCGACAAACGATTGTTCGACTCTTCACCGGTTGCCATCGCTCGCTCATCACGGCTGGAATCATTGTCGCCAGCGCGGCGAAAGTAATATTCGTTGTCGACGTATTTGCCTTGATACAACTCTACACCAAGTAGCCAATAATCACCGAATTGATAGTTGCTCGCCGCCAGATAGGTGAAGTAGCTGCCTCTGTCTGAGTAGGCTACGGCACCAAACAGTGCAGCATTCGACTGACCGAAATGTTTGACAGCACCTGCAACACCGAGTGCATTTCCCATCCCTTCACTGGTGTAATAAAAAGGCGCAGCCGATGTATTCGGCAACCAACTTGGCCAGCTGTCAGCCCAACTCACATTGGATATGGGCAGCACAAGAGGGAGTAAAAGCAAAGAATTCCGTTTCAGAGTTGTCATCATGATTATTCGCTGTAAGACATCTCCACACGAGACGTCAGTTTGGTCACCAGTTCATACGCAATGGTGCCAATATGGTTCGCCACTTCTTCTGCTGGGAGATCTTTACCCCACAGTGTCGCGACGTCACCGACTTTATCGGTCGCATCAGGGCCTAAATCGACCGTCATCATGTCCATAGAAACACGGCCCGCAATAGGAACTCGGCGGCCATTCACCAACACTGGTGTGCCATACGGCGCAGTTCGTGGGTAGCCATCACCGTAACCAATCGCAATCACGCCCACTTTGGTGTCTCGATCACTCGTCCAAATACCGCTGTAGCCAACGCTTTCACCTTTCTTCACATCACGCACGGCGATCAGTGGAGAGGTCAACGTCATCACAGGTTGGAAACCGAATTCGTGTGCTGGCTTCTCGCCAATTGGCGACACCCCATACATGATGATACCAGAGCGCACCCAATCAAGATGGCTGTCCGGCCAAGCTAGAATCCCAGAAGAAGCGGCAATAGAACGGTCACCTTCGCAACCTTGGGTTAAAGAGAGGAAGAGCTCGGTCTGCTCATGGGTGATGTTTTTGTCCAACTCGTCAGCGTAACCAAAGTGGCTCATAAAGCGCAGTGGTTTCACCACATTTGGGCACGCTTCCAAACGCGCAACAAACTGCTCGTATTGCTCAGGGCTTACTCCTAAACGGTGCATCCCACTGTCGAGTTTCAACCACACAGTCAGCGGCTTTTCTAATTGCGCGTTTTCTAACGCCTCAAGCTGGTCTAGGCAGTGCACTGCGGTTTGCAGGTTGTTTGCCACGCAAACCGGTAAATCTTCAGCAGCATAGAAACCTTCAAGCAGCAGGATAGGTTTCACGATTCCGCTCATGCGGAGTTGCAGGGCTTCTTCAATGCGCGCCACACCAAAGGCATCGGCACCAATGGCATGCTTAGCCACATGGCGCAAACCGTGTCCATAGCCATTGGCCTTGACCACTGCCATAACTTTACTGTGAGGCGCAAGCTGTTTGATGCGCTGCAGATTGTGCTGTAGCGCGCTTAAATCGATGCACGCGGTGGCGGCTTTCATGTAGTTCATGGCGTTACTCTTCATCAAATGCCGGACCTGCGTAGTTATCAAAGCGCGACCACTGCCCTTGGAAGGTCAAACGCACTGAACCGATTGGACCGTTACGCTGTTTACCGATAATGATTTCTGCGGTGCCTTTGAGCGCACTGTCTGGGTGGTACACTTCGTCACGGTAGATAAACATGATCAAGTCAGCGTCCTGCTCGATAGAGCCGGATTCACGCAGATCCGAGTTGACTGGGCGTTTGTCGGCACGCTGCTCTAGCGAGCGGTTAAGCTGCGACAGCGCGACAACAGGAACGTTGAGCTCTTTGGCCAACGCTTTGAGTGAGCGGGAAATCTCGGCGATTTCCAAGGTACGGTTATCCGACAGTGCTGGCACGCGCATCAACTGCAGGTAGTCGACCATGATCATCGATAAACCGCCGTGTTCGCGCGCCACCCGACGTGCACGCGAGCGCACTTCAGTTGGCGTCAGAGCGGAGCTGTCATCGATGTACATGTTTTTCTTCTCCATCAGAATGCCCATGGTCGAAGAAATGCGAGCCCAATCTTCGTCATCCAGCTGCCCGGTACGAATTTTGGTTTGGTCGACGCGAGAGAGTGACGCCAGCATACGCATCATGATCTGTTCCGCTGGCATCTCCAGCGAGAAGATCAGCACAGGTTTCTCTTGCTTCATCGCTGCGTTTTCACACAAGTTCATCGCAAAGGTGGTTTTACCCATCGACGGACGCGCCGCGACAATGATCAGATCCGAACCTTGTAGGCCTGCGGTTTTCTTGTTGAGATCGGTAAAACCAGTATCAACCCCAGTGACACCATCCTGCGGCGTTTTGTACAGCAGCTCGATACGTTCAAGAGTCTTTTCTAGGATGGAATCGACGTTCTGCGGCCCTTCGTTTTCGCTGGTGCGCTCTTCGGCAATCGCGAATACTTTACTTTCGGCGAGATCGAGCAGATCTTCCGAACTGCGACCTTGCGGATCATAACCCGCGTCAGCAATCTCATTCGCCACGCCGATCAAATTACGGATTAACGCACGTTCTGCGACGATGTCGGCATACGCATTGATGTTCGCCGCACTTGGGGTGTTTTTGGCCAGATCGGCTAAGTAGGCGAAGCCGCCCACGTCGTCGAGCTGTTCGCGACGCTCCAAATATTCAGACAGCGTAATCAAATCGAGCGGCTTACTCTCTTCTAAAATGCTTTTTATCGCATCAAAGATCAGCCGGTGCGGTCGGCTGTAAAAATCTTTACTCACGACACGCTCGGCCACCGTATCCCAGCGTTCATTATCCAGCAGCAAGCCACCCAGTACCGATTGCTCGGCTTCCAACGAGTGGGGAGGGACTTTTATTGCATCAACTTGGCTATCTACGATTTTACGAGTTCGATTCTCCGCCATGACTACACTCAACAACTTATATTTACCGCCATTATACTCAAAATGGCCTGAGATGCTCGTTTCACACGATAGAGTTTACCGTTCAAACAACAAGTTTTGACTTAGATCTGACGCAGTTTTTCCGTCCTCTTCGTACTATCCGACTGCCTGTTTTTCTACTTATGAGGTCTTTGTGTCCACACGCTGGTTTTATTGTCTAAGCTTGCTCGCAAGCCTGTCAGCCTACGCTGAAGAAAATCCGGATAAGGACATCGACATTCCCTCTCCTCTCAAAACGGAAGTGGAGTTTGGTTATCAAGCGCACTCGGGTAATACAGACTCGCAGGCGCTCAACGCCCGATTAAGTGGCGAATACACCGAAGGGCGACATCGTTCCAACGGCGAATGGAAGTTTTATAACCTATATAAAAACGGGGAAGAGGATAAACGTACATCAACCTACAGTGCGCAGACCGACTATAAGCTCGGCCCTAAAGCCTACCTGTATGGTAGTTTTAAAGGGGTTGATTCACGCTACAGCGCCTACTTTAAGGATTACACCCTCTCCGGCGGTTTGGGTTATCAATTTGCTAGCACCGACACGTTTGTTTTGGAATTGGAGATTGGCCCCGGCTTTCGCTATCAGGAACCCAATTTGGATGAGATTGACGATGACGATATTATCTTCCCTGATACCGTCGAAGAAGGTATTTTCCGTGGCAACATGAAAACCAGTTGGCAAGCGCTAGACAATCATCGTTTCGCTGCCGATATCACCGTGGTGACAGGCCGCAGCAATACCCGTACCGATAGTGAGCTGAGTTTGACCAACAACATCACCGAAGAGATCGCACTTAAGATTGCCCACTCCCGCCAGTATCACGATAAAGTGCCTGAAGGACTTAACAAAGCCGACAGCGTGTTGTCGATTAATTTGTTGTTTGCATTTTAAGGTATTGAATCCATGCCGAGTTCTATGCCTTTGAGCCAAAACCGAGGCATAAAAAAAGCACCTGCGAGCAGGTGCTTTTAAAATCGTCTTGATACTGAAATTAGTCAGCAGCAACAACTTGTAGTTTAACGGTCGCGAACACTTCAGAGTGAAGTTGAACGCTGATCTCGAACTCACCAGTTGTACGTAGTGCACCTTCAGGAAGGCGAACTTCGCTCTTAGCAACTTCAACGCCTGCTGCAGTGATTGCATCAGCGATGTCACGAGTACCGATAGAACCGAACAGTTTGCCTTCGTCACCCGCTTTAGATGCGATAACAACCGCTTCTAGAGCTTCAACTTTCTCAGCGCGTGTTTGTGCAGCAGCCAGTTGCTCAGCAACTTTCGCTTCAAGTTCAGCACGACGTGCTTCGAACATTTCAACGTTGCCTTTAGTAGCCATAACTGCTTTACCCTGTGGGATAAGGAAGTTACGAGCGTAACCAGACTTAACGTTTACTGTGTCGCCCAGGCTGCCTAGGTTACCGATTTTATCAAGTAGAATAACTTGCATTGCTTAATCCTCTTTCTTAATAAACGGTACCGATTACTGATGTTTGTCAGTGTACGGTAGCAGAGCCAGGTAACGAGAACGCTTGATCGCGCGAGCTAGTTGACGCTGATACTTAGCGCTAGTACCAGTGATACGGCTTGGTACGATTTTACCAGCTTCAGTGATGTAGTTTTTAAGAGTTGCTACGTCTTTGTAATCAATCTCTTGTACGCCTTCTGCAGTGAAACGGCAGAATTTACGACGACGGAAGAAACGAGCCATGGGCTATCTCCTGATCTTAAATATGAATGATGTCATCGGCATGTAACACTAATTTTCTGACGCCATGTTAGCCAGTCTGATAAGCGACAACGCCACTTACCTTAATGTTACTGCCTAAAACGAGTTGTTGAGTTTTCTCATGTGACCTTTCACCACTGCCAGCCACTAGGCTTGCTTTCCCTGCGGAGGATCGATGCCCTAAGCAGAGATGGCTTCGAACGAATCTTTAGCGACAATGCCGCTCGGTTTCATTCGATGGGTCAGACAATCAATTACTCAGCAGCTGCTTCTCTCGCTTCAGCGTCGCGACGAGGAGCACGCTCTTCTTTCTGCTTAAGCATGATTGAAGGCTCAGTGATAGCCGCTTTAGTACGCATGATCATGTTGCGTAGTACTGCATCGTTGAAACGGAAAGCAGTTTCCAGTTCATCGATAACAGCTTGGTCAGCTTCCACGTTCATTAGAACGTAGTGAGCTTTGTGAAGCTTGTTGATAGGGTAAGCCAGTTGACGACGGCCCCAGTCTTCTAGACGGTGAACTTTACCGCCAGCTTCAGTGATTGAACCAGTGTAACGCTCGATCATGCCTGCAACTTGCTCGCTTTGATCAGGGTGCACCATGAATACGATTTCGTAATGACGCATTTATTGCTCCTTACGGATTATTAGCTTCCACGTTTGGCCCGGTCGTCCAGAGGAAGCAAGGAACTAAGGGTTATTGACCGAGTTTTAAGGATGGCAGATGGTACAGAAAGAGCACAAATTACGCAAGGAGTATTTTTCAACCGCAACTAGGGAGGAGGCGAGGAGCTAGGTTCTAGGTTCTAGGTTCTAGCAAACTAGCCACCTCGCACCTCACATTTACGCTTTAGCTAATTCAGCACGCATCTCATTGATCACCGCTTGATAATCTGGCTGACCGAAAATCGCTGAACCGGCAACAAACATATCTGCGCCTGCCTCGGCGATTTCACGAATATTCTCGACTTTTACCCCGCCGTCGATTTCCAGACGGATGTTGCGTCCAGACTCGTTGATACGCTGACGTACTGCACGCAGTTTATCTAAGGTATGCGGGATAAACGACTGACCGCCAAAGCCCGGGTTGACGGACATCAGCAAAATCAAGTCCACTTTATCCATGATGTAATCGAGGCAAGAGAGAGGCGTAGCTGGGTTGAGCACCACACCAGCCTGACAGCCGTGCTCTTTGATCAATTGCAAAGTGCGATCGACATGCTCAGACGCTTCTACGTGAAAGGTGATCATCGTAGCGCCCGCTTTAGCGAAATCCGGAATGATGCGATCGACTGGTTTTACCATCAAATGCACATCGATCGGCGCGGTAATGCCGTAGTCACGCAACGCTTTACAGATGGGCGCGCCAAACGTCAGGTTAGGCACGTAGTGGTTGTCCATTACATCGAAATGCACCACATCGGCGCCTGCCGCCAGCACTTTTTCAACATCTTCCCCTAAGCGGGCAAAATCAGCAGACAAAATCGATGGAGCAATAAGAAAATCTTTCATACCTGACCTCAGTAGTAGCGAGCAAACCAAATTGCGCGCAATTTTACCGAAGCCAGAGCACAGATCCACTACTAGAGTGCAATAGTGTGAGAGTTATGGATTGCCACGAGTGGTTAGTCGTTTTGCTCGGCGTGAAACAGCGCCAGCAGCTCATCAACTTTGCTGCGACCGCCGCCATTACGGCTAATGGTGCGTTTGACTTTGACCACGCTCAGTTCAGCGCCATGATACAAGCGCCGTGTTAAGGTGGTGTCGTGGTTGGAAATCAGTACCGGGATACCGCGCTCTTTGGCCGCTTTCTCCGCCACATCGGCCAGAGCCGCTTGATCATCCAAGGTAAATCCATTGCCCGCGTAGGAGGTAAAATTGGCGGTGTTGGATAACGGTGCATACGGTGGATCGCAGTAAATCACACAACCTTTGCGCGCGCGACGAAACGTCTCTTGATAACCCTCACACACAAACGTCGCTTTTTGCGCTTTTTCAGCGAAAAACTCCAACTCGGCTTCTGGGAAATAGGGCTTTTTGTAAGAGCCAAACGGCACATTGAAGCCGCCTTTTTTGTTGTAACGGCATAAGCCATTAAAACCAAAACGGTTCATATAAAGAAAGGCCAACGAGCGGTACATCACTTCGTCTGACTTGTTAAACTCAGAACGAATATGCAGATACGCCTCTTTGCGGTTATTTTCCGCAACAAACCAGCGTTTTGCCTCGCTGATGTACGTCTGCGGCTGCTCTTTGAGCAGATTGTAGAGATTGATCAGATCGGGGTTGATATCGGCGAGCAGATAGTGTTCGTAATCCGTATTGAGGAACACCGAACCAGCACCGACAAAGGGCTCAACCAGTTTACGAGCCTCAGGCAAATGTTTCTGGATATCGTCTACCAGGCCATATTTGCCCCCGGCCCATTTTAAAAAGGCGCGCTGCTTTTTCATCGACTGCTCTTTAACCGCTCTATCTATCAACCCACATCAAGGCTGCGGAATGTAACATATTTTGCTAGGAAGCTCAGGATTATTTCACCCGATCAATCTCACGCTGTACCTGACTTAACGATTTTGCCCAAGGACCGAGCGATTGCAGCGACGCGGGCAAGCTTTCTACCGCATCGCGAGCCATCTGAATGGTCGGGTAATCCTGATAGGTCACAATGTACCACTCGGTATCATTACGCAGTGTCGGGTAAATGCGTACCGCGTTATGCAACTGGTGCTTATCCAAAAATGCCTGCACATCGGGCATGGATGTCATCGCAGCAAGCTGCAAGGTGTAACTGCGAGGCGAGAGCGCTTTCAGCTCTTCGCGGGCGAATGAGAAAGAGACGGTTGGTGGCGCTTGCTCGGCAACGGGTGCCGTCACGGCTTCTGCATCCACTTCACTTGGCGTCTCGACAGGCACTTCAACCATGGAATCGGCCACCACAGCGTCGATCTTACTGGTATCCGCCTGCTCGGGTTTGTTTTCCAGCAGCGCATCGACTACGTCTGATTCAATGATGACCCTTTGCTGATCTTGATCGCTGATGCCGACACTGGCGGCGCTGGTCATCACCGGTGGAGGAAGCGACGCTGAATCATCCGCCGCATCTTTAAACTGCTCACTCTCTATGCTGTCTTGAGCGGTTTCGGCCACAGACTCTGTCGTTTGGCTGGCGTCTGATGTCTCTGCGCTGGGCTCTAAGGTCGGGATCGCCGTCTGTTCCATGGTGCGCGTGATAAGCTCAGCTTGCTCATCGGCAGAAGGTTGGCTGAACACCCACCAATACCCGGCCGCGGCGAGCAGCAGTAAAATCAACGCGGTTAACGCCATATTGATTGGCGAGGCGACAATAGAACGTATCACAACCCTTTTTTCCACCTTAATCTCTCCTAATGCCATGATCGCCCCCGGTGTCGGGCTGGTTTTCTTAAAGGCGGCGCGCACTTTTTTCTCTGCATCGTCAGCCACATATCGCACCACCATCTGTTCAAAAAAGCGCAGCGCTTCGGTTTCGCTCAGCATCTCGATGTCGAGATCAATCGGTTTATGCTCTTGTCCATAGCCCAGTCGGGTCAGCAGCGGCTCCATGGTGCCAGCTTCACTAAACAGCAACACGTTGACCGACCAATGCGGATTCGACTGCGCTTCCAGTACCAACATCCACAGCTCAGAGACTAAGGTTTCGCTAAGCAAATGGGCATCGTCAATCACGATGGCGACATCGCATCCCTGCCCTTCCAGCAAACGCTCCAAGCTTTCAAGCAAGGAATCATGCTGATTAAACATCGGCTCGCTCACCAGTTGACTTAAGATCAAACTCCGGTGCTGGCCGTCATTTTGGTTGGGATGGCAAAGCAATAAACATTGATTTTTCTCTTGCGCGTACTGTTCAAGGTAGCGCTGAGCCAGCCACGACTTACCATGGCCTTTGGCACCGTGAATGGTGACTAAATTGGAGCCAAAATTGGTCAGCAACTCGAGGCGTTCGAGCAGTTCTGTTTGCGAATCTAATTCAAGTACATGAGGCTGTGCGAAACTCATGGGCATTTTCCCTAATAAAATAGCCCCAATCGGAGCTACTCAAAGGCCAGTTTAATCACTTGTGCGGCACTCTTCGATGGCCTGACGGATCACTTCCTGAGGTACATCGGCCACCACATCGGCGGTGCCGATCCCAGTGGGGAGAACCAGACGTAGTTTTCCGGACAATACTTTTTTATCACGCATCATGTGCGTCATAAAGTCTTCAAATGACATGCTTTCTGGCGTGTGCACCGGCAACTTAGCTCGTTTAAGTATAGAGAGTATTTGCTCAAACTGCGCCGCTGAGATCATGCCTTGCAACTGCGCCGTGCGCGCCGCCATCACCGTGCCCGCTGCGACAGCTTCGCCATGCAGCCAGTTGCCGTAGCCCATTTCCGCTTCGATGGCGTGACCAAAAGTGTGACCAAGATTGAGCAAGGCGCGAATGCCGGACTCTTTTTCGTCCTGCGCCACCACTTCGGCTTTGATCTCGCAGCAGCGGGCAATCGCATAGGTAAGCGCTTGCTCGTCGAGCGCGTAAAGTTTGTCGAGGTTTTCATCCAGCCAAGTGAAGAAAGCCGCATCGTAAATAATGCCGTATTTGATCACTTCCGCCATACCTGCCGCAAATTCACGCTCAGGGAGCGAGCTAAGGCAATCGGTGTCGATAATTACCGATTTGGGTTGGTAAAAAGCGCCGATCATATTTTTACCCAGCGGATGGTTGACGGCGGTTTTGCCCCCCACCGAAGAGTCCACTTGGGAAAGTAAGGTGGTAGGGATCTGGATAAAGTCAACGCCACGCTGGTAACACGCCGAAGCAAAACCGACCAAATCACCGATTACGCCGCCCCCCAATGCCACAACAACCACATCACGGCTGAAGTTGCCTTGCAGTAAAAAGCTCATCACTTGGTTGAACGTTTCTAGCGTTTTGTACTGTTCACCGTCAGGTAGTTCGAGTAGTGAGGCTTGGCAGCCGAGTTGGTCTAATAAGGAGAGGATTTTGTCCGCATAGAGAGGTGCGACGGTAACGTTGGTGATCACCACCACTTTCTGACCAGAGGATAAGAAAGAAAGGTACGCCGGGTCTGAAAATAACCCGGCGCCGATAGAGATTGGGTAGCTACGCTCAGCAAGGTTGACCGTAATCCGTTCCATGGTTGCACTCCACTTAAAAAGAAATAATTGATTTATCTCTCTTCTAGCATTTTTACGATCTGGTTGGCTACCACTTTTGCGCTTTGATCATCAGTGCGCACTGTGTAATCTGCGATTTCCTCATAAAGAGGGTTGCGCTCCTCGGCCAGTGCTTCCAGCACTTCACGTGGATTGTCCGTCTGCAGTAGAGGACGTTTTTTGTCGCGGTTGGTACGAGCGAGTTGTTTCTCGATGGTGGTTTCTAGGTAAACAACAATACCGCGAGCAGAAAGACGATTGCGGTTCTCTTTGCTCTTTACCGAGCCACCGCCTGTTGCCAGTACGATACCTTGTTCCAGTGTCAGGTCGTTAAGAACCGTTTCTTCACGTTTGCGAAAACCTTCTTCGCCCTCAACATCAAATACCCAAGCGATATCTGCACCAGTACGTTCTTCGATAACCGTATCGGAATCTAGAAATTCCATATGGAGTTGTTGAGCCAGGTAGCGACCAATTGTGCTTTTGCCAGCGCCCATCGGGCCAACAAGGAAAATATTACGTTTCTCAGCCATGTTTAGCAGTAATTTACAACGTTAATTCAATGACATCGCCACAAGAATGGTTCAGCGTAATGCTGATATTTCAAGGCTTGTGGCACCAATTCCTCACAGACATTCGTGATAAGACCCGAAATTATCAAGGTATGGTGACACTATTGCAACTTTATTTTTGATCTAATTACGCTCCCCTGACCCTATCTACGGTCAGGGGAGCGAGACAACTATTGAATAACCACCTTTGGTGTCACAAAGATCAACAGTTCCCGTTTACCGATATTTTCATAGCTGCGGCGAAACAGCGCGCCAAGCAGTGGCAGGTCGCCCAGCAAAGGCACTTTGTCGACCGTACTGGTGATGCTGTGTTGGAAAATGCCGCCAAGAACCACGGTTTCACCATTGTTAACCAACACCTGAGTGCCGATACGTTGGGTATCAATCGCCACCGCTTCACCCGTACCGGTTTTCACCACTTCACCCGGCCTGTCTTGTGTCACGCTAAGATCGAGCACCAGACGGTTATCCGGGGTGATCTGCGGCGTGACTTTCAAACTCAGTACCGCTTTTTTGAACGAAACGGTGGTCGCACCACTGGAGGACGATTCCAGATAGGGAATTTCGGTCCCTTGTTCGATGTAGGCCGGCTTTTTATTGGTGGTAATCAGACGCGGGCTGGAAATGATCTCCGCTTTTGACTCTCGCTGCAGCGCCGACAGCTCTAGGTCGAGCAGCAGGTCCGAGCCCAGCTTGGCAACTTGGAAAGCGATGCTTGATGCGTTGCCGGAGGTCGCCCCCAAATTGACGTTTAGAAAATCGTCGATGCTGCTAGAGCCGCCACCGCTATCGCCTCCTGAGCCAGAACCGCCACCAGCCGCGTTGTACAAACCGATGCTCGCCAAGTTGTTCTCGATCGAACCGCCCACCGTGTGGCTGCCGTTGATCGAGGTGAAGCCCCAACGCACGCCCAACTCATCCAAATTGCCTTCATTGACGGTGACAATGCGTGCTTCAATTTGCACCTGTTTGACCGGAATATCGAGCGAATTGACAATCTCCCGAATCACCGCAATGTTTTCCGGCAGTTCTCGTAGTAGCAAGGAGTTCGTACGTTCATCAATCGCGATGCTACCGCGCTCGGACAGCATGCTGACCGACTCCGTGCCGCTGATCATCTCGGCAATGTCGGACGCTTTGGCAAAGTTCACCTTGATGATTTCCGATTTGAGTGTGCCTAACTCTTCCGCCAAGCGCTGCTTTTCCAGATGCTGCTTCTCACGCAAATCTAACTCTTCTTTTGGCGCGATCAGCACCACATTGCCTTCCACCCGCTTGTCGAGCCCTTTGACTTGCAAAATGATGTCGAGCACTTGCTGCCACGGCACACCATCCAAACGCAAGGTCAGATTACCCGTGACGGAATCGGAGACGACTAGATTGAAACCGTTGTAGTCCGCGATCAGTTGCAACACGTTCCTCACCGGAATGTCTTGGAAGTTGATCGAGATAAGCTTGCCCTCTTTTTCTAGGATGCTTTTCTCCTCGGCCTGCTGCGGGGTTTCTATGCGACTGACCGTCACTTCCAAATAGCGCCCAGTCAAACGATATTCATGGCGAAACTCCCCCGAGACAGACGCCAGCAAACGCGTCGCTGACACATCACGGAACACTTCAACACTTTCAACTGGCGTCGAGAAGTCTTTAACGTCTAGTAAATAGAGCTGTTCGTCGCTGACGCGGGTGTTGAGCAGCTCAATGCTAAGCCCCTCCTGCACAGGTTTAAGATCCACCACCGCGGCAGGCGAAGCCAACTCGACAATGATCACCGCGGCTTTATTCTGGTTGGTTCTGAAATCAATGCTTTTCAGCGCATTCTCACTCGCTGACTGACTGTTATTCTCTGGCTGCGCGTTTGCAAACGCGGCAAAGAGGCAGACAGCAAACAGGCACATTAATTGGCGTAGCGGAGCCTGTAATCGAATCATTCCTTTCTTCATGGTCATTTCTCTAATCACTTCTAGTGGTATCTTTGCCTATCTCAATGCCAGCTTGACTTTACGCTGCTGCCAACAACCTAGCCCATCGGGTAAGGTTTCATTGATCATTAAATACGAGGGAGTAATCAGCGTCACTTTGCCGTTGTTCTGCCCAATGTATTGCCCAGCGAGTACCCGCTCGACCGTTCCTTGCGGGGTTTGCACTAAGCCGGAAACGGAGTTACCGCTGCCCATGATGCCTTTTAAACGCAGTTGGCTGAGCGGATAGCGTTCTAAACGGCCGGAGCGGGTACGTTCAGCGGGTTGCCAGCACTCTTTTTTCACCACCGGCTGGGTGGCTATCACCGCTTCTTTGGGCAGTTCAAAGGGCAAACGCAGCGCCGCCGAGGCGTACGATGTCGCGACATACTCCTGCTCTGGTTTGAGCTTGGCGACCTCTTGGCGAGCCTGTGATTCCACCTGACGCAGAAAGTCATCCAAAGAGTCACTGTTGGCGCGACAACCTGCCAACAGCAATACAACCGAGAACATCCACCAGCTACTTTTCATGGGTCACCTCCGGCTTAAACTGGTACGTGTTGGCTTTAACGCGAAAATGCAGTGTGCTGCTCTCCAAACTGACCCGCTGCCAAGTGACGTCGCTAAAGCTAATGATGCGCGGCAGCTCGGCGATCGCTTGGGAAAACTGGCCGATGTCGTTGTAATCACCCGTCAGTTCAATATTGAGAGGAAGCTGGTAGAGGAAATCCTTGCTCAGTTTTTCCCCCCAATCGATGCGGGTAAAGGTGAGATCGTTTTCCAGCCCGAGTTCATTGACCGACGCGAGCAAGGTCGCCAGCTCTTTTTGCGCGGGCAGTTGCTGGAGCAAATACTCGTAACGGTTTGATAATTCATCCAACTGAGACTGAAGCTGTGGCAAGGCAGCCGCTTTGTTGGCTTTGATACGCAGCGCGACTTTGAGGTTTTGCTCCTCCTCCACCGCACGTTGCAACGCCTCTTGCTCAGGTTGCAGATAGAACCAGTAGCCAAAGCCTTGAATGATCATCATCAGTAGCAGCACCACTAAGCTCTGTGGCAATAATGGCCACTCCGCTATTTCGTCGATATCGAGATCCTGCCAATCAACCATGATTTGCCTCCGCCAGTGCTGGCACGGGTTGTGGTTTCACGCCAAACATAAAAGAGACAGTGAAGGTCTGAAACGCTTTACCAAATCGCTCTTTGCCATGCACGATGGAGTGCATCTCAACGTCGTAAATCGCCTCCGAGCGCTCAAGATTGTCCAACATGGTGGCAAGGCGCGCCGTGCTGTCACTAATGCCAGCCATTTCCACTTCCTGGTCGCTCATTTTGATCTTGTCGACGTAAACCCCTTCAGGGATGACATTTGGCATCAGGTTCATCAACTCAGTGGTGTTATTACGCTGCGCTTGCAGTGATTCCACCACCTTCAGACGCGCTAAGATCTGTCCGTGTTCTTCTTTAGCGATCTTCATCGCTTGGATACGCTGATCCAACTGGGCGATGTAGTGGTTTAGGTAATTGAGGCGATCTTGCTGCAAGCGCTGCTGATAACTGACGTATTGGCCAATCCCCCACTGAATCGCCACGGCGATCAGCACGCCTAAAATCAGCACCCCAACAAAACGGCGTCGATGCTCCTCTCGCTGATATTCGCGCCACGGCAGAAGGTTAATGGTGTGCTTCATGTTTGTTCTCCAACCATTGAATCCCACCGATGGCTAACCCAGCGGCGACCGAAAAGTGGTGCCAGTCAACACTGCGACGTTTTTTGCGTGCCACTTTCATCTCAAACAGACCGAGCGGATTGAGCAGTTCGCACTCCAACGACAAACGACGAGAGAGCGCCTCAAGCAACAGGGGCGTCGCCGCTCCCTCGCCACACAACCAAAGCCCTTGTGGCTTGTCTTGACTATTGATGGACTGAAAGAGTTGCAACTGTCGCGCGACGCGATCCACCATCTCCACAATAAATCGCTCGGTCTTCTCCTGCGCATCGTGGGCGCTAAACTCATCGCCAATAGCGGCGTTCAAGTGCTCCACTCCATACGCGAACTCTTTGATAAAGTGCGTTTTCTCGCGCTGATGAATTATCAGTGAGGTGGTTTGCGCGCCCACATCCAACAGGCAAAAAGCACTTTTGTCTGGGTAGCGCTGCGCCGCCAGATCTCGCAGGTTAAACAAGCAGTGGGCGTGCATGTCCACCAACACAGGTTTCAACCTCACCGCCTGCGCGGCGCGCACCCGGCTCTCGACTACCTCTTTCTTAGTGGCAAAGATCTGCACGCTCTGACTGGCGCTTTTGCTCTGCGCGGGTTCATGCAAACGCACATAATCAATATTCAGCTCATCGACCGGAAACGGCGATTGATGGGAAAAAGCCTGCAAAATGGCGATTTCACACTCTTTCTCATCTTCTATCGGTTCAATTTGCAATTGCTTGCTGATCACGGCACTATCCGGCACGGCCAGCGCCACCTGACGACGGAAACGCGGCAACTCTTTATTCAGGACTTTAAGCGTATTGACAATTTCCTGATGATTCAGAGTGTGGTTTTCGGCGACAATAGCGCGCTCAAATACAATTTCTTTATATCCCAGCAAGGCATAGCTATTTCCTGCGGGTTTCAGAATGACAGCCTTGAGGCTGCGATGACCAATATCAATCCCGGTAACTAAGGGTTTACCCATCTCCAACTGCTCCCATTTTCTTAGCTCAAAAGGTTGTTATTAGCCGTCAAATGAGAGTTAATAACGCAAGAGCTAAATTTTTAGCCTAGAGTACAAGGGTTTGCCGTCATACAGCCTCAACTAAACAGGGATTCTCCGGTGAAGTTCATAAAGCGTTTACTTATCTTTGCATTGGTTTGCATAATTCTTGGAGTCACTACAATATTTGGGTTTTATCAATACGTTAAACCCGACCTACCAGATGTGGCGGCATTAAAAAATGTGGAATTGCAGACCCCGATGCAGGTCTTCAGCCAAGATGGCAAGTTGATCGCACAATTTGGTGAAAAACGCCGAATTCCGGTCACCTACGAACAAATTCCTCGTCAGTTGATTAACGCACTGATCGCCACGGAAGACAGCCGTTTTTATGACCACTACGGCATCGACCCGATTGGTATCACCCGAGCGGCACTGGTCGTGGCCATGTCAGGCTCCGCCAAGCAAGGGGCGAGTACCATTACCCAACAGTTGGCACGTAACTTCTTCCTCTCCAATGAGAAGAAGTTGATGCGCAAAGTGAAAGAGATCTTTATTGCTATCCACATCGAGCAACTGCTGAGCAAGCAGGAGATCATGGAGCTGTACGTCAACAAGATCTTCCTTGGTTACCGCTCCTATGGCTTTGGCGCGGCGGCACGCGTCTACTTTGGTAAAGATCTGCACGATTTGACGCTGGGTGAAATCGCTACGCTGGCGGGTATGCCAAAAGCCCCTTCGACCCTCAACCCACTCTACTCACTTGAACGCGCGACCAATCGCCGCAATGTGGTGTTGATGCGTATGTTGGATGAGAAGTACATCAGCCAAGAAGAGTATGACGCGGCACGTTCAGAACCTTTGATCGCGCAATATCACGGTGCAGAGATTGAACTCAATGCCCCGTATGTAGCTGAGCTAGCGCGCGCGTGGATGGTGCAGCAGTACGGCGAAGAGAAAGCTTACACCTCGGGCATGAATGTCTATATGACGGTCGATTCCAAGCTGCAAGAAGCCGCCAATAACGCGGCGATCAACAACCTGCTGGCTTACGATGAGCGTCATGGCTATCGCGGCGCAGAAAGCGTGCTGTGGAAAGCAGGCCAAACTCCTTGGGACAGCGAGAAGATGGACAGCCATCTCAATGATCAGCCGACCTATGGCGAACTGGTCCCTGCGATTGTGACCAAAGTGAGTGGCAAGCAAGCCACGGTTTGGGTCAAACGTCAGCAGCAACAAACCATTGCTTGGGAAGGCATGAGCTGGGCACGACGCTTCTTGACCGATGAACGTCAGGGTGATGACCCGAAAACCGCCAGTGATATTTTGGCCCCTGGGGAACAAATATGGGTGCGTCAAATCACTCAGCACAATGAGCAAGGAGAAACCAGCACCAGTTGGCACCTAAGCCAAGTGCCGAATGCCAACACCGCTTTTGTTGCGATGAACCCGGAAAACGGCGCGGTGCTTTCTCTGGTCGGCGGTTTTAACTTTGTGCACAACAAGTTTAACCGCGCCACCATGTCGGTTCGTCAGGTTGGCTCAAGCATCAAGCCTTTCATCTATTCCGCGGCGATCGACAAAGGAATGACCTTAGCAACCTTAATCAACGATGCACCGATCAACAAATGGGATGAGAGCCAAGGCACTGCATGGCGTCCTAAAAACTCTCCGCCGACCTATTCTGGCCCAACGCGAGTGCGAATTGGTCTTGCCACATCGAAAAACGTCATGGCGGTAAGAACGCTGCGTGAAGTCGGTTTGGATGAAGCGCGCCAGTATCTGACCCGTTTTGGCTTTGAACTGGATCAGCTTCCCCGCTCTGAGACCATTGCTCTTGGTGCTGGCAGTTTGACGCCGATGAAAATGGCGCAAGGTTTCTCGGTATTTGCCAACGGCGGCTATTACGTCGAGCCTTTTTACATCAGCCGTATTGACGACGCCTATGGCAATACCGTCATTGAAGCGCACCCCAAAACCATCTGTCGCGACGCATGCCAAACGCAAAACCGCGATCCGCTCGCCGAGCAGTTTAACGAGCAAGATGAAGATGATTTGCACGCGCCGCAGGTGATCAGTGAGCAGAACGCTTTTATTCTGCGTGAAATGATGTACAGCAACATTTGGGGTGGCGGTAACTGGCGTGAAGGCACGGGGTGGAATGGCACAGGCTGGCGCGCTCAAACCCTCAACCGCCGTGATATTGGCGGTAAAACCGGAACAACCAACGATTCAAAAGACGCGTGGTACAACGGTTATGGCCCTGGTTTAGTGGCGATTGCTTGGGTCGGTTTTGATGACCACAGCCGCGCGCTGGGCAAAACCACCTTAAACCGCAACCTCGGCAAAGATGTCATTTCGGGCGCGGAATCGGGCGCAAAAACCGCGCAACCGGCGTGGATCGATTTTATGCAGCAAGCGCTTGATGGCGTGCCCCAGCAAGAGAAAGTCGTTCCCGCTGACATCATACGCGTGCGCATTGATCGCGATACCGGCCTTTTGACCCATAAAGTGGATGAGAGCTCGATGTTCGAGTACTTCATCAAAGGCACCGAACCGACGCAGTACGTCACCGAGCACAGTGAAGAGAGCATCTACTCCAGCTCTGGTGATGGCAGTGATAACGGGCTGTTCTAGCCCACTTACCAGAACAGTAAGGTAAAAAGGTTGCTTGGCGAAGCAACCTTTTTTTATCTGCCCTTCAATCGCGCCGTTAAGTTCTGTGAGTAAGAATATCGCTGATGGTTTTCGCCAACTGTTCAAAACGCGCACGCAATGGCGAGCCCGGGCGATAAGCCAAGACAATTTTGCGTGACGGCACCGGGTTGACCGCTTTGACATAGCAGACGCCATCTTTCTCTTTTTCTTTCGGCAAGGAGAGCTCCGGCAGCAAAGTAATCCCAGCGCCCGCGGCAACCATGTTACGCAGCGTTTCTAAACTGGTGGCCTTAAAACGCTCATCATCGCGTGCGCCCGCTGCAAAGCAAAAACCGAGTGCCTGATCGCGCAGACAGTGGCCATCCCCCAGCGCCAGCACCGTTTTGCCATTCAGCTCTAACATATCCAACTGCTCTTGTTTGGCCCACTCATGATTGAGTGGCACGGCGATACTGAGCGGTTCATGATAGATATCGATCTCTTTGAATGGCTCGGTTTCGGCGACCGACGCCAAGATGAGGCAGTCTAACTTGCCCGCTTCCAGTTGGCTGATCAATTGCTGCGTTTGTGCTTCATGCAGAAACAGCTCCAGCTCGGGATAACGTTCCTTCAACTGCGGAATAATGCGTGGCAATAAATAGGGCCCCAAAGTGGGAATAAAGCCAATGTGCATCGGACCACTCATTTCACCATTTTGCCCACTGGCCATCTCTTTAAAGGTTTTCACTTCACGCAGAATGACTTTCGCCTGATCGACCAGTTGCAAACCCGCATCGGTAAACAGCACTCGGCGGCTACTACGCTCTAATAAAATGGTGCCAATTTCTTCTTCTAACTTACGGATCTGCCCACTTAGTGTCGGCTGGCTGACAAAACAGGCTTCCGCCGCTTTGCGAAAGTGTTTGTGCTCTGCCAGTGACACCAGATATTCCAAGTCTCGGATATTCATCGCAACCTCAATCGAATTTAACTATCAAAACCATAACATCAAACGATTAGAGCTATCAAATATTTTTACCCTAATGAACAGCCAAGCTCAAAATCAAGCCATATTTGGCTAAGATTTGGTTCTCTAACCTTTTTGTTTATACTGGCTTCTATAGCGCTAGGGAGAAAGCAATGAGCTGTAATAGATGTGATGGACATTGGTTTTGGCAGAAAATTGGGCGATGCAAACGCTGTATGGATCAGTTGACCGTCTTGTCGGTGCTGTGCTGGATCGTTTGGTGGTTGGCGTTTCGAGAGCAACCGACCTCTATTGAGTCGATCGCGCTGATTGTGGCGGGCTTTGCATTTAACGCTCTGCTCTTCCTGCATTTATGGATGAAGTATGTGATCTTGCCTTGGCGAGCGAGACAAAACGACTCGCGCAAATAAAAAAAGCCCCAAAACCAATTCCGGTTTCGGGGCCTTCTTAGATTCGTTCTAAGAAAAAGCAGTGGTACTAGATAGACCGCGCTGCTTTATGTTGGTTCCGCGAAAATTCGCTTTTTTTGACTTTTTTATAAGAAAATTAAAATAGTCAATAAAAACAGAGCTATGCAACATGCGCTCGTGCAATCACTTGCTCAAAAAGATTCACTTCCAGCGCCACTTCATCACACGCATGCTGACGCGGGCACTGGTCGCAATCTTTTAGCACCTTCTCTGGCAGCAATGATTTTGAGGTGGGAATAAAGCTCTGCTTCATAAAAAATTCCGGCGTACGGGTGAGCACAAACACTTTTTTGATCGCCATTTGCCGCGCTTTCGCCAGCAAATAGTTCACAATCGCTGTTCCTTGCCCTTGCCCTTGCCAACCCGCTTCAATGCCTAGCGAACGAATTTCTGCTAAGCCCGAATCGTACACATACAGAGAGGCACAGCCAGTTACTTCGCCTTGATGCTCTGCCACGGCAAACGAACCAATGTCGCGCACCAGTTCATTGCGTGAACGCGGCAAGTTTTCCCCCATATTGGCCCAGTAAGCGACCATGCTTTCCAGCGCTTCAATGTCGGTCAAACGTGCCGGACGCACTTTGACCGCTGACGCATCACGCTGCGCTAAGCGCTTGTCGGCTTGCTCCACCGCATAAGCCACTTGCTTGGGTGATACGCCGCCAAGGGCACTGCGTTTTTCCAAACACGATTCGATGGTGAGGATCTGATAGACATCTTGCTCAATCACTGGCGAGAAGGCTTTCAGCTCATCAAGTGAGAGCTCTTCCAGCGCGCAGCCTTTGGCAATCGCGCCAACCACAGTCACGCCGACAATATGGTGCGCTTCACGGAACGGAATGCCTTTGGCGACCAGATAATCCGCCAGTTCGGTTGAGTTGGCATAGCCCTGCTTAGCCGCTTCCAGCGTGCGTTCGCCGTTTACTTTGATGCCATCAAAACAGAGCGCCGCCATCTCCATACAATCGTTCCACGTGTCGAGCGCGTCAAACAGTCCTTCTTTGTCTTCTTGCATGTCTTTGTTATACGCCAGAGGCAAGGCTTTGACTGTCATCATCATGCCCGCCAATGCACCATAAACCCGGCCTGTTTTGCCACGAATCAGCTCCAGCGCATCCGGGTTTTTCTTCTGCGGCATCAAGGAAGAGCCAGAAGTAACGGTATCGGCTAACTCAATAAAACCGGACTCACCAGAGTTATAGAAGATCATGTCTTCCGCGAGGCGAGAGAGGTGCAGCATCGAGATCGACGCCACCGACATCAGCTCCATCACGTGGTCGCGATCAGACACCGAATCGAGCGAGTTGCGCGTCGCACGGCGAAAACCGAGATTATGCGCCAACTGTTCGCGATCAATCGGATAAGCGGTCCCTGCCAGCGCGCCCGAGCCAAGCGGGCAAGTGTCCAAGCGCTGCAGGGCATCACTCAGGCGTGAATAGTCGCGCTCAAACATCTCAACGTATGCCAAGCACCAGTGAGCGAACGTTACAGGCTGAGCACGTTGCAGGTGGGTGTAACCCGGCAGTACCGTGGCTTGATGCTGTTTCGCCACGCCAACCATCTGGGTTTGCAGCCGATCGAGCGCCAGCAACAATTGTTGACCTTGCTGACGGCACCACAGTTTCAGGTCGGTTGCCACTTGGTCATTGCGCGAACGGCCAGTGTGCAGCTTTTTACCCAGATCGCCCACTTTGCCGATCAACTGCTGCTCGACCCAAGAGTGAATGTCTTCTGCATCCGAGCGCAAAATCTGGTGCGGATCTTCCATCACTTCGAGCTTAAGCTCGTTGAGCGCCAGTTCCAGCTTTTGCTGCTCTTCTTGGCTAAGCACATTGACCGACAGCAGCGCCTTCGACCAAGCAATCGAGCCCACAATGTCTTGCTCGGCCAATCGGTAATCAAAGCGCAATGAATCGTTAAACTCTTTGAACCTGGTATCTGCCGCCTGGGTAAATCTTCCGCCCCATAATGCCATTGTGTCTCTCCTGATGACTATTGCTTACTGTGGTGTTGTTAACAAGTGTTAGCCAAAATGCAGGCAATTTGCTCACTTTTTCTTATGTGCCAACGTTACGGCAATTCCAACAAAAAATAAAGTATTAATTCATTATTTCTACATATTTATTCATGGAAAATGAAGTGTTTTACTTGCTGTTTGGTCGTGAGTGTCGCTGAGAACGAAAAAGCCTGTCGATCACTCGACAGGCCTTGGATATTGTTACCTTAACTGAAGAATCTTTTTCTTCAGAGGGCTTATTTTTCAGAGAGTTTATTTTTTCAGATTGTTCAACGCACGGATACGGCTTGAAAGCGAGTAAAGACGAATAAAACCGCCTGCGTGGCTGTGATCATACACCTCGTCGGCACCAAAGGTGGCAAACTCTTCTGAGTAGAGGCTGTTCTCTGAACGTTTTTGCGTCACCGTCGCTTGACCTTTATACAGCTTCACAACCACTTCACCGTTGACATCTTGCGCTAGCTCATCCGCCGCCGCCATGATGGATTTACGCAGCGGCGTGAACCAACGGCCATCGTATACTAAGTGTGAGGCTTTCACGCCCAGCTCTTCACGGAATTCAAACGAAGTTTTATCCAGTACTAGCTGCTCTACCGCACGCAGAGCTTCCATCATGATGGTGCCCCCCGGGGTTTCATAGCAACCACGTGATTTCATGCCAACCAGACGGTTTTCCACGATATCGATACGGCCCACACCATGTTTCGCGCCTTTCTCGTTGAGGTAAACCAGCGCGTTGTATGGCGTCATCGGTTCGCCATCGACACCAACCACTTCGCCTTTTTCCACTTGCACGGTAACGTACTCTGGCTCATTCGGCGCTTGCTCAGGATCGACAGTCCACACCCAGCAATCTTCGTTGGGCGCATTCCAAGTACTTTCTAGCACGCCACCTTCGGTTGAGATGTGCCATGCGTTGGCATCACGCGAATAAATTTTGGTGAGTGACGCGGCACACGGAATGTTGCGCTCAGCCAAATAATCCAGACACTGCTCGCGGCTGACTAGATCCCATTCACGCCACGGCGCAATCACTTTGAGATCTGGCGCAAGCGCAGCAAACGCCCCTTCAAAACGCACTTGGTCGTTGCCCTTACCAGTACAGCCGTGGCACAAGGCATCTGCGCCCACTTTACGTGCGATTTCCACTTGCGCTTTGGCAATTACCGGGCGTGCCATTGAGGTACCCAGTAGGTATTTGCCTTCGTAGTACGCACCGGTTTTCAGCGTTGGGTAGATGTAGTCGGCCACCAACTCTTCTTTTAGATCGACCACGTAGCACTCAGAAGCGCCCGACGCTTTGGCTTTCTCTTCAATGCCCACCAGCTCTTCTTCGCCTTGGCCAACATCGGCAACAAACGCCACCACTTCGCAGTCGTAGTTCTCTTTTAGCCAAGGGATGATGACTGAGGTATCCAATCCGCCTGAGTACGCGACGACCACTTTATTTACCGTTAACTTGCTCATTTTAAATTCTCCGTTGGTGTGGCGCTGCACTCGGCGGTCAGTGCCATACTCATTCATTCTGTGTCTGATAAGGCTTACAAAAATTTCCGCTTAAGCGGGGACAAACTGTGTACCGATGCTTTCACCAGCAAACAGCCTTTCCAATTTATCTGGGTAGCGCCAGGTCGCGACTTCAATCGCCCGGCCCAAATCGTTGGCCGCTTCCAAGGCCGCTTTCACTTTGACAATCATGCCGTCGGTGATCACTTTGCCGGCGATCAGCGCATCGGCTTCGGCTTCGGTCAAACTCTTGATTAAGTGGCCTTTGCCATCCAGCACGCCGCTGACGTCAGAGAGCAGAACCAACTCCGCGTCCAGCGCCCCGGCAACTGCCACCGCCGCTTGGTCGGCATTGACATTCATCAGTTGACCACTCGGCGTCAGGCCGATTGAGCTGATGATCGGCAGCGCGCCCGTGGCTAAAATCGCGCCTAGCAAGGTAGCATCGCCCGGTGCGGCTTTACCTACCGCGCCAAGCTCAGCGTCAAGCTCTTCCACTTGGCACAGACCGCCGTCGGCTAAGCTCAAGCCAACCGCGTTCAGACCATCGGCAAGGGCTTGACCTTGCAACAGTTTGTTCGCCGTCCCAGCCAGTGCGCCAGCAATGATCGGGATCTGATCGTAAGGCGTCACGCGTAGGCCGTTTTTCTTCACCGTCGGCAACTGAAGTTTTTCCATCAGTTCATCCACCAGATAACCGCCACCATGGACGATGACGATCTGTCGCTGCGCTTTTTGCTGATAGGCTGCAATCGCTCCAAAGAGCTGACTTAATGTCTTTGTGCAGGAAAGCGCTGCACCGCCTAATTTGATCACAAGTGGATTAAGAGACTGAGTCATGGTTCTTTCCTTACTCCGGCTACTACAGCAAGGCTGTCAGTGGTGAAAAACCGTAATGAATATTCAGACATTGCATCGCCTGACTGGATGCGCCTTTCAGCAGATTGTCGATCGCTGAAATGACAATGATATGTTCGCCTTGCACCTTCCATCCCAGGTCGCAAAACGGCGTCATTTCCACCTCTTGTAAGCGAGGCAGCACGTCGCCTTTTAAACGCACCGCAGGTTTGCCAGCATAAGCGGCTTCAAACGCGGCGTTGACTTGTTCTAAAGTGACACCCGCTTTGAGTTTCATGGTCACCGTGGCAAGAATGCCACGTTTGAAATTGCCAAGATGCGGGGTAAAGATAACCTCACAACCAAGGTGGTTGGCGATTTCCGGCTGATGTCTGTGGTTGAATACGCCGTAAGCTTGCAAGCTCACTTCGCAAAAACTGTTGGTCATGGAGGCTTTACGCCCCGCACCAGAAACGCCACTGGTGGCGTTGATCACTGGCCACTGCGCCGTATCGAGCAACTCTTTCGCCAGCAGTGGTTTGATCGCAAGTTGCGATGCGGTTGGGTAACAGCCAGCGACTGCAATCAGTTGACTTTGCGCAATCTCGCTCTCGTTCCACTCCGCTAAGCCATACGCCGCTTTATCGAGCCAACTGACGTGCTGGTGTTCAAACCCATAGTAGGTGGGGTAAAAGTCGTCGCCTTTAACGCGAAACGCGCCAGAAAGATCAAAAACCTGACAGCCTTGTTCGAGAAAGATCGGCGCTAAGTTGTGACTGACTTCGTGCGCGGTAGCAAGAAACACCACATCACACTGTTCAGCCACGGCTTGAGGATCGCTTAACGGTAGAACATCCATCTCTACCACGCCCGCCAATCTTCCGTGCAATTGAGAGATACATTTACCGGCGTCCGCGCTATTGGCGGAGACATACAAACCTGCTAGCGTGAGCTCAGGATGTTTTTGCACCATCAGAGCCAATTCCGCACCGGTGTAGCCGCTGGCGCCTATAATTGTTGTCTTTAACATCTCAATACATCCGTAAACCAAAAGGGAAACAAAAGTGACTATTCATATTTAATTTTTGCTTTATATTGATTTTTTATTCATTAAATATGAGTTAATATGTGTTTTACCTTTTTGTTACCCAACTGTCAACAGGGGAAGTGAAGAATCTATGCAATTACCAAGTTTTCTTGAGGTTTACCGCGGCTTGATCGCGACACCATCCATCAGTTCCAGCGACCCGAGTTGGGATCAAGGCAACCGAGAGGTGATCGCCAAACTGGCCGATTGGTTTAGCGCGTTGGGTTTTGCAGTCGAGGTTGTCGAAGTGGAACCTGGCAAATTCAATATGTTGGCAAAAAAAGGCCAAGGAGAAGGTGGCCTGCTACTGGCCGGACACAGTGATACTGTCCCCTTTGATCAAGGGCGCTGGAGTTTCGACCCACATCAACTCACCGAGAAAGACAACAAGTTTTACGGCCTAGGCACCGCCGATATGAAAGGCTTTTTCGCCTTTATTTATGAAGCGGCCAAGCGCATGGACTGGTCCGGGCAGAGTAAGCCGCTGTACGTGCTCGCGACCTGCGATGAAGAAACCACCATGCTGGGTGCACGACACTTTAGCGCCAACACCCCTTACAAACCGGATTACTGCATCATCGGTGAGCCAACCAGCTTAGTGCCCGTACGCGGACATAAAGGACATGTGGCCAACGTGGTGCGCGTGACGGGAAAATCGGGCCACTCGTCAGATCCTTCGCTCGGCGTCAATGCCATCGAAATCATGCATGAAGTGCTGTTTGCGCTGATGCAACTGCGCGATCGCCTCATTAAGGAGTACCACAACCCGGGATTCGCCATTCCCAATCCGACACTCAACCTCGGCCACATCCACGGCGGCGACAGTGCCAACCGCATTTGTGGCTGCTGTGAACTGCATTACGATGTGCGCCCACTACCCGGCATCAGCCTTGATGGTCTCAACAATCTGCTGCGCGGCGCGCTCAAAGAGGTGGAAGCCAAATGGCCGGGGCGGATTGACATCGTGCCACTGCATGACCCCATCCCGGGCTATGAATGCCAGCACGACCATCCGTTTATCCACGGAGTCGAAAAACTGTGCGGCAGCGAGTCACAAACCGTCAACTACTGCACCGAAGCGCCATTTTTGCAGCAACTGTGTCCAACCTTAGTGCTTGGCCCGGGTTCGATTGATCAAGCCCATCAGCCCGATGAGTTTCTCTCTTTTGACTTTATTGAGCCGACCACCGACATTTTGCGCAAAGCGATGCGCCAGTACTGTTTTTGAGCAGAGGGAGATGATAACGGCCGTGGCGGTTGCACTATTCCGTCACGGCTGAGCTGTAATTAACTTTCAGTATCGTTTATTCATTAAGGCATAATTTGCGTTAAATCAGCACTGCGAAGGAATATTTGCAAACTAAGTCTGCTTTATTTGACTAGTTACAACAAATTTCGCTAGATTGTGACCTTAACAAGGAACATTGGATGTAATTTTTTTACGAGGCAGGACGACAATGAACGAGAAATACGCCGCTCTCAGGAGTAATGTCAGCATGTTGGGGCACTTGTTGGGCAACACCATACAAGAAGCACACGGTGACGAAATCTTAGAGAAGGTGGAGACGATTCGTAAACTCTCCAAATCTGCCCGCGCTGGCAATCAGGCAGATCGCAACAACCTGATTGAAGAAATTAAAAATCTGCCAGACGAGCAACTAACGCCGGTGGCCCGTGCGTTCAACCAATTTCTGAACCTGACTAATATCGCCGAGCAATACCACACCATTTCACGCCATTGCGATTCGTACGTCTGCGAACCGGATGCGATCAACACCTTGTTTGCCAAACTGAGCCAAAACGGCGTCAGCAAACTCGATACCGCGCAGGCGCTGCGTGAACTGAACATTGAACTGGTTCTGACCGCGCACCCGACGGAAATCACCCGTCGCACCATGATCAACAAACTGGTCAAGATCAACCAGTGTTTGTCGAAGCTGGAACTGGGCGATCTCTCTTCCAAAGAGCGTCACAAAACCGAACAACGCCTAGAGCAGTTGATTGCTCAAGGTTGGCACTCAGATGTGATCCGCAAGCAGCGCCCAACCCCGCTGGATGAAGCCAAGTGGGGCTTTGCCGTGGTGGAAAACTCACTGTGGGAAGCGGTACCCGATTTTCTGCGTGAGCTGGATGAGCGCCTGACAGAGTATCTGGGTGAAGGGCTGCCGATTGATGCCCGCCCGGTACATTTCTCCTCTTGGATGGGCGGTGATCGCGATGGTAACCCGTTTGTCACCCACAGCGTGACTCGTGAAGTACTGCTGCTGTCACGCTGGAAAGCCGCCGACCTCTATCTTCAAGACATCAATGAGTTGATCAGCGAACTGTCGATGACCAAGTGTAACGACACCGTGCGTCAACTCGCTGGTGAAGAAGAACACGAACCGTATCGCGCGGTGCTTAAGCAGCTACGCGCTCTGCTTGCTGAAACTAAAGAGATCTTGGATGCCAAGATCAACGGCCAAAAACTGGCAGTCAAAGCGCCGCTGCAACACATCGACCAACTTTGGCAACCCTTGCTGGCCTGTTACCAGTCACTACGCGAGTGCGGCATGAGCATGATTGCCGACGGCTCGCTGCTTGATGCGCTGCGCCGCGTCAAAGCGTTTGGCGTGCATCTGGTGCGCCTCGACGTACGCCAAGAGAGCACCCGTCATGCCGATGTGCTGTCGGAGCTGACTCGCTATCTCGGCATTGGCGATTACAATCACTGGAGCGAGCAAGATAAGCTGGCTTTCTTAACCAACGAACTGGCGTCCAAACGCCCGCTCCTGCCACGTGATTGGCAACCAAGCGAACCGGTTAAGGAAGTGCTGGACACCTGCAAAATCATTGCTGCACAACCACGTGAAGCGTTTGGCGCCTACGTGATCTCCATGGCACGTACCGCATCGGACGTGTTAGCCGTTCACCTGCTGCTGCAAGAATCTGGCTGTCCGTATCGCATGGACGTCTGCCCGCTGTTTGAAACCCTCGACGATCTCAACAACGCCGAAGCGGTGATCAAACAGCTGATGAGCATCGATCTCTACCGTGGCTTTATCCAAAATCATCAGATGGTAATGATCGGTTACTCCGACTCTGCCAAAGACGCAGGCGTTATGGCGGCGGGCTGGGCGCAATACCACGCAATGGAATCGCTGGTGAAAGTCGCCGAGCAGGAAGGCATTGAGCTGACCCTATTCCACGGCCGCGGCGGCACAATTGGTCGTGGCGGTGCACCGGCTCACGCCGCACTGCTTTCTCAGCCACCGAAGAGCCTAAAAGGCGGCCTGCGCGTGACCGAGCAAGGCGAGATGATCCGCTTTAAACTTGGCCTGCCTGAAGTGGCGGTCAACAGTTTTAACATGTACGCCAGCGCGATTCTTGAAGCGAACCTGCTGCCACCACCGGAGCCAAAGCAAGAGTGGCGCGATTTGATGACCGTGCTCTCTGAAGTGAGCTGCGAAGCCTATCGCAGCGTGGTACGCGGTGAACCGGATTTCGTCCCTTATTTCCGCCAAGCGACCCCGGAGCTGGAACTTGGCAAGCTGCCACTCGGTTCTCGCCCAGCGAAACGCAACCCCAATGGCGGTGTGGAAAGTTTACGGGCGATTCCATGGATCTTCTCTTGGAGCCAAAACCGCCTGCTACTGCCAGCGTGGCTCGGTGCGGGTGAAGCGATTCAATACTCGATCGACAAAGGGCATCAAGCGCTGCTGGAAGAGATGTGTCGCGAATGGCCGTTCTTCTCCACTCGTCTTGGCATGCTGGAGATGGTGTACTCGAAGTGCAACATCGAGATCTCGCGTTACTACGATGAACGCTTGGCAGATGAATCCCTGCTGCCACTTGGCGATAAACTGCGGGCACAGTTGCAACGTGACATCAAAACCGTGCTGAACGTGGAAAACAACGAGAACTTGATGCAAAGCGATCCGTGGGGACAGGAGTCGATCCGTTTGCGCAATATCTACATTGAGCCACTCAACATGCTGCAAGCTGAACTTTTGTACCGCACGCGCCAGACGCAAGAAGCGGCAGAAGAGTTGGAAGAAGCCTTGATGGTGACCATCGCTGGCATCGCGGCGGGAATGCGCAATACCGGTTAAGTCACACCATTGGCGAATCTGATTAATCTCAAGGCTGCATGAAAGTGCAGCCTTTTTACTGCCGACGGCCATCCTCTCTGGTTTTTATCCTCTCAGTACCCATCGCACCTCGGCGTTTCTCACCTTATCAGCCCTTCCTACTACCTTATCGATAAACGCACCATTACTCAGGAAACTTGTAATTACAACGCAATAAAACGTGATAAAAATCACACTTACGCATGGAAATAAGAAGCAAATAGGCAGTATTTTTAACTACAAAAGGAACATTTATCAAACATTCATGCATAACACAGTCTTTAAGTGCCGACTATTTAGTATTTTATTAGTTTTTTAAGCAAAACCACGCATGTATTCTACTTCATGCTTATATTTAGATATAATACGCGTCCGCTGTGAATTAATTATCAAATCATCATTTTCACAGCTCGATGGAAAGTTCCATCCACCCTAGGTGATAAACGGCTTTTAAGGTGACAGGACCAACACAGTGTTGGTGCTGACTGTACATAAAACAAATTGCATCAAATAAGAGTGCAAACGCAGTACAGCCAGCTTGTTAACAGTTTATTGACCATTTGGATGAAGACATGTCATTACCACACGTTATTCTGACCGTTTTAAGCACACGTGATGCTACCGGTTACGACATCACGAAAGAATTCTCAGCCAGTATCGGCTACTTCTGGAAAGCGAGCCACCAACAGGTTTACCGCGAGCTCAACAAAATGGCTGAGCAAGAACTGGTGACTTGTGTACTGGAACCACAGGAAGGCAAACCGGATCGTAAAGTTTACTCTATTACCGACGCAGGACGTTCAGCGCTGGGTGATTGGTTTGATCAACCGACCGCACACCCAACGGTGCGTGACGAATTCTCTGCCAAGCTGATGGCTTGTGCAGTGCAGCCGTCTGCGCCATACCGCCATCAATTGGCGCAATTAGTCGAAGAGTCTCGCAAGCTGGTCGCTCACTACAAAGAGATTGAAGCGGCTTACTACGCCACACCATCGACCCTCGACAAACAAGGTCGTCTAGAGCGTTTGACACTGCGCCGCAACCTGATGCTACGTGAAACGTGGATCAACTGGGCAGACGAAGTGTTGGCGGAATTGGAAGTACTCGGTTAACTCTTCTCGCGCCTCACGCTCGTTAATTGACGAGAGAAACAAATCAGGCTGGTTTGATACCAGCCTTTTTATTTGTCTCAATGTGCTCAAAGTGAAAAGCAAAAGAGGGCGCCCAATAAAAAGCGGCACTCTTTGCGCCGCTTTTACCTTGAAAACCTGACCTTGCAAACCGTTAAGCTTGCTTGGGACGTACGCCTAATGTATGACACAATGCGTAAGTCATCTCGGCGCGATTTAGCGTGTAGAAGTGGAAATCTTTCACCCCTTCTCTACTTAAAATACGCACCATATCAATTGCTTGGCTTGCACCTACTAGCTGACGAGTCACAGGATCGTCATCCAACCCTTCAAACTGTTTCGCCATCCAACCGGGCACTTTAACGTTGTTCTGCGCTGCAAAACGCGACGCCTGCTTAAAGTTCGATACGGGCAAAATACCTGGGACGATTTCCACGTCAATCCCGGCCGCTACGCAGCGGTCACGAAAACGCAAGTAGCTCTCCACATCGAAAAAGAACTGCGTGATGGCACGGTTCGCACCTGCATCCACTTTTCGTTTGAGGTTGAGCAGATCCGCTTGAGCACTTTTCGCTTCAGGGTGGACTTCAGGAAACGCCGCCACCGAAATATCAAAATCGTGCAGCGATTTCAGTAGAGTCACCAGATCAGAGGCATACATCTCTGGCGCGCCACCGCCCGGAGGAATATCACCGCGCAGCGCAACAATATTTTTGATGCCATTCGCCCAGTAGTCATTAGCAATGTTAATAAGCTCGTCACGGCTAGCATCAATACAAGTAAGGTGCGGCGCAGCCACCAGGCCAGTTTGTTCTTTGATCTCTTTAATGATCGAGTGAGTACGGTCACGTTCACCAGAGTTGGCCCCGTAAGTCACCGAGACAAACTTGGGTTGCAGGGTTTTTAGGCGCTGTACTGAGCTCCACAGCGTCTCTTCCATTTGCGGCGTGCTGGGCGGAAAAAACTCAAACGACACATTGATGTTGTCTGAAAGCTCAGCGATATTCTGGTTTAAAGCGTCAATATGACTTGCGTGTGTATAGCCCATGTTCCTCTCCCTGTGACCACCCGCCACAAACTTGCAAACTGTTGCGAACTGACGTTTAGACGTCTATATGGCTACAGAATGAATTGAATACGATTTAATGTCAACAGTGCGATTATGAATATTTCTCAAGTTCATAATGAGCATAGTTCAAGTAGAAATAACAAGGGGCCGATTGGCCCCTTGGATAAGATGTGTACCGATAGCCACGGCGCTTTAACGCCTGTTCATCGCTCTAAAACAGGCCTGCCAGACGATTGAGATCCGACTGAATCGCCCCCGCCGTCACTTCTCGCCCCGCGCCCGGCCCACGAATCACCAACGGGTTGTCTCGATACCACTTACTTTCGATGGCAAAAATGTTGTCGCACGGCAGCAAGTTGGCTAACGCATGCTCACGCGACAGCGCTTCAACACTCACCCGTGCTTTGCCGTTTTTCTCCAAACGCGCCACGTATCTCAACACCTGATCTTGGCGCTGCGCTTTGGCCAGACGCTCCTGTAAACGCTCGCTGAGCAGTTGCGCTTTATCAAAAAATTCATCCAGCGTGAGGTCGCTCAACTCTGCCGGCACCAAAGATTCTACCTTGACGTTCTCCGGCTCAATCTCCAGCCCTGATTCACGTGCCAGAATCACCAGCTTACGCATCACATCCGAGCCATCGAGATCGCTGCGCGGATCTGGCTCGGTCAACCCTTGCTGCCAAGCGAGATCGACCAGTTCAGCAAACGGCACGCTGCCATCAAACTGCTGAAACAACCAAGAAAGCGTGCCAGAGAAGATCCCCGAGAGCGCAACAATGTCGTCACCGCTCTCACGCAAATCGCGCACAGTATGGTTGATCGGCAACCCTGCGCCCACCGTGGCGTTGTACAGCCAATGGCGGCCAATTTTGGCAAACGCATCTTGCACCTGATAGTAATACTCACTGCTGGCTGAACCCGCGATCTTGTTGGCCGAAATCAGATGCAGCCCTTGGTTAGCAATCTCAAGATATTTCGCCGCCAACTCCGCGCTGGCGGTCACATCCAACACCACTGCTTCGTCATAACCTTGCAGAGCGCCTAAACGCAGCAACCAGCTATCGCCATCGTGCGCGATCGAGTCGTCATCAAAATGGCTCTGCACGCTTGCGGCATCCAAGCCTTGCTCATTGAACAGGTACGTTTGGCTATCGACCACCGCCACCAGCTCAAAGTTCATGCCATGGCGTTTTTCCAGTTCACTTTTTTGCTGGGCAAACAGCGTTAGCCAACTCGAACCGATATTGCCTTTGCCGCACAGGGCAATGGCCACCCGTTTTTGCGCTTGGAAAAGCTGGCTATGAATACCTTTGACCAATGCGGGCAGATTAACCCGTCGTAGTACGGCCACCAGACTGAGGCCAGAATCCGCCTCCGAGACGAACTCTACTGGCAAGTGTTTCAACTGCTGGTAGAAGCCAAAGCAGTGGCTGGCATTTTTCGATACCCCCGCGCCCACCGCCGCCACCAGCGAAAAGCCCTCTTTGAGTTTGATTTCTGCTTCCACTGCCAACTCTTGCAGGTAGGCCAAAGCGCCACTGGCGATTTCAGCGGTATAGGCCAAACGCAGGCGATGTTGATCTTTTTGCCATTCAAAGGCCAGCGGTTCCAATTGTGCACGCTTCAAGGCGCGCAGCACCTCTTGCTGCACGCGGTCATCGTCATGGCCTCGAGTAAAAGTGAGCTGTACCAGTAGCACCTCATCGAGCGAGGTGATAATTTTCGCCCCGCGCCCAGATGCAAGCACGCGTTCAATGCGCGTCGAGCCCGATTCCGCATCGTAGCTGCAACGCAAATCGAGTTCAGTGGCACTTTGCGCCACCGGTTGAAGGGTGCGGCTATGCAGCACCGGCGCGGCAAGACGAGCCAGCTCGCTCGCTTCATCCAAACGCAGCAGCGGCAACAAGCACGCGTCCGACACGATCCGCGGGTCGGCGCTGTACACGCCCGCCACATCACTCCAAATTGTCACACGTGACACTTCCGCCAACGCGCCAATGATGGTCGCCGAGTAGTCGGAACCATTGCGGCCAAGCAGCACGGTATCGCCTGCGCCATTTTGCGCCATAAAACCGGTGATGATCACTCGGCGCTTGGCGTGCTGTGCCAGTACCTCTTTCAGCAGCGGATAAGAACGCGCGCGATCCACCTCCGGCTGAGTGCCGCTTTCGGCGCGCAAAAAAGCACGCGCATCTTGTGCCACCGCTGGTAGATTGGACTGGTTAAGCAGTGCAGCCAGCAAACGCGCTGACCACACTTCACCGTGGCCCAGTACGGCCGCTCTCTGCGTTTGAGTGAGCGGCGCCGCCAACTCCGCCAAGGTACTGAACTCATCATTTAGTTGGGCGAGTAGTTGGCCTTGCGCCTCCCCACTGAGCAGCGATTCAACCAAACCAAGCTGGTAGTGACGTAACGATTGCAGCGCGTCATGCGCTAAACGACCATCACACTCCAACCCATCAAGAAACTCAATCAAGCGGTTAGTGGTTTTGCCCGCCGCAGAGACAACCACCAAGTCATTCTCACTGGAATACTCTTTGAGGATATTGGCGACGCGGCGATAACATTCTGGGTCGGCGAGGCTGCTGCCACCAAACTTGTGCAACTGACGTACAACAGACATTTATTGCGCTCCCTTCACTTGTTCAAAGGCTTGTTTGAGATCGGCGATCAAATCGTGCGCATCTTCCAGTCCGACCGACAGACGCAGCAATTGCTGG
This sequence comes from Vibrio navarrensis, assembly GCF_000764325.1. Lineage (NCBI taxonomy): Bacteria > Pseudomonadati > Pseudomonadota > Gammaproteobacteria > Vibrionales > Vibrionaceae > Vibrio > Vibrio navarrensis. Next base: position 504,140 of record NZ_JMCG01000001.1, on the reverse strand, counting down.
GAGACACCCGCCTCAGCCAGCGCCGCTTCGCCCATCGCTCGATGCGTCATCGACGCTGGATGGCAGATCAAACTCTCCACCCCACCGAGCGACTCGGCCAAAGAGAACAGCTCCAGCGCTTGCACAAACTGCTTCAACTGTTCAAACGAGCCGGCAAATTCAAAACTGAGCATCGAGCCAAACCCCGATTGCTGCTTTTTAGCGATCTCATGCCCCGGATGTTGCGGCAGGCTCGGATGGTAAATCGTTCCCACCAGCGGTTCGCTTTGCAAAAAGGCTAAAATTTGCTGTGAGCTCTCTTCGTGCACGCGCATGCGCGCCCCCAGCGTGCGAATGCCGCGCAGCGTCATGTAGCTGTCAAACGGCGTACCGGTTGCGCCCAAGCAGTTGCCCCACCAGGACAGCTCCTCGGCATGTTGCGCAGTTTTGGTCACCACCACACCGCCAATCACATCAGAATGGCCATTAATGTATTTGGTGGTGGAGTGAATCACGAAATCCGCGCCCAGCTCTAACGGCTTTTGATAAACCGGAGTGAGGAAGGTGTTGTCGACCGCCACCAGCGCGCCAACGCGATGTGCTTTTTCACACACGGCCGCAATATCGACAACGCGCACCAACGGGTTGGAGGGGGTTTCAATCAACAGCAGTTTGGGCTTGAGCGCCAAGGCCGCCTCCAGCGCCGCTGGGTCGGATTGATCAACAAAGCGCACCTTGAAATCGCCTTTGTTGGCGCGGGTATTGAACAAGCGATACGTACCGCCGTAGCAATCGTGCGGAGCGACAATCAGATCGTTTGGCGATAAGAAAGCAGAGACCCACAAGTTAAGCGCCGACGTACCACAGTTGGTCACCACCGCCCCTTGGCCCGATTCCAACTCATACAGCGCCTGCTCCAGCAAGCCACGGTTGGGGTTGCCCGAGCGGGTATAGTCGTACTTAGGCACTTCGCCAAAGGCTGGAAAGCCGTAGTTGGTCGAAAGGTAAATGGGGGGAACGACAGCACGGAACTGACTGTCTGACTCAATACCAGTTCGAACAGCGATGGTAGCGGGCTTGCGAGTGCTCATAGTGTTTCCTTTCTCCAAAGATGCATTCTGAATGGGAATAGGCTACTGTTGTTTCAGCGTCATCCATTCCTTTTATCCGCCACTTTAACCAGCAAAATTTAAGACGTCAACACTTCTAGACGTCTATATGTCTTTGCTTATGGCGGTAAATCCAGCTACAATCTGCGCCTATTATTTTATTAACCAACTATAACGACTAAAGGTGCGCAATGGCCGACTGGAATGGCGACTACATAAGTCCATACGCAGAGCATGGGAAAAAGAGCGAACAGGTAAAAAAGATCACTGTATCTATCCCATTGAAAGTGCTGAAAGTGCTGACCGATGAACGAACTCGCCGTCAAATTAATAACCTGCGCCATGCAACCAATAGTGAGCTGCTGTGCGAAGCCTTCCTGCACGCCTACACAGGCCAGCCGTTGCCGACCGATGAAGATCTGCGTAAAGACCGCCCAGATGACATTCCAACTGAAGCGAAAGCGCTGATGACAGCGATGGGCATCGAGTTCGAAGCCTACGACGACTGAGGATTTGCTGGTCAGCTCGGGGGGAAGTGGCTGACTGCCAAGGCAAAAATAGCAATAAAAAGAATAGCAATAAAAACGGGACGCCTTGGCGTCCCGTTTTGTTAACAGGTCTACATCATCGTTGGGCTTATTGCGCCATGTAGTTCTCTGGCATCGCGATGCGCGCCACACCAGAATCAACCGCCGCTTGTGCGACTGCTTTTGCTACGCGCGGTAGCAGACGTGGGTCCATCGGTTTTGGAATGATGTAGTGAGGACCGAACTCTAAGCTGTCGACGCCCGCCGCTTTCAACACTTCCGCAGGAACCGGTTCTTTCGCCAATTGGCGAATCGCATCCACCGCCGCCAGTTTCATCTCATCGTTGATTTCGCTGGCGCGAACATCCAATGCGCCGCGGAAAATAAACGGGAAGCACAACACGTTGTTCACTTGGTTTGGATAGTCACTGCGGCCCGTTCCCATGATCAAATCGTCACGCACTTCATGTGCCAGCTCAGGCTTGATCTCAGGATCTGGGTTTGAACAGGCAAACACCACCGGTTTATCGGCCATCAGTTTCAGCGCTTCTGCAGGCATCAGGTTTGGACCTGACACGCCCAAGAAGAGATCCGCGCCAGAAATCACATCTTCCAGCGTGCGTTTGTCGGTGTTATTGGCAAACAGCTGCTTGTATTCGTTGAGGTCATCACGACGCGTATGGATCACGCCTTTGCGATCGAGCATGTAGATCTTCTCACGCATCGCGCCGCATTTGATCAACAGCTCCATACACGCCGCCGCCGCCGCGCCCGCGCCCAAACACACAATCACACATTCGTTGAGTTTTTTGCCTTGCAGCTCGATCGCATTGAGCATGCCCGCTGCCGTTACAATCGCCGTGCCGTGCTGGTCATCGTGGAAAACTGGCACATCACAACGCTCAATCAGGCGTTTCTCGATCTCAAAACAGTCTGGCGCTTTGATATCTTCAAGGTTGATGCCGCCAAAAGTGTCGGCGATGTTGGCAACGGTATCGACAAACTCATCGATGGTGCGGTGTTTTACTTCGATATCGATCGAGTCTAAGCCTGCAAAGCGTTTGAACAGTAACGCTTTCCCTTCCATGACTGGCTTGGACGCCAGCGGACCTAAGTTGCCCAGACCAAGAATTGCAGTGCCGTTAGAGATCACTGCCACCATGTTTCCCTTGGCCGTGTACTTGTAGACGTTCTCCGGGTTTTGCGCGATTTCACGTACTGGCTCAGCCACACCTGGGCTGTAAGCGAGCGCAAGATCTTTGGCGGTTTCGGCTGGCTTGGTCAGCGCAATAGCGATTTTTCCCGCCGTTGGGTAGGCATGGTAATCCAGCGCTTGCTGGCGGCGATCTTCTTCAGGGGTCAATGCCTGGCGATTGTCATCGGACATAGGTCGTTATTCTCTTTATATATTTTGTGGGATAGGGGGAGTGTTGCAAAATGACCTAAAACTCTGCGTTTTTAGATAATTTGGAGATAAATTCTAAATGATATAAGTCAATCTTCCTAGCCAAGAATGCGAAGCATATCTACAAAATAACCAAGAAAGGCGAAGGTAAGACCAGCGAAGGTGCCCCAACCAAGCGCTCCTAATTTAACCACCATGACCAAGAGGCCATGGTGGCTTTTCTCAACCTCGCTCAATGGGCGTGAGTGTTGGTTTTATTAATCATTCTCGCCCCCGCTTCCCCCTGTGGCGCCAGTTGGATCGACTTGTGGGTAGCTAAAAGTAAAGTTCATTTGGGAGTTTGTCACAACAAACTGCACCCCTTGCTTCTTGAGCTTCTCACGGCTCTCCTCACTGAGCTGCACGTTGAGCATAGCCTCCAACTTAACCGTACCTTGATTGAAACGCTGATCCAACTCAGCGCGCGTAACCGCCGCGAAATCGAGCGTTCCTTTGGCCACCTTTTGCCCTGCTGGCAAAGTGATTTGTTGTGGAATGGTCAGATAAGGCATGGTGATTAAATCACTTGCCATGAGCTCCACATCAAACACGAGCTCAAAGTCGAGTGGATCGCTGATGCTGAACTCGATACCTTCTGCCCATTGCTGTGCAATAAAATCACCTTGGCTATCGGGGTCCATTTTGACATTCCTTTGCATCGGAATAGTGATGCTCATTAGATCATCATTGCCAATCACTAGCGTTTGGCTGAATGTATAACTTTTCCCGGGCTGGCAGGCTTGTGCGTCGTAACAACCCGGAAGATCGTAGCGAACCCGACTTCCTTGTGGCAGTTGCGTCGTAAAATCTAATGTGACCCATTCTGAAGGCTCAACGCTGTCATCGGCAATCAGATCGAACTGAATCTCAGGGCGACTGCTGTTCGAAAAAACGAGACTAGCTGGCAGATCGAGGTTGAAATCTTCGGATAAAGTGGCGGTTGAGTTCGCCGATAGAGCGATCGCCGCAACAATATCATCGGCAGACTGAGCTTGGGTGTTATAGTAACCAAATCGCCAAAGCACATTGCCACTGCTGTCTTCAAACACTTGATCGGGCGATTGCTCGACATTCAATGAAATGTAGATGTCATCGTCGTCTCGAACTTCTATCTGGCGTGTAATAACAGGCAATTGAACGTCATTCGCTATCGTCAAGCCGATGCTTTGATGTGCTTCATGAGCGCGGTTGTCTGGGACAATCAATACCAGCAATTTTGATGCTTCGCCTGGCATAAATTGGATGTTCAGTGGCTCTGTATTGTCAATGCTCCCCAGCCTCAAACGAGCCATATTCTCACTGCTGACTGTCACATTAACCGCACGATCCGTTGCCGTATCGAGTCGCAGACTACCTTGTAAAAAACGCCCCTCATTGACCGTATTCTGTGTCAAATAGAGCTCAACACGGCTAGGTTCAGCGACGGCGCTGTCATTATCAGCAATAGTGACGGAGGTCAGTACTTTTTCTTGGGCCGAGGTGACAAAACGAGTTTTGACCATTTCCAGCGTGAAGGTTTCTTGGTTTTCTACATCTAGATCATCAATGATAGGCACATCAAAGCGGAAAACTCTCTGTCCCGATGGAATGAGGACAGAAGAGATGCCTCCCAATGCATTGGGCTGCTGACTATAGCCGCTTTGTATTTGAGGATAGTCAATGAACGCACTCGCGGTATCTTCTGCGGTCGAATAGACGCGATAATACAAATAAACTTGGTTGCCAGACGCCATTTTCCTATCCAAGGTCACTTCAACGACCGCCTTCTGATCGGCTTCACTGGCAGAAAGTACCTGTAGATTTTCAACGACATAACTATCATCATCTCGAATGTAGTAAGTCTTCTCTTGCTTCTGTGTGCCGCTTTCAAAACTGGCACCCTCGGCAATTTCCATACTCAGTTGCAAAGCTTCGTAATACGTTTCGGGTTCTTCGTCACCAAGCACATCCACTTGAATGGTTGCCGTTGGATGCTCAGCACTTAGCGCCAGCACCTCTTGTTTGGCAACAAAATCCTCTCCGTCGGTTGCCCCATATCGGCTGGCAACTTGGTAGCTGAGCTGAACATCGTCCTCGCCAGGATTGATCAGCTCCGCTGTCAGCTCAATACGGCTAGGGGCATCACCTTCGACCAAGTACTGATAGGCGCTGCTTGGCGATATACGCACGAAGGGCATAGGTTGGCCTTGATTGAACACGAGCGTCGAGCCTGATGCTTGGCATAAATTAACCCCCTTGAGTGTAAGCGGCAAAAGAGTTTGCCCCCGCTCGCTACCTGCATGCGCGGTGGTGGTCAAGGTATGGTTGAGGGTCACCTCTTTCTCTTGCGGGTTAAAGGTGATATCGGTTAATTCGTTGGGGACATCGGAATAGGCAATGCGGCCATCCTGCGCACCTAAATAGTGATCCTCGGCAAAAAAGCGCGCGCTTGAAAAAGAAAAATCGCCTTCTTGGCTCAGCGGTTGCTGACGCTCATTGCGCACCAGAAGATAGCCGCTACAAGTGTCACTAACCTCGGCAAAAGCGAGATTGAACTGAGTTAAATGTCTAGTGGTAAACGTCGCGCTAAGTTCACCGAACGCACCTTGTTCCAGTTCAATAAACTGTTCAAACACCCAGCGACTATCTTGTTCGGAAAGAGACCATACCGGAATTTTGTCGCCCACCTTGAGCGGCTGACCCGTTGTTGGGTTGAGCTGCTCGTTACTCAATGACAGTTGCACCGCCAAGGGTTGTCCAGCGACAATCTTGCTCAACGCCTCATTCTCTGAGGTGATCTTAATATCTATGACCGCTAAAGAACGAAAACGAACCTCACTGCCAACAGGTAACTGTGTCCCTGCTTGCGAATTATACTGCGCCAAATTCGCGGCCGATTCTTTAGCGCTCAGAGGCAATTTCGCACTGTCTGACGGGTAGGCAATTTGCTCAATCTGTACCGTTTCCGCATTCACCACTTCTCCCTGCTGATTAACCCATTGAGTTTGTGGCGATATTTTAATCACCGTTTGCAACGGCGATTCAGGCTGCGCGTTCACTTCAATCAGGCCGGAGCTTGTAAGTGGCTGTGCCGCAAGCTTTAAAGTGGAACTCTGATAAAAAACACCCGCTTGGCTCAGTTGCGGCGAAGTGAGCGAAAGCAACTCGATGCTTTGTTGATTAACACCAAAATCACTGACCACGACAGAAGCACGTTGGCTTAAATACCCCGGTGCGGCCACTTGAATAACGAGAGATAACGGATAGTCCAATAACCCATCGACATCACGATCATGAAACTTACTTTGATCAAGCTGAATGTGCTGTCCGTCAAGCTGTGTCACGAGCTGGTTGAGATCAGATAACACAGCAATCGTCGCGTTTGTTAACTCACCGCCTTGATCATCCAACACTTTAATCGCCAGCGAGGAGCGTTCAGGGTAATCAGGTGCCGTAGGCGGAACAACAACAGGTGCCGAAGGTTCATTCACAGGATTAGACGATGAGCTTCCACCGCCACAGCCAGCTAATAAAATAGTTGACGCTACCATTAACGCCAGCGTTGTCTTTTGCATGCCACTCTCCTAATCCTGAACAAGCCCAACCGCCGCTTTGTTAAAAATAAGTTAACAGGTATAACAGTAATAAATTATTGTTACAAGTTTTATATCAGAAAGGGGATTTATTGGCCTCAATGAAAAAATAGTGAGGGTGAATCAAGCGGAAGGAAGGAATGGATCGATAGAAAGGAACACAAGGGGCAACGAGGTTTGCACTCGCCTAACAAGCAAAAAGGCCGCCGAAGCGACCTTTTCTCAAACAGTGATCACAGATGTGATTATTTCTTACCGCTTGATAGCGCACCGAAACGCTTGTTGAAGCGATCAACACGGCCGCCTGTATCAACGATACGTTGCTTACCAGTGTAGAATGGGTGGCACTTGTCACATACGTCTAGGTGGATAGCTTCTTTACCTAGAGTAGAGCTAAAAACGAAAGAGTTGCCGCAAGAACAAGTTGCGTTTACTGCTTTGTATTCTGGGTGGATACCAGCTTTCATGGGATAACCTCAAATAGTAGGCCGTGTCGCTATACGAGCCTTTGCCGCACACCACACGTAGTTAAAAATGAACTCTTAGATACCGCGATCGCTAATGCGAAGCCATATCTTAAGGCGCGATATAGTAATGAATCGACTCAAACGGATCAACCTATTTGCGCCATTTTGCGCTAGTTTTTTAATCAGCCATCGCGTCTCGAATTTGCCCGCCGCTTCCTTTAGACTGTCAGTCATTATTTTTCTGTTTACTCACGCCACCTTATGCGCCCATCGATAGCCCGAGTTGCCCTACCCGTCCCCCTCGATAAACAGTTTGATTATCTGGTGCCCAGCCATCTGTTTCCGATTATCGGCGGTCGGGTGAGCGTCCCGTTTGGTCGGCAGACGCTGGTCGGCATTGTCACGGCGCTGGTGCAGGAATCGGACTTCCCGCGTGAGCAACTCAAATCGATCAAAGCGGTGCTGGATAGTCAGCCGCTGTGGCCCGAGCCGATTTACAGCCTGCTGCAATGGTGCAGCCAATATTATCAGCATCCACTGGGAGAAACGTTGCACAACGCCCTACCTGCGGCGCTGCGCAAGGGCAAAGCGGCCGATTTTGCCACGTTGCAGGAGTGGCAGTTAACCGAGCAAGGCAAAAGCCAGTTGATGCAGGATTTTGGTCGTGCGGTGAAACAGGCACGTGTGATGAAAATGCTCGCCGATGGCCCGGTTAGCCATCAGCGCTTTCTCGACGAAGAAATTACCTCGTCAGTGCTCAAAGCCCTCGAAGAGAAAGGTTGGATCGAGAGCCAAGACAAAACGCCGCAAGTCCAAGCTTGGGGCGAGGCGATTGAAAATGAGAGCGACAAGCCGAAACTCAATCAAGAGCAAGCGATCGCCATTGCCTCGGTGCACTGCCAGACAAGCTTTGCCAGCTTCTTGCTTGAGGGGGTGACGGGGTCGGGTAAAACCGAAGTGTACTTAAACCTGATCAAACCGGTTTTAGCCCAAGGTCGCCAAGCGCTGGTGCTGGTGCCGGAAATCGGCTTAACCCCGCAAACTATTAACCGTTTTCGCCGCCGCTTCAATGTTCCCGTGGCGGTGATTCACTCGGGACTCAACGACACTGAACGTCTCAACGCTTGGCTGAGCGCGCGCGACAAAGTGGCTGGCATTGTGATTGGTACTCGCTCGGCCTTGTTCACGCCTTTTGCCGACTTGGGCATGATCATCGTCGATGAAGAGCACGATACCTCTTATAAACAGCAAGATAGCCTGCGTTACCACGCGCGCGATGTGGCGGTGATGCGCGCCGCCAAAGAAGATATTCCAATCATCCTCGGCTCGGCGACGCCAGCTCTGGAGTCGCTACACAATGCACTCAGCGGCAAATACCACCATCTGACTTTAACCCAGCGGGCCGGCGTTGCCGTACCAACACGCAATCAAGTACTGGATGTTAAAGGGCTCTATCTGGAAAGCGGCTTGTCTGCGCCCTTGATTGTCGAAATGCGCCGCCATCTCAAAGCGGGCAATCAGGTGATGCTGTTTCTTAATCGGCGCGGTTTCTCCCCCGCACTGATGTGCCACCAATGCGGCTGGATTGCCGAATGTAAACGCTGCGATGCCTACTACACCTACCACCAATACAGCAACGAGATCCGCTGCCATCATTGCGGCTCACAGCAGCCGGTGATCCATCAGTGCCAAGGCTGCGGCTCTAGCCAGTTGGTCACCGTTGGCGTCGGCACCGAGCAGCTAGAGAACCAGTTGGAAAACCTCTTTCCCGAGTACAAAGCGATTCGTATTGACCGAGACAGCACGCGGCGCAAAGGCAGCTTGGAAGATGCACTGCAAGCGATCCGACGCGGCGAGTATCAAATCTTGATCGGCACACAGATGCTGGCCAAAGGGCACCATTTTCCTGATGTGACGCTGGTTGCTTTGCTTGATGTGGATGGCTCGCTCTACAGCAGTGATTTTCGCGCTTCCGAGCGATTGGCCCAACTGTTTATTCAGGTGGCCGGACGCGCTGGGCGCGCCAGCAAACCCGGTGAAGTGCTGCTGCAAACCCATCATCCAGAGCACCCGCTGCTACAAGCCTTGCTGACTAAAGACTATCGCTCGTTTGCCTTAAGCGCGTTGGAAGAGCGGCGCATCGCCCAACTGCCGCCCTACAGCTTTTTGACCCTGTTTCGCGCCGAGGCCAATCACAGCGAGCTTTGCGAGGCGTTCTTGCGCCAAGTTCGTCTCACCCTCGAGTCCCATCCATTGTTTGACGACACCTGTTTAGTGCTTGGGCCGACCCCATCACCGCTGGCCAAACGTGCGGGCAAATATCGCTGGCAACTGCTTTTGCAAACGCAAAGCCGCGTCTTGATGCAAAAATTGTTAATCAGCGCAAAGCCAGCGATTGAAATGTTACCGAATGCAAAGAAAGTACGATGGATCGTAGACATTGAGCCACAGGATTTGAGCTAGCAAACGATAAAATCTTCAAACCATCTTCGATACTTGCAAGGTATTACCTTTTTACGTGATGACAATCACATGAAGAATGTAAATTCTGTTAATTCCGCCGTAACTTTCGCTGAAGAAATGAATAGACTATCCGGGTTATCTCATATTTTGCATCAGAACAATAATTGAACGTCAATCATGGCGAAAAAGAGGGTTTAATTTATGGCGACAATGAAGGATGTTGCCCAGCTCGCTGGTGTCTCGACCGCCACGGTCTCAAGAGCACTAATGAATCCCGAAAAAGTGTCGGCCACCACCAGAAAACGGGTGGAAGACGCGGTTTTAGAGGCTGGATATTCACCAAACTCGCTTGCAAGAAATTTACGTCGGAATGAATCAAAAACCATAGTAACGATTGTCCCAGACATCTGCGACCCCTACTTTACCGAGATTATTCGCGGTATCGAAGACGCAGCGATGGAGCAAGGCTACTTAGTTTTACTGGGTGACAGTGGTCAGCAAAAGCGGCGCGAAAGCTCGTTTGTCAACCTTGTCTTCACCAAACAGGCCGATGGTATGTTGCTGCTTGGCACCGATCTGCCGTTTGATGTCAGCAAGCCGGAGCAGAAAAACCTGCCACCGATGGTGATGGCGTGTGAGTTCGCCCCCGAGCTCGAACTGCCCACCGTGCACATCGACAACCTAACCTCGGCGTTTGAAGCCGTGAACTACTTAACCCTGCTTGGGCATAAACGCATCGCGCAAATCTCCGGCCCATCGTCTGCGGTGCTGTGTCAGTTCCGTCAGCAAGGTTACCAACAAGCACTACGACGTGCTGGCATCACCATGAACCCGGATTACTGCGCGGAAGCCGAGTTCTCGTTCGCCGGTGGCACAGAGGCCATTCGCCAGTTGTTGGAGTTACCTGAACCACCGACAGCCGTATTCTGCCACTGTGATACCATGGCAATTGGCGCCATTCAAGCAGCGAAAAAGCTTGGCCTACGCGTGCCACAAGATCTCTCTGTGGTCGGTTTTGACGACATCCAATTTGCCCAGTACTGCGATCCGCCTCTGACCACCATCTCTCAGCCGCGCTATGAAATTGGCCGTCAAGCCATGTTGATGATGCTCGAAGTGCTCAAAGGGCACGAGATCCACAGTGGCTCTCGCCTGCTCGAAACGCAACTGGTGATCCGTGGCAGCGCCGCGCCACCGAAAATGCGTTAAACGCACAAAGCGAGTTAAAGCGGCGCATTTGTGTTGCGTCGCTTCCTTTTATTGTCTCGTGCCCTGTTCTGTTTTGTCATTCTGGATTACCATGTCCGGCTGAATAAATCATAGTTAGGGTCTATTGACCTTTTGAGATGATTTTTGCAGCAGTTTGTGGGTTCTTTGTGCAAGGCAGAGGCTTTGAATTGTAGTGGCCTACATGATAAGCCGATAACGCAGCAAAAAGGAGCCACAAACGCTGCCCGAAGGGTTCAGCTAAAAGCGTTTTACTCTTTGTTGAGAGGTGTTTTGCTTAGAATGACTAGGCTACAAACCTCTCGTCGCGATTAAAACGCTTTTATCTCGAACAAAATTTAACCGCAAAAGGTCAACAGACCCTAGTAATTATCGTGGCTAAAGATTATGTAAGGCGTGGTCGTAGCCCCAAAAAACCGGCTACAAAAAAGACCGCCACAGCGAAAAGAAAACCTTGGCGCGCAGGCTTACTGGCAATTTTGCTGGTTGGCGCGTTTGGCTATGGCCTGTATATCCTCAATAACGACCCAGAGCCACCCGTGCCGGTCGTGCAACAAAGCAAACCAACTCCTAAGCCCGCAGCGAAAAAAGAGCTGCCTCCTCCGCCAGAAGAAAAATGGCAATACGTGGAGTCTCTGCCTAAACGCGAAATCGAAGTGGTGGCCAAAGAGCAGGAAATCTCAGCCATTCCTTACATCATGCAGTGTGGTGCTTACAAAACGCTAGATCAAGCGGAAGCGCGCAAGCTAGACATCGCCTTTCAAGGCATCACCAGTAAGATCCGCAAAAAAGAGGGCAGCGACTGGTATCGCGTGGTGCTGGGCCCGTACACCACTAAAAGGGACGCCGAGCGCGATCGGCACAAGCTGCAACGCGCCAAAATTGAGCCTTGTGCGATTTGGAAAGAAGCGCAGTAAAATAGCAAACTCGGCTAGGCACAAGTACATCACTTGTGCCTTTTTATTTGCCTCGGCTGGCCCCCTTTCTCCGCCCTCGATTCGCTCTTGAATTCTCTTTTACCACCCCCATATATCAAACAACTCCATCGTGAAAAGTATCAAGAGGTCTGCTCGTGACTACCATAGTATCTGTACGTCGTAACAACACAGTCGTCATCGCCGGAGACGGACAAGTGTCTTTGGGCAACACCGTCATGAAAGGCAATGCGCGCAAAGTTCGCCGTCTTTACAACAACAAAGTGCTGGCTGGCTTTGCAGGTGGCACAGCTGACGCCTTTACCCTATTTGAACGCTTCGAAAGCAAATTGCAGATGCACCAAGGTCATCTGACCAAAGCCGCGGTTGAACTGGCCAAAGATTGGCGCAGCGATCGCGCTCTGCGCAAACTCGAAGCGCTACTCGCCGTGGCCGACGAAACGGCGTCGCTGATCATCACCGGCAACGGTGACGTGGTGCAGCCAGAAAATGACCTGATCGCAATTGGCTCAGGCGGCGCTTACGCTCAAGCGGCTGCCACTGCGCTGTTGGAAAACACCGACCTAGACGCACGCGAGATCGCCGTCAAAGCGCTCAACATCGCCGGTGACATTTGTGTGTTTACCAACCACAATCACACCATTGAAGAGCTCACGGCCACGCCAGAGTTGCCCAGCGCAACCCAAGCGTAACTTACACAGAATTTGAGGAAGCAAGATGTCTGAAATGACTCCCCGCGAAATTGTGCACGAACTGAACCGTCACATCATTGGTCAGGAAAAAGCAAAACGCTCGGTGGCGATTGCCCTACGTAACCGCTGGCGCCGTATGCAGCTTGAAGAAGGGCTGCGCGCCGAAGTCACCCCGAAAAATATCCTGATGATCGGCCCAACTGGGGTAGGTAAAACCGAAATTGCTCGCCGTTTGGCTAAACTGGCCAACGCACCGTTTATCAAAGTCGAAGCGACCAAGTTCACCGAAGTCGGTTATGTGGGTAAAGAGGTGGAAACCATTATCCGCGATCTGACCGACGTGGCGGTGAAAATGACCCACCAGCAAGCGATGGAAAAAGTGCAGTTCCGCGCTGAAGAACTAGCGGAAGAGCGCGTGCTCGACGCCCTGCTGCCGCCAGCACGCGATGCATGGGGACAAAGTGAACAGAGCGACGACAACTCCAATACGCGCCAAATTTTCCGCAAGAAACTGCGTGAAGGTAAGCTCGACGACAAAGAGATTGAAGTCAATGTTGCTGCGCCGCAAATGGGCGTGGAAATCATGGCGCCTCCGGGTATGGAGGAGATGACCAACCAGCTACAAGGCATGTTCCAAAGCCTTGCGGGTAACACCAGCAAAAAACGCAAACTGAAGATCAAAGATGCGATGAAAGCGCTGACCGAAGAGGAAGCGGCGAAGCTGGTCAACCAAGAAGAGCTGAAAGATCAGGCGATTTACAACGTTGAGAACAACGGCATCGTGTTTATCGATGAGATCGACAAAATCTGTAAGCGCGGCGAAAGCTCGGGCCCAGATGTCTCTCGTGAAGGGGTGCAGCGTGACCTATTGCCGCTGATTGAAGGCAGCACCGTATCGACCAAACACGGCATGGTGCGCACTGACCACATCCTGTTTATCACCTCCGGCGCGTTCCAAGTGGCGAAACCGTCTGATTTGATCCCCGAGCTGCAAGGGCGCCTGCCGATCCGCGTCGAGCTCGAAGCACTGACCAGTCACGATTTCAAACGCATCCTGACTGAACCTAAAGCATCTTTGACCGAGCAATACATCGCCCTGATGAAAACCGAGCAGGTTGATATCGAGTTCACCGAAGATGGCATCAGCCAAATAGCCGAAGCGGCGTGGACCGTCAACGAAACCACGGAAAACATCGGCGCACGCCGTCTGCACACAGTGATGGAACGTTTGATGGATGAAATCTCCTTCGACGCCACAGAAAAATCGGGCGCCAAGTTTGTCATCGACGCGCAATACGTCAAGCAGCGCCTCGGCGAGTTTGTCGCCGACGAAGATCTAAGCCGCTTTATTCTTTAAGGGAAGACAAGGACCTAGGGACTAGGAACTAGGTTCTAGGGAAGAGCAGGGACTAGGAAAGGCAAGAGCGGAAGAGCTGAAGAGAAGGTCCTGGGGTCCTAGGCCCTTGGTCCTGGGGAAGAGCAAGAGCGGAAAAAGATGGGGCGAGTTTTCTAGGGTCTAGATTGCTAGGAAGAGAAAAAGCGGAAGAGAAGGTCCTGGGTCCTGGGTCCTGGGTCCTGGGTCCTGGGTCCTGGGTCCTGGGAAATCCTAGTCCCTAGCACCTGCTTTTCCTAGCAACCTACTTTTCTCCGCCCTTCGCCTTTCTCGCCCAGGAACCAGGGCCGCTCTTGCCCTTCCCAGGACCGCTTTTCGAGGGCCATAGGGCCGCTCTTACAGACCTTTCCTAGCACCTAGCAACCTTCTTTTCCCCGCCCCTAACAACCTTCTCTTCTCCCTTTCTTCCTTACGTGTTTCTTCGTATACTGACCGTCGGTTTTACTCGCACGAAACACACATGAATCAATCTCTGAGAATCTGGCTTGATGCCGCGCGCCCGAAAACATTGCCTCTGGCTTTGGTCTCCATTTTAACTGGCAGTGTGCTGGCTTACTCTTCGGGGAAATTCTCATTGGTGGTCGCTCTGCTGGCGTTTGTTACCGCCACTTTGCTGCAAATTTTGTCTAACTTAGCCAACGACTATGGCGATGCCGTCAAAGGCACCGACAACGACAAGCGCCTTGGCCCACTACGAGCAATGCAATCTGGCGCGGTCAGCGCCAAAGAGATGCAACGTGCCATCGTATTTAATATTTTGCTGACCATCGCCTCGGGTTTGGCGCTGGTGTTTTATGCCTTAAACAGTCTGCAAAGCATTCTCGCGTTTATCGCTTTAGGTATTTTGGCCATCCTCGCCGCCATCGCTTACACCATGGGCAATAAACCGTATGGCTATGTGGGTCTGGGCGATCTCTCGGTATTCATATTCTTCGGTTTGCTCGGCGTCTCCGGAACCTATTTCCTCCATACCGGCGTGTTGGATTCAGCACTGTTTTTGCCTGCCTTGGGCTGCGGCTTGTTAGCGGTCGCGGTACTGAATATCAACAACATGCGCGACATCGAAAACGACGCTGCGTGCGGGAAACGCACTGTTGCAGTGCGCCTTGGTCAGCGCAAAGCCAAGCAATACCACTTTGTATTACTCGGCGGCGCGGTGCTGGCGTTTGCCATTTACTTGCTGTTGCAAGGCAAACCAATGTGGATCAGCTTTCCTTTTCTTTTCAGCCTGTTACTGGTCATTAATCACGGTAAAGCGGTGTGGTTAACCCATCAACCTGCGCAAATTGCGCCGATGATGCCCGTGGTGGTGAAGTGCTCATTGGTCACCAATATTTTGTTTGCAACAGTTGTGATAGCTCAAACTCTTGTTAGTTAATCACTAATTGTCATTGCATTGACTTAATGCACAGATATACTCAAGAGAAAATTCATTTACCGAAGAAGGTATGCTATGGAATACAACACCTCTGCCCTATGTGATATCTATCTGGATCAAGTGGACGTGGTCGAGCCGATGTTCAGCAACTTCGGTGGGCGTGCCTCATTTGCCGGACAAATCACCACCGTAAAATGCTTCGAAGATAACTCGCTGATTCGTGAGACGCTGGAACAAGATGGTGTTGGACGTGTGCTTTTGGTCGATGGCGGTGGCTCATTGCGCCGCGCCCTAGTCGATGCAGAAATTGCCACCATAGCAGAAGAAAACGAGTGGGAAGGCATTGTTGTCTACGGCAGCGTGCGGGAAATTGACGAGTTGGAAGATATGAACCTCGGCATTCAAGCGCTCGCCTCAATTCCGGTCGGCGCATCTGCGCAAGGCATTGGCGAAGTCGATATTCCTGTCAATTTCGGTGGTGTGACCTTCTTACCGGAAGATTACCTCTACGCCGACAGCACCGGCATCATCCTTTCGCAAGAGCCACTTAGCGCCGATTTTGAAGAGCCTGAGCTCTAATTACGGCACTCCAGGCGAGAGAAAAGCGCGAGAAAGCACGTTTCACGCGCTTAAAAATTGAGAAAAAGTCAGCGCATTGCCTCAATGCGCTGTTTTTTTAGGCAAATGATGCAAATTTTCCAACATAGCAGGTGTTTCTATGCCTTGTGCTGAGTAGAATGAGGCTAATAGAGAGAGCCGCAGCATGGGCTGCGCTCATTGAACCGAATAAAATAGGTAGGCCAAAATGTCTTTTGAAGTATTAGAAAAACTGGAAGCAAAAATTCAGACCGCTGTCGATACCATCGCACTTTTGCAAATGGAAGTTGAAGAGCTGAAAGAAGATAAGGCGAAACTGGCTAGCGAAGCCGACCAACTGCGCGCTCAACACGCAGAGCTTGAGCAAAAATCTCAACAAGCTCAACAAGAACACGCTCAGTGGCAAGAACGCATCCGCGTCCTACTGGGTAAAATGGAAGATGTAGAATAAAGCGGATTGAAAAGGACTAGGTTCTAGGAAAGGCAAGAGCGGAAAAAGAAGGGACGAGTTTTCTAGGGACTAGATTGCTAGGAAAAGAAAAAGCGGAGAGAAGGTCCTGGGTCCTGGGTCCTGGGAAATCCTAGTCCCTAGCAACCTGCTTTTCCTAGCAACCTTCTTTTCCACGCTCTTCGCCTTTCTCGCCCAGGAACCAGGGCCGCTCTTGCCCTTCCTAGGACCGCTTTTCGAGGACCACAGGACCGCCCTTCCTGCTCTTCCTAGTCCCTTCTTTTCCTAGTCCCTTCTTTTCCTAGTCCCTAGCAACCTGCTTTTCCTAGCAACCTCGTAGCTTTCCCTCTTTTTTGATCCCCGCAAACGTTTTCCCTGTTTTTTATGCTAGAATCGCCGCCAATTTTTCTCTTCCTTCGATTATGACTTTTGGAGACAACATGAAACGCGATTTAGCAATGGCATTTTCCCGCGTGACAGAAGGCGCCGCTCTGGCGGGGTATAAATGGCTTGGCCGTGGTGACAAAAATGCCGCCGATGGCGCCGCAGTTGAAGTGATGCGCACTTTGCTAAACAAAACGGAAATCAGTGGCGAAATCGTGATTGGCGAAGGTGAGATCGACGACGCGCCGATGCTCTACATTGGCGAAAACGTTGGCTTAGGCGGCGATGAAGTCGATATTGCGGTCGACCCTATCGAAGGCACACGCATGACCGCCATGGGGCAGTCGAATGCTTTGGCGGTTTTAGCGGCAGGTGAGAAAGGCAGCTTTCTTAAAGCGCCCGACATGTATATGGAAAAGCTGGTGGTCGGCCCTGGCGCCAAAGGCGTGATCGACCTCAACAAGCCAGTAAAAGAGAACTTAGAAAACATCGCTAAGGCGCTGGATAAAACCCTCGACACCTTAGTGGTCATCACTCTCGCCAAACCACGCCACGATGCCGTTATCGCTGAAATGCAGCAAATGGGCGTGCGCGTGTTTGCCGTGCCTGATGGTGATGTCGCCGCGTCTATCTTAACCTGTATGCCAGATAGCGAAGTGGATGTAATGTACTGCATTGGCGGTGCGCCAGAGGGCGTCGTGTCTGCCGCGGTCATTCGCGCGCTGGATGGCGATATGCAGGGCCGACTCTTGCCTCGCGACCAAGTAAAAGGGGACAACGAAGAAAACCGCCGCTTTGCCGCGTTCGAACTAGAGCGCTGCGCCGAAATGGGTGTGGAAGCGAATAAAGTGCTGAAGCTGGATGATATGGCGCGCAGCGACAACGTCATCTTCTCCGCCACGGGCATCACCAAAGGCGATCTACTTGAAGGTATCAGTCGCAAAGGCAATATTGCCACCACGGAAACTTTATTGATACGTGGCCGCTGCCGCACCATACGCCGGATCAAGTCGACCCACTACTTAGAACGCAAAGACGACGAGATCAAGCAGATTATTCTTTAAAGGAAGAGCAGGGGCGAGGAAGAGCAGGGACTAGGAAAGAGCAGGGACTAGAGCACCATATAGTTTAAATTTTAAGCAGCCAAACTCATCGCTATATGCAGGTTGGTAATGGCTGCCGTTCTGTTTAAATCATATTCATTTAGCCGCAAGCCTCGGTACCTTGCTCTAGGACCTTTGCGGTTGCAGATTGATGCTAGAGAGTGCTCTACTTTGACCCGCTCTCTAGCATCAGCCCGACCTTGAGACGTACTTACGTACTTCTGAAGTTTTTGCAGCATCGCTTCCTGCTCGTGTATTTTAATTTTTCGACCTTTCTCTGATGTCGTACAATCTGCTTTTTTCGGACAAGCGTTGCATTCCGTTGATTTAAAACGGGCTTGCATTACTTTTCCAGACTTTATCATGGCAACTTTCCCTGCTGGGCACATGACACTGCCTTCAACCAAGTCAATTTGGAATGCGTTTTTACTCAGTGCGCTCTTGGATGGCGGTGTCCATGGTTTTGCAACAACCTCTTTTCCTGCTTCGTACAGCTCCGTTGTCCAGTGAGCAGCTAAATAACCCCTATCTATTTGAATTTGTTTAACTTCACCGTAAGCATTGACTTTGGGTTTTAAGTACTCCGACGCCTTGTGCTCCGGTTCATTGGCAGGACGGACACAGGTCGCTAATATCAACTTGTTGTCTAAGTCGACAGCAATATGTTGCTTAAACCCGCTAATCGCCCTTGAGCTTGATTTTCGTCCATGGCGCATTGTTGAGTCTGAGATAGAGATTTGCCTATCCGGCACCGAACCCTCTTTTACTTTAGGCCCATTTCCGTCCGGGTCGGGGTCTATATTCTGCTCCAAAACTTTTGCAAGTAAAGCGAGGCTCTCTTCCAGCCCTTTATGCTTAATAAAGGCGGAGGGTTGTTTTTCTAACCACTGCTTCAGAGCGTCAACATCATTTTGCAAGGTTTCAACGGCTTGATGCTTCTCGTTTTTATCTGACCAATCAATGTCTAACGCCGCTTTGACACTGCTTTTTCCTACCAGTTTTAGACCACATTCTTCGATGAGTTCTTCTTCTGAGATCATCTTTATTTGTGCAGCACAATTGACGACTAATTCAAGAGCATGTCCCACTAAATTGAACGTATCTTCAACTCGACCAGCGCCCTGTAGTGGCGCTGAGTCTAGGGCCACTCTGAGCTGAACATGACTAAAACCTCCAACTTCACGAGCGACATTTACAGTATGTTCAAGTAAAACTACATCCATATCGTGCGCAATTAAACGATGACGAAAATCACATAAGGTGCCTTGTGAAAATGGCGATTCCTCGCTCCCTAGACAGTCCAGTACCATTTGCCAACGTTGGTCAAACATCGCTTCTAATGTCGCTCCGGCATCCGATTTTTGCTCGTATGCTTGGAGAATCGTTGCCATAGCTAAAAGAGCGGCCGGAACAGCAGGCTTTCCTCTTGGGTGGTCAGCATACATCGACATAAGCTTATGATTAATCTCTTCATTAATGATGAGATGACGATTGGTGCGTAAGAACACAAACAGTTTTCCGGTCTGTTTTAACTTTTTGCAAATAAACTGCTCTTTTTTGGAAAGAGCAGTTGGTGGTTCCCAGTTTCTAGAATTAGACATAATCAATCAGTTGATAAGTTAATAATACTGTGTATTTGACCATGTTTTGGGGCTAAAGTCACTGTGTGTTTTTTAAACTGATCGGTGCTCTAGGCCCTAGGAAGAGCAAGAGCAAGAGCAAGAGCAAGAATCTAGAGCCTAGAAACCTCGTAACCTGCCTTTCCTAGAACCTAGAAACCTTCTTTCTTGCCCAGGAACCAGGCCGCTCTTGCCCTTTCCAGGGCCACAGGACCACAGGACCGCTCTTAACCGCTTTTTCCTAGAACCTAGCACCTAGAACCTGCTTTCCCTAGAACTGCTCTTGCTCTTACCCGCTGCTCTTTATCAACCCTTTTATTTACTAAACCTATGACGCATAATATTTGTACTTAAGCACCATTCAGGATACGGGCGTCTGTAGGCCAAGATGAAAACCATAGACAGGATACTCCAGTCGATTAAGCGAGATGGCTCGGTGACCGCCAAGCAACTGGCAGAAGAGTTTGGCATGACCACCATGGGGGCCAGGCAACATTTGCAAGGGTTGGAAGAGGCGGGCATCGTCAGCTTTCACGATGTCAAAGTCAAAGTAGGCCGCCCGACTCGGCACTGGTCTCTCACGCTCAAAGGACACGAGCAGTTTGCCGATCGCCACAGCGAACTCACCATTCAGATGATCGACGTGGTCGAGAGCTTGTTTGGCTCCGATGGTTTAGCCAAAGTCGCCGCTGAGCGAGAGCATCGCACTTTTATCCAGTATCAAAAAGCCTTGGCCGCTTGCGGCGATCTCCACAGCAAGCTGCAAAAGCTCACGGAAATACGCGAAGAAGAAGGCTATATGGCCGAGCTTGAGCAAACCGACGAAGGCTTTCTTTTGAGCGAAAATCATTGCCCCATCTGCCGAGCCGCCACCCGCTGCCCCGCCCTATGCCAATCTGAACTCAACGTTTTTCAAAAGCTGCTCGGTGAACACTGCCATATTGAGCGCACGGAACACATTATCGAAGGCCAGCGCCGCTGCGCATATCGGATAGTAAGCAGGGGCTAGGCTCGAGGAAGAGCAGGGACTGGGCAAGGCAAGAACGAGTTTGCTAGGGGCTAGATTGCTAGGCGGAAAAAATGGTCCTAGGTTCTGGGTCCTTGGTCCTGGGAAAGACAAAGGCGGCAGAGAAAGACCGCTCTTACCCAGAAACCTAGAACCTAGCAACCTTCTCTTTCCTGCTCTTACCCGCTCTTCCCTAGCACCTAGAAACC
The DNA here is from genome assembly GCF_000764325.1 of Vibrio navarrensis. Taxonomy (NCBI): domain Bacteria; kingdom Pseudomonadati; phylum Pseudomonadota; class Gammaproteobacteria; order Vibrionales; family Vibrionaceae; genus Vibrio; species Vibrio navarrensis. The sequence continues at coordinate 483,588 of NZ_JMCG01000001.1, read as the reverse complement.
TAGTACCTAGCAACCTGCCCTTCCCCGTCTCACTTATAAGACATCACCACATCCCTGCACCACTTTCTCATTTCTGATTTATGCTTACTTTATGGCTACTGTTTAAAGTATCACCAATTGCTACAGGGGAGAGTTGCCATGGGATATCCACAACTGGACCAGAGCTTACCGTCATTCGATGAGATGATGACTCTTGCCGCCGAAAACCCGGCCGCTTTCAATCAGTTTAAACAGGCAATGTGCAAAGAGATGATTCTCTCCGCCTCTGAAGCGATGCGCGAGCGCTTGGAGGCGCAGCAGAGTCATATTGATCGCGTGATCAGCCGCTGCAAAAACCCCGTTCACACCAACGTGGTATTAATGAATGAACTGACGAAACAGATGGTGAAATTCCGCGCTGCACTGGCAAGTGACGGTAAAGAGCCACCGCGCAGTGAAGCGCAAATTATTCCCTTTACTGCGAAAAACTTCTATTGAACTGAGGCCCTGAAACGCAAGCAGGGCCTCTACTTTTTATAAGGCTCGAAACGGATATCGCTTGCAGGCTGTTGTCAGTCGCGGTGGCCATTTAGTTCACCACTTTCTGGAAGCACGCTTTGTCCATATCACGGATATTGACCGTTAAGCTGCGCACATGGCTGGCTTGCTCTTGCAACACCGCCATGAGTTGACGGGAGAGCTCGCGTTTTTGCTCTTCACTGCGCCCAGAAAGCAGATCAAAACTGACGTGAATAAAATCCACGCTATCACCCTCTTCCCCCACCAGCCAATGATGGCAGCGCAGCGTGCGTGATTTCACTGAAGGTTTGTCAAACAAGCCGCAATCCAGCGCGACTTGGTGCAGATCTTCCAGCAATCCGGGCACATTGATGCGCTCTTCCACCGAATTGGAATATTCTAAAACTAAATGAGGCATGACCTTTCCTTTTATCATTGAGACATGGTTGGCATTTGCCCTCATAAATAGCAACCAGAAAGGAAAATGCCGAGTGATTGACTATCATTATGCCAGACAGATCACCAATCGATTGCTTTTAACCATTTTATCAGTGGATAAAGCAGCGCCGACCAGGCGAGAGAAAGCCATAACTAATGACACGAGTCATGATCTGGCCACATAATTCTGTTATATTCCTACGTAGATTTTTTACATAAATGCGCTTCACCTCGGCTTAGAGGTGAAACCTTGAACCAATAAAAGATATGGAGATATTCCTATGCGTCGTCCTGTAGTGATGGGTAACTGGAAACTTAACGGCAGCAAAGCAATGGTAACTGAGCTGCTAACTGGTCTTAACGCTGAGCTAGAAGGCGTTGAAGGTGTTGACGTTGCGGTTGCTCCACCAGCACTTTACTTGGATATGGCTGAGCGTCTGATCGCGCAAGGCGGCAACAAGATCATTCTTGGCGCGCAGAACACTGACATCCACAACAGCGGCGCATTCACTGGCGACATGTCTCCAGCGATGCTGAAAGATTTCGGTGCAACTCACATCATCATCGGCCACTCTGAGCGTCGTGAATACCACAACGAATCAGACGAATTCGTCGCGCAGAAATTTGCCTTCCTGAAAGAGAACGGCCTGAAGCCAGTGTTCTGTATCGGTGAAACCGAAGCGCAAAACGAAGCGGGCGAAACTGAAGCGGTTTGTGCACGTCAAATCAACGCCGTGATCGACGAATACGGTGTTGAAGCTCTAAACGGCGCGATCATCGCTTACGAGCCAATCTGGGCTATCGGCACAGGTAAAGCAGCAACCGCTGATGACGCACAGCGCATCCACGCCTCTATCCGCGCCCTGATCGCAGAGAAAGACGCTGCAGTCGCTGAGCAAGTGATCATCCAGTACGGCGGCTCTGTAAAACCAGAAAACGCAGAAGCGTACTTTGCACAGCCAGACATCGATGGCGCGCTAGTCGGCGGTGCGTCTCTGGATGCGAAAAGCTTCGCAGCGATCGCAAAAGCAGCAGCGAAAATGAAAGCGTAATTTCAAACGCGCTCAGTTCAATCCTAGATTGAACACGCAGATGAAAAACCGACGTCACGCACGTCGGTTTTTTTGTTGTCTATCATCGAAAAGAGCACTGAGGCTAATCTTGGCCAAACAGATCACGCGTATAGACTTTATGCGCTACATCGCAGAGCTCTTCCACCATTCGATTGGTGACGATCACCTCCGCCTTCGCTTTGAACTGCGCTAAATCACGCATTACGGGCGAGTTAAAAAAGCGCTCTTCTTCCAGCACGGGCTCATATACCACCACCTCGATGCCGTGCGCTTTGAGCCGCTTCATGATCCCCTGCACCGATGAAAAACGGAAATTGTCGGAGTTGGCTTTCATGATTAAGCGGTAGATGCCCACCACTTGCGGATGACGCTTTAAAATCGACTCTGCGATAAAGTCTTTACGGGTGCGATTGGCCGAAACAATCGCTTTGATCAGGCAGTTGGGGACATCACGATAGTTGGCCAACAACTGCTTAGTGTCCTTGGGGAGACAATAGCCGCCGTAGCCAAAGGAAGGGTTGTTATAGTGACTACCAATTCGCGGGTCGAGCCCTACACCTTGGATGATTTGTCGGCTATTCAAACCATGCACTTCGGCGTAAGAATCCAGCTCATTGAAATAAGCCACCCGCATGGCCAGATAGGTGTTGGAAAAGAGCTTAACCGCCTCAGCTTCGGTGGCGTTTATCAGCAGCACTGGCACATCGTTTTTTTCCGCCGCTTGCACAAACAGATCCGCAACCCACCGAGCTCTTTCACTTTGCTCGCCAATAATGATGCGCGATGGGTAAAGGTTATCGTACAAAGCGCGCCCTTCTCGTAAAAACTCCGGAGCAAACAGCACGTTTTTGCCCGATTTACCACGGCGTACACGCTCGGTAAACCCGACTGGCACGGTTGAGCGCACCACCACCAGCGCTTGTGGTCGATAGCGATGCACCTCATCGATCACTGACTCTACTGAAGAGGTATCAAAGCCATTAGTGCGCGGATCATAATCGGTCGGTGTAGCGACAATCACCAACTCGGCGTTTTGATAAGCGCTTGGCGCATCCACCGTCGCGGTAAGGTTAAGTAAGCCAGAAGCCATAAAACGTTGAATGTCTTGATCAACAATCGGGCATTGCCGCGCGTTAATTTGCGCTACCCGCTGCGAATTTAAATCCAACACAGTGACATGATGGTACTGCGCTAGCAGCGCGGCATTGGCCAGCCCGACATAGCCAGCCCCAACGACGGTGATCTGCATACTATGCTCCGCTTTGTCTGAATGAGGTTTTATCCAAGCTCGCTTTTACCCAAGCTTGGCTTATCTCAACAAGCGAATGTGACACCGGCAAGACAAAAACGTGATCGGTTAAAGACGATGTCGCCAGCGGCAGGAGATCGCTTTTTGTAGCGAGTTTGCGTAAACTAACGCAGTCAATTTGGCTAAAAATTTTGCAAATCACACGGCAGATATTTGCAAACAATACATAAGAGGAACAACATGAATATTCTTGTCACCGGAGGCAGTGGCTATATCGGCAGTCACACCTGTATCCAGATGATCGAAGCGGGCATGACGCCGATTATTCTCGACAATTTGTACAACAGTAAACTTTTGGTACTGGATCGTATTCAGCAAGTCACGGGCGTGCGGCCGACCTTTTATCAAGGCGATATCCGCGATAGCGCTATTCTACAAACCATCTTTACCGAACATCACATTGATGGCGTGATCCACTTTGCTGGTCTGAAAGCGGTTGGCGAATCGGTGGAAAAACCGCTGATGTATTATGATAACAACGTCTCTGGCACCTTGAATCTGGTGCGCGAAATGGACAAAGCTGGGGTCAAAAGTCTGATCTTTAGTTCATCGGCCACAGTGTACGGTGACCCGGCCTCGGTGCCTATTCGCGAAGATTTCCCGACCTCGGCCACCAACCCTTACGGGCGCAGTAAGCTGATGGTGGAAGAGTGCTTACGCGACTTTCACCACGCCAACCCAGAGTGGAGCATCACCTTGCTACGCTACTTTAACCCTGTAGGCGCGCATCAATCTGGCCTGCTTGGCGAAGATCCGCAAGGCATTCCCAACAACCTGTTGCCTTTTGTTGCCCAAGTAGCGGTGGGCCGACGTGAAAAGCTGGGCGTGTTTGGCAACGATTACCCAACACCCGATGGCACTGGCGTGCGCGATTACATTCACGTGGTTGACTTAGCCGATGGCCACCTTGCGGCGCTGAATAAGGTGGGCCAACAAGCGGGCTTGCACATTTTTAACTTAGGCACAGGCCAAGGCAACAGCGTATTGGAAATGGTCGCCGCCTTTGAAAAAGCCGCCGAGCGCCCAATTGCCTATGAGATCAAATCGCGCCGCGCTGGCGATATCGCAGAATGCTGGGCAGATCCAGCTTATGCCGCCGAAGTGCTCGGCTGGAAAGCAACGCGCTCGCTGGAGACCATGGTCGCCGACACATGGCGCTGGCAGTCCAACAACCCGAATGGGTATGAGTGAGGAAGGGCGGAAAAGAAGGAACGAGGTTGCTAGGGGCTAGATTACGAGGAAGAGCAAAGGCGGAAAAATGGTTCTGGGTCCTGGGTCCTTGGTCCTGGGAAAAGAAAAAGCAGGAAACGAGTTTTCTAGAAGCTAGGTTACGAGGAAAAGCAAAGGCGGAAAAATGGTTCTGGGTCCTGGGTCCTTGGTCCTGGGAAAAGAAAAAGCAGGAAACGAGTTTTCTAGAAGCTAGGTTACGAGGGAAAGCAAAAGCGGAAGAGAAGGACCGCTCTTTCCTGCTTTTCCCTAGAACCTAGAAACCTAGAACCTAGCAACCTGCTCTTTCTCGCCTAGGAACCAGGACCGCCCTTCCTGCTCTTCCCTAGCACCTAGCAACCTGCTCTTCCCCGCCCTTCCCCCGCTTTTCCTGCTCTTTTTGCTGAGCCATCAAGGAGTAATTCATGATCCAATTTGATAAATTTGAACGCTCACTGCATCTGCTGCAAGAGCAAAATGATCGATTGAATAAGCTGCAGATTGAGGCGACTGAACTTTGGATTATTGAAGCTGTCAAGGAGTCAATAATTCAACGCTTTGAAACCTGTTGGGATAGCCTTTGGAAAATCACCAAACGTTATCTTTCGGAAAACATCGGTTTGCCTGAGGTGCCAAACGGGCCTAATCCGGTTTTACGCCTTACTCATGAAAACATGTTGCTACCCAGTAGCATCGAACGGTGGATGCATTACGCAAAGGCCCGAGTTGCCACCTCGCATGATTATAGCGGGGAAAAAGCCGATGAAGCCTTGGCCTTAATGAATGATTTTGTTACCGATGCCATTTTGTTGTACCAAACGTTAAGCGGTCAAGCATGGAAAAAGTAACGCAACCTAAACTCGCTATTACGGAAGATCAAGCGAAGGAAGTCGCCCAACTGTTAGCGCTGTACTTACCGGAAACCTTGGTGTGGGCATTTGGGTCAAGAGTAAAAGGCACGGCCAATACGCGCTCAGATTTAGATTTGGTGGCCTTTGCCGACAAACCACAAGATTTAGCGGTCTATCAATTGCAACAAGCCTTTGAAGAAAGCAGCCTGCCCTTTCGCGTCGATTTACTGGTGTGGGATAATCTCACGCCCGTCATGCAGAACAACATCCGAGAGCGCTATGTGGTTGTGCAAGGGAAAAGGGACTAGGAAAAGCAGAGCGAGTTTGCTAGGGACGAGATTGCTAGGAAGAGTAAAGGCGGAAAAACAAGAGCTGAAGAGAAGGTTCTGGGTTCTGGGCCCTTGGTCCTGGGAAAGACAGGGACTAGGAAAAGCAAGAGCGAGTTTGCTAGGGACGAGATTGCTAGGAAGAGCAAAGGCGGAAAAGCAAGAGCTGAAGAGAAGGTTCTGGGTTCTGGGCCCTTGGTCCTAGGAAAAGCAAAAGCGGAAGAGAAGGACCGCTCTTAACCGCTTTTCCTAGAACCTAGAAACCTAGCACCTAGCAACCTGCTCTTCCCTAGAACCTAGCAACCCAGGAACCAGGGCCGCCCTTCCTGCTCTTTCCTGCTCTTTCCTGCTCTTTCCTGCTCTTTCCCGCCCTTCCTGCTCTTCCCTATCACCTAGCAACCTTCCCTTCCCCTTCTTTTAAGATGACAAAAACGCCCACAACTGCAATCATACTGATTTTCTAGCCAGATACTTAAGAGAAAACAGGAAACCTCGGTGCAGTACGTATCTCCAACGCCAAATCAATTAAAAGAGGGGCAAGGCGACTTTCTTGCCGCCATCATTGTCAGTGTCAGTCGCAAGGCGAGTGATGCGTACTTATCCTACATTAACTATGTCGGTGAAAAACACGCTGAGCAATTTGCGGCTCTGCAAGAAGAGTGCCTACAATCCGGTTGGATCCGCACCAGCAAGCATCAAGACAAATCGTTTATTTACCTCACCGCCGACGGATGGTGCGTTGCGCTATTTGCATGTCAGATGAGCTCACAAAACCGATTAGGTCAAGGCTTGCGTACCGCCATACGTGCGCCGGGCGCTCATTATGCACGCCTGTACGCCTCTTGGTTCATGCCGCACTATCTTTGGTCGGTAGATGAAGAACTGCTCGAACAAAGTATCAATGATAGTTTTCACCTGCTGACGCAAAGCGACCAACTCTGGTACTTGGTCAAGACCCTTCCATTTGCGCAAGGTGCGGGAGATTACTTTGTCGCGACCTACCCGCGCATGTTACTCACCGCCACCTCACCAACCACCTATGACACCTTGCATGCCAAAGTGTCTGGTCTCGTAAAAAGAACCTTACCCATTCAAATGAGCCAAGATGTGGGCCTGTTTTCATCGAATCCGAGCAAAGCCAAACACTTTCTTGAGCCGCTTGACGAACACTATCTGGTCCAGCGTGAAAGCCTTTTTGCGCTCAATCCTCGTACGCGTCTCAGCCTCTCGCTGTTAATCGATCTGTTTATCCTTCAATGCCTGCGCCCTGAGTCAGTCGCCGAGCGAATTGAACAGCTTGAAGGGCTGGATGCAGCGTGCAAGAATCCACTGGGCTTTTTCCATTGGCAAAAACTCTTTGACTATTTGCAGATGGGCGACGATACGCTGGTCACACTGTTTTACGATGCGCCGATGTGGCTTGAGTCAGTGCATACCCCACAAGGTATTGCTTGGGGGCAATTAGTGCTGGACTTACTGCAAATGTGCCGAGTCAAAACACACCCTGAGCTGCGAGACTTTTTCACCACCTTGGCCCATCACCCACTGGCTGAGCCACTGGATAGCAGCAAGGCACCAGCCCAGTTTAACCTCGCGCATATGGCGCAACGTCTTTTTGCTTATTTGACCGACGAAGAAACAGATCAAGGCCGCTTTATTGATAAACCCGATGCATGGCAAATGTGGATAAGTGAAGTGACCACCACCTTGCGCGATCCGAAGGAGCAGCAAGATGAGCGTTTGGCCTGGGTGATCAGCGAGCACGAGACCTTAATGATCAAGCGGCAAAAACGGGGCAAAAAAGGCTGGAGCATTGGGAGAAAAGTCGCCCCACACACGCTGCTTTACGATAATAACCTCTCGTTGGCCAGCATTGATCTGGCGATTGCCGAAAACCTGCAAAGCCGCCATGATTTTTGGAGCGACACCTTTAAGCTCAACCCCACGTTACTCATGCTGCTGTCACAAAGTAACAGCGTGTTTAACTCTGTTGGGGAGCCGATAAGTTTGGTCGCAGAACCGGCGTTGGTGGTGCTAGAGGAAGAAAAAGGACAGCTCGCATTGCAATGCCATCCCAAGGTAAGCAAGCAGTCGCAAGCTTGCCTAAAGCCACGCACGGAAGGGATCTACTCTTTCTATTCGATCCCCGAACACGTCGAACGCTTTTTTACGCTCGCCGGACAAATGCCCGCGGTAGCGATTGAACAGGCCGATGCGTTGATCGAACGCTTGGGCGATAATGTCAACTGGTACTTTATCAGTGAAGCGCGCGGCAACATTACTCTGGGAGAGTGGGACACCACGCCACACTTGTGGCTCAAGCTTGGTGAAGGAAAACTGGAACTGGCGATTGAACACCAATCACAGGACCAACGCACCCGTATTGGCTCGGGGCAAGGCACACTCTGGCTCTATCAGCAAGGGAATACTTGGTATCGCCGCGATCTTGCTCAGGAGCGGCAGCAAGCCAAAGCGATTGCCAAAGCACTCGGTTTAAAGGTGTGTAAAAGCCACCGCTACAGCGTACCTAGCCAACAACTGCCGCAACTGCTCGACGCTCTAGAGCAGCTTGAAGAGGTCACCATCCACTGGCATCAAGCGAGCAAACGAGTCAAACAACTGCGCTCACAAGATGTGGGCCTAGCCATACGCCAACAGGAAGATTGGTTTCAAGTGTCAGGGGATGTGCATTTTGACGGCGCACAAGTATTGGATCTCAAACGTCTGCTTGAAGCGCGACGTACAGGATTTATTACCTTAGAACAGCAGAACCTCACCCTGTTAGTCAGCGATGCGCTGCGTAAACAGTTGCATTTCTTAGACAGCGTGTTAGATGACAATCTCTCGGTAAACCGCCAACTCGCCTACCCGCTACAAAAGCTGATCGAAACCATGTCGGTGCAAAGCGATCACGGTTGGCAAGCATTACAACAAGCATGGTCACAACCCATCACGTTGGATGAAGCGCTGCTTGAGCCACTGCGTGATTATCAACGCAGCGGCGTCCTCTGGGCGGCGCATTTGCTACACAATGGGTTTGGTGTCTGTTTGGCCGACGATATGGGCCTTGGCAAAACACTGCAAGCCTTAACCCTGCTGAGCCATTTTCAAGCGCAAGGCCCAAGCTTAGTGGTCTGCCCCAAATCGGTCTTACTCAACTGGCGTCAAGAGAGCCAACGCTTCACGCCGCAGTTAACCGTGATTGATTTAGAGAGCTGCGCCGATCGCCAGCAAACCTTGTCCAACGCTCGCGCCGGTGAAGTGATTGTGCTCAGCTACGGGTTAGTGACTCGCCTAGCCGATGCCTTGCAAGCCACCGAATGGCAAACCGTCGTCTTGGATGAAGCGCAGCAGATCAAAAACCCCAATGCCGAACGCGCTAAAGTGTTGTTTGAGATAAACGCGCAGCGGCGCATAACCCTCTCGGGCACCCCAGTGGAAAACCATTTGGTGGAGCTTTGGAGCCAATTCGCCTTTTTAAACCCGGGCTTGCTCGGCTCTTTAAAACAGTTCAAAAGCAAATACGCGCAAGCCAGCAAAAATGAAGACGATATGCTGCGGCTGCGCGCTTTAGTCAGCCCTTTTATTTTGCGTCGCCTCAAACAAGAGGTACTCACTGAACTGCCAGAAAAAACAGAGCTCGTCCATCATGTTGAGCTGACCAGCAAAGAGCGCAATGCCTATGAAGCGGTGCGTAAAGAAGCGTTAGAAACCCTGAGTGACGGCAGCACTCATTCCACCATTTCGCTGTTCGCCGGCTTAACGCGTTTGCGCCAAGTGTGTTGCGACCCAGGCTTAGTGTTTGAGCACCTCACCGACACCAGCAGCAAACAGAAAGAGGCGTTGCAACTGGTCGAAGACGCCCTTGAGGGCGGACACAAGATCCTGGTGTTTAGCCAATTTGTTCAGTTGCTCAAACGCTTCAGCCAGCAGTTAAAGCAACACGGGGTCGATTTTTCTTACCTGGATGGGCAATCCACCAGCAAGCAACGACAAAGTGCGATCAACACGTTTAAATCTGGCGAACACCATTTATTTTTGATCAGCCTAAAAGCGGGCGGTTCAGGGCTCAACCTCACCGAAGCGGATACCGTGATCCACCTTGACCCATGGTGGAACCCAGCGGTAGAAGATCAAGCGAGTGATCGGGCTTATCGTATGGGACAAACCAAACCCGTTACCGTCTATCGCTTGGTCACTGTCAATACGGTAGAAGAAAAAATCATCCAACTGCACAGTGAAAAACGCGACTTGGCTGACAAGGTTTTGTCCGGCCAATCCACCGCCGAGCAACTCAACCCAGAATTGCTCATGCAGTTAATGACGGAGTAGGGCGGAAGAGCGGAAAAGAAGGTTCTGGGTTCTAGGCCCTTGGTTCTGGGAAAGGCAAAAGCGTAAAGGCAGGAGCGAGATTGATAGGGACTAGATTGCTAGGAAGAGCAAGAGCGGAAGAGAAGGTCCTGGGGGTCTGGGCCCTGGGTCCTGGGGAAAGAAAAAGCAAGTAAAGCAGGAAACGAGTTTGCTAGAAGCTAGGTTACGAGGGAAAGCAAAAGCGGAAAAATGGTTCTGGGTCCTGGGTCCTTGGTCCTGGGAAAAGAAAAAGCAGGAAACGAGGTTGCTAGGGGCTAGATTACGAGGAAGAGCAAGGGCGGAAAAATGGTTCTGGGTCCTGGGTTCTTGGTCCTGGGAAAAGAAAAAGCAGGAAACGAGTTTTCTAGAAGCTAGGTTACGAGGGAAAGCAAAAGCGGAAGAGAAGGACCGCTCTTTCCTGCTCTTCCTAGAACCTAGTACCTAGAACCTTCTTTTCCCTGCTCTTCAGGACCATAGGGCCACAGGACCGCTCTTCCCCGCCCTTCCTGCTCTTTCCTAGTCCCTAGAACCTTCTTTTCCCTGCTCTTCAGGACCATAGGGCCATAGGTCCGCGCTTAACCGCTTTATCGCTTTTCCTGCTCTTCCCTAGAACCTAGCGACCTAGAAACCAGGGCCGCTTTTCCCCGCTCTTGCCCTGCCTAGCCCCTTCTCTTCCTACTCAAACCTCAACAACTCATTCACCTCATTTTTATCAAAGGCTTTGGCATCCCAGCCCTCTTCCATGCCGAACCACTCCAGTTGCTCTTGTTCTTCTTGAGTGCGCTCAGTTTTGGCTGCTGCCTCTAACAATGCGTTGTATCCCCACATACCGCCGCAATCTTCTGGTGGGCATTCGCCGCTCCCGGCGGTGACTTTGGGTTGCCAGCAATCGCGCTTGTTGATTTTCTCCAGCTCAACGACGTGTTCCCAATGATCACCAAAATCATATATGTAGCCCATGCTATCCCCTTCATTGCGCAGCACGGCCATCAACGGAATCTCATCGGCAGGCAACGGACTTTCTGGCGAATCATCAATGTGGCCAAGTTTGGTGGCAAAGGTATAAGCATGGTAGTTATCCCAACCCATCACATCTTGCAGCAGGTTGTGCAGCGAGTGCATGTCGATGCTGCTCGATACCGTAAAACGGCGCCACACTTTCGGTTTGCTATCCATCAACTGCACCTTGAGTACATAGCCGGTAGGCTCTGCAAGATCATTGAAGATCTTATCCAGTTGCTGATCTTGCTGGCTCTCATGCAAACTCTCTTCCGCCAGCCAATCAAACAGTGGGAAGGCTTTTCGACCTACACCGCCCTCTTGGAGCAAAAACGCACAGGCGAGATAGCTGGCGGCCTTAGCAACCAATAAATTTGGCGGCAGCAGAGAAAAATGCGCCAGCAAAGCGGCATGGGAGAGCGCTTCGATATAGCGCTGTGGCTGGGCCAAATAGCAGTGGTCTCGCACTTGGCGCGCTTTAGTTAAGGTTGGGTCAATGTCGTGCACTAGCCAAGTGTCGACCATCGGTGTACTGAGCAACATTCTGCTCATTTTTCGTCCGCGGTCTCGCTGCTCCGTTTGCTGTGCATCAAAGTGACAGATTTCAGCGATGTGATCGATGTTAAACGCCTGCGGCTCACTCCACGCGTTGGGCAGCAAAGCCAGAATCTGTAGGGTATCGACCGCCATACGCTCCGGGCTAGCTTGCTGCTCGTGCAACGCCCAAGGGAGTAGATGACGCAGCAAGAGCGGATCACACGGGATAGCACCCACTTCACCTTTTATTGTTTCGACCATGTGTTGAAATTGGCGACGATCAATATTGGGGATAAAGTAGCTATCAACTAAGCCGTAGCCAAGCCGAAATACCCCGCCTACTTGGTGCAAACTTTTGCCATCGGCATCTTGCACCAACGCAAGAAACAGCGTGGAGTGCTGGCCATCAGCAAAGGAAACATACAGCTCCACCACTTGGCTCGGCTTGCTTTGTTTGGCATGTTGCATCGCAAGACGGTTCCATTTGGGCAAATGGGCCTTAACCTTTTCATCAGCAAAACGCTGCACCAATAGCAGATAGTTGCGATTGGTTAGAAACTTCCACTGCTTATCGGCAACGTCATTCAACAGTGCTGCTGCAACACTGGCAATCTCTGACTCTTTGTGCAAGCTGAGCAGCAACAGCGCGTCCACAATCCACTTCTGCTTGAGAAAACAGGCCAGTAAGAGTTTCACTCCTTCAACAGGGTAGACCGCCAGCTCATCGCTGATCATCTGGCAAAACGCAAAGCCGCTATCAACCCCTGACTCAGTGAGCTGCTTGGCCATCTGATCCAGCATTTTCTTGGGGTCCACTGGCAGGCTTGGCACATTATTTGGCTGCTTTTGCATTTGCAGCTCGGCAAGTGTGTCAATCACAGCAGGCTCAATCGACAATTGGTGTGACTTAAGCACTTTGACCATGCTGTAAGCCATCTGCAGATTTATCTCCCCGCCTTCAAGCAGATCATGCAAACAGCTGTTGAGAATGGGCAGCATCTCCTGCGCGTCGCCATTACGCAGTTGGATGCGCAGCTCATTGACCATAAAGTCGAAATAAATCAGGAAGGTATCGCTATACGCTTCGGCCGCTTCCTCTGGCATAGTCATGCCAAACGGCAAAGCAAACAGTAGCGTGGTAGGCTCTGCAAGGTAAGCCTGTTCATCGCGTGTCAGTTGTTCAAAGGTTTTTTGCTCAGTCACCATGCCTAAGAGTTTTTGTAGCGGCTGAGGGAAGTGATTTTTCATGTAAATTCAAATGTAAAAAGTGATGGCAAACAGTGTATGCAGTTTCGCCCCTCACGGCTATCCCCAAAGGAAAAAATGGGAGGAAGGGCAAGGAAGAGCGGAAGAGAAGGGCCGCTTTTCCCCGCTTTTGCCCTTTCTCGCCCAGGAACTAGGGCCGCTCTTGCCCTTCCCAGGACCGCTTTTCGAGGGCCACAGGACCGCTCTTCCCCGCCCTTCCTGCTCTTTCCTAGTCCCTAGAAACCTTCTCTTCCCCGCTCTTCCTAGAACCTAGCGACCTAGGAACCAGGACCGCTCTTCCCCGCTTTTGCCCTTTCTCGCCCAGGAACCAGGGCCGCTCTTGCTCTTTCCAGGACCGCTTTTCGAGGGCCACAGGACCGCTCTTAACCGCTCTTCCTGCTCTTCCCTAGAACCTAGCGACCTAGGAACCAGGGCCGCTTTTCCTGCTCTTCCTAGTCCCTAGAAACCTGCTCTTTTCTCGAAACCTTCTCTTCCCCCCCTACTTCAACTGAATCCCGTGGGTTTCAATATGGGTGAGCAATTCTTGGGATGTAATTTTATGTTTGATCAACAAATCCACCTTAAATGGCAATGAAGACAGCTCTAGGCGCTCTTGCAATTGTGCGATGACATGCAGCGAAAGCGCATCGCCTTCTAGGACAAGATCAATATCGGAGTTATCTCTATAGGTTCCTAACGCTCTGGAGCCAAACAACCAAGCATGGATGACACAAGCGTGGTTAAGAACGATCTCTTCAATCAATCGGTACTGATGTGCCTTAAGGCCGAGCAAGACGGGATTGACGACGCAAAAATTAGCCACGCTGGTCCTCTCAGTGCTTAGTCTCTAAGCTTTTGCTCTCTAATGATTGCGTAATCTGTTCAATCACAGGAGAAAACGATTCTAGGATTAGCGATTGGGCTTCGAGAACATTGCTCTCATCATAAGTATGAGCAAGCAAATTGCGTTTTATCAGTGCTTCTAACATGATTTCACACTGTTCTGAGGACAAGTGCTTAGCCTCGAGTGCGGTGCGAAAAACACTTCGCGGCGAGGCGACATCAAACCCTTCAAATTCAAGTAAATCTTTCAACGTTTTCCACGTCAGTTCAAAAGAAAACTCGAAGGTTTGCACCAAGCCCGCCAACTCTAACTCGCTGTAGCTTTCTTGCGCACAGGCTCTTTTTAGCCTTTGCTGAGCTTTAATTAAGTTTTGTAGCCGCTGCTTCCAACGGTCTGGATTTGCGTTCATATTCGTCGCCTAAGAGAGTGAGCGTTGTACTTAACAATGAAGCTTAAACTACCTAATCGAGAGCAAAATGTCATGTGGAAAGGGGAAAGCGGAAAAAGAAGGGACGAGATTGATAGGGGCTAGATTGCTAGGAAAAGCAAGAGCGGAAGAGAAGGAACGGAAGAAATGGTCCTGTGGTCCTGTGGTCCTGTGGAAAAGCTAAGAGCGGCACTGGGGAAAAAAAGGTCCTATGGTCCTGGGCCCTGGGAAAAGCGGAAGAGCAAGGGCGGAAGAGAAGGACCGCTCTTTCCTAGAACCTAGCAACCTGCTTTTCCTAGCGCCCTGCTCTTCAGGACCATAGGGCCACAGGACCGCTCTTCCCCGCCCTTCCTGCTCTTTCCTAGTCCCTAGAAACCTTCTCTTCCCCGCTCTTCCTAGAACCTAGCGACCTAGGAACCAGGGCCGCTTTTCCCCGCTTTTCGCCCTTTCTCGCCCAGGAACCAGGGCCGCTCTTGCCCTTCCCAGGACCGCTTTTCGAGGACCACAGGACCGCTCTTCCCCGCTCTTCCTGCCCTTTCCTAGCAACCTGCTTTTCCTAGCACCCTGCTCTTCCCTACAACCTCACCGCCCCCGCGTAACCCGTAGCGTTCAGTGCTTGAGCAAAGGCTTGCTTGCTGCTTGGCTCGCCGTGGATGAGATGAATTTCTTGCGGTGCTTGGCCAATGCCATGGATAAAAGCCAGCAACTCAGATTGATCCGCATGGGCAGAGTAGCCCGACATCACGTGGATACTGGCGTTTACTTCGACCTCCTCGCCATCAATGCAGAGGTTTTTTTCACCTTGAGCAATGCTACGCCCGAGCGTTCCCTCGGCCTGATAGCCTGCAAAAATCACATCGGTGCGTTCATCGCTCAGCAGCGCTTTCAAATAATCGACAATTCGCCCGCCCTGACACATTCCCGAAGCGGCGACCACAATCGCTGGTGCGCCGGTTGACGCTAAGCGGTTAACTAACGCTTGATGAGTGCGGTAATCGCTAATCTGAACACATTGATCAAACGCCAACGGATGGCGATGCATCTCCAGACGTTGCTTGGCTTCCTCACCCCATAAGGTTTTAAAGCGCCGATAAGATTGCGTCACTTGCTGGGCCATCGGCGAGTCTAGAATGATGGGCAGATCGGCGGCAATTTTATGCTCATAGATCAGCCGCTCAAGATCAAACAGCAGCTCTTGGGTACGGCCAACACTAAAAGCTGGGATTAAAATGGTGCCGCCATCGGCTAAAGAGCGTTGAATGATTTTGTGCAGCGTTTCCGCTCGGCCTGCAACATCATCATGATTGCGGTTGCCATAGGTGCTCTCTATCACCAGATAATCGGCCCGTTCTGGCGGTTGCGGATCGGGCAAGAGCGGCGTATTACTCGGGCCTAAGTCGCCAGAAAACACCACCACTTCACCACTGGCTAAGCGAATTTCAACGTAGGCCGAACCCAAAATATGCCCAGCGGGTTGAAAGCGCAGCTCAAGCGAGGCCTCTGTGTTGCTCTGCGCAGAGAGTGTGAGCCATTCACCATAGCCCAATGGCCGCAAACGCTGTTTAACGGCGTGTAAAATTTGCTGAATTTGTTGGCGATTAAGGCCCAACTGTAACTTGAGGCCATCTTCTAACATCAGTGGGATCAGCTCGGCACTGGCTGGAGTAGCGTAGATTGGCCCGCGAAAGCCAGCGGCAAGCAGCCAAGGAATGCGACCAATATGATCGATATGCGCATGAGTGACAATCAGCGCGTCGATATGCTCAACGGAGAAATTTAATTCTGCCTGCGCCGACTCTTTGCCCTGAAACAGGCCACAATCGATTAATAGCGCCATACCATCTGCGCGCAGCTCATGACAAGAGCCAGTAACGGTATTTTTACCACCATGATGAAGTATTTGCATTTCCTTTGCCTTAGTCGCCAATAAAGATAGGAAAACGCTAGCATATTCGCTTTTACTTGAGCGCAAATTATTGGAAATTTTCGAGGAAGGGCAGAAAAGTAGGAGCGAGGTTGCTAGGGGCGAGGTTGCTAGGAAAAGAAAAAGCGGAAGAGCAAGAGCGGAAGAGAAGGTTCTGGGTTCTGGGCCCTTGGTTCTGGGAAAAGAAAAAGCAGGTAAAGCAGGAAACGAGTTTGCTAGGGGCTAGATTACTAGGAAAAGAAAAAGCGGAAGAGCAAGAGCGGAAGAGAAGATTCTGGGTTCTGGGCCCTTGGTCCTAGGAAAAGCAGGAGCGGAAGAAAAAGCGCTCTTTCCTAGAACCCAGCAACCTAGGAACCAGGACCGCTTTTCCCGCTCTTCCCCGCTCTTCCTAGAACCTAGAAACCTGCTCTTACCTAGCGACCTAGGAACCAGGACCGCTCTTAACCGCTCTTACCTATACAAATTCTCGTAACAGTAGTTGGTGGCTTCGATGTAGCCTTCTACGCTGCCGCAATCGAAACGTTGGCCTTTGAATTTATAGGCCAGCACGCAGCCGTTTTGCGCTTGTTTGAGTAGCGCATCGGTGATTTGGATTTCACCGCCTTTGCCGGGCTCGGTTTGCTCGATAAGCTCAAAAATATCAGGGGTGAGAATATAGCGACCAATAATAGCGAGATTGCTTGGTGCGGTGCCGGGTTCTGGTTTTTCAACCATGTTGTCGACACGGAAAATGTCATCTTTGATCATTTCACCGGAAATAACGCCATACTTGTGGGTTTCATCTTCTGGCACTTCTTGCACCGCCACAATCGAGCAGCGGAACTGGTTAAACAGCGCCACCATTTGCGAAAGCACGCCTTGTTGCTGGTTTACGCATAGGTCGTCTGCCAGTACAACCGCAAATGGGTTATCTCCCACCAGCTCTCGCCCGGTTAAAATCGCATGGCCCAAGCCTTTCATCTCGCGTTGGCGGATATAAGTGTAACTGGCTGAGTCAATCAGCTTACGGATATCACCCAGCAGCACCTCTTTACTGGTTCCACTGATTTGGTGCTCAAGCTCGTAGTTTTTATCAAAGTGATCCATCAGCGCATGTTTGCCACGGCCAGTGACAATACACATGGAATCCATACCAGCTTCAATTGCCTCTTCAACGCCATACTCGATCAACGGTTTGTTGACCACTGGCATCATCTCTTTCGGCATCGATTTTGTGGCTGGGAGAAAACGGGTGCCGTAACCTGCGGCGGGGAATAAACATTTTTTAATCATTATTACTACTAACCAATTGTGTTGAAAAAAGGGGAATAGGAAGAGCGGAAGAAAAGGTACTGGGTCCTATGGTCCTGAGAAGAGCAAAGGCGGAAAAATGGTCCTAGGTTCTGGGTCCTTGGTCCTGGGGAAAGGCAAAGGCGGAAGAGAAGGACCGCCCTTTCTAGCCTAGGAACTAGGGCCGCTCTTGCCCTTCCGAGGACCGCTTTTCGAGGACCATAGGGCCACAGGACCGCTCTTCCTGCTGTTCCCTAGAACCCAGCAACCTAGGAACTAGGACCACTTTTCCCGCTCTTCAGGACCATAGGACCGATCTTAACCGCCCTTCCCCGCTCTTCCTAGTACCTAGCCCCTAGCAACCTTCTTTCCTAGCAACCTTCTCTTAACCTACTCAATCACTACCAAACAAATCACGGGTGTAAACTTTCTCTGCGACATCGGCGAGCTCTTCCACCATGCGGTTGGAGACGATCACATCGGCCGTTTGTTTAAATTCGTTGAGATCTTTGATCACGCGAGAATGGAAAAACTCGTCGTCTTTCAACACAGGTTCATACACGACCACTTCAATGCCTTTGGCTTTGATGCGTTTCATAATTCCTTGAATACTAGAAGCGCGGAAATTGTCTGATCCTGCCTTCATGATCAGACGGTAAATACCGACCACTTTCGGATCGCGTTTTAAAATCGATTCAGCGACAAAATCTTTACGTGTGCGGTTGGCATCCACAATCGCACCGATGATGTTGTTCGGTACCTCTTTGTAGTTGGCTAACAACTGCTTGGTATCTTTGGGTAAACAGTAACCGCCATAGCCGAAAGATGGGTTGTTATAGTGATTACCAATACGTGGATCGAGCCCTACACCTTCAATAATTTGACGTGCATCGAGGCCGTGCGCTTCAGCGTACGAATCCAGCTCGTTAAAATAAGCCACGCGCATCGCAAGGTAGGTATTAGAGAACAGTTTCACCGCTTCCGCTTCCGTGGAATCGGTAAACAGAATTGGCACATCTTTCTTTTCTGCGCCTTCAAGCAGCAAATTGGCAAACACTTCGGCACGCTCACTGCGCTCGCCGACAATAATGCGTGACGGGTAAAGGTTATCGTATAGCGCTTTACCTTCGCGCAGGAACTCAGGTGAGAATAAAATATTCTCACAACCCAGCTCTTGCTTAATTCGCGCGGTGTAACCGACAGGAATGGTTGATTTGATCACCATCACCGCATGCGGGTTAATCGCCATGACATCACGAATGACCGCTTCTACCGATGAGGTATTAAAGTAGTTAGTTTGCGGATCGTAATCCGTCGGGGTGGCAATAATCACAAACTCTGCATCTTGATACGCTTGCTGCTTATCGAGCGTAGCCACGAAATTTAGTGCTTTGAGCGTTAAAAAATGTTCAATTTCTTTATCAACAATCGGTGACTGCTTGTTGTTCAGCATTTGCACCTTTTCTTCGATAATATCCACCGCGACTACTTGATGATTCTGCGCCAAAAGCATGGCGTTAGATAAGCCGACGTAGCCCGTACCTGCAACTGCAATTTTCATTTCCATATACCATAATTAAAATTTGTCAAAGAGTAGCAAAAAAGATTCATAGGGGGTAGAGGAAAAGAAGGGGGGTCTAGGATCGAGACGACAAGGGGCTAGATTACTAGGAAGAGCAAGAGCGGATAAAGCAGGAACGAGTTTGCTAGGGGCTAGGTTACGAGGAAAGCAAAAGCGGAAGAAATGGTCCTAGGTTCTGGGCCCTTGGTCCTGGGAAAAGAAAAAGCAGGTAAAGCAGGAAACGAGTTTTCTAGAAGCTAGGTTACGAGGGAAAGCAAAAGCGGAAGAAATGGTCCTAGGTTCTGGGTCCTTGGTCCTGGGAAAAGAAAAAGCAGATAAAGCAGTAGCGAGATTGATAGGGACTAGATTGCTAGGAAGAGCAAGGGCGGAAGAGAGGGTTCTAGGTTCTGGGCCCTTGGTCCTGGGAAAAGAAAAAGCAGGTAAAGCAGTAGCGAGATTGATAGGGACTAGATTGCTAGGAAGAGCAAGAGCGGAAGAGAAGATTCTGGGTTCTGGGCCCTTGGTCCTGGGAAAAGAAAAAGCAGGTAAAGCAGGAAACGAGTTTTCTAGAAGCTAGGTTACGAGGGAAAGCAAAAGCGGAAGAAATGGTCCTAGGTTCTGGGCCCTTGGTTCTAGGAAAAGAAAAAGCAGGTAAAGCTGGACCGCTCTTAACCGCTCTTCCTAGAACCTAGCAACCAGGGCCGCCCTTCCCCGCTTTTCGTCCTACGCCGCTACCTTCATTTCAACGACTTTTGCTTGGGAGGCTTTGAGTTTCTTCTTCGCGTTCCAGACGAGATCGCCAATGCCATCGGTTGGGTTAAAGCCTGTTGGCGTTTCGAGCAGGATTTGGCGAATTGCCTCATGGTCAAAGTGGTGGCATGCTAAATCAAGATTTTCGAGAATGTGATTAAACTGCTCCAGCGGCAAGAACTGCTCGTTGGCCGTCATAATGCGTTCATGCTCTGTGCCTTCGACGTTATCGCCAATCAATAACTCTTCATACAGCTTTTCGCCCGGGCGAAGGCCGGTGAACTTAATCTCAATATCACCATTCGGGTTTGAGGAAGATTTAACTTCAAGCCCAGAGAGTCGGATCAAGTTTTTCGCCAGATCAACGATTTTCACCGGTTGGCCCATATCCAAGACAAAGACATCGCCACCTTTACCCATTGCGCCTGCCTGAATCACCAACTGAGCCGCTTCTGGTATGGTCATAAAGTAGCGAATGATATCTGGATGCGTCACGGTGATCGCTTTGCCCTCTTCAATCTGACGTTTGAAGAGAGGGATCACAGAGCCGGATGAACCAAGCACATTGCCAAAACGCACCATGCAAAAACGCGTACCATTGGGTTTGCTGTTCTCTTGCTGCGCTAGGGCTTGCAAGCCCAACTCAGCCATTCGTTTTGAGGTACCCATCACATTGGTTGGGCGTACTGCTTTGTCGGTTGAGATAAGCACAAAGGACTCTACCCCTGCCTCAATCGCTGCTTTGGCGGTGTAATAGGTACCAAATACGTTGTTACGCACCCCTTCAACCACATTGTATTCCACTAGTGGCACGTGTTTATACGCGGCCGCGTGGTACACCGTTTGCACCCCAAAGGCACGCATAGTGGTGCTGACACGGTTAATGCGTTGCACTGAACCCAACAGCGGGATGATCTCGACGTCAAGCTTTTCTGTTTCAACTAGATTGGAAAGCTCTTTATCAATTTGATAAAGGCCGAATTCAGACAGCTCAAAAAGAACCAGTGATTTCGGTTTCTGCCTGACGATTTGCCGACAAAGCTCTGAGCCGATAGAACCACCCGCGCCAGTAACCATCACCACTTTACCGAGGATGTTGGCTTTCATTAGTTCAGGGTTGGGTGCGACCGGATCGCGGCCGAGCAGATCTTCAATCGCGACATCTTTCAGTTCATCAACCGTGGCATTGCCGTTGACGATATCGTTGAAATCGGGCACGGTGAGCACTTCAACTGGTAGGTGCAACAAAGAATCGATAATGGCTTTACGTTCCGAGCGAGAAGCGCGCGGCGTAGCAAGCAAAATCTTTTCTATGCCTTGCCTTTCGACCAGTTGATCAACACTGCTTGGCGAGTAAACGTTAATCCCTTGAATGATGGTATTTGCTAATGATGGTTCATTATCAATAAAGCCTTGCACTTGATACGATTCCGCATTTCTTAACGCGATGGCAAGCTGCCGCCCGGTACTGCCCGCGCCAAAAATCAACACCCGTTCAGAGCCTTTACGGCCAGCCTGCACAATGAGCGAGCGCACCAACATACGCGCCCCGCCACAGAGAATCGCGAGGAATGTCATATAGATCACAGGCACTGTACGCGGCACCGCGGCATCAAAATAGTAGGCAAAGCTGGTGATAGAAAGTGCGGAGATCACCGCACCAATCACAACGACCGTTAACGCATGGAAAGTTAGGTAACGCAATACAGCGCGATATAACCCCAGTTTGGTAAAGGCGATTAGCGTTACGGTTAAGGTGCCAAGCAGCGTTAACCAAGTTGGCCCTGAAACCGTAAAAGAGACCTCTCCCGTTCGCGCCACTAAGGCGAGAAAGAAAGAGAAGGTGATCAATAGAGTATCAATAGCCAAACTGATCAGACGCTTATGCATCCGAGGCAGAGACCAAATATAAGCCAACTTGTCCATAAAATTACTTTTCTCAGAATTATAGTGGTTTAAATTTTAGCTCACCGAAGTTAATTAACAAAAAGAAAATAGGCAATAAACGCTTTATTTATTGCCCGTGATACCAATTCATTTTATTTATGGGAGCAAGCGTTTACTTTGTTGCTGCCAGCAGCGTGTGACGAATCACTTGCGTTGCTTTTTCCATTTCTTGTTCGGTGAGCGTCGGGTGAACTAAGAACATTAGGCTGGTATCACCCAATTTCACGGCATTCGGCAAGCGCTCAGTTGGTCGCCATGGTGTGTTATCAAAGGCTTTTTCGCGGTAAATTTCCGAACAACTGCCTTGATAGGCTGGCACACCCGCGGCGTTGATTTCTTCTACGATGCGATCTCGGCTCCAATCTTGCTTCAATTGCTCAGGGTTAACAAACAGGTAATGTTTGTATTCTGCGTGTTCAATATAATTTGCGACTTCAACACGGCGCACCACGGGCAGATCCGCCACAGCTTGATCAATCAACTTGCCGTTGTTCTGGCGTTTTGCTGTCCACTCTGCCATACGCTGCAGTTGAATGCGACCCAATACACCTTGGATCTCCGTCATACGCCAGTTAGTACCAAAACTTTCATGCAACCAACGAAAGCCCGGCGGATGCTGACGGTTGTATACTGCATCATAGCTTTTACCGTGATCCTTGTAAGACCACATGGTTGACCAAAGCGCATGGTCATTGGTCGTCACCATGCCACCTTCACCGCCGGTGGTCATGATTTTATCTTGGCAGAATGACCAAGCACCAATATGACCAATGGTGCCGACACTACGGCCTTTGTATTTCGCGCCATGCGCTTGGGCGCAATCTTCAATCACATAAAAACCGCGCTCGGCGGCGAGTACCATAATTGCGTCCATTTCGGCTGGCATACCCGCCAAATGCACCACAATCACCGCTTTGGTTTTTTTAGTGACGACAGCATCAATGGTTTCTGCGGTGATATTTTGGCTGTTGAGATCCACATCCGCAAACACTGGATTGGCACCAGCGGTGACAATGGCAGAAGCAGAGGCCAAGAAAGTGCGTGAAGTGGTGATCACTTCATCCCCTTCGCCAACACCCAAGGCTTTTAAGGCCACATCGAGCGCGAGCGTGCCGTTACCTAGCGCAATCGCATATTCACAGCCAGCCCAGGCTGCGAACTCTTTTTCAAACTCACGGCATTCGTTGCCTGTCCAGTAATTGACTTTGTTTGACAGCAGCACACGGCTGACTGCATCGGCCTCTTCTTGAGTGAAGCTTGGCCATGGAGAAAATGGGGTATTTAACATTAGAATGCCTCTAATTGTTTGATAACTTTTGCTGGATTACCAAAATACAGGGTGTTAGGTTGAGTATTCTTTGTCAAGATACTCCCCATGCCAAGACTTGCACCTGTTCCAATCGTTAATCCCTGCCGGATTTTACTGCCTGCACCGACTTCGGCACCACTTAAAACATTCGTATTGCCACCAAGCATCACTTGTGGAGAGATAGTTACAAAATCAGCAATATTCACATCATGGCCAATACTAACAAGTTTATTAACGATGACATGATTTCCAATTTGAACATTGGCTGTCGTAATGGAGCCAGCACAAATAACGCTTCCTTCACCAATAGATAGATCCTCCGATAGCCACTGGACAGATGGATCAATTAATGTGGCAAAATGTACTTTTTTATCCACAAAATGCTGCATATAGATTTTCAATCTTACTCTTGGTGAAGCAACAGCAATAATAAACTGAACATCATCATATTCTGGCCAAGTATGGATATGCCCTAATATGGGTAAGTTATAGAAATGGCCTGTTGACGAATTATCATCAAGAAAGCCTTTGACTTTAATTTGTAAACGTTTAGCAAGCCAAGCAATCTCTTTACCAAGACCACTCGCACCGATAATCACTAACTCTTTATTATTATTTATCAAGACTACTTCCCTTAAATCTTGGCATAGTGACATTATCACTATTATTTATTCCATCTTTCACAATAACTTTCTTTATTGTTAAAAATAAAATCTTAATATCAAGCCAAAGTGACTGATTATCGACATACCAAACATCAAATTTAAATTTATCTTCCCAGCTAATCGCATTGCGGCCATTAACTTGAGCCCAACCAGTAATTCCAGGGCGTACTTCATGACGCCTTGCTTGCTCTTCAGTATAGAGAGGCAAGTACTCAACTAATAAAGGACGAGGGCCAACTAGGCTCATATCACCTTTAATAACATTAAACAAGCCTGGTAGCTCATCTAGGCTTGTCGCTCTAAGTGCGTTTCCAAACTTAGTCATGCGTTGCTCATTCGGTAATAAATGACCATGAAGATCTTTAGCATCAGTCATGGTTCTAAACTTATACATCTTGAAAACTTTACCGTGTAATCCTGGGCGTTCTTGATGAAATAAGATTGGCGAGCCGAGCTTAACTCGTACTAAAATAGCGACAATAATAATAATAGGGAGAAAAAAAGCACACGCTAATAAGGCAAGTATAAAATCAGAAGCTCTTTTTAACACAGTAGTCTCCTGGTGCAATAGCAGCAACATCATTACATTTGGATTGAACAGCACAGTTGAGCACATCTTCAAATTGCACTGCAAGTTTATCGCGGTCGAACTCGTTCATTGCAAGCATTTTTGCTGAATAGCCAGCAGATTTTAACCAATTTATATCTGTTATTTTATTAGCAACTAACCGAGCAACATCATCTAGTGGAACTTTCCACATAGCTAAGCCACATTGATGTGAATTAACCAAATCGTGCATCCAACCACCATAATTGAGTAGCACAGGGGTACCTGATGCCAATGAGTCAAAAAATTTATTTGCAGAGTTAGGTTGCATTTCTGGCATATCGATAAAAAGGCAAGCTGCCATATCAGCTGCAGACAATAAATCTGGTATATCTTTTTTAGGAAGGTAGCCTTCAATAAACAAATTCACCCCCAACACACCACTTTCTTTGGCCTTTTCCGCAATGAGCTCTTTTTCAAAACCACCACCAACTAATAAAACCCGGATATCCGGATTAATGGGCAGTAATTTTTTCGCTAGTTCAACCATATAGCCAACACCATTGATTTTACCAAACGTACCGGTATAAACAATTAACGGTTTGTCACCTAACCAGACTCGCGCATTTCGAAATTTAATCGCAGCCGCTGAATCATGAGAGAATTCTTTATTATCACTACTGTTGGGAATAACAGCAACCTTACTAGCGGGGTAGCCAGATTTAACCACGCCTGCTTTCATTCCTGGTGAAAGTGCAATAATTGCCGCAGAATGATGATAAGCCCATTTTTCTAATTTATGTGCCAACCAGCGAGCTAACGGGTTCTTGATTGCCCCCATTGCGATTGGCAACTCTGGCCACAGATCTCTCACTTCAAATACCATGGGTATTTTTTTACGTTTTGAAGCGAGAACTCCAGGTAGAGCTATAGTGAGAGGGGTACTTGTTGCAAAAATAACATCGCCATCAAGCTCTTTCGCTTTACGCATTGCTTTAAATGCAAATATAAAAAAAGCCTGAATACGTTTTGAGTAAGATAACTTATTATTATAGGGAACGGGCAACCAGTGAACATTTATACCCGCTTCATTGGTGGAAAACCAATCTTGTTCAAGACAATTTGTATCCCGAAAGGAGGTAACCATATGAACTTCATGACCAGCTGCAACTAAACGCCGAGCCATTTCATATGAGCGAGTTCCACCACTCATAGACGGAGTATTAAAATACTGATGTAAATAAATGATTTTCATGATTTAAAATAATTTCTTTAAGTGCCTAATTGTTGCCAATATACGTGTAATGATAAAAACAAAACTATAACCTGGAGAAAATAATAACTTTGAGTATTTACCAGTCAGATAGATAACCCTTTTAATTTCTAATAATCTATTAACTGTACTTCTACTAGCAGAATTTTGACGATGATTTACATAATAAATCGCATCGCTATTGCATTTAGCGAAAGTAGCAATATTCTTCGAAATGGTAGTCATAAAGAGCCCGTCTTCACCTCTTGCTAACTGAGTATCAAAACGCACATCTTTAACCATATCTCTATGTAGCATTTTTGCACATGGTGACGAAAAATATTTACGATACAAAGGTTTAGATCTACCCGTTGGAGGTAATTTCACAAATGAACGTCCAATATAATTTTCAAAAGAGTCTGATAAAGAATCTTTAAAATTAATGATGTTTGCCAAACCCATGGTAGCACTATCAGTTACTTTCATTAGCTCTTCTAAGTATGAAGGAGAAATTAAATCATCATCATCCAAAAAAACCAAAAACTGACTATCTGACGCATCAAGGAGATGGTTTCTAGCGTTAGACACTCCGCTAGTTGGTATATAAAAATACTTATAATTAAACTTAACTTCAGCTAAATAATGAAAAATCATATTTTCATAGTCATCTTTCGGTCCATTCAAACCTATGTACACACAGAAGCGTTCTCTCGTTAATGTCTGTTTATCTAGAGAATTAAAACAGTCTAGCAAATATTTACCAGGCTTATACACTGGCAATATAACGGATATCTCAAACACAATAAATGAATCCTTAGAAATATTATTTTCCTCAGAAAATAAAACAACAAAGTTAGGGTAACACTCAGGGAGAAAATCACGGCTTGCACGGCTTGCGCATGAGTTAAATAATTGTTAAGTCCCAAATAACACGTGCTCTCGAAACTCTGTATTTAACGCACATTTCAATTGCCACGGAAAAATCATGAACATTCCCGTAAATAAAGGCTTCCCAGAACCTTCAAAAGGTACTCGGGATCCATCGCGCACATCGCTCTTTTGTGTTTAATACTCGCTTTTAGCGTCGTTTCACTTTTGAGCATGTTTAAACACATCTGTCTGATCACGGAAAAATCATGAACATTCCCGTAAATAAAGGCTTCCCAGAACCTTCAAAAGGTACTCGGGCTCCATCGCGCACATCGCTCTTTTGTGTTTAATACTCGCTTTTAGCGTCGTTTCACTTTTGAGCATGTTTAAACACATCTGTCTGATCCTTGCGAAATTCTCTGCTCGTTCTTCCGCTCGTTTACGGCAAGCATCTTCACCAAATGCAGTATCCAACATCCAATGCATCGACTCGACTAACCAGTGCGAGCGTGAAGCATTTAACAATTCTTTAGCACTGAGCGCTTTCGAACTAATATAATATCGAACCGTTACTTCTGACTCTTGAGCCACTGCGGATTCTTGTCGAATTGATACCACAATTCCCATCGTTTTTAGCCCCGGCCAATCAAATTCAAGATCGCCTAAAACACTTAAATCTTCATTCACTAAAGCCAGTCGTGTTTCCTGTCTGCCTCGCGATTTTTCTTGGGTACTGTAAGAATCACCATCATGTTTTTGTAGCATGCTCATATTGAAATAATTATCAAAAGCTTGCTCAAGTCGGCCTTGATTTCCTTTCACGGCCAGCAAGTAATCAGCGTTTTTTTCAAGGATCTTTTGCGCGATTTTCTTTTGGCATCCCATCGCATCAATTGTGACTAAACAACCCGATATATCAAGCAGTTGAAGCAACTCAGGGATAGCGGTTATCTCATTGGACTTCTCGTAAACTTTATGTTGTCCAAGGCACACGCCATTCTCTGTCGCAAACGCATTAACCATATGGATAGCACCAAGCCCACGGGAATCATCATAAGAGCCACGCACGGTTTTACCGTCTATGGCGATCACTTCACCGTCCGTCAGTTCACAGCAGGATTTCATCCATTCGATAAAACACTTTTGTAAGCGTGTCGCGCTAATCATTCCCATCACTCTTGCAATGGTAATGGCAGAGGGAACACCATGACTAAAATCACCAAAGCGTTTGAGAAAATCTAACCATCTAGTGCCGTAAAGATGGATAGCTTTCCAGTCATCTTGACCGGAAAGTATCGCGCAAATTGTTAACAAAATGATATCAGTTAACTTGTGCTCGACTTTACCTTGTTGGCGATAATCTGGGATGGCACCGAAATGCATAAATGGGTGCTGGTTACTCATCGTTGGACCTCCAATTTGTCTATGGAGGTATTAGAAAACACCGAAAATGATCGTCAAATTGATCATCAATTTATTGTTTGTTGTGTGATGTTCTTATCCATTAGAGCAAGAAAACGGTGAACTCACTATGCCACAAACCCTTTAAACACGGGCTTCATGAATTTTCTCTTACACCTTGGCATTTCAGCTAGGTGGGAAAATTTAGAAATACTTATTTAGCACGTATCTCTTCTATAGAAAATGAAAAAACAAGTAACCAGTATAATAACGCAGTAAAACCGAACACATAGCCACTGAATAATGATAAAGCTATTGCAGACAATGAAAGCCTAACTTTTGACATTCCGTCATAATTAACAATCTGAAACATTGAAAATAAATAAAACAAAAAACCAATTACTCCTCCAGATACAAACAAAGCGGTAAAAAAGTTAAAAATATCACCACTCCTATATATACCGTAATTAGTAGAATAATAGTTTTCAACCCAAAGAAAATACCCTGACATTCCCTCTCCAAAGAGAAATGACAACTTTCCAAAGGAGTATTGTGCATATTCAAAAAATAACACAGTCGATAAATAGCGAACCGATGAACTACTCAAGCCATATTCACCATCAAGAACAGCCAAAAGTGTATCAAGTTTTTTTTCTAACCAAAAACCACTCCCATCCAATACAAATTTCCACATTAGAAAAAGTGACATATAGATAAATATTGAGAAGAAAATTAATCTAAAACTTTTTCCTTTCGACTTGTCTATAGCTAAGAGGATTGAAAAGAGCAAGTAACCAGAAAGAGACCACGTTAAAATCAAACCCAGGCTAATTATAGATAATCTTGCGAGACCTACATTAGCAGATTTTGCGTTAATTAAATTGAAAGCTAGAAATATAGCATAATGAGATGGTTCGCTGAAAAAAAATGTCAAACGAGACATCCCAAAAACGTCACTTGTTCTAATTCCAGCATCTTCCAAGTAAGAGTTTAAAAAAAGAGACATCACTATCGCAACAGGCACACTCAAAATAGCAAGATCAACCAAGTAACGTTTAAAATTTAATATATCTTCTCTTTTTAAAATAACTATAACTGATAGTGTTAAAAATGCATTTATATAAGAAAATAAATTAGTTATATTACCGTCTAACAAATCTACAAGCGCGATAGTAGAAAAATATAGGAAAATAAAAATTACGTAGGCAAGGGATCTTACATTCATCAACTTAATTGAATGTAAAAAGAGCATTATCAAGCTAATAAATTGTATTCCAAAAATATTTCCAATTATACCTACATCAATTATCCTTCTAGGTATATATTTTTTGCTAATATTCATTTAATCCTTATTAAATTTCATCGTAAATAAAACTCTTCCAATACTTGTCCACATTTTTTTTATCAAAAAAATCAGCAAGAGCCTTCCTGTTTTCACACGAAAAACTTCTATTAAGGATATTTTCGTAACTTATCTCTTCTGTCGTGCTCACTCTCAAACCTAAATCACATAGCCATCTATAGTTAGAGCCATCTTTATTTAAAAATATAACAGCGCCGTTATTTACAGCATTATAAATTAAGCCTAATCCCGTTTGATGCTTAGTATCAACGATCACAACATCCGACTTGGACAATAACTTCAGATATGATTCATAGTCTAAAATATTCCTATATATACAGTACCTATTGGGAAACTTATTTATAGCGACATTCTTAATCTCTTCAATGTATTCAAGTGTGCCAGTTCCGTAAGACATTAGTAAATGAAGAAAAATATTTTTATCTTTGTCGCTTTCATATAATTTATCTATCATCTCTTTATGATTGTGGTGGGGTGTGGACTGGTTTCCCAAAAAGACATGCAAATAGTCATCTTTATGCTTAACTAACGATTCATGCATGAATTCAGTTTCAAACTGCTCATTATAATAAGGAGAAACTGATATTTTACCTTTCCATCTATCACCAACAATTTTAAGGAAATTAATTTTATCAGGTCCCATAAGAAAATGAGCAGCCCCTAGTTTTCTATATGAGAAGGCTCGTAATGCTTTTAAAGTAAAACTATTTATATTATTACTAACACCAGAACCCCAACAAACCCAAAAAAGATTGGTGATTTTTTTAAAGTGTATCATATTTAATAACGCATTTATTAGAATTAACTTAAAAAAATTACCATGTAATATAAAACGACACTCGTTGCTTGACTTCATAAATAAAATTAAAAAACGACCAAATGACATAAACATTACAGAGGTATCAATAGATTTGCATAGATCTTTTTCTTCGCCATCAATAACAATAAATTCTGTTATTTCATTCAACGATTTCATATAGCTGATAATCTTGTTATAGTGTGTAGGCAATCTACCATCTAGAATATGAACAACTTTCATTATTTAAAACGCCGTTAACTTAACAGGAATGATATCTTTACTACCAACAATACCCTCTTCAATTGAGAAATAAGTACTTTGTGTTTTCCCTCCCAATAACCAATCAATAATTTGCTTAGGGATGTTGACTCCCGCTAAATGTGAGAATGGGTACTGCCCACCGAAACGAGCATTCATTTCCAATACATAAAATCTACCATCTTGCTCTAGACAATCCGTATCTAGCACTGCAATATGACCCAACTTCTCAGATAAATTCTTACCAATATTTTCAAGCTCTATACTTTGTAATGTAATCGCCTGATCAGTTTCCCCAGATCGCATAGCAAGTTTTTTCTTACACAACGTTGTAACATAATTCTTATCAAGGTCATTAATAACTTCGACGCCATATTCGGCCCCAGAAATACACTGTTGTATCAGAACCGATTGCTCGATATCGCTCTCAGATTCATATTTCAGGTATGATGATTTAATCTCATTTATCACTTTTTTGTAAAAAATGCTTAACTCATCCATATCATCCGCTTTATAAATACCAATAGAACCCATCCCCCAGCGAGGCTTTACAATCAGCGGAAATGATAGATTTTCGATATCTTGATGAACCTCATTTAGCGAAAGATATGTCTTAGGTGTCGTAATATTGTGACTCACTAAAAATTGATATGTCTTCCATTTATCATTGCATATTTCAATGACTGACTCATCAGAAACGACGACACGTATACCATTCTTTTCGAATTCACACTTGTGCTTAGATAATACTGGCAAGTCGATGTCAAATAATGAAATAATGGCTCGAATATTGTATTTAAGGCAATACCTTATCAAGTAATCGATATAACCATCTGAGTATATTGGCGGAGTAATAGTAAAACCATCTGCTTGCGTCAATGCATATGTTTCAATGCTATTCGCAGCGAAAACCTTACCGTCACGAGACTTTAATGCATCTTTAAAATAATTGACTAAATAGGTTCTTCGACCTACGGAAGTTAATAATATATTCATTAGTTAAGCCATTAAATTTAGTAATCCACCAGTATGCCAAAATAAAATTTTTGCATCTGGCCTTACAACCTGATTTTTAATATGATTTTCCATACCTAACCATGCTTTCCCCGTATAGGTAGGGTCAAGAATGATCCCCGATCTTATGGCGACAGACTTAATTAGACTCAGCAACTCAGCATTTGTTTGTTCGTAACCGCCACAGTTAGCAGAATCATCAAAGTTGATATCATCAAGATAACTGCTATCAAGCTTTTTATACCCAATAAACTCAGCAACTGAGTTTTTTACCGCTTCATAACCACGTTGTTTTTCTCGAGCAACACTAATCCCATAAACTTGGGCGTCAGGAAAGTAGTGCTTGAAACCGCAATGTAACCCTGCCTGTGTTGCCCCTGTTCCGCTAGCAACAAACACCGCATCAAATTGGATATCTGTTTGTTCTTTTAGCTCTTTTACTGCATCAAAATAGGCTAGCGTACCTTCATAGCAATGCCCTCCTCCCCAAATATAAAAAGGAGAGTAGCCTAGCGAAGACCAACGAAGCATTTCAGCGTCCATAACAGCTGCTACATCTTTCATTTCACAGTAGACAATTCGGATACCAAGAAGCTGTAATAACTTCAAATTGCCTGATGATTGCTCTCTAGGCTTAGCATGAATAACTATTGTACATTCTAAGCCTAATTCTTTACATCGAATTGCCGTTGCTCGAGTATGATTGGATTGAATCCCACCACAAGTTACGACTGCATTACATCCATTGGAAATACATTTTTCCAAAATGTATTTCGCTTTCCTTCCTTTATTTCCGCCGCCTGAGATTGGATATAGATCATCTCTTTTTACGTAAAGATTATCTATTGAACTATAAATTATCTTTTGAATTGGCGTGATCATATTCATATTTTCTTAACCATATTAACACCAACTATATCAGTATTTTTATATTTGAACTCATAATCTATTTTAAAACCAATTTTTTTATACAAATAGAATGCATCAGAATTTTTTCGTACTGTTAATGATAGGTTTTTAAAATTATTTTTTTTAACTCGAACAGTAACTTATTTAATAAAATCCCACCTATACCATAACCTCGAAAATCTCTATCGACAGCAATAAAAGGAATATAAGCATTTTTTTTTGATGAGTCATTCGCATAACATGCAACTAGACCAATTGTATTTGAGGCTTTATATGCTTTAAAAACAATTGCGTTACATATTAACTTTTGAGCATAATTTTTTATATCAACACGAGATGACAAAGTTGGTTGAAAGTCTTCATCTACTTTATGAAGAAACCTCTCTAACTCTTTTATCTCTTTTACATCAAGCTTACTTATTAACATTTGCATTACACTTAATTACATTTACAACAAACTCTAAATCTAATTGAGTTAGATCATTGTGTATAGGTAAACATATTACACTGTTTGATATCTCTTCTGAACACGGTAATTCGTTTTGAAAGTTACGATATTCTTTGAAATTTGTAATCAAGGGATAGAAATATCTTCTCGCCAAAATGTCATTTTTTTTAAGTGCATCAAAAAGATCATTGCGACTAATACCCAGCTTATCTTCAATAATGATTATTGGGAAATACGAGTAATTTGCTTCTACACATGATTCTTGTTTGAATGTTATTATACCATCGACTGACGCCAAGTGGTTTTCATAAAACTCAGCAATTCTTTTACGTTTAGTAATAGCCTCATCAATATACTTTAACGTTACCAAACCAAATGCAGCCTGGACTTCATTGAGTTTTGCATTCATACCACATAAGCTAATCTCTGTTTCTGATTCAAAGCCAAAGTTTTTCAGCCTATCTAGCTTGTCTTTCATTTCTTGGCTGTGGCAAACCACCGCACCACCTTCAATCGTGGAGTAGGCTTTCGTGGCATGGAAACTTAAAATAGATAGCTCCCCCATATTAAGGATAGACTCACCATCTTTCTTCACCCCAAAGGCATGGGCGGCATCATAGATAACTTTTAAGTTATGCTTATCAGCAATGGCTTGAATGGCATCATGATCACAAGGATTGCCGTAAACATGAACAGGTAAAATAGCGCAGGTTTTATCCGTGATCGCTGCTTCGATCTTGCTTGGGTCAAGATTGAAGGTTGTCGGATCTATATCAACAAATACCGGCGTTAAGTTATTCCATTTTATGGCATGGCTGGTAGCTACAAAACTATAAGGTGTGGTTATTACTTCTCCCTCAAGATCTAAAGCCTGTAGCGCAGTGATAAGAGCTAAAGTGCCGTTTGAAAAAAGGCTGATATAAGACACACCTAAATAGTCGCATAATGCTGCTTCAAGCTGTTGATGATAATAACCATTATTGGTCAACCATTTTCTCTGCCATATATCTTCTAGATAAGGGGTTAGCTCTTCTAATGGTGGTAATAAAGGTGAGGTGACTGTAATTTTTTTCATGATGGCCTACTGGTTTTAGATTGCAGCATCGACAGTATTTGTTGGTAAAGATCAGGTTGAAACATTTTAATTAATATGATGTAACTCGGAATTGCATAAATCCCAATTAAAATCAATTGTAGTAATGGATTACTGATAAACTGAATTACTAATAGTTTGCCACTTATACAAACAAACACTGCAATAGTGCCTATCGGTAATAAGTCTTGCAGTTGCTTAATTAAACCTAAGTTACCTAATTTACCGTTGTAATAAGTATTAATCACTAAAGCAAGATACGACTGTACAACCATACCTATACAGATGACAGTAACGCCATAAGGTACAGTAATAAATAGTATTAATGTGGTGATTATCTTTTTAATAATTTCTAATTTTAGAAACAGATCGGAACGGCCTTTAACTTGTAGATAATTCAGGTTGATAGAATGTATTGGGTATAACAAAAAACCTATTGATAATATCGAAACCAATATCACAGCTGGTTGCCATTGTTCACCTAAAACTAACGGCAGTAAAATATCAGCAGTAGTAGCCAAACCAATCAGTAACGGAAAAGAAACGACTGCCGCTAATCGAATAATCAATAAATAGGCACAGTTGAGCCTCTGTGGTTCTCTCTGAATTCCACTTAGTAATGGGTAAGTTACTTTTTGTATAATTGTGACCATTGTAGTTGCAGGAGTTCTAACCAATTGGTTAGCCTGAGTAAAATACCCAACATCTGTAGCACTGAACTGTTTACCTATCACTAGTTGATAGATATTTTGAAACAGTGAATCGATTAAACCTGATAAAAGTAATTTAGAGCCAAAACCAAATAAATCATTAAACGACTGACGTGAAAAACGACTGTTCGGCCACCAAAAATGGAAATAATTCAGTAGCAGTACATTAGAGATGGCAAATGTGAGCGTTTGTACAACAAGTGCCCAAACACCAAAACCTAAATGAGCTGTGATGAGTGCAACAAAACTACTCAACAAAACCGACAGCAAAGAGGCTTTAGCTTGGGTTTTAAAATCCATAACAATAGTAAGCTTTGCTTTTTGAATAACCGCAAAAGCGTTAACCATTATAACTAGACCCAAAACTCTAGCCAACTCGATTAATTCGGGCTGTTGGTAAAAACGAGCTATGCTTGGTGCTGTCAGATACAAGAGCGCGTAGCAAATAACGGCAATAACGATATTAAAATAAAATGCCGTTGAAAAATCAGCTTCCGTTCTATCTAACTTACGAATTAAAGCGGATGTCATACCACTATCAACAAACACTTGGCTAATCGCGATAAATACAGCGAGCATGCCAACTAAACCAAAAGCCTGAGGACCTAATTGACGCGCTAACAAGAGCATAACCAAAAGCTGCACAGCTTGAGTTGCTAAACGCTCAATAGCACTCCATTTTAGCCCTGTCGTCGCTTTTTGCTTTAAACTAGACATAGTTAGTTTTTCAACAAACCAGCAAGATACTGCCCATATCCATTCTTAACCATTAATTCTGCACGCTCTGCTACTTGCTCAGTAGATAACCACTGTTGACTGTAGGCAATCTCTTCTAGACAAGCGACTTTATAACCTTGTCGCTTTTCAATGGTTTCAACAAATTGTGCCGCTTCTAACAAGCTTTCATGAGTGCCAGTGTCTAACCAAGCATAGCCACGGCCGAGTAATTCAACATTAAGCTGATTTCGCTTTAAGTACATCTCATTAAGGCAGGTGATTTCCAGTTCACCGCGAGCTGAAGGCTGCACTT
This sequence comes from Vibrio navarrensis, assembly GCF_000764325.1. NCBI lineage: Bacteria > Pseudomonadati > Pseudomonadota > Gammaproteobacteria > Vibrionales > Vibrionaceae > Vibrio > Vibrio navarrensis. The sequence goes on along the minus strand of NZ_JMCG01000001.1, from coordinate 448,366 downwards.
CCTTGGCCAGTTTTACCACTTGATTATCGTAAAAATACAACCCAGTGACAGCAAAGTTACTTTTCGGTTTGCTTGGCTTTTCTTCAATCGAAATCGCACGATTATTTTCATCAAACTCAACCACACCAAAACGTTCAGGATCTTTCACCTGGTAACCGAAGACCGTCGCCCCTTTGCCTTCACTTGCATTTTCAACTGCGTGTTGTAGTTTTGCACGAAAGTTTTGCCCCCAAAATATATTATCGCCCAACACTAAACATACTGAGGAATCGCCAATAAATTCTTCACCAATTATAAAAGCTTGCGCCAAACCATCTGGGCTCGGTTGAATCGCGTACTGTAGGTCGATGCCAAAATCGCTGCCATCACCCAGTAAACGCTTAAAACTATCCTGATCTTCTGGAGTGGTAATAATCAGAATTTCACGAATACCAGCCAACATTAATACTGAAAGTGGATAGTAGATCATTGGCTTATCGTAAACAGGGAGTAACTGCTTCGATACACCACGCGTTATTGGGTAAAGCCTTGTGCCCGAGCCACCAGCCAGAATGATGCCTTTCATGGAAAATAGGATCCTAGGTTAATAGGTACTAAGTTCTAGGAAAAGCCTAGAGCAAAGAACCTGAGATAATTTAATAAGAAGACTGAAAGTGCTTAATTTGTGCCGAGGCGCTCTCGGGAGTAAGAGCCGTCGAGAACGCGAGACCACCATTCTTGGTTGTTTAAGTACCATTCGACTGTTTTACGAATACCGGACTCAAAGGTTTCTTGTGGTTTCCAACCTAACTCGCGCTCAATCTTGCTTGCATCAATGGCGTATCGCACATCATGACCAGGGCGGTCTTTTACGTAAGTAATCAGGTCTAAATATTGATCAACACCTTGGGGTTTCTTTGGTACCAATTCTTCAAGTAGTGAACAAATCGTTTTCACCACTTCAATATTGGCTTTCTCGTTATGGCCGCCGATATTGTAGGTTTCACCCACAACACCTTCGGTGACCACTTTGTAAAGTGCGCGAGCGTGATCTTCGACAAATAGCCAGTCGCGGATCTGCATGCCATCGCCATATACAGGCAGAGTTTTACCTTCTAAGGCATTGAGAATCATCAGCGGAATAAGCTTTTCAGGAAAATGGTACGGACCGTAGTTGTTTGAGCAGTTGGTGACTATGGTTGGTAAACCGTAGGTACGCAGCCAAGATCGAACCAAGTGATCGCTCGATGCTTTAGAAGCAGAATAAGGGCTACTTGGTGCATACGAGGTCGTTTCAGTAAACAGGTCGTCTGTACCTTCTAAATCACCATACACTTCATCGGTCGAAATATGGTGGAAACGAAACGCGGCTTTGCGCTCGCCGTCCAAGCTATTCCAGTAGCTACGCGCTGCTTCTAACAAAATGTATGTACCGACAATATTAGTTTCAATAAAAGCGGCAGGCCCATCAATTGAGCGGTCTACGTGAGATTCAGCGGCCAAATGCATCACCGCATCTGGTTGGTGCACGGCAAATACACGATCCAGCTCTGCGCGATCACAAATATCTACCTGCTCGAAAGTATAGCGTTCGCTGCCTGCAACGCTGGTCAGTGATTCTAAGTTACCTGCATAAGTGAGCTTATCAAGGTTTACTACGCTATCTTGAGTATCATCGATGATGTGGCGAACCACGGCAGAGCCTATAAAGCCCGCGCCGCCAGTGACGAGAATTTTCATAAAATACTGCTCGTTTCCTTTACGCTTCTATTTATTTTGAGACAGACCAACATCGCCATCTCATTTTAGGTTCTAGGTTCTAGGTTCTAGGTTCTAGGTTCTAGTAAGAATAATTACGCCTTCTTGCTATCACCATAGCTATAGTTGTAATAACCATAGCCGTAGTAACTTGATGCACGTTTCTCGGTGGCGTTAAGAATTACGCCTTTCACCTCAATGCCCGCTTGTTCAAAGCGGTTACGTGCCACTTCAATCTCTTTCACTGTATTTTGGCCAAAACGTGCCACCATCAGCGTGGTGCCTGCTAGCGAGCCAACAATGCTTGGGTCGGTAACCGCCAGCACTGGCGGGGTATCAATAATCACTAAGTCATAGTTTTCACTCGCCCACTCCACCAACTGTTTAAAGCGCGGGTGCATTAAAAGCTCAGAGGGGTTGGGTGGCACTTGGCCGCGGGTAATAATATCGAGGTTGTCCACTTTAGCGTGTTGCACGGCGGTGGCGGTGTCGATTTTGCCTGCGAGGTAATCAGAGAGGCCATTTTCCCAGCTCAGGCCAAAACATTGCTGCAAGTAGCCTTTGCGCATATCGGCATCGATAATCAGCACTTTTTGCCCGGTTTTCGCTGCCACGGCAGCAAAGTTGGTGGAGATAAAGGATTTACCAATACCTGGCGCAGGGCCAGAGATCATCACCACGTTGTTTTTGGCTTCTAGCATGGCGAAGTGCAAGCTGGTGCGTAGACCGCGCAGCGCTTCGATGGAAAGATCGGCTGGGTTGCTCTCTGAAAGCAGCGCCAACTCTTTGTTGTGCTTGCCTTTGCGCTTGAGTTTTTCGGCCAAGGCAATTTGCAGGGTCGATTTCGGCACGCTAGCGTAAACGGAAAGGCCAATTTGCTCGATTTGATCGGGCGTTTCTACTCCGCGATGCAGCGCGGCTTTCACCAGCACAATCGCCACACTGAGCATGCCGCCCAGCAAGGTAGCTAGCACCGCAATCAGCGGTTTTTTCGGTTTGATCGGTCTGGCAAAGGTTTGCGCCTCATCCAAAATACGCACATTACCCACTGTGCCCGCTTTGATGATGCTCAGCTCTTGCACTTTATTGAGTAGCTGAATGTAGATCTGCTGGTTTACTTCTACATCGCGTGTCATGCGCAGCACTTCACGCTGGGTTTTCGGCAGCTTTTGCACTTGCAGGTTTAAACGCTCGCGCTCTTTAAGCAGGGTTTCACGTTTATCTAACAGAGAAATATAAGCCGGGTGATCTTTGGTAAAGCGCTGGCTAATTTCACTCTCTTTAAAAGTCAGCTCGTTCAGCTGCGCTTCGAGTTTCACCATCACATCAAGCGTTGATTTGGCTTCTAGGCCCAAATCGATCGAGTCGTTCTCTTGGCGAAAACGATTTAATGTGTCTTCGGCAATGGTCAGGCTGTCTTTAATGTCCGGCAGGTGGCCTTTTAAAAAGCTCAGACTCTTTTCCGCTTCTGCTGAGTTACGCTCAACGTTTTGTAAAAAGTAGGTTTGGCTAATGTGATTGAGGATGTCACTAATCTGCTTGCGGTTTTCGCCTTCAAAGCTCAGTTGTAAAATCCCGGTCTGCTTGCCGCGCTCTGAAATGGAGAGATTTTGTTTTAACCATTCAATCGCCTCTAAACGGTTGCGCTGGCCAATGGCAAACTCTTGCCCAGTGTGAGAACGCAGCTCGGTAACAAACAGTTCATAACCGTCGTTTTTCGCCAGCTCGCCCGCTTTACCTTGCAGCACTACGCTGTCATCTTCGCGCACCAGTTGGTAGCTTTGCTGCGCTTCATCGGTCACCAAAATGGTATGGCTCATCCCTTGTGCGTAATCAGGCACTTGGTAGCGGCTCACCTCAATTTGGTTGACCTTGCCTGCCATGCGCGCGATGCCCTTACCAACCAGCGGGAAGTACTTCGCCTCTGTCACTGTGGTGAGGTTAAATCTCTCCACCGTGTCGCCCAAAATCATCCGCGATTTGAGAATCTCAATTTCTGTAGTGGCGGAGGATTTTGCACTGAACAGATCCCCCATATCGCCCACCAGCGAACTAACGCCACCCGAGCTTTTTTCTTCAATTTGCAGTAAAGCATCGGCTTTGTAGATCGGCGTAGAAAGCAGCGCCACCGCCACCCCACCGACCGCGAAGATAAAGGTAATGGCGAAGATGAACCATTTGGCATCCAATAAAATACCAAGCAGCTTGCCTAAATCGATTTCGTCAGAAGCGTTATCAACAGAAGGTCGAGTTTGTGGTGTTGTCATTGTCTCGTAAATTTCCGGGTTGGTGGATTTTTGAATAAGGTTCTAGGTTCTAGGCTCTGGGTTCTAGGCTCTAGGTTCTGGGTCCTAGGTTCTGGGTCCTAGGTTCTAGGCTCTGGGTTCTGGGTTCTAGGCTCTAGGTTCTGGGTTCTGGGTTCTAGATTTTGCTCTTCCTAGGAACTAGGGCCGCTTTTCCCCTAGGACCCGCTCTTAACCGCTCTTCTACAACTTCTTCGCCCAGGCTTGGGCGGCTTCGTCAATTAACTTGTAAGCGTAGTCAAAGGCTTCTTTACTTTGTCTGTATGGGTCGGGGATCTCTTTTTGCCCGATCCATTGGCCGAATAACATGGTTTTACCGCGTGCTTCTGGCGCTATTTGTGTCAGCGCTTCCATATGGCTTTTTTCCATCACTAAGATGAGATCATACTGGCTGCATAGCTGCGGGGTTAACTGCTGAGAGTGATGGTTTTCTACATCCACCCCGTGCTCGGCCGCGACTTCGATCGCCATGGGATCGGCTGGCTTACCGACTAAACGGCTTTTTTCCGCCGCAATGCCCGCAGAAGCGATGGTTTTATGCGGCAGTAACTTTTGCAACACACGCTCCCCAGTAGGAGAACGGCAGATGTTACCGACACAAACGACTAGAATTTTGTTAAACATGCCTTACAGCCTATCGATATAAAGTTTTTGGGTCCTGGGTACTAGGTTCTGGGGTCCTGTGGTCCTGTGGTCCTGTGGTCCTGTGGTCCTGTGGTCCTGTGGTCCTGTGGTCCTGTGGTCCTGTGGTCCTGTGGTCCTGTGGTCCTGTCAAACTGGAAACAACAGCCACATCTATTGTGTCAAGTCTTATCGTACCGTGCCTTTGCGAATTTTGATCAACTTCGCCAGCATGACAGAAATATGCTTGGCTTCTTGAATGAATGCCATTCCTTGCTCTTTGCTGATGTAGCCCAGCTCAATCGCGATATAGAGTTGAGTAATCATTTCTCCACAAGAACCCTTTGCTATATATAAAAAGCGGGCAGACTCTTTGGCAGTTTCTCTCTCTTCGCCCTCGGAAATATTCGAAGGGATTGAAAGAGAACTGCGTGTTAGCTGGTCAAGCAAAGCATAATTTTTACACTGCCGGAGAGATTTAACGATATCAACCGAAAGCCTTGAACTCTTTTTCCAAACCTCAAGCGTTTCAAATCCCAACACCCTCATCTTTCATCCTTGTTTAAGTGTATTAGAACCGCTTTTCTAGGACCATAGGACCGCTCTTAACCGCTTTCGCCCTTCCCCGCCCTTCAGGACCATAGGACCATAGGGCCGCTTTTAACCGCTTTTAACCGCTTTTAACCTTTCTTACGGCCAAGTTTTTACCCTTAACGCGCCTTCGGTTAGGTTGTTAAAGCCATTGATGGTTGGCAGTAGCTGGCCGATCAAACGGTTCCAGCGGGTGATTGGCGCGGCGGTAACGTAAACAATGTCATACGGTTTGAGGTCAAACTCGGTGCCGATGACTAAAGCAGAGGCGTCTTTGATATTGAGTTGGTAGATGTCGGCCATGCGCTCAGATTTGTTGTCTGAAGTGCGGATGACAAACACGCCAGTTGCGTCGGCAGAGAGCTCGTTAATACCGCCAACACTGCTGAGGGCTTCGGTCAGGCTCATGCCAGAGCGGTCCATCTTCAACAGTTTGGGATCTTTCACTTCACCCATCACAAACACTTTTTGCGCGTCGTTGCGCGGCACGTGGACGATGTCGCCCGGTTGCAACAAACGGTTTTGTGTGAGATCGCCACGCTGCATCAGCGCATAAAGGGAGATTTGTTGCTCTTCACCGTTGCGCGTTAGGGTCACATTGCGCCAATCGGCGTCTTGCGCGAGGCCACCAGCGCGGTTAACCGCATCTAGCAGGGTGAGCGGAATATTGGTGATCGGCTGTTGGCCTGGGTTCGAAACTTCCCCTGTGATGTAGGCTTTTTTCGAGCGAAACGCGGCAACGTTTACGTCCACCTGCGGGCTTTCGATAAATTTCGCCAAGCGCTTGGCGATATCGGCACGTACTTCACGCACGGTTTTGCCCGCCACCTCAACAGTGCCAATATAAGGGTAGAAAATGGTGCCATCGGCATGAACCCAGTTACCAGCCTCTTCGGCGCTACGGTAAGAGCCAGCAGGAATGGTCAGTTCGGGGTGGTCCCAAATGGTCACGTTGAGAATATCACCCGGGCCAATGCGGTATTCGTAACGCGCAAGCTGGCTATCAAGCTCAGGGTTGGCGCGAGAAACCGAAGGCGGCGTGGTGAGGTAAGTCGAGATGGTTTGCGTTGTCAGCGGGTAGAGATTCACCATTTGCGAGAGATCGTTTTCTTCGCTCTGATTGGTTTCAACGCGCGTTTTGTTGTCGGTGGGGAGGTGAGAGCCGGGTACGGTACATCCAGCAAGCAAGATAGGTAGCAAGGTTGCTAACAGAAGTTTTCTTTTTAGTTCCATGTAAGCCAAATCATCATAATGCCAGAGTGATTAACCGCACTCTTGGGTGAACACAAAGTGGTTTTGATTTCCGGAGTCCCTAGCCATTGCTAGGTTCAGGTATTCAATATAGTTAAACACGCTTCCATGATCGCACTTAACTATATTTTATAATCTGATTTTTTAGTCTGTTTGCACAGCCCGACTCTAAAACCCGATATTCCGTTATTTTTCATTCTGTTACTTACGCTGTCTAATGCCGAACAAGGGATTAGAACAGCGCCAGTTGTTTGCACACACCAAGATGAGCTCTTTGTTAACGCTTTGATATTAAACATCTATTTAATCAGAGCATCACAGTTTAGGCACGCTACCGCCCGTTGGTGTATACGCACAACCACACAGCGCATGATGAACTTGCCGCCGGGCAAAAGACCAAACGACAAATTACTGACGTTTCATGACAGTTGTTAGGATTCTGTCATGATTAATAATATTTATGGCGGCTTATTATCCATATTGTGGCGTACAGCACAAATTGTTTTTTGGGGGGAAGAGAGAAAGAGAAGGTTCTGGGTTCTGGGCCCTTGGTTCTGGGAAAGCAAGGGCGGAAGAGAAGGTCCTATGGTCCTGTGGTCCTGTGGTCCTGTGGTCCTGTGGTCCTGTGGTCCTGTGGGAAAGGCTAAAAGCGTTACTAGGGAAAGCAAGGCCCTTGGTTCTAGGAAAGCAAGAGCGGAAGAGAGGGAAAAGAAGGTTCTAGGTTCTGGGCCCTGGGTTCTGGGAAGAGCAAAAGCAGGTAAAGCAGGAAACGAGTTTTCTAGAAGCTAGGTTACGAGGGCAAGCAAAAGCGGAAAAGCAGGACCGCTCTTCCTGCTCTTCCCTAGAACCTAGCAACCTTCTTTTCCTAGAACCTAGTACCTTTTTTCCCCGCTCTTCCTAGAACCTAGTAACCTAGGAACCAGGACCGCTTTTCCCCGCTCTTCCTAGTACCTAGTACCTTTCCTTTCCCTTCCCCCCTTTTTCTATGAATTTTTCTTGAGGTAGATTTTGCTCAGTATTTACACATTGTTAATATAACGCTATGCTTGAGGTTGCGTTTGGATCCAATTAAAACAACCGGAGCGTAATTTTGAAAACTAAACTATTAACAGCATGTGTGGCTGCAGCGTTGCTTGCAGGTTGCGGCAGTGATGGCAAAGATCCACAACAACAAGTTCAAGCATTTGACGGTGCGATTCAAGATATCGCGGGTACTTATTCTTGTACTGCGGATGGCGTAACTGAAACTGGCACTCTACCAAAAACGGCTTACAGTGGTTTTTCTACGGTAACAACCACTGTAGATTCTCTACTTTTCTCTAACCCAAGTAGCTGTACCTTTACCTTTAACCCAACAGCGGGTGCGGTAGACGTATCTAACGGCAAATCAATGGCAGATGTTTCGCTATCTATCCCTCGCGGTTTTGCAACATCTGGCTCTAAAATTGCTGCAACACCGTTTACTTCACTAGTAGCACAAACTCTAAATGGCGCAGACTACACAGAAGCGGCTGCAACTCAAGTTCTGCAAGACCTAGGCCTAGGTCCTGTATTGAACGCAGGCGTTACTGCAGCAGAACTGATGACTGACCTTGAAGGTGCTATCTCTAAGCTGAAAAACAGTGCGGATGAGAACACCAAGAAACTGGCGGGTCAGTTAACGGCAACGACTCACGTATTGACTGACGTGCTGGTGAAAAAAGGCACTCTAACCTCTACTGAAACTGCAGTTATGGCGAAAAACCTCGCCGCAACCGTGACTTCATCAAACCCTTTCTACCCAGCAGCAGGCGCTACGGGTACAGGCGGTAACATTGTGGTTGATGTTAAAGCGACGGTAGACGCTGTTATTGCAGATCCAGCGACTAAAGTGACTATGACTAACCCAGCAACGACTATCGATGACATCCCTGCGGATGTTAAGACTGAGGTCGGTAATAGTGAGAGCCCAGCTAAACCTGTAGATCCAAACCCAGGCACTGGTACTGGCACTGGCACTGGTTCAGGCGGCGGCAGCACTGGCGATTAATTTCGGCTGAAACACGCTTTTTAAAGGCACTCTTTGTGAGTGCCTTTTTGTTATCAAATGGACTCTTTTTTTCTTAGGATACCCGATGAAGCTTAATCCTATTCGCTTGGCGATGCTGCTGGGTGGTTTACCTTTAAGCAGCGCTGCTCTAAGTGCGCCTTTATCTGTCACTTCGGCCAATCAGGCGTTTTCCGGCCTCGTTTTAACCCCCAACGCACAAGTGATGCAAAGCGGCGACTTTAGTTATACCTTTGCTCAAGGGGTACCCTTTCGTGGCGAAATTGCTGAGCTGGATGTGCTGAAGTTTTCCTTAGGCCTTTTCCAAGGGTTGGAAGCCCATGGGCGTATTGTAACGAAAACCTACGATACCAACTTGTATGAGGACCCCAGTGGCGGCATTCGCGATCTCTCCGCATCGTTTAAATACCAGATCCCCAATTTCTACCACCATGACAACCTTAAACTGGCTTTTGGTATGCAAGATTGGGGCGGCGCGGCCAACAATTTTGAAACCAAATACGCAGTCGCGGACTACACCTTTGATGCGTTGCCCGTACGTGCCAGCCTTGGTTATGGCTCTTCCACCTTAAACCCGCAAGTGATGAACGGCGCGTTTGGCGGCGTGGAATACCAACCGTTTGATTTCGTTCAGTTACTCGGCGAGTACGACAGCGTGGCTTACAATGCGATGGTTAAAGTGATGACGCCGAAAGATTTCCTCCCTTACGGCGTGAAAGCCTCGCTCGGTTATCAGCTTTACACCAGCCATGAAAAGAGTGAACAGCCCCTATGGCAAACCCAAGTGAGCGTGCCGCTGGCAGGTAAATTTATCACCGAACCCACCCAAGTCAGCGACCGCCTCACCCTTCAAGACAAACTGACCATAGCGCAGCAAAATGCACAAAGCGCTTCGCTACAAGCATTAAAACAAGCGCTGCTGGGCGAGGGCTTTTTGAATGTGCGCCTCGGCCGCCACGATGGGCAGTTGATTATCACCCTAGAAAACCGCCGTTATAACCAAAACCAAGTTGATGGCCTTGGTGTGGCTCTGGGGATAGTGTCTAGCTACTATGGGCAAAGCGCCGCAGCAGAGCTCGAACTGACTAACGACAAGTTCCAAGTGATCGCCCTGACCAATGGTATTGCGACTAGCAAAGTAAGCACTTCTGCGCAGTGTTATCGCGATTTTCTGCGCGACAACATCGCCTGTCGCGATCTCGCCTTTGACACCAGCAACCCAGGTGAAATGCTCGACGCCGCCGATTGGCAGGGCGAGCAACAAGCGTCCGGTTTTGGCCGCGTACAACTTAGCCTTGCACCAACACTGCGCTATGGCGTCGCAACCGAGTACGGGGTGTGGGATTACAGCTTAGCCTTAGCCAGCAATATTTACGCGCCGTTATGGAAAGGTGCCGCACTGGATATTCGCCATGTGACGCCAGTGGCCAACAGTGATGACTACGAAGAAGGTGGCTACTGGCAAAATTCAGCCTTTGAGCGCGGGGTGGATCGCGTGGTGGCTCACCAAGCCTTCTCCCTACCTTATGGCTTTGGCTATCAATTGTCTTTTGGCCGCATTCGTACTGATTACGAAGGGTACACCCATGATCTCGCTTGGCACTCTCCGCAAGGTCACCATTCACTTTCTTACCAGTACAGCGATTATGAGCACCGCGATATTAAAGGTCAGGAAAAGTCGGTCAGCTTAGCGGGTTACCACTACTCACGCCCAGAGTGGGATTGGCAATTGGATATTGTCGGCGGCGAGTTTTGGAACAGCGACAAAGGCTATGAGATCACCACCAACCACTGGTTTGGCGATTTCAACGTTTTCGCTCGTTACCTCAATAGCCAGTTCGAAGGCAGAGACAAAGAGCAATTTTTAACGCTTGGTGTCGCCTTCCCGATTGATGTATGGCGAGGCATGAAACCGGGTTACCTTCAGGTTCGCGGCATCGACCAGTTTGATTTCTCACTGCAAACCCGTATTCATGAGAAACACAACTACATCAATAGCGGCCTTGGCGGCGCAGTCAACTTCCAACACAGTTTGGAACGTCAATACCACAACCGTGGTCGCTATGGCGCCGGCTACTTCGAAAACCAACAAGTACGTTTACGAAATGCGTATTTGAGGTATTTGGATAGGGATTAAGAGCGGAAGAGAGGGAAAAGAAGGTCCTAGGCCCTGGGGACCTGGGTACTGGGGAAAGGCAGGGACTAGGGAGAACAAGGGCGGAAAAATGGTCCTGTGGTCCTGTGGTCCTGGGCTCTGGGAAAAGCAAGAGCGGAAGAGAAGGTCCTATGGTCCTGGGGAAAGCGGAAGAGAAGGGACGAGTTTTCTAGAAGCTAGGTTACGAGGGAAAGCAAAAGCGGAAAAGCAGGACCTAGAAAAGCAGGACCGCTCTTCCCGCTTTTCCTGCTCTTCCTAGAACCTAGCAACCTAGGAACCAGGGCCGCTCTTCCTGCTCTTCCTGCTCTTCCTGCTCTTCCTGCTCTTCCTAGAACCTAGAAACCTAGAGCACCATATAGTTTAAATTTTAAGCAGCCAAACTCATCGCTATATGCAGGTTGGTAATAGCTGCCGTTCTGTTTAAATCATATTCATTTAGCCGCAAGCCTCGGTACCTTGCTCTAGGACCTTTGCGGTTGCAGATTGATGCTAGAGAGTGCTCTACTTTGACCCGCTCTCTAGCATCAGCCCGACCTTGAGACGTACTTACGTACTTCTGAAGTTTTTGCAGCATCGCTTCCTGCTCGTGTATTTTAATTTTTCGACCTTTCTCTGATGTCGTACAATCTGCTTTCTTCGGACAAGCGTTGCATTCCGTTGATTTAAAACGAGCTTGCGTTACTTTTCCAGACTTTATCATGGCCACTTTCCCTGCTGGGCACATGACACAACCTTCAACCAAGTCTATTTGGAAGGCGTTTTTAGTCAGTACTTTTTTGGATGGTGGTGTCCATGGCTTTGCAACAACCTCTTTCCCAGCCTCATACAGCTCTGTTGTCCAGCTAGCGGCTAAATAACCCCTATCTATTTGAATTTGTTTAACTTCACCGTAAGCATTGACTTTGGGTTTTAAGTACTCCGACGCCTTGTGCTCCGGTTCATTGGCAGGACGGACACAGGTCGCTAATATCAGCTTGTTGTCTAAGTCGACAGCAATATGTTGCTTAAACCCGCTAATCGTCCTTGAGCTTGATTTTCGTCCATGGCGCATGGTTGAGTCTGAGATAGAGATTTGCCTATCCGGCACCGAACCCTCTTTTACTTTAGGCCCATTTCCGTCCGGGTCGGGGTCTATATTCTGTTCCAAAACTTTTGCAAGTAAAGCGAGGCTCTCTTCCAGCCCTTTATGCTTAATAAAGGCGGAGGGTTGTTTTTCTAACCACTGCTTCAGAGCGTCAACATCATTTTGCAAGGTTTCAACGGCTTGATGCTTCTCGTTTTTATCTGACCAATCAATGTCTAACGCCGCTTTGACACTGCTTTTTCCTACCAGTTTTAGACCACATTCTTCGATGAGTTCTTCTTCTGAGATCATCTTTATTTGTGCAGCACAGTTGACGACTAATTCAAGAGCATGTCCCACTAAATTGAACGTATCTTCAACTCGACCAGCGCCCTGTAGTGGCGCTGAGTCTAGGGCCACTCTGAGCTGAACATGACTAAAACCTCCAACTTCACGAGCGACATTTACGGTATGTTCAAGTAAAACTACATCCATATCGTGCGCAATTAAACGATGACGAAAATCACATAAGGTGCCTTGTGAAAATGGCGATTCCTCGCTCCCTAGACAGTCCAGTACCATTTGCCAACGTTGGTCAAACATCGCTTCTAATGTCGCTCCGGCATCCGATTTTTGCTCGTATGCTTGGAGAATCGTTGCCATAGCTAAAAGAGCGGCCGGAACAGCAGGCTTTCCTCTTGGGTGGTCAGCATACATCGACATAAGCTTATGATTAATCTCTTCATTAATGATGAGATGACGATTGGTGCGTAAGAACACAAACAGTTTTCCGGTCTGTTTTAACTTTTTGCAAATAAACTGCTCTTTTTTGGAAAGAGCAGTTGGTGGTTCCCAGTTTCTAGAATTAGACATAATCAATCAGTTGATAAGTTAATAATACTGTGTATTTGATCATGTTTTGGGGCTAAAGTCACTGTATGTTTTTTAAACTGATCGGTGCTCTAGGTCCTAGGCAAGCAAAAGCGGAAGGAAAACTGCTCTTTCCTAGAACCCAGCAACCTAGGAACCAGGGCCGCTCTTCCTGCTCTTCCTGCTCTTCCTGCTCTTCCTAGAACCTAGAAACCTAGAACCTAGCAACCTTCTTTTCCTAGTCCCTAGCGACCTGCTCTTCCCCGCCCTTCCTAAAACCTAGCGACCTAGGAACCAGGACCGCTCTTAACCGCTTTTCCCTGCTCTTCCTAGCAACCTTTTTTTCCTAGTCCCTACTTTTTCAATGCAACAAAGTTTTGCACTGGCATCTCATCGGCGGCGGGTTGATCGAGTGGGGTCTTGTCTTTATCGAGCTTTTTGATGTAGTTGATCAAAGAGTCGGTGTAAAGCAAACCGGTGTCTTCACGGCGCGCGTCATCGGCGTAGATGGGCTTCATGGTGTCGTAACGGTCGCCGCCTTTGGCGATAAAGTCGTTGGTCACGACGATATACATCTTATCGAGTTCAATCGTATGCCATACTGATTCATCACGGCGACGCGCTTCAACCTTCGTAACACGCTGACCTTTCTCGGCGTTCATATCCACATCAAAACGCAGATTGGCCGCCGCAGGGAATGCACCACTGGAGTTGTTGGCGACCACGTTGTCTATCGCATCTTCTAATGTGTTGATGATCTCTTGCCCTGTCATCTCCAAGTTAACGAGGAAATTACTGAACGGTAGAACATCAAAGGCATTACCGACACTGACATTACCCACATCGATACTCTTGCGAACGCCACCGGTGTTTTGAATCGCGAGATCGGCGCGCAAAGAGAGATCAAGAAAGGCTTTAGAAACAATGTGCGCCATCACGCTGCCGTGTTTATCCATAAATGCGCGCTCTGCACTACCAGGGCCACAGAGATCGCCCGAGCTATGATTGCTGCCTGGCACACGCTCGTTACACAACTTGCTGTTGCTGCTGTTGATGATTTCGGCTTTTTTCACGTTGATCTCATCTGAAAAGTTTTTCAGCAAGGCCGCAGTTTCGACATCATCTTCGACAAACGCTAGCTCAGGAATGGCTTTCGCGGCAGTCACAAAGGCTTGGTTTTCAGCCTCAGCGAACGCCACTGGGGTTCCGTCGTTGTTTTTAAATTGTTGATCAAGAAGAATGTGTGGCTGGCCAACACAGCTTTTCACTTTACCGTCTGAGGTAAACTCAACCGTTAGCTCACCAACCGCTTTGCTATTTTCCCACGCTTGGACAATACACGTGGTGTGGCCGCTGGCGTTAGTCACCTTGGTTGGGTAATCGCCCGCTGGAGCAAAACCCACTGAGTTCAAACGCTGTGCATTACCCAACAAGGTGTGGCTATCACCGCCGACAATCACATCCACGTCAGTCAGTTTGGCTGCCATCTTCACGTCGTTTTGGTAGGTTTGATGAGTGAGTAGCACTATTTTGTTGACGCCATCGGCTTTCAACTTATCGATGTATTTTTGTGCCGTCGCCGCTTCATTTAAGAAAACCGTGTCTTCCGATGGCGACGACGAGGCCTGAGTTTTCCCTGAGATATCAATGCCAATCACACCAACTTGATAACCATCAATTTCAAAGACTTTGTAAGGTTGGTATTTGCCAGAGATCGGGTTGCTGTTTGGCACTTCGATATTGGCGGCCAATACGGGTGTTTTACACTGTCCTTCTGCCAGTTTATCTAAGAAGTTGGCTAAAGATTCGTTACCATCATCGAACTCGTGGTTGCCAAGCGCAAAGGCATCAAAGCAGACTTGGTTCATCATCAAGGCATCGGGCAGTTCATCACGGAACAGGCTGTAATACATGGTGCCGGTAATGGCATCGCCCGCGTGCAATTTGAGTAGGTTTTTGTGTTTGGCTTCCAATGCTTTGAATTGGCTGACCACTTTGGCGTAGCCGCCAATATCGTTACGCACCGAGGTGCTTTCACCCGCTGCGTTTGCCAATGTCAGCGCCATATTGCTATTGGCATCAAGCTTGGAGTGATGGTCGTTAATGTGCGCAATGGTCAGGGTGAGCCTCTTTTTATCGTTGTCGTTATCTTTATCGTTACAACCTGTTAGGCCTACAACAATCGCACACGCCAATAATGTTTTTTTTCCTAGTAACACAGTGTTATCCCCTTGTTCTGTAGAGTTCCACACTCTACTCAATGATAATGACGCATTGATTAATCTTTTATTGCTCAATTGTTTAGGTAGTTTTAATTACTTGCGTAAGGTAAAGCCCTCGGCGAGATTATCGCCATGCATGCATAAGTTGTGTGAATGCAATCGATTTATGTCGTTCTTTTTGACAAATTGATTGATAAGTTAACAAAAGGTGTTGGCTTGGTGATGGGAGGAAGGGAAGGGGCTAGGGAAAGCAAGGGCGGAAGAGAAGGGACGAGATTAATAGGGACTAGATTGCTAGGAAGAGCAGAAGCGGAAAAATGGTCCTATGGTAAAGACTAAGAGCGGTGCTGGGGAAAGCAGGGGCGAGGTTGCTAGGAGCTAGATTTCTAGGAAGAGCAAGAGCGGAAAAATGGCCCTGGGTTCTGGGTTCTGGGCCCTGGGTCCTAGGCAAGCAAGAGCGGAAGAAAAACTGCTCTTTCCTAGAACCTAGGAACCTCTTCTTTTCCCCGCTTTTCCAGGACCATAGGGCCATAGGACCGCTCTTACTGCTCTTCCCTGCCCTTCCTAGAACCTAGCGACCTAGGAACCAGGACCGCTCTTAACCGCTTTTCCCGCTCTTCCTAGCAACCTTTTTTTCCTAGTCCCTAGAAACCTTCTTTTCCTAGCAACCTTCTTTTCCCCGCTTTTCCAGGACCATAGGGCCACAGGACCGCTCTTACTGCTCTTCCCTGCTCTTCCCCGCCCTTCCTAGAACCTAGCGACCTAGGAACCAGGACCGCTCTTAACCGCTTTTCTCGCTCTTCCTAGCACCTAGACTCCTGCTCTTTCCTGCTCTTCCTAGCAACCTTCTTTTCCCCGCTTTTCTCCCAGGAACCAGGGCCGCTCTCGCCTTTCCTAGGACCGCCTTTTTACCCCAACACCCACCTCATTACGGCTTTAAACCAAGGGTGCTCTTCTGCCCAGACGACTAGGCGCGGGGACCAGTGATAATACTGCGCCACCAGCCAGTCGCCGCCGGGGAGATTGAGCAATACCTCGTCGCGAAAGTGGCGATAATAGGCCAGCGTTTGTGGTTGGTCGGCAAATAAAGAGGTGGCGAGAAAGCAGCGGCTGTCGCTGCGTTTCTCTCCGGCGACCGCGAGAGGGCTGACACTCATTTCGAGCAGGATTTGAAAGCTATCGCTTTGCTCTGCCGCGCTTTGCGCATTGGCGATGGCCCCCGAGCTGATGGCGAGGCTTTGCCCGCGGTTAGTTAAAATAACTTCTCTCTCTCCACTACTGCGGATCACTTTGGCTTGGGTAAACTGATAGTTTGCTTGCTGCGGGCGGAGCAAAATTCCTCCTTCCGCCGCGAGCCATTGGCCGGAGAGTAATATGCGTCCATCGGTGATTTGCTGCGCGCCAGAAAGTTGTGCAGAGGTCAAATCCAGCAGTAACGGCTGACCTGAGAGCGAAACACCCCAATTTTCTCCTTCCGCTATGCTAATCAAAGCCATTTGTCGCGCTTCGGTGAGGCGATTTTTCACCGTGATTTGCCCGGTTCGCGCCACATCGGTCGCAATTCGCACTCGGTTGCCCACCACCTCTTGTACTAGGTTTTTCGTATCTTCGACAATAGCTAAATCCACGCTCGCTTCGTCAACAAAAAAGCTCACCCACGCCTCTTGCCCTACTGGTACAGGGCCCACTTGGATGACCTCGCCGACGGAATCTGATGAGCTTTCACTCAGCGGAGAAGTTAATTCAAACTCACTGCCGCCCACTTCGATGCGATACACCAAGCGCACCTGATAGCTGGCGTCACTGCTGCCTTCGCTATCGAGATACTGATTGGTCACGCCGCTGACGCTGGCGATCTTCTGTTTGTAGCTATTGTTACTGGTACGATAGATCTGGTACTCGCTGGCATAATCGCTGCCTTGCCAAGTTAGCAGCTCGCCACGTTCAAGACTTTGTTGATAGAGATTGATGGGCGCAGGAACGTCAGGCAGATACTCAAGTTGCTGCCACTCTCCGCCCGCGCTTTGCCACTCCAGCCAGCCAGCTGGCATATCCCAATCACTAAAAGAGACCAAGCTCTCACTGGATTGCAAGGGTGTGAGTGATCGTTCACGTTCTGCCAAAGTACTGTTTTGCGCAGCGCTGCGATAGCGCCAAGCGCTGACTTCGTTTAAACGATGCCCAGATAGACGAAACTCACCAGAGACTCGCTCAATCGACAGCACTTGCGGGCCCGGTGCGGCGATATCAGCGAAATTGGCCACGCTGAGCCTTCGTCCTTGTCTTACCCGGCTGACCAAAGGCGCGCTGGTTTGGCTCTGCTGCACTACGGCGCTGACGAGCGCCCCCGCAGACCAATTAGGGTTTTGCTGCCAAAGCATAGCGCTGGCGGCCGTGACAAACGGCACCGCCATCGACGTGCCACTCTCTGTTCTTGTCGCGTTATTCGGCGCTAAGCTGAGAATATGGGTGCCAGGCGCGGCTAAGTCGGCCTTGGCCCAGTTGAAGTTGCTGGTGCTGTTAAGGCGTTGGTTTGCGTTGTCCCAGTTAGCAACGGCTAACATCATCGGCAGTTGGGCGGCAAACTCGGCTGGATAGACATCAAAGCCGTCGCGTTCTAGATCGAAGCCCGAGTTACCTGCGGCGACAATTTGAATGATGCCGAGTTGGTCAGCTTCTTTCATTACATCCCACAACGCTTGCGAGTATTGGGTCACCGTCCAAGAGTGGTTGATGATGTTGGCTTGGTGGTCTATCGCCCAGCGAATGCCCGTCACCGCATCGGCGATTTTCCCGCCGCCTGTGTCGCCTAAAAAGCGGATTGGCATCACTTGTGCGCTGCTGCATGCCCCTTGAACGCTGCTACTTTCACTCGCTTTAGCAGCCAGAATCCCCGTTACATGCGTGCCATGGCCAAACGGATCGCTCATATTGGTGCTTGGGTTGATCACATCAAAGGGCGCAGAGAAAAGTACATGACTAAGCGCGCTATGGCTGATATCGACACCGGAATCCAGCACCGCAACACGCATGGCATCGCACTGTCGTTCGCTTGCGCTGAGCTGCGAGAAGCCCGCAATCGCTAAGCCATCTTGCACTTCAGTGGCGGCCTGAGCGGCGCGCAAAAGGCCGCTCTTTTGCTGCCGCTCGCTTAATGGCGCTGGTTCATCTAGTTGCACTTGGTCTTCTAATTGCGTTGGCTCTTGCAATTGCACTGGCTCTTGCAATTGCAATAGCGCATCAGGTTCGATATAGCGCACTTCGCTATCGGCGAAAAAAGGCAGGAGGTCGGCTTGTTTAACACTGAGCAGGCGGTCTTGATCAGTAAAAGTATACAGCGGCGTTAGGTGCGAAAAACGTTCGCTATAACCCGTGTCACTGATGCGTACTAACCAGCTCTGCGCTAACGCAGCATGGCTAGCCAGCAAAGCTGGGCCAAGCAGAGTGATAACAATAAGAAAACGGCGAAGAAAGTACGGCATCCGTGCAATTCCTGTAGTGAAGATATCCTTTCTATTTATACTCAATTTTTATCCGCTTGATGGAGAAAAACCAAGCGGTATAACGCAAACAAATCAATAAAAGCGAATGTGAACCAGCACATTTATCTACTTTGTAACTATCTGTGCTGTAAAGATCTGCGCTGTAAAAAAACATCACACCATGCTACGTCGCAGCATGGTGTGATGAAAGCGATAACACGATTAACTCGATATTTGCCTTATTCGACGATCACGCCGCCATCGGTGCCGTAATCAATCGCCAGTTCAGAGGCTTCAAGCGTGAATGGTTGGATGCACATAGTTGCCGTGGTGGTGGTGGTGTAAGCCATCACTTCGGTTACCGCTTCCGACACCCCTTCACAGTTTAGCGAGTAGCTATTGATCTGCTGCTCTGAATTCCACTGGCTGCTGACATAGCAGTAACCCGATGAGTAACCCTCAGCGTAGAACACACCATCTTCAAACAGGGTCGCGGTACCATCCTCGTTAAGATCGACATTCGAATTAAACTCAGCTTCCAGAGTATTGAGATCGTCAATAGCCGCAAGCTCTAAGGTGTTTCTATTTTGCAGACTGGTAATTAAGTCTTCCAGCCATTGAACATCTGCCTCGCTAGCACCATTAGCCAAAGCACTATCAATTTCAGCCTGATAATAGCTGATATTCAGATTGTTCATATCAATCTCGTTTTGATGCCCGCTACGGTAGCTATTGAAGGTTGGATAGAGATTGCTGTAAGCGTTTAGCAACAGCTCGTTGGTTGTCCCTGCTACCCAGCGGCTGTTTTCTTCATCCCAGCGGTACTGGTTACTAAAGCTCACCTCTTTATTTGTTAGTTCATGACAGCTTTCGCTGGCTTTAGCCAACAAGCCCGCTTGCACAGCCACCTCATTGAGTGAGGCATCAAGGTACTGAGCCGGCATTTCGGCACCGTCTGATTCCGTTCCCTTTTCAACCACTTCGATAAAGAAACCATTAATGGTATTGCCACCGACAAACGAGTTCGCACTGCCTTGCAAAACATCCAAGAAGGTTTTCTCGTAGTTGTTTTGTTCCTGCCAAGTTCCGACATCCAGAACTTGAATGCCCGTATCCACATTTTGCCCGATATCGGCATCCCAGTAGGTAATATTGCGCATATACCAAGCGTTACGCTCTACCTCTTCATCTTCGTCTGCGCTCACATGAGCGACGCCCATCAAGACAGAGGCGTTCCAGAACATGCGGCTTGGGCTATCTTGCTCTTCATCACTCCAGTCAGAGGAGAAGATTTCAATTTCCTTGGTACCGAGTTCAATGAACGCACTGTTTTCACCCGCCGCATACTGCTGGTACAGCCCAGCAATGGTATCGTGGCGATACAGATGCTCTACCACTTCTCCTGGCTCAACCATATAACCCATGTCATAGTCATCTTGGTTGGCTTGAGGGTGTAGATCAGTCTCACCAGTGCCATCTTGAATTCGCCACACAGGAACCAGCAGCGCCGCAGAAGCTTTGGCGTTAGTCATGTTGCCCGTTAAGATACCAATTTCACCATCGTCCAACTCCAGCTCTTCGCCTAAAGGGCCAGAATAGCCAAACAGGCTTGGCAAATGCAGACCTAGGATGTTCCCAGTCAGCCCCATTGCTTCGGCTGGCGTTTGCACGCCTTCGGTTTCTGGATCCCAATCTTTCTCATGGGCCTGATTGAGCAGTGAAAGCGCGATAGGCGTTTGTGCCGTCCAAGTAGCGGAAACCCCTTTGAGCGCGACTTGATGCTCACCCTCGGTGAAGGTGACGTAGCTGACACTGGTTTCACGCAAACCACCTTGCGCATCATAAAAATGTGCTTCAACACGGTATTTACCGGGCATGAGATTGACCGATGCCGTTGGTGAGCTGGCGCTGAGCGAAGCGGCCACCGCAAAACGCTCTTTCATGCCGTTGTTTGGCAGCTCATAGCATTCCAGCTCTTCGTCGCCGACCATCACCGTTTGGTTTTGGTTTTCCGACTTGTAGTTTTCCTCTTGGCAAAAATGGTAGGCATCAAGCATATCTTCTGCTTCCGATAAGCTGCCCACATACTGGTTGCGATAAAAATCGATCTCAATTTCACTCGCGCTACCAATCCAAGCTGCGCCTGCTTCGGGTGCGGGGAATTTAGCCGCCAGTTTGACCGATGCGGTTTTCTGCTCTTGAGTCGCATCGGGAGACGATGCCACTTGGCTCTCGCTGTTACAGCCTGCCAAGCCGATTGCAGCAGCGACAACCACTGCCAATGGTTTAAGTGTGAATAGAGTTTTCATAGTTCTGTCCCTGCCAATTATTCGACAATAATTCCGATGTTTCCTGAAAATTCGAGTACCGAGAAGGCGAGATTTTGCGTTGTCGCCTGACCTTGGTTATCCGTGACCGTGACGCTGGCTTGATATTCGCCAACCGCTAAGCTTTCGGCTGCAATGCTGGCAGTGTTGCCATTGTCCGTTGCCGTTACGCCCGTGCTAAACGTCCACTCCACTGTTGGAGCATCGTCGTTGTCGTCACTCACGCTAACACTGAAGTGAATCGCGTCCGGGTTGGTGCCCGACTCATTCGCTTTTTGAATTCTTGGCGTTGCTGTCAACGAAAGAATTTGCGGCGCTTTGTCTTCGACCACACTCACGGTCAACTGCGATTCGCTGCTCAAACCAACCGCATCGGTCGCTTTTAGCGTGATCACATAGTTGCCTGCACTCAAGCTGTTCGCCGCGATCGTTGCTTGCCGCTCGTCAGCGGACAACGCCAGTGCGCTGCTCATGTCTTGAGCGTCTTTCGTCATAGTCCAATCCAGCGTGAGGCCTGCGTCGCCGTCGTCATCCGACACTGTCGCCGTGACAATCACCGCCTCACTGTTCATCTGACCTTGCAAAACCGTGATCTTTGTGGCGCTACTGCTAAGCGCAACTGACGGAGGCTGATTGGCCAGCACAGTAAACGCCACCGATTTGCTGCTCACGTTTGGCGTGGCTGCCGTATCGGTGACGCTTAACGTCGCCTGATAACTGCCAACGGGGATGGTATCGGCCGCCAAACGAATGGTTTGCCCTGGTGTATCGCCCAGCAAAGAAGTGACATCTTGCTCGTCGCTGTTGACTAGGTTCCAGCTCAGTTGCAGTTGATCACGCGCGGTAAAGTCATCACTCACTAACGCTGCCAGCGTAATCAGTGCCACGTTATTCTGCCCGTTACTGCCGACAGAGCTTGGGTTAACACTGAGCACCTCAATCACTGGCGCTTGATCTGCCACCACCTTGAACTTGATGTTGGCCGAGCTCGAGAGCGGCGTGTTGTGATCGTCAGTGACAGTCAGTGTGGCGGTATGTTCGCCAACTGCGACTGAGGCGAGATCGCACTGCGTCGTAGTGCCACTGCATTTACCACTCCATTGATAGCTGAGCGTATCGCCGTTACCATCACGGGCAATGGCGGTGACAATGCCTTGATTACCTTGCTGGACTTTAATCGTTTGACCGGCAGAGTAACGGGTGTTGCCGTAATCAAAACCGATGATTTGCGGCGCGATGTTGTCGCTGTCACGCACGGTAATCGGGAAGCGGCGTATTGGATTAACGCTGCCAGTAGTACGGGTTTGTCCATCATCCGCACTGATCACCAGCGTTTTCTCGCCAATCGAACTGAAGGTGATGGTCGCTCGCGTGCCACTGCGCTCAATGGTGCAGTTGTCATCGCCTTCGCACTCGATATTGACCGTCACGGCATCTCCGTCTGGATCGGAAACCGACCAACGCAGATCGGCGCTTTCATCGATTTTCATTTGTGATGGCGTGCGCAGCAGCGCCCCTAGTAGCGGTGGCTGATTGGCTTTGATGAAATCCAACGTCGCTTTTTGTTGTGCGCTCGTCACCGTCTCGGTTTTATTCTGCCCAAGGGCGCTGACCGCAAGTGGACTGTCACACAATACGCTTTGGCTGTAAGAACCGTCGGTACCGGTGTAGGCATAGTCCTGACCACGCGCATGACTGATGCGTACGTATTGATTCGCCACTGGTGTGCTGCCATTGGACTCAAATGTGTGCCCTTCTAACGTACACGCATAAGGGTTGACTAAGAGCAACTCTGGCAAATCATTACACGCACCGACGTTGAGAGTGGCTGGCATCTGCACATATTCTGTCTGCCAGGTTTTTTGGTTGTAGACTGGCAGTGACCACAAGGCTCCATTGGTCGGTTCGGCTGACGTGCCTGATACCAAAGTGTTAATTTGGTATGCGCCATCTTCGATATAGTGCCATTCCGTTCCTCCATCAGGTAGACGAACGCTGATCTGGCCGTAGAATGTTTCACCGTTTTGGTACCTGACTTTACCTTGCAGACAGATATTGATATTGACGCCCGCTTTGATCGGCCAGTCCAAGTTGATCCACTGAATCCACTGATTGGCCTGACTGATCTCTACCTTAACGTACAACTGCAATGCTTCTTGGCCCGTTAGGCTAATGACGCCCTGATCGTCAATCGGAATGTCCGTACTACTGGTCACCACATTGCCTGCCGCATCATTGACCAGCACCCCATTCCCGACATATTGCCAACCTTGTCCACTGCGATAGACGTAAATCGGGATCTGAATACCATCTGTGGTTAAATCAAAATCGCGCTGAATGGTCGGGTAAGAGCCTTTCGGCACCATCATCACAATTGATGGGCTTTCACCGGCCGCGGGCTGAACATCGGTCAGTGGTAACGGCTGTTGATTTTCATCGGTCAAGCGAATTTGGCTGAAGGTACTGGAGATCAGGCGATAGCTTTCATCGCTGTTTTGGTTATCAAAATTGACCCCTTGCCCTTGATTGTCCGTGGTCCCTTGCCCTTCAAACTCGCCAGGGAAGCTTTGGATATCATTAGCATTACTCGAATCAAAGTACGCCACTTCACTGTTGATCGCTTCAACATTCGGGTCGATATTGGCCACTGGAAGATTAAGCGCAAGCTGCACATCTTCGTCGGCGGCAGGAGAAACCTCTCCGACCACAACCCGCTGCTGTCCTTGGCTATTTTTTACCAGAGAAAAGCGCAAGCTCGGCACGCCATTGGCTGACACCACAATAGAAGCAAGGTCGGAGCGCTTGACCGTGCTCACCTGAGCGGTGGCCAAGAGCACATTGACCGAGATTCGATTGGATTGATCGTTAACGTCGATACTTTTTTCGTTATCAACAAACCCTGATTTCGCCACTGAAACGACCAAGCGGCTGGCTTGGTGAGCATCGGCTTTAATTTCAGGAACGGAGATAGAATAGAAACCACTGTCATCACTTTCGGTACTCAATTCGAGCAATGACTGACCATCACTGCTTTGGAACTGAACCGCAACGCTCGATTTGGCGACGGGTTGTCCGCTGCTTGATGTCACTTGACCGGAAACGATTTGAGTACTGATGGCACGCACTTGGGTCACTGGGTCGACTGGGTCTGGGCTACTGCCGCCGCCATCCCCGCCACCACAGGCTGAAAGTGCCGCCGCGATAAGAGTGCTTATTACGGTGCGACTGAAGGTTGTCATATTAATCCTACCAATGACTGTATTGATGATTTTGCAACTACAATGAATGTAGACGATATATTTGCTATATGGATTAATTATTAGACAGAAAGACTATTTCATGAATATTGCGTAAAAAAATGTGAGATTGGGATAAGTTTGCTTGCAGTTATCGAAAGTAAGTCTCAATTCACCTGAGTAGGAACCCCGTTTCATCGTGGATTTGCCCTGTTTCCTCGCCTACGCTTTTTCTGCTAAACTCGGAGCGCATTTTTAACCTATGGCGGAAGATTTATGATCATCGTAACTGGTGGCGCTGGCATGATTGGCAGCAATATTGTTAAGGCCCTCAACGAGATTGGCATCAATGATATTTTGGTGGTAGACAATCTAAAAAATGGTAGAAAGTTCAAAAACCTGGTTGACCTCGACATCACCGATTACATGGATCGTGATGATTTTCTTACCCAAATTATGGCGGGCGACAATTTCGGCCCGATCGAAGCAGTGTTCCACCAAGGTGCTTGTTCGGCAACCACCGAGTGGGACGGCAAGTATATGATGCTCAACAACTATGAGTATTCAAAAGAGTTGCTGCACTACTGTTTGGATCGCGAGATCCCATTTCTATACGCCTCTTCTGCGGCTACCTACGGCGAAACCTCGGTATTTAAAGAGGAGCAGGAGTACGAAGGCGCACTGAATGTCTACGGTTACTCAAAACAGCAGTTTGATAACTACGTGCGTCGTCTATGGCAAGATGCCGAAGAACACGGTGAAAAACTCTCGCAGATCACTGGCTTTCGTTACTTCAATGTCTACGGCCCACGTGAACAGCATAAAGGCAGCATGGCCTCGGTGGCGTTCCACCTCAATAATCAAATTCTTGCCGGTGAGAATCCAAAGCTATTTGCTGGCAGTGAACAGTTCAAACGTGACTTCATCTACGTCGGTGATGTGTGTAAGGTGAACTTGTGGTTTATGCAAAACGGTGTCTCTGGCATCTTTAACTGCGGCACTGGCAACGCAGAATCCTTCGAAGAAGTGGCCAAGGCGGTGATCAAACATCATGGTAAAGGCGAGATCGAAACCATCCCGTTTCCTGAACATCTAAAAGGCGCTTACCAAGAATTTACCCAAGCCGACCTAACCAAACTGCGCGCTGCCGGCTGTGATGTCGAGTTTAAGACCGTCGCCGAAGGGGTAGCGGAGTATATGGCGATTGTTAATGGTTAGGTTTCTAGGGGGTAGGCTCTAGGGACTAGGTTTCTAGGTTCTGGGTTGCTAGGGACTGGGTTCTAGGTTGATAGGTTTTGCTCTTCCTAGGGCCCAGGGCCCGCTCTTCCCTAGGGCCGCTCTTCCTAGCACCTGCTCTAAAAAAATTAGTATGAAAACTGAACGAAACGACTTCGATCCTAAAGCATACCACCCCACCTTCCAGTGGGGTTTTCTTGCACCTAAATATTGGGGAATATGGCTAGGCCTGATTGTGGGGTTGCCGATTGCTTTACTGCCCATCCGTTTACAATATTGGATTGCCAGTAAAATCGCTAAAAATCTTGCCAGTAACCCACCGCGTACTGTGCACAACATCTGGGCCAACTTAACCTTATGCTTTCCGGACAAAAGTGATAATGAGAAAGAAGCCATCTTGTTGGAGTGCCTAACCACAGCAGGGGTCTTTCTACTCAACTTTCCGCTCATCACCCTCTTTGGCAAACGCTATTTAGAAAAGAGCTGTTCAATAAAAGGTCTAGAGCATTTACAAACGGTTCGAGAGCAAGGCCACAACGTCATTTTACTCACGCCACACACTTGGGCGATTGATGTTTTGCCAGTATTGCTCGCCTCAAAAGGCAGCCCAGTGGTGGCCATGGTCAAAGAGCAAAAAAACCCGGTTGGTGATTGGCTGATGCACAGGCAACGTATGCAATTTGGTGGACGAATTTACGAGCGCAGCGCCGGAATAAAACCTTACATGAAATCGGTGCGCGAGGGGTATATCGGTTATTATCTTCCTGACCAAGATCATGGCCGTGAACAGAGCCTGTTCGTCGATTTTTTTGCCACTCAGAAAGCCACCTTACCGGGTTTAGGCAAACTGGCTAAAGTGAGTAAAGCCAAGGTACTAGCTGCCTTTACTCGCCTTAATACCGAAACTGGCAAATATGAAATCACAATTTCTCCTGTGTGGGAGAACTTCCCAAGTGGGGATGAACACGCCGATGCCAGAGCCATGAACGTCTTTATCGAACAGCAAGTCTCTCGTTATCCAGAACAGTACATGTGGACGTTCCAACTTCTGCGTACGCGGCCCGATCCCAACGAGCGCAGCCCTTACAACAATGAAGATTTAAAGAAACCGGCGGTAAAATCATGAAGATCTTAGTTATTGGCCCTTCATGGGTGGGCGATATGGTGATGTCGCAGTCACTTTACACCACACTTAAGCAGCAACACCCTGATGCGCTGATTGATGTGATGGCGCCAGGCTGGTGTAAACCCATCTTAGAACGCATGCCCGAAGTGAACCGAGCGATTGAAATGCCGCTTGGCCATGGGGAGTTTAACTTGCTGGGCCGTCGTGAAATCGGTAAGTCGCTGCGCGAGTTTAAGTACGATCACGCCTACGTTTTGCCTAACTCGGCCAAATCGGCGCTCATTCCTTGGTTTGCCAATATTCCTCTGCGCACAGGCTGGCGCGGTGAGCTGCGTTATGGCCTGCTCAATGATTTACGCCCTAATAAAAAAGCCTTCCAGTATATGGTCGAGCGCTACGTGGCGCTGGCTCATCCGCGAGCGCAAATGGTCGATTCCGCCTCGCTCGGTGGCCTGGAAACGCTGCCTCGTCCTAAGCTTTCCATCGATGTCGAAGCGCAGCAACAAACGCTGGCGAAGTTTGATCTCTCTACACAAAGCAAAGCCATTGGCCTTTGCCCTGGCGCCGAGTTTGGCCCGGCTAAAAAATGGCCAGAAAGCCATTATGCCGAAGTCGCCCATGCCATGTGCCAGCAAGGCCATCAAGTATGGCTGTTTGGCTCGCAAAAAGATCTCGACACCTGCAACAGCATTAAACAGCGCGTGCCGAGCGAGTATCATGCTCAAATCCAAGTGTTAGCCGGGCAAACCAGCCTTATCGAAGCGGTGGATCTGCTGGCAGCTTGTCACACGGTGGTGAGTAACGATTCAGGCCTGATGCATGTCGCCGCGGCGGTTGGTTGTAATGTAGTGGCGGTGTATGGCTCGACCTCGCCGAAATACACCCCACCGCTGGCCGAAAAGGTCGAGATTGTGCATACCGATATTGAATGTCGCCCCTGCTTTAAACGTGAGTGCCAGTACCAGCATCTCAAATGTTTGTCGGAACTGACACCAAAGCAAGTGTTAGACAGCATTCGTAAGCTCGATGCCATTGCGGTGAGCGCATGTTAGTGCGGCTGTTCTATACGCTGATTCTGGCCCTTGCCGCGCCTTTGCTACTGTTCGGCTTGTATCGCAGCAAAGCGAATAAGCCAAAGTTTGGGGCGCGCTGGAAAGAGCATTTCGGTATCACGCCCAAACTTGATGGGCAAGCGAGACCACTGTGGATCCATGCCGTCTCTGTCGGTGAAAGCCTCGCGGCGATTCCGCTCATCAAAGCCATCAAAGCGCAAATCCCGGAGCAACGGATTGTCGTGACCACCACGACGAGTACTGGCGCAGAACAAATCGAAAAGCTGGGTGATTTAGTCGAACACCGCTATATGCCGATCGATTTCGCTTTTGCCGTCCGTGGTTTTCTTAAAGTGGTCAATCCCGCTAAGATGCTGATCATCGAAACCGAGCTGTGGCCCAACACCTTAGCCACCGTGCACAAAGCCAATATTCCGATTATCGTGGTCAATGCTCGTTTATCAGAAAAATCTCAGCAAAACTACGCCAAAGTGCAGCCGCTATTTAACCTGATCCATCCTTGTTTGAGTAAAGTTCTTTGCCAATCCCAAGCAGACGCGGATCGTTTCGCCAAGCTTGGGGTCGCGGCAGAGAAACTCTGCGTCACGGGTTCGATAAAATTCGATATCCATATCTCTGATGAGATCAAACGCAAAGGCGCTGAATTGCGCGCTCAGCTTGGCCAAGACAGACCTATCTGGATAGCCGCGAGCACCCACAAAGGCGAAGATGAACAGGTATTGGCCGCACATCGACAAGTACTTGAATCGCACTCCAACGCTCTGTTGATTTTAGTTCCTCGTCACCCAGAGCGTTTCGATTCGGTGTTCGAACTGTGCCAAGCACAAGGGTTTGAAACGATAAGGCGCACGCAACAGCAAGACGTTAGCGACTCGACTCAAGTTTACCTAGGCGACACCATGGGAGAGATGTTGATCTTGCTGGGCGCAGCTGATGTCTGTTTTATGGGTGGAAGCCTGATTGGAGACAAAGTAGGCGGGCATAATGTGTTAGAGCCAGCAGCGCTGGGAGTTCCTGTTATAACTGGGCCGAGTTTCTTTAATTTTAAAGAAATTACCGTAGAATTACAGCAAGCCAATGGCATCATCGTTAGTGAAGGCACTGACATCGCTCTCCATATAGCTCGCCTCCTACATAACAACTCATTGTGTTGTAAACTCGCGAAATCAGCATATGGAGTGGTACATAATAATCAAGGTTCACTTGCTCGTACTTTGTCTGTGAGTATGAAACTGTCAGTCACTACGGATTCAACAATATGAACGTGTTCTTAGTCACATCACCATTTCAGTATATTTGTGCTTGTGAAGCCAAGGCCCACTATAAAACCAAAGAAAACATTCTAATACTAGTAAACCAAGAGTCAGAACCTGGTATTACCCAACAAAATAAACTCGTTAATTTTTCTGAATGGGATTGCGTGATAACAATCGGTCGAACTTCTCGCAGCAAACAGGTACCATCGGTTATACGAAAAATCAGGAAAATGGCACATGGTCGTGTCATTGATCACTTTTTCCATGCAGAATATAATGCTTGGCGTACAAAGCTAATTTTACGAAACTTAGACATTGTTAAAGAAGTCTATTTTGATGATGGAACATTAACAATTAATGAGTATGAAGAAGTTATTAGACCCAAAACTTGCTATTACCGACCACGTCTAATGCCTGACCTTATGACTCGACTTAGAGGTTGCCAACCAGTTGGTAAAATGCCTCAATCTACTAACCTTGAATTATTTACGATTTTTGATATTCCATCACCTATACATCACATTGAACGAAACACCTTTGAACACTTAAAAAGTCAATATAACCTAGAATCACTATATGATCCAAATGCTCCAATAGGATTTATTGGACAAGGGGCTATTGGCCATAAACGTAGAAAAACAATAGCAAGCTATATAAAGGAAGTATCGTATTTTCAGAAGAAACTAAACAAACCTATATTATATTTTCCACATAGAACAGAATCAGAAGAAGTTAGAAATAAAATATTAGCACTAGATAATGTTACTTACCATCATAGTGAGCTACCACTCGAGATAGAACTTATTGATAAGAGAATTCATTTATCAGCTCTTGTTGGTATACTTTCAACGGTACAATACACATCGTTAATATTGTACCCAAACATGCCAATATTTAATCTAGAAAACAACAACTTAAACCAAGACTACAATCTAGATGAGCATGTGAAGCAGAGGGAGAGTCGCATTGCGAATCTATTCACAAGATGCGGTATTGAAAACATAACCATTGAATAAAATAAGGCTACATATTCAATGCAGCCTTATTTTTATCCAGAAAAAGAGAAATATAGAGCTATGATTCTGAACTACTCTTCAATCAAATCAAATCGTAGTGCTGTTCCTCTAGCGATGTTTGTTTTCGCTTTTTTCCCCAAAACTTCATCATAATACTTAGGCGCTAAGCCAAAGCCAGGCCGAATACTACGCACATGCTCTTCGGTTAAGACCTCCCCCGCTTTGATATCCTTTACAATATATAAAGAGCGACGGAACTTAACATTGCCTTTCTCTGCCTCGGTACGCTCGTAATTCACTTTACCCAAAGCTGCCCAAGCGGTCTTTGTATCTCGGCACAATGCTTGCAGCTCATGCGGCTCTAATGAAAAGCTATCGTCGGCACCACCACCATTTCGATCCATCGTCACATGTTTTTCTATCAAACAAGCCCCAAGCGCCACTGATGTCACCGCCGTCGCATTGTCTATTGTGTGATCCGAAAGCCCTGCAAGAACATTAAAACGCTCAGCAATATCTGCAATTGTTCTGAGATTATATTGATCGGCAGGCGCTGGGTAACCACTCACACAGTGAAGTACCACGAGTTCCTGGCAACCATTCTCTTTCGCTGTCTTGATAGCCTCTGCAATCTCCACTTCATTTGCCATGCCTGTTGACATAATCATTGGCTTGCCCGTCTGTGCTACTCGCTTAATCAAGGGCAAGTCTATCAACTCGAAAGAAGCGATTTTATACGCAGGCGCGTCCAGTTCTTCTAAAAGGTCAACCGCTGTGAAATCAAACGGAGAGCTAAATATGGTTATGCCTAGCTGTTTGGCTTTCTCAAAGAGCGGCTTATGCCACTCCCAAGGCATATGCGCTCCCTTATAAAGTTCGTACAGGGTCTGGCCATCCCATAAGCCTCCATGAATTTGGAACTCCTCAGAGTCACAATCCATAGTGATTGTTTCATGGGTATAAGTTTGTAATTTGATCGCATCAGCCCCCGCCTTTTTTGCTTCTTCCATAATTTGGAAAGCACGGTTGATATCGCCATTATGATTAGCGGAAAGTTCTGCAATAATATAGGGAGGATAATCCGGACCGATTTTGCGGCCGTCAATGGTTATAAATGGCGTCATTTTTGCCTCAATCAATGGGTTGACGGATATAAGTTTCTTCATCGACTTGTTGGTAGTCGGCTTTTTGGAACAGTCGTTGTGATGCAATGTTGGCTTTCAAAACAGTGGCATGAAGTGTCACATCGGGATGGATTGCATCAATTGCTCGTAGCGCTTTGTACGCTATTCCTTTCCCATAATTCTGCGGATCAACAAAAATGGAGACAAGATAGTGTCCTGGACGCATTCTATCTAAACGAACGGCACCCACTTTTTGGCCTTCATTAGCTCGCTCCACAACCATATAGTAGTAGTCTGTAACTGAGCGTAATTTTCTCGACATCCAGGCATGATGTTCATCCCACGTTGGTATATTTGGCGTTAATGCATGTTTTCTGGTCTCTGGATGGCACTGCCATTCATAAATCAATGCAATATCTTCTGGTAACGCCCGCACCAAACTGATCCCTTCTTTCTCTTCTCCTAGTAACTGTTCGATTTCAAACACGACTCGACGAGCACCCCGTCCATCACAAAGCGCCAAATTGGTGTCTTTGATCTGTGACCATTGCTTTAGCAGCTTCTGGTACTCATCGGCTAAACGCTGAGGGATAACATCGATATCGACTTGCAAGGCCGCATGGCGCTTGACGAGCTGCTGGCAGATTAGCTGTTGATTTTCAGCTAAGGGAACAATAATGCTGGGTAAGCCAAGACAAGCACGCTCCCAACTGGTGGTGCCTGGTGCACCAATCGCCACATCATGAGCCAACATTAAGCTGGCCATATCTTCGACAAATTCTTGATGCGTGACCTGCGAGTGCAAAGCACACCACGCTTTCACTTTATGAAAGTGAGGTGCTCGCGGGGATAAGAGCACAGTAATTTCAGCGTCTATTTGTGGATGACACAATGACTCAAGCACTTTTAAGGTGGCATTGGGGGCGTCAATTCCGCCCATCGAAACCAGTACTTTAGGACGGTCTTCTGACAACGCTCGGCCAAGTGCGGCTTCTCGCTGACTCGAGAAACCTCGCTGCAACAAGGCATACTCACTACCAACCAGCACGCGTGTTTTTGACTCGGCATAAGCGGCTTGCTCACGTCCTAGCGTTTGATCCAATATCAGATCCGCTCGATGATGCCTTGCTAAATCGTCAATGGCAAGCAAGCGACAACCGAGCGATGCTTTGACCCGTTTCTGCCAAGGTTCTCCAATCGCATAGTGATCGGTAATGACCAGATCTGCCGCGGACACGGCCCTTAAGAAATCATCGGCATCGGCATCCACGCTCTTTTGCAGCCACGCCTCATAGTCGGCATCATGCGCGGGCTTCATCACTTCTCGAGGCTCGGGAAGAGCCAAAACGTCAAATCCTCGCTCCAGGATAAACGAACGCATATCTCCGGTGAGTGGCGTGCAAGCGAACAGAATTTCATGCCCTTTGCGGCGTAACTCATTAGCAAGTACCAGGCAACGCATCACATGCCCACTGCCGATCAATAAAGACGCATCGACTCGGAAAACAACCTTCATGACTTACCCTAACTTTGTGACTTAACGAGTTTCAAGGCAGTAAATAAGGATTCGGCGAACTCCCAGTCCTCAAGTGTATCGATGTCTTGAACACGCTTTCTAGGAAGAAGCACGATTCGAGAGTGAGGTGAAAAAACAGAACGTTTTTCCACAAAGGCATCGGTCTGCCCCCAATAAAACTGCCCTGCATCATGATAGGCTTCCTCAAGATCTTGTGATCTTACTTGCTCATTTTCTGGTGCAAACATCGAAACGCCACCGTCTTGACCCAGTTTGATTGCACGCTGAATGGGGAATGGGAACGATGTTGCACTAAAGACAAATTGCACTCCTGTCTCTTGCAATAGAGCATAGCCTTGCTGCAAATCTTCAGATCGCACGAACGGCGCCGTTGCGTATAAACAGCAGACCGCTTCAATATCCCAACCTTCATTTTGACACCAATGAATCGCATGAGCCATAACGTCCATCGTCGTCGCATAGTCGTCAGAAATGTCTGTCGGCCGTAAAAAAGGCACCTCAGCCCCATGAGCCTGGGCGACCTGGGCAATTTCAGCGTCATCGGTTGATACGATCACTTTATCAAAACAGCCAGAGGCCAAGGCGGCTTCAATGGAATAAGCGATCATCGGCTTACCATGAAACGCCTTGATATTTTTCCTTGGTATGCGTTTGCTACCACCTCGTGCTGGAATAATCGCGATTTTCATTAGCGTCTCTGTAATACGTCGGTGAGAATTTGAACCACGGTATTTTGTTGCTCAAGTGTCATACCATGAAACATGGGAAGTGACATCGCTTCTTGATAGTAGCGTTCAGATTCCGGGAAATCTCCTACACTAAAGCCCATCTTGGCGTAATAGGGCTGCGTATGGACCGGAATATAGTGCAGGTTCACACCGATCCCTCGCTCACGCAGTGCATCAAATACCTGCTTGTGACTTAATCCGATCTCCTCTAAGCACAAACGAATCACATAGAGATGTAAGCCAGAATACGTTTCCGGTAGTTGGTACGGTAGCACAATAGGTAAATCAGCCAATTGTTCATTGTAACGTTGCGCAATCTGATGTCGGGCAGTGACAAAATCTTCCAACCGCTGCATTTGGCTCACGCCCAACGCCGCTTGAAGCTCTGTCATTCGGTAGTTGTAACCCAAGGCGATCTGCTGATAATACCAGCCGCCATGGCTTTCCCCTTCCATCTGCTTTGGATCGCGGGTAATGCCATGACTGCGCAGTAACGCCAACTTGTCTGCAAGATCTGGGTGATTAGTCAAAGCAGCCCCACCCTCGGCAGTGGTGACTATTTTCACCGGGTGGAAACTAAATACGGTAATGTCTGAATAGTCACAATTGCCAATCGGCTGACCACGGTACTTGCCTCCAATGGCATGCGAGGCATCTTCAATCACGTGAAATCCGTACTCCTTCGCTAACTTACCAATGGCTTGCATGTCGCAGGGCTGACCACACAGATGAACGGGCACCACGATTTTCGGCAGCATGCCCTTCGCTTTGGCCTTGATGAGTTTTTCTTCGAGCTTGCGGGGGCATAGGTTATACGTTGCGGGGTCGATATCGACAAAGTCCACCTTTGCGCCACAATACAAGGCACAATTTGCCGACGCGACGAACGTAATAGGTGACGTCCACAACCAATCCCCTTCACCCAGTCCCAGTGCTAAACAGGCCATGTGCAGCGCCGAGGTCGCACTATTGACGGCAAAGGCGAACTTCGCTCCAGTATGCTCAGTTAAGGTTTTTTCAAACGCAGGAACTTGAGGTCCTTGGGTGAGGAAATCGGATTTCAACACCTCAACGACACTATCAATATCTTGCTGACTTATGTCTTGCTTTCCGTAAGGGATCACTGCGGCTCTCACACTGCAAAGTTGGGATCTACGTGCTCTTTGATGAGCTCGCGTAAGCTTTCAATACTTTCCCACTCTGTATTGGTACCGGAGTTGTATTTAAATCCAAACGGCACTTTTTCAGCTTTGTGGTGTTTGAGATATTCTGCTTCGGTGTAAGTAAAGGAAACAGAAGGCAGAATCGCGTAATACTTACCAAGGTCGATAGTATTAAGAGAGTCTGTGTCGGTGATCATCTCTTCGTGCAGTTTCTCACCTGGGCGGATCCCAACAACCTCAGTTTTGCACTCAGGTGCAATGGCTTTTGCGATATCTAATATCTTGTACGATGGGATCTTCGGTACAAAAATTTCACCGCCAAGATGGTGCTCAAGCGCATACATCACCATGTTTACGCCATCTTGCAATGAAATATTAAAACGCGTCATCTCTTCATGAGTGATCGGTAACACACCTTCTGCACGCTTTTTCAAAAAGAAAGGAATCACTGAACCACGAGAGCCCATGACGTTGCCGTAACGCACGACACTAAAACGGATTTTCTTTGAGCCCTTGATGTTATTCGCTGCAGTAAACAGCTTATCTGATGCGAGCTTGGTGGCGCCATAAAGGTTAATGGGTGCGCAGGCTTTATCTGTCGAAAGGGCAACAACATCTTTGACACCACACTGAAGCGCGGCCTGAATAACATTCTCCGCCCCATCGATGTTGGTACGAATACACTCTGTTGGGTTGTATTCGGCGGTATCTACTTGTTTGATCGCGGCAGCATGAATGATCACATCAACCCCTTCACAAGCTTGGATCATACGGTTACGATCACGCACATCGCCAATAAAGAAACGAAGTTGAGGGTACTGGTTGTGTGGATACTGCTGTTTCAGCTCAAACTGCTTCAGTTCATCACGAGAGAAAATGATTATTTTCTTCACTGCTGGATAACGGTTAAGGATTGTTTTGACGAACTGCTTACCAAATGAACCAGTTCCACCAGTAATCAGGACTGTTTTATTATTTAACATATTTTCTCCAGTTAATTCTTGAGCCATCTAGATCAGTGACACTTTTGCAAGTCGTTAATAATCGTTGCAACATACTGTTTTACCATTATTTTATCATCAAACATTGCTGCATACTTTGCGTCAGAAAATTTCTGCCTAAAATACTCTTCGCTAGATGGATTTACACATCCAGGTATAGCCTTATTATCTATCCAACCTAACAAGGATTCCAGAACTTCTTCTCTTGAATGATTTCGCTCCAACATCAAATCTTCAAATGACTGAAGTGCACTAAAACTGTACACGTTTGGTATCCCAGAAAACCAAGTATCACCCATCAAAATCGATTTTCGCTCAAAACATGCCGCTTCAATACACGCCGTACCTGTTTGGCTCACAGTAAGAAGGGCATTTCTAACTAATGTCTCAGACTTAACGTTTAGATCAACCAAAAATACATTCGGAATGTCAGTGAGTACTTTATAAAGATAAGGACTTTTTCCACGATAACCAGGAAGCATACGCGTAAATTGAGAATAATGTTCCTTAACATATATAGGAATATTTTTCGGTATAAAACTCCGTAGCGCAATAATAGCGTCATAAGATTGGTAGTACAATCCACCATCAGGGTTAGATGTTCTTTCTGGCTCATAGTGAAGTGGATAGTAAACATAATCCAAATTTAGAGAAAGAGGTATAACATTTGTTAAATATGCATTTTCCAGTTTAGTGTGTATTTTATTTGAAATTAACTGAGAAAATACGCTCCTACTATTATCCTCATAAAAAAAGTTATTATTTATCGCATAACTATTTCTTTGCTTCTTTTTCCTAGAATATTTAACCCCCTTCCCAAAGAGCTCTAAGTATTTAATAATACCAAGTCTTTCTTTCTTAATGTCATGTTTTTTTTGATTGATCATATATAACGGTTCTTCAGGAGAAGAAGAAAATGAACTTACATAATCTGTATATATGTCTTTAAAGATGCTTGCAACTTTTTCGTTACGGCATACATTAACAACCGTTCCATAAAAATCTTTACATACATGCATTAATGGAGCAACACCCGACTGCATGAGATGGTATCTTGGTATATTTAATATTTCACACAAGCCATACAAGACCATACCTACAGGAGAGTGTGGCGCTTCCGATGCCACTAACAATTTTATGTTCTCATCAACTATAATATTATAATAATAATTGAACCACAAATAAAAAACAGCCTCTCTTTCTAGCCTAGAAAAGCGTCGTATATCATCCTGTCGATCCATTATCTTGTAGACTTTGTCTTTTAAAACAAAAAACTTCTTATCTAATAAAATTTCTCTTGAAGGAGTATGAACTATTTTTCTTTTCCCTAACAACCCTTTATTTACTCTAAAAAAATTTTCTACATTACAACTGGGGAACAGCTCTTTAGCTCTATCATCTAACTTAGGATCCCCAAGCCAAATTTTAATATCAAATTTGGCTATTTTGAGTTCTTTAGCCACATCCAACCATACAGCCCTACCCGCTGGTATGTAGATCACATTAATCATGAGATATCACCAAATCTGTTTGTTATTTTCAAAGAAGAATCTATTTTTAATATAATTATTTTAGCATACACTGAGATCCTTGTCATTATGAATATATTTCTAGTCACATCACCTTTACAGATATTAAACGCTATAGAGGAAAGAATAGAGTTTAACTGTCAGAATAATATTCTTACCTTAAGGGAAGGTAAAAACAAATACCGGAAGAAAGTAAATAAAATCGATGCTTACATTAAAAGAATGGGACCACATCATATATTTACCAAGAAGAAACAAAGTTCTTTCTATCTTATTAGTCATGTCAAAAGTAAAGAAAATAACAACAAATAATAAAATAGAAACTTTTTTCTTTGCTGATTACTCGGCATGGAGAACAAATGTGTTTCTGAACAATTTTCACGCAGAAAAAGAGATTATGATTGATGATGGTGGTGTTTTAACGCTGAGAGAATACAAATCAAAGATAAAAAATTACAAATTATTATTTTCAAATAAAAAGTACAACTTCATTTTCAATCTACTTAGATTCTCGCCACCTAGAGATATTTTTCCATCAAAAAGGTTTATATATTCACTATTTTTGACTTGGAAAAAAGTGAAATACCGATAATAAAGAACGAGCTAAATTTTATAAAATCAAAATTTATTATTCCCCCATAGAACAGAATCCAAAGAAGTAGAACGTAAGATTCTAAAAATTAAAAATGTAGTATACGTAAGACCAGTATTTCCAATAGAAATAGAATTAATGAGTAAAAAACCACCTTCTAAAGAAGGTGGCTTTGTGAGAGCCCCCTAAAAGGGGGGCCTTTGTTTAGTCCAGCGCTAATTCTTGCTGCTCCTGGCGCTCTTTCTTTTCCTGATGTCTGACATATCGTCGGATTATTTCTTCATTAATTCCAACACTATCGACAAAATAGCCTCGCTGCCAAAAGTGATTACCCCACAGTTTATTCTTCCGTAGATATGGAAATTTACTGAATACTTTCAGGGCTATTTTGCCCTTCAATACCCCCATCAACTTGGATATTGATAGCTTGGGTGGCACCTTAACCACTAAGTGCACATGATCTACTTGGACATTCAGCTCTACGACTTCACATCCAAGTTGATTACAGTACACATATATACACCGATAAACCTCTTTACCAACATTGTTCTTCAATATCCGAAACCGATACTTTGGAGTCCATACGATGTGATATTGACATCTCCAAAATACGTGGGAAGCTTGCTTGTATCTACTCATGTTATTTGTCCTCTTTGACTTCGCTAAAAATCAAGGGAGCAATTAGCATGGGTAGAACTACAGGCCAAGCCTAATTGAATGATAACCACCTACTGAAGTAGGTGGTTTAGGGCTGAAAATAAAAATGTAAACATTAAGGAAATATATGGGATTGGCTCCACTGCTTTAGTCACTCTATCAAGCTTAATTCCTGATGCTAAAATTTATAACATAAATTTTGATATCTCATCTTATATAAATACATCTTTTGGGGAAAATTTTTTGGAGATCAATCCTTTTGTAAATTCAAGCACATACACCTTGATATACCCAAAGGATTTCAATTAGCACACAAAAAGGCCCTGAAAATACAAGGGCCATATATTATGTTATCTATAAAACCGACTAATCTGCTCTAGCGCTTGCTGCAGATAAGTAAAGTTAGGTTGTTGATCTTTCAATTGGCGGTTGGTTTTGTCCATAAACTGGTACTGGCCACCGCCACCCACTTCGAGAATGTTGTCATTGGTAATGATGGCATAGCCACTGTAGTTAGAGGAAATGATCCAATCACGTTTTACCGCTTTGCCCAGCAAATCTTCGCCGACTGAGTAATCTTTAACGTCGTTGGTGACGCCAAGATAATGCTTCATCAAAGTAGGCACCACATCTTGATGACTGGTTAGCGCCTCGGTGCTCCACTGCATGTTTTCAGCATCAACACCGGGGCCAAATATCGCAAACGGCACGTTGACCTGTGCATCGGTAAAGTTGCTATTATGCCCCCAGAAGTTGAGCTTGTTGTCGTTCATCTCTTGCCCGTGGTCACCAGTAATGATCACTAGGGTATTTTCTAGATCGCCACTCTCTTTGAGTTTATCGAGCACTTTGGCCGCCATTGAATCGACATAACGCACGCTGGTTTTGTAGCGATTGAAAAATGGCGTTGGATCCGTGTCGTTATTTAGCTTGAGATAGTTTACCTCTTTCAGCATCGGCTCATATTTCGGTTCGAAATTGGGCGGGAAATCATAGCCATGTGGCGCATCGTAAAACAAGAAAGAGAACGTTGGCTTCGACTTATCACGTTGATCGTACCAAGCTAGCCAATCTTGGGTTAAGTCGGCATCCAACTCGGATGGGCGGTTGCCTTTTGAGCCAATACGCAAGTCGTTCACTTTGGTGAACACGGTTTGATTGAACTCGGGCTTACGCAATTGTGCAGCGGTAAAGATACCAAGCTGATAATCCATCGCTTGCAGACGATCAATCAACACTGGGCTTTGCTGGTTGGCTAAAAAGCCATGCCAGTACGTTCCCGGTACTCCGTAAAATAGCCCAAAAATCCCCGTACGGGTCGCATTCCCCGTGGAGATATGGTTATTGAACACCACACCCGCTTGAGCATATTTCCACATATTAGGGGAGTTTTCCGCGTTAAAAGTGTCTGCACGCCATGAATCGACCACCAGCAACATGATGTTCAACGGTTTTGCGACTGGTTGAGTTTGCAGTGGAGCCAAAGGATAGTTGAGATCGTTTTTACGCTTAAAAGCCAATGCCTTCTGCCTTTCCAACGCTTCTTCATCCACCCAACCGCGTTTACGCATAAATTTATCTGCCGTTGCAGGATAGAACAGCGGCAAGTAGCGTTTGACGGTCGTCACAGGCTGATAGGCATGCGCGGCCGCCCAAATATGAATGGCGTTAGTTGCAAGTAATGCCACGAAGGTCAAAAGCGCAAACTTACGTCCTAGCTTCAGGTTGCGCACTGGCGCTCCAGCTTCTAGCCAGCGAATTAACCACCACTGCGCCGCCAACAGAATACCCACACCACCAATTACCATCAGCCAAGTAATCAACGGGAAGCTGACAATCTGCCCTGACATCACCAGTTCAAGCACCACGGCATTAATATGGAATCGATATTGCGCAAAGACGATGGTATCAATAAACAGCGTCGCGACGCCGAGTGAGGCAATCAAAGCTTGAGTACCATTGCGCAGCGATTGAGGTAGTAGCAGCGCTGGAATGGCAAGCAGACCAATCAACGCGGCAAGCAGTGTCATTTGCCCCCAGGTGCCCACGAGAATAAAAGCGATGCCTAACGGATCGCTCGGAAACTCAGGTAAAAACGCGAAAAAACGGCTGGCGATGAGCATGAGCACTAGGGCGTTAATCAGAATAAACCAACCGTGAGCATGCAGCTTTTGTTTGAAGGACATGTACTATTTCCTGAAACTAATGATGAGTTATCGGACGCTTTGGTAGCCTTGCAGCAAGGCTTGAAAGTCATCGCGCTGCCAGTGAATGTTTCGTTTCACTAACTCTTTGTTAAATGAGCGTAGTAAGCGGGCTAAGTTCGCTTGTTTCCACGCTTCTCCCGGCTGTGCAAAGCACTTATCAAAATCGATAATCCATACCTTTTGCTGATCATCCAACAGAATATTGTGGATGTTCAGATCGGTATGATTGACGCCCACTTGGTGCATCTTGGCAATTTCGATCCCAATTTGATGATAACGCTCCGCACCCAAGTGAGACGCTTGTAAAAGAGCAACTAAGTCTTGCGCGTTGGCAATCCGTTCACTAAGCAAATCCGCTTGATAAAACGGCCCTTTTTTCACCGCTCGGGCGGCAATCGGCCTAGGGACATTGACGCCCGCCGTGCGCAGTTGGCTCAGAAGCTCAAACTCGGCCACACTGCGAGTCTTATCCCAACTCGTGAACCAATAGCGATCTTTAACCAACTTACCAAATAGGCCACCACGGCGGTAATGGCGCAGCGCGGCCTGTCTATCCCCTAGCTGCACAAACCATGTAGTGCCTCGGCCAAGAGCGCTCCCCTGTACAAGGTTGTTTTGCTGCCAATAGTCTGCATCAAATAGTGGTAAAGTCGGGTCGGCAACGATCTCTGCGTCATAACAGAGATAGGTATCGCCAATTTGCTTGCGTTGTATCATGTTTACCACCAGTGGTAACTGCCGATGATGTACAGCCAAGTGAATCCGGCAAAGGTCAGCGCGACTAAAACGGCCGCCGAGCCGATATCTTTCGCCCGGCCACTTAGCTCATGGCGCTCGACACCGATCCTATCCACCACCGCCTCAATGGCAGAATTTAACAGTTCAACAATTAACACCAGCACCACGACTGCCAGCATGGCAATTCGCTCGAGCACGGTCACGTCCAGCCAGCAAACCAACACAATTGCCGCCAGTAGCAAGGCCGATTCTTGACGTACCGCCGCTTCGTGTTTAAACGCCGCTTTCAATCCTTGAATCGAATAGCCTGTCGCTTTAATAATCCGTTTGACGCCGGTATTCCCCGGTTTGCCAAGATTCTCCTGAGTCATAAAAGGTGCTGCCTTGTAATGTCTGCGCGGTTTTCAAAGAGGCTCATTTTACATTTATCTCGGGTATCTGCATAATTTAGCCAGATTTTTTTGTGAGCTTTAATTATGCCGCTGTTTAGCCAAGCCCCAGACTCTGTTTGTTTCCTAAGATTATCCGCCATTGGCGATGTCTGTCATGCGGTGGCTGCCGTACAAGCCTTGCAGCGTCACTGGCCAGAGACCAAAGTGACTTGGATTATCGGCAAAGTGGAAGCGCAGCTTTTACAAGGGCTTGAAGGCGTTGAGCTGATC
This sequence comes from Vibrio navarrensis, assembly GCF_000764325.1. Classification (NCBI taxonomy): domain Bacteria; kingdom Pseudomonadati; phylum Pseudomonadota; class Gammaproteobacteria; order Vibrionales; family Vibrionaceae; genus Vibrio; species Vibrio navarrensis. The sequence continues at coordinate 406,816 of NZ_JMCG01000001.1, read as the reverse complement.
GTCTTTGACAAAAAGCAAGGTCTTAAAGGAATGCAGGCAGTGTGGGCACAATTGCAAGGACGTCGTTTCGATGCGCTGGTCCATATGCAGCTCGCCTTGCGCGCTAGTCTGTTAACCTTGGGCATTAAGGCGCGTTATAAAGTCGGATTTCATTTGAAACGGGCTAAAGAGGGTCAGTGGCTGTTTACGAATCACAAGATTGCCGACACCGACTCCGCCCACGTGTTGGACAGCTTCTACTCGTTTATTGAGTACTTGGGCGTTCCGCGCTCACTTCCTCTGTGGAATCTGCCGATTAGCGCCGCGGATCGTCAGTTTGCCAGCGACGCGCTGGGCGATAAACCGACCTTAGTTATCTCGCCAGCCGCGAGTAAAGATGAGCGCAACTGGCTGAGTGAACGATACGCCGCTCTCGCCGACTACGCCTATACGCACGGTTATCAAGTGGCGATTTGTGGCTCTCCGGCAGAACGTGAAAAACGCCTCGCAGATGAGATTATTCGTCAAATGTCGCACCCTGCGCTCAACTTGGTTGGGCAAACCAACTTAAAACAGCTCGCCGCGCTGTTAGCCAAAGCAAGCGTGGTGGTGGCCCCCGATTCCGGACCAGCGCATATCGCCACCACTCAAGGCACACCGGTGATTGGCCTTTATGGTCACAGCAACCCCAAGCGCACCGGCCCTTACAACAATTTAGCGCAGGTGGTAAGCGTATATGAATCTTTCGCCGAGCAACAATACGGCAAACCTGCGGCGCAACTGGCGTGGAGTACACGCGTGAAAGGTAAGCACATAATGCAAGAAATCACCTTGGATGCCGTGAAAACCGCATTCGATAGGCTCATTCAAGATAACAACCCCAAAGGTAGGCAAGATGTCTGATTTTCCGGCCAAGGCCACAAGCAAACCGACGTTGGCCGTTGCGCTGATCGTCAAAAACGAAGCGTCTAATCTGGATGCCTGCTTAAAAACCGTCGAAGGCTGGGTGGATGAAATTGTCATTCTCGATTCAGGCAGCAGCGACGAAACCGAAGCGATTGCGAGAAAGTACACCGATAAATTCTTCGTCAACACAGCGTGGCCAGGTTTTGGTCCACAACGTCGCTTGGCGCAGCAACATATCGAATCCGATTATGTCTTGTGGCTGGATGCCGATGAGCGCGTCACACCAGAACTCAAAAACAGTATTTTGCAAGCGGTACAGCGCAATGAATCCAATACACTCTATAGCATGTGTCGATTGAGTTGGGTATTTGGGCGCTATATTCGTCACTGCGGCTGGTATCCGGATCGTGTGGTTCGTCTTTACCCCACAAAATTGACCCAATACGACGACGCGCTGGTGCACGAGAAGGTTGAGATCTCCGGCGCTATGCAGGTAAAAGAGCTACAAGGCGACGCGATTCACTACACGTACAACGATTTGCACCACTATTTGGTTAAATCGGCCGGATACGCGAAAGCATGGGCCGAGCAGCGAGAAAAACGTGGCAAGAAAAGCAGCATTAGCGAAGGTGTGGTGCATGCCATCGCTTGCTTTGTCAAAATGTACATTGTCAAAGCTGGTTTTTTAGATGGCAAACAAGGATTTTTGCTATCGCTACTCTCAGCGCACTCCACTTTGGTGAAGTACGCTGATTTATGGATTAGGACAAGTACTGAGAAACCCAAGGATTAAGGGATTGTAGTGCCGCGTTGATGTCGATGCGGCTCATATCGGCCTCCGCGGCCTCACCGCCGCCTTTTGGCGGAGAAAACGCCAAGTGACGCCCTGGAGAATTGAGCGGCTGCCAACGTAAAGGGGTCGACGAGCGTTTACTCGGGAAGAAACCTATGGTCGGTACATCCAAGGTTGCCGCTATATGCAACGGCCCGGTTGACCCCGCGATAAACAAATCAGCGCAAGCGATGGAACGGGTAAAGTCCACCAGCCCTTCATTCTCATCATACACCACGCCATGTCCGCCGAGCGCGGTATATTCTTCGAGCAAATCCCGTGCTTTCTGCTCTTCCCCAGGCCCTGCCGTCACAATCAACTGAAAGTCAGCATCAATGCCTTTCAACAACTGCGCGTATTGTGTCAGGGTGAGATTGTTGGCCGATCCCCCTGTGCCAGCGTGCACCATCACCCACGCTTTATGCGCTTCAATGCCCAGTTGCTCCGCGAGTTTGATTTTTTGTATCGCCAGTTCGCTAGCATCAAACTGCAAGAACGGTGCCTGCGGTTCGACCGGAGTAATGCCTTGCTCTGCTAAGAAAGCGCGAATCAAATCGAGATTGTATTGATACTCAGGCTTGGCCGAGCGCGAACGTTTTTGTTTGATACGGCGATTGTAAAAAATCTGCGCGATTTTGGTTGCTGGTGCTAAACGATAGCGAATGCCCGCTTTCCACACCAACAGGGCATTATATGTGGTTGAAAAGAGGTTGATCGAAGCGTCAAACTGACGCGCTTTCATCTCTGCAACCAACTGTTTCTGCGCCTCTTTACTGCCCTTTTCCGTGGGATCGATCATCACCTCATCAATCCACGGACAGAGTCGAGCCAGCTCTTGTGTATAACGAGGCACCAACGCGGTAATGTGGGATTCGGGCATCGATTGCTTGAGCATCGCAAAGCTTGGCCAAGCCAACATAAAATCGCCAATTTTATCGTTTCGGATCACCAGTAATTTTTTCATTTATCTGTTCGCATTCGATTTTTTCTGTCGTCATGATACATGCATATTGATAGCATGTAGACATTTTGAGCTGAAGAGTATTTCAACGTGTCAAAAAAAGTAATTTCAAGAGTGGTTTACCCTGGCACCTTCGACCCTATCACCAATGGCCATTTGGATCTGGTGGAACGTGCGGCAAAAATGTTTGACGAAGTGATCATCGCGGTGGCCGCCAGCCCAAGCAAAAACACCATGTTTACCTTAGACGAGCGAGTGGACTTTGCCCGTCAGGTCACAAGTCATCTCGACAATGTCACCGCACAGGGATTTACTGGTCTCATGGTCGACTTTGCTCGTGACGTCGACGCCAACGTGCTCATCCGCGGTTTGCGCACTACGGTCGATTTCGAGTATGAGTTTGGCCTGACCAATATGTACCGCCGCTTGCTGCCCGGGCTTGAAAGCGTGTTTCTCACCCCTTCGGAAGAGCACGCCTTTATCTCCTCGACTATCGTGCGAGAAGTGGCCATCCATGGCGGCGATGTGAGCCAGTTTGTCCCGCCGATTGTGGCACAAGCGCTGCATCAAAAGAAAAAAATCTAATCCTATCAAGTTCCGCTGAGCGAATGGCTCAGCGGGAACTGGTTACGGCTGAGTCACCTGATAGCGCAAATACGCATTCATCAACTTGCGATACTCTTGGGCCCATTCTGGGTCTGGGTTAACCCGGGTTTCTGTCTGCGACAGCAAACCATCCGCCCACGGATACAACACGTCTGGCTGACCAGTGCTGTACGCACCTTGCGAAGTGATCACTCGCGATGCGTTAAAGCCGATGTTACTCACCTCCTGGCTGGAGAGCAGATTCTCTCCACCCAAAGAAATATAGCTCTGCCCAGAAAGGCTTAAGCTATAAAGCGTTGGGAAAATATCACGGTGTGAACCCATTCGACTCGCATCGTAGTGGAAATCAACCTGAGTTAAGATCGATTGCGGTGCATAGAGATAGAACGGCACGCCAAAGGTTAAGCCAAACTCATCTTCACGCTCTATCGACAAATAACGCACTCGATGATCACCCGACGCGGCGATGATGGTCTTATCAGCAAGGGAAGAGGCTTTGATCCCTTGGACAAACTGTCCTAATGAATCGTTGGCATATTGATATGCCTGTAGCAGCTTTTCACCTTGATCCGCCATTGGGCCAAGCAGCGCAGCTAACCGTTCACTAACGTGAACTGGTTTAGGCTGGTAATAGTCGGGCGCACGAAACGGCGAATGATTGGTTACCGTCATAATGTAGATCAGCGTCGGCTGCGTCGCTTCATCTAAGAGCTTACGGGCGAACTTAAAAGTGAATTCATCCGGCACGCCCCACGTATCGGCGTATTGGCCTGCCTCTGGAAAGACGTTTTTGATGCTGTTCTCATCGTAAACTTGATCAAACCCTTGCACTGGCAAGTAATTAGATAAGTTGCGCCACATGCTGTTTCCGCCATAGATAAACACCACACGATAACCTGCACGTTTGTAAGGCAGCACCGCCGAAGAGGGCAAAGCCACTTTTTGCGCGCTGGAGTGGCTGATGGTCGGTACGTCGCTGTGCAGCAACATCATTACTATGCTGTCAATGGTCGCCGATGTGCCCGCCATAAAACGCTTGAAGACAAAATCTTGCTCAAAACCTTCACGCAACGCGCCAAGCAAATCGTTGTTTTGTGCATCGTCTTCAATCAGCACGTTGTTGCCCATGCCTTCCATCAAAGCCATCACCACATGCGGTGGATTTTCTGCTAAATAACGGTTCTCTGGAGTGCGGTACTCTGGGGTCGGTTGACCGAGCACTTTTAACATTTGCGCTTGCAACTCTTCGACTGAAATCGGTTCGAATTTCGACTGTTTTTTATAATCGCTTTTGGCCCAATCAAGCGCCATAAAGGCGTTCGGCGTGATGATATTAAGCACCTTGTATTCCGACACATTGGCGTGATAGCGCTTTAGCGGTAAGGTACCGAGCGAGCCGCGCGCAACGATAACGTATACTAGGATGGTTGCGAAGACAGAAAGTGTTGTCACGCTCCAATGCCGAGCAGGGCCACACCACTGCTTGGCGCGTGCCGCCAACCAAGCTGCGCCCTGATAGGCCAACCATGCCAGCGCAACTGAAATAAAGAAAGAGCGTAAAATCGGATAGTCTTGCCAAGCATTCGCCAATACGGCGTGAGTGTCATCATCAAACAAGCCAAAGGCAAACACATCAATGTAGTTGCCGTAAGTAACGTAGTAGTAATAGTTACCTATCGAAAAAGCGGTGAGCAGGAAGAAAATGAGCCCAACATAACTTGGCAAAAGCTTACGCCACCAGCAGAAGAGGCGATGTGATGCCGCCATCACGAGCCCAGACAAAAGCAGTGGGGCGAACGCTAAAGCGATCACCTTGGCATCAAAACGCAAGCCGACATAAAAAGCGCGCCACACATCTTGGCTGAGAGCGGGCAAACGGGCCAAATCCGCCGCGAGTAAAAGAAACCAGCCACGCGAGATGCTCATCAGCATCAACGCGGCCAAAAACACTATCAATAAAATTCGCAGTAGCTGTCGGAACTGCTGTTGAAAGCCCATATTCCACGACATCCAGTGATGATAAAAAACAGGACGGCATCATAGCACAGTGTTCGCTCGCGTCGCTTCACAATAGCTTCAAAAAACTGGCATCTTACTGCCGCATTTCTTTAGTGGAATGGACGCAAAATATCTAACCCAACGTCCTGATGAGCTTAAAGAAACTTCACTACTACAGCGTGCACACCTTGCTGCGAATGCTACCGAATGTGCTTCATCGCACCTACGCACGCACCTTGTTAAGTCAGTTCGATAAAATGAGTTACGCAGAGCAATCGGAACTCATGGCGCGTGTTCATTACTATTGCCAACTGCAACACCCATTTCCACTCGATCACAACAGCCGAGTCTCCGTGCGGCACTTTCGTAAAACCGGTGGCAACACCTATTTCTTCGATCTAAGAAAAATCATCAAAGGGTTCTGCCCCGATCTCGAATTTTGCTTTATTAATGGAGATGTGACTCACGTGCCGCCTACGCCGTGTTTTGTGAAAAGCCGACCGATTGAGGGCAACCGCAGCAACTCCGTACTCCTCAAACTGAATGCCGTCCGCCATTATCAGTTTGTTGACGATCCACTGCCGTTTGATAAAAAGAAAGACAACCTCGTCTGGCGGGGGGATGGGTTTTGGTCGCACCGTGAAGCGTTTATCGAGCAGTATTTCCAACACCCTCTGTGCGACATTTCCCGCTGTGACTATCACAAAGCACACGCAGCAAGCAATATGGCCACGTTTGGCCCGTTTATGCCTATCCGAGAGCAGTTGAAAAGCAAGTTTATCGTTAGCTTAGAAGGCAAAGATGTCGCCACCAATCTTAAGTGGATCCTTGCATCCAACTCGGTTTGCATCATGCCGAAGCCAAAATTTGAGACTTGGTTTATGGAAGGTTTACTTCAACCCGGGGTTCACTATGTAGAAATACGTGACGACTATCAGGATTTGCTTGAAAAACTTCACTATTACCTCGACCATCCCGAAGAGGCCAAACAGATCGCCGCCAATGCGAATCAGTGGGTCGCGCCATTTAGAAACCAACAGCGTGAGCACTTACTTGGATTATTGGTTGCAATGAAATATTTCATGCTGTCACAGCAACCTCAAGCATTTGCCATCCACCAGTTCAACCGAGCTTAACTCTGGCATTCAAGGCAGAAAAAGGTATTGCGCTGACCGATTTTCAGCTCTTGAATCGACTCACCGCACACTGGACAGGCTTCCCCCGCTTTACCATACACTTGCAGCTCTTGGGCAAAGTAACCGGGTTTCCCATCGGCTTGGGAGAAATCTTTCAGTGTGGTACCCCCTTGCTCAATCGCCGTTTGCAAGGTGTGTTTGATGTGGCTGACCAAGCATTGCCACTGCTCGGCACTGAGTGACATCGCTGGTCGTGTTGGCAGAATACGGGCGCGAAACAGCGATTCACTGGCGTAAATATTACCCACCCCGACCACGATTTTATTGTCCATAATAAACTGCTTCACCGCCACGCGCTTACCTAGCGCCCTTTGCTGCATATACTCGGCGTGAAAATCATCGGTGAGCGGTTCTGGCCCCAACTTGTCTAAAACCTCATGTGACTGACCCGGCTCGACATACAGCCAAGCGCCGAAGCGTCGCGGATCGTTGTAGCGCAGCACTTTGCCATTTGTCAGTAGCAGATCGACGTGATCGTGTTTGCCCGCGGGGAGTTCGGCGTCCAAAACGCGCAGTGAACCCGACATGCCCAAATGGACAATCGCTGAGCCTGCTGCGGTTTCAATCAGCAGGTATTTGGCACGGCGCTTAATGGCGTCAATCACTTGCCCTTCCAGCCGCTTTAATTCTAGTGGAATGTCCCAACGCAATTTGGCGGTACGAAAAGTGAAACGGCGAATGGTTTGCTGATTTAAATGCGGGGTAATCCCCATTCTGCTGACTTCAACTTCCGGTAGTTCAGGCATGGCGGCTCCAAGATAAGGGCAGGTGCTAGGTGCTAGGTGCTAGGTGCTAGGTGCTAGAGCACCATATAGTTTAAATTTTAAGCAGCCAAACTCATCGCTATATGCAGGTTGGTAATAGCTGCCGTTCTGTTTAAATCATATTCATTTAGCCGCAAGCCTCGGTACCTTGCTCTAGGACCTTTGCGGTTGCAGATTGATGCTAGAGAGTGCTCTACTTTGACCCGCTCTCTAGCATCAGCCCGACCTTGAGACGTACTTACGTACTTCTGAAGCTTTTGCAGCATCGCTTCCTGCTCGTGTATTTTAATTTTTCGACCTTTCTCTGATGTCGTACAATCTGCTTTTTTCGGACAAGCGTTGCATTCCGTTGATTTAAAACGGGCTTGCGTTACTTTTCCAGACTTTATCATGGCAACTTTCCCTGCTGGGCACATGACACTGCCTTCAACCAAGTCAATTTGGAAGGCGTTTTTACTCAGTGCGCTCTTGGATGGCGGTGTCCATGGTTTTGCAACAACCTCTTTTCCTGCTTCGTACAGCTCCGTTGTCCAGTGAGCAGCTAAATAACCCCTATCTATTTGAATTTGTTTAACTTCACCGTAAGCATTGACTTTGGGTTTTAAGTACTCCGACGCCTTGTGCTCCGGTTCATTGGCAGGACGGACACAGGTCGCTAATATCAGCTTGTTGTCTAAGTCGACAGCAATATGTTGCTTAAACCCGCTAATCGTCCTTGAGCTTGATTTTCGTCCATGGCGCATGGTTGAGTCTGAGATAGAGATTTGCCTATCCGGCACCGAACCCTCTTTTACTTTAGGCCCATTTCCGTCCGGGTCGGGGTCTATATTCTGTTCCAAAACTTTTGCAAGTAAAGCGAGGCTCTCTTCCAGCCCTTTATGCTTAATAAAGGCGGAGGGTTGTTTTTCTAACCACTGCTTCAGAGCGTCAACATCATTTTGCAAGGTTTCAACGGCTTGATGCTTCTCGTTTTTATCTGACCAATCAATGTCTAACGCCGCTTTGACACTGCTTTTTCCTACCAGTTTTAGACCACATTCTTCGATGAGTTCTTCTTCTGAGATCATCTTTATTTGTGCAGCACAATTGACGACTAATTCAAGAGCATGTCCCACTAAATTGAACGTATCTTCAACTCGACCAGCGCCCTGTAGTGGCGCTGAGTCTAGGGCCACTCTGAGCTGAACATGACTAAAACCTCCAACTTCACGAGCGACATTTACAGTATGTTCAAGTAAAACTACATCCATATCGTGCGCAATTAAACGATGACGAAAATCACATAAGGTGCCTTGTGAAAATGGCGATTCCTCGCTCCCTAGACAGTCCAGTACCATTTGCCAACGTTGGTCAAACATCGCTTCTAATGTCGCTCCGGCATCCGATTTTTGCTCGTATGCTTGGAGAATCGTTGCCATAGCTAAAAGAGCGGCCGGAACAGCAGGCTTTCCTCTTGGGTGGTCAGCATACATCGACATAAGCTTATGATTAATCTCTTCATTAATGATGAGATGACGATTGGTGCGTAAGAACACAAACAGTTTTCCGGTCTGTTTTAACTTTTTGCAAATAAACTGCTCTTTTTTGGAAAGAGCAGTTGGTGGTTCCCAGTTTCTAGAATTAGACATAATCAATCAGTTGATAAGTTAATAATACTGTGTATTTGATCATGTTTTGAGTCTAAAGTCACTGTGTGTTTTTTAAACTGATCGGTGCTCTAGGTTAATGGAAAAGCGGAGAGAAGGTAAAGGCAAAAACGAGGCATGAGGTTATTAGGTAAAGAAATAAACCTAAAGAAAGAGCCAGCTTGTAGCTGGCTCTTCAATCGAATGTTATTGCGGCAACAGGTACTCGGGAGAGACAGAGATGGCGATCCATTTATCCTGCCAGTTTTTAAATAACCAGAAATCGCTTAAACGGTAGAAGGTGATGCGCTGCGGCTCTTCTTGGTCTTGGTACCATACTTCGATGGTTTCGGGGCTGCGTAGCTGGGCAGAAAGTTTATCTACCGTCGCGTCATCAAGACGTGTGCCTTTTAAATCGCGCCAGCGATTGATCAGTGTAGCGGGTGTGACGGATAAGGTTTGATTCGACTGCCAATCGTCCCCTTGTCGCTCTAAAGCCCAATCAGAGAGATAGAAGGCCACCAAGGTTTCATTTGGATTGAGCAAGCTCGGGTATTGACTCTGGGCCACAGGATCATCCAGCAGATAGGTTTTGATCAATGTGGGCGCATTAATGATCACAATGAAAAAGGTGATCCCTGCAATGAGGATATTATTCCAGCGGCGACGGCGTGAAGGGGATACGCGCATGATTTGAGTCCTGAGTGATAACTGAGCAAAGTATACCAACCAAGGGAAAAGCGAGGTACTGATTTTGAGGGTGCTAGGTGCTAGGTGCTAGAGCACCGATCAGTTTAAAAAACACACAGTGACTTTAGCCCCAAAACATGATCAAATACACAGTATTATTAACTTATCAACTGATTGATTATGTCTAATTCTAGAAACTGGGAACCACCAACTGCTCTTTCCAAAAAAGAGCAGTTTATTTGCAAAAAGTTAAAACAGACCGGAAAACTGTTTGTGTTCTTACGCACCAATCGTCATCTCATCATTAATGAAGAGATTAATCATAAGCTTATGTCGATGTATGCTGACCACCCAAGAGGAAAGCCTGCTGTTCCGGCCGCTCTTTTAGCTATGGCAACGATTCTCCAAGCATACGAGCAAAAATCGGATGCCGGAGCGACATTAGAAGCGATGTTTGACCAACGTTGGCAAATGGTACTGGACTGTCTAGGGAGCGAGGAATCGCCATTTTCACAAGGCACCTTATGTGATTTTCGTCATCGTTTAATTGCGCACGATATGGATGTAGTTTTACTTGAACATACCGTAAATGTCGCTCGTGAAGTTGGAGGTTTTAGTCATGTTCAGCTCAGAGTGGCCCTAGACTCAGCGCCACTACAGGGCGCTGGTCGAGTTGAAGATACGTTCAATTTAGTGGGACATGCTCTTGAATTAGTCGTCAACTGTGCTGCACAAATAAAGATGATCTCAGAAGAAGAACTCATCGAAGAATGTGGTCTAAAACTGGTAGGAAAAAGCAGTGTCAAAGCGGCGTTAGACATTGATTGGTCAGATAAAAACGAGAAGCATCAAGCCGTTGAAACCTTGCAAAATGATGTTGACGCTCTGAAGCAGTGGTTAGAAAAACAACCCTCCGCCTTTATTAAGCATAAAGGGCTGGAAGAGAGCCTCGCTTTACTTGCAAAAGTTTTGGAACAGAATATAGACCCCGACCCGGACGGAAATGGGCCTAAAGTAAAAGAGGGTTCGGTGCCGGATAGGCAAATCTCTATCTCAGACTCAACCATGCGCCATGGACGAAAATCAAGCTCAAGGACGATTAGCGGGTTTAAGCAACATATTGCTGTCGACTTAGACAACAAGCTGATATTAGCGACCTGTGTCCGTCCTGCCAATGAACCGGAGCACAAGGCGTCGGAGTACTTAAAACCCAAAGTCAATGCTTACGGTGAAGTTAAACAAATTCAAATAGATAGGGGTTATTTAGCTGCTCACTGGACAACGGAGCTGTACGAAGCAGGAAAAGAGGTTGTTGCAAAACCATGGACACCGCCATCCAAGAGCGCACTGAGTAAAAACGCCTTCCAAATTGACTTGGTTGAAGGCAGTGTCATGTGCCCAGCAGGGAAAGTTGCCATGATAAAGTCTGGAAAAGTAACGCAAGCCCGTTTTAAATCAACGGAATGCAACGCTTGTCCGAAAAAAGCAGATTGTACGACATCAGAGAAAGGTCGAAAAATTAAAATACACGAGCAGGAAGCGATGCTGCAAAAACTTCAGAAGTACGTAAGTACGTCTCAAGGTCGGGCTGATGCTAGAGAGCGGGTCAAAGTAGAGCACTCTCTAGCATCAATCTGCAACCGCAAAGGTCCTAGAGCAAGGTACCGAGGCTTGCGGCTAAATGAATATGATTTAAACAGAACGGCAGCTATTACCAACCTGCATATAGCGATGAGTTTGGCTGCTTAAAATTTAAACTATATGGTGCTCTAGGTGCTAGGATACTAGACTATAGGTTCTGGGTTCTAAAAAATAACAATAAAAAACCCAGCTAAAAAGCTGGGTTTTCTACAATCTTCAAAGAGACAAAATCAATTACTTGATTTTCGCTTCTTTGTATACAACGTGCTTGCGAACTACTGGATCAAATTTTTTGATCTCGAATTTGCCTGGCATGTTGCGCTTGTTTTTGTCAGTTGTGTAGAAGTGACCAGTATCAGCAGTTGATACTAGACGAATTTTCTCACGAATGCCTTTCTTAGCCATTGTCTATTTCCTCTTAAACGTTCTCGCCACGTGCACGCATATCAGCTAGAACAACATCGATACCTTTTTTGTCGATGATGCGCATGCCTTTAGCAGTCAGGCGTAGTTTAACAAAACGTTTTTCGCTCTCTACCCAGAAACGATGAGTTTGTAGGTTCGGCAGAAAACGACGCTTAGTAGCATTTCGTGCGTGTGAGCGGTTGTTACCAACTGCAGGACGCTTACCAGTTACTTGGCATACTCGGGACATGAATGTCTTCTCCAAATCGTTTCAGCTCGATATCAACCTTGGTGGCCGAACCTCATCAATTAGAGGTTAAAAACCGTTATGGCATATCCATACAAGGCTATCAAAGGTCGCGCATTATACTAACTTGACATGCATTGCTCAAGACCCGAACAGATCCTTTTTACAGGTTTTCGTGATCTTTTTTTAGACAGCACGTTTTCAAGTAGTCCAAGCTGAATGTAAGTTAAAAATTTTGAGTGGCGGGGATTGTAGCAGAAACTCACTTATGAACAACAAAAAAGTTTGCCTGTCAATACGGAATAGAATTCACACGGATAGCCACCCTCGTTCGGCAAATGAAACCACCTCGCCATCCCCCACCACAAAGTGATCCAACACACGAATATCAACTAGCGCCAAGGCATCACTGAGGCGCTGGGTTATCCGTCTGTCCGCTTGGCTTGGCTCGGCCACACCGGATGGGTGATTGTGCGCCAAAATCACCGCCGCCGCATTGTGGTAGAGGGCCCGTTTGACCACTTCTCGCGGATAGACAGACGCCGAATCAATGGTGCCTTCAAACATCACCTCGTCTTTAATCACCCGGTGTTGGTTATCGAGAAACAGCAAGTAAAAAGCTTCGCGCTGTCGATCGCGCAATATAGAGGAAAGATAGAGTTTGGTGTGATGGGGACTGGTCAGCGCGTCGCCGCGTTGCAAGGTTTCGCCTAAGTAGCGCTGCGTCATCTCAATCACCGCCTGTAGCTGCACATACTTGGCTTCCCCCAGCCCTTTGTGGCGACAAAACTCTTGCTGGTTCGCTGAAAACAGCTTGCGCAGCGACCCAAAATCACGCAGCAGAACATCGGCCAGTTCAATCACGTTCATCCCTTGCGTGCCGGTACGCAGGAAGATCGCCAACAGTTCGGCATCGGACAAGGATTGCGGGCCCCGGGAGAGCAGCTTCTCCCGTGGCATGGATTCACTCGGTAGGTTTTTCAGGCTCATCACGGCGCTCGTTTGCGAAAGATAAGCCAATTGACCTGAGAGCGCGACGTATGTCTAGATGCTTGATAGCGCTTTTCTATCCGCTCAAGAACTTTATGTAACTGAGCGGTTTATCAGAGCTTAAAGTGCCCGACCAGAGCATGCATCTCGCGCCCGGAGGTACTGAGCTGGGTACTGATCGTCTCCGACTCTTGCAAGTTGCGATTGAGATCGTTGACGATTTGCGCAATCGCCACCAGATTTTGATTGATCTCTTCTGCAACCGCGCTTTGCTGCTCGGCCGCTGAGGCGGTTTGGATACCCATATCGCGGATCGTCCCCACCGCAGTTTGGATGCCCGCCAGCGAATTTTTGATTTGCACCGATTCAAGCGCCGTCTGCTCACCTCGTTCTTGGCTGACCGACATGGTGCTTACCGCACGGGCCACGCCACTTTGCAGCTGTTTCAGCATGTCGCCAATTTCCAGCGTGCTGTTTTGCGTGCGACTGGCCAGCGAGCGGACCTCATCAGCCACCACAGCAAAGCCACGCCCTTGCTCTCCAGCGCGCGCCGCTTCAATCGCCGCGTTCAGCGCCAGCAGGTTGGTCTGCTCGGCAATCTCGCCAATCACTTGCAACACTTTGGTGATCTGCTCGGTCTGTTGGCTCAATTGAGAAATGGCCTCCGAGGTGGTGTTCACCTCATCCACCAATTTGCCAATCCCCTCAATGGCGTGGTTAACTTCCAGCTGCGCCTCAGATATTTGCACGTTGGCTGAATCAATCGCCTGCGCTGTGGCATGGGTGTTGCTCGCCACTTCTTTTGCGGTGGCGCTCATTTCAGTCACCGCGGTCACCACCTTGTCGGTTTCGCTGCAGTGACTTTGCATCTGTGAACTCGCCATCGCCGTGTGTTCATCCAAACCACTGGCGGCTTCCTGCACCACTTGAGCGCTGGCACGGATCTCGACCATCATCGGATGCAGTTTGTCCATAAACTGATTAAACGCGTGCGCCACTTCGCCCACTTCATCTTGGCTCTCAACTTGCAAACGCGCGGTGAGATCGCCGCCACCAGCGGCTACCGCTTTTAAGGATTGGCTAATGTGCAGCAAAGGTTGAATGCCACGTGTCACCAACACGCTGATCGCCACACAGGCGAGCAATAAGCCAATCAGAGAGAAACCGACCGCCGACAGCGTATGCGCCTTGAGCTTGGCAATGCTCTGCTCGCGGTATTGATTCACTTGGCGGTCAATATCATCGATGTAGATCCCGGTGCCCAGCACCCAATCCCATTTCGGCAGATATTCCGCATAACCGAGCTTGGGCGCTTGAGCGTTAATGGTCGGTTTGTGCCAAGAGAAATAGAGAAAGCCATCGCCCTTTTTTGCGGCGTCAATCAGGCCAGCAATCACCGCCACGCCATTTTGATCTTTCATGCCGTAGAGATTTTTCCCCTCCAGCTCCGGTTTGATCGCATGTAAGGTATTAACCCCTTTGGAGTCGTAAGCAAAGAAGTAGCCATCTCTGTCAAAGCGCATCGCTTTGAGGATCTGCTTTGCCTGCTGTTGATGGCTGCCATCCACATCACCGTCATACAGCGGTTTGATGGCCGTCATCCCCATCATCAAATAGGCTTTTAACTCGCTTTTTCGCGTCTCAATCAGCTCGTTTCGGTAGTTTTTCAGCTCAAGTTCGAGGCTTTGTTGGCTGTTGATATAGAAGACGGCGGTGATCATGGCCGAGATAAGTACCAAAGGTATTAAGGTAAGCAATAGCAGTTTATTGCGGCTTTTCATAGCTAGCGACATAAGTATCCCAATGATTGTTATGGTTTTTATTTTCGCCATATCTTGCAGAGAAAAAATGCCTTGTCTGTGAGCTGAGCATGAATTTGCATAATCCATCCTCATTATTGATGGGCCTTTTGATTTAGCTTCACTTCTGTGATTGCCCACGCGCACCCTCGGCGCAAACTCCGCTCATCCAGTAACGAGCCGCGGCAAGTTGTGTTACTATCGGCGGCAGAATTTTTGGAGAACAACAAGATGCAAACATTGGCAGGAAAAAAAATACTACTGGGCATCAGTGGTGGAATTGCCGCCTATAAATGCGCGGATTTAACACGTCGTCTCAAAGAGCGCGGCGCTGAAGTACAGGTGGTAATGACCAAAGCGGCCAAAGAGTTTATCACGCCGCTCACCATGCAAGCCGTCTCTGGTCGCCCGGTCTCTGACAGCTTACTCGACCCGGCGGCAGAAGCGTCCATGGGCCATATCGAACTGGCAAAATGGGCCGATCTGGTGCTACTTGCGCCCGCCACCGCCGATTTGATCGCCCGCATAGCCGCTGGCATGGGTAACGACCTACTCACCACGCTGGTGCTGGCCACCGACGCACCAGTGGCGGTTTCTCCCGCCATGAACCAACAGATGTATCGCAACGTCGCCACGCAAGAGAACATCGCAACGCTGCTGCGCCGTGGCATGCACATTTGGGGCCCGGCGGCAGGCGAACAAGCCTGTGGCGATGTAGGCCCAGGCCGTATGCTGGAGCCGATGCAACTGGTGGAGCTTTGCGAGCAGTTTTTCCAGCCTAAACCTTTGCAAGACACGTCGATTTTGATCACCGCTGGCCCAACTCGCGAAGCGATTGACCCGGTGCGCTATATCACCAACCACAGCTCGGGAAAAATGGGCTTTGCTTTGGCGCAAGCAGCCATGCAACTAGGGGCGAGCGTGACCCTCGTCAGTGGGCCGGTTTCGCTCTCCACGCCAGTCAACGTCAACCGTATCAATGTCGACAGTGCGCAAGAGATGTATGACGTGGTCATGGCTCAAGCGGCCAGTCATGACATTTTTATTAGCTGCGCGGCGGTGGCCGACTATCGCCCAGCCAGTGTGGCTGAGCAAAAGTTGAAGAAAACCGACGACAGTGACGAAATGACCATTACCATGGTGAAAAATCCCGATATCGTTGCCTCCGTCTCGGCGATGGCAGAAAACCGCCCCTTCACCGTGGGCTTTGCGGCAGAAACTCACGATGTGGAGACCTATGCGCGACGTAAGCTGGAAAAGAAAAAGCTCGATATGTTGTGTGCCAATGACGTTTCGGTTGAAGGTCAAGGTTTCAACAGCAGCAACAACGCCATCACACTCTACTGGTCTGAGGGCGAGAAAGCCTTGCCACTGAGCAGTAAAGCGTCGCTGAGCGTCGAGATCCTCGATCAAATCCGTCGACTGATGGATAAATAGCCTATCACAGTAGTTGAGCAGGCGCGCGTGTACAGCTTTTTGCTTTTTGGCCTCACAAAACCTGCTCATCAACTACTGTCTTGTACTTGGCATACTGATATACTCGCTGACGAAAAAGTCTATTCAAAAGGAAGTTAATCAATGGCTGGCAGTAAAAAATCAAACCGCCGCGAAGAGATCCTCCAGGCGCTGGCTCAGATGCTGGAGTCCACGGAGGGCGCTTCACGCATTACCACAGCGAAACTGGCTCAACAGGTGGGTGTGTCGGAAGCCGCGCTTTATCGCCATTTCCCAAGTAAAGCCCGCATGTTCGAAGGTTTGATCGAGTTCATTGAAGAGGCGCTGATGTCACGCATCAACCGAATTTTGGATGAAGAAAAAGACACGCTGGAGCGCATTCGCTTGGTGATTCATCTCATCCTAGCTTTTTCTGAGCGTAACCCAGGATTGACTCGCATTCTCTCCGGCCATGCACTGATGTTTGAAAACGAGCGCTTACGCGATCGCATCAACCAACTGTTTGAACGCATCGAAACCCAACTGCGTCAGATTCTACGTGAGCGTAAATTGCGCGAAGGCAAATCCTTCCCGGTTGAAGAAAAAATCTTGGCGGCGCAATTGCTGGGCCAGGTGGAAGGCAGTTTAAACCGCTTTGTTCGCTCCGATTTTCGCTATCAACCTACTGAAAATTTTGAAGAATACTGGGCACTGCTCAGTGCACAAATACAATAAGTTATGGCATTACAAACCCCTCCAACCTTCTCACTTTCACTGCTGCACCCCAAATATTGGCCGGTGTGGTTTGGCTGCGCTCTGCTGGCGCTCGTGGTCACCCTTCTTCCTTACAAAGTGCAACTGCGCTTAGGGCGAGCGCTCGGGCATTTTGCCATGCGCTTTGCCAAAAGCCGCGTGCATGTGGCACGTCGCAACTTGGAACTGGCTTTTCCAGAAATGAGCCAGCAAGAGCGTGAGGCCATTGTGGTTGAAAACTTTAAGAACTCAGGATTGGCGCTGTTTGAAACCGGCATCGCTTGGTTTTGGCCCAATTGGCGCATCAAACGTCACATCACCTTTAGTAACATTGAACCCTTGCTCGCACTTGAGGAGCAAAAAAAAGGGGTTTTGGTGGTCTGTACACACGCGCTCAACCTAGAGATCACTGCGCGCGCCTTTGCTTTGGTCGCGCCGGGCTATGGCGTTTATCGCCCTCATAACAACCCCGCCTATGACTTTATACAGACTTGGGGACGCACACGTTTTGGCAACCAGATGGTCGATAGAAAAGATGTGAAGGGGATGCTGAAAATTCTGCGCGCTGGCGGCCGTTTGTGGTATTTGCCCGATCACGACTACGGCAACAACAATTCGGTGTTTGTGCCCTTTTTCGCCGTGCCAGACGCCTGCACCACAGCCGGAACTGGTGTGTTGGTGGATGCGAGTAAATGCGCCGTGATCACCGCTTCCAGTTTTCGCCAAGGGGAAACCTACACGTTAGAAGTGGATGAAGACATCAGTGGTCAGTTCCCGCGCAAAGATGCCGTTGGCGCCGCGACCGTGATGAATCAGGCGATTGAAAAAGTGATCTTGCGTGGATTAGATCAGTGGATGTGGCTACACAAACGCTATAAAAGCATGGCTGACCCAAGCCAGCCACGCGGCATTCGTTATAAATAGATAGTTAGGTTTCGAGGTTGCTAGGTTCTGGGTTCTGGGTTCTGGGTTCTAGGGGGCTAGGTTACTAGGCTCTGGGTTTCTAGGTTTTGCTTTTCCTAGAACCTGCCCTTCCTAGTTCCTAGCCCCTGCTCTTCCTAGGACCCGCTCTTCCTAGCCCTTCTCTTAAACACCAAACTGCTCACGGTACGCTTTAACCGCGGCGAGGTGCTCAGTCGCATCACCTTTCTCTTCTAGGTAGGTGATCAAATCCGATAGGCTGACAATCGAGATCACCGCGCAGCCGAAATCACGCTCCACTTCTTGAATCGCAGAGAGTTCGCCTTTGCCCTTTTCCTGACGGTCAATCGCCACTAGCACCCCAGCTAAATCGGCGCCGTTGGCCTGAATAATTTCCATCGATTCACGAATCGCCGTGCCTGCGGTAATCACATCATCCACCAGCATAATGCGCCCTTCCAGCGCGGAGCCGACTAAGTTACCGCCTTCGCCGTGATCTTTGGCTTCTTTGCGGTTAAAACAGTAAGGCGTATCAATATCGTGGTGATCCGCCAAGGCCACTGCGGTCGTAGTGGCGATAGGAATGCCTTTGTAAGCAGGGCCAAACAGCACATCAAACTCAATACCAGAATCAGCCAGTGCAGCGGCATAAAAACGGCCTAGTCGCGCCAAATCACGGCCAGTATTGAAAAGACCAGCGTTAAAAAAGTAAGGACTTTTACGACCTGATTTTAAGGTAAACTCACCAAATTTCAGGACCTGTTTCTCTAAGGCAAATTCAATAAACTCACGCTGGTATGCTTTCATGAATACTCTCTCAATGTTTAATAGGGAGGTTAATAGGTTCTAGGTTCTAGGTTCTAGGTTCTAGGTTACTAGGTCCTAGGTTACTAGGTCCTAGGTTACTAGGTCCTAGGTTACTAGGTCCTAGGTTACTAGGTCCTAGGTTACTAGGTCCTAGGTTACTAGGTTACTAGGTCCTAGGTTACTAGGTTCTGGGTTACTAGGTCCTAGGTTACTAGGTCCTAGGTTACTAGGTTCTAGGTTCTAGGTTACTAGGTTACTAGGTCCTAGGTCCTAGGTTACTAGGTTCTGGGTTACTAGGTTCTTGCTTTTCCTAGGGCCTAGTCCCTGCTCTTCCTAGTCCCTGCTCTTCCTAGCCCCTGCTCTTCCTAGCCCCTGCTCTTCCCAGATAAAAAAATAGCCCCCTTAATGGGAGCTACTAACTAAATCATTCCGCTAATGCGGCTTTCTGTGCGGCGACGATCTCACTGATGCCTTTTTTGGCCGACTCCAGTAGCGCTAGCAACTGCTCATGGCTAAACGGTTCGCCTTCTGCTGTGCCTTGGATTTCGATCATCTTGCCTTCTTCGGTCATCACCACATTCATATCCGTGTCGGCGGCTGAGTCTTCGACATATTCGAGATCGCAAAGCACATCGTCACCGAGAATACCGACCGAAACTGCCGCTACATGGCCTTTCATCGGGTTCTTTTTCAGCTTGCCGCTGTCCAGCAGATGTTGGAACGCATCAGCCAGTGCCACGCTCGCGCCAGAAATCGACGCCGTGCGCGTGCCGCCATCGGCCTGAATCACATCACAGTCAACCGTGATCATAAACTCACCCATCGCTTCCAGATCCACCACCGCACGTAAGCTGCGAGCGATCAAGCACTGAATTTCCATGGTCCGGCCGCCTTGCTTGCCGTTGGTCGCTTCACGGCGAGTACGTGAATGGGTCGCACGTGGCAACATGCCATATTCCGCGGTCACCCAACCTTTTCCTTGGCCCTTTAGCCAACGAGGCACCGATTCTTCCACCGTCGCGTTACACAACACCTTGGTATTACCAAACTCAACCAACACAGAACCTTCTGCATAGGCGGTGTATTGGCGAGTGATTTTAATTGGGCGCACCTGGTCTGCCGCGCGATCATTTGGACGCATGGATGAATCCTTTTATGGGGGATGAGTAAGATTGGGGCAAGATTATAGCGGAAA
The DNA here is from genome assembly GCF_000764325.1 of Vibrio navarrensis. Lineage (NCBI taxonomy): Bacteria > Pseudomonadati > Pseudomonadota > Gammaproteobacteria > Vibrionales > Vibrionaceae > Vibrio > Vibrio navarrensis. The sequence continues at coordinate 387,067 of NZ_JMCG01000001.1, read as the reverse complement.
GCCAGCCAAGATCCTAGCGAGAACGCCGAGTTCTCGCACGCCACACGCTATCGCAAGCCCCGAGCCAGGCGATTGTGTGTTACTATTGCAGGGCGTTATTTTCACAGATAAAGAACAGGAAAATTCGATGATTTACAGTATGACAGGCTATGCCCGCAAAGAGGTCAAAAGCGACTGGGGTACCGCCGTGTGGGAAATCCGTAGCGTCAACCAACGCTATCTGGAAACCTATTTCCGCCTCCCGGAGCAATTTCGTGGTTTAGAACCGCTGCTGCGCGATCGCTTCCGTCAGCGCTTAGCGCGCGGCAAAGTAGAATGCAATTTGCGCTTTGAGGCCAATCCCGCGGCCAAAAGCGAGCTCAAGATCAATGAAGCGCTGGCCAAGCAAGTGATCAAAGCCGCTGAACAAGTGATGCACATGACCGGTGAATTAAGCCGCATCAACCCTTTCCAAGTGATGCAATGGCCCGGCGTGATGGAGACCCCAGAGCAAGATATGGACACCATCAACAAAGCGTTACTCGCGGCCTTTGATGAGGCGCTGGCTGAGTTTATTGAATCACGCGGACGTGAAGGCGACAACATGAAAGCGCTGATTGAGCAACGTCTTGAAGCGATCAGTGCAGAAGTGGTCAAGGTACGTGCGCGCATGCCAGAGATTTTGCAATGGCAACGCGAGCGCTTGCTGGGCAAATTTGAAGAAGCGAAGATTGAGCTAGACGCGACCCGTGTTGAGCAAGAGCTGATCCTCCTCGCACAGAAATCGGACGTGGCGGAAGAGCTGGATCGCCTCGATTCCCACGTCAAAGAAGCACGCAATGTGCTGAAAAAAGGCGGAGCGTGCGGCCGAAAACTCGATTTCATGATGCAAGAGTTTAACCGAGAATCGAACACGCTGGCATCAAAATCGATCACCACCGACATCACCGCTTCAGGTGTCGAGCTCAAGGTACTGATTGAGCAGATGCGCGAACAGATCCAAAACATCGAATAGGTTCTTGGGTAGAAAGTTACCCGTCCAAGAATGTCTTAAAAGCCCTGTTATTTGCTTGTAAATACAGGGCTTTTTTATTTTCCCCGTCCAAATCGGTTTGCAGATGTCCGTTACCAACTACCTGTTTAGTGGTGGGCAGAATGGTGGGCAGCCCCCTCTTTTTTGCTCAATAAGCATTTTGCGGTGGCGTGGAGTCCAGTAAAGACAGGATGCTTAGCAAAGAGGAAATTCACTACGCCTTTAGCGTGTTTCATACCCATATCAATAGCTTTGGCCGCGACAACTACCTCGCTTGCTGCCTGTTTTTGGTGTTGGGTGTACGCAAAAGCGAACTGTGCGAAGCCATGTGGCGTGAAATGGATTTAACCACAGGCGTGTGGGATCTGCCCAAAGAACGCAGCAAAACCGGCGTCCCAATCAGCATTCCCTTACCACGCCAAGCCATTGCTTGGTTTAACGAGTTGCAAATCCGCGCTTGTGGCTCGCCTTATGTTTTCCCAGCCAGACGAGCAAGCCATCGTCCACATATGGGGCCAGATACGCTGAACCGCGCCATTTCTAAACTCTTTGGTCGCGAGCCAGGGCGCAAAAAACAGCCTCCCAATAAAATGGGCAAACTTGAACACTTCACCGTACACGATCTGCGCCGCACCTTTCGCAGCCTTGCCGCCTCTTTGGGTATTGCAGGCAACGTAGCCGAACGCTGTCTAAACCATAAGCTAAAAGGCGTTGAGGGTATCTACGACCGCCACGATTACTTTGAAGAGCGCCGTATTGCCCATCAAACCGTGGCTGATGTGGTTGAACCACTGGTGAACTTTGAGCCCGCTTCACAACACCACACAGGAGGGCGCTATAGCCAAACTACTGGGAGTTGCAGCTAGGCGGCAAGAGAATGAATCCCCATGAGCATAGACATACTATGTGATTGGGGTGAACGAACGCAGCCAACACCGCTGCAGCTTCAAGTAGGAAGGATATAACATGCAATTTATGATGCGACTCGCCCCCATTACCTTTCCAATAGCCATGCTGGCAGGCCTTGGTTGGTGTATTGGCATTGCCTTACTCGAACAACCTCATGGTATAGGCTACGCACTTACTCGGCATTGCCTGATGACATTGGTGGTACTCGCTCCTTGGCTGATGCTAAAGCTCATGTTCTACGTGATTGTCAGTTTAGGACGCAAACTGGGGCTCATCCCGCCTGCACGTCCAACGCACAGCTTGGGGTATGAAGAATCACCCCTTTCTTTTTAAAAAGAGGGGTTCAGAGTCTTGGCCTTCTTCGATGGCAAACGCAGCCGCATGCCGAAAAGGCCCATCAGGCGAAACTAACAAGCCCCCATTTGCTCACTTACCGTGGGCAGTTGGGGCAACGGGGCAACGGGGCAACACTTGCTATGACGAGCATTAGAGGGTGAATAAGAAGAAATTACATTGCCCCAAGGAATGGGGCAATTGGGGCTTTGATTGACAAAATAGGTCACTAAACATAATCTTCAAGCCAATATGGCCGACGCCTCTGCATTTCTGTACGCGTCGGTTCTCATTTCGCCTTGTCACTATTCAGCCATTGCTTTTCCTACCAATAGCTCGCTTACAAAATACCACACCCCGCTTAAAGCTAAATCAACCAACCCAATTACTTACTTTGATCAGCTGATGCAATCCCCCCTAGGCGTCATTTGCTAATCCATGAGTTTCAACAGCCGCCACACACTTCCCCATGCCTTTACCCCCATACGCCAAAACCACTATCCGTTTGGCTTTTGGATCGAAACGCCAAACAGGGAAATTAGTCCATTTACTGTTTGGCTTCTCGATTGAAATCCAAAACCAGTAGGCCTTGCCATTACTGACTCAAAGCAAGGTTTGGCACTTTTTGTACCCTAAACCAACCTCGGCATCAAAGTACAAACCGTTTGTTTTTTCTAACCCAGAATGCAAACGATCGTTTGGCGTCTCGATTTTTTTGCACTAGCCAAATGCCGCCAAACAGCACCGTATTGGACTATGTATATCAAACAGTTAGCCGCGCACAGGTCATCATAAAAAACCGATTTGACTGGTGAGTTTGATGGCCATTTCTTTCATCTAATTCACCACTGAGTCTGCACCCGACGACTGAAAATAGACGGCATGACGAACCAACAAGGTGATAAGTGACGTGCTATGGGCAAGTGCTAACGATTGGGATAGAGAATGGATACAGCAGGTGGTCGCTTTACTGGTTGGGCATGGCGCGTTTACCCTCTACCCAGCATTAAGCCAGTGCGATAATGCAGCCGAACGTTTAACCCGCTGGCTGACCTATCAGTTACCACGCGTTAAACAAGCGCACTCTGGCTGCCCGATTCACCAATGGCTCAATAGCATTGGCTTACAAGTGATCGTAGAAAAATGGCAGAGCCCTGAGCAATGGCCAAACCTGTATTGGCTACCTTTACCTGAGGTTGATGGCCACGCGCAAGGCGGCTTGGTTTTGTTACCAGCACATTTGTTACCTACATATAGGGATGGCACGAGCCAAACCAAAACATTGCACGTAAACACACCGGCCAACGCCCGTATTTTTTGGTGCATTACGCCTTTATCTAAAACAGGAAAGCGCGCTACCTTGCACCCCAAACGGCAAAACCGCGCCTTTTGCCTGCCCAGTTCGCCGGAGCAAATGGGCAAATCATGCACAGGGTTATTACTGAGAGGTTTGAGAAAAGACAACGGAAAACGAAACGGCAACGTGATCAGCCATCAGATCAACCTAGCGCTGCTGCACCACCTTTGTGGGCCGGAGAGTGATGTGTGGATGGAAGCTAATTTTGGTGCCGTAACTGATTACGGTAGCAAAAATTAGAAGCCTGAAAAAAGAGTAACCCCTCACAGGGCGCTGATCTCACGGGTAGCGGGAGGGGTGTTGTGGTGCGATTTTTAATATTAACAAAGCTGAATGGACATATATTCGTACCATCTCGTGTAGAACCACGAAATGGTCAGTAATATCCGTTAATACCCCAGTTCACCTGCATTAAACAAAACCAAACTTTAGTAAATCCAATTATTATGTGCTAAAGGCATTCGGTTTAACAAATCACGGCGCTCTCGCCAATCGGGAAGTAGCTTGTCCATATACCCCTTGAAGCGTTCATTGTGATTACGCTCAAGCAAGTGCACCAATTCATGCACTAGGATGTACTCCAAACACTCCGGTGGCTTTTTAGCAAGTTCTAAATTCAGCCAAATACGCCTGGCCTGCGTGTTGCAGCTGCCCCACTTGGTTTTCATCTTTTTGATTCCCCAATCTGCAGCTTTAACGCCGATCTTATCTTCCCAAACAGGCAATAACTCAGCGATTCGTGCTTTAAGCGCATCTCGATAATATGAGCTCAGTACCAGTGCCTTGTTCTCAAGCGTTGTTGCGGGATTGACATATAAATGCAATCGACCACGACCTAGCTTGATTTCATGCTTTCCGGAACGCTCAATAAGATTCAGACGATAACGCCTGCCCCACAGGTAATGACATTCACCGCTAACCATTGCTCGATCAGATTGGCGAGGTTGTTTGGCAAAATCACTCTGCTGTTTCTTGATCCAAGGAATGCGGCTGATCACTGCCATACGGATTGCGGTTTCTGTCATAGATTCAGGAGCAGAAACACGCACACGCCCATCAGGTGGCAACACGCTGATATGAAGGTTTTTAATTGCCTTACGATTTAACTGCATCGCAATAGAACCAATTTCTACCTTAGGCATCAATGGTACTCTTTTTGCGCTTTTGCCAATTCCATTACACCCTGAATATCCACATCATACCCCGTCGTTTCTTCTCGCACCGCATTGGCAATCTCGCGCTCTTTAAAACGGTCGCCCACCCAGTCGGCTTTTTTGGTATAACGAATGGCACTATCTATTTTGGTAGCCAGCAATTCATCTTGACCAAAATTATCGTAAAACGCGCGTTTTGGATTAGAGTCCATCGATGGCGGATAGTTAGCCGCTGTCTGCTCCGGACGTATAACCTTACGAGACAGCTCGCGGATTTTTTCCAGATACTCTTGATATTCAATCGCTTTTTGGCGACGAAGCTCAATCAGCTCATCCAATAACACCGACATTTGCTCGTAATACTTAGGGTTAACCGGGTTTTCATCAACGATGGTTTTACGCACGTTATTTTCGATGGTTTCGGCCATGGCTTCCTGATTTTTACGAATACTTTCAGGCAAAGCCTCCACGGCATCAGCACCTTTTTCAACGATAAGCTCAATTAGCCCTAGCTCTTCAAAATCCATCAGTACTTCGCTGTCATCCGCACGAATATACATATCTAACAAATGGCGCATGGCAGGCTCAAAGCGTTTCATTTCTACCAAATCGCCACTGGCCAGTTTTACTTCGTCACGGACTTTTTCAAAATGAGCCACTTCAGCTCTTATCAAGTCTACATCTTGAGCAGAATAGCCTGCATCAGGCATTTCATTGGCGATATTGGCGAACGCACGCAGCAGTTTGGCAACGTTCTGATAAAGCGTTAAACGCAGTGCTTCTTTCTCGGTGAGCTCGTCTTGGTTCAGACCTGACTTACCACAAAAATAATAAATGTAGTCTTCCGTATTGCGTGGCGCTTTTACCGGCTCACACAAGGCGCGCACCATTTCCAGCGCATTATCCAAATCGAGCTTGGCTTGCTCTAAACGATCTTTCAGCAGCCCTGCAACGTCTTCCTTGTCATAACCATCAAATGCGCCTTGAGTATAATCAGAAATCGCTTTATCCAACGAGCGGAACAGATCTTTGTAATCAATGATGTAACCGTATTCTTTATCATCGCCATCCAAGCGGTTCACGCGGCAAATGGCCTGAAACAGATTGTGATCAGCCATCTGTTTGTCGATATACAAATAGGTAGCCGAAGGGGCGTCGAAACCAGTCAGCAACTTATCGACCACGATGAGCAAGCGCATTTGTCCTGGCTCATCAATAAATTGCTTTTTAACTTCTTTTTCAAACTCTTCAACTCGGTTAGCGGCCTTGTCTTCCGGTTGCTCGAAGTAATCCGCAAGCATCTTGCGGTAAATATCGTACTTAAAGAGCTTTTCCGTTAAACCCTCACCGGTTTCTTCCCCTTTAATGCTTGCAGCAGTCGGCTGAAAACTGGTGACAATAGCAACCTTACCGGCTAAATCTGTTTGGCTGAACATTTCATAAGCTTTACAAGCTTGATAGACACTAGAGCAGACCAACATGGCATTGCCGTAGCCATCCATCAGGCGTGGCTTAGTGTCCATATCCAGCAAGATATCATTCACAATCTGCTGCAAACGCGATTTACTGGACAGCACCTTTTGCATGGTGCCCCATTTCTGTTTCAACTGGGTTTTCGCTAATCGAGATAAGCCGCGAGTTTTGGCTTCAAACCATTCATCGACCTTTTTCTGCGACGTGACGTTTTGGTCGATGTCTCGCGCCTCATAGCGCAAATCGAGCACCACACCATCGGCCACGGCTTCATCAAATTTATAGGTGTGAATGTAAGGGCCAAATACCTCAACCGATTTTTTCTTGTCTTTCTTCATCAAGGGCGTGCCGGTGAAGCCGACAAACATGGCTTCTGGCAGGATGGATTTCATCGCCTCGTGCAACTTGCCCGATTGAGTACGGTGACACTCGTCCACAAACACAAACAAATCACCTTTGGCTTTAAAGTCCGATGGTAGGGATTTCTTTAACTCGGCAATAAACTCATCAGTCGCCGTATCGTTTTCCGAATCAGACTGCCGACCAAATTTATGGACTAAAGAGCAAACCAACCAAGGGTTGGGCTGATTGAGCGTCGCCACCAAATCGGCACCGCTTTTGGTGCGATAAATATCTTCCTCAACACCGGTGAACACTTTTTCAATCTGCTCATCCAGCTCAGTGCGATCGGTCACAATCAATACACGGGCGTCTTTGACATTTTCGCGTATCCATTTGGCCAGCCACACCATAGTGAGGCTTTTACCAGAACCTTGCGTGTGCCAAATAATGCCGCCTTCTCGCCTTGCGATATGGCGTTTTGCCGCTTCAATACCAAAGAATTGATTGTGGCGACAGGTCTTTTTTATACCCGCATCGAAAACAATAAAATCATGGATAATTTGCAGCAAGCGCGCTTTGTTACACACGCGGCTCAGGTGAAAATCGAGTTTATGATCGTATGGCCCTCTATTTGGCTCATGGCTGCTGCAATCCTCCTTCCACTCAAGGTAGTGCTTTTCTGGTGTCTCAATCGTGCCGTAACGCAAGCCTTGCGTGTCGTTACCCGCCATCACCAATTGCATGGTGGTAAAAAAGTTACGAATAAAATCTTTCTTCTGATTATCGAGGTTCTGGCGAATACCTTCGGAGACAGACACCGAAGAGCGTTTTAGCTCAATCACACCAAGCGCGATACCATTGACATACAACACAATATCTGGACGCTTTTTGTTCTCGCCCTTGATAGAGACTTCTTCGGCAATGGCAAAATCGTTTGCTTCTGGGTTTTTCCAGTCAATCAGCCACACGGTTTCATTAAGATGGCCAGCACCTTCTTTATCTTTCACGCCGTAACGCAGCAGGCGATAAACCTCTTTGTTGGCGTAATAGAGCTTTTTACCTTCGCCCAGCGCTGCTGCCGTATCCAATTGGCGAATAGCACGATTGATCAACGCCTCGCTGACACCACGCTTTTTTAACCAATCAACGAGGATATCCACTTCAATATTTTTATTATTAGCGCGATCCTGCCAATCGCCTAAATAGCGATAACCTAAGTCAGTTTGAAAAAACTGAACGATACGATTTTGGGTAGCGCGCTCACGCTGACCAACGTTACTCATCCTAACCTCTAATCAATTCGAAGCTTGTTCCCCTTGCCAATCAAGCAACGATCAAGCAAATTTTATCCATAAAAATCAAACCAGTAGAACTAAGTTCGTTAGCTTTATCACCACTCAGTCAAGCAACGATCAAGCAAGTTAGACTTTTATTAAGCACCTAACTCAAGCAACCGAGTTCGCTATTTATTGTGCTCGCTTAATAATTGCCTTGAACGCATTGCCAGCCCTGTCGTCAACAAACTCAATGTCTGGATACGCTTTTATCGCTCGTTTTATGCCGCTCCCCAAGCCCCGATATGGCAACACTTTTGGAGCAAACGAGGCCAAAATTGGGTTCCTAACATTCGAGTTACCCATTTTGATATTTTCTATCGTTAAGTTATTGGGCAAGTGACCGGGGCTGACGATTTCAATTCGATCAGCAAACACCAAAACCTTAATCGGAGCGGATACAAAGTAATCTCGATGAATAAGCGCATTGGCAATAAGCTCTTCAAGAACGATTCGCGGAATTTCTGGCTCGCCTACTGAGTTGAAGCCTTGTTCATTCTGCACATGGCGAATGTTAGCCAGCACAAAACCCAGAACCTTTTGGAATACATCCGATAGCTTGCCGTTAATATCCTGGCTGTCGATATAGTGCTCGTCTTCGATATCAACACCCGGAAAAGCCACCGCTTTTACAATAAAAACCGGTAAGCGTATTTGTGGTCGTGATGCAAACAACAAGGCGCCGCAGATGTTAAGCCGCCCGTTCTTTGCCAAATTCATGTTTTCAAGCAGTTGCACACGAGATACGTCTTGGTCTTCAACTCGTTCGCCGTATTCCCTTTCAAAAAATGCGTCAAAAAACTCTTGGTCTATGTCTGTAACAGAACTACCGTTCACAGATATCTCATCCGCATGGACCAACGCCGATGATTGAAACATTCTCAGTAGCTCTTCTCGCGCGCTGACTTTGGATTTGTTAGCGCTATTTTTTACCCATACATGTAGGTTGCCATCCATATAAGGCTTGCTTATGCCTTCAGGCACATCAACAACCATCACCATACCACTGGGTAAAGCAACATTTTCAGTGGTAACGGAAATCGGTGGTTTTACATCCTTTGCCGCATTAGAAACCAACTGATTAATTCGCCCCATATCCTCAATAGTTAGTCCTTGAATGCCTCCGTCATCAGTGACTCCAATAAACAATAAACCGCCTTTAGAATTACTGAATGCCGCTAACTCGGGCACCAGACTCTCAGCTCGGGTAATGTTTTGCTTAAACTGATGCCTTGAGTCTTCACCGTTGGCAATAATCGCTAAGAGTTCTTCGGTTTCCATGCTTCATATACCTGCTTACGTTTCTCGAAGGCTTCGGCACCACCTTCCATAATACTTACAATGCGTTGCTGAACGTCAGCACAGTCGATGCTGCCGTTAACTAACGCGATATGGTCATCTTGATACTCACAGGCAATCACCTGTTCCGCATCACCCAGTACCGGAATATTGGCGTTGTGTGTCGCGAAGATAAACTGGGTAGAAGGCTTAAGCTCTCTAATCAGCTTGATGACATCGTCATAGATAGTTTGGTTGTCCAAATCATCTTCCGGCTGATCAATGATCACCACGTCGTTTTCTTGCTGACTTAACACAAACAGCATCAACGCCGATGCCCGTTGCCCCAACGAGTGGTGCGCCAGTGCTTTGCCGTGATACTCGATAGTAAATACATTCGGCACTTGCCAGGTTAACAAGGCTTCTAAGTTGTCTTCAAAATACTGCCAGAAGGTATCAAAAGACCCGCTAAGCGTGCTTTTCAGCTTTTCAACGTCGCGATAGGCCGATGCGAAATCACTGTATTCATCCACCACACTTTGCAACGTTGCTTCACGAATACGGCTCCCGCGATACAAATCTTGAATGTGCTTAAGCATGGCAGCCTTATTCGCTTTAAATTGCGGCACAATTTTAAGGGGCGAATCAACCCGATTGATTTTGCTCAGTACCTGTTCAATGGTGCGGTACTCCTCCAGCCATAAATCATTAAGCTGCGCTAATTCACGCTCTAGGGATTGATTCAAATCCGCATACTGCTGCTCGCTTTTGGCGAGTACGGCTAACATTTGCTCGGCTTGATCTAACAAGCTTTTAAGTTGTTTAAATTCTTGCGGGCTAATTGCCTGTGCACCGGCTTGCTTAAGCTCTGTGGCCAGTTTGCGTTCAATCTCGGCAAACTCTTCTTTTAGCGCCTGCTTTTGTTGCACAAAGCCAGCCAGCTTCTGTTGTAATACAGCAACCGTACTTTGACCCGTTAGCACCGTTTGCTTAATGCCATCAAAGCCAGCAATCAACTGCTGATAGGTCGCAAAAAACTCGTCAAAGAATGTCTGATTCTGGGCAGACTTATACAATGCCTGATTTTTTAGCTCATCTTCAAAGCTGGCCACAAAACTATTGAGCTCGGATAGATAATGCTCAGCACCTTGAATGACTTGCTGTGCTTTGCGCTCATCGCGCTCAAAATCAATTTGCTTTTGTAGCTTAGTTTCAACACCGTGTTGCTGATAGAACTTGAGCTTAAATTCAGCATCTTGCTTTTTTTGCAACCATTCTTGTTTTTGCGTTGCCGCTCGGTTGAGGCGTTTAATCTGATTAATCGCATCCGCCACCCGCTGACGACCTTGCTCAATTTTTTGTCGAACGGGCACCAGCGCTTCGCCAAGCAACTTTTCAATCAAATCTTTTTCAAAGCCAGCACCCGTGCTGGAAAGATCTTTCTGGCCAAAGTAAATCGGCTGATGCAATACCGTTTCACGCACCGACACGCCGGGTTGCAACTGACCATTCACATACACATCGGGGCGCTCACCCAAGATACGGCGGATTTGATAGGGCTGGCCTCGGCGGTCAATGGCGTCGATGGTAATTTTTCCGCCACTACGCAGTAAGTGTTTTACCAGTCCCTCTTTGTATTCCACATCCGACGACTTATCGCCAAAGGGAATATTCAGTGCGTAACGTACCCCCTCAAGCACGGATGATTTACCACTGCCTCGAATGCCAATCAGGGTATTAAGCTCAGGCGAAAGACAAATTTCTGTGCCACCTAAAGTACCCGCCCCTTCAAAGCGGATTTTTTGAATATAAGAATGTTTATAGCTAGGCAGCTCGGCGCGGACTCGGGAAGCTTTATCGCGCAGCGCAAACTTGACTGCTTCAAAGCTGAATGAGCCAAGCTTTAAGTAGCTTGCCTCTTTACGGGCCGACATGTCCGCAAGGTTCTTGGCATCACAACCTTCCACTTCAGCCGGATACAACTGACCTAACGCCTGCTGGATTTTTGCTCGCTCGTCACGGGTGCGTACTTTTTGGAATGCCAAGGTTCTGCGTCGTACTGTCGCATTATCAAATAAATCTTTTATTCGACCAGGCGCGAGTTCTTTCCATAAGCCCTTTGGAGCTTCCACATGAGCAAAAATGAGAAAATAATCTTTGTGAAATTTATCTAACTCTCGAACTGTTTCGACAATATCATGGTTCGAACGCGCATTTTCATCTTCGAAGTTCGCAATACCAGCAAAAGTCAGACTGAGAAACGTCTGAATATGGTTAGTCTGTTCTTTGTTGCTAAACCACTCATCTGAAAATACCACTAAGGTATGCACACCTGCCTGACCATCTTTGATGGATAACTCAATGCCCGGCAACAAACCAATGCCTGATTTTTTGGCTTTTTTGCGCAATGCCTTAAATTCAGCCACATCAAATTTATTGTGGTTGGTGATAACCCCAAGACCAATGCCCGCATTCGCAAGCGCCGCAACATACTGGTTAGCATAGTCATTTTCTTCACCAGTATAGGTAAACTCTTTATCGGCGCGAGTATGGAGGTGGAAGTCTGCCTTTAACCAACGGCTTCCATATTCAAAAACGGATTCACTCATGAATAACCTCCTTTGATGGCTTGATTAATCGCGTTTTACCCGTCAGCAGCTCCTGCATCATGCCTTGTTTGATTTGGCGGGTTTTGCCAAGGCGTTGTTCCAGTGCCTGAATCTCTTCGTCCATATCGGAGAGGATGGTGGCGATGGCGGCTTGTTCTCGTTCAGATGGCAATGAAATCTCCATATTGCGTAAAGTCCCCAATGAAACAAACTTTTGAATCCCACCATCCATACTATCTTCAAGGTAATCTTGAAAAATTTTCGATCGAATTAGTTGTACAAGGAACTCACCAGACACTTTCTTTGGTTTAAATAAAGCAACATTTTTAATGCAGAATTTTGGTTCTTCTAGTAGCAATACTGCACTTCCAACGGTTCCAATCATTGACATGATGATGTCACCTTTATCCACTTTCGAACGTTTGTCTATTTCAAAGGCATCTTCAGGTGAAATAAGCGAAACATTACTAAGGTCTAAAATGTCATCAACAATGTTTTTAGAAGTAACCAGAGGGATGCCATTATCTTTGTATTTTGGCGAGTCATGGGTTCCATCTCTTACGTCACATATCGACGATAACGAATGAACCTCCCAATCCTCCGGTATTTCCCCCAACTCACTAGGCTTGGTGCGTTTTGGCGTGCCATCTTCACGCAAAGCAAATTGCGGCAGGCGGGTGTGGCCGGTGAGGAGTTGTTGCATGGTGGCGGTTTTGATTGCCTGTTTTTTGGCGATCAGTTTTTCCAGCTCGCTGATCAAGGCATCGACATCAGACAAGGCATTGGCGATGGCTGTTTGTTCATTTCTGGGCGGCTTTGCAACCTTTATTCTCAAGCAGGCTTGTTTGTTTAACTTTGGCTGCGCTGTACCTGAGTTTAATAGTGAATAATCTAAGCTTTCCAAAAACTCTGTTAGGTATGTAATGTCAAAATATTCATTGGGTTTCATGACATGTGCATGATTGTTGACCCAGATTTTTCCAGAAACCTTAAATGCAAGTGGTAAGTTTCTGCTCAGAATATTCTCACCATCCTCACCTAACAGTATGAGTTCATCATCGAAAATGTAGTCATTGACATAATCAACAATCCCTGAAGCGCCGTAGTATGGGTATATACCACTAATTTTTGCACGATCACCTGACTTAACTGGTCGCCGCAAACCATCTAGAAAATTTACTGCATCTTGAAGCTCACAAACATCCCAATCTTCAGGAACCACTCCAACTTCCGTCTGTTTATATCCAGCTGGAATCGCGACTGATGCAGTTTCCGCCAGATACTTTGGACTAACTTCCGCTACGCCACTCATACCGTCCACTCCAGCCCCATAGCTTTTAAGTGACCTGCTACTTTATCGCTCAGACTTTCTACTGATTGGGTAAGGGCTGGCAGTGGCTCGCTGTAACGCTCTTCCAGCTCTTTCACACGATTGGCCAGTTGTTGGGTGACGCGCTCGATTTCGGCGACAATATTACCTTCAAGCGTTGCCAGCCATTTGTCTTCCACAATCAGGGATTTGATCTCATCTGTACTGAGTTTGGGGTAATGCTTAAATACCGCTAAATCCAGCGCGTCTTGCGCTTCTTTTAGGGCTTTTTTGGCATCGGCCTCTGCATCAAACAGCTTTTTGGCTTGTTTTAGCGCGGCCTTTTCATCTGAGTCGGTGGCGAGTTTCAAACGCGCTGTCACCGTAGCTTTGGTGACTTTGTCCTTGTCATTGAGCGCATCGTTTAGTAAACCGTCTTCACCCGAGTTTTCTTCAAGGTAGGTTTCAAGCTCTTGGCTGGCGCTATCCAATAGCGATTGCAGCGTATCGACTTTGGCTTGTTCAGCAGCAAAAAAGTGCGCGACGATTAACGCTGGCGGGATAAGTTCGGCTTTGTATTTGGCTTTACCAATCACTAAATCAGGCGATTCTTTCAGTTTTTCACCTTTTTTGACGACCAACTCACGCAGTACCTTGCCTGCTTGCCAGCCGTCTTGCACCAGCACGTACACATCGTCTTGCATGCTATCGGCCCAGTAATCCATCAGGATCTGGTAGATGTCGTATTTACTCAGCAGTGGTGTTTGTGCATAGCTCTGCAACAGGTCTTCACTGATGCGGTGAATAATCTGTTTGGGTGTTATGTCCATGGATGGACGGTATGCCGAATCGCCAGGAGGCAGCGATTCGGCCTCGCCAATTGCAATGCCTTGTAGGTTTGAGCGCTGCGCCCACTCGGTAAACGGCATTAAGCTTTGTACAGCAAAGGTTTTAAACTCGTCATGGTTCAGGATGGTGTTTTTCACCTCGGAGGCTTTGACCAAGGCTTTGCTGTAACCCTCACGCGCAGGTTCGAACAGCGTGGCGCGAATGCTCGGGAAGACTTGCCAGTAACGCTCTAAGGCATCGATGTCGCGGTTTGGAATACCGCCTTGCAGATGGGCGCTTAAGTCGTGGAGGTCTTCTGGCTCACTGGAGTCGATATAACGCGGAATATTGAGGTTGTAGCCGTTGGCGGCAATCTCAGAGAGCGGCACCATACGCGCGTAGCGCGACAGTTCTAGCTGCTTGGTAAAAACGTCAACGATTTTATGAATATCTTGGCTGCGCAGGCGGTTTTTATTGCCGTCTTTCATGAAGCCTTTGCTGGCATCGACCATAAAGATGCCGCTGCGAGCGTTCGCGTGCTCTTTATCAATCACGATAATACAGGCAGGAATGCCGGTGCCGTAAAACAGGTTGGCCGGTAAACCGATTATGCCTTTGATGTAACCTTGTTTAATCAGGTTTTCACGAATACGCGCTTCGGCGTTGCCACGGAACAAAACGCCGTGAGGCAGAATGACCGCGCCTTTACCGGTGCTTTTTAGGCTTTTAATGATGTGCAGCAAAAAGGTGTAGTCGCCATTTTTCTCGGGTGGAATGCCCCAACTGAAACGGCCAAACTCGTCGTCGTTCGGGTTAATGCCGCTGGTCCAGTTTTTGTTGGAAAACGGCGGGTTGGCCACAGCAAAATCAAAAGTCTTAAGTTGGCCGTTTGCCTCTTTCCATTGCGGGTCAGCAATGGTGTTGCCTTTCCAGATTTTGGCGGTGGCGTTGTTATGCAGGATCATGTTCATACGCGCCAAGGCACTGGTCGCGTTGTCCATCTCTTGGCCAAAAATACTCAAGCCACGCGGCGCTTCATCACTGGCTTTTAGCAATAGCGAACCTGAACCACAGGTTGGGTCGTAGACGGTGGCATCTTGCGGGGTATTGCTATCAATACCAATCACTTTAGAAAGGATGCGTGACACTTCCGATGGCGTATAAAACTGGCCTTTGGATTTACCGGATTCCGTTGCAAAGTGGCGCATCAAATATTCGTAAGCATCGCCCAACAAGTCATCGCCATCGGCGCGGTTATCGCCAAGGTTTAGCCCTTCAAAAATGCCGATTAGCTTACCTAGCCGATCAACCATCTCTTTACCTTTGCCAAGCTTGTCTTCATCGTTGAAGTCGGCAACGTCGATGACGCCTTTGAGGTCGTTTTCTTCTGCAAGGGCGCTGATGACTTTGTTGATTTTGTCGCCAATTTCTTTGTCGCCTTTCAGCGCGACCATATCGTCAAAGCTGGCACCTGGCGGCACCACAATCATGCCGTACGGGTCGCCTTTGTACTTATCAGAGACATACTTCATAAACAGCATGGTCAGCACATAGTCTTTGTACTGGCTGGCATCCATACCGCCGCGCAGCTCGTCACAGCTAGCCCAAAGGGAGGAGTAGAGTTCGGTTTTCTTAATGGCCATTTGGGTTCCTTAATCTTTCATCGTCTGGCTTTTGGCCGGAATATGTTCCAATAATTGGTTTAACTCGCAGTTAAACAAACTGCACAGCTTATCGAGCGCCTCTAAGTCCACCTTAAGCGCAGTTTCTTTGTACAGTAGCGTGACGGTGGTACGGCTGAGGCCGGTTTCTCGCATCACGTCGCTAATGCGCATTTTTCTCTCACCCATTAATCGGGCTAGGTGGCAGCGGATCATGCTCTCTCCACGGTGTTTTCTTAACCATAAACTTGGGGATTTTTCACTGTTGCTTACCCTACCACGATTATGATTATTCTCAACTTATTTGAGTTAAAACCAAATAATTGAGCGAATTTGTTATTCGTTCGGTGCTGGTTGTTGGTACGCTAACGGTTCACGGGAATGCCTCTAGCGGTATTGTCTGTGTTGGACTTCAAGCATCGCTAGCTATTTATGTTGACTGGCGATGCACTGCAAGGCGACAAGCCTACACAGGATTCATCGCCTCTTTAGTCATCCAAGATGCTGCCTTTCACGCAGTACATTCGCGGGCGGGTGTTGTCGGGTAGGCTGACTTTGCGCTGTGGTCGGTTGCCATCGGGGATTAGGTAGCCTGCGGCCATCAGTGCCTTGGCTGCGCGATCTGGGCTTAGGCCTTCGGTGGCTTCACGCCAGCCTGTTGGGTAAAACAGGTAGAGGGTTTGTGGGCCGCTGGTGTCTATCCACCCTGCGCGTTGGCGTACTTGGCTGCTGTAACCAATTTGTTTAGGTGTAAAACGGCTTTCACCATGCTGCTCAATAAAACTGCGTACTTGGCGAATCGCTTGTTGGTCTTCATTGGCGGCCACACCACCGCGGGCAAGTATCCATTGGTTAAGCTGGCTTAAACAGGCGGCTTCGACACTTTGAGCTGACCAATCGAGTACTTTGGCTTGAATGGCTAACAGGCCTGCGCTGGCCAGTAAGGCAAACTTTTCGGCGACCCGGCGCACTTGGCCGTCTGACTCGGGAGGTAAACTGGCTAAAAAACGTTGGCGTACATTTTGGAAAACGGGGCGCACCTGTGCGCTGTGCTGCGTTAAATGCCGCAACCAATCCAAGGCCAAACTGCCGCAATGTTGGCGACTTTGCTGTTTTAGATGATCGGCTAAATCGGCGGCGTTCATACCATGACTCTGGTTAAACACGCCGATTTGCGCGCCGGCATCGGCACTGAGATCAATCACGCGCACTTGCTGGCCGGCTTTTACGCGTTTGCCGATACTGGCAAGATGGCTTTCGAGCGTCACTTCGCCAGTAGATAAAAACACCAAACGCCAACGGGCGGGTAAGCGCATTTCACCGTATTTGCCTGCACGGGTTTTACCTTGGCCATTGGCAAGCATATAAGCGACATCGCCAGCCTCTTTGGGGTCAACTTCGCCCATTTCATCGAGCGCCAGCAGGGCATCGTTATGCGCTAATGCTGTGCCTTCTAAACCGTTGGCCGTGGCACGCCAACTGTCGCTACTACCTTGTTGAATAAAGCCTTCTATCGGGTGCATGGTTTGCAACACCATGCGTGGGTTGTTGCTGTGCTCGCTTGGGTAAAAGGTGAGGTGCGGATGCACATAAGCGTGGTGATGCCAACCAATACAGTTCACGCTGATAGCCTTTTGCGTGGCCAGCTCGCCCATTTGTTGAATAAACAGCGAGAGCAACTGCCTCGCTGGGTGTGTTGATGTGGTGGATGATTGTGTAGTTGGGTTCATCGTTTGCTTCCTCACTGATCTGTTAAGTTCAGTTAGGAGTTTGCCAGTACTAATCGGACGCAGTAGGCAGATAAATGCCCAGATCGTGCAGCTTTCTGAGGGTACAAGTAGCTACTTGCCCCAGAATTGACATTATGCCCCAAGTCATAAATACCCTGTGGGCAGGGTTAGTGTGTGCCTAAGTTGCGTGAACTAAGGCTTTGCCCAAACCGCCCCAAAAGCCCAAGGGATAAGAGGTGTTAAAACACATGGAGTATGAGGTAAAGCATAAAGTGAAACTAAAACTTCTTTATCTGCTGAAAAATGAAAATATAGTTTCACTGACTCATTAAACGTTAAACGCTGATTGTTTCATGGCTTGCTCCGCTCGGCTGATCCCTAGCCGCTTAGCAACGGTTTGCCATTGCTTAACAGCAATTAATACTTCATCGTAAATTTGCGTGGCTTGGGTTTGCGAAAGTCGGAAGAAGTCTTTTACGTCAAAGGCTAATTGGTAGTCTAAAGTGTTGTCTGCATCGGTAATATTCAGATGCAGACCATGCTTACCCACTATCGGGTTTAAATCATAAGCGGGTGATAACTTCCAGCCATTCTTTGTTAATAAAAAGCCATGGTTACGCAGGTGATCATCCGTGTTGGACACCGCAATATTAAACACGATACGTCGCCATAACTGCGCTAAATCAGCTTCGGTTTGTGCACCAGAATTGGAAATAAATTCAGCAATTTCTAAATAGCTGGCACCTTGAGATTGTTCACCATCATAGTATTGCAGTTGAGTCATGGCCGATGAAAAATGCAGCCGCTGATCGCCGTCGCGGTCAAACCGTTTTGTTAAAAAGGTATGATGCCCAGAGGAAAACTGCCTAATCTCACTTGGAAACATGTCAACACCTGCCGCCAAAGCCAATTCATAACAGACCATCTCCCACGCCCCCACATCAAAGGTATCATTTAAGTTGGGAAACTTGGCAATCCACAAGTGGCCTTGTTCATCTGTGACACAAGCCTTGGGTCTTGCACCACCTAATGATGATCCTGGTGAAATCAGCATTTTCAACCAGCGGTAATACTCGTCACTGTCGATGTTATCGTCTTTTTCAATCTGCATTGCTGCGTGCTCTAGCTCTCGCAAAGAAGCCATTGGTGGCGCAGCAAACTCAGAGTTGTCGTCCAAAAAAGCATCCGAGCCTACTCGCTTAAATCGAATCCCCCCCATCCGATAAGAGTCATGTACGCCCAGCAGGTAATCCAATTCGTTTAATCGACTTGTTGCTCGAATGCCTTTGCGCGCCTCAATCGCCGCACGCCGCTGCATTAAAATACGCCCCCATCTATCAGGCGATGAATCAAGAAATACGCGAAAGTTTTTATCGGCTTCATCGTTATAGAGTTCACCGGAGTGAAGCGTTAGGATTGGATCAATTTGCAAGCGATAGGCTGAGGTTAAAAATGCTTTATCGTAGGCAAAACTAAATACGCCACCTCGGCTTGAATCACTGTAAGCAAGCAGCCCAATTAGCAAAGGCGCTTCAATTGGCTGCCAGTCGGCATAGACTTCGACGATTTCACGGCTCATTTTGAACCTTCCAGCAATTTTATGTTTTGCAGCTTGATACCCACTTCATCATGAGCGGCCATTTCTGCAAAGTTGCTTTCCATGCCAAGAACGGCCATCACTTTTAAGTAAGTGCCTATGGCAACGCCCGGATCACCGGCGAAGACTTTATTCACGGTTTTATGATCAAAACCAGTACGTTCACACAGTAGCTTTTTTGTAAAACCACGTCGTTTCATCGCCAACAGCAAGTCTTCACCAAACTGCGTCAGGATTTTGCGCTGCTTTGGAAACAGTACATTGTGTAAGTCACGCTTAGCCATATCACCAACCAAAGGGACTATATTCCCACTATTTAACCGTTAATGGGAATATAGTCCAACTTGGAATCCCAAGCAACTCCAAAAGTTTACATATGGGACTATATTCCCACTTTACTCAATATAATTGGATTTATATCCCACCTTTAGGTTTAGCTTGCGCGTTGGCCAAGGCGATGATGTGGATCCCTGAACGCCAAAGGTTGCGAATTACACTTTTATGCGCATAAAAATGTATAATTCCACACTTTTTTGCAGGATCCTCGTCTTTTCCGGGCGCTTTTCAGATAAGTAGCGTTGCCGGATGCTTAATAACATATCCCGGCGGGCAGCAAGACTCATAGTAGTCGTCATAAATCACCTAATATCATTCTCGTAGAGTTTGATTTTAGATGAGGCAACCGGGCTTGCTAGGTTTGATTCTTAGTGAGTCAATGCGGACCGGCTACCATAATTGTCGCTTAATACCCAAAGGAACCATAAAGCATTGATTTATAATAAAATGAAATTTTAAGTCAGTTTCGGAGGTTTTTACTCCAGAGGCAGGGGTTAAAGGCTCGACAAAATTGCCTGGAGCAATTTTGGACAGCTTTAGCTGGTCCGCAAAGCGGACGAGCGCCATGGATGGCGCGAATCAATCCTCTCGGGTGCACCAGAAAGTTTTCAGGCTAGCCCGCGCAGCTCTTGCCCTGGTTGGCTAAAATGATTTCGAGGTCGGTTTCGTCGGTTACGCCGTCGTAATTGAAGTCGTACCAACTCGACCCACTCCAGCCACTTGCTATCAGCGCGTGGTAGTTATCAAGGTCTCTCTGGTCCACAACGCCATCATAGTTGCCATCGCCAAGGCACCCAGGTTTGGAGGCAAGAATCGCAGTAAGGTGCTGGTTCAATGCGTCGAAATTCGTACGCTCTTCGGCCGTGAGCAGTGCGAGGTTGGTTAAACCGCCGCCCTGCAACAAATCATCGTCTTCACGGTCAAGTTTTGGCAATGCTGCCGCTTGATCGACCCGATAAAACTCCACCGTGTAAATATCTATCTCGCTGTCGGTACTCGGGTTGTAATCAAGCGCATGGTTACTCACCAGTTTGTAGTTGTCATTGCGCACCGCCTCATAGCGCGTAGCACCCATTTCAATTTTCTGCGCGTCGTACTCTTGTGGATTAACATTGAAAATGGCCTGATTCACCTGCCAGCACTGCTCTAAGTTGCCACTATTATAAAAATTAACAACCTCTGAGTTGTCTGCACCAACACCCCACCAAACGCCACCATTGTCTTCACAAACTGACTTGCTAATCGGAGTATGTGTACACTGCCCAATAACACATGGCCCATTACGCCCGCCATTCAGCTGAATATTTAAACCGCCTTGGGCAAAGTTATAGTTTCGTTGCGATTCGGCATTCACCTGAGTGAGGTAAGGCAGCATTTTCACACTATCGAGCTCGCTTTGCGCAATTTCAGCCAAATCGACACCTGCAATTTCAGCAAATAATGAGAATACATCAACCGCATTAACCATGTGTTCTACATCTCGGTTCGGTTCACTCACCATAGGCCCTGCTATAATGAGCGGTACCCAAATACCCGTTTGATACGCGGACCCTTTCGCTCGCGTTAAGTCAAATGGTGCTTTTACCGTCGGCCCAAAAGACCCGTTGTCACCCACCACCACTACAACCGTATTACTTTCTGGGCGGTAAGTAATCTCGCCATTAGCCCCATGCTCTGCCACGCCAATATCCACCAAAAGCTGTTCAAACTCATAATCCATGGCTTCAATCATGGCGTCGGAGGTACGCCGAAAATTAACGAGTGACTCCGGCGCAAAACTACAATCAGCGGCTAAGTGACTCCCTACTCCTGACTGTAACAGCTCCATCGGCGGTGTTTGAATTGGGGTGTGAGGGGCGGTAAAGGTTAGCGATGCCATCCAGGGTTGCTCACCTGAACGACTTGTTATCCATTCCCGCGCAGCGGCCGCTTCAATACTGGTGCGATAACCGCGCGCTCGAGGATCACGCAAGGAAATTTCACTCACCTCTCCGCCTTCATTAATAACCAACGGGGATACATAGTAGGCATTTTCAACCTCAAAATTCACGCTTGCGGGTGGCTCCGCGGCGCAACTGGCTTCGGGTACCAACACACCACCTTGCGTTAGGCACTGCAAGCCAGCGGCATAGGTTTGGCTGCCCTCAACCTCTTCACAGCGAACATTTTCCGAGTTCGGAATATAACAAGCACCAAAGTCGGCGCCATGAACGGGGTCCTCATTCCGCGACGGGATAAAGCCACATGAATAAGTTCCTACTTGGCCTACGCCGCCTGCTGTGGTGTCGATACTCGCGGGTAACCCACCCGTCCAACCATAAAAGAAATCCCAGCCTAATTGACTTGGAGTGCCATTTCCTGCCGGATTAAACTCTGGCCCTGCTAAATGAAATTTGCCAAACATGGCGCTCTCATAGTTAGCATTTTTAAGCATTTTGGCCGTGGTTAATTCATAGGGCGACACTTGCGAATTCGCTAGGTCATTCGGCCCAAGTGCTTGGTAAGTATTAGACCGGAGCGGGTAACGACCAGTAAATAAGGCGACTCGCCCGGGTGAACATTCCGGCATAGACCAAGTGTTGCGAAAACGTACACCTTGCTCCGCTATAGCATTAATGGCTGGCGTTACTGGCGGCTGGGCACCGCCATAACCCATAGCACTAAGTTGATCGATCCCCACATCATCCATAATCACAAATAGAATATTCGGGAGCGGCTCGGCGACCGGCGGGGTTGGCGGGTTCGGCTCAACAGCTCGGTTATCCGTTGAATTCCAATTACAGGCACTGAGTAACATGGCAAAAGTAATAATTAACGCACTGCGCACATGGTTCTGACTCTTACGTTTCATAGTGGAATTCCTTTTATCGATATCCCTGCAAGAGGGGATCATAAGGGTTAACGAGCTGCCATTGTTCAAGCAGTAACTGCCTTTCCTGCGCTTGAGCTTGGTCGTGTACATTTAAATATTCTATTAACGATAGTCGAATTTGTCGGTTTCGCGGGCTTCTGTTCAATTGCGTTCGCAATATATCAAGCGCCTTAGATACATCACCTAATTCGTGCCAGCCAATCGCTAACACATAGGCATAGTAGTCATTCTCGGGCGCCAATTGCCACGCACGCGTTAAAGCGTTAATACCCGCAGCTAAATCGCCTTGTCGAATTTGCGCCAAGCTGAGTGCAAAGTGTAAGTCGGGGTTGTCTGGCCATTGCTGCACGTGTGCTTGCAACTCCGCAATACCTAACGCTCCGGAACTTGCTTCTGTTATTTCCGCACTCGCTACTAATGCAGCTGTAAAGTTTGGCGCTAAGCGCAACGCGTGTTCAAGATTAAAAGCCACTAACTGCTGTTGCTCAGTTGCCGACAACATATTCGGCTGCAGTTGATAGAGCCGCGCTAAGCTATAGTGTGCTTCCGGCCTGCCCACAAGTTCTTGCTGTATAGTCAGCAATTCATCCGTTAAATTGCTTGGAGCCGTTTGCCCCATTTGCTGCGCTTGCTCAATTGCATGTTCAGCCGCGCTCACTCGTACCGCGCGAACACCGTCACCCTGCAAATACGCTAATACTTGTTGCAGCTGGTCGGAAGGAAGAAATGACGCACTAAAATTCAATGCCTGTCGGCGCACCAGTGGGTCTTGATGCTGCAAGCTTTGCACACCCACTTGGTAAAGCTGCGGAGCCGGATAATGCTCGGCTTCAGCAAGTAGTGCTGCGTAGCGAATTGGCGGTAAATCATTTCGCCCGAGTTGCTGCAACAGTGCATCAACCGCCCCGGGTTGACCTTTACGAGTAGCATGGATAGTTTGTGCATAGCCGCCATCCGTAGGCTGATAATCCGGATAACGCTGGTTAAAAGCGAATACAATACTGGCTGGTGGATCACCACTATGGCAGGTTAAACACGCATCGCTGTGCCCTAGCTGTAATGCCTGCGCGGGGTTGGGAACGCTAAAACTATGGTCATGGCGATCGTCATTGCCCATATACGTTTTACTCGGCATATGGCAATTCACACATTCAGCGCCCGCAGAGTTTTGCTGGTGGAAGTGGTGGGTTGTTGCATTGTAATTCGTAGTAGAACGCGCGATTCTTTGAATGCCTTCGCGCGGCAAAGCATTCACTGGATTATGGCACTGTGTGCAGGTTGCATTGCCGGGTAATTTTAGCTGTGCTGTATGCGGATTGTGACAGTCACTACACACTACACCTTGCTGGTACATTCGGCTCTGCAGAAAAGAGCCATACTCAAAAACCTCGTCTTTAATCTTTCCATCGACCTCATACAAATCTGATGTTAGTAAGCTGAATAAATAGTTTTGATGAAATCCTTGGTTGGTCTGTACCTGCCCTAAAGGCGTTCGACGACTATGACACTGAGCGCAGCTTTCGAGTTGCGCCACTGCGTTACCGGGTACCGTAACATTGCGCTGAAAACCTTTATTCGGTGCGTCTGCTACATCTGCTTGCGCCCAATCGACATGCAAACTTGCCGGCCCGTGGCACGCTTGGCAGCCAACGCCCAGTGCAACCCATTTCGACTCAAAGCGTTCCGTCTTAACCGAGTAATCGGTTTGGTAACCCGTGGTGTGACACTCGATACATTGCGTGTTGGCATTTTGCGACTGTTGTTTCCAATGCAGCGGATGCTTGTCCTCTACATTAAATCCTTCGTATAAGTGAAACCACTGGTCTTTTTCCGTGTTCCATGCAACACCTAAAACCTGCAAACGACCCTTGTCAGTTTCAATAAGATATTGCTGCAACGGCTCCCAACCAAAGGTATAAGCAATCGGGTAAACTTCACTTTGCGCTGTCGAAAGCGACTCAATACGAACGAAATATTGCTCTTCATTTTGGAAGAACTCATACCGTTCGTTTTCATAGCGAAACTCACTCTCGGTGAACGCACCGCGAACGGACTCCTGATCTGGTACTAACATTGCGCGTTGATGATGTGAGCCATGCCATTGCTGATACTCTTCGGCATGGCACTGCTGACAGGTTGTTTCTTGCACCCATTCTGCGCTTGTGTCTGTAGTAAGCCCAATATTAGGTGGTGAGTGGCTCGCCGGCGAGCGAGCAGAAAAAGAAAACACAGCTGCGCAAAGCGCTATGCTTAGAACAAAAAATACCGCTAGAGCCCAACGATAGAGCGACATAATTGCTTATATATCCATGCCTGTTCGCTGCCAAATGATTTGGCGTCAATACAGATTATAGCATGCAATACGGATCACAATGGCATTGGTGGTGTAGATAGCTTTGCGTATCTCGACTGGGTAGTCGAAGAACACACTTAAACGCTCCCAGTTTGCCCGCCATGAGCGGCTGATGGTGGGATGCTCGGCGTCCCACTTTTCAGCGAAGTCTTCCAACGCTTGCTCCGCTGCCGCGCGAGTGGCAGAAGTAAAAGCAAGCATGCCAAATTCAAACGCCATCGCAGATATCGAGCGAGAAATTGCGATTTATGAACGTTACCTAGGCGAGTTGGGGTACCACATGTTTGTGCTACGCAAAGGGGCGTAACGGAACGCCCTATAAAAGTCGACTTTTGAGACGATTTAACAGCGCTTTACGGCTATTATTCGCCACAACAAAGCGCTCAAAGCGTTGTTCAAACACTGCTTCATCCGCTTTGAACTGATAGGCCTCAAACAGCTGATGCAAATAGCGTGATGCCGCATCGTAACCACTGGCGCAAGTGCGATCCGCTTGCTCTTGTGCTTGCTGCCAGTAGTGCTCACGCCGATTGTAAACATCCGTCAACGCTTTTTCTTTTTCTGCTTTTTCAATAGCCATTTTCTTTGCGAGTGCTGCGGCTTGCTCTTGCTGTAATTGGCTTTGCGCTTGCTCAATAAAAGGAGAAATTACCTCGGGGGTTAACCAATACTGGTAGATTTCGTCTGTGTTAGCGGGTTCTTTTCGCGTCAGCGCTAAGGCTTGGTGTCGGGTTAGCTGGCCTTGCTCAAACAGTGCGCGCAATAGCGTGTCTTTCTCTGCCTCTGAGAGACTATGGAGCCATGTATCAAACTGAAACTGGGTTTGTTTGGCTTGGTGACTGGGTTGTGCGTTCAGCACCATGGCGAGTGCCTTAACTAAGGCTAAGGGAATATCATAGAGTGCCGCAAACGCCTGCTCCACTTCACTGAGGTACTCAAAATCGAATTGAATTAACGGCACTCGCTCAACGTCATCATTAAAATCAAACGCTTTGAGCCACATGAAGTACACAAGGCGCCAATCCCCTTGCATTAACCCGCTGCGTAAAGCGGCTAAATGCTGGAAAAATTGGTCGGCATGCTCATCGTCAAAATATTCGTCATACTCCTCAAGGGAAAAAATCAGCAACTGCCACTCATCGTTTTCGTGAATATGAAGCCCATCACTTGAAAAGCAAAGTAAAGCTTCAGGGAGCGTTCCTGCTGGTAGCTTGATGTAGGCATCGATTGAGCCCCAATCGGCATAATAAAAACCGATATCAAAGTATTTTAACATCAGCTCAAAAGGCTCTGCCTTTAAGTCACTGTAGGTGTAATACACCTGAAAGGACGTAGCGCTGATCTCGGCACGGCTTGAAATGGCCCTGAGTGCTTGACGTGCTTTAGCATCTAAATACCCATCCAGACGCTCAAATTTATAGTATTGATATTCGCTCACGATGACCTTGTTATGTATTTATTTTGAATTGAAAAGTTTGTTTTACTTTCATTGAAAAAGCGCTGCATTTTCCTGTTTGCGCTGATCCAATGTCTTAGCAATCGCAGACACTGTTGTTTTACTGATCCCTTGCTGCTGTGCCAGATACGTAAATTGGCTGATGGCTTCTGCGACTTCTTCAATGACTTGCCTTGCATCATGCCAATTCGCAAAGCCAGCACTGGTAGCAAGTTTTTGCATCACCTTAAGCGGTGGCGCTTTGCCATAACCTCCGAACGCAGTGGCGTGTTCGTTGAATGGATGTGGGCTGTAGGTAACATCGTAAAAAGGGGCAGGATCCCATTGACCGTCATCTGCTTGCAAAAACGCCCAGTTTTTACTGTGGTCGTCTTGATTAGACGACAGCAGGTTAAAAACGGCACGGCGAAATTGCAGCTGTCCAGCCGCTGGCGATTTACACAACTGACGGCTGGCTTTAATCAAATCAATGTAATCTAAACTAGGCGTTCGAAAGTCTGCATCCAGTAGCCCGCAAGCGCTGTGCATATGCAATCGACCTGCACTGCGCTTTCTGCCTAAGTCGGCCTGTTCAGTGACATAATCAAAACGCTTAAGCGCCAACCAAGCAGACGCACCGCTGGTAGGTGGTGCTTCAATGAGTTGCCATTGCGGCGGTTGACACTTCGCAAGTTCTGCCATTTGTAAATAAACTGCCTCGCACAAACCTTCTTCATGGCCGAGCGCGAGATTTTTAGAGGTAAACTTCACCAGCCAAGCCTCATCTCCAAGCTGAGCGAAGGTTCGACAATGCTGAGTTTCCCCAGCAGGCATATAAATTTGTGCCTTAGGCCTTGCCCCACCAGAACTGCCTCCGGCGACTAATGCGGCCAACACCTGTTGCGTATGCCCATCTAACTCATCGTGATTATCATCTATATAATCTGACATCGAAGAATCGAACAGCGTTTGTGCTTCTAAGCCTAACGTTGCTAAATCAATATCCGCGTGCGTGGCGGCTGAAAACTCAGACACGGGAGAAAAAGACAATGCTCCCATACCTTTATCACCGACAAAGGCCAGCCTATCCATCGCCGTTAATTGATTAGGCAGGATGCCCTTTTGCCGGAAAATACGATCTTGTAACAGCATGCCCCAGCCATCGGGTAAACAATCTCCAAATACGCCATGTACACCTTGGTGCGGCGCTTTAGGTGCGGCTTGAACTTGCGTGTTCGCTTGCAAAGTAAACGGTGATAAATTGCCAAACTGTTGCAAATAGCTGTCTGCATACTGAAAAAAAACACCGTGGCGATTCTGCGCCAAGACACCTACTGCAACCTGCTCACCTGAGCTTAACGTGCGAGTCACGGCGAGTTTTTGAATGGGTTTAAAACTCATCTTTTAGCACCTCATCAATACTCGTGGGCATAGCAGCGCGTTCTTTGCTAGGTTGCGTGAGCTGATAAAGCCTATCCAATGAATCGAGGGTCTGCCATAGCAACAGCAATTGGCGAAATGAAATTTGCCCGGTCAGCTCAAACTTTTTAATGGTGGCCGCAGGTACACAGCTGCGCTCAGCAAGCGCCGCTCGTGACAGCTTTGCCTGCTTTCGTAACTCACGTAAATAAGCCGCATAGGCTTGGCTTACATCGGTATCATCAAGTAAGGTAAATTTCATCCGAAAAGGCCAAATGGATACAATCATATCCATTATAGCGAAATAAAACCCAAAGTGGATATTATTGTGTCCATTATCAAATGAGGTGTTGAAAAAATTACTCGATAAAGCCCTTCAAAACTGCTATGTTTTAGCTCTAACAGCAGCATAAAAACGGCACTGTTTTTCCGTAGTTTTAGCTTCGAGCACCACTAAGATTTAGTAAAAGCCATAGGCAAGTGGTGGGCAGTTTGGTGGGCAAGCAGGCATTTTTGAACGGTTTCTTTTCGGTAAATCATTGAGTTTGTTAGGGTCTAGGCCGCTGCTCAATGAGCAGATCCAAAACATCGAATAAGGTTTTTTGAGTCTCTTTGAGCTTACTTAATCTTACCAAGCCCCTGTAAATAGAGGCTTTTTTGTTTTCAGGAGATTTCAGGTCTTTGCCTCTGTTTTCAACCAACTGGTGAGTTTAGTGGTGAGTAGGATTGATCTAGCATGCCCTTAAATGGTGAGTAACTTTCCATGATCAGGAGAACACTATGGGCAAGCTCAATGCACGCAAAGTCGCTGCTTTAGCCAGTTCTTGTTTACCAACGTTTTGCTAAAACTGTTTGACCTGTCTATAACCTCATGGTTTAGAGTAAATCACTCAAACGATTTAACAGTGCTTTACGGCTACTTTTCGCCACAACAAAGCGCTTAAAGCGTTGCTCAAACGCCGCTCCATCCGCTTTAAACTGATAGGCTGCGCTGAGCCAACCAAAAGGCTAAATTGAGCGTTAGATAAAACTACCCAATCACGCACATTGGAGAGCCCGCTACTGGGTCGTTGAATATCCTCGCTTGTACTTCGAAAACCGAGGCCAACATCCCTTCTGTGAGTACCTCTTGCGGCGTTCCCTGCGTGACCAACCGGCCTTTTTCTAACACCACCAAATGATCGCAGTAACGGCACGCTTGGTTTAGATCGTGCAGCACCACCACCACGGTTTTGCCTTTGTCATTCATCTTCCGCATCAGCTTCATCAGTTCAACTTGGTGAGAGAGATCCAGATAAGTGGTTGGCTCGTCCAGCATCACCACATCGGTATCTTGCGCCATCACCATCGCGATCCACGCTCTTTGCCTTTGACCGCCCGACAGCGATTCAACTGGCTTATCCGCAAACTCAATCACGCCGGTATCTTGCATTGCTTGCTCGACCAAGGCTTTGTCTTGCTCGCTTAATCGGCCCCAATGAGAAAGATAAGGCGAGCGACCATATTCGACCAGCTTTCTCACTGTAATACCTTCAGGGCTGACCAGAATTTGTGGCAGTAAGGACAGAGAACGTGCCAAGCGTTTATCGCCGTAGCTGCTTAGCGGCTTGCCGTCATACAACACTTGCCCGGACGCCGGTTTGTTAATACGTACCAAGGTTTTTAAGAGTGTCGATTTACCGCAACCACCCTTGGGAAAGCTACACCATTTTGAGCAACCCAAGCGTGAAGCGTGCCATTGAACAAGGCAAGATCACGCCACTGGGTTTAGGTGGTGAAAAGATGCAGCCGACCTCTTCAGTTCGTACCCTCTATCACCCAGAGATGGACTGGTTTGCGAAATTCTCCATCAACGTACGATTAACCAATTGCGTGCGCAAAAACGCTTGGTACGAACTCGACAGCGCCGTGCAACTTACGTCGATTCTCAAACCGATTCGAGAAAACGAACAGCTGCACAACCCCGTATTTAAAGTGATGACCGAGCCTTACGCCACCACGTTGAATCTTGAAAGGGTCGCCGAGCGCCATGGGAACGACAACACCAAGGCGCGCGAGTCGTTTGGGATTTTGTATCGCGAAAACTTCTCGCTGAGCGAAGTCGACATCCTAAAGCCAACCCTCGCTGGCGCTCTGTTTGCCTACGACAGAAACGGCAACAGTTGCATTGCTCAACGCCTGAAAAGCAAAGCACGTACAACGCAAAATCGCTATTGCGACATGGCAACACTGTGGTTTGAACGCTATTTGCATTGCCTAATTCCGGGTGTGTTTAACTACTACTTCAAACACGGAGTGGCGTTTGAGCCACATCTGCAAAATACCTTGATTGGCTTTGAGCAAGAGATGCCGTGTTGTGTTTGGATTCGTGATTTGGAAGGCACCAAGTTACTGCCGGAGTTTTGGCCAGAAGATAGCTTAAACAAACTGTCAGAACGCGCGCGACAATCGGTTTATTACAGTCGTGAACAAGGCTGGAATCGCATCGGATACTGCACCTTTATCAACAACATCAGCGAAGCGATTTTCTTCATCGCAGAAGGTGACGAGCCACTAGAGCAAACGCTGTGGAATGCGGTGCAACGTGCCATTGTGCGCTGGCAGTCAGTGAATGGAAAAGAGCCGGAACTAGAAGCGTTGCTAAATGGCGGTCACTTTCCGAGCAAAAACAATTTCACCACGCGTTTGATGCAAAAAGCCGATAAAGAGTCGGGCTATAGCCAAGTCGCCGCACCTTGGCAACAACGCGAAAAAGGAGCGCAACATGTCTAATTCACTTTCTCTACCGACCCGTGTTAGCCAGCAAATTCACACGCTCGCACAGCAGCAAGATCAACCCTTGTGCGCCTACTTGTATGACCTAAACGCCCTAGAAGAACACATCAAACAACTGCGTCACGTTTTGCCGAAAAACGTCGAGCTATTTTACGCGGCCAAAGCCAATCCATCGGGCCCAATTCTCAAAACGCTCGCGCCGTATGTCGATGGTTTTGAAGCGGCATCTGGCGGGGAGTTGGCGCATCTCCACCAGCAACAACTCGATAAGCCATTGATCTTCGGCGGCCCAGGGAAAATGCCAAGTGAATTGCAACAAGCGATTGAGCTTGATGTCGATGCCATTCACGTCGAAAGCCTCACCGAGCTACAACGCATTGGCACGCTCACCGAGCGTCTCAACCGCCCAGCTTCGATCTTTTTGCGTATGAACATTGATATTGGCGACATCACGCTCAGCAAGTTAGCGATGGGTGGCAAGCCGACCCCGTTTGGTTTGGATGAGTCCGAACTGGGCAATGCTTTGATGTTGCTGCGCGATTTCCCGCAAGTGTCGCTGAAAGGCTTCCATTTTCACTTGATGTCGCATCAGCTCGATGTTGAACGTCACTTAGCGTTAATGCAGCGCTATTTTCAAGTCGTCAAAGCGTGGCGAAAGGAGTTCGATCTCAGTAAGCTGATGATCAACTTAGGCGGCGGCATGGGCATCAACTACCAAAACCCTAAGCAACACTTTCCGTGGATGACGTTTTGCGACAAGCTGGAGTTCCTGATTGCCAAAGAGCAAGTGCAAGACTGGAGACTGCGTTTTGAGTGCGGACGGTTCATCACAGCGGCATGCGGTTATTACGTGATGGAAGTGCTGGATATTAAGCAAAATCTTGGCGAAAACTTTGTTATCGCGCGCGGGGGAACCCACCATTTCCGCACGCCAGCGGCGCAGAACCATGATCATCCATTGGTCATCCTAAAAAATGAACAACACAACGAGGTTTCTCACCCAATTCAGCATACGCAAGCGACCTTTGTCGGCCAGCTTTGTACGCCCAAAGATGTGCTGGCACGCAAGCAACACGTCGCCCACGTCGATATTGGTGACTATGTTGTGTTTACCTTAGCGGGCGCCTATGCGTGGAACATTTCTCATCAAAACTTCTTGATGCACCAACCACCGATATTCCATTATTTTTAAGCATAAACAACTAAAGTACTCCCGTGTCAGTTAGTGGGTTTCTCTCACTGGCTGACACACTACTATCAACCCATATCCAACCTCGCCGCATCTGCCGATAGCGATGCTCTCGTCGTGAACGATATCCTCTTCATGGCAGACCATTAACTCAAAGCTCAAACACTGAAGTGGCATATAAACTGCATTCATATAAAAATCCAATATTGATATACCATCTATCGATGGAGATATTGGTTTTGACTTTCTAACAATCACGACTTAAGAGGTGTGAATCGTGAAACAAAAAATCCTTATTTTAACGCTTTTGGCTAGTACTTCGATGGCTGCAAACGCAGACTCGATCCTTTATGGCGGCGTGACTGGCGGCAGTGCTCATTACGGTGAAAACTTTGGTAATGACTTCCTTTATGGGGTGCGTATCGGCAGCGGCATTTTGCCTTTTCTTGATGTCGAAGCCGGTTACATGAACTTGGGGCAGGGCGAAAACAGTGGCACGACCGTGGACACCAGCACCAAGTTTGTCGCCATCAAACCAACCTTTACCCTACCTATGGTCGATATCTATGCGCGTGCGGGCCTGCATCAATGGGATACTGACGCGAAGTACCTTAGCCTAACCTCTAGCGATGACGGTACCGATGCGATGTTTGGTGTCGGTTTTGACTACTTCATCAGCGACTACTTCTCTATCGGTGCCAGTTACACGCGCTACAATATCGACGATGGTGAAATAGATGGCTATGAGTTAAATGCCACCTTTCACCTAGACCTGCTTTGATGGCTTAGCGCTGATAACCCATTAAAAGCATTTGACTCAGAAAACTTCTGCTATGGTCAATCCCAAGGGCAGGAGTTTTCCGGCAATTTCATGCCCTTGGCTGGAAAATACGGATTTGAGATAGTGGCCAATCTCTGAGCCAGCTCTGATTCCCAAAATGAAAGCCAAGATAGTACTGCGGCTTGAGCCTTGGTTACGGTATAGTTATCGTTTTCCATTTAACTCATCACCCCGCACTATTTTCCATGTTAATTCGCAATACACTTTGTTCTTTTTTGCTTCTCTTTGCTGTCGCACTCACGAGTAAATGCTTAGCATTAATGACGTTTTCTCAACTTCCTGTCGATCTCCTCTCCGGCTCAGGGCTTGAAGCGTTGCTCTATGGTCTACGTTTTGACGCGACCATCGCGGCCATGCTGAGTGCACCGATTTTCCTCACCAACCTAGTGTTAATGCCGCTTAAACGTGATCTACGTCTGCTATTGCGCGTGTTGCTTTGCTTAGCGATTGCTTGGATTGTGGGTACCAGCTTTTCTGATGCGATATACGCGAAAGACGCCAGTAAGCATGTCACCTTCGAGCTGTTTACCGCGCAAGGGATGGAAAGCGAACTGTTGGTCACAGCACTGAAAAGCTATTGGGCGACGATGCTGATTGGCACCTTTTGGCTACTCATTTGTCTGATGATGGCGAGCAAATACCTGACTCTCTCTGACCGACGTGATACGCCTTGGTATAGCAACACAGCGTTTGCGGTGTTGTGGCTATTGATCACGGTGAGTTTGGTCCGCGGCGGCTGGGGAGATGCACCGCAAACGCCGATGCGCGCTTACAATATTGGTAATAGTGAACAAGCCTTTCTTGCTTGGAGCGCGCCATATAGCATCACTTACTACCTCGCTAACGGTGACCGAGCTGCGATCAAAAAGATCACCCGCGATCCGACGCCGGAACAGCTCGCCACTTGGCAACAAGCAATAGAGGTACCGCAACCCGCGAAACTGGATGGGCTCAAGCAGGCGAACATCATCCTCATTCTGCTAGAAAGCTGGCCTGCTTATGACATGCATAGTTACGCGGGTGACGCCGATGCAACGCCTTTTTTTGATAACCTTCGTCAACGTTCTTTCTCTACCTTCTCGAGCTATGCCGATGGCTATCGGACCGTACAAGGGATGTTCGCCACGTTCTGTTCGTATCCCAACCCGACCAGCGGCATCATTTCAACCAGTCAGCTACAAAATGCGAACTATATCTGCTTGCCGCATATTTTGCGCCAGCAAGGCTGGCAAACCACGTTTATACAAGGGAGTGCTAAGGGTAAAGTCGGCTCATTCGCGCAAACACTCGGCTTCGCAGATTCGTTCGGTAAGCACGATTACCCGTTTGAAGGCGTACATAATGAGTGGGGGTATATGGATGGCGATATTTATCGCTTCTCGCTTGGACAAATCGATCGCTTGAGTCAATCTCAACAGCCCTTTTTCCTCACCATCAATACGGGCACAACACATGGCTCATTTCTGCCTGAGCAAGATGGTTATTTTTATGGTCGAGAGACGCAAATCCATGAAAGACGCAGTGTGATGCACCATGCGGATCAAGCGCTGAGCCAATTTATTCCGCAGCTTGATGCCAAACTGGCTCAGCTAGACAAGCCGACACTGGTAATTTTACTTGCGGATCACACAGCCAAAACCGTAAAGGGCGGCTTTGTGAAAAACGCGATTCCTTTTTTGATGTACGCCTCGGATAAATCTATTCCAAACCAAACTCGGCCCATCACCGCTTCACAACGTGACGTCGGCGCTACCGCACTCGATTGGTTGGGCGGCTACGCACCTTGGTTTACCGGCCACAGCTTGCTGGACCCTAACTACGCCGGGCGTGCCAGCTTTGCCTTCGGCACCAGTTTTTTCTGGATGAGCAAAGAGCATGGCATTGCCATCAACGTCGAGACGGGGGAGCTCGCCCAGTGCTTCGAAATAGGAGCCGATACCGTGAGTAAAAAAACCGTTGCCTGCGATCAGCCTTGGGCCAACGCCCTGTTTGAGGAAGCGAGTTATTACAACAGCATATCGCAATATTTACTGTTCAAAGGGCGCAGTACCGATTATCGCGCTCGCCTGAATTGAGAGGGTAACAAAACAGCAGCCTAGGCTGCTGTTTTGTTTTATGCGCTGCGCTGCGCTTGGGCGGCTTGTTCGGCCTGGCGCTTACGTTTGCGATATTTTGGATGGGTGATGGGTATCGCGGCCAGGAGTTTCTTGGTGTAGTCGTTTTGTGGATTGGCGTAAACCTCTTTAGCGCTGCCCTCTTCCACCACTTTGCCAAAATACATCACCGCCACTTTGTCCGAAACGTGTTTCACCACCGAGAGATCGTGGGAGATAAAGATGATCGCCAAGTTCATCTCTTTTTGCAGTTGCAGCAATAAGTTGAGGATCTGCGCCTGCACCGACACATCGAGCGCCGAGACCGATTCATCACAAATCAGCAGTTTCGGTTTCAGAGCAATCGCACGCGCGATACCGATACGCTGACGCTGACCGCCAGAAAACTCATGTGGATAACGGTTCACTGCCTCAACCGGCAAACCCACTTTGACCAGCAACTCTTTGACCCACTCTTTACGCTCAGCGGGTGTGCCGATACGGTGAATGATATACGGCTCTTCTAAAATCATGCCGACCGTATGGCGCTGGTTAAGTGATTCCATCGGATCTTGAAAGACAATCTGCATATCGCGGCGCAGCGGACGCATCTCCCGTGCCGACAGCTTGGTGATGTCGCGCCCTGCAAAAAATATCTGCCCTTCGGTTGGCTCATACAGCTTTAAAATCGTCCGGCCAAGGGTACTTTTGCCGCAGCCCGACTCACCGACCAAACCTAGAGTCTCACCTTCACACACCGAGAGCGAGACGCCATCGACCGCTTTAACCGTGTAGCCTTTACTAAACAGCTTTTTGCCGGAAACAAAGTGCTGCTTGAGGTTTTCAATACGTAGAACTTCTTTACTCATCCCTGCTTTCCTTAGTTGGTGGCAAACATGCTGGCGTCGATCGGCTTGATATCAATCATCTGCTTGGGCTCGCTGTCCAAACTTGGCATCAGCCCCATCAAACGTTCCGTGTACGGGTGCTGCGGGTTATCAAACAGCTCGAAAATTTCCGCTTGTTCGACAATTTGGCCGCCATACATCACCGCCACGTCGTCGCACACTTCGGCAACCACGCCGAGATCGTGCGTGATGAAAATCATCGCCATGCCAGTCTCTTGTTGCAGTTCATTCATCAAGTCGAGAATCGACGCCTGCACTGTCACATCCAGTGCCGTGGTCGGCTCATCACAAATCAGCACATCCGGTTTACACGCCAGCGCCATAGCGATCATCACACGTTGACGCATCCCGCCCGAGAGATTGTGCGGGTACTCATTGAGGCGCTTCTCTGGCATCGGAATGCGCACTTTTTTCAACATCTCTAAGGCGTATTCATTACGTGCCCGTTTATCGAGCTCAGGGCGATGCAGTTCCAACACTTCATTGATCTGCCGGCCAATGGTGTGCACCGGATTGAGCGCCGTCATCGGATCTTGAAAAATGATCGAGATACGATCGCCGCGCATCGCATACATCTCTTGCGCAGGCAGATTAACCAGATTAGTGCCGCGATAGAGGATTTCACCTTTGACCACTTGGCCGTAAGGCTTGGGCAGCAGGCCCATGATCGCCATTGAGGTGACGCTTTTGCCACTGCCCGACTCGCCCACTAACCCCAAAGTTCGCCCGGCACGCACATCAAAATTCACCCCGTGTAGCACCTTAACCGGGCCATCATCGGTGGTAAACGAGACCTCTAAATCTCGCACGCTCAAAATCACATCTTGCTGCATGACTACTCCTTACAACTTATAGGTGTCGTCGATAATCGTCACGGGTTCAAAGGTTTTGCCCGATTTGAGCGCTTTTTCCGTCTCTTTTTTCACTTGTGGATCGATCCAGAAGGTACCAAAACCGAGCGCGCCACCGCTGCTAAACAAGGTTTCGGTTTTCTTGGTCATCGCTGGCGTCGGAAATTTGAGCCAGCGCCAATACCCCATGCGAATATAAGGCACCATGTAGCCGGGCACGATCACGTTGGCATCGCCGACAATCTGCTGGATCTGTTGCGAGTAGCGATACTTCTTCTCCATATCGAACTCGTTTTTGTAGGCCATGATCAGTTTATCCAGCTCTGGGGTACTGAAGTTAGTGAAGTTATTGGTTTGTGGGCGATTGGCATTGACTGAGTGGAAATATTCCCAATACGCCGGTGTCGTCGAGGCACTCATATCCAAAAACGCCAGTTGATGTTTTTTCTCCAGCATGAATTTGAACGCGGAAGAGCCATCCACCAGCTTGAGTTCATACTCCAAACCGGCTTTTTTCGCTTGCTCTTTCAGGTAAGCGATGCGCGGCGTGTGGTGTGCATAGGCGTAGGTAATGGCAAAACTGAGGCGCTGACCTTGCTGATTGACGCGAATCCCATCCGGACCGATTTGATCAAAACCCGCCGCTTCAAAATAGCGAATCGCTTTTTCTGGGTTAAACTCCGGCGCTTTGGCATTTGGCAAGTCGTACTTCCCGTGCCCCGTACCCAGCGCGTGCGGCTTACGTGAGTAGTCTCCGCGCGTAATTTTTTCAATCATGCCGTCGTAGTCGGTGGCGTAACTGATGCCGCGACGCACGTTGAGATCATCCAACAGCGGCGTGGCAACGTTCATCCATAAGCCGCCTGCGCCCTCTGGCAGTTGGCTGTAGCCCCAGAATTTATGAATGTAGCCTTTCTGGTAGGGCTCGCCGTTGGATTTGTCGTGCCACAATTCAGGCAGGACTAGAGCGAACGAATCGAGATCACCTTTTTCGAAATGCTTCATCGCGATGTCGTTGTCACGAATGACGTTAATGCGAATTTTTTCCACATTGTAGCGATGTTGATAATATTTATTGCTGTAACCCCACCAATCTTGCCCAACGTGCTCAAAAGTCACGCTTTTGCCTTTTTTGATGTCGTCCAGATAGTAAGCGCCGGTGGTTGGCTCAGCTTTGAAGTTGTACTTGCGCACATAGTTGTCATCAATGCCGTCACCATTTTCATCTTTGCTCGGGTTGGCATAAAAATGGGCCGGACGTGGACGCAAGCCGCCTAACGTCTCAAGCAGGTCTTCTGGGTTTTTCTCCTGCTTACTCACCACCATCAAGGTGTGCGCATCGATCTTTTGTACATCGCTCACCACGTTGGTGTAGTACTCGTTATACCAAGGGGCGACCAGATCTTTGGAGCGATAAAACTTGAGCATAAAGACAAAATCGTCGGCGGTGACTGGTTTGTCGTCGGACCATTTGGCTTTGGGATTGAGTTTAAAGTAGACGGTTTTGTTGTCGCCTGTCAGCGCCCATTCGTTCGCCAGCGCCGGGATCCAAGCATCCGTGTTGGGGTGACGGTCCAGCAATCCTGGCGTTTCATCGAGTATGTAGTAGCGCAGGCCAGAGTTGGAATCCGGGCCGACGCTGCGCAGCGTTTGTGGAAAGCTCTGCATGTAGGTGCGAAAGGTGCCACCAAATTTCGCTTCGCTTGAAGCAAACAGCGGCTCATCCCAGTTGGTCTGCCAGTTGAGATCCGCAGGTAAAGTGGCAGCATACAAGCTGGTACTTAACAACGATAAGGTGGCCGCTACTATTGATTTTTTCATTGTGATATCCCTATGAATTCCAGTCCGTTGCCCCATGGTATCAGACATAGCGGGTAAACTTCTTCGGATCGAACGCAGCGCGTATCGCTTCTCCGATGAAGGTCACCATCACTAGCACTGCGACAATCGATGCCACGACCGAAGAGACTATCCACGGCGCATCCAAATTCGATTTCCCCTGCTGCAACAGCTCGCCCCAGCTCGGCGTCGGTGGCATCAGTCCCAAACCGAGATAATCTAGGGCCGTCAGCGCGGTGATGTTGCCAGCAATGGTGAACGGCGCGAGTGTCACGATCATCACCATAGTATTGGGCAAAATGTGGTTAAACAGAATACGTCCGGTCGAAGCGCCCAGCGCTCGGGCTGCCATCACGTACTCACGCGCCGACTCTTTATAGGTCATGGTGCGCATGTACCAAGTCATCCCCATCCAACCAAACAACACGTTAATGCCGACAAACAGGGCAAAGGTTGGCTGCACAATGGAGACTAAAATCATGATGACGTACAAAAACGGCACCATCGACCACACTTCAATCAAGCGTTGCACAAATAGGTCAAACTTGCCGCCCCAATACCCCATGGCGCAGCCAACCGTTGTGCCTATCGCGTAGGAAATGATCATCGTCAGCAAGGCAAAGCCCATTGCAGTGCGAAAGCCATACACCAGACGCGCCAAAATGTCGCGGCCAATCACATCCGTGCCCAAGTAGTGCTTGCTTTGTGCATCCGGAGCGGTGGGTGGGTAATCGCCAGAAAAGTCCTGCTCGTACGGGTTCCAGGGCACCAGCGGTAACAGGACGAAATTATCGCCCCCTTGCTCGGCAAACTGCTTTTGCAGCTCACGGTAGTTGGCTTCGCTGGCCGACTCTTGGCCAAATTCACTGCCCGTGCGCACATCGCTAAATACTGGGAAAAAATACTCGCCTTGGTATTTCACCACCAGCGCTTTGCTGTTGATCAACAGCTCGGCAAACAGCGACAACACCAGCATGATCGACAGCAGCACGAAGGAGTAGTAACCCCGTTTGATGGCTTTAAAACTGCGGATTTTCTTTTGCGTTAATGGGCTAAATGTCATCATCGTCTAGGCTCCAAACTTCACACGTGGGTCAACCAGAGCGACACAGATATCGGAAATGATGTTGCCAAGCAGCAAGAGCGCCGCGTTGATCGCCACTATGCCCATCACCACCGGGTAATCGCGCTCAATGATCGACTCATAACCCAGCAGGCCAATACCGTCGATATTGAAAATCACTTCAATCAAAAAGGCACCGGTCATAAAAAACAGCAGTGAGTTACCAAAGTGGCTGGCAATCGGAATCAAGCTGTTACGCAGTGCGTGCTTACGTACCGCGGTCTGAAACGGTAATCCTTTGGCAATCGCTGTGCGGATGTAATCTGAAGAGAGGTTTTCCATCAGATTGTTTTTCATCGTCAGCGTTAGCGTGGCGAAGTCGCCGATCAAGTAACAGATCAGCGGCAGCACCGCATGCCACATCACATCCTGCGCGCGCTCGAAAAAGGTTTCCAGATCGTCAAAATCATCGCCGACAAAGCCCCCCATCGGGAACCACTCTAAATGATAAGAGAACAAGGTAATCAGCAGCACGCCGACCACATAGCCGGGCAAGGCATAGCCAACAAAGATCAGTATCGAGGAGGCGGAATCAAACACGGAACCATGTTTGAGCGCCTTGTAATACCCCAAGGGTATCGAAATGAAATAGCTGATAAAAAAAGTCATGCCGCCATAAAACAGCGACACCGGAAGGCGCTCGGCAATCATGTCGCCCACCGGCTCGTAATAGCGCGTGGATTCGCCAAAATCGAACACCGCCAGTTTGCTCAGCCACTCGACGTAGGCTTGCAGTACTGGCTTATCTAGGCCGTAAAACGCGTTCAACTCCGCCATCTGTTCATCTGACAGCGCCGAGTTGCCGCCGGCTGTGGTCATCGCTGCGGCGCCATCGCCTTGCGACTGCATTTTTGACAGCATGCGTTCAACTGGCCCACCGGGAACAAATCGAGTGATAGCAAAGATAAGGATCGTGATCCCAAGGAAGGTGGGGATCACCAACGCCAAACGGCGTAGAAAATACGACAGCATATACAACTCACTCCATGTCACTGTGCAGAATCGGCTAGTAAGGAAAACAATGAAATCATCCACACCGATGCGTGGAATCAACGATAGACCGCTAAACCTGTCGAAGTGTTCATCCTAAACAGCCTCAATCTCTGGTTTTCGACTCTGACACCCGATAATCAGCGCCATATTTATATCGAAATCCCCAAAGCTTCAAGTGTTTATCGCCAAAACATGACAAACTAGCGACACTCTCAACCTTCTGTATCTCTGTCGGTAAAAAAAAATAAAAATCTGGTTTTTTTGCTACTACAGAACATCAGCCTGATTAGTTTAGAGCTCTAACACTACATAAAAACGCAAAAATTGAGTATAAAAAACCACCAAGCACGCAGGCAATAAAACACTATAAATGAGCATGAGCTCTTGTATCAACAGGGGTATCATAATCTGATACCACTCGACTCACTGCAAGCTTATGCTGAGCAAAACAGCCATCCAATGCAATCAGAGTAATATTCTATAGACAAACGTTTTCCAAGGTAAAATCACCCACTAAACGATCATCAGCAACATATGACGTTACTGGTTAAGAAAAACACAAAATACACTGTTTTATTGAAATTATTAGTTATCGAGGCCCTCTTTTATAGACAATCCTCTCGATAAAAACACTCTCTTATAAAATTTTACATATTTTTTACAGCTTACACCCCGCCAATCTCACTGGTTTGACTTCTAAAATCCACATCATGTATATCTTTCGCGCAACGTTAACGAAACATTAACGTCACATTTGGTCATTTTTAGACCACAAAACATAGGAAATAATGAAAACGGAGCAACAAGGATGTACAAAAACACAACAGCCTTATCGGTTGCGATCAGTCTTGCCCTAGGAACAGCGTCGCTGTCACCACTCGCTTTTGCAGAAGAGCAGCAAGTTGAGCAACTACAGAAGATGAAAGTCACGGGTTCGCGGATCTCAACCACGCAGATGGAAGGTCCGTCACCTGTCACTGTCATCACCAGCAAGGATATTGCGGCGAAAGGATTTAACAGCGCGCAAGATATCCTCAACAGCTTGACGCAAAACACGGGCGGCGCGTTGGCACAAACCAACTCCTTCTCCTTTACGCCTGCGGCCCAGTCGGTCAACCTGCGTGGCCTAGGTGCCTCTCGCACACTGATCCTGATTGACGGTCGCCGTATGCCGCAGTATCCGCTGGCAGAGAACGGCGTATCCAATTTCCAAGACATCGGTCAGATCCCGATTGCGGCGATTGAACGTGTCGAAGTGATGACCGACTCCGGTTCAGCGATCTACGGCTCGGATGCGATTGGTGGGGTGGTCAACTTCATCATGAAGAAAGACTTTGATGGCGTATCGGTCAAAGCGCGTTACGGCGACGCCACCGAAGGCGGCTACCAAAATGGTCGTGTCGACATCGTCGCGGGTAAAGACATGGACGACACGCGCGTTCTGTTTGTCGCCCAGTTAGCCAGCAACGAAATGCTGATGCAAAAAGATCGTAGTTGGGCTGGTGACGACGGTTCCGATCGCTCGGCATTCAGTGGTTACTCAAGCTACGGCGCCAACTTCTATCCGAAAGACGGCTCTGCCACGCTGACACCCGCCGATATCGGTAAATCGTGTAAAGAAGTGGTCGGTGATGCGGCCGTGGAACTGTCTCGTGGCCGTTGTGGCGTCAACCGCTCGGCATACCGTACATTGAAGCCAGAAAACAAGCAGGCTGATCTGTTGTTGCGCGGTGAGAAAGATATCGACGATAACTTGACCGCCATGGCAGAGGCACGTTTTAGCTACAAATCCACCGAGTCACTCTTCGAGCCCAACCCTTACTCGGTTGAAGTGGACGCGACACACACTGTTAATGGTGTGAACCGCGGCGAAGGTGAATACACTCGTCGTTTGGTCGAATTTGGCCCACGTGAGAGCAATACCGAAGCGACCGCATTTGGTGTAACGGCGGGTCTGACTGGCCTACTTGCTGACGCCTATGACTGGGAACTGTACGCCAGCTTCTCACAGCAAAACGTCGATACCGACAATCCGGCGGTGTACACCACTATGGATCAAGCGGTGCAAAACGGCGAAATCGACCTGCTGGATACTATCTCAGCGGAAAATGTTGCCAAATATACGGGTACGTCAAGCAAAGAAGCGTACTCTAAACTTTACACCATCAATGGCTCCATCGCGGGCGAACTGTTTGAAATGCCAGCAGGCATGTCCGGTTTCTCCGTCTACGGCGAATGGAACCGCACCGACTACAACGAGAAAACCGATGCTGTGACCGCAGCTGCGGGTTTCTCCGGCCTTGGCGGCACTTCCGGCGGTGGCGATCGTGACCAAATTGGTCTTGGCGCGGAGCTGCTGATCCCAATTTTAGAAGAGTTGGAACTGACTGTGGCTGGCCGTTACGACCACTACTTTGATGATTCCGCCACTGGCGGTGCGTTCACGCCGAAAGTCTCGCTGGCGTATCGTCCAACCGACACCCTACTGCTGCGTGGTAGCTACGGTTTAGGTTTCCGCGCACCCGACTTGAAACGTCTGTTCGGTGATGAGACGCGTGGCTTTGGCTCTGGTTTTGACCCAGTGCTGTGTGCCTCTGCTGGCGGCACAGGCCCAGATGAGAATATTCCAGAATGTTCGACTCAACACTTTGATACGGTCAACGGTCCAAACTCCGAGCTGAAAGAAGAGACCAGCACCAACATCAACCTTGGTTTGGCGTGGGAGCCTGTTGACGATCTTGGTCTAACCGTCGACTGGTATCACATCAAGATGGAAGACGTGGTTAAAGCGCCGAGTTATCAAGACGTGATCAACGACCCGAGCAAGTACCCAGGTACGCAGGTGATCCGTAATCCAGACGGCACGATTGACAAAGTGATCTACGGCCCGGTCAACCAAGCGTTTGAAACCCGTTCAGGTATCGATGTGTCGGTCAGCTACGCCTACGACACCAACGACATGGGTTCTTTCTCAAGCAAAGTCTCGGTCACTAAGCTGCTCAAAGCGGAATACCAAGAGAGCAGTTCAGAGCCGGTCAAAGACGAGATGGAATACATGCCTGAATACACCGCGACCTTGAACCTAGGCTGGGCGTATCAAGATGTCAACGTCAACCTGTTCGGTAAGTATCGTGACAAGATGTGTTCAGGCTTCGCCAACGGCTACTACTTCGAAAGCTGTGATGCTGCCAAAAAAGCGGGCTACGAAACTAAGATTTCGAGCATGACCACTTGGAACCTGACCACCTCGTATCAGTTTAACGAAAGTGGCCGTGTGACGCTGGGCATCATCAACCTGTTCGACAAAGAGCCGCCAAAGGATCCATTGAGCGATACTTCACCGTTTTACGCGGATGAGTACGATGATCCGATTGGCCGTCAAGTCTACGTAGAAGCATCTTACGACTTCTAACCAGACTCACCCATTTGGCGCGGGAGTTTCCCGCGCCCTTTTCGACTGACAAAACACGAAAGGATGCAACCATGACGTTAAAGGAATTTGGCGTAAGTGCACTCACCGCCGCGATGCTGACCATAAGTGGCAGCGCGTTGGCCGCTGACTCAGGCAGCGTAATTTCCACCCAAGCGGGTAGTAACAAAGCCGCACAAGCCTCACAACAAAAAATCGACAGCTACGCCGACAACACCGAAGCGATGCTGGCAGAGTACAAAGCCATCATGCGCCAAGTCGACAGCATGAAAGTCTACAACGAGCAGATCAACCGCATGGTTCAGTCGCAACAGAGCGAACTGGACTCACTCAATCGACAGATCGCTCAGATTGATCAAACCGCGATGGAAGTGGTGCCTCTGACCCTCAAGATGATCGACGCACTGGACGATTTCGTCACGCTTGATCTGCCTTTCCAAAGCAAAGAGCGTCGCAAGCGCATCAACGAATTGCGCGAATTGATGGACCGCGCCGACGTCACCACCTCGGAAAAATTCCGTAAAGTGATGGAAGCCTACCAAATAGAAGAGGGCTTTTCGCGCTCAATTGAATCATACAAAGCCAGCCTTGATCGCGGCGGCGAAGTGGTGACTTACGACTTCCTACGCATCGGCCGTACTGCGCTTTTGTTCCAATCTCCAGACGGCATTGAAACTGGCATGTGGAACCAACAGACCCGCCAATGGGAACAACTGCCGGAAAGCTACCGCCTTGCGGTTCAGCAAGGGATCCGTATTGCTAAGAAACAGGCGCCACCATCACTGATCAAACTGCCTGTCTACGCTGGGGAGAATAAATAATGAAAGGATTCAAAACCATCGCCGCGGCCCTATTGGCAAGCTTACTCATGGCAGGAGCTGCGCACGCTGACAGCGC
Organism: Vibrio navarrensis; assembly: GCF_000764325.1. Classification (NCBI taxonomy): domain Bacteria; kingdom Pseudomonadati; phylum Pseudomonadota; class Gammaproteobacteria; order Vibrionales; family Vibrionaceae; genus Vibrio; species Vibrio navarrensis. The sequence goes on along the minus strand of NZ_JMCG01000001.1, from coordinate 342,787 downwards.
CAAATCACTCAACGATCTGCTCAAAGAGGTGAAATCGGAAAGCATCGTTGAATCAAAAGAAAACAAAGCGCGCGAGCAAGCCTTTCTTGCCGATCGCAACCAACAAGCCGAGTTGCTCAAGCAAGCTAAAGCGCAGCTCAAAGCCGAAACGGCACTGGGCGAACAGCTCAAAGTCACTTTTGACAACAACGACAAAAAACTCACTGAACTGAGCGAAACACTGCGTCAGCGCTCAGGCACACTGGGTGAAATGTTTGGCGTGGTGCGCCAATACGCGGGCGAATTTAAGGGGCTGTTTAATGCCTCGCAAAACGCGGTGCAGTTTCCTGCGCGTGAGGCTTTGCTGACCAAGCTGGCCGAAAGTAAAGAGTTGCCTTCCACCGAAGAACTCGAAGCCTTCTGGCACACCATTTTGCAGCAGATCATTATTTCCGGTGAAACCTCAACCGCCCCAGCGACCGTGGTGTATGGCGAAGGTAACGAAGCAGTGCGTGATGTCACTTTAGTCGGCGAATTTAACGCGATTGCTGATGGAAAATATGTCACCTACGTGCCGCAAACTGGCAAATTCGAAGAGCTCTCTCGTCAGCCCGGTGCCAACATCACCGGCTTGGTAGCCGGCTTTGAGCAAGCCTCTGCCAGCTACGAGCCACTGTTTATTGACCCATCACGCGGGGTGATCCTTTCACTCTTGGTACAAAGCCCAACCGTGCAAGAGCGCATTGACCAAGGCGGCATCGTCGGTTACGTGATTCTAGGCATGGGCTTGATTGGCGCTCTCATCGGCCTCTTCTCTTACCTGCGCCTGCTGGTATTGGGTGGCAAAATGCGTCGCCAAGCGAAGTCGGATGCGGTGATCCCGGGCAACCCGCTCGGTGAAGTGATCCAAGCTTACCAAGAACACCAAGGGGATAACCTCGAAGATCTGGAAGCCAAGCTGGACGAAATCATTTTGCGCAACGCACCACGAATCGAACGCTTTATCGGCTCTATCAAGCTGTTTGCCTCCGTCGCGCCGCTGCTTGGCCTACTGGGTACCGTCATGGGCATGATCGGCACCTTCCAAGCCATCACGCTGTTTGGTACTGGCGATCCAAAACTGATGGCGGGCGGCATTTCCGAAGCGCTGGTCACCACCATGCTTGGTCTGGTTGTCGCCATTCCACTGCTGTTCCTCTACACCCTGGTACACAGCAAAGGGCGTCGTCTGGTACAGATGCTGGAAGAGCAAAGCGCTGGCTTCATCGCACGCTATCAGGAAAGACTGCACGCGGAGCAGCGCTAAGGAGGCGCCATGTGGTGGTTAATTGAAGAGTTAGACTCCATCAGACGATTTTTAGGCATGGGTGGCGATGTATTGGTCGCTATCTTTGTCCTCAGTTTCATGCTGTGGGTCGTGCTGCTTGAGCGTTGGTTTTATTTCGTTGCCGTGGCTCCACGGGCGATGAAAAAAGCCGTCGCTATCTGGTCAGGACGCGAAGACCACAAAAGCTGGAACGCCAAAATGATCCGTCAGGAGATTGTCTCCAAACAGGACATCGAAAACAAAAAAGGGTTGCCGATCATCAAAGTGCTGATCGCCCTCTGTCCGCTACTTGGCCTGCTTGGCACTGTGGTGGGTATGATTCAGGTTTTCGACATTTTGGCCATCGTCGGTACAGGAAGCCCTCGTGCTATGGCATCGGGGATCTCAAAGGCAACCATTCCAACCCTTGCGGGCATGGTGGCGTCGTTATCCGGACTGTTTTTCAGTACGCGTCTGGATCACTTAGCCAAAGTCACCACGCAAAAGTTGGAAGATAAGCTCAAACATATTGCCTAGTGTAGGGTCGCCATGGCCGCGAGCAACGCGCGATGGCACCTGTGCTCATAAACGGAATTAGAGGTATAGGTCATGAAAAGACGCTATAGCAACGACAACAGCGATGAAATGGCGATCGATATGACGCCGATGCTCGACATCGTTTTCATCATGTTGATCTTTTTTATTGTTACGACATCCTTTGTTAAAGAGGCGGGGATTGATGTGAATCGTCCCAGCGCCAACTCAGCGCAAACAGTCAAAAAAGGCAACATCATGGTCGCGGTCGGCGCGGCGGGCGATGTCTGGATTGACAAACGTCGCGTTGAAGTCGATGCGGTGCGCGCCAACGTTGAACGTCTGCGTGCCGAAAGCCCAGATGGCGCGGTGGTCATCCAAGCGGATGAAGAAGCCAACGCGGGCGTGGTGGTGAAAGTGATGGACCAGATAAGAATGGCCGGTGTGGCAAACATCTCGATTGCTGCGACCAACAAGGATTAAGCCTATGCGTTATCTGGCCTCCATTGCACTGGCGCTCGTTGTCTCCCTCGGACTCTTCTGGGGGATGGACAAGCTGGTAAATAAAGAGCGCCACGAGCTGGCGTCGAATGACGATCTGCGCATGGTCGATTTCATTCGCGTCAAACCCGAAGAAAAAGTACAGGAGAAAAAACGCGAACTGCCGAAACCGCCACCACCGAAACGCCCGCCGCCACCGCCAGAAATGAAGGTGACGTCGACGGTCAAGCCGGTGATGGAACAGATCCCGATGGATATGCCCAAACTCGACCTTCCAGTGAACGTCACTGGCGGATCGATTCTCGGCCACTATTCACAAGGAGGCGGTTCGCAAATCGCGGGCAACAGCGGCCCAGTACCCAGAGCGACCTTCCAACCGCAAATGCCGCGTAAAGCCGCCAAAGCGGGTCTGGAAAAAGGCAAGGTATTGCTGGAATTCACCGTCAACGAACATGGCGCAGTGGAAGACATCAAGATCCTCGAAGAAGATCCACGCCGTCTCGATTTAGGCAAAGAGGCACGTAAAACTGTCGCTAAATGGACCTTCACGCCGAAAATGGTCGATGGCAAAGCCGTTAGCTCGCGCATGGCGCAAGAGATCGAGTTCTCAATCAACTAAGGAGTCCACCATGATGAAATCCTTCACCAGTGTGCTGGCTTCTGTGACCTTAGTGGCGGGTGCAGCGCTTGCACCCGCTCAGGCAAAAGAAGCGCCGCAGCTGGCCGACCGCACCTTCCGCATTGTCAATAAAGTGCAGGAGCTGATCGCCACTGAAAAATACCCAGCGGCATTGGAAAAGCTCACCGACACGCTAGAGGGCACCACCAAGCAGTACGACCGCGCGGTACTATTGCAACAAACCGGCTTTTTGTACTCACTGCAAAGTGATTACAGCAACGCGGCGAAATATTTTGCTGAGTCGCTTAAGCTTGATGCCTTGCCCGTACCCGTGGCGCAGCAAGTGCGCTACAGCTTAGCCCAGTTGTATTTAGCCGAGGATAAGTACGCGCAATCGGTTGAGACGATGAAAGCTTGGTTTGAGATCGGTAAAACCAGCGAAGAAAAACCGCAAGCACACGCTTACATCACCTTAGCCAGTGCCTATGTGCAGATGGACGACTACAAAAACGCCATCGCACCACTCAAGCAAGCGATCAGCATGAGTAAAAGCCCGAGCGAGACTTGGTACATGCTGCTGATGGCCTCGTATCACGAGCTGGGGCAGCTAAACGAGGTGGCGTCGGTGCTCAAAACCTTAACCACCCTCTATCCGCAGAAAAAGCGTTACTGGATGCAACTCTCCGGCACCTACCAAGAGCTGAATCAAGATCGCAATGCGTTGGCCGCGTTGGAAATGGCGTACAAACAAGGCTTGTTTGAAGAAGAGAAAGAGTACCTACGCTTAGTGAACTTTCTCGCCTATCAAAACATCCCTTATCGCGCCGCGAAAGTGCTGCAAAGCGAGATGGAGAAAGGCAACATCACCCGCAATCAGGAAAACCTCGATCGCCTAGCCAGCTTCTGGCAACAAGCGAAAGAGCTGGACAAAGCGATCAGCGCGTATCAAGAGGCGTATGCGCTCGCGCCAACGGCCAGCAGCCAGATCCGCATTGCGCGCCTGATGTTGCAAAACAAACAGTACGCCAGCATTACCGAGTTTACTCAGCAACCTGCCGCTGATGCCAAAGCGGAGCAGAAAGCAGAACTCGATTATGTGCGCGGCATGGCCTACTTCGAAATGAACGACGCGCTCAATGCGCTGCGCTCAATGAGAAGTGCCGCCGAGTCAGAGAAGATGCGCCAAGTGGTTAGCCCTTGGATCACTTATCTGGCCAGCCAAGGATGACTTGAATGCCCGGCCCAAGCCTTGCGGCGAAGGCCGAGTATTGAGGTTTAGTGTGAGTCAGTCGCACGTCTGGGGAAGCTTGTCTTCCCCTTTTTTCTCCCGACGGAGCGCTTTTCGCGCACAATCAGGCGCACCAATATCAACTGGCAACCGATAGCGGATCGTGATACTCTTCGCCTCCATTTTTCTGGCCTAAAAGTAACCAATCGGTCACGCTGCTAGGCTGGTGCTATCTTTATTAATAGCCGATTTTCCCGATCAGCTTTCAATCCAACCAAATGTGGACCAAAACAGATGGGTAAAGGTACTCTTTATATCGTTTCCGCCCCAAGCGGCGCAGGTAAATCAAGCTTAATCTCCGCGATGTTGGAAAAAAACCCAACCTACGCGATGAAAGTCTCGGTCTCGCACACCACGCGTGGCATGCGCCCTGGCGAGCAAGATGGGGTGCATTACCATTTTGTGGAAAAAGAGCACTTTGAAGCGCTGATCGAGCAAGGGGAATTTCTGGAGTACGCCGAAGTGTTTGGTAACTACTACGGTACCTCTCGCGTTTGGATCGAACGTACGCTCGACAAAGGCATCGACGTTTTCCTCGACATCGACTGGCAAGGCGCACGACAAATTCGCGCCCAAATGCCAGCGGCGAAAAGCATCTTTATTCTGCCGCCGTCCAACGGTGAGCTGGAAAGACGCTTAAATACGCGTGGCCAAGACAGCGAAGCGGTGATCGCCAAACGCATGGCTGAGGCGAAATCGGAAATTTCCCACTACAACGAATACGACTATTTGATCGTCAACGATGATTTCGATACTGCTTTGGTGGATTTTAAAGCCATCCTCCGGGCAGAAAGATTGAAGCAAGACAAACAAGCTGCTAAATATAGCGGTATGCTTGAAGCGCTTTTAGCGGAATAAGCCCCCAACCTTAGTGTTACGGTGCGCCCACGCGGGTAGAAACTGGACACTAGGAACGGAGAGCTTGTATACTTTCTCGTCATTCAAAATTTAGTTAACTAATCTGGAGTTCTCATGGCACGCGTAACTGTTCAAGACGCTGTTGAAAAAGTTGGCAACCGTTTCGACCTAGTTCTGATTGCGGCTCGCCGCGCTCGTCAAATGCAAACTGGCGGTAAAGATTCACTGGTGCCGGAAGAGAATGATAAAACCACCGTTATCGCCCTGCGCGAAATCGAAGAAGGTCTTATCACAAAAGAAGTTCTTGATGCCCGTGAGCGTCAAGAGCAGCAAGAACAAGAAGCAGCAGAACTGGCGGCGGTTAGCAGCATCGCTCACAACCGTTAATTCCGCGTTTAGCAACACACAACCTTCCGGGCCCATAATTTGTATCTATTCGATAGCCTCAAAGACGTTGCCCAAGAATATCTTACAGAGCCTCAAATCGAGGCTCTGCGTCAATCTTATGTGGTAGCGAGAGATGCCCATGAAGGGCAAACCCGCTCTAGCGGTGAACCTTATATCATCCACCCCGTCGCTGTGGCGCGAATTTTGGCCGAAATGCGTCTGGATCTCGAAACATTGCAAGCAGCGCTGCTGCACGATGTGATCGAAGATTGCGATGTCAGCAAAGAAGATCTTGAAGCCAAATTTGGCCAAGCCGTGGCTGAACTGGTGGATGGGGTTTCTAAGCTGGATAAGCTTAAATTTCGCGATCGCAAAGAGGCTCAAGCTGAGAACTTTCGCAAGATGGTTCTGGCCATGGTGCAGGATATCCGCGTCATTCTGATCAAACTGGCTGACCGCACCCACAATATGCGCACGCTCGGCGCTCTGCGCCCAGACAAAAAACGCCGTATTGCTCGGGAAACACTGGAAATCTACGCCCCGCTGGCCCACCGATTGGGTATTCACAACATCAAAACGGAGCTGGAAGAGCTGGGTTTTGAAGCCTTGTACCCGAACCGCTATCGCGTATTGAAAGAAGTGGTGAAATCGGCACGTGGCAACCGTAAAGAGATGATCCAGCGCATTCACAAAGAGATTGAAGGCCGCCTGCAAGATGTCGGGCTCAATGCACGTGTGCTCGGTCGTGAGAAGAACCTGTTCTCCATCTACAACAAGATGAAAACCAAAGAGCAGCGCTTTCACACCATCATGGACATCTACGCCTTTCGCGTGGTGGTCGACACCGCCGACACCTGTTATCGCGTGCTCGGCCAAGTGCACAGCCTGTACAAGCCTCGCCCGGGCCGGATGAAAGATTACATCGCCGTTCCCAAGGCCAACGGCTATCAGTCGCTGCACACCTCCATGGTCGGCCCGCACGGCGTGCCCGTCGAAGTGCAAATCCGTACCGAAGACATGGATCAAATGGCGGATAAAGGGGTCGCGGCGCATTGGTCTTACAAAGGCAACGGCGATCGCACCGGCACTACCGCACAAGTCAAAGCGCAGCGCTGGATGCAGAGCCTACTTGAGCTGCAGCAAAGCGCGGGCAACTCTTTTGAATTTATCGAAAACGTCAAATCCGATCTTTTCCCCGATGAGATTTACGTCTTTACGCCGAAGGGTCGCATCGTCGAGTTGCCAGTAGGCGCCACCGCGGTGGACTTTGCCTATGCCGTGCACACCGATGTCGGCAACACCTGCGTTGGCGCACGCGTCGATCGCAATCCGTACCCACTGAGCAAAGCGCTGAAAAACGGCCAGACGATCGAGATCATCAGTGCGCCGGGGGCAAGACCCAACGCCGCTTGGCTCAACTATGTGGTGACTTCCCGTGCTCGCACTAAGATTCGCCAAGTGCTGAAAACCATGCGCCGTGAAGAGTCGATCACCTTAGGTCGCCGCCTGCTCAATCACGCTTTGGGTGAGCACTCACTCAGTGACATCAGCCCGGAAAATATGGAGCACGTGTTGAGCGATCTGAAAATCGCTTCTCTCGACGACTTGCTGGCCGCGATTGGCCTTGGCGAGCGCATGAGCATCGTGATTGCCCGTCGTCTACTGGGGGATGCCGATGAGCTGACCGAAGTCGCGACGCCGGAAGGCAAGCCGAAGAAAAAGCTGCCGATCCGTGGCTCGGAAGGGTTATTGCTGACCTTCGCCAACTGTTGTCATCCGATCCCGGACGATTCGATCATCGCCCATGTCTCACCAGGGCGTGGTTTGGTGGTGCACCGCGAGACGTGTCCAAACGTACGCGGCTATCAACGCGAGCCGGATAAGTACATGGCGGTCGCTTGGTCCGAGGATTACGATCAAGAGTTCATCGCCGAGCTGAAAGTGGACATGCAAAACCACCAAGGCGCGTTGGCCGAGCTGACCAATGTGATCTCGAAAACCGGTTCCAACATTCATGGCCTCTCGACCGAAGAGCGCGATGGCCGTTTGTACACCGTGACCGTATTGCTGACCACCAAAGATCGCGTCCACTTAGCTGGAATTATGAAGAAAATCCGAGTGATGCCTTCATGTTCGCGAGTGCGTCGAAGAAAGAACTGATCGACAAAGCGGCTCAACTCATGGCCCTTGAAATCCCGGTTTCAAGGGCTTTTTATTTTATCCAACCATCGTCTATCGCATGAATTTAGAACGCTACCAAAAAATCCAGCAGGTGCTCAAAGCGCGCCAAACCGACCTCACCCTCTGCCTTGAAGAAGTGCACAAACCCAATAACGTCTCGGCGATTATCCGCTCGGCCGATGCCACCGGCCTGCACAAAGTGCACGCGGTGTGGCCAACCGAACAGATGAAAACGCTGAAAAATACCTCGGCAGGCGCACGCAACTGGATCGAAGTCGATACCCACGATTCGATCGCCGACGCCGTTGGCGAACTGAAAGCGCAAGGCATGCAGGTGCTGGTGACCAACCTTTCCGAAACAGCAGTGGATTTTCGCCAAATCGACTACACCAAGCCGACCGCGATTATTCTCGGCAGCGAAAAAATCGGCGTGTCCGAACAAGCCAAAGCACTCGCCGATCAAGACATCATCATCCCGATGGTTGGTATGGTGCAATCGCTCAACGTGTCGGTGGCGTGCGCGGTGATACTTTATGAAGCACAGCGCCAACGCGAAGCCGCTGGGATGTATCAGCGCGAGACCAGCAGCATCGACGCCCAGACGATCAACCGCATCCTATTTGAACGCGGCCATCCGGTGCTGGCGAAAGTCGCCAAACGCAAAGGGCTCGCTTATCCAGCGCTTGATGATACAGGCCAAATCGTCGCTGATGAGCAGTGGTGGGCCGAGATGCAAAGAAAGTAGGTATTTTCTAGTTTTCTAGCTTCCTAGTTTTCTAGTTTCCTAGTTTCCTAGTTTCCTAGTTTCCTAGTTTCCTAGTTTCTAAAGCATATTTCCCCTGTACAAAAACACAGCCAAGTGGTTAACATAACACTATGCTTATCATTGCCTTGAGGCCATTATGTCTGCGCAACTGTTATCTGCCATCCCGCTAACCTCACTCAGTGGCGTGGGTGCGAAAGTGGCGGAAAAACTGGAGAAAGTCGGTTTGCGCACGGTGCAGGATCTGCTGTTTCACCTGCCGCTGCGCTATGAAGATCGCACCCGTATTTACCCGATCGTCAAACTGCACGCCGGGCTGTGGGCGTCGGTACAAGGCAAGGTGATGCAGGTCGATACCCTGTTTGGCAAACGCAAAATGCTCACGGTGAAAATCAGCGATGGCAATGGCACCATCACCCTGCGCTTTTTTAACTTCACCGCGGCGATGAAAAACAACTTTAGTGACGGTAAGTTAGTGCACGCTTATGGCGAGGTAAAGCGCGGCAATATGGGGCTGGAAATTGTTCATCCCGATTACAAATTTTTCACCCCCGCGCAAAAACCCGATGTGGAACAGAGCCTCACGCCCGTTTACCCCACTACCGATGGCTTAAGGCAAATCACCTTACGTAATTTAACCGATCAAGCGCTAGCGCTGCTCGACAAAAGCGCAGTCAGCGAACTGCTGCCACCCGGTCTGTACGATCAGCAATTGACGCTCGGCCAAGCGCTACACATCATCCATCGCCCACCGCCATCCATCGACTTAGAGCAGTTTGACCAAGGGAAACATCCGGCGCAAATTCGCCTCATTATGGAAGAGCTGCTGGCACAAAATCTCTCGATGCTGGCGGTGCGTAGTAAAGGGCAACAAGATGTCGCTCTGCCGCTCGCCCCGGTCGACAGGCTCAAAAACCAGTTGTTAGCGCAACTGCCTTTTTCACCGACTAAGGCACAAGCGCGGGTGGTGCGCGAAATTGAGGCGGACTTAGAGAAAAACCACCCAATGATGCGCTTGGTGCAAGGCGATGTCGGCTCCGGCAAAACCTTAGTCGCGGCGCTCGCCGCTGTGCGCGCGATCGAGCACGGCTACCAGGTCGCGCTGATGGCGCCGACCGAACTGCTCGCCGAGCAGCACGCCATCAACTTTGCCAACTGGTTTGCCGCCATGGGTATCCAAGTCGGCTGGCTGGCGGGCAAGCTCAAAGGCAAAGCCCGTGAAAGCGAGTTGGCGCGCATTGCCAGCGGTGAAGCGCAGATGGTGGTCGGCACGCACGCATTGTTCCAAGAACAGGTGACGTTTCATCACCTTGCTTTAGTTATCATCGACGAGCAGCACCGTTTTGGTGTCCACCAGCGTTTGGAGCTGCGCGAGAAAGGCGCTAAACAAGGGGCATATCCGCACCAGTTAATCATGACCGCGACCCCGATTCCGCGCACGCTCGCCATGACGGCTTACGCCGATTTGGAAACCTCGGTGATCGATGAGCTGCCGCCCGGACGCACACCGATCCAAACCGTGGCGATTCCTGACACCAAGCGCGACGACATCGTTGAACGCATTCGCCATGCCTGCCTCCAGGAAGGCAAACAGGCGTATTGGGTTTGTACTTTGATTGATGAATCGGAAGTGCTGGAAGCGCAAGCGGCCGCCGATACCGCCGAAGAGCTGCAACGAAAATTGCCCGAGGTGAAAATCGGCTTAGTGCATGGCCGGATGAAACCAGCCGACAAGCAAGCGGTAATGCACGCTTTTAAAAACAATGAGCTGCACCTGCTGGTCGCCACCACGGTCATTGAAGTTGGCGTGGACGTGCCCAACGCCAGCCTGATGATCATTGAAAACCCCGAGCGCCTTGGCTTGGCGCAGCTACATCAGCTGCGCGGACGTGTTGGTCGAGGCTCGGTCGCCAGCCACTGCGTGCTGCTGTATCACGCGCCGCTGTCCAAAACCGCGCAAAAACGCCTTGGCGTACTGCGCGAAAGCAACGATGGCTTTGTCATTGCCCAGCGCGACTTGGAAATTCGCGGCCCCGGTGAGCTGCTTGGCACCAAGCAAACCGGCCTCGCCGAGTTTAAAATTGCCGATCTGGTGCGCGATCAACGACTTATCCCAGAGGTACAACGCGCCGCCCGCTTTATTCATCAGCAATATCCGCAAAATGCCGCCGCGATCATTGAGCGCTGGCTAGGTGAGCGCGACGTTTACGCCAAAGCCTAATCGTGCTTTGGCGTGTCTGCGTATTTGCCAACCACCAAGGCAAACGATTGCTTTTTAGAATAATCGCCCTATAATGCCGCTCAAAATTTGTGATCTCACACACCTCCAAACCGAACTGATTTCTGAGTAACAGCAATCACAGAGCACGTGATCAGTTCCACTTAGCCTCCCATTCAGCGAGCGCTAAGCTTTTGATAAAATTAGGAAGCAAGATGACAACGCCACACAACACGCGTAAACACGATTTAGTTTATCAACTCAATGACCGTCCACCACTGCCACAAACGCTGTTCGCCGCCTTGCAACATTTACTGGCGATGTTCGTTGCGGTGATAACACCGTCGCTGATTATTTGTCAGGCCCTTGGCGTCTCTGCCGAGCAGACCAACACTATCATCAGCATGTCGCTGTTTGCCTCTGGCCTCTCCTCTTTTATTCAAATCCGCACCTTTGGCCCGATTGGCTCAGGCTTGCTCTCGGTACAAGGCACCAGCTTTAACTTCCTTGGCCCAATCATCGCTGCGGGCCTCTCTTTGAAAGCGGGCGGGGCGAACGTGGAAACCATGATGGCGGCGATTTTTGGCACCATTTTGGTCGCCTCCTTTGCGGAAATTTTGCTATCACGCGTGTTGGAATACGCACGCCGCGTGATCACGCCATTGGTCTCGGGCATTGTGGTGACTCTGATTGGTTTAACCCTGATCCAAGTCGGGTTAGTGTCGATGGGCGGCGGCTATGCGGCGCTGGGCGATGGCACTTTTGGCAGCCTAGACAAACTGGCGCTGGCGGGCACCGTGCTCGGTTTGATTGTGCTGCTTAACCGCGCGAAAAACCCTTACATCCGCGTCGCATCGATCGTGATCGCGATGTTTGTCGGCTACCTGATGGCCTACGTTATGGGCATGGTCAACATCCATCAACAAGCAGAAACCGACCTGATTGCCCTACCCATTCCGATGCAGTTTGGCCTGAGTTTCGACTGGTCACTGTTCATTCCTCTGGTGCTGATTTTCTTTATCACTGCACTGGAAGCGATCGGCGACATCACCGCCACCTCAGAAGTTTCTGGCGAACCAGTCAAAGGCCCAGTGTACATGAAGCGCATCAAAGGCGGCGTTCTGGCCGATGGCCTTAACTCGGCGCTGGCGGCGGTGTTTAACAGCTTCCCCAACTCGACGTTTAGCCAAAACAACGGCGTGATCTTGCTGACGGGCGTAGCCAGCCGTTATGTGGGTTATTTTATTGCCGGCATGTTGGTGCTACTGGGGCTGTTCCCGGGCGTAGCCAGCTTTGTGCAGTTAATCCCTGAACCGGTTCTCGGCGGCGCGACCATTGTGATGTTCGGCACCATTGCCGCGGCTGGGGTGCGCATCATCTCTCGCATCGACCTTGATCGCCGCGCGATTTTGATCATGGCGCTGTCGTTCTCGATGGGCTTAGGCATCGCGCAGAAACCGGAAATCCTGCAATTTATGCCGGACTTCATTAAGAGTATTTTCTCCTCAGGCGTCGCGGCGGGCGGTATCACTGCGATTGTGCTCAATCTGCTGCTACCAGAGAAATTGCGCGACGAAGAGAGCGAGCAAGCACAAAGCGCGACCCAAGCGCAGTAACCAAATCACGGTAAAAAACAGGGTTGCCATTGGCAACCCTGTTTTGTTGTTACTTAGCTAATTCGCTTAGCGCGTCGGGAAACTGATTTGCACTTTCAGCCCGCCTTCGCTGCGGTTATTGACCACCACCGAGCCATGGTGCTGGCTGACAATACGCTTAACAATCGCCAGTCCAAGCCCAGTCCCCTCGCTGCCGCGCGCCGTATCGCCGCGAGTAAAGGGTTGAAACAGCTTCGCCACTTGCGATTTGTCGATCCCCGGGCCGTTATCTTCCACACAGATCCACACCAGCTTGTTGTCGGCGGTCATGCCGGTGCTGACTTTCACCCAGCCGTTGCCGTAGCGCAGCGCGTTGACCACCAAGTTGCTGATCGCACGCTTAATGGCAATGGGGTTACCAAACGCATCACGCACCGTCGGCTGAAAAGCGGTTTCGATCGCCACCTCGTAGCCCCCTTCGGCGCTGGCCACATCGCCGGCGATGGTGTTGATGTCGACTTGGGTGAAAGATTGCGCGTTGACCGGTTTTAGATAGTCCATAAACTGGCTGATGATCTCATTGCACTCTTCGGTGTCGCTGATGATCCCTTCGGCGAGATAACTCTCTTCTGGCGACATCATCTCCGTCGCGAGTCGAATACGCGTCAGTGGCGTGCGCAAATCGTGGCTAATGCCCGCCATCAGCAGTGCGCGGTCCGCTTCCAACTCTTGAATACCACGCGACATCTGGTTGAAAGCCCGCGTCACCGCGCGAATTTCCGTCGCGCCTTTCTCCGGTAGTGGCGGCGGAATTTCACCGCGTCCCACCTCTTTGGCGGCTTTTTCCAGCGCAATCAAAGGGCGATTTTGCAAACGAATAAACAACCAGCCACCCGCGATGATCAGCAGCGCCGCAATCAAACTGTTACGAAACAGCGGCGCGAAATCTTCCTCTTGCAGCTCCGAGAGCGGAATGCGGATCAGCGACCCGGGCATGGCTTCGATTTTCATCCACAAAATATAACTTTCACTGCCCAGCAAGAGACGCACTTCAGTTGCTGAACCCAGCTCTTGGCTCATCTCTTCACTCATCAGATCAATCGACATCGCATGGTCGAACTCTTTCGCCTGTTCGCTATCTTCTCGGTGCACCGTCACGCCAAGCTGCTCAAGCACTTGGCGGCGCAGCGGCTCGTTGGCGTGCAGATCGCCGCTGTCATCCAGCACTAAGTTGAGCTCGTGGGCGAGAATTTTGTTGAACTGCTGCAAACTGGGCAACAAAGCGTAGTTAAACACCGCGTAATAGGAGAAAACTTGGCTGGCCAGCAGCAAAGTGACAAAGATGAGGATCGATTGAGTAAAGGAACTGCGAATTCGCATGACAAGCCTCGGCAGATAAAACGTCAATAAACGACAATCCCTGGGCAAAGCCAGGGACTGTGGAGTGAATTATGTCGCGCTTTAGGCCTGTTTGCCATCAGGGACAAACACATAACCCAAGCCCCACACGGTTTGAATGTAACGCGGTTTGCTTGGGTCTTCTTCTAACATGCGGCGTAAACGGGAGATTTGCACATCGATGGAACGCTCCATCGCGGAATACTCACGGCCACGCGCCATATTCATCAGTTTATCGCGCGACATCGGCTCACGCGCATTGGTCACCAGCGATTTCAGCACGGCAAATTCGCCGGAAGTGAGCGGCATCGGCTCATCGCCACGAAACATCTCTCGGGTGCCAAGGTTTAAGCGAAACTCACCAAATTCGACGATTTTCTCTTCTGAGCTGGGTGCGCCCGGCAGCTCGATGATTTGGCGACGCAGCACCGCTTTGATGCGAGCCAAGAGCTCACGCGGGTTAAACGGCTTCGGCAGATAGTCATCCGCGCCTACTTCGAGGCCGACAATACGATCCACTTCGTCGCCTTTGGCGGTCAGCATTAAAATAGGCAGCATGTTGTTGGCATTACGCAGACGACGGCAAATCGACAAGCCATCTTCGCCCGGTAGCATGAGATCCAGCACCATCAGGTGGAAGTTTTCGCGCGTCAGTAGGCGATCCATCTGCTCTCCGTTGGCGACACTACGCACTTGGAAACCTTGTTCAGAAAGGTAACGCTCTAAGAGCGCCCGTAAGCGAGCATCGTCATCGACCACCAAAATTTTATAATTTTCTTGCATCTGTCTGTCCACCTATCTGCAAAATCGCCACCCAATTCGGCCGAGTAAAATGTAACATCAATTCGCACACTTAAGCACAAAGAATTGTTAGCGTTTATTACCTTTTAGTGGAAGATTAGGCGAGTTGCCAGCGCACCCCCTCTGGCAGGATAGTTGTCACTGTTAAAATTTAACCAGTCTAGGGCGGTAAGAGTGAATTGTGTCTCGTATTCCAACAGAAAGAAAAGAAGCCATATTGAAGAAGCTGCTGCCTCCATACTCAATGTCAGTGAGCGAACTTTCAAAAGAGGAAGGCATTAGCACTGCAACCCTGTATCATTGGCGACAGCAACTCAGACGTTCAGGAGCCGCAGTGCCAAACAGCAACACTTCATCAGAGCAGTGGTCTGCTCAAACTAAACTCGCCATCGTCGCCGAGACTTACTCGATGACCGAGAATGAACTCAGCCAATATTGTCGTGAAAAAGGTCTGTTTCCAGAGCAAGTCCAACGCTGGCGCAGCGAATGTATGCAAGGCTTCATGTCGAGTAAAGAGCGGGAAGCACAAGCAAAGAAGCAGGCCAAAGCGGATAAGCTTGAAATCAAAGAGCTTAGGAAGGAGTTACGCCACAAAGAAAAGGCGCTCGCTGAAACGGCTGCCCTGTTGGTTCTACGAAAAAAGCTCATAGCCTTTTACGGGGAAGAGCCAGAGGACGACTAACCTCAACCGATGAAAGGCAGCACCTGATTGCTCTTATCCACGATGCCAAGCAAAGTGGTTGCCGCTTAGAGCGAGCTTGTTATGAGGTTCAAATTGACCTGAGAACGTATCGTCGATGGTATCGGCAAGGAGAGGTTCAAGCGGATAAAAGACCGACCTGTGCCAGACCTGAGCCAGCTAACAAGCTCTCTCAGCAAGAGCGTGATGCCATTATCGAGGTGTGTAACCGCCCAGAGTTCGCGAGCTTACCTCCAACTCAAATCGTACCGACACTGCTTGATAAAGGTGAGTATATCGCCTCAGAGTCGAGCTATTATCGGGTACTGAGTGCACAAGGGCAACTTCATCATCGAGGCCGTCAGAGGAGTAGACAAACACAAGCGAAGCCAACGAGTTATACGGCGACAGGCTCGAATCAAGTCTACACATGGGATATCACTTACTTGCCTTCAAAGGTTCGAGGCCAGCACTATTATCTGTACGTCATTGAGGACATCTACAGCCGAAAAATCGTGGGTTATGAGGTGTATGAACGTGAGTGCGGCGAGTTAGCCTCACAACTCCTGCAGCGGACGTTGATGCGAGAGCAGTGCTTCAGTCAACCGCTGGTTCTTCACTCAGATAACGGTGCGCCTATGAAGTCGCTGACGTTCAAAGCGAAGATGGATGAGTTAGGCATTACCTCATCGTATAGCCGTCCAAGAGTCAGTGATGATAATCCGTATGTAGAATCGTTGTTCCGCACGGTAAAGTACATGCCAAACTGGCCGACAAAGGGCTTTGAAAGTCTCGACAGCAGTCGACGTTGGGTTGAAGCCTTCGTGCGCTGGTACAACACCGAGCACAAACACAGTAAGCTAAATTATGTCACGCCTTCAGAGCGTCATAATGGAAAAGATGAAGAGATCTTGAAGCGCCGAGCTGAGGTATTGCTCGCAGCAAAACAGCGAAAACCTGAGCGCTGGCCTGGTGATATCAGGAACTGTGAACCAGTTGGTGAAGTCCACCTAAATCCAGAAAGAGAAGCTGCTTAATAAGCAAGCAAATGATGGCAACTATCTTGAAAAACACCGCGCACTTCAAACTGCGTTGCGGATGGACAGCACAGTCGCAGCACCGTTCTATTCTGCGCTTTGCAAAGTTGAAGGCCGAGTGCCGACAACGCCACTGGTATCGGGTCGATGAAGTCGGTTACGTAAGCAACACATCGAGCACACAGTTTTTTCTCCAAGGGGCTAATAAGCGCCCCCACATATTTCATCCGTCGTTGTCAACTCACCACATTCTCTTTAAGAAGACAATTACTAGATGACCAATTTTACAAAAGATAGATATATATAAAACATCAAGTTAAAGTTAATTTAAAATCAACTATTTCACTAGGCCAATAGTTATCACCATCTACAGTAAATCCTTCAAGCATAGTAATTATTCCCCCATCAACATAAAGCATAAAGTCAACTCCATATTTTAATCCTAACACTTCAGCATGTATCGAGCTCCCTAAAGTTAAGTTCTCTATAATTTTGGCTCTATACTCATCGGGATGACGGAAATTTGCGTAAAATCCAACTCTTGAAATATTTACATCACCAATAAATATATAATCAAGTTGTTCTAAATATTCCTCCGCTTCATTGACCAATATATGCTCAACCACTGAATTAATAAAATTTTTTAAATTTAAATCATTCATTCCTCAATATCTCTCCTTGAAGCAGAACCAATTCTAAAGCGTCCATCTACAACTTTTCCTCCAACAAGATCGACTTCCATCCCACCTACGTTTACTCTATTTATTTTTTTCGATGTATCTAAAGCTCCATTTACCAATGCCTCTTGTGCTGCATCATCAATTGCTCTAAATGCACGCTCCTGATCGCCATCAAATTTATCTAAAAATTTACCCAACTTATGTTTTTCTTGGTCAAAAATGTGCTTAAGTTTTTCTGGTTCTATCTTGTTTATCGCTTTTACAGCATCATCAAGTAGACTAAAAGAATTTCCGACATATCCCGTGTATCCAATGCCACTTGCAGCGACAGTCGTTCTTAAGCTTAAACCTAATCGAGCCACTAACCCCAAGGAAGCTCCAGGAGCAGCCAGCATAGCCATATCAGTAAAGAACTCATTAAACTCCTCTGGACTCATTCGAGCGCTGAAGCCTGCGGCAAAGTCCTCATTTGTACCATAAGTCCAAGTACTGTGTGTTGTTCCCAATGCGGCTTGTCGTTGTGCTACTCCTTCTCCACTTCTCCCTCGTGAGCGGTCTAACGCTCTATCCAGTTTGCCGCGATCTTCGGCTTGTTCGCCCCGGCGAGCCTCATCGGAAGGCGATCCCATACCTGGAGTTACAGTTTATTTCTGGCGAAACAAATTATAACGCCTTACCATGCTGCTCAAAAAGCCATCACGAAAGATCAACACGCCCTAGATACCGTGATCCAACAAGCTGCACATTAAAAAGCCCGCGAATGCGGGCTTGGACTAATCAGAAAAAGCGATAATACCGAAACAGCTCTCCAAGTTTAGACTTTGAGTATTCGCCTCTTGCATCGAACTGACTTTCAATCAGGTTTTTATTTTCTATCAGAGCGCTCGGCACCTCAGTTGTCTGGCTTTTTTCTGCAAGATTAATAATCGTCTGTAATATTTCACAAGCTGTGGATTCATCTTCTTCTTTTAACAAGAAACTGATGGTTTCATTTATAGAAGAAAATGCTTCAGATGGACTCATATTGCCAATAAAGTCATCTCTAAATTTTTCAAAAAACCACTCGTCTTCGATTGGATCTGAGTTCCAATAATCAATAGCTTCAATCAGAGCATCACGATATAACATCATCAATCCTTAAACTTGAAATCAATAACCTCATTGGTATTGATATTTTCAACATAATGAATCTCAACGCCATTTACGTTCTGAGTACGCTTCACCCATCCATCTTCATGCAGAAGATTATTCTTTGTATCAGACATTTTTGGCATTCTTGGAGGAGTAACACCAGATGGGTTTGATTTAACCTCCTCCATTGCAAGTTGCTCTTCTAGGCTTTTAGCTTCTGTTCGCCCGGTACTAATATCTGCTCTCTTTGTAACATCATCACTTATACCCCCCACCTTTCCGAAGATGCCGCGAAATTTTTTTGCAGCCCAGCTAGTTGCAGCTTTTAGATATTTTGTCGCTTTAGCCGCCCAACGAGCGGCAGCAGGGCCTTCCAACAAAGGCCCACCAAGCAACATAGCCGCTGTAGCCGCAGCTTCTGGATCTCCTGTCGTATTAAGGGCTCCATAAAATCTAGGATCTGTCCCCCAAACATGCTCTGTTGTTCCCAATGCGGCTTGTCGTTGTGCGACTCCTTCTCCACTTCTCCCTCGTGAGCGGTCTAACGCTCTATCCAGTTTGCCGCGATCTTCGGCTTGTTCGCCCCGGCGAGCCTCATCGGAAGGCGATCCCATACCTGGAGTTACAGTTTATTTCTGGCGAAACAAATTATAACGCCTTACCATGCTGCTCAAAAAGCCATCACGAAAGATCAACACGCCCTAGATACCGTGATCCAACAAGCAGCACATTAAAAAGCCCGCTGCGGGCTTTTACTAAGACAAGCTATTCGTAAAGCTTACAAAGTCCGATAGGCCAAAATCTTTCATATCTTCCAGAAACTGCCTTCTAGTTGATATTTGATTTTGAATATCAGGCTGATCTAATAACTTTGATATAGCGATTGCTTTCTTAGCTCTAGTTGCATGGAATGGGCAATGTTTCCATACACTTTTTTCATCACTAGACAGCAGCTCATAAGCAGCCCCCATAGACGAATATTTCAATAAATACGGCTCTCCAAGCTTATCAAAAGCATCCAATATTGAATCAGTAACTGAAGATATTTGATCTTCAGAGGAAATACTCCACCGCTTCTGTTCGCCGGTCGATAAATTACCAAGCTCTACACCAAGCGTGCTAGTTCCTGCTTTTTCCTTTTTGGTCAATAGGTTGTTTTTAGAATTTACTAAATCCTCAACCTCATCAAACCGAACAGCGACATCTACCGTTACATCAAAGTCATCGGCATGTTCAATAAATGAGAGGTGGACACAAGCCCAGCCTCCTTCAATAGATCGATAAAAGGACTGCTGTTTGGCTTTTTTCCCAAAGCCAAAAGCTGTCAATTTTTCACCAACACTCGCAAGTAGATTTTTTTGTAATTCTTTAATACTCATAATGTACTCAATACTCATAATGTACTCAGCCAATTAGTAACGCCTCTCAACAGTCTCAATAACCATGTTTTGGCCACGAAGAGCTGCTGGGGCATTTTTACCAACAAGGGTTCCACCCTGGGTTGCAAGCGCTTTATCTTTGGCGAGCTGAGAAGCATTGCGGACTGCACCGCCTGCTTTCACTTCAACAGCTCGAATCGTACCGTTGGCATCTTGAACTAAGTGATCAATTACACGTCGGCCTTCAGCAGTCCTCACTGATACTTGACTACCTAAAATAGAATTTCCTTCAGCAACTAGGTCTTTGGCCGCTTGGGCCTCAGCAGCTTTACCTACCGCTCTATTTTTGGCTAACTGGGCTGCTCTCTTTGTAACATCCTCCCCAATCCCCACTACCTTTCCAGTATATCTCGAATACATGGTGTTTGCGATCGGACTAGCAAGTTTGGCTGCCCGTGCAATAGTAAATGGCCCAGCCAGCATAGCCATATCAGTAACGAACTCATTGAACTCCTCTGGACTCATTCGAGCGCTGAAGCCTGCGGCAAAGTCCTCATTTGTACCATAAGTCCAAGTACTGTGTGTTGTTCCCAATGCGGCTTGTCGTTGTGCGACTCCTTCTCCACTTCTCCCTCGTGAGCGGTCTAACGCTCTATCCAGTTTGCCGCGATCTTCGGCTTGTTCGCCCCGGCGAGCCTCATCGGAAGGCGATCCCATACCTGGAGTTACAGTTTATTTCTGGCGAAACAAATTATAACGCCTTACTATGCTGCTCAAAAAGCCATCACGAAAGATCAACACGCCCTAGATACCGTGATCCAACAAGCAGCGCATTAAAAAGCCCGCTGGTGCGGGCTTTGAGGAGGTTATTTAATGGTGATATTACTAATTGGAGTACCAGGCGGCAACCCACGAATTTTTTCAAGTAACTGCCCTGATATACCCCAGTACACCTCAAGATCAATTAATTCCAAATTTGCAACTATATCTGCTCCACCTAAAAATAGCGGCTTTTTATAGCCAACACATTGTGAGGAAGCAGGAGGTTCATTGCCTGTAACCAACCATTCACTGAAAAACTCTACAGCAAGCGCTTCATTGGTGTAATTCACAAGCTCATCTTCATGGAATTGAGCAAAGTTAACAGGTATTTCCAATGCCTCCCCCGTACCAGGCTCAAATATCAAAACCAATGGCTCCCCAGCTTCTGAACGACCTAAATCAAGTGCAAATTGTCGACCCAGCCAATCATACCCAAAACAGAAAATTCTCTGAGAAAAACTTGGGAATGCTTCACCTACGATTTTATTCCACTTACTAATATTCTCAAAAGAATGAATCCTATATAAGCCTTGATTAAATGAGCTGCCAGAGTAGTTAGAAAAAAACTCTTCTAGGCCTACCATATTAATTGGAAAACTAAAAGATGATGCTTGTTCTCCACCTTTTAATTCGTCTTTATTAAATTTCGATAAAAAACTTTCAAACATCTCAAACTCTCTTCTAATTAATATTCACTTTGTCGATAACTGTACCTAGGGGCAAGTTCTTTATTTGGTGATGGATTTGAGAACCTAAGCTTCTATTAACACTTGAGTCCAATGGAGACATATTACTTAAGGTATCTGATCCACCTAACTGTAAATCATGCACATGATCAACATCGTTTCCACTTGGAACCGAGTTTCCTGCTCGTTTATAACGTGATGCAGCAGATGTTCCTGATCTTTGTGATTGAGTTACAACGGTGTTTGCGTCACATAACGCTTGGCACTTAGCATCTGCTGCCGCTTTCTGTGCAGCAGTCCAGCCTTTTTTGTATTTCAGATTAAGATCTACACTCTTTGTAACATCCTCCCCAATCCCCACTACCTTTCCAGTATATCTCGAATACATGGTGTTTGCGATCGGACTAGCAAGTTTGGCTGCCCGTGCAATAGTAAATGGCCCAGCCAGCATAGCCATATCAGTAAAGAACTCATTGAAATCCTCTGGACTCATTCGAGCGCTGAAGCCTGCGGCAAAGTCCTCATTTGTACCATAAGTCCAAGTACTGTGTGTTGTTCCCAATGCGGCTTGTCGTTGTGCGACTCCTTCTCCACTTCTCCCTCGTGAGCGGTCTAACGCTCTATCCAGTTTGCCGCGATCTTCAGCTTGTTCGCCCCGGCGAGCCTCATCGGAAGGCGATCCCATACCTGAAGGTGCATTTGTGTAATAACCTGTAGGATCTGAATAACTCAGCGGATTATTTTGCACATAGGAGTAACGGTTAAATGCTTGCGTTGCAAACCATTTATCTTGAATAAACGGATCTGCGCTTAAGAAACGAGCCAAGGTTGGATCGTATACTCGGCCATTCATGTGGATTAAACCCACATCATCCAACATTTCATGGCCCGTAAAACCCAAGCGCCCGACAATCGATGAGGTTTGCTCCAACTGCGGCTGCCAATCACTTCCGCGACGTTTGCCCCATGCATCGTAGCTAAAACGCTGCTCAATATCGCCCAACTCATTTGAGATAGCGATCACAGAACCAAGGTGATCCTTATGCAGATATTTAATACCAGAGAGCTTTACATCACCAACCGTATGCTCATAAATCGCTTTATCACCAAGGTAGTAACGAAACGTCGTTTTACCATTGGGCTGTGTGATGACTTCTGTCGAGTCTAAATAACGTGTGGTGGTGGTACCGCGCTCAGTAGTGTCTTTACGTAAATAACGCTGGCCATGCACTCCATACTCAAACTCGGTGGTGGCATTGCCTTTCTTGATTGAGATAGGTTTATGATTAGCGTTGTAGCGAATACTACGCCCCGCGCCCGATAGCATGTTGCCATGGACATCATAGGTAAATTTTTGCACCTGACCGTTAGATGAAACAACTTGGCTAACGGCGTGAGGTAGATATTCTGAACTTCCCGCTCGCAGCGCGCCATAAGTGTAGTGGCCGACATCCTGCTTATGTTCTATGTTACCTAGCTCGTCATAAGCCACTGAAACATTGGACAATGCCGTATCATCGGCAAAGGGTGATTTTCCTTGGCTTGGTAAACAAACTTTGTTCTCAATCTTAATTGCGCCCTCATGCATTCCTCCAATTCGAGAAACAGAGTCAATGCCTCGGGGATTAACCAGTAAATCACTAGGTTTTACCTGACTCCAATGCGTAATAGGTTGCAAAGGATCAGGACGTATCGTAATCGGCTTCAGGCAGTCTTCAAATGACATATAGCCGTGAAGGCTTGTTTCCGTGCTCTCTGTTCTTGAATTTAAAATAACCGCACTGCGTGATATATCACTTTGAGTCAGTCGATTCAAAGCATCGTAGTTCAGCGATTCTTGTAGCTCCATTTGATATTCATAGTGCGCATAGGAAACCCGTATTCCAGCCGATCTTCCAGACTCAAGTAACTTCTCGCCAGTTTTCACTTTTGTTTTGAGTAACTGAGAATCCAGTTCAGATCGATAGGTCAGATTTCCGACAGAATCAAAGCGGTACTGGTTTTCTTTAACGACCTCACTGCCTTTAAATAGTTGTGTGCGATCGATATAGCCCGTATCCGCTTGGTATTGATAGACCGAGCTCAAGCCATTGCCAAATTGTAAATCGGTCATGTTGCCAAAGCTGTCCATCTCTTTGGCAGACCAAACTAAGTCTCTTGCGCCCGTTAGGCCTTTTTTATACAAGTAAACTTTCGAAAGTCGGTTACTTTCATGGTAAGCCTGTTCGGTAACCACCCCATTGCCGTAGTGGAGAAATTCCAGACGGCCTGTTAAATCGTACTCATATTCTTGATGATAACTTTGCCCAAGAATTGTGATGTATTTGTGTTGCAGCAACCCATTGTCGAAATACTCGTAGTTTTCTACATTTCCGGCCTGAGACACCTCAGAAAGCAAACCACCTCGAGCTTGGTATTTCCAAGTTTGTACGGGCTCTTTGTGATTAGCCTTGCTAGACTCACGTTTCACTATGCGACCAAGCAGATCAAAGTGTTCGCTAACGACGACGTCTTGATTTTTCTCTGTTTTATAAACAAGACCAAGGCCGTTAGTCGCGTAATAAACAACGCCAAGATCCGGGTCTTTCAGGCGCGTGCGATTGCCTAAAATGTCATAGCCAACCTCAATACGATTTCCTTTAGGATCTTCCGTTTGAACCAAATTTCCCCAAGCATCATATTGGTAGTACACACTGTTGTTATCTGCGTCTTTTACTTCAACTTTCTGCCCTAAAGCATCGAATGTTGTTGACGTGGTGTAGCCCCGAGAGTTGGTAAACTCCGTCGTAAAACCACTGTAGCGGTAACGAGATGAGGAGCCATCTGGTTTCTTGATATGAGTCACTCGACCCAACGCATCGTACTGATAGTCCGTGGTCGCTTCGGGGACTTCGCTTGGACTTGGAACCCCGCTTGACACGACTTGTCCGAGCGCATTGTAGCGCGTCGTCGTAAAGGCATACGGCTTGTTTCCTATAACTCGTGTCATCGATTTAACTTCACGATGTCGCGCGTCATACCAAGTCTTTTGCTCTGGGGCGTTAGAAGAGCGAACCGTTTTACTGTAAACCGCACCTTCTTCTGCTGACAGTTCATATAAGATGGTGGACCATGCCCCAGTTGGCTCACGAGAGCCGATCAATCTGCCCCATTGGTCGTAGTAATATAAGGTAACGTTAGCTCGTTCATCCCGCAGATGAACCAAGCTGCCAAACACAGGATCAAACCCATACGTTTTAGAGTAACCTAACGCATTGGTTTCACTACTGAGATAACCATACCTATCATAGCTTTTGAACGTTTGGCGAAAGTTTTGAGGCGCTCCCGTTTTTCCTACAATATTTTTGCTCAGTGCCGCCGACCACCGTTCAGTGATGATTTGAGGAAGACCACGGTGAAAATTGCCATATTCGATGGCACTTTCTAACTCCGTGCCTTTTTGTTTGGTTTCTTTGATCAGCAGGCCATTGTCGTCATATTCATAGTCATAGGTTTTGGTTTGAGTATTGAGTTTTGCCCCTTCTGCGGTGTTGCTTTGTGAAACCGCAATGGTTTTTTTCTCTAGAAGACGCACTAACCACTTATCGTAGTTTGGCTGCTTATACTCATTGAGGACTGAGGTCGTCGTCGTTTGGTTATGAATATGGTCAACCGTTGTCGTTGTCTCAGACTTTACGTAACCAAACTGTTTGTCATAGGCTTTATCAATGGTAACTGTTTGTAAAAAAGCACCATCAAGCCCCCAAGTCTTAGTGACTGACTTGATCAACTGCTGCTTGAAACGCTGACGTGGTTCAAAGGGTGATTTATAGCTTGGAGCTAGGTATTTAGCCGCATTAGGACGACCATTGCCAATGGCTTTCTCGGTGTGCCATTGGTTCGTTAACACGCTCAGTTTGTTTGCAGAATCGACCGAACAGGAATCAAAACTGAATTCGTTATCACTTGTAAGCTGGCATACCACCTTCTCTTTCAGTGCTGAGTAAAGCAACGTATTTTCAACATCTTGGTGATAAGTACGGCTTTCTACCTGATGGGTTGTTTTATTCCACTGGTGAACTTTCTCAAAACCCAAATTATGCGCACCCATTAAGTGCACTTTTTTACCTTCATACTTATAGGCAAGCTCGTTGTACCCGCCAATACCATCTGAAACGGATAAACCTTTCACCACAATGCCAAACGTTACATTCTGCTGCGGGTATTGAGCGTCAGGCCCACGACGGTAAACTTCCGTATCGCTCAAGGTGCCGTATTCAAAGCGGGAAACATTGCCTAAGTTTGACGTGATAGCGTTAACAAGAGGAGAAGAGAAATGACTGATCGCAGTGTGAATGCCAGAGTCATTGACACCGACAAGATCCATTTTCCCATCGCCATTCAAATCCACTGAAGTACGCACATCCTCTGCGCGCCAACCACCTGCTCGAGTACCAAAGGCACGAAGCCCTCCGGCGTGGTCTAAGAAACCACTTCCAGTCCCTTGCGCGACAACCACTCTATCATTAGCAAAGCCAATGATGTCGGGAATGCCGTCATAATCGACATCAGCTAACAAGCGTGGATGTTCACCAACACGCCAGCCGCCTGCCTTAAAGCCAAATTGATTTTTCCATAAGGAAGAGGCTTTTAAGGATGCCCCGGTAGACAGAGCGACATAAGTGCCTGCATCCGAAAAGCCGATGACATCAGCCAGCCCATCTCCATTCACATCTGTCGCTTTCAGAATGTGCCTGCTTAGTTCCCACGATCTTGGCGTTCGAAACTCACTTGACCATAACGTCTCTGTAGAAAAAGCCGAACCTGTGGAGAGAGAGAGACCGTAACCCCTTTATCTGCAAATGCGACGATATCCGCCATTCCATCGCCATTAAAGTCTCCCAGAGCTCTTTCACCATACTGCTGATGCGCTCCAAACCGTTGGGACCACAGTTGAGGGGCGGTAAAACGCGTGCCATCTGAGAGAGAAACAAACACTCCTCGATCAGCAAAACCAACGATATCATCAAGGCCATCACCATTGACGTCGGCTAAATACCTTTTATTTTCCTGTTTCCAACCACTACGAATGTATCCCAATGTATCCAGCCACTGTTCAGCATTTCTAAATTTACGCCCTTCAGACAAAGCAACCGACACACCATAATTGCCAAAACCAACAATATCGGCCTTACCATCACCATTTACGTCACCTAGCAACCGAGGATGCAGAAGAGTATTCCATTCTTTATTTGGATCTGGGCGTCGTCCTAGGCCCTCGCCATTGCCTCTACGTTCACTGCGCGAGGAACTCTCCATCCCCATACTCCTATGCTCTCTGCGTCCTCCCTTATGATCCGACTCATCTTCTTTTGGAACTAAGTTTACTTCAGCAAACTCATGACTAAGTAACAAAGGGGAGGAATAGGAACCAGATCCATCTGCAAACGCGACATGGACGCCATTTTTCGCAAAACCGATATAATCAGGGAAACCATCACCATCTACATCTGCAAAAGTTCGGTATGAATATTGATGTTCGCTAAAATCACCTCTCAGAGCGACTGAGTAATCGGTGAAGTCCTCCTCCCCGTCAGTATTCCAATCAATAGTGAATGCATCGATTTCTGGTGAGCTATAGCGGCTCAAGGTGACTTTGCTGAGTAAATCTTGGTTGGCATCTTTAGGATCATAGTGTGCAGAAACAGTCAAAACCAGAGTGCTGCTGTCCGCAAACACATCAATCGTTTTTACTTTTAACGTATCTAAGAATTCACTTCCTGCGCGAAAATAACTGCGCTTTCGATTTGCCGTTTCGTAGTTAATCTTAACGGAAAAGCCATTATAGGTTACCGTTGATAAATAGAGTGTCCTGTTCGTTCCTGATGAATCTGGCTCATAATTATAATTGATCAAGTTACCAGACAAATCGGCCATTTGTGTTTGATACCAAAAGATTGGTGAACCATTTTCTAAATTTACGCTTTGGCGATATTCAGAACGAATACCATCAGAATCCCAAACTTCAAACCAACTATCGCTATCTTGCATTCCTCGATGCAAAATAATTTTTTGATAGGTGTCGCTCAAAGTGCGATATTCCGTTTCAGCGGCGCCATACTCACCATCCACGTTGATAAGGCGCATGCCATTCAAACAAAGCTTATCACTCTGCTCACCACTGATAGAACCTGGTTCACCATCTACAAAATAGCTGGATTGACAGCGAGTTATACTTTGTGGGCCAGAGAGTGTCCAACCATACCCTAAAGAGCCCTTGGTCAGATTTGAATTGTAGGAAATTCCGAGCTGAGGGGTAAAACCATTAATCCCACTAGGGAGGGGAATTGAATAATGGTATTTTGCATTGCCGTTAATACCAACAGATGCAACACCTGTACTTTCAACACCATTTGATGTTTTTTCTAGTTGAAGATTGGTTAAATATGAAGCAAATGATATATCACTGTATCCTGACACCACGCACGCGATCAGCAGTGAAGAGAGCTTCCTTACTTGTCTTAAATCCATTATTAAGCCTTTAAATACTAGACGACCAACTAATTTAAAGGCGAAATAATATACCCATAGAACATTATTTCAATTTATTAATATCAGACATCATATTGAATAAAATACAGTACAAAAACCCGTAATTTAGAACATGCAATAATTCATTCATTTCCAACTTACTATTTAATTAAATTATCAATATATGTATATCTGTAATAAGAATATTAAATCTATTCGCAAAAGCTTCCTCACTCTCCCTTTTCGTACTCAATCGCGTTGATAAACCACTCTTTGATGCCGCTTGGCGTCGGTACTTGCACTTCGTCGTCCACCTGTTTTTTCAGCAGCGCGCGCGCCATTGGGGAGTCAATCGAAATGTAGCCTTTGGCGTCACCGTAGATCTCTTCTGGGCCGACGATGCGAAACTTCATCACTTCGCCCGCTTCGTTTTCAATCTCCACCCACGCGCCGAAGAATACTTTGCCCTCTTGTTGCGGCGCGTAATCGACGATCTTAACTTCCGGTAGCAATTTGCTCAAAAAGCGCACGCGGCGATCAATTTGGCGCAGCAAGCGTTTGTTGTAGGTGTAATCTGCGTTTTCAGAGCGATCGCCAAGGCTCGCGGCCCACGCCACTTTCTGTGTGATCTCAGGGCGCTGCTCTTTCCACAGGTAATCGAGCTCTTTTTTGAGCTTGTTGTATCCCTCACGGGTAATCATTTTGGTTTTCACGCACTTTCCCTTATCGGCTCGAACGGAATCAGATGGAGCGAAAAGTAACGACTTTTGCCCGCTTTTACCAGTGCAGGCCAAAGAATTGACTGTATGCTCTCAAAAGCCACGGCGAAACGTGCTATTAATCTCCCCCACTGCGCCCTTGCTGGCCGATTCATGCATTGCGGGGTGGAATCGACGCATTGCCATCCCCATATTAGCCACATTAACGAAGAACAAAGAGATCCCACGGATGAGCCAAGCTATCTGTAATCTGATTGCTCAGGAGCTGAATGTACGCCCAGAGCAGGTCATCGCCGCCGTCACCCTGATTGATGACGGCAACACAGTGCCCTTTATTGCCCGCTACCGCAAAGAGGTGACGGGCGGGCTGGACGACACGCAACTGCGTAACCTCGATAGCCGTTTGTCTTATCTACGTGAGCTGGACGACCGTCGCCAAACCATTCTTAAGTCAATCGCCGAGCAAGGCAAACTGAGCGCCGAACTGGAAAAAGAGATCCTCAATGCCGACAGCAAAACGCGCTTAGAAGATCTCTACCTGCCATACAAACCCAAGCGCCGCACTAAAGGGCAAATCGCGATTGAAGCGGGCCTCGAACCGCTGGCCGATACGCTGTGGAACCAACCACAGACCGAACCTGAAAGCGAAGCCGCACGCTACATTAACGCTGAGAAAGGAGTCGAAGACAGCAAGGCCGCGCTGGATGGCGCACGTGCGATCATCATGGAGCGCATCGCAGAAGACGCGAACTTGCTGGAAAAAATCCGTGCGCACCTCACGCGTAATGCGGAAATTGTTTCGCGCGTCGTGGCGGGCAAAGAGCAAGAAGGCGAGAAGTTCAAAGACTACTTTGAGCACAACGAACTCATCAGCAAGGTGCCATCACACCGCGCGCTGGCAATGTTGCGTGGCCGCAATGAAGGCTTTTTGAGCTTGACGCTCAACGCCGATCCGGGACAAGAAGAGAACGCACGTCAATCTTACTGTGAGACGCTGATTGCCGATCACTACGGCGTGACACTCAGCAGTGCACCAGCCGACTCTTGGCGTAAACAGGTCATTAGCTGGGCATGGCGTATCAAGGTTTCGATGCACATGGAAACCGAATTGATGGGCGCAATGAAAGAGCGTGCCGAAATCGAAGCGATTGAAGTGTTTGCCACCAACCTCAAAGATCTGTTGATGGCCGCTCCGGCTGGCCCACGTGCCACCTTGGGACTCGACCCGGGCCTGCGCACCGGTTGTAAAGTGGCGGTGGTTGATGCTACAGGCAAAGTGCTGGCCACCGACACCATCTACCCGCACGTGCCGCAGAACCAGTACGATCGCGCAATGCAAACCGTGACGGCCTTGATCAAGCAACACAATGTCGATTTGATTGCGATTGGCAACGGCACCGCTTCACGTGAAACCGATGCGTTCGCGGCCGATTTGATCAAACGCGGCAACCTCAAAGTACAGAAAATCATGGTCAGCGAAGCGGGAGCGTCGGTTTATTCGGCATCCGAACTGGCGGCGAAAGAGTTCCCGAATATGGACGTTTCGCTGCGCGGTGCTGTGTCTATTGCTCGTCGTCTGCAAGACCCACTGGCGGAGCTGGTGAAAATCGATCCGAAATCGATCGGCGTGGGCCAATATCAGCACGATGTCAGTCAAGCCATGTTGGCGAAACGTCTGGACGCGGTGGTGGAAGATTGTGTAAACGCGGTCGGCGTGGATGTGAATACCGCCTCGGCCGCCCTGCTGACTCGCGTTGCGGGGCTTTCCACCACATTGGCGCAGAACATCGTCGATTTTCGTGACGAAAACGGCCGCTTTGCTAGCCGTGCAACCTTGAAGAAAGTACCTCGTTTGGGGCCAAAGGCGTTTGAACAGTGTGCGGGCTTTTTGCGCATTATGGATGGCAAAAACCCGCTGGATGCCTCGGCGGTGCACCCGGAAGCCTACCCGGTAGTGAAAGCGATTGCCGAGAAAAATCACAAAGAAGTCAAAGCGCTGATTGGCGATTCCAACTTCCTCAAAGGGCTGCGTGCACTCGACTATACTGATGAACATTTTGGTCTGCCAACGGTTACCGACATCATCAAAGAGCTGGATAAGCCGGGCCGCGATCCACGTCCGGAATTTAAGACCGCCACGTTTGCCGAAGGCATCCATGAAGTGCGCGATCTGGAAGTGGGGATGATTTTAGAAGGCGTAGTGTCGAACGTGGCCAATTTCGGCGCGTTTGTCGATATCGGCGTGCATCAAGATGGCTTAGTGCACATTTCCGCTCTCACTGACCGCTTTGTTGCCGATCCTCGTGAAGTCGTCAAAGCAGGCGACATCGTCAAGGTCAAAGTGATGGAAGTGGACGTGCAGCGTAAACGCATCGCCCTCTCAATGCGCTTAAACGATGAACCCGGGCAAGATAACCGCAGCCAACGCAGCTCGGCGCCTCGCTCCGCTCAAGAGCGCCGCTCGCCACGTCGTGATGAGCCGCAAGGCAATGCACTCGGTGGTGCGATGGGCGGCGCATTTGCGGCTGCTTTTGCCAAAGCCAAAAAATAACGCGGCAATCAACAGAACTCATTGAATAAAAACAAAACCCACAACGGCTGCCCATTGTGGGTTTTTTATTGAATTGCGCTTACAACACCGCAATCACTTCCGAAGGAGTGTGGGGCACGACCGAATGACCATAGTGGTATTTGATGATCTTTCGACGCTTTTCCATCACGCCTTCTTTTATCGCCGCATCCAAAACGCGCTTAGGTAGGCGGTAACGAATCGCATAGCCTTTGCCCTGATCTTCTGCGTAACTGCCCAGTGATATCAAACTAAAGAGCCGATCAATCGCATCTTTGGCTTCATCGTGATACACCGCGATGCCATCCGCGGTATCCATCTCGTAGCCGGGATGTTCACTCGGATCCCAAGACGACTGCCGTCGCCGTTTATCGTCACTTTTGACTTTACGTTCCGCATTGGACTTTGCCAGCGCCACGGGTGGCGCGACGGGCTCACGCACTCGATTGTCGCGCGCAACCTGCTCTGTTTGCACATTTACCGATGGGGCGATCAGTGGCACACTCACAGTGGTCGGTGACACAATCATCGCGATACCTCCTCAAAGAATCGCCCTCAGCCGTGCGCATTGCTGCGAACAGCGCCAATTCATGCTCCCGAGAGGAAAACCTTCAGTGAGAATAACCTTGGTCATTTAGTTATCGACCAATATTTAAACAATTTTAGTTTTTATTTCGCCGCAAACCTGATGAGTTGATGGCAAAAGCTTTCGGGCTCGGTGATAAAGGGCGCATGGGATGATTGGCTGAAAACAAACTGCTCGCTACTCGGCAGTGCTTCGGTGAGTTGCTCGGCAATCTTAACGGGCACTAAGCCATCCAAACGACCATACAGACGCAGCATCGGCATACTGAGATGCGGCAAGTGCTCACGCAAATCCACTTCGGCCAACATTTTCAGCCCAGCCAGCAAAGCTTGCGGGTTCGGCTCCGGACGCGACAACACCGCCTGCTTTAAGTTTTTCACATCCTGGCGAGCCGAAGGGCTACCCATGGCTTGCAGTGCCATGAAGCGCTCTACGGTGGTGTGAAAGTCTTCACTGAGCTGCTCGGTAAACGCGTGCAACACGCTGGGCTGAATGCCGCGCCATTTAGATTCGGCGGCAAATTTTGGCGAGCTGGCGACCGTCACCAGTTTACTGACATAGTCGGCGTGGTGCAGCGCCATGTGCGTCGCCACCAGCCCACCGAGCGACCAGCCGACCCAAATCGCTTGACGAGGAGCGCGCGGCAACAATAACTGGGCGATCGCTTCTAAACTGCTGGCCGGCAGATGCGCGCTATGACCATAGCCGGGCAAGTCCACCACATGCACCCGAAAATGCGTTTGCAAGCGCTCCACACTCTGCTGCCACACTGCCCCATTCATTCCCCAGCCGTGCAGCAACACCAAATCTTGCCCTTCCCCACTCACTTGCCAATGCAATTGTGTGTCCATGCTCAAACACTCTCCCACTTTTTCCACTCCGCTCAGTCTCGCCTGTTGGCTACATTGAGTGCTCGGTCTGCTTATATTTCGAAATGATTATGTTAACTCATTGGCTGCGTGAAAAAACACTCCGATCACTGCCTAGGCTGTGTCACCTGTGCGGCTTACCTTGTTCATCTGCCAGCGCCTCTCTATGGTGTGACCATTGCCTTGGCTATTTTTCGCCTACGCCTCGTTGTCGCCACTGTGGCTTGCCCACTTTAAGTAACGTCGCCGAATGCGGCCAATGCCTACGCACCCCGCCCGTTTGGCGACGCTTGTATTGCCTGAGCGACTACCAGTTTCCTACCGCTTGGTATGTCAATCAGATCAAACACCAGCGCCAATTTCGTTTCTGCCAACCCGTTGCCGCGCTCCTTGCAGAACGCATTACTGAGCCCGCCCCACTGCTGCTCTCTGTCCCCATGCACTGGCGTCGGCAGTGGCGACGTGGCTTTAACCAGAGCGACCTTTTCGCCGCACAGTTGGCCCACGCCCTTGGGCAGCACTATCTGCCCGACGCCTTTCGTCGCACCACTCACACGCCGCCACAACAAGGGCTCAACAAACAGCAGAGGCAGCGCAATCTCGCGGGCGCTTTTCGCTTAAATCGGCCAATTGAGGCCAAACACGTGGCGATTGTTGACGACGTCGTCACGACCGGCAGCACAGTGCGACAATTATGCCAATTACTGCTTGCAGTCGGGGTGGAAAGCATTGATATTTATTGCATCTGCCGCACTCCTGAGCCGAAGTAGCTCCATCAGCGACCAATCGTTCAAGCGGTACATGCGCTGAAATTGGTGGTTTTTTCGCTGCAAAAGACTAGATCCTTTCGCTATCAGGAGTAGAATGGCATCAATAACCTACAAATTCACTCGGGTATTTAGTCGTGTCAAATATTACTATTACTGAATCTGCACAAACTCACTTCGCTAACTTGTTAGGCCAACAGCCTGACGGTACCAACATTCGTATTTTCGTTGTCAATCCGGGCACACAGAATGCGGAATGTGGCGTTTCATACTGCCCACCAGAAGCAGTTGAAGGCACCGATACCGAAATTCCGTACCAAGGTTTTTCCGCTTACGTTGACGAGCTAAGCCTGCCCTTTTTGGAAGATGCCGAGATCGACTACGTCAGCGACAAAATGGGCTCACAACTGACCCTCAAAGCGCCAAACGCTAAAATGCGTAAAGTCTCTGACGACGCGCCGCTGATTGAACGAGTTGAATATGCAATTCAAACTCAAGTGAACCCGCAGCTGGCGGGGCACGGTGGCCATGTCAACTTGGTGGAAATTACCGATCAAGGCGTGGCGATTGTCTCTTTCGGCGGTGGTTGTAACGGTTGTTCTATGGTGGATGTCACGCTCAAAGAAGGCATTGAAAAAGAGCTGCTGCAACAGTTTGCTGGAGAACTGACCGCGGTACGCGATGCGACAGAACACGATCGCGGCGAGCACTCGTACTATTAATCGCGCCAGATGGCGATAAAGAAAAAGGTTGGCACATTTCGCCAGCCTTTTCTTTTCGATTATTTTTTCTTTTCGTTTATATTGACTCAGCAAATGCCTAATATTGCCAATTAACTTAACGCAGCTAACCATCTCGCGGTGAAGGAGTACACGCAATGAGCCGAAGGAAAGAACCCGAAATCCTCAAGAGTGACATTGTTGCCAAGTCCAGACTGTTTGCCATCGAAGCTCTGCAATTGCGTTTCTCCAATGGCGAAGAACGAATTTATGAACGTATGAAGCCGAGCGGCAGAAATGCCGTCATGATGGTTCCCATCACTGAGCAGGGTGACCTACTATTAGTAAGGGAGTACGCTGCAGGCACAGAACGTTATGAACTCGGTTTTCCTAAAGGGCTGATAGACAGTGGTGAGAGCCCAGAGCAGGCAGCGGACAGAGAACTAAAAGAAGAAATCGGCTTTGGCGCAAGAAAACTAACGCCCCTCAAACAGGTCGTGCTCGCTCCGTCCTATTTTTCGAGCAAAATGACCCTGTTCATTGCGCAAGATCTGTATCCAGAAACGCTGCAAGGCGATGAACCTGAACCTCTGGAAGTGGTGCGTTGGCCTTTGCAACAAGCAGAAGAGCTGCTCAATCACCTCGATTTTTGTGAATCGCGCAGCATCACTGCATTGTTACTGGCCATCAAAGCGCTCAATCAAGCCGGGTAGTAAGGACAAGCCCCATGCAGACAACAAAAGATTTATCTCAACTATTACCTCAGGTCATCGATATCGCCCGCTCTGCCGGACAACTGATCCTCGATATTTATCAAACCAAGCAGTACGAAGCCTTCACCAAAGACGATGCGACGCCAGTCACCAGTGCCGACCTCGCCGCGCACAAACTGATCACCAAGCAACTCAGTGAATTAACCCCGGACATTCCCGTCCTGTCTGAGGAGGCTGCCGACATCAGTTTAGAAAGGCGCGCGCAGTGGAACCGCTACTGGTTGGTTGACCCGCTGGATGGCACGCAAGAGTTTATCGCGCGCAGCGGCGATTTCGCCACCATCATTGCGTTAGTGGAGAACAATCGGCCCGTGATGGGGGTCGTCTATGGCCCGGTCTCTGGCGTGACTTACTACGCTTACCATGGCAAAGGCGCGTGGAAAATCCCGCAGATGGATCAAAGCCTGAGAATTCAGACCCACAAACATGAGCTGCCCGGACAAAATATTGCGATTGCCATCAGCCGTCGTCAGGACATCAATCGCATCACCAACCGCATGAGCAGTGCTTGGAACTACGATCTGGTGCCACTCGGTTCAGCGGCCCTTAAAGCCTGTTTAGTGGCGGAAGGCGCGGTCGATTGCTATCTCCGTTTAGGCCCAACCGGAGAGTGGGACACCGCGGCGACGCAGTGTATCGTCGAAGAAGCGGGTGGACGCATTCTCAGCACTCAACTGGAGCCTTTGTCATACAACGAACGCGACACGCTAGAGAACCCGAACTTCATTGTGTTGGGTGATGCGGATTTGCCGTGGCATGAGATTTTGCAGGGCAAAGACTAACGTAAGAGCAAACTGACAACGACAAAAGAAGCGAGCGGAAATCCGCTCGCTTTTTCATATTGTGTATTGCAACTGGGGCAGCTAAAAGCGCCCTTTGTAGTCAAACTGATACTGCCCCTGAGCATTAGGATTACCCAACCAGCTGAGTTGTGACTTCATCGACGTAGGAAACGCTGCCCCCGGTTTAAACCACGCCGAGGTAACGTACTGGCGATTAGGGCTCACTTCCGCGCTAAAGGCGGCGCTGACCTGCTCGCTCTGCTGCGATCCTTTGGCCGAAAGCAGGCTATTTTCACACTGAATATCGGTGATCACTGGGCCCAAGTCGAGCCCACCAATCGGAGTGCCCACTTTGGCCGTGCTCCACACTAACGTACCAGCGCCCGTGGCGCACCAAGGCGCTTGATATACCGCTTGGGCGACATTCAGCTCCACTTGGCCTTCTACATCAATCGGTAACGGCATCGGGATTTTGCTGGCGATGTATTTCGCGGGGAGCGACGCCACCAAGTTTTCCACGTAAGCACCTCGACTTAGGCTATAACCAACGCGCCCTTTACCACGTAAATTCATCTCGCTGCCGCGACCAAAACGCAGCATCACTTGCGCATCGCCCGTGAGCAGCGGCATCCACTGCACATCCCAGTTCACTTCGCCGAGATCTTGTCCTTGCCAAGAAATTTTGTGCGCACTGCCTTTCCAGATGGTGCCCGATGGACCTTCAATTGCAAGCCCACGTACGGGCGGAAGATAGCCAAGCACAAAACTGGCCGGAATACTCGAAATCAGGCTGATGCTGAAAAATACAATAAAAATCAGGCTATAAACTATACCGCGTTTCACATTAACCTCGCTTAAACTGCAATCGGTTAATTTCCACCACACCCGCTTCTTTTCCGCGGTCAATATCCATAAATTCCACTTCGATGCCTTGTTTCTCTTTTAAATAGGTCAACCAATCGACAAAACGGTTGAACGGCATCGGCGCCACCCACACTTGCAACATCTCATTGCGCGGTTGCACTCGTTGCAGCTCGATGTTGAATTGGCGAGTGGACGATGAGATCACTTGGTTGAGTGGCTGATTGGAAAACTGTACCCCTGCACTCGCCCGTTTTTGGCTGATGTCGTCCGCTTTCTCTTTCACCCAGCTAAGCAGTTGCTTTTCGCTCTGAATGCGCATCTGCGCCTGCTCTGCTCGCATCTCGATCGGCTGCAAAATGCCCCAATAAATTGCCCCTAACAAGGCAAAGATACTGCACACCATCACTAGGCGCTGTTCGCGAGGGCTAATACCACTCCACCAAGTTTGCAGCATGGTTCGTAAATTTGTCATTCTGGCCTCACTTACGCTTCAACACAAAGCTGCCCACTACCGAATCGCCGGTGCGGTTGAGCTGCCCTTGTTCGACCTGAAAATGTTCGCTCAGAGCGACTCGGGCTTGTTCGAAAATCTGGAAGTCTTTGCTCTGTGCTTGAATGCGCACTTCGCCGCGATTGCCATCGTACTTGACGCTCTGTACCTCGAAGTTCTTCACTTTACCAATAGTGTCAGGAATAAGTGCCATCCAATTAAGAATAGAGTCACCACCCGCGCCTCCAGACAAACGACGCTCTTCGTCTTCCATCTGCCGTTTGAGGTAACTGACGGTCGGGATCTTGTTCTTACCGGGCAAAACCTGACGGAAAATACGCTCACTCTCCGCGCGATAGGCGTTGGCCTGCGCCTCATATTGTTGAATGGTCAGCACCTGCTGCGCCACTACCGCAGCAATCAGTAGCGCGCCACTGATTGCCACCTTCTGCCACACCTTCCAGTGTTTCAGCCAAGACGATTTCGGCTTAAATACTCCGGTCAGCAAAGAGAATTTGATGTTTGCCACGCCTTGGCTCAGCAGCGCCATGGTCATTTCGGCTGGCTGAGCCAACCAATTCACTTTACCTGTCTCTGGCGGTACGCTACTGAAACTGGCTACCGTTAACGGTTCGTCAGGGCTCAAAGCCTCAAGATAGAGCGGCATCCAGCTTTGATCGACCGCACTGCCCTGATAGGCACTGCGGCGAAATAACCACTGCTCACCCAGTTGGGCGGCGCTCATTCCTTCTTCACTCAGCGGCAACGCCAAAGAATCAGGAACGATGCGTTTGATCTCTATCCCTTGCTCACGAAACTTCGCCACAATGTGATGTAGCCAATCTCGCTCTACGGCACAAACATGGGCGATACGACCTTCTTTGGCCAAGATGGAAAAGTGCAAATCGTCCACGTCTTGCGCGATTTCATCTTCGAGCAGATAGGGCAACATGTTATCGATCTGGCGAGAGGCACCCGCGGGGATCTCCACATTCGTGAGCACAAGATCGCTCGATGCTAGGAGTACCACCACACTTCTTTGTTCTGCAAAAGGTTTTAATTCTTCCAGTTGCTGCCAATCTGACAGCTCGCCACTGGCGATCACTTCTTGTTGGTCTGCAGACCAAACCAGCCAAGGGATCGGGCTATATTGTTCGCTACTCAGCCGAACGGTCAGAAACTCGCTCACTGATTCCTCCAAAACGACGACGCACGACGGTCACTGTTTCTCTGTTTTTACTGTACATTAGGCTGCGAATTCTCACTCGTGAGTCATCAACAAAGACCTGCGCATCCAATTCAAAATAAGCACTATCTACGGTGAGGTACTTTTTGGATTGTTTTTTAATCTCATCGCTGACACCTGCCAACTCTGATTCTGCCATAAAGGCATCGACACTCGCCCAACCGTCAAACGGTCGCTTTTCAATCAAGTCTTTGGCACTCGATTCGTTAAGCGTCGGCGACAGGAGCGCAACCAGCAATGAGCTCTGCTCCTCGGCAAGTGTGTTGACATTTAATCGCCAGTCATCGGTCGGCAACGCACACACCAACGGGCGCAGCTTTTCCATCATCTCGCCCGTGACCTTGTACACCGCGCGTAGCTCGCTGCTGTCGGCGAGAAAGCCGTTGGCCGCTAAATACGCGGGTTGCATGCCTTCGTAAGTGGCATCTTCCACACCCGAGCTGGAACGAACTGCGTCATCACTGTCGATAAATTCCCACACTGAATCCGCAACCACCTCAGATTCATACGTTTCCACGCCATTTTCTTCAAGTAAATTGCGCAGCACTTTGACGAGGTAAGGACGCTCAAGCTGTCCATCCTGCGGTTTTACACTCGCCAATACATTGAGATTAAAGCACGCTTGGC
The DNA here is from genome assembly GCF_000764325.1 of Vibrio navarrensis. Lineage (NCBI taxonomy): Bacteria > Pseudomonadati > Pseudomonadota > Gammaproteobacteria > Vibrionales > Vibrionaceae > Vibrio > Vibrio navarrensis. The sequence goes on along the minus strand of NZ_JMCG01000001.1, from coordinate 304,424 downwards.
GATCATAAATACGCCCGCGCGCTTCACCGTAATCCAGTGGATAGGTCTTCTCTTCCACCGCCCACGGCTGGTTCAAGTTCACCGTGGTATCACTGTCTTTGTAACTCTGTTCAATCGCCACTTTAGCCAGCGCTTCCACACCTAAGCTGTACCAATAGGCTTGCTGGTAGCTGACTTGATTGCTACCGCGCTGAAACTGGGCAAACAGCCGCTCCGACATGGATGCCGCAATGGTCGCCATAATAGCCAGCAGCATGAGGATAATCACTAGAGCAACGCCAGACTGACGGCGGATGGTCAATTTAGCCATTATTGTCATCCTTGCTGTCCTGACTGCCCGAGCCGTCGCGTTTTTGCAGCGTCCCTTCCGGAGTCAGATAGACACGCGAGATCTTACCGTAATCTTTCAATGTCAATTCAACCGAAACGGCAGCAGGTAAAGTGTTCTCCGCATCCCACTCATCGCTCCATTTTTTACCATCGGAAAAACGCATTTCAAACGTTTCCACCCCGCTCAGCAAAGGGGTAATCACTCCCATTTGACCAGTGGGCGTGTCAGGATAACGCCACCATACCCGCTCAAACATGTCGTCTTTGATGCGATAACCGACTTTGGTCACTTCACCTCGCGGAAATTGCTGCTGAGGGTTATGCCAGCCTAAACGGGCAAACATCACCCCTTTGCTGTCCGAGTCGAGCAGATAGTCCGCCCACACGATCAATTTACTTGCGGGGTTTTCACCATTTGTGCGCATCGGGCGCAGCGCCATTTGACGAAAATCGTTGTCCATCATCACCACAGCACGCTGTAGCTCGTTGAGACGCGCACTGCGCTCTTGTGATAACTGATTGCTGCGCTGCACCTGATTCACCACCTGATAAGCAGCTACGCTTAATGTGGCAAAAATGGCGATCGACACCAACACTTCAATCAGGGTAAAGCCTTGTTGGCGCTTTCTTTTACTGGCCGACATACTTTTACTGGCCGACATAGCTTCTCACCGTCACAATGGGGTTCGCTTCTTTTTCCACCGCCACACTGACGTCAAACGCTTTCAACAGTGGTTGCGTGGTCGCCACAGGCGCTACTTTCCAGTACCAAGTTCGCCCGGCCATCTCTTCCTGACCAGAGCGTGCTTTGAGTGATTTCGGGTCGAGCATCACACTCGCCATCTGGTTGTCGGCCACCATAGCGGCAAACATCTTCTCTTCCAAATAGCCAATGGTATTGATGTGTTGGCTGACCGCTCGAATTACGCTCATCGCCGCGGTGGCAAAAATCGCCAGCGCAACCAGCACTTCCAGCAGCGTCATGCCTCTGCTTTTACGTCTGTTGGCCATTACTCTTTCTCTTCTTCGCCAGGGGCAAGCAGCACAATCTGCCCGGTATCTTTCGCCCTCACACGCCAACCATCTTCTGTCGCATCACGGTCTTGTGGGTAGAAAGAGAGTGAGAACGGCGTCAGTTCACCGCTCGACAAAACGAAAATTTGTGGTGGCGACTCTTTTTTCTTTTTGCCTTCTTCTTCGGCAAACATATCTTCATCAAACAGAGATCCCGGCTTAAACAAGCGATCATCTTGTTGCCACACGCCGCCACCGAGGGAGAGTTGCAGCGCAACATCATTCTTCAGTTCGGTTGTCGCGGGGATTTTGTTGAGCGCTAAGCTCTGCCATCCCTGAGCTTGCAATACAAGTAAGGTATAGCGAGACTTATCTTCATTGATACGAATACCAAAATCTTTACCACTGAGCAGTGCTTCTTCATTGAGTAACTGCAATCGTTGGTAAAAACTCTGGGCGTATTTTTTGGCGCTGTCGTCGGTGCGAGTCGGAATGGTGGCGATCACCGCCACCGCCGTCAGAGAGAGCAGCACCAACACCAACAAGATCTCGATCAAGGTGAAACCTCGCAGGTGCTGATTGGACATGTTCTTCAAGCTGCTTTCTCTCACTGTTATTACGTTGCAAACTGCTCCGAATTAACGGAAGTCTTGCATATTCCAGTTGCCGATGTCCGCTGCCGCGCCTTCACCGCCTTCTTGACCATCCGCACCTAAGGTAAAGATGTCAACTGTGCCTTTGTCACCCGGGCTAAGGTATTGGTAATCGTTGCCCCACGGATCTTTTGGCAGACGTTTGATGTAACCGCCATCGCGGTAGTTACGCGGCTCAGGGCTACTTGGCTTGCTCACCAGCGCTTCCAAACCTTGATCAGTGGTTGGATAAACACTGTTGTCGAGCTTGTACATATCGAGCGCGTTTTCCAACGCGACGATATCGGTGATCGCTTTTTGTTGGTCCGCTTTCTCTTTGTTCCCCAGCAAGTTAGGTACAACGAAACTGGCCAAAATGCCCAGAATCACTACCACAACCATGACTTCTAACAGGGTAAAACCCGCCTGTTTTTTACGTTTGCTTTGCATTATTTTCTCCACAATTAATCGTTCAGATAGCTGCTCCACCCGATCGATAACCTTAGCCACTCATTAAGTTATTCATTTCCAGCATCGGCATCAGCGTTGCCATGACGATAAACAGCACCAAGCCCGCCATCAAGGCGATCAACGCCGGAGTAAAAATCCCCAAAGCAATATTGACCGTCGATTCGAAGTTTTGGTCTTGGTTATCCGCTGCGCGCGTCAACATGCTCTCCAGCTCACCACTCTGCTCACCACTGGCGATCATATGTAGCATCATCGGTGGAAAGAGACGAGTCTGATCCAGGGCTTTGCGCAAGCTGGCACCTTCACGCACACTGTCTGCAGCTACTAAGACCTGCTGTTTGACAAATTGGTTCGACATAACATCCACCGCAACGCGCATTCCCTCCAAAATCGGAATGGCGCTGGAGGTACAAATCGATAGCGTTCGTGCAAAACGCGCCGTATTCAAACCCTTAGATATTTTCCCAAGCAACGGCAGGCTTAAAATACGTCTATCCCACGCCATACGAAAGTTTGGCTTTTTCAGGGCGGTTTTTAGCAGATAAATCGCCACTACCACGCTGACAAACAGTATCAAGCCCCATTGCTGAATAAATTCACTCGAAGCGAGAAGAAATTGCGTGGACTGCGGCAACTCTTGCCCCATTTGAATGATCGGCTCAACGATTTTCGGCACTACGGTCGCCAGCAAAAACGCCACAATCGAGACTGCAAACACCACCAACACCACAGGGTAGATCATCGCTTGCATCAGCTTAGAGCGCATTTTCTGCCGATTTTCACAGTAATCGGCCAGCCGTTCTAAAACTGCATCGAGGTGACCGGATTTCTCCCCCGCCGCCACCATAGAACGATACAGCTCATCAAAGATGTGCGGATAATCGGCCAAACTGTCGGCTAAGGTGTAACCTTCGGTCACTTTGGAACGCACCGCGGCCAGCATGCTTTTGATGCGTGGTTTTTCCGCTTGTTCCGATACCGCACGTAAACACTCTTCCAAAGGCATACCAGATTGAACCAAGGTCGAGATCTGGCGCGTAATCAAAGAGAGATCGGGGGTACTGATCCCGCGTTTGAACCCACCGGAAGCGTTGCTTTTCGCCTGCTTCGCTTTGGTCTCGATCACCTCAATTGGCACCAAGCCTTGCTCTTTAAGCCGCTGTCTAACCTGACGAGCGTTATCGCCTTCGATATTGCCTTTTTTCTGTCGCCCTTTGGCATCGAGCGCTTTGTATTCAAACGCCGCCATCAGGATTCCTTAGTGACACGCATCACTTCTTCGAGTGAGGTGACACCTTGCAATACTTTGCTCAAACCATCACTGCGAATGCTTGGCGTATGTTCACGGATCAGTTTATCAATCGCCTGCTCGCCCGCTTCACTGTGAATAAGCTCCTGCACTTTCTCATCCACCATTAGCAATTCGTGGATACCGGTACGGCCTCGGTAACCTTTGTGATTACACTTCTCACAGCCTTTTGGGCGGTAGAGGATAAGAGGCTCTTTCTTCTTGCTATCAAACAGTTTGCGCTGCTCTTTATCGGCTTCGTAAGGCTCTTTGCAGTCGTGGCACAGAGTTCGTACCAAGCGCTGCGCCAACACCCCAAGCAAAGAGGAAGAAATGAGGAAAGGCTCAATTCCCATATCACGCAAACGGGTAATCGCACCGACCGCCGTGTTGGTGTGCAATGTCGACATCACCAAGTGGCCGGTTAACGACGCTTGAACGGCAATTTGTGCGGTTTCCAAGTCACGAATTTCCCCGACCATCACCACATCCGGGTCTTGACGCAAAATCGCACGCAAACCGCGAGCAAATGTCATGTCGACTTTCGGGTTGACCTGTGTCTGACCAATACCGTCGATGTCAAACTCGATCGGATCTTCGACGGTGAGGATATTGCGCTCGTTGCTGTTGAGCTCCTGCAACCCTGCGTACAAGGTCGTTGATTTACCCGACCCCGTTGGCCCCGTGACCAGAATAATCCCGTGTGGACGAGCGATCAGGTGACGAAAGTTATCATGGTTGGTTGGCGTCATACCTAGGCTGTGCAAATCCAAGCGGGTGGCGTTTTTGTCCAGCAGACGCATAACTACACGTTCACCATGCGATGACGGCATGGTCGAAACCCGCACGTCCACTGCGCGACCACCGATGCGCAAAGAGATTCGACCATCTTGCGGCACGCGTTTTTCTGCGATGTCCAGCTTCGCCATTACCTTAACCCGCGATACCAGCAGCGGTGCTAGCTTACGGTTCGGAGCAAGCACGTCACGCAACACCCCGTCGACACGGAAACGAATCGAGAGCGATTTTTCAAACGTTTCGATATGAATATCTGACGCGCCCTCTTTAATCGCTTCACCGAGCATGGCGTTGATCAATTTGATGATCGGCGCATCGTCTTCCGACTCAAGCAGATCTTCCCCCTGCGGCAACTCTTCCGCCAAGGAGAAGAAATCGTCATCGGAGCCGATGTCTTCCATCAGTTGTCTCGCCTCTGACGAGTCACGCTGATAGGCTAAGGTAAGCTTTTTCTCGAACTCTTCTGCGCTGAGCGCTTTGGGAATAAACGTCTGCTTCAACACTCGGCGTACTTCAATCAACGCTGAGGCATTGAGAGGCTCGACATAATAGAGCATCATCGGGCGCTCGGGATGTTCCACTTCAAGCACCATCTTAAAGCGGTTGGCAAAGCTAAAAGGCAAACGGCGAAAAGCAGCTACCGTGTCCAACATATCTACCATTAGTTGCTTTCCATCTGTTCGATAAAGGCCTGAATTTCAGCAGGATGGCGCTTATCTTCACCATATTTTGGCAGAACTGGGATGTTACCATCGCCCATCAGCTTCAAACCTTGATCGGCTTTATATAACTGTTCGGCACGAATGTAGTTGTATTTGCGCTGGGTGATGCCGTCAGCCGTCATGCCATCGCGAATAATGGTTGGCTTGATGAAAACCATCAGGTTCTTTTTCTCGACTTGAGTACTGGTCGATTTGAACAGGTGGCCCAAAATTGGAATGTCCCCCAATAGCGGTACTTTCGATTCACTTTCCAGCGCACGCTCGTCAATCAAACCACCGAGTACCAGCATCTGCCCGTCTTGAACAATCACAGAGGTATTCAATTGGCGTTTGGCAAAGCGCACGTCGACCGCGCCGTTAGCCCCAAGCACGTTGGAGACCTCTTGCTCAATATTGAGTTGTACTGAGTCGCCTTCGTTGATTTGCGGCACTACTTTCAGTTTGATACCAACCTCTTTACGTTCCACCGTCTGGAATGGATTGTCGTTGTTCGAGCTGGCCGATGAACCGGTTAAGACTGGCACTTCTTCCCCAACAATAAACGACGCTTCGCCGTTGTCCATCACGGTAATGCTAGGCGAAGAGAGTATGTTCGAATTGGAGTTGCTGGCGACCGCGCTGATTAAGGCTGTCCAATCACCCATGACCAAACTCATCGCTGCGCCATTTACGCCTGATAAGGCAGAGGCTAGAGTGGAGTAATCGCCTTTTTCAGTATACTCGCGGCTTTCCCAACCACCGGTTGAGCCATCGGCATTTGTTTTACTTGAATTCCAATAACTCTCTGTTTTCTTAACATCTTTGGCTTCTTCAAGACCAATCATCACCTTGCCAATTTGTGCACCACTGTTGCCGTACTGAATCAAAGCGCCACTTTCCAGTGAGCCCCACTGTACGCCAAGGTTAATGCCATCGCCTTCCGCCATTTCGACAATCAAAGCTTCAATCAATACTTGTGCACGACGAATATCCAACTGAGAAATCACTTCTTGCAACGCAATCATGATATCGGGCGGCGCAGTCAGCACCAGCGAGTTGGTACCTTGGTGAGCGGCGATCACCACGTCATTGCGCTGCGAACCCGCGGTTTTTTGGCCGGAATTTTTCTCCGCTTGCAGATTATCGGACACTCCTTTGAGCACATCGACCAAATCTTCCGCTTTAGCGTATTTGAGATACACCACGCGGTTGTTGCCTTTGGTTGCCATCTCGACATCGAGCTTCTCAATCAGGTTTTTCAGGCGTTCACGCACTTTCGGATCACCCGAGATCAAGATGGAGTTAGTGCGTTCGTCTGCCACTAATTTAGGCAGCAAATTGGCTGGGGTATTTTTGGCGTCTTGGGATTTGTTCAGTGCATCGACAATGCGCACCATTTCAGAGGCAGACGCGTTTTTCAGTTCAATCACTTCCACTTCGGTATCGCCCGCCTGATCGACACGTTTGATGATTTCCGCAAGGCGATTCACCACCGCCGCACGGCCGGTGATCAAAATGATGTTGGCTGGGTCGTAGTGCACCACGTTACCTGCGCCTGCGTTGTCGATCAGTTGGCGCAGCAGAGGCGAAAGTTCGCGCACCGAGACATTGCGCACCGCAACGACGCGCGTGATGACGTTGTCGCCTTTGACGGTATCGTCACCCACCACAGGAATGGCCGAGGTTTTCGAGTCTTTTGATTTGACGACTTTCAGTACGCCATTTTCCATTTCCACCACGGCATAGCCGTACACTTCCAACACATTGAGAAAGAAGCTGTAGTATTGCTCTTCATTCAATACATCATAGCTGCGGACATCAATTTTGCCGCGCACTGACGGATCAACAATGATGGTTTTCTCCAGATTGCGTCCGACGATCGTAATGAATTCCTGAATGTCCGTACCTTTAAAGCTCGCACTAAATTCGCTTGCCCACGCGCCGGACGTACAGGCTAGCGTCCCTGCTAGCAACCATGCGCTTTTGCTAAACCAATGTTTCACGTATATCTCCCACCACTTACGCTCTAGCGCCTAAGTATTAAAATTGGATGTAAATGTCATGCTGCTGACCATCACGCTCAACCGTCAGGTTCAGCTCTGTCAGCTCTGAAATTGAATTGAAAATTTTGCCCATCGCCGCCGGATCGGTCAGATCGTTGCCATTAAGCTGCACAGCAATATCGCCATCTTGCAAACCAACCGACTGGAAAAGCTGCGGATTTTTACCCGGGCTAACACGATAACCGATGACCTGCTCGTCTTTCTTCACTTGGGATAAACGGACATATTGGAAAATCTTCTGCGGATCGGCGGTGATCTCTTCACGAATCTGCGCTAACTGTTCGTCGGTATCGGGCGGGTTGTTCTTCGCTATGGTCGACGAGGCTGGCGCATGCGAAGTGCTATCGCCGAGTTTCTTGTACTCTAGCCCTTCAAGCATCACGGTTTCATCACGCCCTTCGTTATCAATGATCACCCGATCCACTAACACGGCTTTTAGCTTGGCGCGAGTCCCTTCAATTTCTTCGCCTAAACCGTACGTCGCTTGCTGACCTCGGTTAGCAATGACCGCCAAACTGGCACTCGGGTTGCTACTCGCGACCGCACCGACCAACACCAAATTGAGTCGAGTTTTCGGCGCATCTTGCACCACAGGCGCTTTTACCACCGGTTTTGCTTTGTTTTCGTTGTAAGCACCAAACAAATTCATCGCCTGCAGCCCAGCAAGAGAAAGGCCCTGCTTATTGTTGCTTTGCCCTCCGGTTATCACAGGGGCTTGCCAAGCAACAATCTCATTTTTTTGTGGCTGTGTGAGCCAGACAACCTGGCCTAAAGTCCAGCCTGTCATCGCAATCAAAATGCCAGCTAAGATCTTGCTTACATGGCGCTGAATTTCGCCGTTATTCGCAATGACGCGAGCCAGTAGCGGGCTGCTTTTCAATCCAGCACTTAGCTCTGATGGTTTCACTGAGTTGATTCCTTTTTTGTTACGATTCAATGACCGCTTTGTTATCGGCAGTGTTCTTCTATGATTTCACTGCACTCTCTGCTCGACATATTCACCAGTTCTAAACAAATGGAAGACATCCTGCTATGTTTTTGACTGCAATGGAATTGTCTAGTCGACAAAGAGCAGTGAACTATATCACAGCATAATAGTTACACGCTTTTCAAATTCCGTTTTTGCCAACTCCCTTGAAAATTTTGCTGTCCGTCACCATTGTAAGGGTCAATACGCCGCAATCATTCACAGCACTGATTAGAGAGTAAGACTTCCTATGAGTTCCCAACTTGACGCCGTTCGACTAGATAAATGGCTATGGGCTGCACGATTTTATAAGACCCGTTCCATTGCCCGCAACATGGTCGATGGAGGTAAAGTCCACTATAATGGTCAGCGCACAAAACCAAGCAAAATAGTTGAAATTGGTGCGACAATTAAGTTACGCCAAGGAAATGACGAGAAAGTGGTGGTGATTGAGCAGATCTCAGATCAGCGACGTGGCGCGCCTGAAGCACAAAGGCTGTATCGCGAAACCGACGAAAGTGTAGCAAAGCGCGAAACACTGGCACAGCAACGTAAACTCAACGCCAACCCAAGTCCAGAAAGACGCCCAGACAAAAAACAGCGTCGTGACATCATCAAATTTAAACTGCAGTAACAACGCCGGAAAAACCGACGAGGAATCCCTAAATGGCAAGCAATGTTTTGAACCGCTACTTATTTGAAGACCTTTCAGTGCGTGGCGAGCTGGTACAATTGGATGAAGCATACCAGCGTATTATTTCGAGCAAGGAATATCCGGCAGCCCTGCAAAAACTGTTAGGCGAGCTGTTGGTGTCAACCACTCTACTCACCGCCACGCTCAAATTTGAAGGTTCTATCACCATTCAATTGCAAGGTGATGGCCCGGTATCTTTGGCGGTAATCAATGGCGATAACGAACAAAAAGTTCGTGGTGTCGCGCGCTGGGAAGGTGAGATTGCCGACGATGCTAGCCTGCACGATATGATGGGGAAAGGCTACCTTGTCATCACCATTGAGCCGAAAAAAGGCGAACGCTATCAAGGTGTGGTTGGTCTCGACGGCGATAACCTTACTCAAGTGATCGAAGGCTATTTTGCCAATTCAGAACAGCTTAAAACCCGCTTGTGGATTCGCACTGGCGAGCACCAAGGTCAAGCGCACGCCGCTGGTATGCTGATTCAAATCGTGCCAGATGGCACTGGCTCTGCCGATGACTTTGAGCACCTCGAACAGTTAACAAACACAGTGAAAAATGAAGAGTTATTCACTTTAAAAGCCAACGAGCTGCTGTATCGCTTGTACAACCAAGAACAAGTCCGCCTGTTCGAACCTCAGCCTGTCGAGTTCCATTGTGGCTGTTCTCGTGAGCGCAGCGGTGCCGCAATTGTCACTATCGATAAAACTGAAATTTATGACATTTTGGCCACCGAAGGATACGTTTCTTTACATTGTGATTACTGCGGCACGACTTACTCGTTTGACGAGCCGCAAGTAGCTGAACTCTACACCAACGCCACTTCTGAGCGTAAAACGCTGCATTAATTTCCTTGGATTATCAAGCACGTAATTTACCCGTCAAAAGGTCAGCATACGCTGGCCTTTTTGTGATCAAAGCCTAGTAAATCAATACTTTCCCGTAATTTAATAACCCCTTATTTTTTGTTAATTAATAATCCTTTAACGCTGGCGCAATGGTTTGCGTGCACGATAAACTGTCTCGGCCAATATGTGACGGGACACCTAAAACCGCAGGAAAATTAAGGATAATTTTTGAACTATATCCCTGTTTTCTCCCCCACCCGTTGTTAGCATGGTGAGCAGAAAAATTAAAAGATTCTTACAAAATCCCTACAAAATCCTATAAGGAGCACCTATGACCGTTATGGAACATACTAAGGCTGCAACAATTGATTTAACCAAACATGGACTGCGCAACGTAAAAGAGGTTCTACGTAACCCAAGTTACGAAGTGCTGTTTGCAGAAGAGACGCGAGCGGATCTCGAAGGCTACGAAAAAGGCGTAGTCACCGAGCTTGGCGCGGTCGCTGTCGATACTGGCGTTTTCACTGGCCGCTCACCAAAAGATAAATACATAGTGAAAGACGCGACGACGGAAGAAAACATGTGGTGGACATCCAGTGCAGTTCCGAACGATAACAAACCAATCACTCAGGAAGTGTGGAATGACCTCAAAGAACAGGTCACCAACCAGCTTTCTGGCAAACGTTTGTTCGTGATTGATGGTTACTGTGGTGCTAACCCTGACACGCGTTTAAGCATTCGTGTGATCACCGAAGTCGCTTGGCAGGCGCATTTTGTGAAGAACATGTTTATTCGCCCTTCCGAAGAAGAGTTGGCAAGCTTTGAACCGGACTTCGTGGTGATGAACGCCGCGAAATGCACCAACCAGAAGTGGCAAGAGCATGGTCTGAACTCGGAAAACTTTACTGTGTTTAACCTGACCGAGCGCACTCAACTGATTGGTGGCACTTGGTACGGCGGCGAAATGAAGAAAGGCATGTTCGCCATGATGAACTACTTCCTGCCGCTGAAAGGCGTCGCATCCATGCACTGTAGTGCCAACATGGGCAAAGATGGCGATGTTGCGATCTTCTTCGGCCTATCTGGTACAGGGAAAACTACCCTATCCACCGATCCAAAACGTGCGCTGATCGGCGACGACGAACACGGCTGGGACGATGACGGCGTATTTAACTTCGAAGGTGGCTGCTACGCGAAAACCATCAAACTGTCGAAAGAAGCAGAGCCAGACATCTACAACGCCATCCGTCGCGATGCGTTGCTAGAAAACGTCACGGTACGCAACGACGGTTCGATTGATTTTGACGATGGCTCGAAAACCGAGAACACGCGTGTTTCTTACCCGATTTACCACATTGATAACATCGTCAAACCCGTTTCTAAAGGTGGTCATGCCAACAAAGTGATCTTCTTGTCTGCCGATGCTTTTGGCGTATTGCCTCCTGTGTCTAAACTGACACCAGAGCAAACCAAGTATCACTTCCTATCAGGTTTCACCGCCAAACTGGCGGGTACTGAGCGCGGCATTACCGAGCCAACGCCAACCTTCTCTGCCTGTTTTGGTGCAGCGTTCCTAACGCTACATCCGACTAAGTACGCAGAAGTTCTGGTTAAACGCATGGAAGAAGCAGGCGCAGAAGCCTACCTAGTGAACACCGGCTGGAATGGCAGTGGCAAACGTATCTCGATTCAAGATACGCGTGGCATTATCGACGCTATCCTTGACGGCTCGATTGAAGAAGCACCAACCAAGCACGTGCCTATCTTTAATCTAGAGGTACCGACATCGCTTCCTGGCGTCGACCCAACTATCCTTGACCCACGCGATACCTATGTAGACCCGCTACAGTGGGAAAGCAAAGCCAAAGATCTGGCACAACGCTTTATCAATAACTTTGCTAAATACACCGACAACGCCGAAGGTCAATCGCTAGTCTCAGCTGGTCCTCAGCTTGACTAAGTGATCGGATAACAAAAAGCATGCTCAAGCCCCTCATTCGAGGGGCTTTTTAGTTGAATCACACCTCAATTTAAGACAAGCTTATGCAACACATGCAGGGAAGCAGCGAGAGTTTGGTCAATTCGGATGAAAAAAATAGTTATAACCATCACTGTCTTGCTTTTGGTCGTTGCGATTATTCCACTCGCGCTTTTGTGTTCACTGCAAACTCGCTACGCAAGCCCGGTATTCAATCAACTCAATCAATGGCTGCACTCTGGTGTCAGTGCTTCAGAAGTTCGCTACCAGTTTCCCTATCATTTTTCTTTTAAGAATCTGACCTTTGATCACCCAGACGTGAGCTATGTCGAACAACTCGATCTCTGGTTCAACCCGTCACTTTACCGTGATGGACAGTGGCAGTTAGACAGTGTGCTGATCGACGGCCTCAGTCTCCAACAAGGGCTAAGCAGCAATCCGCAAACTTGGCTGCGTGATGCGGTTGATATCCAGCAAATCGCCTTGTCTCACTTTGACTACGCCGATAAAGAGTTCAGCGCGCGCGGTCTTAAAGTTCAGCTCAAACAGCCATACTGGGAGACGACAGAGCAGTGGCTGCCGTATGCTGAGATTCAACTTTCCGCTGATCAAATCTATTGGCAAGGCGAGGCGTTCAACAAAACGTTGCTTGATATGGACTATCGCCCGCAAGAGAGTACGGTGTTTGGCCTCTCCTTCCTCTGGCGTGGTGGGCACCTCTCCGGTCAGGCTGAGCAGTACGCACAAGGCTGGTCACTGGTCAATGTCACCATTGATGGCCTTACACTCTCAGAGCAGCAAGTGCAGTCGATTGTGGCCAAACCTTGGACAAGGCTGGGCAACATTAGCCATATCAACAGCCTCGATGTGATGCGTAGCAGCATTGATTACCAAGGCTATCAACTGGTCAATGTTGAGCTCTCCTGTGAAAATCTCACCCTACCGTTTGCTTGGTGGCAGCAAAACGATGGCCTTTTTTCTCTCTCTGCGGAAAGCGTGCAAGACCGACACAACATGTGGATTGAACCGCGTCTCAGCCTGCGTCTCAATCCTGCGCAAATTGATGTCGAAGAAGCCGCTTTTCTCTGGCAGCAGGGGAACGTGAGCTTTTCTGGCCGCATCACTCCGCACGCGCTGGCACTGAAACACGTGAACGTTAATAACGTGAAGTGGGCCGCTGAACAGCCCGGTGAAGGAGAGTGGCTGAAACAGTTGCTTAGACAGGCGAAAGAGATTTCCGTTGAAACGCTGAATATCGAGCGCAGCCAATTTATCCAACTGATCCGCGAACCCTATTGGCAACTGACTGGACTCAATATCGAAGGACAGAACTTGCTGATTAAGCAAGACGGGCAACTTGGTCTTTGGCAAGGTACGCTGAGCGCCAGCGCCGCCAATGCAAGCTACCAGAGTGTACTCAGCTCACACCCGATCATTGAAATGCACAGCGACCAAGGCAAATGGCAGATGGATCGTTTGTTTGCCCCGCTACAACAAGGTTATGTAGAGGGACAGGCCTCGCTTGATCTGACACAAATCAGCAAACCGTGGCAACTCACCCTCAATGCCGATGGCTTCCCTGCAGGGTTGCTATTGTCGCAATTACCGCTGCCGTTGGAGATCAACGCGATCAGCAGCATCGATTTACAAGCCAAGGGGTTGGCGGGCGACTGGGCGATGTTCTCCCATACCTTGTCGGGCGGGGTGTATGCGCAGTTACATGAAGCGTATATCCAAGCTCAAGACAACAGCATCACACCATTAATGCTATCGGAACTCAGGCTCGATATGCAGCGAGGTAAGCTGTCACTCAGCCCGATCAACGTCAGCGGCCCATCGATCACAGGCAACATCAGCGGCCAAGCGGACCTCGCAGCCGATGCGCCTCAAGGTATCAGCTATCAGTTCATGATTGGCTGTCAGCAGTTGAGTGGTGACCTTCTCTCGGATCAACACCAGCGCCACAGCGAATGCGACGCGGCATTAAGCAGTGAAAGCCAACCACCCAGTGAAAACCAACCCAATTTAGCCACGCTGACTCAATAGCTTTTTGTAATCGGGTAGCAGCATATAGGTTCCCATGAACTCCACCGCCGCAACCTCACCACTAAAAATGGTCACATGGATCACGATACGCGCTTTGCGTCCAGAGGCGAGTCGGTCCAAATCGCCACTAATACCATCCAGCGACGTGCTGGCAATCGGGTTCTTCTCCACCGGATGACGGTAGCGAATGCTACTGTCTGCCAAAACAATATCTCCGGTTAAACCACGCTCTTTCAGCAATAACCACGCCATGCCCCAGCCGGTTAACGTCGCCAGCGTGAATGCCGACCCAGCGAACAGAGTATTATGCGGGTTTAAATTGGGGTTGAGCTGCGCACTGCACTCAAACTGATAACCGGTATATTGGTTGATTTTGATGCCCATCTTATCGCTGATCGGAATTTGTCTGTCCCAGCGATCTTGCAATTCCGTACACCACTTCGGATTGCGCAATACGTTGGCCATCGGATCAAGGTGCTTGACCATTTGCTGATGACGCACCGGACCGCGTTCATCGGTCAGCTCACCTCGACGCTCAAAACCATTTCTCTCGTAAAAGGCGATAGCGTCCTCACGCGAATTACACACTAAACGTTTCGCTCCCTCTTGCAGGGCGAGCGATTCCAGCGCCACTAACACCAGCGAGCCCATACCTTTGCCACGGCGAGTGCCTTTCACCGCCATATAGCGGATTTGGCCTTCGCTATCCGGAGAGATATACAATCGACCGATGGCAATTGGCCGTCCCCGGCCATCGACAATCATGCGATGATGGCTCATACCGTCGTATTCATCGCGCTCTGAACCGATTGGCATACGCCAGGGCTCGCGCAGCATTTGCCAACGAAAGTGGTAATACTTGTTGAGTTGGTTATCTGTTTTCGGCGTGATCAGCTTAAACATAGAAATCCTTTTTCAAGTAAACAGGCTCCTGCCTTTACACCTGTAACCAGAAGGTTACCGGACCATCATTCACTAAAGATACTTTCATATCTGCCGCAAAGCGACCTCGCTCTGTCGGCAACACCTGTTGGCACTGGTCTGAAAAATAGTCATACAAACGCTCGGCCTCTGTGGGGTGAGCGCCGCGAGAAAAGCCTGCGCGCGTGCCTTTTTTAGTGTCGGCAGGCAAGGTAAACTGCGACACCACCAGCACTTTGCCCCCGACTTGCTGCACATTGAGATTCATTTTGCCGTCGTCGTCTTCAAACACACGGTAAGTGGTGACCCGCTCTACCAATCGGCGAGTTTTGGCTTCATCATCGTCTTTTTCAACACCGAGCAGGACCAATAGCCCTTTTTCTATCTGCCCGACCACTTCACCATCGACGCGAACAGCGGCTTCACTTACTCTCTGAATCAGCGCAATCACTACTACTATCCTCTTCTGCAGCCAACATTTTTTCTGCCTGAGAGTGTATCATTTCCGCGCTCAGTCTCCACTGTTCCTTCTCACCCAATGCCGCGGTTACTTCCGCACCGATCAACACAATCAGCCAGCACAAATAGACCCAAACAAACAAAATAGGAATGGCCGCCAGCGCGCCATATATCACTTGGTAAGAAGGAAACTGGGTTATGTACGCGGCGAAGCCTTTTTTACTCATCTCAAACAAAATCGCGGCGATGATCGCCCCGATGACTGCATGGGAAAAATGGACTTTTTTGTTCGGTACCAACAGATACAAACCGACAAAGGCACAAAACGAGAGAATAAACGGTAGCCAGCGCAGCAGTAAATTGTACATGCCAGAAATTGCTTCGCTGTCGAGCAGACGCAGCGAAGTCACATACGAGGTCGCGGCGATGCTGGTTCCGACCAAAATCGGCCCCAAGGTCAACACCATCCAATACATGGAAAACGAGAACACCGCACGGCGCTTTTTCCGCACCCGCCAAATGTAGTTGAGATTTTTATCGATGTTGGAGATAAGCATCAAAGCCGCAACAAAAAGAAAGGCCGCGCCGACGGCGGTCATTTTTCCGGTATTGGCGACAAAATCCTGTAGCGCGTTATGCACCGCATCCCCAGCCGCGGGGACAAAATGGGTAATGATAAAACCTTGCAATATAGTGCCAACATTTTCAAACACTGGAAATTTAGACAAAATCGATAAAAGTACTGTCATCAGTGGCACAATCGAGAGCAAGGTAATATAGGCCAAATAACCGGCGTTCACATTCACCCGATCGTGTTGCATTCGGGCAATTAAATAGCGCGCAAACGCGATTCCATTTCCGGCGAGGGTTTGCAATCTCAACTTGTCACTCCCAGGTAACTGGTTCATAGTCCTACCCATACGGCTCATTAAAACAGATGGAAAATAAGCATGCCTTATTCTCTCGCAGTTATGCTATCAATTTTTTATCCGCTCAGCTCTGCTTATCTAAAGGTCATTATCATTAACCCACTCTCACCATCAAGCTAACGAGAAGATGAACAGCAATAAAAAACCCCGGGAGAAGCTGCCCGGGGTTTTCATTTCTTACAATAACGTTATTCGCAATTACTTCGCTTCACGTGAAGCGCGCTTACGGTCGCTTTCTGTGAGGAATTTCTTACGAATACGGATGCTTTCCGGCGTTACTTCTACCAATTCGTCGTCATCGATAAACTCAAGCGCTTGCTCTAGAGTCATGATGATTGGTGGCGTCAGTACCTGCGCGTCATCGGTGCCCGATGCACGTACGTTGGTCAGTTGCTTACCTTTCAGGGCGTTTACGGTCAGGTCGTTGTCACGGCTGTGAATACCGATCACCATACCTTCGTATACTTCCACGCCGTGACCGATAAATAGACGGCCACGCTCTTGCAGGTTAAACAGTGCGTTGGTCAGTGCTTTACCCGCTGCGTTGGCGATCAATACACCATTGACACGTTGACCAATGGTGCCGCCTTTGTGTGGGCCGTAATGGTCAAAAGTATGGTACAGAAGGCCAGAACCCGAGGTCAGTGTCATGAACTCGGTTTGGAAACCAATCAGACCACGAGAAGGCATGATGAAGTCAAGACGTACACGGCCTTTACCATCCGGTGCCATGTCTTTCAGCTCACCCTTACGCATACCAATTTTTTCCATGATACCGCCCTGATGCTCTTCTTGAACATCGATGGTCACGGTTTCAAATGGTTCCATCAACTGGCCGTTCTCTTCTTTAAGAATAACTTCTGGACGAGATACCGCGAGCTCGAAGCCTTCACGACGCATGTTTTCGATCAGAATCGAAAGGTGCAGTTCGCCACGGCCAGAAACGCGGAATTTGTCTGGATCTTCCGTTTGTTCAACGCGCAGTGCTACGTTGTGCACCAATTCTTTCTCAAGACGCTCAAGGATGTTACGTGACGTGACGTATTTACCTTCAAGACCGGCAAAAGGTGAGGTGTTCACTTGGAACGTCATGGTCACGGTTGGCTCGTCAACAGACAGTGCAGGCAGTGCTTCCACTTTGTTTGCATCACAGATGGTGTCAGAGATTTTCAGCTCACCAAGACCCGTAATCGCAATGATGTCACCTGCGGTTGCTTGCGGCACTTCATGGCGCTCAAGGCCAAGGTAACCGAGTACTGTACCCACTTTACCGTTACGAACTTTACCGTCCGCACCGACAATACTTACTTGTTGGTTGGCTTTTACTTTACCGCGTTTGATACGACCCACGCCGATAACGCCAACGTATGAGCTGTAATCCAGCTGAGAAATTTGCATTTGTAGCGGGCCATCAAGGTCCACTTCTGGCGCAGCAACCACATCGACGATGGTCTGGAACAGAGGTTCCATGTTCTCGCCTGTTTCGCCTTCTTCCAGTGTCGCCCAGCCATTCAGCGCTGACGCGTAAACCACTTTAAAGTCCAGCTGTTCGTCTGTCGCACCGAGGTTGTCGAACAGATCAAACACTTGATCCATAACCCAGTCAGGACGTGCGCCAGGGCGGTCAATTTTGTTGATAACCACGATTGGCTTCAGACCGTGAGCAAATGCCTTTTGTGTTACAAAGCGCGTTTGTGGCATTGGGCCATCCACCGCGTCAACGATCAGCAGCACGCAGTCAACCATAGACATAATACGTTCAACTTCACCACCGAAGTCCGCGTGTCCCGGGGTGTCTACGATGTTGATGCGGTAGTCGTTCCAGTTGATGGCGGTGTTTTTCGCCAGGATGGTGATGCCACGCTCTTTCTCGATGTCGTTCGAGTCCATGACTCGCTCTTCAATGTCACCGCGAGATTGCAAAGTGCCTGATTGTTGCAGCAGTTTGTCAACCAGTGTGGTTTTACCGTGGTCAACGTGCGCGATGATCGCGATATTTCTTAAATTATCAATCTGTGGAGTCGTCATGGATTCTGATTCACTTGTTTAAAAACGACGCTAAAAACATGAATGTTTTTTAAGCGGCGGTTATTTGATTAAAAAAACGGCCATAATGTACCAGATTTTGATAAAAAACCCAGAAATATGTGATCAGCTCGTGATTATTTTTCGCCAAGTAAAGACTAGTCGCCAAGGTGTATTTCGGCCATTTTTCTGCCATAAAAAGAGTATGCACATTAACACACTTCTCGATTGACAAGATGCCCAAAGACGGGCTGAATGAGAGACAGTTTTGGCTTATTCTGGTGCAAACTCGCCACATCAGCACCAAAACAGTGCATTAAGAGATCATTTTGGTGCATTGCACACACCAAAATGGCGAGATGAAATACTAAAACCATGAAATATAAGGACTTTAAAAATTGGCACAGTTTTAGCTTTGTAAGAATCAGCATCGATTAATACCAATGTAAAGAAATTAATCAATGCTAGATTCAATACCGAATCTGGCCAATACCGCTTTAATAACACTGGAGGTTATCCAAGATGTCAGTAGAAAACGTTCTATCGCTTATCCAAGAAAACGAAGTTAAGTTTGTTGACCTGCGTTTTACCGATACGAAAGGTAAAGAGCAGCACATTTCTATTCCTGCACACCAAATTGATGCTGACTTCTTCGAAGACGGTAAGATGTTTGATGGTTCCTCTGTAGCGGGCTGGAAAGGCATCAACGAATCAGACATGGTGATGATGCCTGATGCGTCTTCTGCGGTACTTGACCCATTCACTGAAGAAGCGACTCTGAACATCCGTTGTGACATCCTTGAGCCTGCAACCATGCAAGGCTACGACCGCGACCCACGTTCTATCGCAAAACGCGCGGAAGATTACCTACGTTCTACTGGCATCGCAGACACCGTTCTTGTTGGTCCAGAGCCAGAGTTCTTCCTGTTTGACGACGTGAAGTTCTCTACGGATATGTCAGGTTCTTTCTTCAAGATTGACGACGTAGAAGCTGCATGGAACACAGGTTCAGATTACGAAAACGGTAACAAAGGTCACCGTCCTGGCGTGAAAGGGGGTTACTTCCCAGTAGCTCCAGTGGACTCTTCTCAAGACCTGCGTTCTGCAATGTGTCTAGTAATGGAAGAGATGGGCCTAGTGGTTGAAGCGCACCACCACGAAGTGGCGACGGCAGGTCAAAACGAGATCGCGACTCGCTTCAACACGCTAACCACGAAAGCGGACGAGATCCAAATCTACAAGTACGTGGTTCACAACGTAGCACACGCATACGGCAAAACTGCGACCTTTATGCCGAAACCACTGGTTGGCGACAACGGCTCAGGCATGCACGTTCACCAATCTCTGGCGAAAGACGGCGTTAACCTCTTCGCGGGTGACAAGTACGGCGGCCTGTCAGAAACAGCTCTGTACTACATCGGTGGTATCATCAAGCACGCTCGTGCACTGAACGCGCTGACTAACCCATCAACTAACTCGTACAAGCGTCTGGTTCCTCACTACGAAGCGCCTGTTATGCTAGCTTACTCTGCGCGTAACCGTTCTGCGTCTATCCGTATCCCTGTGGTACCAAGTCCGAAAGCACGTCGTGTAGAAGTTCGCTTCCCAGACCCAGCAGCAAACCCATACCTAGCGTTTGCCGCATTGCTGATGGCTGGTCTTGACGGTATCAAGAACAAGATCCACCCAGGGGAAGCGATGGACAAAGACCTTTACGATCTGCCTGCAGAAGAAGCAGCAGAGATTCCAAAGGTTGCAGAATCACTCAAGCAAGCTCTTGAGTGCCTAGACAAAGACCGTGAGTTCCTAACTGCGGGCGGCGTATTCTCTGATGATTTCATCGATTCTTACATCGAACTGAAAACCAAAGACGTTGAGCGCGTTAACACCGCCGTTCACCCACTGGAATTTGAACTGTACTACTCAGTGTAATTCACTCAGTGCAAATGTAATTCAGATTGCACTTTTTATCAGGCTCGCCTCGCAGGCGGGCCTTTTTCATATTCTCCCGCCAGAAATCGAGTAATAACATGCGGTTTGCATAAAAAATTGGCCAACAGCCAAGCGCATCCGCTCACATCGGGCGCGGGTTGTGATTACATGAAACCGCATCTCTTTGGAGGTGAAAGATGATAAAAAGACTTTCTCTGCTGTGTGTATTGCTCAGTTCTCTTGCGCACGCACAGACAGTGTACACTTGGGTCGACGCCGATGGCGTGCTGCATTTTAGTGATACTCCCGGCAGTGGTGCGAAAAGCATTACGCTAGCGGATTTGGACGCCAGTGCCCCTGCGCCACACGTTGAATCCACGCAAAAGATGGACGCTGCGCAACCCAGCACTACGCAGGCTTCTTCAGCAAAAGAAACGGCGGTTGAACCCGCGCAGCCAAGCTCGTCGGATCAAGCCCCCGCCGAGTTACAACTGAGTATGGCGTCTCCGGCGAATGACACCACCATCCGCAGCAATCGCGGCCTCATCTTTATTCGCATGGAAAGCAATCGCAAGCTTGAGGTTGGCGAACAGCTGCAGTTGATACTCAACGGACACCGTTATGGTGCACCACAAACCGGCTTGACTTGGCAATTGAAAAACATTGACCGTGGTACCCACACACTGGCCGTTCAGGCTTACAGAAACGGCAAGATAATTGCATCATCCAGCCCTATATCAGTGCATTTGCATCGCACCAGTATTAAATAGTGGCTTGAGTCGCAAGATAAGCATCTGAAACGCCTTAGAAGACGCTTTCACTTCTCCCCTTAATCCGCCATACTGGCTGCCAATGCACCAATTTAGTGCATCGCACCAAACTATGACAACGACAAGGATGTGATTGTGAATTCAGCGCTTTCAGACACAATTCTCAGCAATATGGTGACCGCAACCCTGATCCTCGATGATGGGTTGCAGGTTAAACACGCCAACCCGGCGGCCGAGCAACTCTTCGCGCAAAGCGCCAAACGCATCATCCACCAACCGCTGTCACAATTGATCCAACACGCCTCCCTCGATTTAGCCTTGCTCTCACAACCACTACAAAGCGGTCAAAGCATCACGGACAACGACGTCACTTTCGTTGTTGATGGTAAGCCGCTGCTGCTGGAAGTGACAGTCAGCCCTATCTCGATTGAGCGTGAACCAATGCTGCTGGTAGAGATGCGCAAGGTTGACCAACAGCGGCGTATCACCCAAGAGATGAACCAACACGCGCAGCAGCAAGCGGCCAAACTCTTAGTCAGAGGACTAGCGCACGAGATCAAAAACCCCTTAGGTGGCTTGCGCGGCGCGGCGCAATTGCTAGAGAAGATGTTGCCCGAACCAAGCCTGACCGAATATACCCAGATCATCATTGAACAAGCGGATCGGCTGCGCACCCTGGTCGACCGGCTGCTTGGCCCACAAAAGCCGGGCAAAAAGCAAGAAGCCAATCTGCATCAGGTTTTGGAAAAAGTGCGCCAATTGGTCGAATTAGAATCACAGCAAAAACTGCTGATTGAGCGCGATTATGACCCAAGCCTGCCGGACATTTATATGGCTGCGGACCAAATTGAGCAGGCGATGCTGAACATTGTTAGCAACGCGGCACAAGTTCTGGCCAACCAAGACGACGGCCTGATCACCATACGCACCAGAACGGTGCATCAAGCCAATATCCACGGCCATCGCTGCAAAGTGGCCGCGCGAATTGAAATCATAGATAACGGCCCCGGTATTCCGGTTGAGCTGCAAGATACCTTGTTTTACCCCATGGTCAGCGGACGAGAAGGAGGCACCGGACTTGGGCTTTCTATCTCGCAAAATCTGATAGATCAACATAACGGCAAAATCGATGTCGAAAGCTGGCCTGGGCATACCAATTTCACCATTTATCTGCCAATTTAATGCTGCAAGGAATAGACCATGAGTAAAGGATATGTTTGGGTTGTCGACGACGATAGCTCCATCCGCTGGGTGATGGAAAAAACCCTCTCTTCCGCCAATATCAAGTGCGAAACCTACGCCAATGGTGAAAGTGTGTTGATGGCGTTAGAGCGAGAAGTCCCTGATGTGTTGGTGTCCGATATCCGTATGCCCGGCATTGATGGCATTGAATTGCTGCAACAAGTGCACAGCAAGTGCCCCGATTTGCCTGTGATCATCATGACAGCGCACTCCGATCTCGACGCCGCGGTCAACGCCTATCAGAAGGGTGCGTTTGAATATCTGCCCAAACCGTTTGATATCGACGAAACGCTGACGTTAGTAGAACGCGCCATCGCCCACGGTCAAGAACAAAAGCGCGAGCAGATGGCCTCGGGCAATCCACTTAGCTCCCATACGCCAGAAATCATTGGTGAAGCGCCCGCAATGCAGGAAGTGTTTCGCGCCATCGGCCGGCTTTCACGCTCCTCTATCTCTGTGCTGATCAATGGCGAATCGGGCACGGGTAAAGAGCTGGTCGCTCATGCCCTGCATCGACACAGCCCACGAGCCAGCAAACCGTTTATCGCCCTCAACATGGCCGCGATTCCAAAAGATCTGATTGAGTCGGAGCTGTTTGGCCACGAAAAAGGCGCTTTTACTGGGGCAAATTCGGTGCGCCAAGGACGGTTCGAACAAGCCAACGGCGGCACCCTGTTTTTGGATGAAATTGGCGATATGCCGCTCGATATTCAAACTCGCCTACTGCGCGTGCTCGCCGATGGGCAGTTTTATCGTGTCGGCGGTCACTCGCCGATCAAAGTTGGCGTGAGGATTGTCGCCGCCACCCACCAAAATCTCGAACGTTTGGTGCAAAACGGCGATTTCCGAGAAGACCTGTTTCACCGCCTCAATGTTATCCGAGTGCAGATCCCCGCATTGCGCGAACGCAAACAGGATATAGAAAAACTGACTCAGCACTTTTTACTGCGCGCCGCCGATGAGTTAGCGGTGGAAGCCAAAACACTGCATCGCAGTACCTTAGACATTCTCTCGCGTCTCAATTGGCCTGGGAACGTGCGTCAGTTGGAAAACATCTGTCGCTGGTTGACCGTAATGGCCAGTGGCAGCGAAATTTTACCGGGCGATCTGCCGAGTGAACTGCTGCAAGAGAAAAAGAGCAGCGAGGAAGAAAACGCGGCAGGGACTTGGCAGGAGATTCTCGCCAGTTGGGCGCGAAAAGAACTCAGCTCTGGGGAAAAAGAGCTGCTGACATACGCACTTCCACAATTCGAACGTATACTGTTAGAAGCAGCACTCGAGCACACCAACGGCCACAAACAGGACGCGGCCAAAGTACTCGGCTGGGGGCGCAATACCTTGACACGTAAATTAAAAGAACTGTATTGACGACGAGTAGAGAAATTCACCGAGGTTCGCCAGCCCTTACGAACCTAAGTGGCAGCAGGGATAGTAAAGCACGATGGCAGAGATGGCTTCCAACAGCAAAATTTCCTTAAAAACCGCGGTCATTGTGCCTTTGGTGGTGATCTTTTTGCTCTCAATCAGCGTGGTGATTTTGGTGCAAAAGCGCAGTTACGAAGAGGCGGTACACGATCTGAGTGACAAGCAGCTCTCCGCCTTAACCGAAAACGTGCGCAACAGTTTAACCAGTTATCTCGGCGCCCCGTTTGACGCCGGGCTCAGTATGGCGCATACCATTGGCTTCAACCATTTGTATAAACCCGATGACACCACCGCATTGCAGCACTACTTTCTGGACGCCTTTCAAACCATTTATGCCCCGATTGCCCAGCTAGACGTGATTGGATTTGGCTCGGAAGCAGCCGATTATGTCGGACTACGTAAAGAGAGCGATGGCAGCCATACCCTGATGGTGCAAGACGATCGTACCAACAGCAAACTGGTGATTTATCAAGGAGACGCCGTCAGCGAGAACATCCGCTCTGTGATTGACAATTACGACCCGCGAGTGCGCCCTTGGTACACGCCAGTTGCCCAAGAGCGGCGCCCAATGTGGTCTTCCATATACGCCAACGCCGACGAAAGACAAGAAATCACCCTCTCTGCTCTCGCTCCGGTGTACGACCAGCAGCAATTTGTCGGCGTGGTGGTCACCGATATTCGCATCAACACCTTCAATAATTTTCTCTCCGCACTGAAAGAAAAAACCAAGGCGTCGGTCTATGTCATGGACGAAAAGCAGCGCTTGATCGCACACTCTTCGCCAAGCAGCGTGGTCTCTTGGGGTACCGAATTGTCGAAAAAAGGCGACCGTTTGCTAGCAAGCGAAAGTGCCGACCCCATCATAAAACGCCATGCCGATGCGGTGAAAAGCCAACAAATGTTGGAGAAGAGAGCGGCGCAACGCTTTGAATTTTTGGGTCACGATGGGCGCTACTTCAGCCTGATCTCGCCCTATACCGACGAATATGGCTTAACGTGGTATATCGGTATTTCAATTTCTGAATCGCAGCTACTGGGCGTATTGCCCAAAGCGCAGCAAGAGAGCTGGATCGTTGGCTTATCGGTGGGAACCATCGGCGTTTTGTTCTGTATGGTGATTTTTAGCCGCATTACCCATCCCATCACCACCACGGCCACCGCCGCGAAAAACTTGGCCAATGGGCATTGGGAAAGTGCCATGCCCAAACCCGGATTGATCTACGAAACCAGCCTGTTGGTCACAGCGTTCAATGAGATGGCCAATAACCTTCGAGTCTCTTTTAAAGCGCTGCGCAACCAGTTGGTTTATGACTCTCTGACCAAGCTCTACAGTCGAGAAGGGTTGATTGATGCGAGTCGTCGCGTGCATCCCTCTCAGAGCGGTAGCCTATTTTTGCTTGGGGTGAATCGCTTTCGCGACATCAATGACAGTGTCGGACATCACAAAGGCGATCAACTGCTGATCAGCATCTCTGAAAGACTGAAAGACCTATTTGATGATAACTATATCCTTGCTCGCACTGGAGGCGATGAGTTCGCCGTCTACGCACCACGAGTGACCAGCTCCGAAGAGATCACCTTGACCGTTAACCGGCTGCAACAGCTGTTTATCGCGCCATTTTATATGGGTGAGGAAAGCGTGGTGATGAAAGTGTCGATTGGGGTGGTATGTACCGACAGCGAGAGCGACATGATCCGTTGGTTGCGTAACGGCAGCATTGCACTGAGCAACGCGAAACAAGATCATACCTCGGTCAGCCACTACCGTCCCGAGATGGCAGATGCATCCAAGTTTCGCACCCAAATGCTGGCGCGCATTCAAGATGGCATCAACAGCCAAGAATTCATCCCTTACTACCAACCGATTATTGAACTGGAGAGCGGCAAAGTCGTCGGAGCAGAAGCATTGGCGCGCTGGCTGAGCAAACAAGGCATCGTATCACCACTCGATTTTATCCCGATTGCTGAAGACAGTGGCATGATTAAAGAAATTGGCAGCCAAATATTGCAACGCGCCTGCAAAGAAACCGCTCAGGCAATCGCAAATAACCTCTGGCAAAGTGACTTCCAGTTACACGTTAATATCTCCGTCAACCAACTATCACGCGAAGATTTTGTCGCGGAAGTCGGGCAAATTTTGTTGGAAACGGGGCTACCCGCCACCAATCTCACTCTGGAGATCACCGAGTCGCGGCTGGTCGACAGTGCACCAACCACTTTGGAGAACATGCACAAGCTGCGCCGCCTTGGTATCGGCATTGCGATTGATGATTTTGGTACTGGCTACTCATCACTGGCGTATTTGCACACCTTACCGTTTGATTGCCTGAAAATCGATCGAGCCTTTGTCGATAAACTCAGCCGCGAGGAACTCAATAACTCTGTGGTCGCTGCCATCGTCAACATCACCCGAGGCTTTAACGTCAGTGTGGTGGCGGAAGGGGTCGAAACTGGCTTGCAAGCCAAATTGCTCTCTGAACTAGGCTGCCCATTGGCTCAGGGCTTCTTATACAGCCGCCCGGTCCCTTTTGCCGATTGGCCCAGTGATCGGTTATCAGGCAAGTAATTTTGTTGAAAAATCAGCTTATTGGACAATAAGTCAGGCACAAAGTTGCACTAGCAAAACAAACAAAAATGCCAGCGTCTCGCTGGCATTTTTTATTGCATATAGCACTCTTTCGCTAAATGACACGCGAGAACTGCTGTTGTCGCGCTTTGGCACGTAGGTATTTGTCAAAGCACATGCAGATGTTGCGGATCAGCAGACGACCACGCAATGTGACACGGATTTCGCTCTCATCCACTTCCACCAATCGATCATCAATAAAAGTCTGCAGCAGTTGCAGATCTTCTTTGAAGTAGTGGTTAAACGTCACTTTGAACTGCGTTTCGATCGCTTTTTTATCCAGTTTGAAGTTGCAAATCAATTGCTTAATTACCTCACGGCGCAGCAAGTCGTCAGCGTCCAGCGCGACCCCTTTCCATAGCGCATGGCGCAATTCATTGACTTGAGCGTAGTATTTCTTCAGCTCTTTTTGATTCTGCGCGTAGGCGTCGCCAATCATCGAAATGGCCGAGACACCAAAACCGACCAAGTCACACTCGCCTTGGGTGGTATAGCCTTGGAAATTACGATGCAACACACCTTCTCGCTGGGCAATCGCCAGTTCATCATCCGGCTTGGCAAAGTGGTCCATACCGATAAACTGATAACCCGCTTCGGTTAAAGTGGTAATGGTTTGCTGCAAAATCGCCATTTTTTCTTCAGCTTTAGGCAGCATCTCATCTTTGATTTTACGCTGCGCGGCAAATAACTGCGGCATGTGGGCGTAATTAAACACCGACAAACGACCCGGCTGCATTTGCAACACTTGGGCTAATGTTTTTGCAAACGACTCGCGGTTTTGCTTGGGTAAGCCGTAGATGAGATCAAGGTTGGTCGAGCGGAAACCGAGCTGCTTCGCCCGTTCGACCATGGCAAAAATAAAGGCTTCATCTTGCTCACGATTGACCAGCTTTTGCACTTCCTTGTCGAAATCTTGCACACCAATGCTCAGGCGGTTAAACCCTTCTTGCCGCAAATGGTCGAGAATATCGAGTTCAATCTCACGCGGGTCGACCTCAATACTGATCTCCGCATTGGCTTCAAAATCAAACTCTTCCCGCAGCAAGCTCATCAGCCGCGACAACTGTTTGGCCGTTAGAAAGGTCGGCGTACCGCCACCAAAATGCAGCTGCGTTACCTGTCGACCGTGCAAAAGTGAAGCGCGTTGGCGAATTTCGTGTTCCAGCACATCAAGGTACTCATCCGCTTTATGCGAATGGCGAGTAATCACTTTATTGCAGCCACAGTAGTAGCAAAGCTTATGACAGAACGGAATGTGCACATAAAGAGAAAGCGGACGCTCAGGGTACTGCGAGCATGCCATGTCATAGTCAGAAATGGTAAACGCTTCGTGAAACTCCAACGCTGTCGGATAAGAGGTATAGCGAGGACCAGAATAGTTGTACTTGTCCAATACCGCTTGGTCCCAAACGATCTGTTGGTTCGATTCAAGAGTCTGATTCGACATGGTGTTACTTCCGTAAAATCCTATGAGCCGCTATTTTGCCACATCCAAAATAGGGAGATAGCGCGACATTGTGGCTTTTTAAGCGCCAATCGTTAGAAGTGCTAGCGCGATCACGATAGCCCCGCACAGCAGGGCCATCGATCAGATCATTTGAATGTTGATCTGGTTGTTGAGCGGCTGCACTCTTTTGCGCAGTGCTTTCAGCTCTTCGACAATCGCCTCACTAAGACGGCCTTCCGCCTTGTGACGCTCAAGGTTTTGCTTCATGCGCTCTTTTTTCTCAAGCGCCTGACGCGCTTCACCGCGTGGCATGTCTTTGACGATATGATACAGCTCAGCAATCGCTGGGTATTCCGCATCAAAATCAACCCGTTGTTCTCCTTGCACATAATCCATGATGCAGTAGACACGAATGCTGATTTCAGACAGATCGCACTGTCCTTGAATCCCCGCCATACACAAGATATTGACGTTATCGAAAATATTGGCATTGCGTTTCTCGATCGCCAACTTCTGATGCTGCTGTTGCAACTCCTTTTGCTTCTTTAACTGGAGCAGAAGGTAGCCTGCATAACACGCCAAACCCAGAATGATGGCACCACCAATTATGGCCAGTAAGGTGACATTCATCGCGCTGCTTACCCTTTGTAGTCGTCCATGTTGAAGTCTTCAAAATCCGCCAGCAGCTCATCGTCTGAACGAGCTTTGCGCGTTGGCGCTTCATCTTGAAACTCTTCGTCATCTTCGGGTTCGAGCAAACCAAGTTGCTTCATCAACTGCTCAATGCGGTCCAGTTTCTCATCGACATACTGCTGCAATCCGCGACCTAGGTTTTCACCAGCCTCAATACGATCAAGCAACACATTCAACTGGGCATCGTTTTCCAGCATTTCGAGCTCTTGTTCCGCCGACAGACGACGCTCTTGCTTAGTCAACTTCTTCGCAGGTTCGACAATCAGTGGGATTTTCTTCTTGCTGCCAAGACGTGGATCACGCACTTGATTGGCGGACTGTTTCTGCTTAGCTTGCTCTTCTGCGTTACGTGCACCGGCTTTCAAACCCTTGTGCTTTTTCTCTTTTTTGCGCAAACGTCCTGCGACATCCGACTCAGAACGGTTACGGGTAACAATAAACTCCGGTGCGCCTGCGGCACCTGGTTTTCTCGATTTTTTCTTACGACTCATTACTGGGTCTTCCTCAGTAAAATTACATCTTTGCCAATAAATTCAAGTTCGAGCTTATCCCGCTCTGCCAGAAACTGAAACGTTGCTTGGCTAAAAAAGATCACATGCGTGGGATCATTTTTGTAGTGCCAATGGGCAAACGCCTCAACATTGATGACCATTTTTGTCATCAGGCCTATCCAGCCTCCGGGCTTAACTAAATTCAACCATTGTTGCCACACCTGATCAGGTTGATAGAGATGCTCAATCACCTCCGTGGCCGTCATGAAGTCGTACTGTTTAGCCAACACACTGGTTTGTGGGTGGTAATAAATGTCGTACAACGCCATGGTGTGACCACGCTCTTCCATCATCAATGAGAGCGTTGGCCCAGGCCCACAACCAAAATCCAACCCGGTTGATTGCGGCTCAATCCGTTCCAAAAGAGGGTCAGCAATGCGTGCTAAAAAGCGCCGATAACCTGCATCCTGCGGATCATTCTCATGCAGATCATAGTGAGCTTTTTCGTTTTTTGCATCCAGACGCTGGTTAGGATGGACAAACACCAAATGGCATTGCTCACACTGCAAATACTCGCGGCGTTTGTCGGCAAAATAAGGCTGAATGTGCTCATGCTGACATAAAGGGCAGGTATGCATACTGACTTCCTCAAACAGGGATGCGCAACATACCAGAAAGTCCAGCAGGATTGGAGGGGCCGCGGGCAAAATATCGCCAATTTCAGAAAAAAACGGCCGAAATAAAAAAAGCGACAGGCATGCTGTCGCTTTCTGAACCGCCACAAGTGGCAAAAACTGTGTTGCACTCAGTTAGTGCACCAATATTCCGTTTGTTTTTTGTGCTTTCCCTGCCAAAAGGTGTTGTTCGTCATCATCCTGATGAGTTTTGGCTTTCCTTCGACTTCCTGTATCGAGGCTTATCCGTTAAGCCTGGATCCTTTGCACTGTCTTAACCTTTAGACGAGGTGACCATCCTTATCTGACCAACATCCTGTCGATCTGAGCTCCCTTCTCCGGCTTTCGAACAACTCCTTTGTCCGCATCCGTGGAGACCACCTTGGCCTAATTTCCTTTACCAGCGTCCTGCTGATGGTGCTAATTTACTTGGTCATCAAATTGAAACAAGTCGCTTAGCGCGATTTATTGGCTCTTTTTTCAGCTAAATTAAATACTTTCTGCTTTTCATAAAGTTAGAAAAAACTGGTAGACAAAGAGGCAAGAACGAATGGCAAATCTCTTACAAAATGATCAGCAAACTGTCCTTCAGCAAGGAAAGGTAGCGACGAAATAAGTGTGACTCTGCACCACAAAGAAAACGCCCTGGTGACAGACCAGGGCGTTTTCCTACAACATGTGCTCGAGCGGTTAGGGGCGAAATTAGTGAAGACCACCAACGTATTGAGACAGCGTGTTAATGTCATCGTCGGTCAGTTTCTTTGCGATATCACGCATCATCGCATTCATATCGTTGCCACGGGATGATTCGCGGAATTTTTGTAGCTGAGCTTTGATGTAGTCAGCATGCTGACCGGAAATTTTCGGGAAACCTGAAAGCTCAGTACCATTGCCGCGTGGGCCATGACACGCAATACAAGCGGTTAAACCACGCTCTGCGTCACCTGCGGTGTACAATACTTTACCCGCATCGACCACGCTTTCCGGGGTCGTGTTTGGAGAAATTGGCAGGGAGGAGTAGTAAGCTGCCAAATCCGCCATATCCTGTTCTGTCAATGGCATCGCCATTGCACTCATAACCGGATCATAACGTCCTTGCTTACCTGCACTTTCCATACCTAATTTGAGATCTTTCAACTGCTTCTCAATATATTTGGCATGCTGACCAGCAAGCTTTGGATACATGGTGAGTAGACTGTTGCCGTCAGCACCGTGACACGCAACACACGTTTGGGATTTTGCTTTGCCAGCCTCAATATTACCTTGGGCCCATACTGAGCAGCTGGCTAAAAGACTCAAAATTAGCGCTAATTTCTTCATGACATTCCATTATAATTATCAAGCTTCCAGTACCACGGAAGGTGAACAGACCGAGTACACTCATGGTACAATAGGCGACCTTATGCCGAGCACGGTTATTTTACACAATTTCACAAAAAAGTAATCAATCGACTACACAAAGTCGAGATGGAGTTAACAGTGAGCGTAAAAATTCATTACCAAAATACGCATTTCATCACCAGTGCGCCTGATATCCGCCACCTGCCAGCCGATGAGGGCATCGAAATTGCGTTTGCAGGACGCTCAAATGCTGGTAAATCCAGTGCACTAAACCGATTAACCAACCAAAAAAGCCTGGCGAAAACCTCAAAGACGCCAGGCCGCACGCAGCTTATCAACTTGTTCAAAGTGACGGACGGCTGCCATATTGTCGACCTTCCTGGCTATGGTTTTGCCCAAGTTCCGCTGGAAATGAAGCAGAAGTGGCAAAAATCGCTGGGTGAATATCTGCAAAAACGCCAATGTCTACAAGGATTGGTGGTGTTGATGGACATCCGCCATCCGATGAAGGATCTCGATCAACAGATGATTGCTTGGGCAATTGAGAGCCGTATCCCAGTCCAAGTTCTTCTCACGAAAGCGGACAAACTCAAGAGCGGTGCACGTAAAGCAGAACTACTCAAAGTTCGCCAGTTAGCCGCAACCTTTGGTGGTGACGTGCAAGTGGATCTGTTTTCATCACTGAAAGGGATTGGCGTGGATCAGTTACGAGCCAAACTCGACGAATGGTTTGCACCAGCACTCGCCCATCTATTGGACGAAGAAGCGGGCCAAGAAAACGACTAGCCTCTGCGATACAAGATTATCGATCAAAGCTCTGCCTGTGCAGGGCTTTTGTTTTTTCTGCCGCCAGAAACAAAAATCCCCGCCATCCTGGCAGGGAAACGGGAGAGAAAAATTGGTAATTATTGTTATGGGCCAGAGCATTACTGAACTGGTAACGGATTTCAAGAGTTCGCGCGCTGATGATATTGGGCTGCTGACTAAAGATCAGCCACGACAATTAAACCTAACTAACTGATATATAAGACTTTATACCCAAAATGCTCACATTAAATATGCAGTTAGTTTTTTAAGAGAATTAATAATAGTGTGATTGGTACAAATTTACAGAACGGATTTTCAACGACAAATACGGTAGAACACCGTCAGAAGCGGGATAAGCAAAACAGAATAAGAGAAAAGAAAGATGGATTGCTAATTTATTGAAAATTAATAAAATTTTATTTGGGCAATAAAAAACGCCCCAGTCAAAACCTGACTGGGGCGGCTGAATCAGCCTAATCCAATAACGTGAAACAAAAGGTCTGAAAGATAGAACATCTTACCTCTGTACCCTACGAGGATTAATGTACAACAATTGGTCATAATTGCAAACTTTTTTTGTAGTTTATTTTCATGAAACTTTTATTAAGCTACAACTCAACAGTTTCTCTTTGAACTTATTTAGATACAAAAAAAAGCCAGAACTTGTGCTCTGGCTCATACAATTTATTCGTTTTCGCACAAAAAGTGATTAGTGTGCCTGATCCCAGTTATCACCATGACCTGCATCTGCGACAAGAGGGACTTTCAACTGCGCTGCTGATTCCATCAATTCCTGTACTTTACTTTCAATTTCGGCCAAAGATGACTCTTCCACTTCCAGAACCAGTTCATCGTGTACTTGCATCAAAAGTTTAACCCGGCCATCGCCCTCTTGCTGGATCCACTGATCAACCAAAAGCATTGCTTTCTTGATGATGTCTGCCGCCGTGCCTTGCATCGGTGCGTTGATCGCCGCACGCTCGGCCGCTTTACGGCGCATCACGTTACGTGAGGTAATTTCCGGCAAATGCAATCGTCGACCAAAAATGGTTTCCACATAACCAAGTTCAGACGCCGTACTGCGAGTATCTTCCATATACTGCATAACGCCGGGGTAGCGCTCGAAATACTTATCCATATAGCCCTGCGCTTCGCCACGCGGAATACCCAA
The DNA here is from genome assembly GCF_000764325.1 of Vibrio navarrensis. Taxonomy (NCBI): domain Bacteria; kingdom Pseudomonadati; phylum Pseudomonadota; class Gammaproteobacteria; order Vibrionales; family Vibrionaceae; genus Vibrio; species Vibrio navarrensis. The sequence continues at coordinate 271,641 of NZ_JMCG01000001.1, read as the reverse complement.
CTGCTTCGCCAGACCAAACGCACTCATGCCGTAGATCAAACCAAAGTTCACCGCTTTAGCGCGGCGGCGCTGCTCGGAGGTGACTTGATCTATGCTTACGCCGAGAATTTCCGCAGCGGTCGCAGCGTGAATGTCTTTGCCCTGCTGGAAGGCATCCAACAACGCCTGATCACCGGAGAGATGCGCCATAATACGCAGCTCGATTTGCGAGTAGTCGACCGCAAGAATTTTGTAGCCATGCGGCGCAACGAAAGCCTGACGAATACGACGCCCTTCTTCATTACGGATCGGAATGTTCTGTAAGTTAGGATCGGTTGACGATAAGCGTCCCGTCGCCGTTACCGCCTGATGATAAGAGGTATGCACACGACCGGTAGTCGGGTTAATCATCTTCGGCAACTTATCGGTATAGGTGGATTTGAGCTTAGCCAAACCACGGTATTCAAGAATCACTTTTGGCAATGGGTAGTCCAGCGCCAGTTCTTGTAGCACCTCTTCATTAGTCGAAGGCGTTCCCGATGGGGTTTTCTTCACCACTGGTAATCCCATCTGCTCAAACAGAATGGTTTGCAGCTGTTTGGGCGAGTTCATGTTGAACTCTTGCCCGGCGATCTCGTACGCTTTTTGCTCTAACTCATCCAAGCGCAGCGCAATTTCCTGTGATTGCGCGGACAGTTTCATGGCGTCAATCAAAACGCCTGTGCGTTCAATGCGAGACAGCACAGGCACTAACGGTACTTCAATCTCTTCATACACAGATTTGAGTTTCTCATCCGCATTGAGCGACTCGGCTAAGCGATTATGTAGACGCAAAGTAACATCGGCATCTTCGGCGGCGTACACAGCGGCTTCATTTAGATCGATCTGGTTAAAGGTTAACTGATTTTTACCTTTACCTGCGATCTGCTCAAACGAGATGCAGCTGTGCTGCAAGAATCGCAGCGCCAAGCTGTCCATATCGTGTTTGCCGCCAACGCTGTTGTAAACGTAAGAGGCCAACATGGTGTCGTGTTTGATGCCCCGCATCTCAATGCCGTAGCGTGCCAGCACTGAAGCGTCATATTTTAGGTTCTGGCCTACTTTCGCTTGCGCATCGTCTTCAAGAATCGGTTTCAGTTGCTCAAGAACCCAATCGCGATCCAGCTGCTCTGGTGCATCCAAATAATCATGCGCCACGGGCACATAGGCCGCGACGCCCTCTTCGATGGCAAACGAGAGGCCCACCAAATTCGCCACCATGTAGTCGAGGCTGTCGGTCTCGGTATCGAAAGCAAACAGCTCTGCCGCTTTAAGCTTATCTAGCCAGGCATGGAAAGAATCTTGGTCAAGAATCGTTTCATACTGGCTACGATCGATGTTTGCCGCCGACGTGTTCAGCTCTTTAGCTGGTGAAGCCGCAGCGATGGGAGCGCGTGTTGATACTGATTTTTCTACCGCTTCAACCACACCCGTGCCGCCATCAAGCAGTTCCGTCAACCAAGATTTAAACGTTAACTGGCCGTAAAGCTTTATTAACTCGTCTTTGTTCGGCGCCATTTTGTGCAGAGACTCAGGTGTTTGCTCCAGCTCAACATCGAGTTTGATAGTAGCCAACTGATACGACAACAGTGCATTCTCTTTGTTATCGAGCAGTTTTTTCGCCATGGTTTTCGAACCACGAAAGCCTAATGCAGCAATCTCATCAAGGCGCTCATAAAGTGAAGCAATCCCGCCAATGCCTTGCAACAAAGCGACCGCCGTTTTATCTCCGACGCCGGGGACACCCGGGATATTATCCACTTTATCGCCCATCAGGGCGAGGTAATCGATGATCAGTTCAGGCGGAATACCGAATTTTTCAATCACTCCTTCTCGATCCATCACCACATTGGTCATGGTATTGATCAGAGTGATGTTGTCATCGACCAACTGTGCCATGTCTTTATCACCAGTGCTGATCAACACTGGCATGCCTTGCTGGGAAGCTTGATAAGCGAGCGTGCCAATCACGTCATCCGCTTCAACGCCGGGTACGCAGATCAGTGGCAAGCCCATGGCGCGAATCACATCGTGCAGTGGTTCGATCTGACAGCGCAAATCGTCCGGCATAGGTGGACGGTGCGCTTTGTACTCCGGATACATCTCATCACGGAAAGTCTTGCCTTTTGCGTCAAACACCACCGCGATGCGCTCAGAAGCAAATTGGCGCATCATGCTACGCAGCATGTTCACCACTCCATAAACCGCATTGGTCGGTATCTCACCATTGCTCATGGTGCCGGGGTAAGCATGAAATGCACGATAGAGATAGGAAGAGCCATCGATCAGAATCAATGGATTTTCAGGAATACTCGCCATAATTGTAGATATCCAGCAGACATTAAATTTGATGTGCTAAGGATGCCACGTCTAACCCACTGAATCTATGTTGCAGATGTAATCCTCCCTATCAATGCACAAAATCTTATGCCAAGCGAGCCCACCAAGCTGTGGATAACTCTGTTTATATTAATTATCCACTGGATATGCACTGGTTAAAAACGCAACCAACGACCAACATAAGTATTTGTTTTAAAAAAATAAAATGAAAATACCACGACGATACATTTGATCTTTTCAGGATCCTGTCATGTGGAAAAGATATTTTTTGTTGAAAAACACAGCAGATTTGTCAAGAAAATGCGCATAAAAAAAGCGACATCAAAAGATGTCGCCTAGCGAAATACGGTGCAGCCCAATCGGTGAGTACCACGGCCTGACCAGAAAGCTATAAATTACACTGGAAGCAATGTGAGCAATGTCGTGTCAAAAAGAATGCGTGCAAGTTCTGGGCAGTTCAGTTTCATTACTTATTAACACCTTGGTTAATCGGGCAACTCAACATCCTTGTGAACTATTTCGTATTCCCTCAGACGCATTTAATAATAATGATTCTCATTTGATAGTCAACATCTAAATGAGAAAAAATCTCATTTATTTTGATAGCTGTTTGACAAAGTGGATTCGAGACTCAGTAATGTTTTCCATTTTTTCATAATTATCAATCAGATAATTATTTCTCAACAATAATCTCAGCATGGAGGGAAACTGATTGCGCGATTTAACTCTTAAGCGTTGATACCCCTGCTCAAGCGCCCAAGCCTCTTGTTCCTCTAACAGGCGTTGCGCTACGCCATAGCCTCTAGCTTGTGGTGAGACACCACCAAACCAGCTGTAGAATTCATCACTGCTTAACTGATAGCCGATTTTAAATCCCAGTAGCTGCCCATCTTGTAATGCCACCAACACCAACGATTTCTTGCCCTGTAAGCGCTCATTCAAAGTGTGCACGGTTTCTTTGCGCACAAACTCGTTGATTGTCGCCACCACCGCGACCACTTCCTCAAGCGATCCTTGACGCACTGTTATCGACATCGTTTCTCCTAGCATAAAAAAAGCTGGCCGAAGCCAGCCTGTTAAGCTCTTTGCTCTTACTTTGTTAGGCGCAAATGTGCGGCCGTTTGGGCGTTTTCTTCCGCCAGCCACTCGGCAACGTCTTTTGCAAAGTAGGTTAAAATGCCGTCCGCCCCTGCTCGCTTAAAGCACAGCAGCGATTCAAGCACAGTTTCACGCTCTTTTAACCAACCATTGAGAATGGCGGCTTTGTGCATCGCGTATTCACCCGAAACTTGGTAAGCAAACGTCGGCACCTGAAGCTCCGTTTTCACGCGGCGAACCACGTCCAAGTACGGCATCCCCGGTTTTACCATCACCATATCCGCACCTTCGTTAATGTCTAACGCCACTTCGTGCAGCGCTTCATCACTGTTGGCCGGATCCATTTGGTAATTTTTCTTGTTGCCGCCTTTCAGGTTGGCTGCTGAGCCGACTGCATCTCGGAATGGTCCGTAGTAACATGAGGCGTACTTGGCCGAATAAGCCATGATTTGGGTATGAATATAGCCAGCCTCTTCTAACGCTTCACGAATTTTGCCAATGCGGCCATCCATCATGTCCGACGGTGCCACCACATCGGCCCCCGCCTCGGCGTGTGAGAGTGCCTGTTTGACTAAGACTTCGGTGGTTTCGTCATTCATCACGTAGCCGTCTTCATCAATGATGCCATCCTGACCATGAGTGGTGAACGGATCCAACGCGACGTCGGTGATCACGCCCATTTGTGGCACGTGCTCTTTCAATGCACGAACGGCACGCTGCACCAAACCTTCTGGGTTGTAGGCTTCGGCTGCACACAGGCTTTTCGCATCCTGATTGACCACCGGAAACAGAGCGATGGCCGGAACACCTAACTGCGCCAGGTACTGCGCTTCTTCCAGCATCAGATCGATAGACAAACGTTCCACGCCCGGCATGGATTCGACGCTTTCACGGCGATCTTTACCCATCAGAATGAACATCGGATAGATCAGATCGCTGACCGTTAACTGGTTTTCCGCCATGAGTCGACGACTGAAATCGTGCTTACGCATACGACGCATACGACGCGCCGGGAATGGCCCCTGGATAGATACAGACACTCTATTCTCCTTGTCTGGTGTATAGAATTGGCGAAATCATATCACTCTAGGTGCATGACGCCAGCAACAAAGCGGAAAAATGCCAAAAATGACCAAACGCTCACACTGACGTATAATCGCCCCACTGCTTTTATAACGAGACTCCGTAATGATCGATACTCATGCCCATATCTACGCCAGCGAATTTGACCAAGACCGTGCACAGGTCGTGGCACGTGCACAGCAGCAAGGCATCAGCAAGATCTTGTTACCCAATATTGATCTCGAATCGATTGAACCAATGCTCGCTACCGAAGCCGCCTACCCCGATGTCTGCCGCTCGATGATGGGATTACATCCATGCTATGTCGATGCCAATGTCAAAGAGACACTCAGCATCATTTATCGCTGGTTTGCCAAACACGCTTTCATTGCGGTGGGTGAAATTGGCATTGATCTGTATTGGGATAAAACCTATCGCCAAGAGCAGGAGTGGGCATTCATCACCCAGCTCAATTGGGCTAAAGAGATGGATTTACCTGTGGTGATTCACACGCGCGATTCGATAGAGCAGACACTAAAATTGCTGCGACAAGAGCAAAATGGCTCATTGCGCGGCGTGTTTCACTGTTTTGGCGGTAGCGTGGAAGAAGCCAAAGCGATCAACGATCTCGGTTTTCATCTTGGCCTTGGCGGAGTTTCCACCTTTAAAAATGGCGGCATGGACAGCGTTATCCCACAGTTGGATATGAACTACGTGATTTTGGAAACGGATTGCCCTTATCTCGCCCCCGTGCCACATCGGGGCAAACGCAACGAACCGGCTTACACGTCACTGGTTGCCCAACGTGTGGCCGAGCTGCGCGGGTGGTCGCTGCAGCAAGTGGACACGCTGACCACTCACAATGCGCAGCAACTGTTTCAACTGTTCTGACACCGAGTGTGATGCGGCTCATCCGTCTGGGCACACTAGAAGATGAAAGAAAACATGGTTTTTACACGGCTAATTTATCAAACCATAATAATGCTTTATTATTTTATGAGATAAAGATCACATAGAGGCATGGAATAACACTCCAATTGCATATATGATCCAGTGCACAAAATACATAACACGTGAGTTATCAGCATGTGCAATCATAGTGCTCACTTACAGCGTCAGCATCGTACTTTTTGGCATAAAATCATGGGCGTAAAAGAGCTTTACGTCTGCACCAAATGCGGCCATGTGGTCAAAGTGAAATAAAAAAAGCGGCTTGTTTCAGCCGCTTTTCTTACTTCATTCTTGTCTACTTCTACTCTTCACTCTCTGCAGGATCCGCTTTACGCGTGTAAAAACGCGCAAAGAACAAGCCCACTTCGAACAGCAAACACATCGGTACCGCGAGTAAGGTTTGCGAAATAATGTCTGGCGGCGTGAGCAACATACCGACCACAAACGCACCCACCACGATATAAGGGCGTTTTTCACTCAAACTCTTCGGGTTAGTGGCCCCAGTCCAACAGAGTAGAATGATCGCCACTGGCACTTCAAAAGCAATGCCGAAGGCCAAAAATAGCGCCAAAACAAAATCTAAATAGCTGGCGATATCGGTAGCAAATTCGACACCGCCCAATGAGATGGCGGTGAAAAAGCCAAACACCAGCGGAAAAACCACAAAATAAGCAAACGCCACACCACAGTAAAACAGCAGCGAGCTGGAAACCAACAGCGGCATCACCAAGCGACGTTCATGCTTGTATAAGCCGGGCGCCACAAAAGCCCACACTTGGTACAAGATGAACGGCACCGCCACAAACACCGAAGCGATCAAGGTCAACTTCAATGGTGTGAAAAAGGGCGACGCCACATCAGTGGCAATCATGGTTGCCCCAGCGGGTAAACGTTCAACCAAAGGCGCTGAAACGAACTCATAGATCTCAGCGGAAAAATAGATTAACCCGACAAACACCACCAGCACCGAGACGATCGCTTTGAGTAGTCGATTGCGCAGTTCAAGTAAGTGGCTAATCAGGGGCTGTGTCTGCTCTACGGAAGACATATCAAACCTCTACAGTCAAAACAGAGCAAAAAGGAGCGACCATCGGGCCGCTCCTGAGAAAAGAGATTATTCGGCTTTGCTATCTGCCGCTTTTGTGGGGGTGGCTTCGAGCGCCGAGTCAGGCGCTTTTTCTGTCACTGACTCCTTAGGCGCAGAAGCCGCTTCAGAGGCAGCATAAGGTCGATTGACCGACTGCGCCGCTTGCTGCAATTGTTCCACCGACGCTTTGAGCTCTGGCGAGAGATTTTCCATCCCCATTTGCTCCGCTTTGCGTAAGTTTTCCTGCAACTCCTGCACTTTCAGTTCGTGTGCCAGCTCATCTTTAACGCTGTTGGCCATGCTGCGCGCCGCACCAACAAAGCGCGACACGCTGCGAATTGCATGCGGCAAACGTTCTGGCCCCAGAACTACCAGACCCACCACAGATATCAATACCAGTTCCCAAAAACCGATATCAAACACGAATTATGCCTGCTCTTTATCTTTTTTGGTTTCGCTTGCAGCTTGCTTGGTTTGCTGCTCGAGACTCTTGGGTTCGAAGTCTGCGTCTTTTTTGTCTGACTCATCGTCATTCATGGCTTTCTTGAAGCCTTTGATAGCGCCGCCCAGATCGCCGCCAATGCCACGCAACTTCTTGGTTCCGAACAGCAATATAACGATGACAGCAATGATTAGCAGTTGCCAGATACTGATACCACCCATTTTCTTTACCTCGGGTTTTGTAAAACAAATAATTTGATTAAGAGTTTAACGCCTATTGACGATAAGCTCGCCAGCTAAACAGCCAAAATGTGACGCCCATAAGCGCCGTTATCCATGACAGCTGCTCAAACGCATGGTCCACCAATATCGCTGAGCATACGACTAAGGTGGCGCCAACGCCAAATAAAAACTTTCCTGTCGCCTGCGAGCGCTTGCTTTGTCGATAGCCCTGATAAAGCTGATCCATTCTCTGGTTCATCGCTTTACCTTGTCTTAAGCTGTCGTAAAGCAGCTCCGGCAGTTCCGGTAATTTTTCTGCCCAGAACGGCGCACGATCTTTAATCGCGTTGAGTACCGCCTGCGGGCCAACCTGATTCATCATCCAGCGCTCTAAGTAAGGTTTGGCGGTTTCCCACAAATCCAATTGCGGATAGAGCTGTCGCCCTAGCCCCTCAACGTAGAGCAAGGTTTTTTGCAATAGCACCAGTTGCGGTTGCACTTCCATATTGAATCGGCGTGCTGTGTTGAACAAATTCAGCAGCACGTGACCAAAGGAGATCTCACACAAGGGCTTGGCAAAAATAGGCTCACAGACGATACGGATCGCGAACTCAAACTCGTCGATATTAGTATCGGCTGGCACCCAGCCGGAATCGACATGCAGCTCAGCCACCCGACGATAATCACGATTAAAAAAGGCCAGAAAGTTTTCCGCCAGATAGCGTTTATCTTCACTGTTGAGTGTTCCGACTATCCCGCAATCCAACCCGATCCACTGAGGGTTTTCTGGGTGTTTAGGGCTGACAAACACATTCCCCGGATGCATATCCGCATGGAAAAAGCTGTCACGGAACACTTGGGTGAAGAACACGCTGACACCACGCTCGGCCAGCAGCTTCATGTTGGTGCCGTTAGCAACCAAGCCTTCAATATCAGAAACTTGGATGCCATATATTCGCTCAGAAACCATGACAGTTTCATTACTAAAGTCCGGAAAAACTTCCGGCACGTACAACTCTTCACTGTTTTCGAAATTGCGTCTGAGTTGGATAGCATTGGCCGCTTCTCGGCGCAGGTCCAACTCATCCAGCAGTGTTTTTTCGTACTCACGCACCACTTCAATCGGCTTAAGACGACGTGTCTGCGGCAGCGCTTTAGCGACAATACGCGCCATGCGGTGCATCAGTTTGAGATCGGCATCAATGATGGGGCGAATGTCTGGGCGAATGACTTTCAAAACCACTTCACGACCATTGGATTTCAGGCGCGCAGTGTGCACTTGGGCAATCGATGCCGACGCCAGCGGCGTGACATCAAACTCATCAAACCAAGTTTCAAGCGGTCCGTCCAAGGCTTTCTCTATTTGTGCCTTCGCCAGATGACCATCGAAAGGAGCGACTTGGTCTTGCAGCAGCGCTAAAGGGTCGGCAATGTGCGGCGGGAAAAGATCCCGCCTCGTTGAGAGCATCTGGCCAAACTTGATCCACACGGGCCCAAGCGATTGCAACGCCAAACGCAAGCGTTCTCCGGGCGGCTTATCGGCGTGACGATTTTTAATCCAGAATAAGCTTTTGCGCAGTAAAAGGGGCGCTTTGGTTAGCTGGTGCGCCGGTAAGAGTTCATCTAAACCATATTCCAGCTGCACTTGAATAATCTGATACAGGCGTTTCAGTTCGGTTGGCGTCATGCTCTCTCCAGCAATCGCGTCAAACGCGCTTCCAATTGGGCGGTGGCACTTTGCAGGTCATCCACTTGGTCACAAAAGTGCGCTACTTCTAACGGCCCCGGCGCCACACGCCACTCTTCGGTTAACACTTGTCCCAAATGGTTTTGATGTTTCTTCGCCTGAGCACGCAAAAACTCGCCAACATTGCGCGCCCCTTGCACGGCACTGTGAGCGACCACATCGCCCGTAACGCGCGACAGCCACTCTTCCACATCCGGCTTGGCATCGGTGATCAACTGGGCAAACTTCTGCGCCAGTTGGATATCGCCGTCCAGCACCAGTTGGTCTTGCTTAATCAGACGCGTGATGTTGGCCTGCTCACGCAATTGCGGCAAAACCGAGAGATTGAGCGACAAATAGCAATCTGGCTGGCCTTCATAATCGGCCAGCACATCGATTTGCTGACTGAACACAAAGGTCAGCGTCTGGTTAAGCTCTTTGAGATGGATTTGAATCACCTGCCCTTTGAGACGTAACAGGCGACGCTGTAGATCCGGATTGTCTTTGAACAACACATTGAGTGTGGTTTCAATCGCAGCGGTGATCAGCGGAGCAAAAGGCATGGGCGACCTCAGAATTTAAAACCACGGTGCAAAGCGACAATGCCGCCAGTGAGATTGTAATACGAGGTATTGTCAAAGCCCGCTTCGTTCATCATGCCTTTCAGTGTCTCTTGATCTGGGTGCATGCGAATCGATTCAGCCAGATAGCGGTAACTTTCTGCATCGTTGGCCACCAACTGGCCCATTTTAGGCAACAGATGGAACGAGTACGCATCGTATACTTTGGAAAGCGGTTCAAAAACCGGTTTGGAAAATTCCAGCACCAACAAACGGCCGCCGGGCTTGAGCACGCGAAACATCGAACGCAGCGCTTTCTCTTTGTCGGTCACGTTACGCAGACAGAAACTGATGGTGATGACATCAAAATAGTCGTCCGGGAAAGGCAGCTCTTCTGCGTTGGCTTGCACGTAATGCACATTGCCGACGATGCCGCTGTCACGCAGCTTATCGCGGCCAACGTTGAGCATTGAATTGTTGATATCAGCGAGGATAACGTGGCCTTTTTCACCGACAATGCGCGAGAATTTCGCCGTCAGATCGCCGGTGCCACCACCGAGATCCAACACGCGCTGCCCAGGGCGAGCACCACTGCAATCAATGGTGAAGCGCTTCCAAAGACGGTGAATGCCACCCGACATCAAGTCGTTCATGATGTCGTATTTCGCGGCGACCGAATGGAACACTTGCGCCACTTTGGCGACTTTCTCGTCTTTGGCGACAGTGGTAAAACCGAAGTGGGTGGTTTCCTGAGATTCTAAGGCTGTATCTGATTGCACGCTGATATCCGTCATTATTCTTCCTCTTGAGCAGCACGGTTCGACATCGGACCCAATTTTGGTTATACGGCCCTCGACTGCGGGCGATTAGTTTACTTTATCCTCAGCGGGATGTCTTTCTACTAAAGGGTCATTTTGTGCTAATTGCGCCAATTCGGCCGAAATGGGCCGTTTCACTTCAACCCCTAACTCTTTGAAACTTTCGGCCTGGCGGATGACGTTACCACGGCCGGTAACCAGCTTATTCATCGCCCCTTGATAGCTCTGATTGGCTTTATCTAATGCGCCGCCGAGGTTTTGCATATCATCGACAAACAGGCGCAGTTTGTCGTAGAGCTTGCTCGCGCGCTCAGCGATGATTTGCGCGTTCTGATTCTGCCTTTCGTTGCGCCATAAATTGTCGATGGTGCGCAGCGCCACCAGCAAAGTGGTCGGGCTGACGAGAATGATGTTGTGCTCCAGTGCCTCTTTGACCAAGCTCGGATCAGCCTGAATGGCCAACTGAAACGCAGGTTCGACCGGAATGAACATCAGCACGTAATCTAAACTGTGGATACCGCGCAGCTGATGATAATCCTTGACGCTCAATCCCTTGATATGACTGCGCAGCGCCGCCAAGTGTTCGCTCAGCGACTGCTCGCGCTGCTCGTCCGTCTCGGCATGAAAATAGCGTTCATAGGCGACCAGCGCCATTTTCGAGTCAATCACCACCTGCTTATCTTGTGGCAGAGAGACAATCACATCTGGCTGATAGCGCTTGCCCGCTTCATTTTGCAGGTTAACCTGTGTTTGATATTCGTGCCCTTCACGCAGGCCCGATTCTTTGAGCACTCGCGCCAGTACCACTTCGCCCCAGTTGCCCTGCTGCTTGTTGTCGCCTTTGAGCGCTTGGGTCAAATTGAGCGCTTCCTGGCTCATCTGCTCGTTGAGACGCTGCAAATTTTTCAGCTCATGCACTAAGGTGTGGCGCTCTTTCGCTTCTTGGCTAAAACTGTCGTTAACCTGCTTTTTGAACCCTTCTAACTGCTCTTTCAATGGCGAGAGCAGCCCCTCCAAACTGAGGCGATTTTGTTGATCCACTTTGGCGGTTTTCTCTTCAAACAGTTGGTTCGCCAGCAGCTCGAACTGCTGCTTGAGGCGCGTTTCCGCCTGTTCGAGCAATTGCAACTTCTCTTGATTGGCTTGATTGACCTGCTCGTGGCGCGCTTGCTGCTCACGCAGTTGCGTCTCTAAGCTCGCCTTTTCTTCACGCAGGCGGCTTAACTCGTCGGCGTAGTGCTGGCGTTCTTGTTTAACCGCCTCGAAATAGCGCAGCTTCTCTAGCGCGGCCATCAACTTACCATGCGACTGCTTGACCTCAAACGCCGCTTTATCGCGCTCTTCGTCGTATTCATCCAGCTCGCTTTGCGCTTGGGCCAAGGTGCGCGTGAGCTGCTCAATCTGGCTTTTGGCCAGTTGCTTGTCGCTTTCGAGCTGTTGCAAGAGCAACTGGTTCTGATAGGTGAATTTCTGTTTGGTCCACCAACTGGCGAACGCAGCACTGCAGGTTGCGGCGCCCACGACCGCCAGCAATAGGGTCTGATTTTCGATAATCCATTGCATAATAAGGAGTTGACCGAGCTAAGATGCGTGCTTCAATGGTATTTGGGTACTGGATAAATGTCCAGTTTGTTGCCCAGAAAATCCTCGCTTACACTGGCTGTTTTGTCTCTCACGCTATTGAAACGAGGAATCATGAACGAGCGTCGCGCCCTAGGATTTGGCCTTGCTGCTGTCCTGCTTTGGTCTACCGTAGCCACTGCGTTTAAACTCACTCTGGCCGAATTTTCCCCTATCCAGATGCTCACCATCGCCAGCATGGTCTCGGCCATGGCTCTGCTTGTTATCTGTGCGCTGCAAGGCAAACTGGGGCAAGTTGTCAGCACCTTTCTCGCCAACCCTTGGTATTACCTGATGCTTGGGCTGATTAACCCGCTAGCCTATTACCTGATCTTGTTTAAAGCCTATGACCTGCTGCCCGCCTCGCAGGCACAAGCGATCAACTACAGTTGGGCGATCACCTTGACGTTAATGGCGGCGGTATTTCTTGGGCAGAAAATTCGCAAGCAAGATTGGGTGGCGTGCCTGTTCAGCTATTTCGGAGTGATTGTGATTGCCACTAAAGGCGATGTGCTCGGTTTGTCGTTTGACAGCCCAACGGGGGTGGCGTTGGCGCTCATTTCCACCTTGCTATGGGCTGGTTACTGGATTCTCAATACCAAAAACCGCGCCGATCCGATTGTCGGCGTGCTCCTTGGCTTTCTGGTCGCCATCCCATTTGCGCTCGGGCTGTGCGTTTATGAAGGTGCGAAATGGCACACTATCAGTGTGCAAGGCTGGCTGGCGGTCACCTATGTCGGTCTGTTTGAAATGGGGGTTACATTTGTCCTTTGGCTCTCAGCACTCAAACAGACCAACAACACGGCGCGCATCAGCAATCTGATTTTTGCTTCGCCATTCATTTCGCTGATGCTACTGGCCACCATCATCGGCGAAGAGATCCATCCGACCACCTTAATGGGGCTAGTGCTCATTATCGCCGGGCTGGTGATTCAGCAGTTGAAATGGGGAAAAAACAAGCTCGCCACTGGCGATGCTTAACTCCCATGTTATCTGGCCTACATGGTTAAAATATCGTGGGCCATCTGGCTGCCTTGGCCGCGAATTTGGTCGACGACAAACGCACGTCTGGGCGAAATGCCAAGCGCGGTTGCAGCGGGGTGCTCAGCCAAGTAGCACTGCTTTTCTTCTTCATCCTGCATGGTGTCCCAAACGCGGCTGACATCGCGAGCCAGATAAAGCAAGCAAGCGAGCCGCTTGGCCACTTTCGCTCGTCCGGGATGGTTGATGTTTTCAATCGCATCTTTCATCTCAAGTGGGAACTGCCACGCTTCAGCCAGCTTCACGCCGAGCTCCACCGCGTCCGTACCCAGCACCTGCCGCTGTGCCGCCAGGGGTTTCATCCCTTGGTCAATGCGTTCGCGGATGATCAGCGCTTGCTCTGGCACTAAGGCGTGAATCATCAGCTCGCCGATGTTGTGTAACACACCGGTGGTAAAGACTTCGCTACTGTCGAGCTTGGCCTGATCGGCCAAACGGCTGGCAATCATGGCAATATCAAAGGTTTCTGCCCAATAGCTTTTCAGATCGAGCGTTTCCACCTTAGGAAACGCGCCGCAAATGATAGACGATGATACCAACGTGCGCACCGCCTTGGTGCCAACCCGCACAACAGCTTCATGGAGATTGTAGATCGGCTGGTTTCCGGCAAAGTAAGCCGAGTTCGCCATACGCAGCAAACGCGCACTCAGCACCTGATCCATCGCCAATTTTTGCGACAGCTCAGCAAAGCTGAAATCATCTCGATTCACCATCGCCAAAAGCTCTTGCAGCACACTTTCGATCCGTGGCAACTCATTGAGACGCGAAATCAGCGAATCTTGCGACATAACTTTCTCCTTAACATCAGCAGAGTCATTAAACATAGCGCATACAGCTCTATTTAGGACCAAACAACACATCAAGATACGCAATAAAAAGAATGTTTTAGGCAATAAATTGCTTATTTAGAGACACTCATCGGGCCAGAATTATAGACAAAACTTGCAATTTCACCTTGGGAAAGTGCGGTGAGTTGGTTAGGATATAACCAATTTTATAACATCGTTTGCGCTGATGCGAAACGCGGTTCAATACGCGCTCGCGCCAGTCGGTTTTTTCGGGCGCAACCTTGGGCCCCCTTTTTTCTGTTGCTATTACCTATGTTTCGCTTTGCTATCTCCAATGACGTACTCGCCCGCTGGAAACAGAAGATCACCAAAGCTTCTGAGTTTCTCGATTGCGACTGCTATTTTTACTCATTCAGCTACACGGGGCAGTGGATGCTCGAGTTCGCCATGCCCATCGGCAGCCAAAGCCATTTGGGAGTGGAGATCTACGCCAAACTTGAGCAGTGGCAGGCAGAATGGCCCATAGGGCAAACCGAGGCTCAATACCAAACGGTGAACGATCAGGCGATCGCACTCAGCCCGATTTGGCTGCTCGATCAGCAGTTGTTTGGCGTATTGATCGCCCGTTGTCGCAAAGCGCAGCATGCCGCGCCGATGGCAGTGCAACTGTCTGGGCTCGCTGCCATCTTCAGTTTTGAACTGGCGAACTTATACCATCAGCAGCAATTGCGCCATCAAGCCGCCGAACTCACGGCCATACCCAAGTTGCAAGATTTTATCGACTGTCTTGAAGATCACACGTGGATAAAAAGTGTCGATGGTAAATATCTCGCCACTAACCAAAGTGTTGAGCAGGCTTGGCAAAAAAGTGGGCTTGAGATTGTTGGCCAGAGCGATTACGAACTGTTTCCAGAATCCAGAGCGAAGAAGTTTATCGAATCCGATGAATTGGTCGTGGCCAGCGGCAACCAACAAGTGGTCGAAGAGTGCTATGTGTTTGATGACCAGCAGAATAAAAGTTGGCTGGAGACGATCAAATCTCCCATTCGTAATCGTCGCGGTGAGTTGATTGGCATTTTGGGTATGACGCGCAACATCACCCGTCGCAAACACATCGAAACCCAGCTCACTTTAGCATCCAGAATTTTCAACAACTCCCAAGAAGGGATGGTGATCACCGATCACAACGCGCGTATTCTCGATGTGAATCAGGCTTTTAGCTCAATAACTGGCTACAGCGCCGAAGAAGTGGTGGGCAAAGACCCCAGTATTTTGCGCTCCGGTCATCATGATGATGCTTTTTACCAACAGTTGTGGCAGCAGTTGGAGCAACAAGGCCAGTGGAAAGGCGAATTTATCAACCGTCGCAAAGATGGCAGCATTTACCCACAATTGGCCACCATCAGTGCAGTGCAAGATGAACGACATGAACTGGTCAACTACATCTGCGTGTTTGAAGACATTTCCGCGCGTAAAGCCAATGAAGCCAAGTTAGAGCGCATGGCGTTTTATGATCCACTCACTGGGCTGCCAAACCGTACGCTTTTGGTGAAATTACTGCAACAGCAGATTAAAAGCGGAGAGCAATCTGGACTAAGCTTTGCCACTCTGTTTCTCGATATCGACCATTTCAAACACATTAATGACAGTTTGGGCCACCTGTGCGGCGACACCCTGCTATCGCAGCTTGGGCGACGCCTGTCGGAAGCGTTGCACGGTCGGGCACATATCTCGCGTATTGGCGGTGATGAATTTGTTGTACTACTGCCAGATCTGCAAAACGACGAGCAGTTGACCCAAGCGCTGAGCGATATTCTCAAAGTGTTCAACCGACCCTTTCATCTCTCAGAGCAAGAGAATCTGCGCGTTTCAACCAGTATCGGTATCGCTCGCTTCCCGCAAGATGGCACAGACAGCGCATCTTTGCTGAAAAACGCCGACACCGCTATGTATCTGGCGAAAAAGAATGGCCGTAATGGCTACGCGTTTTACTCGCCAGATCTGACCAATCAGTCGCTTTCACGCCTACGCTACCAATCGGCACTGCACGAAGCGCTGGAAAAAGACCAGCTGTTTTTGCTCTACCAGCCACAATTTAATCTCTACGAGTCGCGCTTAGTCGGCGTGGAAGCCTTGCTGCGCTGGCAACATCCAGAATGGGGATTGATCTCGCCCGCCGAGTTCATTCCTGTCGCCGAAAAAACCGGTTTGATTCAGGAGATTGGTTTATGGGTTCTGCGTAGCGCCTGCCAGCAAGCCGCGACTTGGCTCAGTCAGGGGTACCGTTTTAGTCACATGGCAGTGAACGTGTCAGCGTTACAACTGCAAAATCCGCATTTTATTAGCGAGTTACAAGATATTTTACAGGATACCCGACTGCCAGCGAGAAAACTGGAACTGGAGATCACCGAAGGCTTCCTGCTGCACGATCCGGCCAAAGCCATCCAAGCGCTCAACCAGCTGCGCACGATGGGTGTCGAGATCGCACTGGACGATTTTGGCACCGGCTATTCGTCGCTCTCTTATTTAAAAGGCTTGCCAATCAGCAAGTTAAAAATTGACCGCTCGTTTATCAATGACATTCCCGTCGATAGTGACAGCAACGCCATCGTCAAAGCGGTGATCGCCATGGGCGAAACCTTAGCGCTTACGGTGATTGCCGAAGGGGTGGAGAACCAGCAGCAAGTCGACTACTTGATAAGCCAAGGCTGCTTATTGGGGCAGGGTTTTTATCTCGCTCGGCCACAAGATGCACAGCAAGTGGCTCAATTGATGGTCAGAGAGTAATACTGACCATTTTAACAGGCGTCCTAAACAAGCCAGACCCATTTAGGACGCTGTCCGCTTTACACCCACTGCCCCGCCACAAAGCCGCTTGACCAGCACCACTGGAAATTGTACCCGCCGAGCCAGCCGGTGACGTCCATCACCTCACCAATAAAATACAAGCCAGGAACGGACTTGCACTCCATGGTTTTCGATGAGAGATAATCGGTATCGACGCCGCCTAAGGTCACTTCCGCCGTGCGATAGCCTTCGGTCCCGTTCGGAGCGATTTTCCACTGCTGCAAGGTTTCAATCACCGTTTGCCACTCTTTGCTGTTGTACTGTTTGAGCGGCTTATCACTCAGCTCATTGCGTTCAATCAGCACTTCGGCCAAACGCTTAGGTAGCACCTTGGCTAAAGTGTTTTTCATGCTCTGGTTAGGGTGTTTTTCTAGGTTGCGTGTCAGCAGTTCATGCAGATCGACTTCAGGCACCAGATTCACGCTCACCGCTTGCCCGGCTTGCCAGTAAGAAGAGATTTGTAGCACAGCTGGCCCCGACAAGCCGCGATGGGTGAACAGCAGCGCCTCTTTGAACATGGTGCCGTCCTCTGCGGTGATCTCCGACGGAATCGCGATACCAGAGAGCTCAGCAAACGCTTCTTTGTCCTCTTTGTGCAAAGTGAACGGCACTAATCCCGCGCAAGTCGGCACAACCGGAATGCCAAACTGCTCGGCAATCTTGTAGCCATAAGGGGTAGCGCCCAACTTCGGCATAGACAGGCCGCCTGTCGCCACCACCAAAGATTGGCATGCAAACACTTCTGCGCCCGCACGTAGCACAAAGCCTTGCTCGGTTTTTTCAATCTCGGTGAGTTGCACTTGGTAGCGCTGAGTGATGTTGGGTTGATCGCACTCACTGAGCAGCATGTTGACGATATCTTTCGCTGAATCGACACAAAACAGCTGGCCATGATCGCGCTCTTCAAACTCAATGCCGTACTTGTAGATCATCGAGATAAAATCCCAATTACTGTACTGAGAAAGCGCCGACTTGACGAAATGCGGGTTGCGGCATAAATAATTTTTCGCTGACACATCATTATTGGTGAAATTGCAACGGCCACCACCGGAAATGAGGATTTTGCGTCCTGGCTTTTTGGCGTGATCGACCACCAGCACCCGGCGGCCACGACGACCCGCCTCGGCGGCGCACATCAATCCTGCGGCTCCGGCACCAATAATGACGACATCAAACTGTTTACTCATGCTCGTGAATCTCTCTGGCAATAAAAAAGGATGTGCAGTTGGCACATCCTTACTTTTTCACCGCTATTCTAATGCGAAAGCGGGTTATTTTCCAAGCACTCGCTTACAGAAGAAACGCCGCCAGCAGTGTCACCCCCATCAAGCTGACAGAAAGAACAAACAGCTCGCGTACGCGGTCGCATTTGCCAGTAAACACAGGGTCATGATGATGGTGATACTCGCGGCTTTTTAAGTAGTGATAGAGGCGCACCTGCTTGGTGACATTCCCATGCGTGGTAAAAAAGCCGTTGCCATCCACTTGTTGATACAAGAGCGGGTGTGCTTCTCGCATAATGTAGATAAGAGAACGCAGTGCGGTGAGATAGCGGGCCAGATTAACGCCAGTCACTACCATAAGCGTGAATAGGATAATATCTGCATTGATCATCTTTTCCTCCCTACATCTTCAACAATGCTCAAGAGAAAAAGACGATCGTCGCCTTTTTTCCCGCTACCGGGAACTTAGCGTCCCGTTACGCAGTTGGAGCATCCATCACTGAAGATGAACCTTCTTTCGCCAGTTGTGCCAGATCTTTGTCGATAAAGAACAGCGCCTTGCCATCTTCACCCACAAGTTCGATCTTGTCTAAAATCCCTTTAAACAGCTTTTCTTCTTCGTGCTGCTCAGCCACATACCACTGCAGGAAGTTGAAGGTTGAATAGTCCTGACAGGTAAAGGCAAGGTGAGCCAGTTTATTGATTTGTTCTGTGATCATTTTTTCATGTTCGTAGGTTTCACGGAACACTTCGCCCAAGCTCACAAAATCATGTTTTGGTGCGGCGATGGCGCCTAAAATTGGCAGAGCCCCAGTTTCGCTCACATAAGTAAACAAACGCTGCATGTGGCCCATTTCTTCTACCGCATGCGTACGTAAAAACTGCGCTGCGCCATCAAAACCTTTGTCTTCACACCAAGCACTCATTTGTAAGTATAGATTGGATGAGAAAAATTCCAGATTAATTTGCTCATTCAGTTGGTCGACCATAGTCTGAGACAGCATGTGGGCTCCTGATATTTTCATGTCTGTGGCTGGCAACTATAACACGAAAAATTCGATAACTCTTTGTTCACTGGATACGGTTCTGAGATCCCAGCGGCAAAAAACTGTTCACCTAAGTGCTAATGTTGAACTATACCCAAAGGGGAAAATGATAAAGGAGACCACACCATGAGTTATCAACACATACTGGTTGCCATCGATCTGTCTGACGACAGCAAACTACTGATAGATAAAGCCGTTTCTCTTGCAAAAGCACTGGAAGCCAAAGTTTCCTTTATTCACATTGATGTTAATTACGCCGAGCTCTATACCGGCCTTATCGACATCAACATGGCCGAAGCCCAGCACCATGCGATGGAAGCCTCGCGCACCCAACTAACCAATTTGGCGGAATACGCCAACTTCCCCATCACTCATACTTTGGTCGGCAGTGGCGATTTAAGCAATGAGTTGTGCGACACCATTGGCGAATACAATATCGACCTGCTGGTGTGTGGCCATCATCAAGATTTTTGGAGCAAACTGCTCTCTTCTACTCGCCAACTGATCAACTGCTCGCCAGTGGATATGCTGGTTGTACCATTGAAAGAGTAAGTTTTGCTTTTGCCGCCCATCGCAAATCGGTAGACTGCGCGAATTGATTAATAATTACTCTCAGTTATGTTTTATCTCAATGCAGTCACCCTACTATGGGCATTCTCCTTTAGCCTGATCGGCGTGTATCTCGCTGGTCAGGTCGATTCTTGGTTCTCTGTACTGATGCGCGTCGCATTGGCCAGTGTGGTTTTTCTGCCGTTTCTCAAATTCAAAGGGATCAGTAAAACGCTGATCGGCAAACTGATGCTGGTTGGCGCTTTTCAACTTGGCCTGATGTACTGTTTCTACTACCAATCTTTCCTGCTGCTGTCGGTGCCGGAAGTGTTGCTGTTTACCGTTTTCACGCCCATTTACGTCACCCTGATTTACGACCTGTTGAAAGGGCGCTTCTCCCCTTGGTATTTGCTCACGGCGCTGATTGCCGTAGCTGGTGCAGCGCTGATTAAATTCTCCACCATTAATGAGAATTTCTTGCTGGGCTTTTTGGTGGTGCAAGGCGCAAACCTCTGTTTCGCCATCGGCCAAGTGGGCTATAAGTTCATCATGGAAAAAGAGTCGCTGGATTTGCCGCAGCATACGGTGTTTGGCTACTTCTACCTCGGTGCGCTGTGCGTGGCATTGGTGGCGTTTGCTCTGCTCGGCAACGTCGATAAGCTACCGACCACTGATGTGCAGTGGGGCATTTTGATTTACTTGGGGCTGATTGCGTCTGGACTAGGCTATTTTGCCTGGAACAAAGGCGCGACTATGGTCAACGCAGGTGCGCTGGCGGTGATGAATAACGCCTTGGTGCCCGCTGGGCTGATTGTCAATATCGTGATCTGGAACCGCGATGTCGACTTGCTGCGCCTTGCCGTCGGAGGCGGAGTTATTCTGCTATCGCTGTGGATAAACGAACGCTGGGTGAAAGCGAAAGTCGAGCGCGACTACGCACGTACCGTTCGTTGATAAAAAGCTCGTTGATAAAAAAGTCCGTTGATAAAAAACCGCCCACGACATGTGGGCGATTTTTTTAACGTCTCACTCAGTGCATGGGCGTCTCTTGGCGCACCGCTTGAGTATGATTCAGCACTCGCAGCACGCCACTGAACTTATGCAATTTGCGTTCAAGCTTCTCTCTGCGTTTCAGCTGTTTGGCCTTTTGCTTGGCCAACTTAGCCAGTTTCTTGTGGTACTTACGCTGCTTTTTCAGCGCTTTCTTGGCTTTTTTCAGTTGCTTCTTATTGAGCGAAAGCAAGCTTATGGCAAAGCCGTTTAACGGCGCGCTCACCAAGTTTGCCTCTGCACTTTCCACCGGCAAGCTTGGTTTAACCACAATCGGCGCGGGTTGGCTAACTATATGTTCGCTTTGCGCCGCTTTCTGGCGCAACGCTTTTAACGATGGAATCGCTTGCGGCTTACACAATGAACCTTTCGCTGCCGACGAACGAACGCAGGCCCGGCAAAGATATTTGGGCGCGGCGACCAATTGGTGAATTTCCCCCAGTTGATCCGCGATCTCTTTACGGTTCATCTTACAAAAGCGTTTTGCCATGCTACTACTCCAGCGTGCGCGATGTGTATCCATCGTTGATATTTTGAATAATAATAATTCTTACTAAGATATACAGCGCAGCGGAATATTTAGCAAGCGAGTTATCACCGCAAAACGCGCTCCTTTACTTGCCGAGGAGCTAACTCATTGATGCATTAACATAGACGTCAAAACGATTTTTTTTGGTTTCGATCGCCATCGCCGGTTTTTGTCCATCGAGCCACTCGGCATAGTCAGGGCGTTTGACCACGACCCGTTTGCTCGCCAAGGCTAAAGCGGGCGCCAGTAAGGCATCGGCGTCGCTATCGGCGCCCACCAAGGATTGAAACACGCGCATCTCTTTTTTCACCAGCGCACTTTTTTTCTTGTTCTCTGGATGCGGGTACATAGGATCGAGATAGACTACGTCCGGACGGACAAAATTCGGGTCGCTAACCAGTTGCGTTAATGCATCGTGGCTGGAAGCGTGTAGCAGCGACATACGCTCACTGACCCACGGGCCAATTTCCACATCCTGCTTGGCGCGTTGCAAACCATCTTCCAGCAGCGCCGCCACCACCGGATTACGCTCAACCATCTGCACTTTGCAACCTAGCGAAGCGAGCACAAAGGCGTCTCGGCCAAGGCCCGCGGTACCATCGAGCACATTCGGTGTCGCCCCTTTATTGAGCCCTGCGGCTTTGGCGATCGCCTGCCCTTTTCCACCGCCAAATTTGCGCCGATGGCCGACCGCGCCGCCCACCAAATCGACATAAATCGCGCCCAGTTTAGGTTCGTCCAGTTTACGCAATTCCAGCCGCTGCGGTGTCAACACTAGAGCCATCACGCTCTGCTCATCCTGCACCAGTTGCCAGCGAGCGGCGATGGCGTCCAGTTGCGCTTGCATCGTCACGTCTTCACAAATCAGCTGTAGTTGCACTGAAAACTCCCAGAAAAGTAAGAAAATAATCGCCGCGAGTGTAGCGTAACGCTCACAGAAACCCCAGAGATTGTTGGCTGGCAACGCGCCGTTTAACGCTCAAGTTCGGCCAGCAATTCCTCGATCAATTCGCCCAGCGGTTTCGGCTTGCCGATAACGTAACCTTGGGCATAGTCGACTCCGAGTTCCAGCAACCTGTCTATGATGTCTGGATTTTCGACAAACTCTGCCACCGTCTGCTTTTTCATCTGCTGGGCGAGCTCGTTAATCGCGCGCACCATAATAAGGTCCGTCTCGTTTTCATGCATATCGCGCACGAACATGCCGTCGATTTTGACAATATCCAGCGGCAGCTGGCGCAAGTAACCAAATGAAGAGAGGCCCGAGCCAAAGTCATCCAGCGCGATAAGGCAACCCAAAGCTTTGAGCTGGGCAAAAAACTCCATCGCCAACGCGACGTTTTTCATCGCAGCGGTTTCAGTGATTTCTAAGCACAATCTTTCGCAAGGAATCACACTGTTCGCCAGACGATCGAGCAAGAATTGAATGAACTCCGGATTCCCCATCGAATGGCCGGAGAGGTTAATTGAACAGCGCCCCAGACGCGCGACCACCTCAGGCCGCGCTTCCAGCCAATCGAGGGTTTGATTGACCACTTGCTCATCGATCAGATGGGCGATGTTGTAGCGCTCCGACGCTGGCATAAAAATAGCGGGCGACAGATAACGATTATCACTGTCACGAATGCGCACCAAGATCTCAAAGTGCATTTTTTTACATTCCCTGCTGAGCGGCAAAATGCGCTGGGCGAACAGCTCCAGACGATCGTTGGCCAGCGCATCGTGCACAAGATTGACGCTCTCCATCTCCTGCTGGCGGCGCTGCAACTCTTCGCTGTCGAGGCTAAACAGTTGATAGCGGTTGCGCCCAAGCTCTTTGGCGGCGTGGCAGGCGGTGTCAGCTTGTGCGTGGACCATTTGCGGCGAATCGGCGGTATGGTCGATCATGCGAATGCCAATCGAGCAGGTGAGGTTGAGCCGCACCGTCTCCCAGACAAATGGCTCGGCCCCTAAGGTAGCGAGAATCGATTTGGCAACACCAATCGCGGTATGCTCATTGCTGTCTTTAAGTAGCACGGCAAATTCATCGCCGCCGAGGCGCGCCAACACGGCGTTGTGAGGCAACACCTCTTCCAGCATGCTGGCGCAGTATTGGATTGCGGCATCTCCCGCATCGTGGCCGGCGGTGTCATTGAGCACCTTGAGCTGGTCCATATCGATGTACAACATGGCATGCACGCGGCGATGGCTTTCGACTTCGCCCAGCGAGCGCTTGAGTTCGATTTCAAACTGGTTGCGATTGTAAGTGTCGGTCAACAAATCGTATTTCGCCTGATACTCCAACTGCGTCGCCAACTGTTTGTTGTGCGAAATGTCTTCGCCGACAATCAGCACCTGCCCAGACTCGGTTAACGGGCGAATATTTTCCCGCACCCAGACCGCGTCACCATTGGTATGGCGATACTCAATTTCACGTCGCCACACCCCTTTCATATCCGGATCGGGCTGCAATAGCACTTGGCGCGGGTTCATCGCCTTACTGTCGCAATAAAAATCGTGCAGATGATGGCCGAGCATCGACATTTGTGGATACCCCAACAACTGCTGGGCAAAACGATTGACCTGCTGGATGCGATTGTTGGCATCAAGCGTCACCATCATCACCGGTTGCTGCTCGTAGTAATTACGCAGATTCGATTCGCGCTTGTAGAGTTTATCTTCCATCACTTTACGCGAGGTGATATCGCGCGCTTCAAACAGATAACGCGGCGCTTTTTTGGCTTGAGAAGAGAAAGGCTTGAGCGACACTTCCAGCACTATCGAACCTTGTTCGGCGCTCCAGATCTCCGCTTCAAAGGTACTCACCATCGACTCCGAAGAGGCAAAATAGCTCGCTAAACGGGCGCCTGATTCGTCTTCCCAATGCTTGTGCTGCCATAAGGGCCTCTCAAGCGGCATGCCCGGATAAAACAGCAGTGTTTGCAGTTGGCTGTTGCTTGAAATCAGGCAACCGTGCTGATCCAAAATGCCGATGTACTGCAAGCTTTGATCGAAAATCGATTCGAGGATCAGTTGGCTCTCTCTGGCGAGGCTTTCACTGCGGCGCAAACGGCGTAGATAGGAAACTTGCAACAAAATCACGCCCAGCAGCAGCACAAAGGCGATGCCAACCATGCGGAGCTCGCGGCTGTAGCGCTCGAAAAACGGCTCCGGTTTATTGAAAAACACCGAGGCCGATTCTCCTTCCACACCGAGCCCCCAGCGTGCGACCGCTTGATAATCGAGACGAATATCTGGCTCTCCCACCCGCACTTTGGGCAGTGGCGCGCTTGGGTTAGCCAGCACGTTGAGTAACACTTCTCCGGTTTCAAAGCCTTGCTTGTAGCCACTCTGGATCACCCCACCCACCGCGCCATGGCCCACACCGACATCGTGCACCAAATAAATTGGCGAACGGCTCATTTGATTGAGTTTTTTCCAGTCGTCACTGCTGGTCAAATGGCCGCTGATATCGCGATAGTAAGCCCAAAACAGCACCGCATCACTCATGTCCATCCAAGCCGTCTGCTGCGCCAGATCCAGCATATTATCCGGCACCAAGTGCATCACTTTATGCTGATAGCGCGGATGCTCGGTGAGAAAACGGTCGATCTGCACACGCAACGCTTTCCCGCTGATGGAGTGATCCGTCACCACATAGATCTGTTTGACTTGCGGCTGCAAACGCTCAATCAGCGCGATGTTGGCGAGTATGTCGGTGTCTTCGGTAAGGCCCGTGGCTTTTAAACCTGCATGCAAACTTGGCTGGTAATCATTAATTCCGCCAAAGATCACTGGCGTATCACCAAGCTGCTCGGCGAGGCGCTGCATCAACGCCAACGCGATATTGTCGCTGACCACAATCGCGTCGAAATGCTCCTGCTGCAGCTTGGTTTTGTAGAGAAAATAGAGCTGATTGAGAAAACGGGCGCTTTGATTGCGTTTGCTGTCTAAGTAGAGCACGCGCATCGAGATATCACGCTGCTCTAGCTGCTGCGCCAATCCTCGCTGAAACGAGTCGGTCCAGTAAAAGCCTTGATGGTAGGAGTGAACCACCAGCACTTTTTTCTCTTCAGCCGTTGCAAAAGCGCTGCAGCACAGCAGCAGTAAACAGACACAAAAACGCACGCATTCACCTTGTTAATACTGAGACGATTCAGGTGCAAAGCGTGATTGTGCAAGCTGAGCGACCCTTGTTAGTATTATACCCTCACGGCGGTTAAAAAAGGGACAAAGAATGCAGACAACCAACGCCAAACTGGATGAACTCGACCGAGCGATTTTAAAAACGCTGATGGCGGATGCGAAAACCCCCTACGCCGAAATGGCAAAACAATTTAACGTCAGCCCAGCCACCATTCACGTGCGCATCGAAAAGATGAAAGCCGCCGAGGTGATTGAAGGGACAGAAGTGATCGTCAATACCAAGAAACTTGGCTATGACGTGTGCTGTTTTATCGGCATTAATCTCAATGCGGCGCGCGATTATCACTCGGCACTGCAAAAGCTCAACGCCCTTGACGAGGTGGTGGAGGCTTACTACACCACCGGTGCGTACAACATTTTCGTCAAGCTGATGTGCAAATCGATTGAAGAGTTGCAATATGTGCTGATCGATAAACTGCAAGCGATCGACGAAGTGCAGTCCACCGAAACCCTCATCTCGCTGCAAAATCCGATCAATCGCAACGTCAACCCTTAACGCTGCCGTTCAGCAAAAAACAAGGCCAGCTCTGTGGCTGGCCTTGTAAGAAGTATTCGCGCTTTATTGATTTACGCAGCAATACCGCAATGACGCAGCAAAGCATCAATTTGTGGTTCACGGCCGCGGAAGCGTTTGAACAGCTCCATTGGCTCTTCGCTGCCGCCCATCTCAAGAATGTGGTGCAGGAAGCTTTGCCCCGTCTCAGGGTTGAAAATCCCTTCTTCTTCAAAACGTGAGAACGCATCGGAAGAGAGCACTTCAGCCCACAGATAGCTGTAATAACCCGCGCTGTAACCACCGGCGAAAATATGGCCGAAGCTGTGGGAGAAGCGAGCCCACTCCACCGCTGGCAGCACTGCCACTTTCTGTTTCACTTGCGCCAGCGTTTCCAGTACACGTGGGCCGACTTCCGGATCGAACTCGGTGTGCAGGGTGAAATCGAACAGACCAAACTCAAGCTGGCGCAAAATACCCATCGCCGACTGGAAGTTCTTCGCCGCCAACATTTTCTCTAGCATCGCTTTAGGCAGCGGTTCGCCCGTTTCGTAGTGGCCTGAGATAAACGCCAGCGCTTCCTCTTCCCAGCACCAGTTTTCGAGGAACTGACTTGGCAGCTCTACCGCATCCCAAGGCACACCATTGATGCCAGAAACCGCCCCGGTGCTCACTTGGGTCAACATGTGATGGATGCCGTGACCGAACTCGTGGAACAGCGTGACCACTTCATCGTGAGTAAACAGCGCTGGTTTGTTGCCGATCGGACGGTTGAAGTTACACGTCAGATACGCCACCGGCGTTTGCAGCTCGCCTTGCGCGTTAATCCGGCGCACACGACATTCATCCATCCACGCGCCGCCACGTTTGTGTTCACGCGCGTAGAGATCAAGGTAGAAACTGCCGCGCAGCGTACCTTGCGCATCGAAAATATCGAAGAAACGCACCGATTCGTGCCAAACATCGACGCCCTGACGCTCTTGCACACTCATGCCAAACACGCGCTTGAGCACTTCAAACAGGCCACTGACGGCTTTGGACTCAGGGAAATAAGGGCGCAGCTCTTCATCAGAAATTTGGAACAGATGCTGTTTTTGCTTTTCGCTGTAGTAAGCGATGTCCCACACGTTGAGTTCAGACACCCCAAACTCTTGCTCAGCAAACTGACGCAGTTCTTCGACTTCGCGCTCGCCTTGCGGCTTGGCTTTGGTAGCCAAATCATTCAAAAAGCCAAGCACTTGCGCTGGGCTCTCGGCCATTTTGGTCGCCAGCGATTTTTCGCTGTAAGTGTTAAAACCCAGCATACGGGCAATTTCATAGCGTAGTTTTAACTGCTCATTGATGATTTCCGTGTTGTCCCACTTACCCGCGTTCGGGCCGCGATCAGAGGCGCGTGTCACATACGCTTCGTAAACTTCACGGCGCAGCGCTTGGTTGTCACAGTAAGTCATCACTGGCAGATACGACGGTACGTCGAGCGTCAGCAGATAGCCACCCAACTCTTTGGCTTCTGCCGCCGCTTTGGCTGCCGCCAGCGCGGATTCAGGCATGCCTGCCAGCTCTTTTTCATCCGTGATGTGCTTGGTCCAGCCCATGGTGGCATCAAGGGTGTTGTTGGAGAATTTCGAGCTCAGCTCCGACATACGTTTGCTGATCTCACCATAGCGATGCTGCTCGTCCGCAGGCAAGCCGATACCCGACAACTCAAAATCACGCAGTGAATCGGTGATGGTTTTCTTCTGCGCTTGCGTCAGTTTTTGATACTCATCGCTGGCTTTGATGGTTTTGTAAGCTTCAAACAGGCCTTTGTGCTGACCAACCCAAGTGCCGTACTCCGACAACATCGGCAAGCAGCTTTCATAGGCATCACGCAGCTCATCGCTGTTCACCACCGAGTTCATGTGGCTGACGGGTGACCAAATACGGCTCAGGCGATCATCCACTTCCTCAATCGGCGCAATCACGCTTTCCCAGCTCGGGTTGCTGTTGTCCGCCAGCACTTGGTCAATCTTGGCGCGGCAATCGGCAATCGCCTGCTCGACCGCAGGTTTCACATGTTCAGGTTTGATTTGAGAAAACGGAGGCAGATCGGTAAATGTAAGCAGTGGATTCGACATATAAATTCCTTTTGTTTGGCTCATAGGCGTGACTTAGGCAGCCGCGCGTCCAACGGGCTGCGCGCTTCCATCGACTGTTTTTCAGCCAACGGAGGTAACACGTACTGCATTATGACACTACATATGAGCAACAGGTTCAGATTTCAATACTGTGGAGCAATTTTGTCCGTGCTTAGGCTGAGAGATCCATCAACATCCGCATCACTTGCGTATATAATCACCCTATTCATCCCAGACCACACTCTGCCAAGAGTGTTACGAGAGTGTATTTTGCTGAGTTATCGCCACAGTTTTCACGCTGGCAATCACGCCGACGTGCTAAAGCATATTGTTCAGAGTTTGATTCTGGACGCCTTAAAACAAAAAGACAAACCCTTCGTCTATCACGACACCCATTCTGGCGTGGGTCGCTACGATCTGACGCATGAATGGTCGGAAAAGACTGGCGAATACAAACAAGGCATCGCACGAATTTGGGAGCAAAACAATATTCCTGAAGATCTCAAAAGCTACCTCGATGCGATCAAGGCGCTGAATAACGGCGACAACTTACGTTACTATCCTGGTTCGCCACGCGTGGCACGCGCTCAGTTGCGCCCGCAAGATCGCATGGTCCTGACGGAGCTCCATCCAAGCGATTATCCGCTATTGGAACAGGAGTTTCACCGCGATCGCCAAGTGAGCATCTACAAAGAAGATGGCTTTTCACGCCTCAAAGCCAGCCTGCCGCCACAAGAGCGCCGCGGTTTAGTGCTGATTGATCCGCCTTACGAGCTGGCCAAAGAGTACCGTGATGTGGTGCAAGCGATTTACCAAAGCCACAAACGTTGGGCGACGGGCATCTATGCGATTTGGTATCCGGTGGTCAATCGCTGCGACATCGATGACATGTTGGAAGGGCTTGAAGGGCTCGGCATTCGCAAAATTTTACAAATTGAGCTCGGCGTGTCACCCGACACCAACGAGCGCGGCATGACGGCATCCGGCATGATCGTGATAAACCCACCGTGGAAGCTGGAAAGCCAGATGCAAGAGATTCTGCCGTTTCTGCAACAAGCCATCGCGCCAGCGACAGGCCACTGGAAAGTCGAGTGGGTGGTGCCGGAATAACGGCTGAGCGCTCCTCCTCTCTCAGCGCAGCGCCTTAACCGCTGCGCTTTTTTTCACCCAATATCGCCACTTAATCTGCCTAATATTCCTTTAGCGCGAGCTTTTCTAGTCCTCTCATCGCTATTTGTCATAAGCATCGTCACTTTTTCCCATTAAGCAAATTGCTAGACTCGTTTTATGATAGGGGAAAGCGGTGGCATTGACTTCACAACGCGCCACCCCAATCTATGTTGGGCACTCAAAAAATCAATAAGATCTTGGAGAAAGTAATGGCAACGCATTTTGACTATATCTGTATCGGTGGTGGTAGTGGCGGTATCGCATCAGCCAACCGTGCAGCCATGTATGGCGCGAAAGTGGCGCTGATCGAAGCGAAAGACCTCGGCGGCACCTGTGTCAACGTCGGTTGTGTACCGAAAAAAGTGATGTGGCATGGCGCGCAAATCGCCGAAGCGATGAGCCTTTACGCTCCAGATTACGGCTTCGATGTGGACGTAAAAGGCTTTGACTGGAGCAAACTGGTGGAAAGCCGCCAAGCGTACATTGGCCGTATCCATCAATCTTACGATCGCGTGCTCGGCAACAACAAAGTCAACGTGATTAAAGGCTTCGCCAAGTTTGTCGATGCGAAAACCGTGGAAGTGAACGGTGAGCACTACACCGCGGATCACATCCTGATCGCCGTAGGCGGCCGCCCGACCATTCCAAACATTCCGGGCGCGGAATACGGCATCGATTCCAACGGTTTCTTCGACCTAGCTGAGCAGCCAAAACGTGTTGCTGTGGTCGGCGCGGGGTACATCGCGGTGGAAATCGCTGGCGTACTCAACGCGCTTGGTACCGAAACTCACCTGTTCTGCCGTAAAGAATCGCCACTGCGCAGCTTCGACCCAATGATCATCGATACCTTAGTGGAAGTGATGGCGGCAGAAGGCCCAACACTGCACACCCATAGCGTGCCAAAAGAGGTGGTCAAAGAAGCCGATGGTAGCCTAACGCTGCACCTTGAAAACGGTGCCAGCCAAAACGTTGATCAGCTTATCTGGGCAATCGGCCGTCACCCAGCGACTGACGCCATCAACCTGAGCGCAACCGGCGTGGCCACCAACGAGCGCGGTTACATTAAAGTCGATGAGTTCCAAGCCACCAACGTAGAAGGCATTTACTGCGTGGGCGATATTATGGAAGGCGGCATCGAACTCACCCCGGTTGCGGTGAAAGCGGGTCGTCAGCTTTCTGAGCGTCTGTTCAACAACAAGCCAAACGCGAAAATGGATTACGATTTGGTGCCAACCGTAGTGTTCAGCCACCCACCAATCGGCACCATCGGCCTGACGGAACCAGAAGCGATCGCCAAATACGGCGAAGAGAACGTGAAAGTGTACCAATCTGGCTTTACCGCGATGTACACTGCGGTGACGCAACACCGTCAGCCATGCAAGATGAAACTGGTATGCGCAGGCGAAAATGAGAAAGTGGTCGGCCTACACGGCATCGGTTTCGCCGTAGACGAAATGATCCAAGGCTTCGGCGTGGCGATGAAGATGGGCGCAACCAAAGCCGATTTCGACTCAGTTGTGGCTATCCACCCAACCGGTTCGGAAGAGTTCGTCACGATGCGCTAAGGCGCCCCAAAAAGCATAACCGCGGGTCAGTGAGTTGGCCCGCGGTCATTTGCTTCCACCTCACAACCACAAGATCATTCTTGCTGGATCGGTGCTTCTAAACCATAAGATTCATAGATACGAGTGACTTCTCCTGAGCGTCGCATCTCCAATAAAATCGCTTCTAATTGATCTATGTATTGATAATTCGCAGAGCGCTTAGGGACACTAAAAAACCGTCCATTCAGCGACACGTCTTTGTAGGCGATTTTTCTCAACTCCGGATCGCTGTCAAACACCTCCAAACCATGCTGCTCTGAAGTGATAACCAGATCCAACCGACCCGCCTTGAGCATGTTGATCAATTGATCACCCTTGGTGACAAAGTTTGTGCGCAACTTATCCACGTTTTGATTAAATTGCGAACTGTAGAAACTGCCATTGAGCGCACCAATCACATACCCTTTACTGACGATTTCATCAAAATCTTGCGCATCAATGTCAGAGTCTTTACGAGTGAAGTAAAACACTTCTCTTTTTCCGTAGCCCATCAAGAGAGGATGTAAGTACGCCTCACGCTCTTCATTCATCGAATGCAAAGGGATGATGTCAACACCACCTTGTGGAGCAACACCAATGGTTCTCGCCCAAGGCGCTTTGGTCCATTCGATTTGATGACCCATTTTACTGATGGCTTGGGTGATCACATCCCCACCCGGTCCTTTGCACTGGCCATCTTCGTAATAAAGAAAAGGGAGCCTGTCTCGACAATGTCCTTGCCAAGTGACACTGGCCCACAGTGGTGTTGAAAAAAATAATCCTAACCACCCCAACATTAATAATTTAACGGTTCGACTCATGCGAATTCCTCCAGCTAGTCACGGGTAAACGCAGAATCCATCACTGGACTTGGTTTATGTGTTTGCTACTCCTTCATAAGTTTTGCCCAAGTTTGATAAAGTGCAACGGCGGGTAGCCAGTCTGCTTTTTGAAAAAGGCGATAAAGGCGCTGTCTGAGGCAAACTCCAGCCAATACGCCACATCGGTGACACACATCCCAGACGAAAGCAGTTCGATCGATTTGAGCAAGCGCCACTGCTGGCGCCACTCTTGATACGACATGCCCGTGTCGGTTTGAAACATTCGTGTGACGGTTTTGCTACTCAGCCCAACACGCTCGGCCAGCTCAGATGCTGAGGGCGCTAAAAAAGTCTCTTGGGTCATCGCGGTGCGAAACGGTTGTAACCGGGCATCTTGCGGCAAGGGGAGCTGGAAAAAGTGGCGTTTGGCGCTCGCGAACTCTTCCCAAAACAGCGCGACGGTATTGCGCATCTCTGCTTCCGCCTTGTCCCACGGCCAAAACGCCATGCGTTCAATCAACGCTTGCAATAGTGGGTTGACCTCTATCATCACCAACTCCGTTGGCGCCGCGAACTGGCAACAATCAAAATAGAGCGAGCGATAGGCCACCACATTGGTCATCACTGCGCGATGAGATAGGTTGGGCGGGATCCACACGGCTTTGGTCGGCGGCAAGGTACACAGCGAATGGTCCAGTACAAAAGTCATGCAACCTTTCGGCGCGTAAAGTAACTGCCCTTTGCTGTGTTGATGCATGCCGGAATCGTGCTGACCAATCTCAGAGGCGATCCCAATGACGCTGGCGGGCAACGCATCAGCGTCAAATTGGGTTGCTGGGGTAATCACTGCCATAATGTCTCTTACCATCCGTATTCACATCCAGCCATCTTCGCCTGTCCGAATGTTGATATTTTCATTCTGAATGTCGTTAACTTACCCAATATCATGGCAGATATACTCACCGCGAACAAAACAAAGGTGAGAATTGCAATGAAAGCAAAACCCTCTCTTAGCTTAATGGTCGTGATGCTGATGTTTCCGCAAATTGTCGAAACTATTTACAGCCCCGCCTTAGGCTCGATTGCACAGGCATTTAGCGTCTCTTACGCGCAAGCGGCGCAAACTCTCTCGATCTATTTTGGCGCGTTTGCGCTGGGCGTCGCAGTGTGGGGCATTTTGGCGGATCAATGGGGAAGACGCCCCACCATGTTGTTGGGCTTGTTGATCTACGCTGCCAGTGCGTTTACCGCGATGTACACCGACAGCTTTACCGTTTTGATGTTAGCGCGCGCTTGCAGTGCGTTTGGTATCGCTGTCGGCTCGGTGGTGACTCAAACCATGTTGCGTGATTGTTTTACTGGCGCGGAGCTTGGCAAAGTCTTCAGCTTAATGGGCTTAGGGATATCCATCAGCCCGGTGATCGGCATGTTTAGCGGCGGGCAACTCGCCCAGCTTGGCGGCCGTGCGGCGGTCTTTCTGGCTCTGTTTGTCTTGGCGCTTGCCTTGCTGTTCTACAACTTCGTCAAATTGCCAGAAACCCAGCAAAGCAAACATCCCCTTGCACTGGGTGCATTGAGCCGGCGTATGGTCAAAGATGCGCACATCTGGCGTTCGGCCTTATTGGTGGCGCTGTATAACATTGCCCTGTTCTCTTACTACCAACTCGGCGCTTTTGCCTTTGCCACACTCGGTTACTCCGCCGAACAGTTCGGCTACAGCGGCCTCGTGCTTGGACTCGGCTCTTTACTTGGGAGCTACGTGAATAAAGGCTTGTTGGCCAAAAACATGCCACAGCAGAGCTTATTGAAAGCCGCGTCACTGCTTTTGACGCTCGGCGCTATCGCAGTTTACGCGTTACAGGCGTCGATCTGGTTTGTCGCCCCGATGCTGTTGGTGGTGATGGCGTTTGGCATAGCCATTCCGAATGTGCTGAGCATGGCGTTACCACAATACAAAGCGCAGGCAGGCAGTGCTGGCGCGCTATTTGGCTTGATGTATTACCTGTTGATCGGCGCAGGCTTAGCCATCGCAGCGCTCGTCGACCACCTTGGCTGGGTGCTTATCACGTACGGCAGCGCCACTATGCTGCTGACACTATCGGGTAAAACGAAGGGTTAACCAGTATAAAAGAAGGCCATCAAGCGATGGCCTTTTGCGTTTTGGCGCACTATTTTTTACTTCACCGCGCGAACCAGTTCCGCAATACCTTCCCAATCACCGCTGTCCATCATGGCGG
This sequence comes from Vibrio navarrensis, assembly GCF_000764325.1. Taxonomy (NCBI): domain Bacteria; kingdom Pseudomonadati; phylum Pseudomonadota; class Gammaproteobacteria; order Vibrionales; family Vibrionaceae; genus Vibrio; species Vibrio navarrensis. The sequence continues at coordinate 238,019 of NZ_JMCG01000001.1, read as the reverse complement.
TTGGTACCATCCACGTGCCGCCACAGGCGACAACCGATTTCAGCGCGAGGTAATCAGCCACGTTGGATGGACTGACGCCGCCAGTTGGCATAAATTCCACAGGGTAAACCGCGGTTAGTGCTTTAAGCATGTTGACACCGCCTGATGGTTCAGCCGGGAAGAACTTCAGCGTGCGCAGCCCCATTTCCATCGCTTGTTCCACTAGGCTTGGATTGTTAACGCCTGGTACGATGGCCACACCGCGCTGCTGACAGTATTTCACTGTGGTTGGGTTAAAGCCGGGGCTGACGATGAAATCCACCCCCGCTTCGATGGCAATATCCACTTGCTCCGTGGTCAGCACCGTACCTGCGCCAATCAGCAGATCGGGGTACGCTTCACGCATCAGGCGAATCGATTCTGCCGCCGCCTCGGTGCGGAAAGTCACTTCCGCACACGGCAGACCATTTTCCACCAGCACTTTCGCGAGTGGCAGCGCATGCGCCACGTCGTTGATGGCGATAACCGGGACGATTTGGATTTCTCTTAGTCGTTGTTCAAGTGTTTTCATCGATCACCTCTAAAGAATAAAGCTCAATGTTGCAACGATAATAAAGGCGATACCACCAAGTAACGTTTCCATTACCGTCCAAGTTTTTAAAGTGGTTTTCTCGTCCATTTCCATCAAGCGGGAAACCAACCAGAAACCAGAGTCGTTAAAGTGAGACAGCACCGTCGCGCCGCCAGCAATGGCGATCACGATAAAGCACAGATCCAGTTCGCTCAAGCCTGTTGTTGCCGCGACCACAGGCGCAATCAGTGCCGCCGTCGTCGTTAGCGCCACGGTGGCCGAGCCCTGCGCGACGCGCAAGCAAGTGGAGATCACAAACGCGGCCACAATCACCGGCATGCCAGTATCGGTCAGCACGTTGGCCAACGCATCACCAATACCGCTGGCGCGCAACACACCGCCAAACATGCCACCCGCGCCTGTCACGAGGATCACACCACAAATCGGCGCGAGTGAATCGCCGCACAGCTTTTCCAGCTTCGCCATGCCGTAATCTTTGGCAAACACCAACAGACACACCACTAAGGTGATGAGCAGCGCCACGGGCGTTTTACCCAACATGCGTAAAAACGCCACCAATGGTGTTTTACCGTCGATAACACCCGCCACCGCTAAGGTGTTAAGCACCGTATCAAGACAGATGAGCAGCACCGGCAGCACCAGCAGCGTCATCACGGTAGCAAACTTGGGCATGTGCTTTTCGTCTAGGATGGTGTCGCTGTTGAAAAAGGCTTTTGACAGCGGAATGTCGAATTTTTTGCCAGCATATAGACCAAACAAGTAGGCACCAAGATACCAAGTCGGAATCGCGACCAAGATCCCAACCACCAACAACAGGCCGATGTTCGCGCCGAGAAACTCCGCCGCCGCCACTGGGCCCGGGTGCGGCGGCACAAACGCATGCATCACCGCAAATGCGCCCGCAGAGGGCAAGGCATATTTCAGCGGTGAGCCGCCAAAGCGTTTGGCCACACTGAAGATGATCGGCATCATCACCACAAGGCCAGCGTCAAAAAAGATCGGGAAACCAAACAACAGCGAAGCAACCCCCAACGCAAGCGGCGCACGCTCTTTGCCAAAGCGACCGATCATGGTGTCGGCCAGCACTTTCGCCCCGCCAGTCACTTCCAAAATTTTGCCAATCATGGCGCCAAGGCCAACAAGCAGCGCCACAGAGGCCAGTGTGCCGCCAAAGCCTCCCAGCATAGTGGGCACTACTTTGTCTGCCGTGACGCCAGTGGCGATGGCTGTCGCCAAACTGACGGTAATCAGAGAGACAAAAGCGTGCACTCTGAGTTTGATGATAAGGAGAAGCAAGGCGGCAATTGCCAGCGCTGCAACGGTTAAAAGATACGTAGGATCAGGGGTTTGGGCTAGCTGTTCCATAGGTTCACCTTTACGAATTATAGTTTGTGTTGTGGTTCACATTTATTGAAGTTACCGGTAACATGTTACCGATAACATGAATAAGATAAACCCATATTTCCAAGTGAATTTCAATTTTGAGATCACGCGCAAGTTTAGTTATGAGGGCAAATTATGGCGGGTAGTAGTGTCATTGTGATGGGTGTCTGCGCGAGCGGTAAAACCACCATTGGTGAGTTTTTGGCGAAAAAACTGGGGCGTAAATTCATTGACGGCGACGATCTTCATCCTCGCGCTAACATTCAGAAAATGGCCTCTGGTCAGCCGCTGAATGACGATGACCGCACACCATGGCTGGAGCGCATTCGCGATGCGGCCTACAGCTTAGAGAGCAAAAATGAACACGGCGTGATTGTCTGCTCGGCGCTGAAAAAGTGTTACCGCGACCAGATCCGCGATGGCAACCGAAACGTGACGTTTCTGTTTCTCGACGGCGATAAGGCGCTGATTTTAGAACGCATGCGCCAGCGCCAAGGCCATTTTATGAAAGAGAACATGGTCAACAGCCAGTTTGCCACTTTAGAGCGCCCGGACGATGAGCCGCAAACCCTGATTGTTTCTATCGACGCGCCCATCGAACAGGTGGTGGAAGAAGCCGCCGCCGCATTGATCGCACAAAGCGAGGTCGCCTTATGACTCATCCTGTTATTCTTGCGGTCACCGAACGCCTCTCAAAGCGCAGCGCGCAAAGCCGTGCGGCATTTTTAGCCCGCACCGCGCAACAGGCGCAATATGGCAAAGCGCGCGCTCATCTATCTTGCGGCAATTTGGCTCACGCGGTCGCGGCGTCTTGCTCGGCCGAAAAGCAGAGTATTCTCAACTTCACCCACGCCAATATTGCCATCATCAACGCTTACAACGACATGTTGAGCGCGCATCAACCTTATCAATTCTATCCTGCGCAAATCAAAGCCGCGCTGGCTCCGTATGGCCACACGGCGCAAGTTGCGGGCGGCGTGCCTGCAATGTGCGATGGCGTGACCCAAGGCCAGCCGGGGATGGACTTGTCGCTCTTTTCACGCGATCTAATTGCGCAGGCCACAGCCCTCTCTTTGAGCCACAATGTGTTTGACGCCACCTTGCTGCTCGGCATTTGCGACAAAATTGCCCCCGGACAACTGATGGGCGCACTCGCTTACGCGCACTTGCCTACCGCGTTTGTACCAGCAGGGTTGATGGCAACGGGCATCAGCAACGAAGAGAAAGTCGATATTCGCCAGAAATACGCCGCGGGTGACGTGGGGAAAGAGGCGCTGCTCGATATGGAGTGTCGCGCCTATCACTCCGTCGGCACCTGCACCTTCTACGGCACCGCCAACACCAACCAGTTAGTGTTTGAGGCGATGGGTTTGATGCTGCCCGGCTCCGCCTTTGTCCACCCGCACAGCGCACTGCGCAAAGCGCTGACAGAACACGCCGCGCTGAAAATCGCCGCCATGACTTCGGGCTCTTCCCACTATCGCCCGCTGGCCGAGGTGGTGACGGAAAAAAGCCTTATCAACGGCATTGTCGCTCTGCTCGCTTCGGGCGGTAGCACCAACCACACCATTCATATGCTGGCGGTGGCGCGCGCTGCGGGTATTGAGCTGACGTGGCAGGACATCAGTGATTTGTCAGACGTGGTGCCGCTGCTAGCACGCGTATACCCCAACGGCCCCGCTGACATGAACGCCTTCCAACAAGCCGGTGGCGTGCCTGCACTGCTGCACCGCTTGAATGAAGCGGCTCTGCTGCATCGCGACGTGCAGCCAGTGTTTGGCGAGTTCGACGACCAAATGAGCTTACCAAGCCTCGTCGACGGTAAGCTTGTTTGGACACCATGTAAGGGTACATTCGATAGCCATGTGATCGCCGACAAATGCTGCGTTTTCCAGTCCACTGGCGGCACAAAAGTGCTGACTGGCAATTTGGGCCAAGCGGTGGTGAAAGTCTCTGCGGTGAAAGAAGATCAGCGGGTGATTGAAGCGCCAGCGCTGGTGTTCCAGTGCCAGCACGAGGTCGAAGCGGCTTATCAGCGCGGTGAGCTCAACCGAGATTGCATCGTGGTGGTGACACACAATGGCCCAGCCGCCAATGGCATGCCAGAGCTGCACAAGTTGATGCCGATCCTCGGCAATGTGCAAAAGGCGGGCTTTAAAGTGGCACTCGTCACCGATGGCCGTTTGTCTGGCGCGTCAGGCAAAATCCCATCAGCCATTCACGTCTCCCCAGAGGCGATTCGCGGCGGCACAATTGGCTTAGTGCGTAATGGTGATGTGATTCGTGTCGATTGCCAGACAGGCGAGTTAAACAACCTCAGCGACACCACAGGTCGCACGGCGATGAAGGTAGACAGCGAAGCGCAGCAGCAGACTTGGGGACGCCATCTGTTTCAGGTGATGCGCCAGCATGTCAGCAGCGCCGATCAAGGGGCGAGTTTTATCATCTGATCAACAAGGGCGCGTTCATCGCGCCCTTGGTTTTAATCACATCGACCGAGTTACACACTCTCGCCAGCGGTAATTTTGTAGCCCATATCCACCACGCTTTGCTCCGGCTGTTCTCCGCGCAAGCGCGCCAACAGCAGCTCGGCACTTTTCTCGCCGATCTGAAAACGAGGCGTATCGACACTGGTCAGCTTCGGGCTGATGGTTTGGCCAATATCGAGCGCATTATACCCAACCACCGCCAACTGCGCAGGCACGGCAATACCGCGCTGCTGAGCCACCAGCAGCGTGCCGATGGCAATGTCGTCGTTGGTACAAAACACCCCATCGAGCGTCGGCATAATGGCCAGCGCGCGTTGCAGCAACTCATCGGCGAGAGAAAAGCTGGAGTGATCACCAGTGAGAACGTGTTGCGGAGTCAAGCCCGCTTCGAGCATGGCGCGATCATAACCTTGCATGCGCAGCTTAGTGCGCGTGTCTAAACGCGCGCCAAAATAGGCGATGTGCCGCTTACCCGAGGCAATCATGCGCTTCACCACCTGATACGACGCCTCGATGTGATCCAACCCGACTGCCATATCAATCGGTTGGCTCGGCAGCTCCATGGTTTCCACCACAGGGATGCCAGCGTTTTTGATCATCTGCAAGGTGCGTTCGGTGTGGTGGCTCTCGGTCAAAATCAGCCCATCCACCTGATAAGAGAGCAGCGAAGCGATTTTGCGCTCTTCCTCTAACTCGTCATAGCTAAAGTGGGCCAACAGCGTCTCGTAGCCGTGCGCTTTGGTAACGGTTTCAATTCCTTGCACAAAGGAGGCAAAAATCTGGTTGGACAGGGATGGCAGCAGAATGCCAATCGCGCGGCTGGACGATTTGGACAGCATCGCTGGGGCGCGGTTTTCGATGTAACCGAGCTCCTCAATCACCGCGGCAATTTTCTCGCGGGTCTTTTCCGCGACCGACTGCGAATTGCGCAGATAGCGCGAAACGGTCATTTTGGTCACGCCCACTTGGTCGGCGACATCTTGCAACGTCGTGCGTGCTTTTTTGCTGCTGGGCGCGGCAGAGGTATGTTGAGGCATAAAACGCTTTTTGTCAGTAATGTTACGTGTAACATTATGACCCGTCTGCGGCACAGGCACAACCAGTCGACACGGCTAAAAGCCGACTAAGGTGATTTTACCTTGCGCCATTTGCTGCAACTGGCAGGAAAAATCGACCCGCTTGTCGGCTTCCTTGTTAAACAACACTTTGAGTTTATCGAACGCTTGTGGCGCAAAACTGACGCTTTTGAGCCGCAGACTTTTGCGCGTCAAGCTGTCGAGAAACGCTAACGAGGATTTATCCAGCACCCGCTGGCAGGTGTCGAGTATCACTTTGCTGACCATCTTTTTGTGCACCGCTTGGTTTAGTTGCTCGGGCGAAATATGCGGATTGGCCGACGCCAACACGCACACCGCGTAAATATCAAGCACGGCTACGGCGCGCGGTTTTTGCGTTTCCCCATCTTCGTAAATGGCGATCAGACACGGCACCTTGCTGTCATCAAACTGCTGCAAGCGAATATTGTTCAGTTCAATCTCGCTATGCACCACCTTTTTCAGCAGCTTTTCCAGTTGGCTGAGCTTGGGAAGCGCCGGCCGCTTTGGCCTGAGCGATTTGCGCCTCATCATCCACAGTGGTGATCATGGCGATTTTGATCTGCGGGTAGCGCTGCGACACCGTCTCCACCAGCGCCAAGCGCGTCATATCCGGCATGTGCCAGTCGGTCAGCACTATGTCTGGCTGCCATTGCTCGATCGTCTCCAGCGCTTGTGTCGCGCTGTTGGTCTTTTCAATCGACAAGCGACGATAACCAAAACTTTGCAGCGCTTTGCGCACAATTTCTAACGTTGCCCTGCTGTCATCGACTATCAGTATCTTCACCTTACCACCAGCTCCACTGCGAAAACTGTTTAAATTATAGGCACAAAAATCGCTAGCATCTAAACTTAGCCATACCACTAGTCATAAAGTTGATTGTCTATGTCTTTGGAATTGCTGCTAAATGAACTTGGCCCTGATCTGCTGATGACCCTCGCCATCAATCTCGGCTTGCTGATCTTGCTGCTGTGGTTTGTCATTCTCTGGCTGATGCTGCGCGAGTTTCGCCAAGCGCTTGGCTCCTCAGCCAAGGGTGGCGCACTCAGTCAATCGGCTCAAGCGCTATGCGAAGAGTCGGTCAATCACGCGCTCAACTACAGCAATGAAAACCGCGAAACCTTAAATGCGCTGGTGCAAATCCAACAGGCTTTGGAACAACAGGTCGCTGAGATCCGCGCCGCAAGCAGCGGCCACAGCCGTGAAGAGCAAGCGTCAATTGAGCTGCTCAATCAGAAACTGTCCAAATCGCACCAACTCATTCGCAAGCTGAAAGGCGATCTGGATAAAAGTACCCGCGGGCTACGTAAAGCCAAAAATATCCTGCTGGAGCAGAATGATACCGTCGCCGGGCTACGCCAGCAGAAAGAAGCGATCGAAAAGCAGTTTGAGCAGCTTGAGCGTGAATACATCATGATCAGCGAAAGCGGCGGATTTCAGGACATAGAGCAGAACTTTGCCAAAGAGAAAGAGCAACTTTTGGCCACCATTGAAAACTATAAGCGCCAGTTAGCCAGCCAGACGGCTTCAGCGCCGCAAGCATCGGAGCTGAATGAGCTCAGGCAGCAATTGGCCGCCAGCCAAAAACAGTTGCTGCATTTAGGGCGAGAGAAAGCTTTTATCGAGAAGAAGTATTTGGAGCTCAGCGCTTCTCAGTCGTCGGAGGCCAATTAAGCGCCAAACTTGCCACAACTGGCTATCAATGCCATCATCATTAAATTTGAATGAGGCGTTAAAGCATCAGCTTCAAACGACCTTATTTGAAGTCCTTGAAGCTAGAAAAGCAAAGCAGAATTAATTGATGATGATGAGCAAAATTTTGCTCATCATCACTTATTTAAGGTGGAATATGTTAAATAAAGATTTTATAGAGGTAATTGCAAAACTGGAGATCCCTAACCAGACATACAGACGTGTAGGTTCTGTTTTGGGGATTAGCCTGACTAAAGTAAATGCTATTTATAATAATCCGTTAGATGAAGCGCAACCATTTTATGTGCGTGGCGCAGAAAACTTGTTAGCATTGGATAAAGATAGTAGACAGTATTTAATGTCTAAGCGTCTCAACAGCAAGTCTACAAGAACGCACACGGCGAAAATCTGTTTCGAGCTTATGGAAATCTTACAATGTAAGCATTCACAATTAGTCCATATTTGCAATTGGAATCGAAGATCAGTAATGCTAACGCTCCAGAATAACAAACTACAAAAATACATAGCTTATAGCCTTGAATGTTTGAAGTTTATGCCAAAAGAGAAGTTGGACAACTATCTGCAGCAGCTAGGTATAAAAAGGATGGAAAAGTCTGACTGGAAAAAATATAGCGATGGATTAAAAGAGAAACTAAATAAGGATTGAAATTATGGCGCTTGTTAGAGCTATTGGGATGATTAGTTTGGTAACCTTATTGTCTGCCTGTGGTGGTGGAGGTGGCAGTGGTAGCACCAGTACAGATGCCGCACCTATTTTAGAGATGAGACCTGTCGGTGAATTGTCTATCGTGGAAGGGCAAGTAACCCGCTTTAATCTTGGAGTGAACTATACCGGAAAAGAGGACCTACGATATTCTTTAAAGGGACTGAGTACTAGTGACACGTTTGAATGGACTGTTGAAGATGGATATATAGTGTTCAATCGTGTCATCTTAAATGGGGATGAGACAACAGCAAAACTAACAATTGGAGTTGCAGATTCTCGGGTTGAAAGTGCGGTCACTGTCGATGCTTCAATTACAAACACGTCCGGTATAAAACTAAAGAAGCAAATTGCTCTACTACAAGCAAATGGTCAAGATGCATTGTCAATGGATGAATTGCAGACAATTGAGCACTACTATACAAAGGTGAACTCAATTATGGGAGTTTCCGTTACAAGCGTTTCGCACATGGACAGTAGAAATATTCCTACAATCAGAGATATTCAGCTAGACATTGAAGCGTTAACTATGCCTCTGGAGCAATACAAAAATGGTTTGTTAGATGAAAGTGAACTAGCAAATGCCTATCAAAAAGTTGTCGATAGTTTAAATAAAAGAGCTTCCGCAGAGCTCAGTGTGATTAATCAATTGGCAGAAGCGAATAGCAGACTGCAGTCTATACCTAATGCTGAATTCACGAGTGATGGCGAAGTTTTCTCATATATCTTCGGTGTTGAAGAATTAGGCGGGTACAGTAATGGTGAATGGCAGTACAGTTCGTCTTATGAATTCTTAGGACAAATGTTGAACTGTGCCAGTAGCCAGAAGGTTGCATCTAGAAATCTTGTAAGTGAATGCACTGTAAAAGGATAAAAAGAATGAAAATTAAACCTAGCATACTTGCAATTGCTTCTTGGGCTTCCCTTGTTGGGACCTTTTGTTATGCAGAACCGAACTCAATCGACTATGCAAATCCCCAACTTGCTGAAAAACCAAAAGCTTCTATCTCAAACCTCGGGTCTGTCAGTACAGTTCCAGATGAATACTACTCAGCTCAATATGAAAACATCTGGCGATCTCAGGATGTTAGTTTTAGTGGGGCAAATGGTATTGCAGGTATCTATGATAGTATCAAACCAATATCTAATGTTCGTATTGGTATTGTTGACTCACAGTTTGTTGAGACGCCGGATTTGACCTTTAGCGAAGGTTACAGCTTCATTGCAGGTCATGACAGTCCGAATTATTTGGTCCCGAGTGAACATCAAGTTACTTCATGTGGTTATGGGCATGGTACTGCAGTGGCAAGTTTGATCGGAGCTAAATCTGATGACTACGGTATTCGAGGTATTGTAAAGGGAGCTGAGTTGATTGCAGCGAACATTGCTCGTTGTGATGTCAACTCAGGAGCTATAGCACAAGATGACGTCGCCAGAGCAATTCGCTGGCTCGCTGGTGACGCAACAATCACTGGCTCGAAAATTAGCGCACCCGTAGATGTCATAAATTTGTCCATCGCATCGAATGATTCATGTCATGGCGATCTTAAAGATGCAATAGATTTTGCGTTGAAAGAAGGAATTACAGTTGTAGCCGGAGCGGCTAATGACAACAAGGATGCGGAGTTCTATGCTCCAGCAAACTGCGTTGGGGTAATTACAGTTGGTGGAAATACAATCGATGGCTTTAAGTCTTGGTTTTCTAACTATGGCGCACTAATAGAAATTACCGCTAGGGCAGATAGAGTTGTTTCTGCTAGTAGTGTTGATGAAAACGACGATGGACAGTTCGACATTAGAGAGTGGCAGGGAACCTCTTTTGCCACACCGTTAGTTACCGGTGTCGTGGCACTACTAAAGCAAGAGAATCCGGCGCTTACTCCATCAGAAATATCGATGTTACTCGGCGTGAGTGCAGGAAAATTCACACCACATTTGGAGTTTTCGGACAAAGATTCTGAATTGTATCCTAAATCGTCATGTGATAACGGTGTGTGTGGTTATGGTATCCTGAATGCAGCTAAGGCGGTAGCTGTCGCACGAGAGTATGCTAAAAGCACTGCGTTTAAGCTAGAACATGGTCTGGAGCGTGAATGCGATATTGGCTTTTACATCAATGCCGTAGGAGATAAAGCTACGGTTTGTGAGTTGTATGAGCTCAATGTAGCTAAAGGAAACAATACTGATATCAAAAACTCATTCATCGAAGTGTACAGCTATTCAAATGGTGCTCCAAATGTACAGCATGCCACTCTGGTTTCCGAGTCAACAGGTTTGAGCACTCTACTTAAAACACAGATCCAATCAGGACTAAACTATGGATATCGTTTGTGTGAGACAGTGTTGGAATATCAAAATCACTATGAACCTGTAAGGGTAAAGAAATGTGTTACTGAAACTCTCATCCCTATTTCGTCTGATCAGATACGAGTGCCAATAGGGTGTGAATAGCGTCACATATAAAGGGGCCGTACTGGCCCTTTTATGTTTGATTGAAATATGAGCACAGTAAAGCTATGATTAACTTGTATTTTATTTCAAAATGGCATTTGGCGGATTCATGAATAATGTAAGAAACAAATCTATCAGTATTGGAGTTGCTTCAATATTTCTTATTCCTATAGTAGTCAGTGACTATGGATATGCAGGAGTGAAGCAACCTTTTAATCCAGCCCAGTATGACAAGGTGATTACCGCACCAAATGATAAGACAGAGTTCATATCTATAGGACATGATGACTCCATGGGGGCTAGAGCTTGATAGCATCAGCGCACCAGCGTTACCCCCAACACCAGTAGATCCAGGGAAAGTCGAATATGCGAATACAATCTCATAAATAAGAAAAATATCACATATATTACAAATTTCTTATAGAATTGCGGCGAATTAAACAAGAATTAGAAACGTACAGTGCAGTTAGGTTCCAGTACCACGCAGGTTTTCTATCACCTGCTGGATCTCGATGACAATCAGAAACAAGACTTTCTTCAAAAGCTCAAACAGAGTTCGCTTGAGTTGTATCAGAGCGTCATGCCTTTGCTCGAAGCCGACGGACAAGAGCCCTTCACGCAATTGCTGGGGTTTCACGCTCAACAAGCAACCCACGCAACGCTGGATCTCTCCGGTCACCTGATCGACAAATACCAGCTCACTCACGAGCTCGGTCGTGGCGGAATGGGGGTAGTGTACGCGGCGTATCGCGCCGATCAAACCTTCGAGCAGCAACTGGCGATCAAGTTCATTCAACCGACCTTAAGCAACATTTTGGGCACTCGGGCGCTGTTTGATGAAGCGCAGCTTTTGGCGCGACTCAATCACCCGTGCATCGCTAAGGTGTTTGACGGCGGCATGCATCAGGATTCGGTTTACATCGTGATGGAACGGGTCGAAGGGGTGACGCTTGAGCGCTTTTTGCAGCAACACTCGCTTAGTAAGGCGCAAAAACTGACCCTGTTTCGCCACATCTGCCAAGCCATTGAGCATGCCCATCAAAATCAGGTCCTGCACGCCGATTTAAAGCCGGAAAACATTCTCATCGATAAAGATCAGCGACCTAAACTGCTCGATTTTAACTTAACGCAAAAAGTGTATCCTCCGGCCTGCGGCGAAGGTCAGCTTGGCCTGCTCGCCTACAGCGAACACTATGCCAGCCCAGAGCAGAAAGCGGGCGCGTATCTCACCCAGCAAAGCGACCTCTATTCGCTGGGCAAAATTTTGCAGCTGCTTTTCCCCGCGCAGCCCAAGCACTCGGATCTTCGTTTGATTGGCGACAAAGCGACCGCGCAGCGCACCGCAGAGCGCTATCTCAGCGTCAGCGAGCTGCGCCACGACATCGAAAATGTGCTGGCGTGCCGCCCCATTTCGCTCAAACTGCATAACCCTTTTTACACCACGCGCCGCCTGTTGCAGCGCCGCCCTATCCCTTCGCTGTTAATCATCTTGCTGCTGATTTCGGGGGTTAGCTTCACTAGCACCTTGATGGCGAAAAATCGTCAATTGCATCAAGAAAAATTGATCGCTGAAGAGATGATGTACGAGGTGACCAGTTTGATGTTTCACAGCAAGGGCAACGACGCGACGGAGCTGTCGGTCAACGCCATGCTGGAGATGACGCGGCGACGGATTCTCTCCAACCCGGAGATCCCCAAACACATCAAACAGAAGATGCTGCTGGCGATGCTCACTCCGGTGCCGCAAAAACAGAGTGTTGACGCCACCCGCACTGAAACTCAGAAATAAGTAGTACTATGAAACGGATTTTTTCTTTCACTCTGCTGTATTTGGGCAGCCTTATGGCCCACGCCACGTCGCCCAAAACGGGCTATTTTATCGATGCGCCCGTCACCGGGCTCTATTACAAAACCAGCTCGAATTTGAGCGGTTTAACCCACAAAGGGGCATTTCAATACCAGCCCGGCGATGTGGTGAGTTTTTTCCTCGCTCCCAATGAGCAAGGCTACCTGCTCACCACTCTTTCTGCTCAGGAAGTGATTACGCCAACGCTGGCTAGCACCAAACCGAGCCGCAGCATCAACCTCACGCGCCTGTTGTTGTCACTCGACAGCACGCCGGAAAATCGCGATGAGATTGTGCTGGTCAGTAGCGTGCTCTCCAACCCTCAATTTCAGCAGCAGTTGCAGCGCATCGATCTCAATTTTCTCGACCACAGCGCCGAGCTTTTGGACTTGCCACTGGTGTCGGTCAAAGAGGCGGTGGCGCACCTAAACCAGAGCCAGCGCTACATTGAGCGGCATTTTATCTCTGACGAGGTGATTTTTTCGCCGCTCAATACCCGTCTGAGCAACATCATGATCAAGAAGAAAGATTGGCGCGGACGCGCTTGCGCTCTGGATGTGCGCCATCTCGAACGGCCAGACTACCGCACGCCGATCGGCGAAATGAGCTTTGAAATCACCGCAGAGAGCCTGATCCAATACCCAAGCCTTGGTGACTATTTCAATGGCTGCTTTTTAGACCGAACCCAGCCGTACGCGCAGAAAACGGTTGAGCCGCTGAGCGATTTTGCCCGCTGGCAAGGGGTGGTTGGCTGCGCGGCCAAAGGCTGCACTCGCAACGATCTCAATGGCTTTTCTTTGGACGATTTCGACGACGAAGGGGATTGGAAATATCGCTCCGTGGCGCTCAACTTCGATCCGCAAACCCAACTGATCCTCGGTAAAGTGCAAGGCATGGGGCGTAGCGAACGCGTCCCGCACGCCAATCGCAGCGAAATGATCTGGTTTACCTATCCAGAATCGCTTGGCAACCGCATTGCTTACCAAGGGGTGTGGAAAGAGACCGTCTACCAAGAGAGTGATATCAGCGAGCGCTGCCTGCTGGTCGAGCAGAGTAAGGTGTTTTCAGGGCCAAGTAGCGTTGAGCACTGCCCGACAACGCGGCGCAGTTACCCGCAAGAGGTCAGCGCGCAATACGCCGACATGTGGTGGCTCAAAAACCCTAGTGGCTACGCGCAACTGGCGCAGATGAACATTATGGTGCGCTGGTTTCCCACCGAGTACCCGGCGCAGTACACCACTTGGGAGTATCTGCCCGCCGGTCGAGGGTGGGATCAAGGGATTTTGTACCGTTACCAGCAGCAAGTTTCCCCACAACGAGACGGCTCCGACCGGATCGATACCTTTCGCATCTCTGAATTTGTTAAAGTCGCAGGAGAAGCTTCATGAAGGCAGCAAGCTCACAACTTACTCAAATTATCCGCCAGTGGCAGGCGGGCGATAAGCAGGCCGAAAGTCAGCTCTATCAGTTTGCCTATTTGCAGTTGCGCCACATTGCCCAGCAAGAGCGCGAGCGCAGTGCAGAAAAATATGGCACAGAGAACCAAGTGCTGGCCGACAGCGTCAACAGTACCACCGCTTTAATTCACGATGCCTATTTGAAAATGTCGAACAGCGATCTGAGTGAGATCACCAGCAAGCGGGCATTTTTCCTCATGGCCGCCAAAGTGATGCGGCAGATCTTGATCGACAACGCACGCGCGCTACAGGCGCAGAAACGTCAGCAAGTGACGCAATTGCCGCACGAACAGGATGAAAAAATCGAGCAGTTGATCATCATGGACAAGGTACTGGACAACTTCAGCATCCGTTACCCGCGTCAGTCCAACGCACTTAAACTCAAATACCTGATGGGGATGAAAAACGAGGAGATCAGCGAACTGCTCGAGTGCAGCGCCAGCTTGATTGAAAAAGACCTCAAATTCTCCCGTTGCTGGCTGCAATCAAGGATGGCGTAAGGTGATGCGAGCTAAAGCGATTTTCACTGCTGCCGCGTCGCTCGTCGCGCTGGCACTCTGGCACTTGCTCACCCCAAGCCAAGCGCCATCGCCAGCAGAAACGAAGTTACTCGCGCAAGCCGCTGACCCCCGCTCTGTGGCAAGTAAGGTAAGCCCGCCTGGTAACAAGGTCGGCCCTACGGCGCCCGCCCCAGTACCACCGCCAGCTCCGATCGCCGACCCCATTGAACCGAAACCGCCCACCACGGCGCAACAAGAGCAGCTTCCACAGGAAGAGGAAGCGAAGGAGCAAGTCGAGCTAACCTTGAGCGCGACACAGACTCTCGCCTCCACTGGCGAGGGCAATAAAGGCGTGGGCCAGAATCGTCCACCCGAAATCATTACCACTGTGCAGCAGGCGCTGCAAAGTCAGATAGCAGGCTGGGATCTCGACCAAGGCGCACCGCTGCGCTATACCTTGGCGATTGACGGGCTGTTTCGTGATCCTGACGACGATGCACTGAGTACCCGAGTGCAGATCAACGTTCCCGGATTAAAGCTCAGTGCAACCAGCCCATTGACGATCGTCGGCAGCCCAAGCCAAGCGGTGAAGTCACCACAACTGCTGATTTCGGCGCGCGATGATCACCACGGAATGGCTGACGATGCTTGGGTAACGGCGCGCTTTGATCTGCCTGCGATTGGCGAAACGGGTCACGCCTTTACTCATCCCTTGATTGGGCAAACGTTCTATCGCCTCGTCGCTAGCCAGAACTTTGCTGGCACGCGCTACCCGTACGAAGTGATCTACTGCGAAGCGTGGAAGCTGGTCAATCATCAGGTCTACTTTGCCGCAGCCAACCAGCGGCGCGCGTGTCCCGATGATGATTCACTGCGCCTAATTGGCGAATTTGAACAGCAAGATGAGACGCTGATCCTCACCAGCAGCCTGTCGGCTTTTGATGCTCAGCAAACTTGGCTGCTGCGCAAGAGTTACCCCTCCAACATCAAGGCAGGTCTGACCAATCACCTCATCACAGTGCAAGACGGCAACCGCTACCACACTTACACCATGCTGACTGACAAGCAAGCGATGGAACAGCGACTAAACGTGCATACCGGGCAAACGCTCTATCAAATGCAGTTTTTTGACTATCTGTTTATTGATGACCTATCTATTGATGACCGGTTTACCGCTGGCCAGACTAACGACCGTGAGCCAAATTACGTTGCGGCGAAAGTCGGCAACTACATTTTTGAACGCCAAGCGACCGACCCCAGCAACTACCAGCGGTTTGATTCCGACCTAAACATCCACCCTGTCAGTGGCAGCTTTGATTGTTCAATCTTGCTGCCCTATTTTGACCTGTCCGTCGTCGCTGGACGCGGTGACTACGAAGATATTGTCTCTTACAGCTACAACATCGAGGGCGTGGCCGAGGTGGCCTGCTTTGCTTTTCCTTCGGGCGCAGGGAAAAGATCGCTGGCGATCAATCACGATTACCGTGATGACAACGATTTTATTGAGGGAGAAATCTACAGCTATATTCTCCGCCCCAAAGCGCAGTACGCGCACCTGCTGGAAGAGTTAAAAATCAATCTGATTTATCACCATCCCATCAAGCCTTAACGCTGGGTTAGAAGTTCCATAACGCCTGAATGCCAGTGCTCAAGGTCCAAGTGTCCGCATCCGGTAGCCAAGCTTGGCGCGGCTGCGGCACGCCCTGAGCATCTTTGATCATGACGTTTTGCGGATCTGACTCAAAGCGCTTCTCGTAGCCCATCATCACGTACCAGGCGAGCGATAGGCCCGGCATAACTCGGTAACTGAGTGAGGCTTCCGCCGAGGTACGAAAACCAAAATCATCAAACTGAACATTGGCAAAACGGGTGTTTTCCGTCACGCTCCACACAGGGATGCCCGCAGTCCAACGGCCGCTCACCCTCCAAGGGCTCGCACCGTAGAGATGGCCGCTGTCATAGGCGATACCGGCGTCTAAAAAGATGTCGGTCGATTTCTCTTCCCAAGTGCTGTCTTCACTAAACACCGGATTCACATAGCCATTTTCTCCGCGCAGCGCAAAACGCTTGTAGGTTTGATAGCTAAACGCAGGTCCCGCCACCAAGCGCCAATCGTCCTGCCATTTGTAATGCAACAAAACCGTGGTTGAAGCCTTGGTGTACTCAAACTGGTTGGTTTGCATCAACTGACCGCCTTGATGCCACTCTTCATCGGCAGAGGAGGGAGAAAACGTCGCCAGAGCATCAATGGAAAAATCAAACTGATCATTAATGCGATACAAACCACCGGAATTGAGCACCAGATTGGTGGCGGTCACCTCTGACTGAGTCGCCGGGAAGTTTTCCTGATAGGTGATATTTTCCAAACCAAAGGTGAAGTAAGAGTAACCAAACTTGGTCTCCTGCGGCGCTTCTTGCGCAACCACCGAACCACTCAATACCACCAGCCAAGCTAACTGTTTCATTTACCCGTCCCTTTTCTTCGAATTGAGGGGCTGATGGTAGCGAGCTGAGCAGGTTTTCCAAGCCAACTAATGATAAAAAAATCAAAATATATTTTACGGTTTTTTTAACCTTTTCCGTGTCTTGCATCTTGAGCTCAAGCCTTTTAAATAGACGCCAATTTGGTCTCTTCTTCCTCGGCTTAATGAAGAAGGGATCGGCATCAGCCATTCCATTGAACAAAAAGAGAATGAAAAGGGATCTCAGATGAAAAAGGTAAGTTTGCTGGCAGCGTCAGTGGCCATCGCTTTAACCGGTTGTGGTGGTTCAGACAGTGGTTCAGGTTCAAATGAAACCGTCGCACCAGGCGGCATTGTTGTGACAGGCTTTGATGGTTACTTTAATCAAGCGGTGGTGTTTCTTGATCAAAACAACAACGGCAAACTGGATATCGGTACCGATACCCTTTTCGGCCTCACCGATGAGCAAGGTCGCAAAGAGATCCCTGCAGGTACGCAAGGTGTCTTGGCACTGCAAACGCTGACTCCGGGCGGTGCAGTACAAACTGCGCTGACCAACCACGACGCGGCCACTTACGCGGGTAAATACACCATCGACATGGACCACCCAACGCAAGCAATGGCGCATGAAGTAGTGCTTCGTACTCTCCCGGGTGAAACCATCATCTCTCCTCTTACCGACCTTGTCGTAGTGCAAGCCGGTGCAAACCCAACTGAGGAAAAGATTGAACAAGCCAAAGCAGAGGTGAATAAAGCACTAGGCATCACAGGAGATGTCGCGTTTACCGATGTGATCGCAGCGAAAAACCATGCTTTGCATAAGACCGCGCAAATTCTTACCGAATCCAAAGTGAAAGCGGGGGAAAACTATACCGCTGAAAATTCTCTCAAAATTGCTCAAGAAGCCAATGACATTGTCAGCAAGCCAGAGAACCAAGACAAGCTTGATCAACCCAACTTTAAGCCCACCGTTGAGGTGACTGAGAGTGGTGATGTACAGGTAACGGTCAACAACAAGCTTACCGTCAACAAGAGCGTTGCAGACAGCATCAGCGCACAGTTGAGCACACCACGCACCTCTCACAGCCTGGACCTCACGTTAGATCTTGCGGCTGACCAAGAAGCTTTGTTCTCTGATGCCGACAACAACGACATCGCACTGGACGTGAAAGTGATCGACCCGATCGACAACCAAGAGGTGAGTGGCCTAATCATCACGGCGAACAATGGCGGCTCTCTGACCATCAAGGGGGAGCTTACACCCGTTCGTGTGTCGTACATTCTGAAAATCACGGGTGTGGATATCGACGCAAATAAAAACGCCGTTGGCAATGTTTCCACGACCTTTACATTAGCGGTTGAAACACCAAACAGCGCGCCAACGATCGTGCCAAAAATTGCCGATGATCTGCAAGCTTGGATTGGCAGTATTGCGTTGACACAAGGTGTGGCGGTGACAGATGAACAGTATCGCATTGATAACCTGTTCGCAGACGCGGATGGCGATGAGCTCGACATCAATGCAACTTCAACCATCCCAGAACTAGAACTGTCAGTCATTACTGTCGGCGGAACCAAAGAGCTGAAAATTGCGGGCACACCCACTAAGACCTATGCTGCGGGTGAAACCATCACCATTAGCGCGTTTGATGGCGTTGAGCGTATTTCAAAGAGCTTTGTGTTGCAGCAAGTGGACGCAAAACCTATCGCCAGTTTTGAAGTGAACACAAACACCTTAGCAAACCTGCAAAGTGAAATCACATCACAACTTGGCGAGCTCAAAGTGAATGATGCACTGCCAACCGTGCAGCTCAGCGTCACATTGCATGAGATTTTTAAAGCCGTTAACGCTCATGGCCCTGTTGAATACTTCGCCGGTATGAAAGGCGAAAATCAAGATCACAATACCAGTGTTGCGGGTATTAAGGTCGCCGTGGACAACATGGGGGTTCTAACCATCTCAGGTACACCGCTCGAAGCAAGCACCAACGGTGAGTTTTATATTGCTGCTGGAATCCACCCTGATGCGGAAGATCGTGTTGTTTCAGAAATGACGCGCATTGCACTTCCTGAAGTCAAAGCCGCTGACACAACTCTTCCTCCAGTTTCTTTAGGATTTACCAAAGAACACTTTAACAATCAGCAGTGGGTTATGGGCAGCTTTGCCGATCGTGATGGCGAGATTGGCTATGCCTCATTGATGAACAACAACGGTTCATTTGAGTGGTGCTGGGGCGACCAAGAAAATGAGTTCGGTGAGCAGACATTCAAGTCCAATATCAGCGATACGTATATTAATGGCTCACCCGATCCAATCTCTACTCTTCGCAAGCTCGATACCATCACAGGCTATTTGCAAAGCAGCAACAAAGATTGTTGGCCAATTACGCTGAACAATGATGGAACCTTGACCGCGCATCACAATGATATGGGTGTTGAAACGAACTGGAACTACGAAATGCTGTACCAGAATATCCGCGACGGTCATTACCAAATTATTGTGAAAGTCAACAATCAGGAGCTGTTCTGGATCGATTCAGCGACAACACCACTTGACCAAACCTTAGCAGTCAACACGCAAATTGCTGAAGGTAAAGTGGAATACTACATGTCGGTGGAAAGCGATGGTCAACATCATGAAGAACTGGACGGCCCTAAGTTGAGCTACTCATACGGCAAGCGAGAGTATCAAGCCAATAATCAGTATCAGGATAACTCGATTCTGCCAGAAGGCTTTGACACTCCTGGAACGTGGCAAAGTGTTAAAGACATGAAAGGCTTGGAAAGAGTGGAGCTGGAAGAAGAGCGTGAAGACCAAAAAACGCGCGTTCGTTATATCCACCGCGACTTTGGTGACTTTTACATCGGCATTACTTGGAGTAAAGAAGTCAATGGTCAAGAGTCGCCTGCTCAATACTCACTATTCAGCCACAACCAAGAGGCAATGGATAAGCTAGTTAAGGCCATGCCTTTAATGCAGAACTAAAACACCCAGCCCCGCATCGCGGGGCTTATTTATTGGTTTTCTCAAGTTTTTGAGGGCTTAAGCTACTTAACGCACAACACATTCAACAGCGAAGAGCCTTTTAGCTGCGAGATGCGGCCATCGGTAAACAATCCTTTTTTCCCACGCCCCCAATACGGCAGATGAATCGGCCAACTTTGGGTCTCCATCACTCGCGAATCCAGCAAGGTGCGAAACTCTTCATCGGTGGCAAGGCGCATGTCGATGTCCGAGCACACCACGCCGGCCCCTTCGTAATCTAAGCGATTCCACGCTTGGTTGTGCTCCATGTAAAACTGGTGGTCATCGTCGAGCACATAAGGCACGGCGTAGGTACGTCCTTTGAGCTCGGCTTGACGGCGAATTTCAATATCAGGCGTATCACCTTGTTTCACCAGCGTTTTGGGCGCAGCCGTTGCCAGCGGTGCTTTGGCAGCAGGCGCAGTTTGGCTTGGTGCTGGAGCGACCTTCGCGGCCATTGGTTTTGCGGGCGTCTTGGCAGGCATTTTTTCTGCGGGTTTTGTCACCGAGGCAGCGTTCGATTTCGCCGTTTGCATTGGCGCAGCTGACCCCACCACACGGATAAAGGCCTCTTTATAGGTCGGCAAGCTGCGCACCCGTTTTAAATCTGTGCTCGCTTGGTCAAAGGATTGATAAGGGCCAATTAAGCAGCGGTAGCCCTTATTCTCAGGCTTCATCCAAATGTCGGTCGTGATCTGTTTATACAGCGGCTTGGCGTTATCCAGCGGCATCGGCTTACTTAAAATGCCGCACTGGATCCAGAAATAATCCGCTTTGCCGCCACTGGGCACTTTTTTTCCCCATAACCCTGCGCCAATAGGGCAATTTTTGTCCAGCATCGGCAATTCATTACTGCTGGCTTGAGTGGCTTCACATAAAAATTCAGCGGCCTGAGCGGAGAAACTTGCCACCAAAGAGTAGATCAACACGCCGAGCCCGAATCCTTTGAGGCCCATCCGTGGTCGTCGCATCGCCTTTTTCCTTTCCATACGCTTCACTCTACCTATCGTCAATGAACTTATCGGCAACGGCCTATTGAGCACCGCTACGGTGAATAAAAAATGACAAGCAAAAAAAGAGCCGTAATGGCTTACGACTCTTAGTTTAGGTAGATTTTCGATTATAAATCAATCAGCTCAGATCACCCTTTGTAGATTTTCGGGTTGAAAACATCGCGCAGCCAGTCGCCGAGCAAGTTAATCACCAGTACCAAGGTGACCAATACAACACCAGGGAAGGCGGTGATCCACCACGCACCAGAGAAGATGTAGTTAAAGCCGATACTGATGAGCGCGCCAAGCGAAGGTTGGTCCACCGGCAAACCTAAGCCAAGGAACGACAGGGCCGCCTCCGACATAATCGCGTTGGCCACCTGCACAGTGGAAATCACCAAAATCGGCGACAAACAGTTAGGCAGAATGTGGCGGAACATAATGCGTGGCGCTTTAAAGCCCATCACGCGCGCCGCTTCGACATATTCTTTCTTCTTCTCTGCCAAAACGGAGGCACGAATGGTACGCGCATACTGCGGCCACTCGGCCACACCGATGATCACCACCAGCATTACCACTGCATACTGGCTGTAAAAATCACTGCCAAAACTGGCTTTAAAAATCGCCGAGACAATGATCGCCACCATCATGGTAGAGAAAGAGAGCTGAATATCCGCAAAGCGCATCAGGAAGTTGTCGATACGGCCACCGAAATAGCCTGCCGACAAACCGATAATGATGCCAAGGAACATCTGCAATGCCACCGCAAGGAAACCAATGGTCAGCGATAGACGCGAGCCATACAGCATGGTGGAAAGAATATCGCGACCTTGCTCGTCCGTACCAAGCAGGAATTTTTCATCACCGCCTTCCATCCAAGAAGGGGGCAACTCGGCATCCATAATATCGATGGAAGAGAGATCATACGGGTTAGTTGGCGCAATCAGCGGCGCGGCCAACGCAAGCAGCAAGCAGAGCATAAAGATGCCAAAGCTGGTCATCGCCACTTTGTCGCGCTTGAAATAGTAAAGAAAATCCGATTGCTTAAAACGCTCCAACATTGAAGGAGCTTGAGCGACTTGTGACATGATTAGGCTCCTTTTCCGGTTAAATTCACAGTTGGGTTGATCAGACCATACAGCAGGTCAACGATGGTATTGGTCACCACGAAAATCAGCCCGACAAAGATAACGTAAGCAGTGATCAGCGGCGTATCGACGCGGTTGATCGCTTCAAGGAAAAGAAAACCCGTCCCCGGCCACTGGAACACGGTTTCGGTCAAAATGGTGTAGGCCACCATGGTACCAATCTGCACCCCACCGACCGTGAGTACCGGTAGCATGGTATTTTTCAGCGCGTGCTGATAATAAATTTTATTCAGCGCGAGACCTTTCGCTTTGGCAAATTTGATGTATTCCGAGCTCAACACTTCCAGCATTTCTGAACGCACCAGACGAATAAACAGCGGCAGCATAATCGACGCCAGCGCAATACATGGCAGCACCAAGTGCTTCAAACCGTCAATAGTAAAGAAACCAGACTCCCAGCCGAGCAAGTTGTAGGTCTCACCTCGCCCATAAGACGGTAGCCATTGCAATTCAATTGAGAAGACGTACATCAACATAATCGCGGTGAGAAAGACCGGGATCGAGATGCCAATGCTACTGCCCGCCATGACAATCTTGGTAAAAAGGCTCTTGGGGTGAATCGCCGAATAAACGCCCAAAGGAATAGAAAAAACGATGATAAGTAACGTCGCACCAAACACCAGTTCCAGCGTCGCCACCAATTTATCCAGAATCACTTCAACCGCTGGGCGCTTGAAGAAATAAGATGTGCCTAAGTCGCCCTGCACCGCAGCGCTGACAAAGCGAGTGTATTTTGTGATAAAGGGATCATTTAAGCCCAGCTCATCGCGCAGCGCTTGGCGCTCGGCTTCTGATACTGACTGGCCCACAAGCTCACGCAGCGGGTCGCCCAGGTTATCCTGAATGGCAAACGCCACCAAACTGATCACAAACATCACTATCAGTGCCTGAAACAGGCGCTTGACCAGAAACGAAAACATTCCTTGCCCCTTCAACTATCCATGACTATGCGTGTCTAGAGCGACAATCACACAAGAATTCAGTCTGAAAATGGCACTCAACCCGACTGAAACAAAGCTCAGTGCCGAAAACAATCCCAGCCTTCGATCGCTCGAAGGCTGGGCGAGTACTTCGCGCAGAATTACTCTTTAACTACCAAGTCACCAAAGTATGGGAAGTCCATTGCGTTGACGATTGGTTTGATATCCAGCGTAGATTTTGCGCCCCACGCTAGGTTTTGCCAGTGTAGAGGAACAAACGCTGCCTCGTTGTACAACGTTGCTTCGACTTTCTGTAGCATCGCTGCACGTTTGGCTGGATCGGTTTCTACGTTTGATGCCTCAACCAACTTGTCAACTTCAGGGTTGGAGTAGTGACCACAGTTGTACTGGCCTTTACCCGTCTCTTCGTTACGCGTCATGGTGAGGAATTCAGAGAAGTTCGCAGAATCTTCCGTATCTGAGTGCCAGCCGATCATCAACATGTCTGCCGCACACTTATCAAACTCTGGCCAGTACTGCGCTTTTGGCATGGTTTTCAGATCAACTTTAATGCCGATCTTCGACAGCATGGCCGCCGCAGCTTGAGCAACTTTCGCATCGTTCACATAACGGTTATTCGGTGCGATCATCGTCAGGGTAAAGCCTTTCTCATAGCCCGCTTCTTTCATCAGTTGCTTGGCTTTTTTCAGATCAAAACGAGGAACGAGATCCGCGTTATAGCCTGCGTAACCTTCAGGGCCTTGTTGACCCGCAGCCGTCGCGAAGCCTTTCATGATCTTGTCAACGATACCTTGGTTGTTGATCGCATGGACGATCGCTTGACGCACACGCACGTCTTTCAGCGCTTCGTTGCTGTTTTGGTTCATTTGGAACGTGATGATACGTGTACCCGGCAGCGTCACGAGATCAATGCCTTTGGCGTCTTGCACGCGTTGGTGATCGTTCGGGGCCACTGGCGCAATCATGTCAACACCGCCAGACAGCAGCGCAGCAACACGGGTCGCATCTTCTTTGATTGGTACCAGAGTCAGCTTGTTCACGTTACCTTTTGACTCTTTGTCCCAGTAATCTTTGAAGCGTTCAAACTCCACTTTCACGCCCTGTTCACGCGAAGTGACGATGAATGGACCAGTCCCTGAAACGTGGGTAGATGCGTATGAGTTGCCGTGTTTTACCACTTCAGACTTGTCTTTGCCGTCCGCCGTAGTGCCTGAGTAGAACTTGCTGTCCATTGGGAAGATGTAGGTCGCCGTTTGCAGCACCAGCGGGTAAGCGCCTTTTGAGACCAACTCAACGGTGTAATCATCTACTTTGACCATTTTTTCGTACGGTTCAAAAATGGCTTTGAAATCTGGCGAGTTTTGCAGACGGTTGAAGGTCCAAACCACATCGTCTGCCGTCAGTTCGTTACCTGAGTGGAATTTCACGCCTTTACGTAGGTGGAAGCGGTACGTGGTCTCATTAACACGTTCCCATTTTTCAGCCAAGCGAGGTTCAAAATCCAACTTTTGTGTGTAACGAACTAGTGGATCAAACACCATGTGTGACATTTGCAGGGTGCCACCAGACAACTGCTCGTGTGGGTCAAGTGACACTGGATCTGCATCATAAGCAACTTTAATGTCTGCGGCCGCAGCACTCAGGCTAAGGCCTGCTGCCATTAAAGCGACCACTAGTTTGCTTTTCATGGTTTTCATTGCATAACTCCTTATGCGGGAATCCGAATCCCTAGTTGTTGTATTTGCGTCTGTTATTGTGCCAAGCAAGCTTGGTTATGCCGTTCTCACCTCTTCCCTCAACCCCGTAAACTCTGGCATCAAGGAAATCAGGTGTTTACTGTACTCATGTTGCGGGGAACGGAATAGGTGTTCAGTCGGAGCGACTTCCAGCAAGGTTCCCATCTGCATCACTCCCACCCGGTCACACATTTGGCGAATGACAGGCAGATCGTGGCTGATAAACAACATGGTTAAGTTCAGTTCGCTTTGTAAATCTTTGAGCAAATTGAGGATCTGCGCTTGTACCGACACATCCAGCGCCGAGGTCGGTTCATCACAGATCAAAAGACGAGGTCGAGTCGCCAACGCGCGCGCAATCGAAATGCGCTGACGCTGACCACCGGAAAACTCATGTGGATATTTCACCCCAGCCATTTTGCCTAAGCCGACATGCTCAAGCAGATCGTTGACGATTTGGCGCGTTTCCGCTTCGCTGTTGGTCAGTTTATGGAAACGGATCGGCTCGGCGATGATGTCGAAAATTTTCATGCGCGGGTTCATCGACGTGTAGGGGTTTTGGAACACCATCTGCATTTGGCGACGCAGCGGACGACGCGCTTTCTCTGATTTCAGCGCAGTCAGGTCAATCCCTTCAAACGACACTTTTCCTGAATTTGGCGTATACAAGCCAGCAATCACACGCGCAATCGTCGATTTACCTGAGCCAGACTCACCCACCAAGCCAAAGGTTTCCCCTTCATGCACTTGGAAGCTGACGTTGTTTGACGCCTGCACATACTCGCGGCGGCTCTCAAACAGCGAATCTTTAGTCACAAAGCGCAGATTAACGTTTTCCACATTGAGCAGCGGACCAGAATATTTTCTCTGGTCTTCACTTTGGCCCAACCAATGGTTTTTGATATCCAGTGGCTTGAGCTCTTTGGCTTCCTCGATGTAACTCACCAACGGGAAACGATCGAGCTTCACGTCTGAGCGTGGCACCGCCGAAATCAGACTGCGCGTGTAAGGGTGATCAGGATTACCGAGTACTTTGGCGGTTGGGCCAAATTCAACCAAGTCCCCTCGGTACATAACGGCGACACGGTCAGTCACGTTAGAGACTACGCCCATGTCGTGCGTTACCAGCATACAACCCACATTATGCTTAATGCAGAGATCGCGGATCAGATTGAGAATCTGATCTTGGATGGATACGTCCAGTGCAGTAGTCGGTTCATCAGCAATGATGAGATCGGGCTCACCCGCAAGGGCAATCGCAATCACCACGCGTTGACGCATCCCGCCGGAAAATTGATGCGGATACTGCTTTAAACGGTTTTCTGGCTGCGGAATACCCACTTGCTTCATCAGCGACAGTGCGCGTTTATACGCTTCGTCTTCAGACACCTTCATATTGGCATGAATGGTTTCAGTCAGTTGCTGCTCAACGGTAAACAGTGGGTTGAGAGAAGTCATCGGATCTTGGAAGATAAAACCGATTTTGGAACCACGCACACTGCGCATGGCTTCCGGTGAGAGGCCAGAAATTTTTTCACCATCAAGAAACACATCACCGCTGGCAATACGGCCCGGAGGACTGAGCAAATCAATAACCGCATTACCCACGGTCGATTTACCGGCACCCGATTCACCCACCACACCGACGATTTCGCCTCGTTCAATATTGAACGACAGCGATTTCACCGCCGCGTGTACGCCGTGACGAGATGGATATTCGATACGAAGATTTTTCACTTCCAATAGTGACATTTCAGACCTCTACTGCCTTGTCTGTGGTTGCAACAGCCCGATAGAGCTATCCAACACTTCAATGATTCCATTCTGATTTCAGCATAATCCTCTGAAATTCAGGTCGGGAGACAATTTGGCAAAAAACACACAAAAAAGCAACAATTAAAGTATAAAGCGCGTCATAAAAGCCCTAATCAGGCATATATATCGCATACGTATTCATTAACAGTTATTTAACTGAGCAAAGAAATGAAATTTTTTGTGTGTTACTTAGCATTTATTGCAGCAAAATACTCTAAACATGATTAATATCTAAACCTTGAGAAAAACGACATTTAGGGTAAGTGAATATTAACAAACATAAAACAACACACCATCTCATAAGCCTAGCGATAGCGAATAATCTTAATGCGTAACTAGTCATTAAGAATAAAACTCTACACATCCAACAAGAGAGTTTGCCATACAATCGACTTTATCCCAGCCGATGGGAATATCGACCAAATCCAAAACCGCTCACACGATAAGCGACTTTTCGCCTCTCCCCTCAAACAGAGTGTTCTGCTAAGCAAAACACTGAGTTAGCGTAAGAGCTGGCTCAGCAAATAAAAAATATAGTCAATGACTTGCAGTGCAGCGAATGGATTTAGCAGCAATGATCAACATTGAGAGGTTGACCAAAGTTTGACAACGAGGAAAATCGAAAAGTGCCTGCGGCGATCCGGCCCACAGCGCAATCACGTAGGCCTAGTTTCTAAAAGCAAATGTGAAAAAGCCCCGTCATTACTGACGAGGCTCTAAATGGTGGTCGGTGAAGAGGGATTCGACGCGGCTGGGCTTCCAGACCCCGACCCGAGTGCGATCACGCCGGCCTAGTTTCTAAAAGCAAATCTCAAAAAGCCCCGTCCTTGCTGACGAGGCTCTAAATGGTGGTCGGTGAAGAAGGATCCGACGCGGCTGGGCTTCCAGCCCCCGACCCGAGTGCGGGCACGCCGGAGCCTGCTTCTAAAAAGCAAATGTGAAAAAGCCCCGTCACTGCTGACGAGGCTTTAAAGAGTGGTCGGTGAAGAGGGATTCGAACCCCCGACCCTCTGGTCCCAAACCAGATGCGCTACCAAGCTGCGCTATTCACCGACGAATGGGGTGGCTAACGGGATTCGAACCCGCGACAACCGGAATCACAATCCGGGACTCTACCAACTGAGCTATAGCCACCATCAATTTGTGTAACCGGCTGTTTGCCGAACTAGTTACGCTATCAAAGCCTAACTATTAAATAGTGGTCGGTGAAGAGGGATTCGAACCCCCGACCCTCTGGTCCCAAACCAGATGCGCTACCAAGCTGCGCTATTCACCGACGAATGGGGTGGCTAACGGGATTCGAACCCGCGACAACCGGAATCACAATCCGGGACTCTACCAACTGAGCTATAGCCACCACTATAATCTTTACCGATAAAACCTTCCGGGAATGGCGCGCCCGAAAGGATTCGAACCTTCGACCTTTGGCTCCGGAGGCCAACGCTCTATCCAGCTGAGCTACGGGCGCATGCCCTATCGGCGGAGTGGAATAATACGTAGTTCACACTATATCGTCTAGTACTTTTTTTAGTTTTTTTTCCGTTTGGTCTCTTTTTCATCAGTTGTTTGCGAATAAGCGATCCCTTGTGATGTGATTTAGCCCTTGTAGCTGATAACTTGTTGTTTATTGCAACAACTTATCGGGATATAATCACCCAATATTTACATTGATTTAACAGCCGTGACCGCCGTTAGATCAAAACCGCACTCTAACTATATAAATGTAGGTGAAATTAATCGCTTACCCTGGGAATGTGAAGTGAGTTTAATGGATATGTCTCGACGAATGATTAGCGTTTTGTTCGCTGCTTTAACCTTTTCTACGGCGGCTTTTGCTTCCAATGTAAGTCAGTCTGAATATGATGCCATCGCAGAGCGCATCAAGCCTGTCGGTAATGTGTATCTTGCAGGCAGCGAGCCTGTGGCCGCAGAACCTACCGGCCCCCGCGATGGCGCGAAAGTCTACGGTACTTTCTGTATTGCATGCCACGCCACTGGCGTCACTGGCGCGCCGAAAACTGGCAATGCCGAGGATTGGGGCCCGCGTATTGCTCAAGGTAAAGACGTGTTGAAAAACCACGCGCTCAACGGCTTCAACGCCATGCCTGCCAAAGGTACTTGTATGGATTGTTCCGACGAAGAAATTGTTGCGGCGATCGAACACATGATCGCTGGCCTATAAGAGCCATCAACATGATTAAGGGCTTGGCGATAGACCAGGCCCTTTTTATTACTTTTTGTTGAACATCGCACGTAGATTCGCAATGTGGGCTTGACCTTTTGCCATGCGCTCTTCTTGTGTTACCGGCTTTTTCGTTGCCTCCCATTCGACATCATCAAAAGGCAACTCATCGAGAAAGCGACTTTGCGTGGGTTTGAGTAACTCGCCATATTGGCGGCGCTCTTTACACATCACAAAGGTTAACTCTCGTTGTGCTCGGGTAATACCGACGTACATCAAGCGGCGCTCTTCCTCAACGTTATCTTCATCAATACTGGTTTGATGGGGTAAAATTCCCTCTTCGGCACCAATCAAATAGACATAAGGGAACTCGAGCCCTTTCGAAGCATGCAAGGTCATCAACTGCACCGCATCGCTGTCATCGTTTTCTTCACCGCGCTCCATCATGTCGCGCAATGTCAAACGTTGCACCACTTCCTTCAACGTTTTCTCTTCTTGGTCGTAATTGTCCCCTTCAAGATCCGACACAATCCAAGAATAGAGATCGGATACGTTTTTCATGCGCATTTCCGCCGCTTTCGGGCTGGTCGAGGTTTCGTACAGCCAGTCTTCATAGTGGATATCACGCACCAAAGAGCGAACCGCTTCGACAGTATCCCCGCGCTCTGCCTGATCGGCGACTGCCACTAACCACTGAGTAAAACGGCGTAAGTTCTCCAGCCCTCTGCCCGTCAAATGCTGTTCCAATCCAAGTTCAAAGCTCGCTTCAAACAAACTTTTCCCGCGCATGTTGGCGTAGCTGCCGAGTTTTTCCAACGTCACCGGACCTATCTCACGTTTCGGCGTATTGACGATGCGTAAGAAGGCGTTGTCATCATCCGGATTCACCAAGACACGCAAGTACGCCATGATGTCTTTGATTTCGGCCCGAGCAAAAAATGAGGTGCCGCCAGACAACTTGTACGGTACTCGGTTTTGCATCAGCGATTTTTCAATCAAGCGTGATTGATGGTTACCCCGGTACAAAATGGCGTAGTCGCGATAATCGGTGCGATTGAGAAATTTATGCGCAATGATTTCGCCAGTCACGCGCTCCGCTTCGTGCTCGTCATTGTTTGCTAGAAGAACTTTAAGCTTCTCTCCATCGGGGATTTCCGAAAACAAGGACTTTTCGTAAACGTGGGGGTTATTCGCAATCAATATATTGGCGGCGCGTAAAATCCGGCTGGTCGAGCGATAGTTTTGTTCCAGTTTAATGAGGCGTAAATTGGGGTAATCTTGGCCAAGCAGAACCAAGTTCTGTGGTTTAGCGCCGCGCCAAGAGTAGATGGATTGGTCATCATCGCCCACGACGGTTAAGCGGCCCCTTTCGCCCACCAGCAGTTTCACCAGTTCGTATTGGCTGGTGTTGGTATCTTGATACTCATCAACCAACAGATAACGAATCCGATTCTGCCAGTAGTGACGCACCTCTTCGTTGCTGCGCAGCAAAAGTACCGGAAGCAAAATTAAATCGTCAAAATCCAATGCGTTATAGGCGCGCATCTGTTTCTGGTACATTTCAAAACAGAAGGCAAACAGTTGCTGCTGCTCACCTTGCGCATACGCTTTCGCTTGCTCAGGGCTCAACATGTCGTTTTTCCAGTTTGAGATAGCACTCATTAACTGGCGTAAGAGATCTTTGTCACCATCAAGCTGCTTTTCCGTCAGCTCTTTAAGCAGCGCTAGCTGGTCTTGGTCATCAAACAGAGAGAAACCGGATTTAAGCCCCAAGTGTCGATATTCACGTTTAATAATGTTTAGCCCCAGGGTATGAAATGTCGAGACCATCAACCCTTTCGCTTCCGCTTTTCCCAGGGTTTGGCCGACGCGCTCTTTCATTTCCCTTGCGGCTTTATTGGTAAAGGTGACCGCGGCAATATTGCGCGCCTTATAACCACACTGCTGCACCAAATAGGCTATTTTGTTGGTGATCACTCGGGTTTTACCTGAACCAGCACCAGCAAGGACTAAGCAGGGCCCTGATACATATTTAACGGCTTCGTCTTGTCTTGGGTTCAGTTTCATTGCGCTATCTACGTTCAATATAAAGATGGCGCTTATGATAATGCGACCCTGTACAGATTGCCATGACCACCCCGAATTAGATTGTTACTCATTAAATGAGATATTTTCTTGCCAGAATGCCGATTGTTTACGCTATAATGAATGAACGTTCATTCATTGATAAGGTTAATTCTTTCATGGTGAATTATGTCTCCAGATGAACATTTCGATAAACGACAGCAAATTTTGAGTGCTGCCGAAAAGCTTGTCGCAGAATTTGGTTTTCAAGGTTTATCGATGAGCAAGTTAGCCAAAGAGGCGGGAGTCGCAGCAGGGACTATCTATCGGTATTTTACCGATAAAGAGCACCTGCTCGATGAGTTACGACTGCGCATTACCCGCCGCGTCGCCACAGCGGTGCAAGCCAATGTGAGCGACGACATGCCACTGAAACAACGTTATCGCACAATGTGGTTTAATACTTGGAATTTAGCGGCATCCAATCTGTCTACAATCAGCAACCGAGCTCAATATGATTCACTGCCCTGCTCAAGTAGTCCTGCGACTCGAGAACAAGAAAAGCAGATGTTTCACCAAGTGTCTCGATTGTTTAATCAGGGCAAAGAGCAAGGATTATTCAAGCCTTTGGACAATGAAATCCTGTTTGCTCTGAGCCTAGAAACCAGTATTCAGTTGTCTAGAAAACACGCATTCGGCCTCTATCAGCTTGATGAAACCGCACAGGAATCGGCTGTTGAAGCAAGTTGGGATGCCATTATCAATCACTAATTGGAGTTCTTAAAAGAATGAAAAAGTGGACCTTCTTTATGTTACTTATCGCCATTCTGCTGTTTGGCAGCGTGATAGGTTTCAATCTCTTCAAACAGCAGAAAATCGCCGAATATATGGCGAATCGTCCTGAACCAGAGTTTCCGGTGACCGTGACCGAGGTGAAAGCCGTTGACTGGGTGCCAGTGATCGAAGCGATTGGCTTTATCGAACCAAACCAAGGGGTGACGGTTGCCAACGAGACCAGTGGTGTGATCAAGCAAATCGCTTTTGAATCCGGCACTCAGGTAAAAGAAGGGCAACCTTTGATTTTGCTCGATTCTGATGTCGAGAAAGCCAACCTGAAGAGTGCGCAAGCAAAACTGCCTGCCGCGCAAGCCAAGTACAAACGCTATCAAGGGTTGTATGAGAAAGACTCTATTTCTAAAGAGTCCTATGACGAGGCAGAAGCAAATTACTATTCACTGCAAGCGGACATTGAAAGCCTGAAAGCGTCGATTGATCGCTTGGAAGTCAAAGCGCCGTTCTCTGGTGTGATTGGTATTCGTAATGTGTATCTTGGCCAATATCTCCAAGCTGGCTCTGACATCGTGCGTCTAGAAGACACCAGCGTTATGCGTCTGCGCTTTACCGTGCCACAAACCGACATCTCGCGTATTTTTATGGGCCAAGAGGTCGACATTTTTGTCGATTCTTACCCACAAACGCCTTTCAAGGGCTCGATTACGGCCATCGAACCGGCTGTCAGTGTGCAAAGTGGCTTGATCCAAGTGCAAGCAGACATCCCGAACAACGATGGCAAACTGCGTAGCGGTATGTTTGCACGCGCCAACATCATCTTACCGAAACAGGAAAATCAGGTCACTTTGGCTCAAACGGCCATTACGTACACTTTGTACGGTGACAATGTTTACATTGTGACTGAGCAAGATGGCGTTAAGCGTGTACAGCAGCACGTGGTCAAAGTGGGCGAGCGCACACATGACATCGCGCATATTCTGGAAGGCGTGAAGCCGGGTGACATCGTGGTCACCTCCGGACAAATTCGTCTGAGCAATGGTGCTAAAGTGCGTATCGTTGAGAGCGATGCGACCACAACACCAGCCGAAACCCCAATGCTTTAAGCGGAGGCATCATGCGCTTTACTGATGTTTTTATTAAACGTCCAGTGCTTGCGGTATCGATCAGCTTTTTAATTGCACTGCTTGGTTTTCAAGCCGTGTTTAAAATGCAAGTGAGCGAATACCCTGAAATGACCAACACGGTCATCACTGTATCAACTGGCTACTATGGTGCTAGTGCCGACCTAATCCAAGGCTTTGTCACTCAGCCTTTGGAGCAAGCGGTAGCACAAGCTGACAACATCGACTATATGACTTCACAATCGGTACTGGGCAAATCGACCATTACCGTCAACATGAAACTCAATACCGATCCCAATGCGGCTTTAGCGGATATTTTGGCCAAAACTAACTCCGTTCGCTCACAGTTACCAAAAGAGTCTGAAGACCCGACAGTGACTATGTCCACCGGTTCGACAACGGCGGTACTGTATATCGGTTTCACCAGTAATGAACTGGAGTCGAGCCAAATCACCGACTATCTCGAACGTGTAATCAACCCACAACTCTATGCCATCAATGGTATCTCCAGCATCAACTTGTATGGTGGGATGAAATATGCCCTGCGTATCTGGTTGGATCCGGCAAAGATGGCAGCATTAAACCTAACCGCAACTGACGTCAACAGCGTTTTGAGCGCCAACAACTACCAGTCGGCGACAGGTCAAGCGATTGGTGAGTTCGTGCTGTACAACGGCAATGCCGATACACAAGTATCCAATGCAGAAGAACTGAAACGCTTGGTGGTCAAAACCGAAAACGGCAGCGTGACCCGTTTAGGTGACATTGCCAAAGTGACCTTAGCCAAAAGCCATGACACCTACCGTGCCAGCGCTAATGGTCAGGAAGCTGTTGTGGCGGCGATCAACGCAGCGCCAAGTGCGAACCCAATCAACATTGCCAAAGATGTGTTAGACGTGTTGCCCGAATTGAAAAAGAACATGCCTAGCAACATCACCATGAACGTGTTGTATGACTCCACGGTTGCGATCAACGAATCGATTCATGAAGTTATCAAAACCATCGTTGAAGCAGCGCTGATCGTACTGGTGGTGATCACCTTGTTCCTAGGTTCATTCCGCGCAGTTCTTATCCCAATCGTCACCATTCCTCTGTCACTGATTGGTGTGGCAATGGTAATGCAAGCGATGGGCTTCTCTTGGAACTTGATGACACTTCTAGCGATGGTATTGGCGATTGGTCTGGTGGTGGATGATGCGATCGTCGTACTCGAGAACGTTGACCGCCACATTAAAGAGGGCGAGTCTCCGTTCCGTGCAGCGATTATTGGTACGCGTGAAATCGCGATTCCAGTCATTGCGATGACCCTTACACTAGGGGCAGTATATGCACCAATCGCACTGATGGGCGGTATCACTGGTGCTCTGTTTAAAGAGTTTGCCCTAACGCTGGCAGGTTCGGTCTTTGTTTCCGGTATCGTCGCGCTGACGCTCTCGCCAATGATGTGTTCGAAGATGCTCAAGGCCAATGAGAAACCCAACCGCTTTGAACTGACGGTGCATCACTTCCTTGATCGTATGACCAATCGCTATGGACGTATGTTGCAAGCGGTAATGGCACATCGCCCAGTGGTGTTGGCATTTGCGGTGATTGTATTTGCTAGTTTGCCGGTGCTGTTTAAATTTATCCCGAGCGAACTTGCACCGTCAGAAGACAAAGGCGTGGTCATGCTACTGGGTACGGGCCCTTCTAATGCCAACTTAGACTACCTCTCTAACACCATGGCAGACGTGAACAAAATTCTCTCAGATCAGCCTGAGGTTCAGTTTGCACAGGTGTTTACTGGTATTCCGAATACCAACCAAGCATTTGGTATTGCGTCTATGGTGCCTTGGAGCCAACGTGAGGCCAGCCAAGCCGAGGTGACCAACCGAGTCGGTCAATTGGTACAGGATATTCCAGGCATGGCAGTAACCGCTTTCCAGATGCCTGAACTACCCGGCGCGGGTTCTGGTTTGCCAATTCAGTTCGTTATCACTACTCCCAATGCGTTTGAAAGCCTGTTCACCATTGCAACCGATGTCCTTGGTGAAGTGCAATCTAGCCCACTATTCGTCTACTCAAATCTCGATTTGAACTACGATTCGGCAACGATGAAAATCAACATCGACAAGGACAAGGCTGGGGCCTATGGCGTCACCATGCAAAACATTGGTATCACGTTAGGCACTATGATGGCCGACGGGTACGTCAACCGCATCGACCTCAACGGTCGTTCGTATGAAGTGATCCCGCAAGTTGAGCGTAAGTGGCGTCTTAATCCAGAATCGATGAAGAACTACTACGTTCGTGCGGCAGATGGCAAAGCGGTACCGCTGAGTAGTTTGATCACCATTGATGTGGTGGCAGAGCCACGTGCGCTTCCTCACTTCAATCAGTTGAACTCAGCCACTGTCGGCGCTGTACCGTCTCCGGGCACGGCAATGGGTGATGCGATTGCCTGGTTTGAGAACACCGCAGAAACCAAGTTACCGAAAGGCTACAGCCATGACTACATGGGTGAGGCTCGTCAGTACGTAACGGAAGGCAGCGCGCTGTACGCAACGTTTGGTTTAGCGCTGGCCATCATTTTCTTGGTTCTGGCGATTCAGTTTGAATCGATCCGTGATCCTATCGTTATTATGGTGTCTGTACCGCTAGCGATTTGTGGTGCTCTGATTGCATTGGCCTGGGGCCTCGCAACGATGAACATCTACTCACAAGTGGGCCTGATCACTCTGGTTGGTCTAATCACCAAGCACGGTATCTTGATTTGTGAGGTCGCGAAGGAAGAACAGCTACACAATAAGCGCTCGCGTATCGAAGCGGTCATGGAAGCGGCTAAAGTGCGTCTTCGTCCAATCCTGATGACCACGGCAGCGATGATCGCAGGCTTGATTCCACTGATGTACGCCACGGGCGCAGGCGCAGCCCAACGATTCAGTATCGGTATTGTTATCGTGGCTGGCCTCGCGATTGGTACTCTGTTTACACTGTTCGTACTGCCTGTTATCTACAGCTACTTAGCAGAAAAACATAAGCCACTGCCTATCTTTGTCGAAGATAAAGATCTAGAGAAACTCGCGCGAGTTGACGAAGCCAAAGCGGCACAACGCCAAATTGCCGAGCAGCAGTAACCTCCCAAAGGCTCAGAAAAAGGTCACTTCGGTGGCCTTTTTTATTTTGGTTGTTGCGCATTTTTACCCTCTCGCTAGCGACTTTTGTTATCCAATTCCTTAGAATGAGCGCAAAGATACAGGAGTTAACCCCACATGTTTGATGCCAAAAAGCTAGAGCAGATCGCTAAGCAAATCCATGATTCTATGCCACAACCCGTGAAAGATCTGGGTTCTGATGTTGAGCAAAAAGCTCGTCAAGTCATCCAAGGACAACTGAACAAGCTCGATGTTGTTAGCCGAGAGGAGTTTGATGTGCAAACGCAAGTTCTGCTACGCACAAGACAGAAACTCAGTGAGATGGAAAAGAAACTGGCCGAGTTAGAAGCAAAGCTCGCAGACAAATAACCGCCAGGTTCACCTTAACACCAAATGAAAAGGCTTGCTCATCGAATGAGCAAGCCTTTTATTTTTGATGTTGTGTTTGATTTTGTATTTATTGACCCCAGTCTGTCTGGAGTTCTGTGGTAGAGAATAAAGATGAATCCGCGTTAGCGTTAGTTCACCTTCATCCCCTCCTAAATTTTTCTCAATTAACCGCCAACTGCGATGCGTTTCATGTCCGTCATGTAACCACGCAGTTCTTCGCCGATGTACTCAACCGGATGGTTGCGGATGAGTTCGTTGACCTTGATAAGCGTCGCATTATCAACCTGATTGGAGGTTTCACCCAACCCTTTGCCGATCACGTCAGTGCCCACTTTTGGCATAAACTTCTCACGCAGCAGCGGTGTGGCGACATTGGCAAACAGGTAGTTGCCGTATTCCGCCGTGTCAGAAATAACCACGTTCATTTCGTACAGACGCTTACGAGCGATGGTGTTCGCAATCAGCGGCAATTCGTGTAGCGATTCATAGTACGCAGACTCATCGATGATGCCAGAAGCCGTCATCGCTTCAAACGCCAACTCAACCCCAGCGCGCACCATCGCAATCATCAGGATGCCGTTATCAAAATATTCTTGCTCAGAAATTTCTACATCCGTTGCCGGGTAGTTTTCAAACGCCGTCTCACCCGTTTCTGCACGCCAGCCCAGTAGGTTTGCATCGTCATTCGCCCAATCCGCCATCATGGTGCTAGAAAAATGACCAGAAATGATGTCGTCCATGTGTTTGTTGTACAGTGGACGCAGCAGATCTTTCAGCTCTTCCGACAGCTCAAAGGCTTTGATTTTTGCAGGGTTCGACAGGCGATCCATCATATGGGTGATGCCGCCAAACTTAAGCGCTTCCGTTACCGTTTCCCAACCGTACTGCAAAAGCTTACCGGCGTAACCTGGGTCGATGCCTTCTGCAACCATCTTCTCGTAGCACACGATAGAGCCCGCTTGCAGCATGCCACACAGAATCGTCTGTTCACCCATAAGGTCAGATTTTACTTCAGCAACGAAAGAAGACTCTAAGCAACCTGCACGGTGACCACCAGTCGCCGCCGCCCAAGCTTTGGCAATGTCCCAACCCTCGCCTTTCGGATCGTTCTCAGGATGCACCGCAATCAGTGTCGGAACACCAAAGCCACGTTTGTATTCTTCGCGCACTTCTGTTCCTGGGCATTTAGGCGCAACCATCACAACCGTTAAATCTTTGCGAATTTGCATCCCTTCTTCAACCACGTTAAAGCCATGCGAGTAGCCCAGCGCCGCCCCTTCTTTCATCAAAGGCATCACGGTTTCAACCACATTGCTGTGCTGTTTATCAGGCGTTAGGTTGATAACCAAGTCAGCGTGCGGGATCAGCGCTTCATAGCTACCCACTTCAAAACCATTCTCTTTCGCGTTTTTGTAGGATTGACGTTGCTCGTCAATCGCCGCTTGGCGTAGTGCATAGGCAACATCAAGACCGGAGTCACGCATATTTAAACCTTGGTTTAAACCTTGCGCACCACAACCCACGATGACCACTTTTTTCCCTTTCAGATAATCAGCTTCTGTTGCAAATTCGCTGCGATCCATAAAACGACAACGACCTAATTGGTCCAACTGCTCACGAAGATTCAGAGTATTGAAATAGTTAGCCATCGGGCTCTCCTTAAAAATCATCCATACAGGTCGGTAGCTCACCTACCGAATAAGTTCATACTAAAACAGGCAGAAAGTTGCTGAAAGTGATATATTCACAACCAGTTCTTGCGATTAATGCAACATAAGAGTTCACATGAACATAAAGACATTACAGCTGTTTCTCCATCTTTGCGACAGTATGAGTTTCAGTAAAACGGCCGCATCTATGCACGTTAGTCCATCAGCTTTAAGTCGCCAAATTCAAAAATTGGAAGAAGAGATAGGGCATGCCCTATTTGTGCGCGACAACCGCAGTGTGGAGCTCACCCCGGTCGGCAGCAAATTACTGCCTGTTGCCATGCGTATGCTCAACGATTGGCGTCAATTTCAAGCCCAACTCGGCGATCAGGAAAGTGAGCTAAAAGGCGAAATTCGCCTGTTCTGCTCAGTGACAGCGAGCTATAGTCACCTACCTGAACTCCTTAATGCCTTCCGTCTTAAACACCCTTATATTGAGTTCAAACTGCTCACTGGAGACCCTGCTCAAGCGATCGATAAAATTCTGCATGACGAAGCAGACATTGCGATTTCTGCCATGCCCGAGAATCTGCCATCACGAGTCGAATTTGCGACTATCAGTGAAATACCGCTATCGGTGATTGCCCCCATAGGTATCAGCAGTTTTGTAGAAGAAATACAGAAAGAACAACCCGACTGGAGCCGAGTGCCATTTATAGTACCCGAAGCTGGAACCGCACGAGACCGAGCGAACAGTTGGTTTAAAAAGATGAAAATAAAACCCAATATCTACGCGCAAATTGCAGGACACGAAGCGATTGTCAGCATGGTCGCCCTAGGATGCGGTGTCGGCATCGCGCCAGATGTGGTGATCAACAATAGTCCAGTGCGAGAGAAAGTGCAGCGCTTGTCATTTTCTCCAGTGAAACCTTTCAAACTTGGAGTTTGCTGCAAACGCTCACAGCTTGATGAGCCATTAGTCCGAGCATTATGGCGTGTCGTTACATCTAAACTCAGTATTGTTGATTGAAGATCCCGAGTCATATGAGTCTTGAGGCTGTTGATGTTTGGTTTCAAAACGAAGCGAGATTTGGGCAACAAACACGACAACACGGTTATGGGCAGAGAAAGGAACACGCCCCAGAGCCGTGAAGCAACAACAATTTGAATATGCGTATCTGTTTGGCTCTGTCTGTCCCGCGAGAGGGATTGGCGAAGCGATGGTCGTTCCTTGGGTGAATAAAGAGATCATGATCGAGCATTTAAAGCAAATATCGGCAATCACTGAAAAAGGGCGTCATGCCGTCATCATTATGGATGGGGCGAGTTGGCATACCAATGACATTGCAGAACCGTTTAGCAATGTCAGTATCATCAAGCTCCCGCCCTATTCACCAGAGCTCAACCCGATAGAACAAGTGTGGAGCTGGCTCAGACAACACTATCTTGCCAATCAGAGTTTTACCGATTATGAGGATATCGTGGAGAAAGTGTGCAAGGCTTGGAATCGATTCTTGGACAGTACAGATAGGGTTAGCAAAATGTGCACAAGAGAGTGGATTGACCTGACCAGTTAATTTTCCAGATTGGTATTAGCTCAGACAACACTGTCTTGCTAATCAGAGTTTTACCGATTATGAGGATATCGTGGAGGCAGTGTGCAAGGCATGGAATCGATTCTTGGACAGTACAGATAGGGTGAAAACCATGTGCACAAGAGAGTGGATTGACCTGACCCGTTAATTTTCCAGATTGGTATTAGTAATACGTATAAACGATAAAAGCCCCGCTGTTTCCAGCGAGGCTTCTTAATAAGTGGCGGAGCGGACGGGACTCGAACCCGCGACCCCCGGCGTGACAGGCCGGTATTCTAACCGACTGAACTACCGCTCCGCATCAGTTAGACTGTAAGTCTGGTATCAGGCAATGCCTAACACGATATTTAAAGCCTGGCGATGTCCTACTCTCACATGGGGAAACCCCACACTACCATCGGCGCTACTTCGTTTCACTTCTGAGTTCGGGATGGAATCAGGTGGGTCCAAAGTGCTATGGTCGCCAAGCAAAATCTTAAAATTCGGAAAGCTGATGCCGTTGCTCTTCCTAGTACCTAGTACCTAGGTCCTAGCAACCGCTGTTCTCTTTTACACATTCAATGTTCTTACATCGAGTCCATCAAAACCCTTTGGGTGTTGTATGGTTAAGCCTCACGGGCAATTAGTACAGGTTAGCTCAACGCCTCACAGCGCTTACACACCCTGCCTATCAACGTTCTAGTCTCGAACAACCCTTTAGGACAGTTAAACTGTCAGGGAAGACTCATCTCAGGGCTCGCTTCCCGCTTAGATGCTTTCAGCGGTTATCGATTCCGAACTTAGCTACCGGGCAATGCGTCTGGCGACACAACCCGAACACCAGAGGTTCGTCCACTCCGGTCCTCTCGTACTAGGAGCAGCCCCCTTCAATCTTCCAACGCCCACGGCAGATAGGGACCGAACTGTCTCACGACGTTCTAAACCCAGCTCGCGTACCACTTTAAATGGCGAACAGCCATACCCTTGGGACCGACTTCAGCCCCAGGATGTGATGAGCCGACATCGAGGTGCCAAACACCGCCGTCGATATGAACTCTTGGGCGGTATCAGCCTGTTATCCCCGGAGTACCTTTTATCCGTTGAGCGATGGCCCTTCCATTCAGAACCACCGGATCACTATGACCTGCTTTCGCACCTGCTCGAACCGTCATTCTCGCAGTTAAGCGGGCTTATGCCATTGCACTAACCTCACGATGTCCAACCGTGATTAGCCCACCTTCGTGCTCCTCCGTTACTCTTTGGGAGGAGACCGCCCCAGTCAAACTACCCACCAGGCACTGTCCGCGACCCCGATGAGGGGCCAACGTTAGAACATCAAACATACAAGGGTGGTATTTCAAGGACGGCTCCAACGCAACTGGCGTCACGTCTTCAAAGCCTCCCACGTATCCTACACATGTAGGTTCAATGTTCAGTGCCAAGCTGTAGTAAAGGTTCACGGGGTCTTTCCGTCTAGCCGCGGGTACACTGCATCTTCACAGCGATTTCAATTTCACTGAGTCTCGGGTGGAGACAGCGTGGCCATCATTACGCCATTCGTGCAGGTCGGAACTTACCCGACAAGGAATTTCGCTACCTTAGGACCGTTATAGTTACGGCCGCCGTTTACCGGGGCTTCGATCAAGAGCTTCGCTTACGCTAACCCCATCAATTAACCTTCCGGCACCGGGCAGGCGTCACACCGTATACGTCATCTTGCGATTTTGCACAGTGCTGTGTTTTTAATAAACAGTTGCAGCCACCTGGTATCTGCGACTCTCGTCAGCTCCATCCGCGAGGGACTTCACCATCAAGAGCGTACCTTCTCCCGAAGTTACGGTACCATTTTGCCTAGTTCCTTCACCCGAGTTCTCTCAAGCGCCTTGGTATTCTCTACCCGACCACCTGTGTCGGTTTGGGGTACGATTCCATCAAATCTGAAGCTTAGAGGCTTTTCCTGGAAGCATGGCATCAATGACTTCACTACCGTAGTAGCTCGACGTCGTGTCTCAGCCTATCGAGTGTCCGGATTTACCTAAACACTCAGCCTACGCACTTGAACCTGGACAACCGTCGCCAGGCCCACCTAGCCTTCTCCGTCCCCCCATCGCAATTTGATCGAGTACGGGAATATTAACCCGTTTCCCATCGACTACGCCTTTCGGCCTCGCCTTAGGGGTCGACTCACCCTGCCCCGATTAACGTTGGACAGGAACCCTTGGTCTTCCGGCGGGGAGGTTTTTCACCCCCCTTGTCGTTACTCATGTCAGCATTCGCACTTCTGATACCTCCAGCATGCTTTACAACACACCTTCAACGGCTTACAGAACGCTCCCCTACCCAATGTTCCAAGAACATTGCCGCAGCTTCGGTTTACAACTTAGCCCCGTTACATCTTCCGCGCAGGCCGACTCGACTAGTGAGCTATTACGCTTTCTTTAAATGATGGCTGCTTCTAAGCCAACATCCTAGCTGTCTAAGCCTTCCCACATCGTTTCCCACTTAGCTGTAATTTGGGACCTTAGCTGGCGGTCTGGGTTGTTTCCCTCTCCACGACGGACGTTAGCACCCGCCGTGTGTCTCCCGGATAGTACTTACTGGTATTCGGAGTTTGCAAAGGGTTGGTAAGTCGAGATGACCCCCTAGCCTTAACAGTGCTCTACCCCCAGTAGTATTCGTCCGAGGCGCTACCTAAATAGCTTTCGGGGAGAACCAGCTATCTCCGAGTTTGATTGGCCTTTCACCCCTAGCCACAAGTCATCCGCTAATTTTTCAACATTAGTCGGTTCGGTCCTCCAGTTGATGTTACTCAACCTTCAACCTGCCCATGGCTAGATCACTCGGTTTCGGGTCTAATGCTAGCAACTATACGCCCAGTTAAGACTCGGTTTCCCTACGGCTCCCCTATGCGGTTAACCTTGCTACTAACATTAAGTCGCTGACCCATTATACAAAAGGTACGCAGTCACAGGACAAAGCCTGCTCCTACTGCTTGT
Source organism: Vibrio navarrensis (assembly GCF_000764325.1). NCBI lineage: Bacteria > Pseudomonadati > Pseudomonadota > Gammaproteobacteria > Vibrionales > Vibrionaceae > Vibrio > Vibrio navarrensis. Next base: position 195,790 of record NZ_JMCG01000001.1, on the reverse strand, counting down.
ACGTACACGGTTTCAGGTTCTATTTCACTCCCCTCACAGGGGTTCTTTTCGCCTTTCCCTCACGGTACTGGTTCACTATCGGTCAGTCAGGAGTATTTAGCCTTGGAGGATGGTCCCCCCATATTCAGACAGGATAACACGTGTCCCGCCCTACTCGATTTCACTGAACATGCGCCTATGACTACGGGACTATCACCCGGTATCGTTGGCCTTTCCAGACCATTCGTCTAACGCATGTAAAGCTTAAGGGCTAATCCAATTTCGCTCGCCGCTACTTTCGGAATCTCGGTTGATTTCTTTTCCTCGGGGTACTTAGATGTTTCAGTTCTCCCGGTTCGCTTCGCTGCACTATGTATTCATGCAGCGATACTTACTTATGTAAGTGGGTTTCCCCATTCGGAAATCGGTGACTCAAGTGGCTCTTACTGCCTCATCACCGCTTATCGCAAGTTAGTACGTCCTTCATCGCCTCTGACTGCCAAGGCATCCACCGTGTACGCTTAGTCACTTAACCATACAACCCCAAAGGGTCTTCTGTTTAAACAACCAAAGTTCGCTATCTCATTATTTGAATGAGCGAGATAGCATTGATTTGCCGGACTCAATTTTGAATTGTCACTATAAGTGACATTCCCAAGAACACTTGAATGTGTTTTGTTGGTGTTTGTCATCAAGACAAACATTGAGAACTTTACAAGTAATCTATCCATGAAGATAAATTACTTTGTCAGCTTTCCAAATTGTTAAAGAGCATGTCATTTCTCGATGAGAAACCACTTTTTAAAGATTTTCATCGTCGAAAAAGGAACCATCCACATCAAGAGGAGGCTTGATTAAACAACACAAAAATATTTAAAGAGTGGTGGGCGATACCGGGTTCGAACCAGTGACCCCCTGCTTGTAAGGCAGGTGCTCTCCCAACTGAGCTAATCGCCCACGATGTTTGATTTCCCGTGGAAGGAATGGTGGGTCGTGCAGGATTCGAACCTGCGACCAATTGATTAAAAGTCAACTGCTCTACCGACTGAGCTAACGACCCATGGTATCCCGTAGGGGAGTCGAACCCCTGTTACCGCCGTGAAAGGGCGGTGTCCTAGGCCTCTAGACGAACGGGACACTAAGATACTCTAAACTGTCTAAACCATATCAATCTGTGTGAACACTCATCGCAATAATCATCGTATAAGGAGGTGATCCAGCGCCAGGTTCCCCTAGCGCTACCTTGTTACGACTTCACCCCAGTCATGAACCACACCGTGGTGATCGTCCTCCCCTAATCTCGAAAGAAAAGGGGTTAAACTAACCACTTCTGGTGCAGCCCACTCCCATGGTGTGACGGGCGGTGTGTACAAGGCCCGGGAACGTATTCACCGTGGCATTCTGATCCACGATTACTAGCGATTCCGACTTCATGGAGTCGAGTTGCAGACTCCAATCCGGACTACGACGCACTTTTTGGGATTCGCTCACTTTCGCAAGTTGGCCGCCCTCTGTATGCGCCATTGTAGCACGTGTGTAGCCCTACTCGTAAGGGCCATGATGACTTGACGTCGTCCCCACCTTCCTCCGGTTTATCACCGGCAGTCTCCCTGGAGTTCCCACCATTACGTGCTGGCAAACAAGGATAAGGGTTGCGCTCGTTGCGGGACTTAACCCAACATTTCACAACACGAGCTGACGACAGCCATGCAGCACCTGTCTCAGAGCTCCCGAAGGCACTCCAGCGTCTCCGCCAGATTCTCTGGATGTCAAGAGTAGGTAAGGTTCTTCGCGTTGCATCGAATTAAACCACATGCTCCACCGCTTGTGCGGGCCCCCGTCAATTCATTTGAGTTTTAATCTTGCGACCGTACTCCCCAGGCGGTCTACTTAACGCGTTAGCTCCGAAAGCCACGGCTCAAGGCCACAACCTCCAAGTAGACATCGTTTACGGCGTGGACTACCAGGGTATCTAATCCTGTTTGCTCCCCACGCTTTCGCATCTGAGTGTCAGTATCTGTCCAGGGGGCCGCCTTCGCCACCGGTATTCCTTCAGATCTCTACGCATTTCACCGCTACACCTGAAATTCTACCCCCCTCTACAGTACTCTAGTTTGCCAGTTTCAAATGCAATTCCCAGGTTGAGCCCGGGGCTTTCACATCTGACTTAACAAACCACCTGCATGCGCTTTACGCCCAGTAATTCCGATTAACGCTCGCACCCTCCGTATTACCGCGGCTGCTGGCACGGAGTTAGCCGGTGCTTCTTCTGTTGCTAACGTCAAATGATGCTGCTATTCACAACACCACCTTCCTCACAACTGAAAGTGCTTTACAACCCGAAGGCCTTCTTCACACACGCGGCATGGCTGCATCAGGCTTGCGCCCATTGTGCAATATTCCCCACTGCTGCCTCCCGTAGGAGTCTGGACCGTGTCTCAGTTCCAGTGTGGCTGATCATCCTCTCAGACCAGCTAGGGATCGTCGCCTTGGTGAGCCCTTACCTCACCAACTAGCTAATCCCACCTGGGCATATCCTGACGCGAGAGGCCCGAAGGTCCCCCTCTTTGGCCCGTAGGCATCATGCGGTATTAGCCATCGTTTCCAATGGTTATCCCCCACATCAGGGCAATTTCCCAGGCATTACTCACCCGTCCGCCGCTCGCCACCCGAGAAACAAGTTTCTCTGTGCTGCCGCTCGACTTGCATGTGTTAGGCCTGCCGCCAGCGTTCAATCTGAGCCATGATCAAACTCTTCAATTAAAAGTTTTTTGAAGCTTGCGCTTCGGCTCAATGAATACTGAATAAATTGACTGTGCCGAATCTTGCGATTCGTTTTGGTCACTCAGTTCATTGATAAATCTTTTGCGATTATCATCAACGAGTGCCCACACAGATTGATAGGTTTATATTGTTAAAGAGCTTTCTTCCCACCTCAATGACTGGGTCACCGTGGAAGAGGCGGCCATTTTAGCGAGTTAAGTTTCTGTGTCAACCACTTTTTTCAAAACTTTTTTCAGGTGAACCACCTGGCTAAAACGCCTTGCTGATTTGTCTTGGTTCCTTATGGAGCCTTACCGTGTCAGCGAGGTGGCATTATAGAGATTGCGATCACATTGGCAAGCCATTTTTGCACTTTATTTTGCTTTTTTTGCCTTATGGGTGTTTTTTACGCATAAAAGGGTATTTTTGCTACTTAAGTAACCGAAACCTTCAGCCTTAAACCTAAATTCAAGGAGAAATAATGAGCTCAATTAGAAGTTATAAAGGTATTTGTCCACAGATCGGCGACCGCGTTTACATCGACAGCAGCTCGGTTTTAGTTGGAGACATCCAAATTGGCGATGACTCGAGCATTTGGCCACTAGTTGCCGCACGTGGCGATGTCAACCACATTCGTATTGGCGAGCGCAGCAATATCCAAGATGGTAGTGTTTTGCACGTCACACATAAAAATGCCGCCAACCCCGATGGCTATCCACTGCTCATTGGTAATGATGTCACCGTCGGGCACAAAGTGATGCTGCATGGCTGCACGATAAAAGATCGGGTTTTGGTCGGTATGGGGGCGATTGTGCTGGATGGCGTAATAATAGAAGAAGAGGTGATGATCGGCGCAGGCAGTTTAGTTCCTCCCGGAAAAGTCTTAGAAAGTGGCTACCTCTACGTGGGCAGCCCAGTAAAGCAAGCTCGTCCTTTAACCGACAAAGAGCGAGCATTTCTGCAAAAGTCCGCGGATAACTACGTGCAAAACAAAAATGACTACCTCAGCCAAGTAAAGGTCATCAACGAATAACGATGTGGCCTTCGTCATCGAAGGCTTCCTCTTCAATGAATTCTTCGGCTATTTCTTCAAGATCAAAGCGACACTGAGCAAATGCACTTAGCGCCTGTTCTTGGTTCACAATCGTCGACATGGTTAATTGCTCTAGCTTCGCTTTCTCGACAAAGCACTGAATCAAAGCCCCAGATTGCTGCGCAGCAAACTGCACCGCCTGACGATTCTCATCCCAACTCTGTATATCGGGGAACAAAATGGCTTGGTTCATTGACTACTGACCTTCTAGGTTTTTGCGTAATTCACGTAATATCTGCTTTGCGCTCGGCCGCAAGCCGCGCCACAACATAAAACTCTCCGCCGCTTGGTTGACCAGCATTCCCAAGCCGTCATACGCTTGGGCTACACCATGCGCTTTAGCCCATTGGTTAAATGTCGTATCCCCTTTGCCATACATCATGTCATAGCTAGTACTGTTGGCGGCAAATATAGATGAAGAGAGGGCTGGTAACTCACCACTCAATGAGGCAGACGTAGAGTTAATAATAACATCGTACCCTTCCTCAATTGCACTCATCTCTTTAGCCATAACTGGCCCATAGGGGGAGAATAGCTCCGCAAGCGCCTGCGCTTTGACGAAGGTGCGGTTGGTAATAGTCAACGATGCGGGCTGCTGTTGCAACAAAGGCAGGATCACACCCCGCGCGGCGCCACCTGCACCGATTAACAAGATTTTTGCGCCACTAAGCGACACTTGATACTGCAATAAATCTTGCACTAACCCTGCACCATCGGTGTTATCACCAATGATCTCACCGTCATCAAGTTTCTTTAAGGTATTCACGGCCCCTGCCAGTTGCGCGCGCTCGGTTAAGCGATCCGCCAATTGATAAGCCTCTTCCTTAAACGGCACCGTCACATTACACCCTTTTCCACCTGTGGCAAAAAAGGCGTTTGCAGCGGACTGAAAACCATCCAGCGGAGCGAGCTCTGCGGTATAGCTTAGGGACTGATTGGTCTGGCGAGCAAACAGGGTATGGATAAACGGCGATTTACTGTGCCCGATCGGGTTACCAAACACCGCATAGCGATCAAGTTGCTGGGTCATTTCCTTACCTTAAAAACAGAACAGGGCCATCTGATTCGATGACCCTATCATTATCTCCCTGAGGAGAAAAGCGTTACCAATCCCTCGGCTGGAGGAACTCGTCATACAAGCGTGCTTCCGCCGAACCCGCTTGTGGCTGATAAGCGTATTCCCAGCGAGCCAATGGCGGCATAGACATCAATATCGACTCAGTTCGTCCGCCACTTTGCAGACCAAACAAGGTGCCACGATCGTAGACCAAATTGAATTCCACATAACGACCTCGACGATAGAGTTGGAACTCCCGCTCGCGCTCACCGTATTCAAGCGCTTTGCGACGTGCGACGATTGGCAAATACGCCTGACAATAGCCTTCCCCCACCGCTTTGAGATAATCAAAGCATTTATCAAACTCCCATTGGTTCAGATCGTCAAAGAATAAACCGCCCACACCGCGGGTTTCGTTGCGATGTGGCAGGAAAAAGTATTGGTCGCACCACGCCTTGTGCTCAGCGTAAACCGTCTCGCCAAACGGCGCGCATAGCGCTTTGGCCGTGTCATGCCATGATTGGCAATCTTCTTCAAACGGATAGAAAGGCGTCAAATCGAAACCGCCACCAAACCACCAAATCGGCGCTTCGCCCTCTTTTTCAGCGATGAAAAAACGCACGTTGGCGTGTGAGGTGGGAACATAAGGATTTTTCGGATGCATCACCAGAGACACGCCCATCGCTTCAAAACGCCTTCCCGCCAACTCCGGGCGATGCGCTGTGGCAGAAGCTGGCATCATTTGGCCCTGCACGTGAGAAAAATTAACCCCACCTTGCTCAAACACATCACCATCACGCATTACCCGCGTGCGGCCTCCACCGCCCAGTTTTTCTCCAGGTTCACGCTGCCAAGCATCCTCGACAAACAGCGCTCGTCCATCTTCTTGTTCTAATTGCTGACAAATTGCATCCTGCAGTGCCATCAAATACTGCTTCACTGCTTGTTTATTGATTGCTGACATTCTTTACTTACCTTTGAAGCAATGCAGGGTTATCCCTGTCTTAATATTTGTGCGCTTCGCACATCGCGAATTTCACTCGGTTTTGTTCGCCCACCCGTTTCACCAATGAGTATGGCCTGAACTTTATCGCCCAACTGCTGTTGCACTTGTTGCAAAGTGAGGCAGGCAGGAAGCCCGCACAGATTGGCGCTGGTAGAGGTTAACGGCTTTGCAAAGGCGATGCACAACTTTTGCACCAAAGGATGATCGCTGACACGCACCGCGACCGTGTCATACTGCCCCGTAACCCAAGATGAGGCAGAGGCGCTGGCAGGAACCACCCACGTATACGGCCCCGGCCAGCTTTGCTGCATGCGTTCGATCTCAATGTCAGTCAGAGCGTCTCGGTCGATGTAGGGCCACAACTGATCAACATTGGCTGCAATCAAAATCAGACCTTTGTCGACCGGGCGCTGTTTGATTTCCAGCAGCTTACCGATCGCTCTACTGTTATCCGGATCGCAGCCCAAACCAAATACCCCTTCGGTCGGGTAAGCGATGACTTCGCCTTGCTGTAAAGCACGAAGCACCTGTTGAAAATTGTCCATCCCATATCTACCCACTGTTTGATTCGTTCTCAGTGTACAAACAATTCTCTCAGTGAGCGAAAAGGAATTGCTTGAGTTCAGCGATTGGCGAAATGGCGCAAACGTTTGCTTGACACCAAAAACCCCGTATAATGCGCACAAATTTTATCAGCTCACCCAATTATGCAGCTTGAAGGAGTTTGAGATGAAAGTCGGTATCATCATGGGTTCTAAATCGGATTGGCCAACCATGAAATTGGCAGCAGACATGCTGGACAAATTTGGGGTTGAATACGAAACCAAAGTCGTTTCTGCACACCGCACCCCTCAACTTCTGGCTGAATACGCGTCCACCGCCAAAGCGCGTGGGCTCAAAGTGATCATTGCTGGTGCAGGCGGCGCCGCGCATTTACCCGGCATGACCGCCGCATTCACTAGTTTGCCTGTACTTGGCGTTCCGGTGCAATCGCGCGCGCTCTCAGGGCTGGACTCGCTCTACTCCATCGTGCAAATGCCAAAAGGCATCGCGGTTGGCACATTGGCGATCGGCGAAGCAGGGGCGGCCAACGCAGGGTTATTAGCTGCGCAAATTCTCGGCACTCATGATGAGGCTATCATGGCAAAAGTCGAAGCGTTTCGCGCCGAGCAAACCGAAAGCGTCCTTGCTCATCCAAATCCGGCCGAGGATTAATCCCATGCATGTACTGGTTCTTGGTGCGGGTCAATTGGCTCGCATGATGTCTCTGGCTGGTGCGCCACTGAATATTCAGATCTCCGCCTACGATGTGGCAAGCGGTAATATCGTCCACCCTCTGACTCAACATCTGCTCGGCCATGGCTTAGAAAATGCCATTGAACAAGTCGATGTGATTACCGCAGAATTCGAGCACATTCCTCATGATGTACTTGATGTGTGTGAAGCGAGTGGCAAGTTTTTACCTAGCACGCAAGCGATTAAAGCCGGTGGCGATCGCCGCTTGGAAAAAGCGTTGTTGGATAACGCGGGGGCGCGCAATGCTAACTATTACGTTATTGAGACGCGTGAAGATTTTTCTCGGGCGATAGAGCATGTCGGTGTACCTATGGTGCTCAAAAGCGCCTTGGGGGGCTATGATGGCAAAGGCCAGTGGCGCTTGAAAGACGCCACTCAGGCGGAGGCTATCTGGAAGGAAATGGCCGAATGCATTGCGGCCACGCCAACCCAAGCGATTGTCGCTGAAGAGTTTGTCCCCTTTAACCGTGAAGTCTCATTAGTCGGCGCGCGAGCCAAAGATGGCCACGTCGAAGTGTATCCTTTAGCGGAGAATGTACACACCAACGGCGTTCTGAGCCTTTCCAGCGCAATTGATGCGCCCGAGCTGCAAGCCCAGGCAAAGCAGATGTTTACCGCGGTCGCGGAGAGCCTCGATTACGTGGGTGTGCTGGCGCTGGAGTTTTTTGATGTCGATGGGCAACTGCTGGTGAATGAAATCGCGCCTCGAGTACATAACTCTGGCCATTGGACACAGCAGGGCTCGGAGACCTGTCAGTTTGAAAATCATCTGCGTGCCGTATGTGGCCTGCCACTTGGCAGTACTAAGCTGGTGCGTGAAACGGCGATGATCAATATTCTCGGCGAAGAGAGTTTACCTGAGTCGGTGCTCGCGATGGCTGGCTGCCATATTCATTGGTATGGCAAAGAAAAACGGACTGGACGCAAGATGGGACACATCAATGTGTGCGGTGACTACAGCGGTGAATTGCAACGCCGTTTGTGCGCGTTAGCCAAAGTGCTGGACGCCGATGTGTTTCCGGCCGTGCAAGCCTTTGCCAGCAAATGGCGTGATTAATTCAATCGCTGATGATAACGAAGATAACAAAGGAGCACATCGCCCCTTTGTTATTTAAGCGTCCTCTTTAAGATTCAGTACCACTCGATTGCACATGCTGGCACTTACGATCTGCGCACTGATATTTCACCCCGTGAGCGGATTTCTTCTCCACCAATAAAGCATAACCGCATTGCTCACAGCGCCTTTTTACTGGGGCTTGATTGAGCGCGAACTTACATTTTGGGAACTGATCGCAGGCATAGAAGGTTTTACCAAAGCGATTTTTCCGTTCTAGCAAATGGCCTTTTCCACATTCAGGGCAAGCGAACAACACCTGTTGCTCTCTGGGTTCAACTGGATTAATCGATTCGATATGATGGCACTGCGGGTAAGCACTGCAACCGACAAACATGCCATAACGCCCCTGACGTAGCACCAATTCTTGACCACACTCTGGACAGGCGACGCCAAGTTCTTTAACGATATGGCCATCATTGTGATGCAGCGCTTTGATGTAATCACACGCGGGATAGTGGTTACAGCCAAGGAAAGGACCATGTTTGCCGTGCTTTAACACCAATTCTCCACCGCATTTCGGGCACGGCTCACGCTCTAATGCGTGTTCATGCGCCGAAAATAGGGTGTGGTCGATTTTACTACTCATAGATACCGTGCAGGGAAAGCGTTAATGCAAAATGCCTTGTTCTTTGGTGTACAACAGCTCTTCCATCAGCGTGTAGGCGTTTTCATTGCCGGGTACATTAAACAGCACCATCAGAATAATCCACTTGAGATCGTCGAGCTCAAATTCGTTGGTTTCGAGCCCCATCACCCGGTCAATCACCATTTCACGGGTTTCGGTGGTCAGCACATTAATTTGCTCGAGAAACAACAGAAAACCACGACTTTCGAGATCCAATCGTTGCATTTCCTGCGCCGTATAGATACGAGTAGAAGCGGTGGCGCTACAGCGCGAAATGGCCGAGTGCGCATCGCTTTGCTGCAACGCGGCGAGCTCTTCTAACCAAAGAAGGGCTTTATAGATATCTTGTTGGTGAAATCCCGCTCGAAGCAGTTCTTCTTCAAGCTCATCTTGATCCACTTGCAAATCTGCATCGCTATGGATGTAAGTTTCAAACAGATACATCAGTATATCCATCATCATAGCTAGCCCCTCCCCCTTCGAATATAGCCACCGTTAATTGCAACAACATGTCCTGAAAGCTCAAGCTCTAGGAGCTGCATCATGACTTCTTGCACAGGTATATTGGTCCTGTTTGCCAGAATATCAACTGGTGTCGCCTCACTTCCTACGTTAGCTAACAGCTCAGGAAATGGCAATTGTTCTTCGGTATTAAGTGGAGAAAATAAATCTCTCGTCTGCTGCTGATAAGACCAATCCAGTAACGATTGTATTTCACGCAAGATGTCATTGGGCTCAGAGACTAAGCACGCCCCGTTTTTGATCAGTTGGTTGCCGCCTCGACCATTCACCGAAGAGATCGAACACGGCAGCGCAAAGACTTCTCGCCCTTGCTCTGCCGCATAACGAGCGGTAATGAGTGAGCCGCTTTTTTCCGCCGCTTCCACAACCAACACCCCCAGCGCTAAGCCACTGATAATGCGATTACGGCGAGGGAAGTTTTCTGCGCGGGGTTTGGCATCAGGGCGAAATTCAGACACCAACGCGCCGTTCTCGGCGATTCGTTGCGCCAGCTTGCGGTGGCGAGCGGGATAAATGTGTTCCAACCCTGAGCCGAGCACGGCGATGGTGTCACCACCTGCACTGAGTGCGCCATCGTGAGCGTGGCCATCAATACCCAGCGCTAAACCACTGGTCACTGCAAGCCCCTGTTGAACTAAAAACTCCGCAAACTGCCGAGCATGCTGCAGCCCCTCTAGGCTGGCATTACGACTACCAACCATCGCAAGTTGCGGCTTGCTCAGTGCGCCCACCTCCCCTTTAACAAACAGATAAGGCGGCGCGGCTCCAGCTTCTTTAAGCAGTGGCGGATAATTGTCGTCGGCTAAGGTGAGAATGTGATGATCTTGTTGCAACTGCCAAGTCAGCGCCGCTTCCACATCGCGGCGAGCCTCTTGCCGCAGATAAGCCAGTTGAGCAATCGAAAACCCCAAGTTGTGTAAAGCATTATCTGAGTAGGAGAGAATATTGAGTGGAGCATCAATACTGAGTAACTTGGCTAGTCGTTTTGCGCCAATCTGCGGCGTAAAACTTAAACTTAACCAAGCAATCAGCTCTTGCTCTGACATTAAGGCTCCTGAGTAGAGGGGCTCGGTTCAGGCTCTGAGGGCGGCACAACGATAATGTCTCGGGTGATCGGTTTATTGCTGCGAGTAATCAAAGCAAGACTAAAATAGTCGTAAGGGCGGATCACCATCAGTTCGCCAACGCGCGTTTGTGGCAAGGTGATGGCTTCGTCAGCCGAACCGGATTCATAGCTAAAAGCATCATCTCGGCGATACACTTCGGCCGAAGTGTTATACAGCTCAAACATATGTCCTTGACGCAGATTGTCCGCCGATCCTTTATCCAAAATCACCACCTGATTTGGCGCACTGTAGTCAATACCGTCAATATTGCCGAGCATTTTTACCGCTAGCCCTTGCGGTGCCGGAGAAGGATAAAAAGTTGTAGACAGGGTATTGAGTTGAGTTTCTGAAACGGGTAAAGCAATGTCATTCAGCAAGACTTCTTGACGAAGGGCTGTCACTTCAAGACTCGAATAGTCTTCAGCGCTGTGCCTAAGCTTCCCTTCTGCGACCACACGCAGCGCAACCACTGGCGATGGTAGATCGTCACGGGTAAACTCGGCCACCACACGGTAGATGGCCCACTGCTTTTCACTGTGTTGGCCGCTGATAAACAAGCTCTCTTCTTTTGCGAGATATTGATGCCCATCACTGGTACCCATAACACGAGCGACCGTGGCAAGCTTTTCTTTTTCTAATAAGCGATCCGATTGGAGATAAGGGAGCACTAAGCTTTCCGCCACAACCGGCAGAGCTTTCTTCTCGGTAATGCGCGCTTTGGGGCTCAAGGTGACCACAGGTTTTAAACTCAGCATCGGCTGACCATTTTTCCACACCAGCGACAACTTATCGCCCGGATAGATCAGATGAGGGTTCTCAATCTCTGGGTTAATCTGCCACAAACGTGGCCACAACCAAGGGCTGTCTAGGTAGAGCGCGGAAATATCCCACAAGGTATCGCCTTTCACTACCACATAGGTTTTCGGTGCGTCCGCTTTAACCGCCAAAGGCACCGTTTCGGCCTGCGCCATTAACGTAGCGGTACAAAACAGAGGCAATAATATGGCGCGCGACAGCGCTTTAATGGCTAGCTTCATGATTGAGTTCCCTACCCCAAGAACGGGAGTAACACGCGGAAATTGGTGTCAGGATGCTGTCATTTAGGCTATAAAATGTCTAGAATTGAGCCAACTAGGTTTGTGCTGTTTCGGCACGCTTCAACATTTTGAGTGTATATGTCTGTATTGCAAGTATTAACATTCCCGGATGATCGCCTGCGCACCGTTGCAAAACCGGTCGACGCCGTCACCCCTGAAATTCAGAAAATCGTCGACGACATGATCGAAACCATGTACGACGAAGAGGGCATCGGCCTTGCTGCAACACAGGTGGATATCCACCAGCGTATCGTGGTGATTGATATCTCCGAAAGCCGTGATCAGCCAATGGTGCTGATCAATCCAGAAATTTTGGAAAAACGCGGTGAAGACGGCATTGAAGAAGGCTGTTTGTCGGTTCCCGGAGCGCGCGCATTGGTACCTCGTGCGGCAGAAGTCACCGTCAAGGCGCTGGATCGTGATGGCAACCCATTCACGCTTGAGGCCGATGATTTATTGGCGATCTGTATTCAACACGAGCTCGACCATCTTCAAGGTAAGTTGTTTGTCGATTACCTCTCGCCGCTTAAGCGCAAACGTATTCAGGACAAATTAGCGAAAATTAAACGCTACAACGAAAAAAATGCCTAATACGACCATTTTGAATTTAGAAGGAAGTCAGCCTTGAGCCAGTCTTTACGTATTGTCTTTGCAGGGACTCCGGATTTCGCCGCCCGTCATTTGGCGGCGTTGTTGTCTTCGGAGCACGACGTTATTGCGGTGTACACTAACCCCGATCGCCCCGCGGGCCGGGGTAAAAAACTGGCCGCGCCGCCAGTCAAAGAGTTAGCCCTTGAGCACAACATTCCGGTGTATCAACCGGAAAACTTTAAATCGGTTGAAGCCAAGCAAGCGCTTGCCGACCTAAATGCCGATCTCATGGTGGTGGTGGCTTATGGGATGTTACTGCCGCAAGCGGTACTGGACACGCCCAAACTCGGTTGTATTAACGTACACGGTTCTATCTTGCCACGTTGGCGTGGTGCTGCGCCGATTCAGCGCTCTATCTGGGCGGGTGATGCCGAAACAGGCGTAACCATCATGCAGATGGACATCGGCCTCGATACCGGTGACATGCTTAAAGTCGCCACTTTACCGATTGAACCGAGCGACACCAGCAGCTCGATGTACGACAAACTGGCGCAGCTTGGCCCGAAAGCGTTACTCGACTGTTTGAGCGAAATTGCCGCTGGCACCGCCGTGGCAGTAAAACAAGACGACGAGCTCGCTAACTACGCGAAAAAACTCAGCAAAGAAGAAGCACGCATCAACTGGCAAGACGATGCAGCGCACATTGAACGCTGTGTACGCGCCTTCAACCCTTGGCCGATCAGCCACTTTGACGTGGCCGAAAACAGCATCAAAGTGTGGCAAAGCCGCATCGCAGAGCAAACCAGCTCAAAAGCGGCCGGGACCATTTTGCAAGCAGACAAAAGCGGCATTTACGTCGCCACTGGCAACGGTGTACTGGTTTTAGAACAGATCCAAATCCCGGGTAAAAAAGCGATGCCAGTGCAGGATGTGCTTAACTCGCGCGCGGCTTGGTTTGAAGTCGGCTCAGTGCTGGTTTAATTTTCTCGGCGATGCAACTCGCCTCACTAAGAACTTTACGAGGGCAGAGACGCCCTCTTTAACTTTAAGGTACTCAACATGAATGTTCGCGCTGCGGCTGCCAACGTCCTGTATCTTGTGGTCGACAAAGGCCACTCGCTGTCCAATGCCCTTCCAGAAGCTCAACAATCAATTCGTCCACGTGACCACGCGCTGCTGCAAGAGATCTGCTATGGCGCGCTACGCTATCTTCCTCGTTTGGAAAGCATTGCCAGCCAGTTGATGGAAAAACCGCTCAAAGGCAAACAACGCGTCTTTCATCATCTGATTTTGGTTGGACTATATCAACTCGGACACATGCGCATTCCAGCCCATGCCGCCGTAGCGGATACCGTGGAAGGCGCGCAGGATCTCAAAGGGCCACGCCTGCGCGGCCTGATTAACGCGGTGCTGCGTAACTACCAGCGCAACCAAGAACAGCTTGATGCCTTTTCTGTTAGCCACAATGCGGGAAAATACGCCCACCCAAGCTGGCTGCTGAAAACACTACAACAAGCCTATCCGCAGCAATGGCAAGAGATTGTGGACGCCAATAACCAAAAAGCGCCAATGTGGCTGCGAGTCAATCAACAGCACCACGATCGCGATGCCTATGTGGCGCTGCTCAATGATGCAAACATTGATAGCACAACGCACAGCGAAGCAAAAGACGCGATAAAATTGGCCGCACCGTCCGATGTGCGCGCCCTGCCCGGGTTTGCTGAAGGCTGGGTTTCAGTCCAAGATGCCGCTGCCCAATTGGCTCTGCGTTATCTACAGCCACAAGATGGCGAGTTGATCCTCGACTGCTGCGCGGCACCGGGTGGCAAAACCGCCCATGTGTTAGAGCAGGTAAGCGCGCGAGAAGTGGTGGCGATCGACTGCGATGAAACCCGCCTTAAGCGCGTGACAGAGAACCTGCAGCGCCTCAATCTGCAAGCGCAGGTGATTTGCGGCGATGCACGCCACCCACAGCAGTGGTGGCAAGGCGAACAATTTGATCGCATTTTGCTTGATGCGCCTTGCTCAGCGACGGGGGTGATTCGTCGTCATCCCGACATCAAATGGCTGCGCCGCGAGGACGATATTGCGGCCTTGGCCCAACTGCAAAGCGAGATTTTCGATGCAATGTGGACACAGCTTAAACCGGGCGGTACGCTGGTTTACGCCACCTGTTCCATCATGCCAATGGAAAACGTCGAACAGGTCAAAGCGTTTTTGCAGCGCACCCAAGATGTCGAGTTAGTTGGCTCCGATCCTGAGCAGCCAGGGCGTCAGATTCTGCCGGGCGAAGAAGACATGGACGGCTTCTACTACGCGGTACTTCGCAAGCACGCATAAGCACAACAGGCGATTGAGCACAGCTCAGTCGCCTGTTCCCATTTAAGAGAACAGAGTATGAAGATCATTATTCTTGGTGCTGGCCAAGTTGGCGGCACGCTGGCAGAGAACCTGGTCGGGGAAAACAACGACATCACCATCGTCGACAAAAACGGCGACCGACTGAGGGAGTTGCAGGACAAATACGATCTGCGCGTGGTCAACGGCCATGCCAGCCACCCCGATGTGCTGCATGAAGCGGGCGCGCAAGATGCCGACATGCTGGTCGCCGTGACCAACACCGACGAAACCAATATGGCGGCGTGTCAGGTGGCGTTTACTCTGTTCAACACCCCGAACCGCATTGCGCGTATTCGATCTCCGCAATACTTGGCTGAAAAAGAGGCGCTGTTCAAATCGGGCGCGATTCCGGTCGATCACTTGATTGCACCTGAAGAGCTGGTGACCAGCTACATTGAACGTTTGATCCAATACCCGGGCGCGTTGCAAGTGGTCAGTTTTGCCGATGAGAAAGTCAGCCTCGTGGCGGTCAAAGCCTATTACGGCGGGCCGTTGGTTGGTAATGCACTCTCTGCACTGCGCGAACACATGCCGCACATCGACACCCGCGTCGCGGCGATTTTCCGCCAAGGCAGACCGATCCGCCCGCAAGGCACCACGATTATTGAAGCCGACGACGAGGTGTTCTTCGTTGCGGCGAGCAATCACATCCGCTCGGTAATGAGTGAATTGCAACGGCTGGAGAAAACCTATCGCCGCATCATGATTGTCGGCGGGGGCAACATCGGCGCCAGTTTGGCGAAAAGGCTCGAACAGACTTACAGCGTCAAACTCATTGAGCGCAATTTGCAGCGCGCCGAAAAACTCTCTGAAGAGCTGGAAAACACCATTGTTTTCTGCGGTGACGCCGCAGACCAAGAGCTGCTGACGGAAGAGAACATCGACCAAGTGGACGTGTTTATCGCCCTGACCAACGAAGACGAAACCAACATTATGTCTGCCATGCTGGCCAAACGCATGGGGGCAAAAAAAGTGATGGTATTGATCCAGCGTGGCGCGTATGTGGATCTCGTTCAAGGCGGCGTGATTGACGTGGCGATTTCCCCACAACAAGCCACCATTTCAGCGCTGTTAACCCACGTTCGCCGCGCAGACATCGTCAACGTTTCCTCACTACGCTGCGGCGCGGCAGAGGCGATTGAAGCGGTCGCACACGGCGATGAAAACACCTCGAAAGTGGTTGGCCGCGCGGTGGGCGACATCAAACTGCCACCGGGTACCACCATTGGCGCCATCGTACGTGGTGAAGAGGTGCTGATTGCCCACGACAGAACCGTGATTGAGCAAGATGACCACGTGGTGATGTTCTTGGTCGATAAGAAATACGTGCCCGACGTGGAAGCCTTATTCCAACCGAGCCCATTCTTCCTCTAGGACTGTTGTATGGTTAACTTTCGTCCCGTACTGTTTGTGATTGGGCTGGTATTGTCCAAAATCGCCCTATTCATGTACGTTCCGACGCTAGTGGCGTTTTTTACCGCGACCGGCGGCTTTCTCGATTTCGCCCAAGCGGTGGTGATTACGCATATTGCGGCGTTTATCTGTTTAAGCATTGGTCGCACCGCGCACTTTAAACTCAGCGTGCGCGATATGTTCCTTATCACCAGTTTGGTGTGGACCATAGCCAGTGCGTTTGCCGCGCTGCCTTTCATGTTCATCAACCACATTAGCTTTACCGATGCCTACTTTGAAACCATGTCCGGCATCACCACCACAGGCTCGACCGTGCTCAGTGGTTTGGACAACATGGCGCCGAGCATCTTATTGTGGCGTTCGATTTTGCAGTGGCTCGGCGGAGTGGGCTTTATCGTTATGGCAGTAGCGGTTTTGCCGATGCTCAACGTCGGGGGGATGAAGTTGTTCCAAACCGAATCTTCCGATTGGTCGGACAAAAGCAGCCCCAGAGCAAAAACTGTGGCCAAAAATATTGTGGCGGTGTACCTAATCCTCACTGTGCTTTGCCTCGCGGGTTATTTGCTGACCGGGATGAACCTGTTTGACGCCATCAACCACTCATTCACTACCTTATCAACCGGTGGCTACTCCACTTCCGACGGCTCGATGAACCATTTTTCCAAAGGGGCACATTGGGTTGCAACCCTGTTTATGTTTTTGGGCGGCTTGCCTTTTCTGCTGTTTGTCTCAGCGCTGCGCAAACGACGTTTAGACGCGCTGTTTCGCGATGCACAAGTGCAGGGCTTTACCTTTTTGTTTCTCGGATCAAGCTTAGTGGTCGCGACTTGGTTGGTTCTGCGCGACGGTTATACCATCGCCGATGCACTGCGGGTGGCAATGTTCAATATTGTCTCTGTGGTGACCACCACCGGATTTGGCTTGGAAGATTTCACTGCGTGGGGCGCTCTGCCGACCACGTTATTTGCCTTTTTGATGATGGCCGGTGCTTGCTCTGGCTCGACCTCTGGCGGGATTAAAGTCTTCCGCTTTCAGATAGCGATGACGCTGCTCAATAAGCAGATCATGAAACTCATCCACCCTTCGGGAATTTTCGTGCAGCGCTACAACCATCGCCCAGTCAATGACGACATTGTGCGATCCGTGGTGGCTTTTGGTCTGATGTTTTTTATCACCATCATCGCCATCGCTGGTGGTTTGAGTGCCATGGGGCTGGATCCTGTCACCAGCATTTCGGGCTCAATCACCGCAGTGGCGAATGTCGGCCCGGGAATGGGCAATGTGATTGGCCCAACAGGCAATTTTGCCCCACTGCCGGATGCTGCCAAGTGGTTACTTAGCCTAGGTATGTTGATGGGACGTTTAGAAATTTTGACCTTGTTGGTGCTGTTCTTTCCCGCCTTTTGGCGACGTTAAGGAGACGAGATGGAACTGTGGACAACGGCCTTGATGCTACTAAGTGGCGCCAGCTATGCCGGGCAAGTGATTACCCTGCCCGATGGGCGACAAGCCGAGCTGAATGATGATTTTACTTGGCGCTATCTGCTGCCAGAACAGAGCGAGAAAACACCGCAACCAATGTCACTGCGCAAACCGCTGCTGGCTGGCGTAACCATCACCCCCGGCAATGGCAAACCCGTGCTGCAACTCTCGCACTCTGGTGTGGATGTGATCCTGCGCGCGGCCGAGTATCAAGACGGCGAGTTGCTCATTCCGCTCTCCGTCGCCAATCAGAGCACGCAATCGGTGATCACTGTCGCCGTCGAGCTGACAATCACTGACCTAGATGGAGAGATTTTGTATCACGACAACGTCGTCGTTTGGCAATCGATCAAGCGTTTAGCTGAAACCTATTTGCGTCCACAACAGTTAGCGCAAGGCAAAACGATAAAAATCGCTCTGCCACCGCTTGCTCAGTATCAGCTACAAGCCAATATCGTGCAGATAGACAGCCGTTAAACCGGCTGAACGTAGAGATAAATAGCTAAGAAGTGGCAAACGCATCCAGCCAAGACAAAACAGTGCCAGATGGCATGATTGAAGGGAATGCGTTTTGCCACATAGAAAATCACGCCCAGCGAGTAGATCACCCCACCACAGGCTAAGAGTGTCAGCCCACCCACGTCTAACGTGATCGCCAACTGGTAAATCACGACCAAAGAGAGCCATCCCATCAGTAAGTATGATATGAGAGAAAAGCGCTTAAAGCGGTAGACAAACGCCACTTTCATGATGATACCGAGCAGGGCTATCGACCAGATGACAATCATTAAACCAATCGCCAGTGGCGTGCGTAAACTCACCAACAGAAAAGGCGTATAGCTACCCGCGATCAACAGATAGATGGCGCTGTGATCAAACGTTTTCAGCCAACGTTTGGCCTGCGGTGAGGGAATCGCGTGATAAAGTGTCGAGGCCAAAAACAGCACAATAATGCTGGCGCCGTAAACGGCCATACTGGTTATAGTTAAGGTGTCGGCGTTGTGTTCGGCGGCTTTGAGCAACAACAAAATCAGCCCAACAATCCCAAACACCATGCCCAGTGCGTGCGTCACCGCGTTGGCGACTTCTTCACGCACACTGTATTGATTTACTGACATAACAAACTGCACCGCACAAGATGACTGAATCTCGCGTCAGTATCGCACATTTGGCTTACACGTGTAAGCCAAAAATTATGACGCTTTGTTTACGTGCTTTGTTCCAAAAACTGCACCACTCGCGCACCAGCTTCTTGGCCACTCACATCAAGGGGAATCGTCAACTCACGTTTCAGTTTTCCTGCACCCAGCAGGCTGGCTAGCATGCCTTTTCCACCTTCGCGCAGGCGATCCACTTCAAACCATAAGCTCAACCCATCATCCTTACGATAGGCCACCATTTCCAACTCACGCCAACGCCCGTGATAAGGCCCTGCGGTTGGAACAAACTCAAATTCTTGCACAAAGGGCAACTCAAACCCCTCAACCGCTTCGCATTCCACCTGGCGAATACGCAGCCCTTTCTCTTCCAACGCAGTGAAAATGCCGTCCATCAACGCATCTGGTCGCACGGTCAAACTGTCTTTATCTGTGGGATCGACCGCCATCGCCACATCCAATCCCGTTTCCAGCCAAACACGCGCATCGCCTAAGGTGATCGGCGTGTTGCACGGAATCGCCAAGCTCACATCAAAGACCCGCTCTTCACCTGGCTGGATGGTAAACGCATAGGGCAACGTCCACTTGGCCAGCACATGCGTCTGAGCGACGCGCCGCAACAACTGGCTTTCTCGATCGCCACTGTCCTGTGCGACTTCGGCGATATAGCGGCAGCAAAGCTTCACATCGATGTTGTCAATCTCCTGCGCACTCGCTCCACCATAGACATGGATTTTGAGCTCTGCCTGCTGGCCGGCGTACAACACATCCTGCTGCAATACCGAATCCACTTTGGCACTGCCGATACCAAAGCTGGCCAACGTTTTTTTGAAAAATGACATATTCACCTCCTTGAACAGACACTCAGTGTACTGACGAATCACCACTGGCGAATAGTATCCAGCTCACAGATAGTCACTGTAATCTTCGTCTTGTCACATCAGTTAGACATTTTTTCCAGCGATTAATTGTGCAACTATCGATCGATTTTAATAAGGGTGCTAATCTATACATGATATGCATGCATATCGTTATTCCTGCACATTTATTTGGATTGGCAGACGCCAGAAAGAGCCACCCTTCAAGTTTTGAAGTTCAACTCATAAATGTACAGGCCATTAGATTGGCAATGGATATGCCTGACCGTTAGGTAAAAAATGCGCCCAACAGCAGTCAGGTTCTCGCACACAAACCGTAGTGCAATGCGTCGTCGTAATGGTTTTGCCGTTGCTCCGACTGCAAAAAAAAATGGCTCTTGGTATGACCCTAGTCGAGCAAGCCGCTCTGATGCAAACTCCGGCTAAAATCATTCAGGCAGCTTAATCTAAAAAGCGTAGCAGTTGCTGCGCTTTTTTCTTTTGCCAAGCCACACATTCCCGTTTGGCCTTCTGTTTGCAATTTGATACCTTAACGCAAAATACCTATAAAATTTGTGGAGAAAGAGATGAAGTGTCATCGAATTGAAGAGTTGCTTGAACTGCTCGAACCTGAGTGGCAAAAAGAGCAAGAGATGAACCTGTTGCAATTTATCGTCAAGCTCGCTGGCGAAGCAGGGTTTAAAGGCCCGTTGGAAACACTTTCTGACGATGTGCTGATTTATCACCTCAAAATGCGCAACAGTGCCAAAGATGAGATGATTCCTGGACTGAAAAAAGATCAGGAAGAAGACTTCAAAACCGCCATTCTACGAGCGCGTGGCATCATCGAATAACATCTCACTGATTGATTTCCTCAAAGCGATTCCGATGAATCGCTTTTTTTATTTTCACCCGCTGTTCAGGGAAAAATTGCGTTAACTGTACTGAAATTTGTTGTTAAATGTTGATAGCGTTAAAGAAATACAAATGTTATTGGTTGTATAATCGTCATTCATCAGTATTTACTAAAATAGTAGATAGCCCTGTTCAATTCGATGAATGGCGGCCTATCAGCAATGTCACTGAGCGCAAACAAACAGAAATTGCGCCACCAAAGCCTAAGAAGGATCAATCCATGAGTCAGGATAAAATCGATATCAAAGATGTGACTCCCAAAACGTTTAACCCGAAGACCCACAAAGGAAACGGCGATAGATTTAACCCCAGCAACCGGATTTACGTTCGTGAAAGCAAAGGGACTTACCAGAAGCTGCGCCGCTATGGTGGTTGGTTTTTGCTTGTATTGTTTGCGATGGTGCCGTGGATCTCGTACGGCGATCGTCAAGCCATCTTACTCGACTTTAGCCGCCAGCAATTTAACTTCTTTGGCACCACGCTCTACCCACAAGATCTCTCCTTACTGGCGCTGCTGTTTATGATCGCCGCATTTGGCCTGTTCTTTATCACCACCTTTCTTGGCCGGGTGTGGTGTGGTTATCTCTGCCCGCAGACCGTTTGGACGTTTATGTACATCTGGTTTGAAGAAAAACTCGAAGGCAGCGCCAACAAGCGTCGCAAACAAGATGCCGGCAAGCTAACCACCGATTTGGTGCTGCGCAAAACCGTCAAACACATTGCGTGGTTTGCTATCGCGCTGGCGACCGGATTTACCTTTGTCGGCTATTTTGTGCCAATTCGTGATCTGGTGGTGGATTTCTTTACCCTCAACGCCAGCTTTGGCCCGGTGTTCTGGGTGATGTTCTTTGCTATTTGTACTTACGGTAATGCAGGTTGGATGCGTTCGATCATGTGTATTCACATGTGCCCATACGCCCGCTTCCAATCGGCGATGTTTGACAAAGACACCTTCATCGTCGGTTATAACACCAAACGCGGTGAGCAACGCGGACCTCGTTCGCGCAAAGCCGATCCCAAACAGCTGGGCTTAGGTGATTGTATCGACTGCGACTTATGTGTGCAGGTCTGCCCAACTGGGATTGATATCCGTGACGGTTTACAATACGAATGCATCAACTGCGGCGCTTGTATCGACGCTTGTGATACCACCATGGAGCGAATGGGCTACGAAAAAGGGCTGATCAGCTACACCACCGAACATCGTCTTTCTGGCAAACATACCAAAGTGATGCGCCCGAAACTGATTGGTTATGGTCTGGTGCTGTTAGTCATGATCGGGCTGTTCTTCGCTCAAGTCGCCTCGGTGGATCCGGCCGGGTTGAGTGTCATTCGTGACCGCAGTCAGCTGTTTAAGGTCAATAGCTCCGGCGAAGTGGAAAACACATACACGCTGAAAGTGATCAACAAGACGCAGCAAACTCAAGAATATCAACTGGATGTGAAAGGCTTGTCGGATGTGAGCTGGTATGGCAAACAAACCATTCACGTCAGCCCCGGTGAGGTTTTGAATCTGCCGTTAAGTTTAGGGGTTAATCCCGACAAGCTGAGCTCTTCAATTACGACAATTCAGTTTATACTGACCGATAAGAGCAACGACTTCAGCATTGAAGTAGAAAGCCGTTTCATTAAGAAACTGTAACTTCACCCTTAATTATGGAAAAAGGCTCAGTAATGAGCCTTTTTGTTTTTATGTCGCAAAGTGAGTTTAATTTTGCCGCGTTAACCCCCGACTTTATGTGGTACGCCTTAGAGAGTATTGGTGTGCGCGCTGAATCCGGATTTCTGCCGTTAAACAGTTACGAAAACCGCGTGTATCAATTCAGCGATGAAGACCGAAAACGCTACGTGGTGAAATTCTATCGTCCAGAGCGCTGGAGCGCTGAACAGATCGAAGAGGAGCACCAGTTCACTTTAGAGCTACTCGACAACGACATTCCCGTCGCCCCACCTTTGGTGATCAATGGGCGCACTTTGCATCACTATCAAGGCCATTTATTTGCCCTGTTTACCAGCGTGGGCGGGCGGCAGTTTGAAGTGGACAACCTCGATCAGCTCGAAGGCGTCGGCCGTTTTCTTGGCCGGATGCACAAAGTGGGCGGCCAACAACGTTTTGCCCATCGTCCAACTATCGGTCTGCAAGAGTACCTCCACCAGCCACGGGCCACTCTTGAGCAATCAGAGATGATCCCACATCATCTGCAAAATAGTTTTTTCAGCGACCTTGATCGGCTGATCAGTGCCATCGAGCATCACTGGCCTGCTCATAACGACATTATCCGCTTGCATGGCGATTGCCATCCGGGGAATATTCTCTGGCGCGACGGACCAATGTTCGTCGATTTAGACGATGCGCGAAATGGCCCAGCGGTACAAGATTTATGGATGTTACTCAGTGGTGAGCGTCACGAAAAAACCATGCAACTGGATATTTTTCTGGAAGGCTACCAAGACTTTTGCGATTTTAATCACGCTCAGTTGAAACTTATCGAGCCTTTACGTGGTCTACGAATGGTGCATTATATGGCCTGGTTGGCAAAACGATGGCAGGATCCGGCGTTTCCCCTCGCCTTTCCTTGGTTCAATGAGCCAAAATACTGGGAAGGTCAGGTTCTGGCGTTTAAAGAACAAATCGCCGCTTTAGAAGAGCCCCCTCTTTCATTGATGCCGCAATGGTAACCAGCCTTACAACTAACGGAGAAATTATTAGATGAAGAAGTTGTTCGCATTTTTTTCACTGCTCATGCTCAGCCTAACAGCCAACGCTGCCAATTTTAAACAAGGTGAGCACTACAAAGTGCTGGATCTCGAAGCATCGAAAAAACCCAGTGTCACCGAATTCTTTTCTTTCTACTGCCCCCACTGTAATAGCTTTGAGCCGATCATCCAGCAACTGAAAAATCAGCTGCCTGACGGGGTCAAACTGCAAAAAAATCACGTCTCTTTTATGGGCGGTTCGATGGGACTATCGATGAGTAAAGCCTACGCCACCATGATTGCGCTAAAAGTCGAAGATAAAATGGTTCCAGTGATGTTTAACCGCATTCACAACCTGCGCAAAGCGCCAAAAGATGACGCCGAGCTGCGCCAAATCTTCCTTGATGAAGGTATTGATGCGAAGAAATTTGATGCGGCTTTCAATGGCTTTGCCGTGGATTCTATGGTGCGTCGCTTTGACAAACAGTTCCAGGATAGCGGTTTATCTGGCGTGCCTGCGGTACTGGTGAACAACAAATACCTCGTTCAGGCGCAAGGCATCAAGAGCGTTGATGAGTACATTGAACTGGTCAACTTCCTGCTGAAGAAATAATATCACTAGGTTGATAAAAATCGGGGAGCCCAATGGGCTCCCCGATTTTTTAACCTCGGTGAATCTCTTTGAGCACAGCATCTTTTTCCTGCCAAAGATCGCCAAGCCACTGCTGAAACTGACGCTTGTAGGGTTTATCGTTGAAATAGTCGCCCATCACCTGCTCATTCACTGGTAAGACACGGATACGCACCACGATTTTACGCATTCGCCCAAGCAGCAGATCGCGAAAAGGTTTGTCGGTGTTGTGCGGATAAGCCAGCGTCACATCAATGATATGGTCAAACTGCTCGCCCATCGCCGCTAAAGTGTACGCAATACCACCCGATTTTGGTTGCAGCAAATAGTCGTAACCCGCTTTACTGCTGCGCTTTTTCTGCTCAGTAAAACGCGTTCCTTCGACATAGTTAACCACGGTGGTTGGCGAATGTTGAAACTTGGCGCAAGAGCGGCGTGTGGTTTGTAAATCTTGCCCGCGCTTATGTGGATGGCGGATCAAATACTCACGTGAATAACGACGCATAAATGGCATATCCAAAGCCCAACAAGCCATACCGATAAAAGGCACGTACAGCAGCTGCTGTTTGAGAAAAAACTTCGGCATGGGAATACGATCTTTGAACACGCTGCACAGCACCACAATGTCGGTCCAACTGAGATGATTACTGATCAGTAGGTACCAGCCATCCTTCTTTAACCCTTCTCCACCCTGAATATCCCACTCGACCCGGTTGGACAGAGACAAAAGCTGGGTATTGACCGTTGCCCATAACCACATCATACGATTGGCGGCCGCCGTGGCATGAGATTTTAAACGTATGGTCGGCAACACCATTTTGATGAGGGCAATCAGGCAGATTGCAATCGAACACACTGCCGAGTTGAGAATAACCAGAAAAACGTTAATCAAAAGTAACAAATATGCCAACATAATGATGTTCAATAACCCATCTATCAGGTGAAGAAAAAAACAGCATGTGATTATACTGTTCCAAGGTCAGTTTGGAACACGTGAAAAAATGGTCCGAGTAGTTTTCACCAATTAATGTGCGCCTTCATCCGCGAACACAGCAAACCATAAGGATAAACCATGCGAAAACTCATTTTGGCAACCCTCATCGGCGTTGCCACTCAGTCAGCACAGGCAGGGCTAGCGGATAGCCAAGGCTACAGCGGGGAGTTGTCACTCATCACCGGTTACAGCGCCAGTGAATCCAACTTCAATACCGAAGCAGAGGCCAGCATCAGCGATTATCGCGCCCCCTCTTCAAGCGAAAGCCAAGCGCTGATTGGTATTCTGGGCAACCTCGCCTACACCTTCGGTCAAGGGTTGGAACATCAAGTCTATCTGGGTACCACTCGCGAAGATGTTGCGGTCGGCACGCTGGCGCTACAACTGGGTTATAGGCACCAACTGCCGTCGGGTATCGTGCTTGATGTTTCGCTCCTACCAACCATAATGTCAGGCGAAACGTGGCAAGATCCTTATGCGCTCAATACTCGGCGCCAAACCACCGATGAAGATGGCATGGCGTATCGCTTTAAATTGGAAAATCTCGCCGACGGTAACCTCAGCGCCGATTTTGCTTATGCAAGCAAAGAGATAGAGAAAGATAGTGTAAGCGATGCCAGTTTACGTCGAGATAGCAAGAGTTATTACGTCAAGGTGGATTATCGGTATATGCTGCGCCCAACCAGTTTCTTACTGCCTGCCTTTACCTACATCCAGCACGATGCGGATGGCAAAGCGGCCTCTTATGACTCCTATGCCGCCGATCTAAGCTGGTTTAACATCATGGATCGTCACCGCTTAGCTCTAACCGCCGGTTACCGCTTGCAAGATTACCAAGCCAGCAGCCAGCTCTTTGCTAAAACGCGCGAAGATCAGCAATTGAGCCTGTTTTTGGCTTATGAATATCAGAACCTGTTCATGCAACCTCAATGGTCGTTCATCACGCTCGTTGGCTACAACCAAACCAACTCGAACATTGCCTTTTACGATGCGCAAGATGTGCTACTTTCTGTCGGGGTCAACTACCGTTTTTAGACCGCTTGTGCAGTCAATTGCCTGAGCAGCCGATCCATCGCCCGATAGCCCAGCGCTTCGGCCAAATGAGGACGGGTTATCTGCTCAGCGCCTTGCAGATCAGCAATGGTGCGCGCCACTTTGATAATGCGATGATAGGCGCGAATAGAGAGCCCGAGTCGATGCAGCGCGGTTTCTAAAAATTGCGCATCTTCCTTGGTGAGCGGGCAATAGGTCTCAATTTCTCGACTGCCTAACAGCGCGTTCACTTTGCCACTGCGCTGCTGCATGCGCTCTCTGGCCAAGTTGACCCGCTGTTTTACCAATGCAGTAGGCTCCCCGCGATCCCCGCCCTCCGCCAACATCCCTTTGGGAAGGGAGGGGATTTCTAGCGACATATCGAAGCGATCAAGCAGCGGCCCTGACAAACGGCTCAGGTAACGCAGAATGGCCTGTGGATTAGCACGGGCTTGGTTCCCTTCGTAATAGCCGGTTGGACTAGGGTTAAGCGCGCCGACCAACTGAAAGCGCGCCGGAAAGCGGGTTTTGCCTTGCGCCCGAGAGATGATAATTTCACCCGATTCCAACGGCTCTCGCAGCGAGTCAAGCACCTTGCGTTCAAACTCAGGCATTTCATCGAGAAAGAGTAAACCATTGTGCGCAAGGGAAATTTCGCCCGGCCGAGGAATAGATCCACCACCGACCAACGCCGCCATTGAACTGGAGTGGTGCGGCGCACGAAACGGCCGCTGCTTCCAGTTATGCTCGGTGATGTCACTTTGCATCAGAGAGGCCACCGAGGCGGTTTCCATCGCCTCCTCCGTACTCATTTCCG
This sequence comes from Vibrio navarrensis, assembly GCF_000764325.1. Classification (NCBI taxonomy): domain Bacteria; kingdom Pseudomonadati; phylum Pseudomonadota; class Gammaproteobacteria; order Vibrionales; family Vibrionaceae; genus Vibrio; species Vibrio navarrensis. The sequence goes on along the minus strand of NZ_JMCG01000001.1, from coordinate 169,143 downwards.
GCAGTAAATCACGCAAACGTGACGCGAGCATGGTTTTCCCTGTGCCTGGCGGGCCAAGGAACAGTAAGTTGTGGTTGCCCGCCGCCGCAATCTCTAAAGCACGTTTACCCTGCTGCTGGCCGATAATATCTTGCAAATCCCGTTCATGGCTTTGGCGAGTGGGCTGCTTGGGTGTTTGATACAAAATCAAGCTTTGCTGACCACACAGGTGTGCGCACACTTCCAACAGCGATTGCGCCGAGCGGTGTCGCTCCTTATTGACCAGCGCCACTTGATCGCCATTAGCATGCGGAACCACCAACTGGCGTTCGGCCAGATTGGCCGCCAATGCCGCAGGCAGTACCCCTTTTACGCAGCGCAGTTCTCCACTTAACGCCAGCTCACCAATAAATTCATGTAATGCGATATGCTGCATAGGGATTTGATCTGATGCCGCCAAGATCCCCAGCGCAATCGGTAAGTCGAAACGCCCGCCTTCTTTGGGCAAATCGGCTGGCGCTAAGTTGACCGTGATCCGTTTCGCGGGAAACTGAAAATTGCTGTTGACGATCGCGCTGCGCACGCGATCTTTCGACTCTTTAACGGTGGTTTCCGGTAAACCCACCAACGTAAATCCGGGCAGACCGTTACTGATATGGACTTCCACACTCACCAATGGCGCTTCGACCCCAACACTTGCACGACTATGAATGATGGCCAGTCCCATTTTGTCCTCGTTAATTTATAGGTGCGATTAAGCAAAGTTTTTTAGCCAGACCAGTTATATAGCTTGAAGCGCTAAGAGGAGAATGTGAAAAAAGAATGAGTTTTTGCTTGTCACACGGCAGTTTTGTGTGTTACCACTAGTGACGCAAACAATTTCGTACATGATTACATAACAGATTTAACGACAGACAGATGAACTTTGCCGCTCAAATTAACTCTCTGATTATCCTCATTATCGTGGTCCTGATTAGCACCGCGCGGGGGAGAATGGGCGCAAAATAACCACAAGATTTTAAAGACCCCCGCACTGAAAAGTCCGGGGGTTTTTTTACAGCCATGGGTTGGCGAAGTTCTAAACTGAATACAATAAATTTTACAGTTCAGAAATGACGGGAAGTATGGGAGCGCACGCTATGTGCAATAAGTATGGAAATCGCTACCAGCCACAAGGTAGCCAAGGGGGCACACGATGACTGGAGCAGAGTTAGTCGTTGCCGCATTAAAACAACAGGGCATCAAAACCGTTTTTGGCTACCCCGGTGGTGCCATCATGCCAATCTACGATGCTCTATACGATGGCGGAGTAGAACACATTTTATGCCGCCATGAACAAGGTGCGGCGATGGCAGCGATTGGCATGGCGCGAGCCACGCAAGATGTTGCGGTGTGCATGGCCACATCGGGCCCCGGAGCCACCAACCTTGTCACTGGTTTAGCCGATGCCTTTCTTGATTCAGTGCCATTAGTGGCCATCACCGGTCAGGTTGCCAGTTCCCACATCGGCACCGATGCGTTCCAAGAGATGGATGTTATCGGCATGTCTTTGGCCTGTACTAAGCACAGCTATCTGGTCACCGATATCCATGAGTTAGCGCCTACTTTGGCTGAAGCGTTTGAAGTGGCGAAAACTGGCCGACCCGGCCCTGTGATTGTCGATATCGCCAAAGACGTGCAATTGGCCAACGCACCGGTTGATTTATTACCTCCATTTACCCCTCCTGCCCCACCTAGTGTTTCTCCTGTGGCTATCGCAAAAGCGCAAGAACTGCTGGATAAAGCCACTCGCCCAGTGCTGTATGTGGGCGGCGGCGTGCAAATTGGCAAAGCGACCCACACGGTACGTGAGTTTTTGCGCCTTAATCCTATGCCTGCCGTTAGCACCTTAAAGGGCCTTGGCACCATTGAGCGTCACGACCCTCACTACTTGGGCATGCTCGGCATGCACGGCACCAAAGCGGCCAACCTCGTAGTGCAAGAAGCGGATCTTTTGTTGGTCGTCGGTGCACGTTTTGATGACCGTGTGACGGGCAAACTGGAGACCTTCGCTCCTCACGCCAAAGTGATCCACATCGATATCGACGCGGCAGAAATCAGTAAATTGCGTCATGCCAATGCACCGTTGCGCGGCGATATCAATGTCATCTTGCCTCAACTGGAACTAACGCGTGATATTTCCCCTTGGGTTCATCACTGTGAAAGCCTGCGCAGCGGCTTTAAGTGGCGCTATGACCATCCGGGCGAGCTTATTTACGCACCGGGGCTACTCAAACAGCTCTCGGATTTGATGCCCGATAACACCATCGTCTCCACCGACGTAGGCCAACACCAGATGTGGGCAGCGCAGCACATTCAGCCACGCGAGCCACAAAACTTCATCACCTCAGCGGGCCTTGGCACTATGGGTTTTGGCTTGCCCGCAGCGATGGGCGCTGCGGTGGCAAGGCCAGACGCGCAATCGGTGCTGATCTCAGGTGATGGCTCAATCATGATGAACATCCAAGAGTTGGGCACGCTGAAGCGTCGTCAGATCCCAGTCAAAATCGTGTTGTTAAACAACCAACGCCTTGGCATGGTGCGCCAGTGGCAATCACTGTTCTTCGACGGCCGCCACAGTGAAACCATCCTCGACGACAACCCAGATTTCGTCATGCTGGCAAAAGCCTTTGATATTCCTGGTAAAACCATTACCAAGAAAGAAGAAGTGGAACCGGCACTGAAAGAGATGCTGGCAAGCAAAACGTCTTACTTGCTGCATGTATTGATTGATGAAGAAGAAAATGTGTGGCCGCTGGTACCGCCAGGTGCGTCAAACAGTGATATGTTGGAAAACACCTAGGAGAACCCCTGATGGAACGTTATTTATTAGACATCAAAGCCGATGACAAACCGGTCCTGTTAGAGCGTGTTCTCCGTGTGATCCGCCACCGCGGCTTTGTGATTAAGCAAGTCGCTGCAACGCAAAACCATGAGAGCAAGGTCGCCAGTGTCGAAATCATCGTCGATAGCGATCGCCCTATCTCATTTCTCATCAATCAAATTGAAAAATTGTGGGATATTCGTAGTGTTGAGGTGATGAAGATTCGTAACGACGAACTCCCTAACAACAATCTACAACAACACGTAAGTGCATAAGGAAGGCAATAATGGCAACGAAAACAGCAGATTATATCTGGTTTAATGGCAAGATGGTTCCCTGGGCAGAAGCGAATGTCCACGTTCTGACTCACGCCATGCACTACGGCACCTCGGTATTTGAAGGGGTTCGCTGTTACAACACGCCAAAAGGGCCGATTGTCTTCCGTCACCAAGAACATGCGCAGCGTCTGAAAGATTCTGCCAAAATTTACCGCTTCCCAATCCCCTTTTCGGTGGAAGAGATCATGGAAGCGACTCGCGAAACTCTGCGTCAAAACAAGCTGGATAACGCCTACATTCGCCCACTGGCGTTTGTTGGCAACGTTGGCTTGGGCGTTTGTCCTCCAACCGATACCGAAATGGATCTGATCATTGCCGCCTTCCCTTGGGGCTCTTACTTAGGGGAAGAAGCGTTGGAAAATGGCGTTGATGCCATGGTCTCAAGCTGGAACCGCGCCGCGCCAAACACCATTCCGACCGCCGCGAAAGCGGGCGGTAACTACCTCTCTTCTCTACTGGTTGGTGGTGAAGCACGTCGTCATGGCTATGCGGAAGGGATTGCGTTAAGCGTGGATGGTTACCTTTCAGAAGGTGCCGGTGAAAACATTTTCGTGATCAAAAATGGCGTCATCACCACCCCACCAGCGACGGCCGCGATTTTACCCGGCATCACCCGTGACTCCATCATGACGCTCGCGCGTGAGATGGGTTATGAAGTGCGTGAAGCCAACATCGCCCGTGAAGCGCTCTATCTCGCTGACGAAGTGTTTATGACGGGCACCGCCGCCGAAGTGGTTCCGGTGCGTAGCGTCGATCAAATCCAAGTGGGCGCAGGCAAACGCGGCCCAATCACCAAAGCCGTGCAAGAAGCGTACTTTGGTTTATTCAATGGCACCACCGAAGATAAGTGGGGCTGGTTAGATTACGTGTACCCAGAGAAGAAGTAGGGAGACAAGACAATGCCTAAATACAGATCAGCCACCACCACTCATGGTCGCAACATGGCCGGTGCACGCGCACTATGGCGTGCCACAGGCGTCAAAGATGAAGACTTCGGCAAACCGATTATTGCCGTGGTCAACTCCTTCACTCAGTTTGTTCCGGGTCACGTGCATCTGAAAGATCTCGGCCAGCTGGTTGCCAAAGAGATTGAAGCCGCAGGCGGTATCGCCAAAGAATTCAACACCATCGCGGTGGACGACGGTATCGCCATGGGTCACGGCGGCATGCTCTACTCGTTGCCTTCTCGTGAACTGATTGCCGACTCGGTGGAGTACATGGTCAACGCGCACTGCGCCGATGCCATGGTGTGTATCTCCAACTGTGACAAAATCACCCCGGGAATGCTGATGGCGTCAATGCGCCTTAATATCCCGGTGATCTTTGTCTCGGGCGGGCCAATGGAAGCGGGCAAAACCAAGCTTTCGGATCAGATCATCAAGCTGGATCTGGTCGATGCTATGATCCAAGGCGCGGATCCTAAAGTCTCGGATGAGCAGAGCGAACAGATCGAACGTAGCGCGTGCCCGACCTGTGGATCCTGCTCGGGCATGTTCACCGCCAACTCGATGAACTGCCTCACCGAAGCGCTTGGCCTTTCTCAGCCTGGCAACGGCTCCTTGCTCGCAACGCATGCTGACCGTAAAGAGCTATTTTTAAGCGCCGGTCGTCGCATCGTTGAACTGACCAAGCGTTACTACGAACAGGATGACGAAAGCGCACTGCCACGCAACATTGCAACCAAAGATGCGTTTGAAAATGCCATGGCACTAGACATCGCCATGGGCGGTTCCACCAACACCGTTTTACACCTATTGGCCGCAGCGCAAGAAGGTGAGGTGGATTTTGACATGACCGATATCGATCGCATGTCTCGCATGGTGCCTCACTTATGTAAAGTGGCGCCATCAACCCAGAAATACCACATGGAAGATGTGCACCGCGCTGGTGGCGTGGTCGGTATTTTGGGCGAACTTAACCGCGCTGGCTTGCTGCACAATCAATCGAAAACCGTGCTTGGCCTCACTTGGGAAGAGCAGCTTGCCCAGTACGACATCATGCTGACCGACTCGGAAGAAGTGAAACGCTTCTACCGCGCAGGCCCTGCGGGTATTCGCACCACTCAAGCGTTCTCGCAAGATTGCCGCTGGGATACCTTGGATGACGATCGCGCGCAAGGCTGTATTCGCACCAAAGAAAACGCCTTTAGCCAAGATGGCGGCCTCGCTGTTCTCAAAGGCAACATTGCGCTGGATGGCTGTATCGTTAAGACCGCAGGTGTGGATGAAAGCATTCTTAAATTCACCGGCCCTGCGGTGGTCTTCGAAAGCCAAGAAGACGCGGTGGAAGGTATCTTGGGTGGCAAAGTTAAAGCAGGCGATGTGGTGGTGATTCGCTACGAAGGACCGAAAGGCGGCCCAGGCATGCAAGAGATGCTCTACCCTACCACTTATTTGAAATCGATGGGCCTTGGCAAAGCGTGTGCACTACTGACCGACGGCCGTTTCTCTGGCGGTACATCGGGCCTTTCTATCGGCCACGCCTCACCAGAAGCGGCCAACGGCGGCGCGATCGGCTTGGTCAAACAGGGCGACTTGATTGCCATCGACATTCCAAATCGTACTATTTCTCTTGAAGTCTCCGATGAAGAGATGGCGGCGCGCCGCGCTGAGCAAGATGCGCTTGGCTGGAAACCAGTTTCTCGTCAGCGCGAAGTGTCGTTTGCTCTCAAAGCCTACGCCAGCATGGCAACCAGCGCAGACAAAGGCGCGGTAAGAGATAAGTCTAAGCTTGAGGGCTAAGCGATGACCTTAACCAAATACACTGGCGCAGACTATCTGCGCCAGATATTGCGCGCTCCCGTGTATGAAGTCGCGACCGTCACCCCACTGCAAGAGATGCCGCGTTTATCGGCGCGCATTGGCAACAATGTGCAGATCAAACGGGAAGACCGCCAGCCAGTGCATTCGTTTAAATTGCGTGGTGCTTACAATATGGTAGCCAATCTGTCGCAAGCGCAGAAGGATGCGGGGGTGATTGCTGCCTCAGCGGGCAACCATGCACAAGGTATGGCACTCTCTGGTACCCGTCTTGGCATTGAAACTACCATTGTTATGCCTCGCACGACGCCGGATATCAAAGTCGACGCGGTGCGCGGTTTTGGCGGCAAAGTGGTGTTGCACGGCAGCAACTTCGATGAAGCCAAAGCAGAAGCTGAGCGTCTTTCGCAAGAGAAAGGCTACACCTTTGTGCCCCCCTTCGATCATCCTTTAGTGATTGCCGGGCAAGGCACCATCGGTATGGAGATGCTGCAGCAAAACGGCCACCTCGACCACATTTTCGTCCCTGTTGGGGGCGGCGGTTTAGCCGCTGGCGTGGCGGTGTTGGTCAAGCAACTGATGCCAGAGATCAAAGTCATTGCGGTTGAGCCAGAAGATTCCGCCTGCCTCAAAGCTGCGTTGGATGCAGGCAAACCTGTGGTGCTGGATCAAGTCAGCATGTTTGCTGATGGCGTGGCGGTCAAACGCATTGGCGATGAAACTTTTCGTCTATGCCAACACTACATCGACGATCACATCACCGTCTCCAGCGATGAGATCTGCGCGGCGGTCAAAGATATTTTTGAAGACACCCGCGCGATTGCCGAGCCTTCCGGGGCGTTAGCGCTGGCGGGGCTGAAAAAGTATGCCGAGAAACACAAGCTCAAAGGGTGCAATCTCGGTACGGTGCTTTCAGGGGCCAACACTAACTTCCACGGTTTGCGTTATGTCTCTGAGCGTTGTGAGCTGGGTGAGAAACGTGAAGGCTTGCTTGCGGTGACCATTCCCGAACGTAAAGGCGCCTTTTTTGAATTCTGCAACCTAATCGGTGGCCGAGCGGTGACTGAGTTTAACTACCGTTACAATGATGACTCGCTGGCCAATATTTTTGTCGGTGTTCGCCTGCAAAACGGCCAAGAGGAACTCGATGGCATCATTCGCGACTTGCGCGAGGGTGGCTATCCGGTGGTGGATCTTTCTGATGACGAAATGGCCAAGCTGCACGTGCGCTACATGATTGGCGGTAAACCCTCCAAACCCCTTAAAGAGCGCTTGTACAGCTTTGAGTTTCCCGAGTACCCGGGTGCGCTGCTGAAATTCCTCAGCACACTGGGCACGCATTGGAATATCAGCTTGTTTAACTATCGCAACCACGGCGCCGATTATGGCCGAGTGTTGTGTGGTTTTGAGCTGGATGAAAACGACTTATCGCGTTTTTCCGCCCATTTGCGCGAACTGGGTTATCAGTGTAAGGATGTGACAGACAATCCGTCTTACCGCTTCTTCCTTTCTTAAGCTTCACGCCCTGCTCGCCAGGGCGTGATTTTATCTGGTACTCAGCAGCCAATCTTGATGCAGTTGATGTGAGTTCCCCAAGTAATCCACCATCCACTGAATCAACTTGTGGTTGTCATCTTTGCGCCACACTAAGCAACACTGACTGAGTGGCTTATCATCTGGCAATATTTTTTCCACCAGCACACCATCGTTGATGAGCGGCATGGCAATATGACGCGGCATATACCCCACCCCGACGCCATTTTTTAAACACTCGATGGCACTGTACCAGTTGGGCAACAATAAACGCCGCTGCTGCGGATAATGGCCAGTATGGCGCTTAGGCAACATGCTTGAGGTATCGTCCAAACAGATCGCCGGAAACTGGCTGACAAACGCTTCAGTGAGCACTTGCTGACGCACGCAAGGATGGGCAGGCGACATGACAAACGCCCAATCGAGACGGCCCATATCACGCACTTCAAAATCACCGCCGACTGGGATGGCCGAGGTAGCGCCGATGACGATATCCGCGCGCCCTTGGGCGATCGCTTCCCAAGAGCCGTTGAACACTTCCATGTTGATTTGCAGTTCTGCAAAATCGAATTCGCGATAGAAATCCTCAACCAAAGGCTTGAGCTTATCGAGCTTGACCACGTTATCCAGCGTTAACTTGAGCGTGGATTGCCAGCCTTGCGCCGCGCGCCGCGTCTGCGACTTCACCTCTTCCATCTGCCTTAGCAACATTCGCGCTTCCGCAATGAACAGCTCACCAGCGGGGGTCAGTTCTACTTTTCTCGGTAAACGGCGAAACAGCAGTACCCCCAGATCTTGCTCCACTTGGCGAACACCATAACTGATGGCCGAAGGCACTTTATGCAGTACTTCAGCGGCGGCAGTAAAACTGCCTAGGCGAGCTACGACGTCTAACATCTCGAGCGATGATTTAGAAAACACCCCGAATACCCTTCAAAAAATTTGATTAATAACCAAGAATTTTAGCGTTTTATTTTTTCAAAAGCGAAAAATAGAATAATAGAGCATATAAATCAGGGTTGGCGCCAACTGATCACAAAACTTTTTAGTGAAAAAAATTGAATGGAATAACTATGAACATTTCAAAAATGCAGCTTGTGTATCTTGCAGCCCTTTCAATGCTCGGCTTTGTCGCCACCGACATGTACCTCCCCGCGTTTAAAGCGATGGAAATCGACTTTATGACCGGACCAGAACAGATCGCGCTCTCTTTGACGGTCTTTTTGGTCGGCATGGCAGTCGGCCAACTGCTTTGGGGCCTTGCCTCTGATAAATTTGGTCACCGTAATACCTTAGCAGCTGGCCTTGCTCTGTTTACGCTGGCCTCATTGGGTTTGGCGTTCAGCGATCAAGTTTGGCAACTGCTAAGCTTGCGATTTGTGCAAGCGATTGGCGTGTGCGCCCCTGCCGTTATCTGGCAAGCGATGGTGATCAAACGTTACTCCAGCAGCAGCCAACAAATTTTTGCCACCATTATGCCGCTGGTGGCGCTTTCTCCTGCGCTAGCTCCTCAGCTCGGTGTGGTGTTAGCCGATAACTTTGGCTGGCACAGTATTTTTGTCGCGTTAACCTTGCTGGGCTTAGTTTTAGTGGCCACCACCATGGCACAGCCGAGTGTCGCCAATGAGCCAAAGCAAAGCAGTGTGAAATCGGATATCAAACATCTGCTCAGCTCAAAAACCTACTTAGGTAACGTAATGATGTTCGCCACCGCGTCTGCCGCTTTCTTTGCTTACCTCACTGGCATGCCAGAGATCATGGCTCAGCTCGGTTACGATGCCAAAGACATCGGCATGAGCTTTGTACCGCAAACCATCGCGTTTATGCTTGGGGGATACTTAGGTAAAGTCGGCGTGCGCAAATTCGGCGATGAAAAAGTACTGCGTCAACTGCTTGGTCTGTTTAGCGTCGCCGCACTGCTGATTTTCATCGCATCGCAATGGCAGTTAACGTCTATTTGGCCCATCTTAGCGCCGTTTTGCTTAATCGCCGTGGCGAATGGTGCCCTTTACCCTATCGTGGTAAACCGTGCACTTGCCAGCGCCAAGCAGAGCCCAGCGACCGCGGCGGGTTTGCAAAACAGCTTGCAAATTACTGTCAGCAGCTTGTCAAGTGCTTTAGTTGCAGCGCTTGCCAGCCAAGCGCAAGCGGTTACCGGTATCGCGATCATTCTCTGTATGGGTGGGTTATGGATAGGTTATGTGATATCCAATCGTGAACTGTCAAAGCATTTCACCACTCCTGACAACGCACGCGTAGTCAGCGACGAATAATCCCTTTCGCAAATGCAAAAAAAATCTGCAAAAAAATCGCCGCTCAATTGAGCGGCGATTTTTCTATTTCTGCTTTACAGGACGCTGCCAGCCAGCAATCTTACGTTCTTTAACGCGAGTAATCACTAACTCACCTTCAGCAACATCTTTGGTCAACGTGGTACCAGCGCCAATGGTTGCGCCATCGGCAATCGTCACTGGAGCCACCAGTTGGCTATCTGAGCCAACAAACACGTCATTACCAATGATGGTTTTAAACTTGTTCGCGCCATCGTAGTTACAGGTGATGGTTCCCGCGCCAATGTTAGTACGCTGGCCAATTTCCGCATCGCCAAGATAGGTCAGATGGTTCGCTTTCGAGCCTTCACCAATGCACGCATTTTTCACTTCAACGAAGTTACCCACGTGCGAATCATTGCGCATTTCCGCACCAGGGCGAAGACGGGTAAACGGCCCCACGGTACACTGCTCACCGACAGTCGCACCTTCAATCACACTGTACGGACGAATGATGGTGTTGTCGTCGATTTCACAGTCTTTCAGTACGCAACCCGCGCCGATCACTACGTTATCGCCTAAAGAGACGTTACCTTCGATGATCACGTTCACATCGATCTCGCAGTCCATACCGCATTGCAGCTCACCACGTAGATCAAAACGCGTAGGATCACGTAACATCACGCCTTGCTCAAGCAGTTTTTTCGCCTGCATGGATTGGAAAGCACGCTCTAGACGAGCCAGTTGAATACGGTCATTCACGCCTTCCACTTCAATCGGATTGACCGGATGCACCGCTTCCACCGCATTGCCTTCGTCGTGCGCCGCCGCAATTACATCGGTCAGATAGTATTCACCTTGAGCGTTGTTGCAGTTGAGTCCTGACAACCAACGTTTCAAATCGCTTCCTGTCGCAACCATCACCCCTGTGTTGATCTCTTTGATCAGTTTCTGCTCTTCATTGGCATCTTTCTGCTCAACGATCGCCACAACAGGGCCATTTTTACGCACAATACGGCCATAGCCGGTTGGGTTATCCAGCACTACAGTTAAAAGAGCAATACCGCCTTTGGGCTGTGCATCCAACAAGCTTTCAATCGTTTCGGAAGAGATGAGCGGTACATCGCCGTACAACACCAGAATTTTTTCGTCATCTTGGAACTGCTCTGATGCTTGATCGACCGCGTGCCCCGTCCCTAGCTGCTCAGCCTGTAATACCCAGTTTACCGGCTCATCCGCCAACGCCGCTTGCATTTGATCACCGCCATGGCCGTACACCAGATGAATATTTTGTGCGCCAAGGCCTGTGCAAGTGTCTATCACATGCTTGACCATCGGCTTACCTGCCAATGTGTGCAATACCTTGGGCATATTGGAATACATACGGGTACCTTTACCCGCCGCGAGAATCACCGCGCTAAATTTCATTGTTCTAACCTATGACGTTTTACAAAAATATTGGCGCTTATTTTACCCAGCTAATTGATATTAGTTAACTTGATGATAAAAATTTCTGATAAAAAATAAGCAAAAAGGCGGTCAAATGACCGCCTTTATCACTACTAAAACACCGCTACAATTAACGACGTTTCTTTGTCAGCTCGATTACACGAAGCTGAGCAATGGCTTTAGCCAGTTCACTGGCCGCTTGTGCGAAGTCCATATCGCCATGCTGATTGAGAATGTTCTCTTTAGCACGACGTTTCGCTTCTTCTGCCTTCGCTGCGTCTAGCTCTTCACCACGAATCGCAGTATCAGCCAGCACGGTTGCCGTGCCAGGCTGAACTTCAACGATACCACCAGAGACATAAATGAACTCTTCGTGGCCGTGTTGCTTCACAATACGCACCATACCAGGCTTGATAGCGGTCAGCAGCGGTGTGTGGCCGTGGAAAATACCCAGCTCACCTTCGCTACCGGTCACCTGAAAGGTTTCAACACGACCAGAGAAGATTTTCTTCTCCGCGCTCACCACATCCAGATGAAAGGTTATTGCTGCCATATCGCCTCCTAGTTAGCCTTATAGCTTTTTCGCATTCTCGATAGCATCGTCAATCGTACCGCAGTACATAAACGCTTGCTCTGGAATGTCATCGTATTCACCAGCTAGCAGACCTTTGAAGCCACGTAGAGTCTCTTTAAGAGGTACGTAAACACCTGGGTCACCTGTAAATACTTCCGCTACGTGGTAAGGCTGAGTTAGGAAACGCTCAATCTTACGAGCACGTGCAACCACTTGCTTGTCCGATTCAGACAGTTCATCCATACCTAGGATCGCGATGATGTCTTTCAGCTCTTTATAGCGCTGAAGTGTCTGCTGAACACCACGCGCTGTGTCGTAGTGATCTTGACCAACAACCAGTGGATCTAGCTGACGAGAAGTCGAATCTAGTGGGTCGATCGCTGGGTACAGACCCATCGCTGCGATGTTACGGTTAAGTACAACCGTTGCATCCAAGTGCGCGAACGTGGTTGCTGGAGACGGGTCAGTCAAGTCATCCGCAGGTACGTATACCGCTTGTACAGAGGTGATAGAACCTTGTTTGGTTGACGTGATACGCTCCTGCAGTACGCCCATCTCTTCTGCTAGCGTTGGCTGGTAACCTACCGCAGATGGCATACGACCTAGCAGTGCAGATACTTCTGTACCAGCCAGCGTGTAACGGTAGATGTTGTCAACGAACAGTAGAACGTCACGACCTTCGTCACGGAAACGCTCTGCCATTGTCAAACCAGTCAGCGCAACGCGCAGACGGTTGCCCGGTGGCTCGTTCATCTGACCGTAAACCATCGCTACTTTCGATTCTTCTGGTTTCTCGATGTTTACAACGCCCGCTTCCTGCATTTCGTGGTAGAAGTCGTTACCCTCACGAGTACGCTCACCAACACCAGCAAATACAGACAGACCTGAGTGTTGCAGTGCGATGTTGTTGATAAGTTCCATCATATTAACGGTCTTACCTACACCTGCACCACCAAATAGACCGATCTTACCACCCTTAGCGAATGGACAGATTAGGTCGATTACTTTTACGCCCGTTTCTAGAAGTTCAGTCGCGTTTGACTGCTCTTCATAGCTAGGCGCTGGGCGGTGAATTGAGTACAGCTCTTCTGCACCGATTTCACCACGCTCGTCGATCGCATCACCAAGCACGTTCATGATACGACCTAGGGTCTTAGTACCTACTGGCACTGAAATTGGAGCGCCAGTATTTACCACTTCTACTCCACGACGTAAACCATCAGAGCTACCCATCACGATACAACGAACTACGCCACCGCCTAGCTGTTGCTGAACTTCAAGAACGAGACGCTCTTTTGAGTCCTTAACGTTAAGAGCATCATATACGCTTGGTACTGCGCTCTGTGGGAACTCTACGTCGACTACCGCACCGATGATCTGTACGATCTTACCTGTAGCCATCGTTAATCCTCTAAACTGTTTCGTTTAACCTAAGCTTAAACCGCCGCTGCACCACCAACGATTTCCGACAGTTCTTGTGTGATCGCCGCCTGACGGGCTTTGTTGTACACAAGTTCCAAATCTTCAATCAGGTTAGTCGCGTTATCGGTTGCAGCCTTCATCGCAATCATTCGAGCCGCTTGCTCACAAGCAAGGTTCTCAACCACACCTTGGTAAACCTGAGACTCTACGTAACGCACCAACAGGGCATCAAGCAGAGGTTTTGGTTCAGGCTCATAGATGTAGTCCCATGAGTGCTGACGCTGCATCTCTTCGCTGTCCGATTTAGGCAAAGGTAGCAATTGATCGATCGTTGGTTGCTGAACCATGGTGTTAACGAATTTGTTCGATACCACAAACAAACGGTCCAGTTCACCTTCATCATATTTCTTCAACATGACGCTGACTGAGCCGATCAGGTCTTCAAGGCTCGGACTATCGCCCAAACCAGATACCTGAGCCGCTACTTTAGCGCCGCTGTTCTTAAAGAAAGCCGTTGCTTTCGAACCAACCAGAGCCAGTTCGACCTCAGCACCTTTCTCTTTCCACGCTTGCATGTCAGTGAGGGCTTTTTTAAACACGTTAATGTTCAAGCCGCCACACAGACCGCGGTCGGTGGAAACGATGATGTAACCAACACGCTTGGCTTCACGCTCTTCTAGATACGGATGACGATATTCTAGACTGGCGTTTGCCACATGACCGATCACTTTACGCATTGTTTCCGCGTATGGACGAGAAGCTTCCATGGCGTCTTGAGAACGACGCATTTTTGAAGCTGCTACCATTTCCATCGCTTTCGTAATCTTCTGAGTGCTTTTAACACTACCGATTTTACTACGTATCTCTTTTGCGCCGGCCATCGTTACTCTCCATTAGTTGGTGGCAGCCACTGCCACCGACCTATTACCAAGTTTGGGTTGCTTTAAAATCGTCAACCAGTTTCTTGAACTGAGCTTCGATTTCATCGTTGTAAGCACCCGTCTTGTCGATCTGCGCTGCTAGTTCAGCGTATTGACCGCGAGCATACGATAGTAGAGCCGCTTCGAAATCCAGCACTTTGTTCAGTGCCACATCACTTAGATAGCCGCGCTCTGCCGCAAAGATAGTTAACGCTTGGTCAAAAACTGACATCGGAGCATATTGCTTCTGCTTCATCAGTTCAGTTACTTTTTGACCGTGGTTCAACTGTCTCTTAGTCGCTTCATCAAGATCCGAAGAGAACTGAGCGAACGCCGCCAATTCACGGTAAGCCGCTAGCGCGGTACGAATACCACCTGATAGCTTCTTGATGATTTTCGTCTGAGCAGAACCACCTACACGAGATACTGAAATACCTGGGTCAACCGCTGGGCGAACACCCGCGTTGAACAGTTCAGTTTGCAGGAAGATCTGACCGTCAGTAATCGAGATTACGTTAGTCGGTACGAATGCAGAAACGTCACCAGCTTGAGTTTCGATGATCGGAAGAGCAGTCAGAGAACCGGTCTTACCTTTCACTTCACCGTTAGTAAAACGCTCTACGTAGTCTGCGTTTACACGAGCAGCACGCTCTAGTAGACGAGAGTGGAGATAGAATACGTCACCTGGGAATGCTTCACGGCCTGGTGGGCGCTTGAGAAGTAGAGAGATCTGACGGTAAGCAACAGCTTGCTTAGAAAGATCATCATAAACAATCAGCGCATCTTCACCACGATCACGGAAGTATTCACCCATTGCACAACCTGCGTATGGCGCTAGGTATTGCAGTGCAGCAGATTCAGACGCTGAAGCAACCACAACAATGGTGTTTTTCAGAGCACCGTGCTCTTCCAGTTTACGTACTACGTTAGCGATGGTAGAAGCTTTCTGACCAATCGCGACGTAGATAGAGAAGATACCAGAATTTTTCTGGTTGATGATTGCATCGATCGCCATGGCTGTTTTACCAGTTTGACGGTCACCGATGATAAGTTCACGCTGACCACGACCGATTGGGATCATGGAGTCAACGGACTTATAACCAGTTTGTACAGGCTGATCAACCGATTGACGGTCGATTACACCCGGTGCAATCACTTCAACAGGAGAAGTCAATTTGGCTTCAATTGGACCTTTACCGTCAATTGGCTCACCCAGTGTGTTCACTACGCGACCAAGCAGTTCTGGACCTACTGGCACTTCAAGAATGCGGCCAGTACCTGTTACTTTCATGCCTTCCTTAAGGTCAGCATATGGGCCCATAACTACCGCACCAACCGAGTCACGCTCAAGGTTAAGTGCTAGTGCATAACGGCCACCCGGTAATTCAATCATTTCACCTTGCATCACGTCCGCTAGGCCGTGAATGCGAATGATACCATCGCTTACCGATACGATAGTACCTTCATTACGAGCTTCACTAACAACGTTGAACGATTCAATACGCTGTTTGATTAGATCGCTGATTTCCGTGGAATTAAGTTGCATGCTCCAATCCCCATTAAGACTGCAATGCATCGCTCAGGCGGTTCAAACGACCACGTGCTGAGTTATCGATGACTAAGTCTCCGGCTCGAATAATCACCCCACCAAGTAGGGCCTCATCTATACTGCAATTCAGCTTCACTTTGCGTTCAAGACGCTGCTCAAGTTTGCTGCTGATATTTGCCACTTGTTCATCAGAAAGTTCTGTTGCAGAAATGACTTCTACATCAATCTCTTTCTCATGCTCTTTTTTCAGAACAAAGAACTGTTTGCAAACATCAGGAAGGGCCTTCAATCGGCCATTCTCAGCCATCACCTTCAAAAGGTTTTGGCCATGTTCATCCACTTGTTCGCCGCAAATCGCTACAAATAGCTCAGTCAACTTATCCGCTGACATTGAACCGGACAACAGTTCACTAATTTGTTCGTTCTTGGCAACTTCCGCAGCGAAAGACAACATTTGACCCCATTGGTCTAGTTGTTTTTTTTCTACGGCAAAGTCGAATGCTGCTTTAGCATAGGGGCGTGCGATTGTAGTCAAATCAGACATAAGCGCCCCCAAACTTAAAGTTTTGCAGTAATGTTATCGAGAATATCTTTGTGCGCATCTTTATCGATTGAACGCTCAAGGATTTTCTCTGCGCCAGCGACAGCCAGAGTTGCAACTTGTTTGCGCAGTTCATCGCGGGCACGATTACGCTCAGCTTCAATTTCCGCTTCCGCTTGCGCAAGGATCTTACGGCGTTCTGCCTGTGCATCCTCGCGAGCTTCATCAATAATCTGTGCTTTACGTTTGTTGGCCTGATCGATGATCTCAGTTGCTGTGCGCTTTGCTTCTTTCATTTGAGAAGAAGCATTAGCTTGCGCTAGATCTAAGTCTTTCGCAGCACGTTCCGCTGCTTGCAGACCGTCAGCAATTTTCTTCTGACGCTCTTCAATCGCTTGCATGATTGGTGGCCATACGTATTTCATACAGAACCAAACAAACAGTGCAAACGAAATCGCTTGACCTAGCAGAGTTGCGTTAATATTCACAACAGCTACCCCTCTATTCGAGTTAGTGTTAATCAAAGACAAGCTGACGCTTGTCGTTCAAAACCGATGATTAACCAGCTAGTTGACCTACGAATGGGTTTGCGAACGTGAATAGAAGTGCGATTACGATACCGATCATTGGAACCGCATCAAGTAGACCTGCGATGATGAACATCTTAACTTGAAGCATAGGCGCCATTTCTGGTTGACGAGCAGCACCTTCTAGGAATTTACCACCTAGAACAGCGAAGCCTACCGCAGTGCCTAGAGCACACAGGCCAACGATGATTGCTACTGCGATTGCAGAAAAGCTTAGTACAGTTTCCATTACTATCTCCAATTATAGCGATTAACTAAAAGTCTAATAAGAATAAACAAAATTAATGATCACTGTCTTCGTGGGCCATTGACATATAAACAATCGTTAACATCATGAACACGAATGACTGAATCAGGATTACCAGAATATGGAAGATCGCCCATGGTAGTGAGCCCATCCATTGTAGATACCATGGTAGCATTGCCGCACAAAGAATGAATACAACCTCACCCGCGAACATGTTACCAAACAGACGCATACCAAGAGAGAGAGGTTTCGCCAGTAGCGATACCACTTCGATTAGTAGGTTGAATGGGATCATTGTCCAGTGGTTGAATGGGTGTAAAGCCAGTTCTTTGGCAAACCCGCCCAGACCTTTCACTTTGATGCTGTAGTAAATCATCAGAGCAAAAACGCCTAGTGCCATAGCCATGGTGATATTCACATCAGCCGACGGAACCACTTTCAAATAAGGGATACCGAGCCAATGCTCTGCCGGGTATGGTAGGAAGTCGATAGGCACAAGGTCCATCAAGTTCATAAAGAATACCCAACAAAAGATAGTCAGTGCTAGAGGTGCAATCAGCGGGTTGCGTCCATGGAATGTGTCTTTGACGTTTGTGGCGACAAATTCTACAACCATTTCTACAGCACACTGAAGCTTACCTGGTACACCGGCTGTTGTTTTACGCGCCACAGAGTAAAAAATTCCGAGGAAAATTAGACCTGTAAACCACGAAAAAAACAGACTATCGATATGTACGTTCCAGAAACTCGTCTCTTCCGCCACCAGCCCCAACTTGTAAGTTGAAAGGTTGGTAAGGTGGTGAGTGATGTAACCGGAAGCTGTTAGCGCTTCACCTGGCGCAGCCATAACTCATCCTATTTTTTGTTGTTAATGAATAGCGCTGGCGCAAAGATATTAATACCGAGAACCAGCAAATAGGTTAGTTTCAGGGGAACAAGTTCCACCTGCATATACATGTAGGCCACAGAAAATAGCGCTACTGTAATGAGGATCTTCAGCGCTTCACCTGTGTAAAAGGAAATGGCAACGTATTTCGCCGCCCTAGCCCCCACAAACAGGAACGCACAAACAGAAAACACCGCATTAGCCGCAACAAAAATGCTACCGCCTATTAGCGATGAAAACCCCCATTCAGCATTAACAGCCACCGCCATTCCTGCTGCCAGCAAAATAACCGCGCCAGCCTCGATCAATAACAATTGCTTTGCAAGCTCTCGTCCTGGCCTGGCTAACGCAGCTACCATGTATTCGTACCTCTAGTAACTCCCATATCACCTTGTCTTTTTAGGGGTGAGGGAAATTGGCGAAAATTATACGGTGAGTCCAACCGATTGCAATTAAAACGCAGCAAAAACTTACAGTTTTGTTTACAAACCGACAACTTTCGTACAAAAAATGATTTTTTGCATAATTGATCTAAATCAATTATCTCATTTAGCTTTCTAGCTTGGCAATTAGTTGCTCTAATTTGTGAGGCTCATCAAGACTAATTGTCAATTTTGCTTTGCCGTTCATGGATCTCACAATAGAAACCTTAGCACCCAACAGTTGACTCAATTTTTGTGACATTTGTTGTGTTTCTTCATCCTTTGATGGCAATTCTTGCTCAACCTTAGGTGTTAAACACTTTTTCACTAATTGTTCGGTCTGGCGTACGGTCAACAACTTACTGGCGACCTGCTGAGCCACTTCAACTTGCTGCTCACCTTCCAAGGCCAACAAGGCTCTGGCATGGCCCATTTCCAGTAGCTTCTGCGAGACAAATTGTTTCACTTCAGGCTCAAGACTATTCAATCTGAGCAGATTGCTCACTGTGGTTCGCGATTTACCAATCACATCCGCCACTTGCTGATGCGTAAGTGCAAACTCATCTTGCAGCCGTTCTAATGCCTGAGCTTCTTCGATCGCATTGAGATCTTCACGCTGAATATTTTCGATCAATGCCATGGCGATCGCTGCGCGATCTTCAACATTTTTCACCAGACAAGGCACGCGTTTTAACCCTGCCTGCTTAGCCGCACGCCAACGGCGCTCGCCAGCAATAATTTCGAAATGGCCATCATTGAGCGCACGCACCACAATCGGCTGAATAATGCCTTGTGATTGAATGGAGGCTGCCAGTTCTTCCAACGCTTGTGGAGACATGTCTTTACGTGGCTGGTAAATCCCGGGTTGCAGGTGACCCACAGCAATATCGGTCAATTCACCTTCGGCCGACAAACTTTGGCTGTAGGTGGCGATTTGTTGTTTTTCACGAGCTAATGAACTGGTGGACAGCAGAGCATCCAGTCCTTTTCCTAGACCACGCTTAGTCATGGGGACGAATTCCTTCGGTTAAGGTTAAACTGGGATTTCTTCTCGACGCAGCATTTCGCCAGCGAGCGCAAGATACGCTTTTGAGCCTGCTGAGTGTTTGTCGTAGTACATTGCTGGTTTCCCGTGGCTTGGCGCTTCAGCCAGCCGCACATTACGTGGGATCACCGTGCGATATACCTTGCTACCGAAATGCTTTTTCAGTTGATCGGAGACTTCATTGGAAAGGCGGTTGCGCGGGTCGTACATAGTACGCAGTAACCCCTCAATTTTGAGGTTCTCATTCACCACCGCAGCCAACTTACTAATGGTATCCATAAGCGCAGTTAAACCTTCTAATGCAAAATATTCACATTGCATTGGCACTAAAACGGAATCCGCCGCGGCCATGGCATTGATTGTAAGAAGGTTTAAAGAAGGAGGACAATCAATAAAGATGAAATCATAGTTATCACGAACTGCGGCTAAGGCGTTCTTTAAACGCACTTCGCGAGCAAACACTTCCATCAGTTTTATTTCAGCGGCGGTAACATCACCGTTGGCTGCAATCAGGTCATATTTGCCAGTGGTGGTGGTGCAAACCACCTGATCAAACGGCGTATCTTCCACCAACAATTCGTAGGCAGTGGCATCCACCATGTACTTGTCGACGCCACTGGCCATCGTAGCGTTTCCTTGCGGATCGAGGTCGATAACCAGAACTTTGCGTTTGGTGGCAGCCATAGAGGCCGCTAAATTCACACAGGTAGTCGTTTTTCCGACTCCGCCTTTCTGATTGGCAATGGCTACGATTTTACCCACGATGACCTCGCTATTATTCCTTACGCGATAAGATTACAAGATGGCGATCACCTTCTAACTCGGGAACTGTCAAAGATATGATCTCTGTCACACTGCACCAGTCAGGAAGCTGATCAATTTCATCTTTCGGGTGTTGTCCCTTCAGTGCGAGGAAAACACCGTGATCGGTTTTCGGCAGATGATGACACCACTCCACCATGTCTGTCATTGAAGCAAATGCACGACTTAGAACACCATCAAAATTTTCGTCTGGTTGAAACGCTTCGACGCGACTTTGCACCGGGGTCACATTATGAATACCAAGCTCATGCACCACTTGCTTCAAAAAGCGGATGCGTTTGCCAAGGCTATCAAGCAAAAAGAAGCTTTTGTCGGGATTCATGATGGCCAGCGGTATCCCGGGCAGCCCTGGCCCGGTTCCAACATCAATAAAACGTTCGCCACGCAGATGAGGCGACACCACGATGCTATCAAGAATATGTTTCACTAGCATCTCAAGCGGATCGCGCACTGAGGTTAAGTTGTAAGCTTTGTTCCATTTATGCAGCAACTCAACGTAACCGACAAGTTGCTGACGCTGTTTATCTGACACCTCTAACGACGTTTGAGCGATCAAGGCATCAAGCTTGGCGCGCAGTGCACTCATAGCTGCTCTTCTCCCACTTTCAACATGCCGATCTTCTTCAAATGCACCAGCAAGATCGAAATCGCAGCAGGGGTGATGCCCGAAATACGCGAGGCGATGCCAATGGTTTCAGGTTTGGCATTATTGAGCTTGAGCACCACTTCGTTTGACAACCCTTTGACTTCTTTGTAATCCAGATCGCTCGGCAACTTGGTGTGCTCGTAACGCAATGATTTTTCTACTTCATCCTGCTGACGCTGAATGTAGCCTTCGTATTTCACTTGGATTTCAACCTGTTCTGCCGCTTCACGGTCATCCATGGCAGGGGCAAACGCAGGTAAGGAAGTCAGTAGGTCGTAACTCATTTCTGGGCGACGTAGCAGATCTTCACCGCTCGCTTCGCGCGACATGGGCGTTTTGAGCAGTGCATTGAGCTGCTCCACACCTGACGAGTTCGGGTTCATCCACGTCTCTTTGAGGCGCTGACGCTCCAACTGCATGTTTTCCATTTTCTGGTTAAAACGAGCCCAACGCACATCGCTAATCAGGCCAAGTTCACGCGCTTTCTCGGTCAAACGCAGATCTGCATTGTCTTCACGCAGCAGCAGACGATATTCCGCTCGGGAGGTAAACATGCGGTACGGCTCTTTGGTGCCCATGGTTGAGAGATCGTCGATTAGCACGCCCATATAGGCTTGATCGCGACGTGGGCTCCAGCCCTCTTTCTCTTGGCTAAACAGGCTAGCATTGAGACCTGCCATCAAACCTTGCGCCGCCGCTTCTTCGTAGCCAGTGGTGCCGTTGATCTGGCCTGCAAAGAACAAGCCTTGAATAAATTTGGTTTCGTACGTCTGTTTGAGGTCTCGCGGATCAAAGAAATCGTATTCGATAGCGTAGCCCGGACGAACGATTTGGGCGTTCTCAAACCCTTTCATTGAGCGGACAATTTGTACTTGAACATCAAACGGCAGACTGGTCGAGATGCCATTTGGATACAGTTCCGTGGTGGTTAAACCTTCAGGCTCGATAAAAATCTGATGACTGTTCTTGTCAGCAAAACGCATCACCTTATCTTCGATCGACGGGCAGTAACGAGGGCCGATCCCTTCAATCACGCCAGCGTACATGGGGCTGCGATCAAGGTTATTGCGGATCACATCATGCGTCTGTTCGTTAGTGTGGGTAATAAAACACGGGATCTGACGTGGGTGCTGCGTACGATTGCCCATGAAAGAGAACACGGGCGTCGGGTTGTCGCCGTGTTGCACCTCGAGCTGTGAAAAATCGACACTGCGCGCATCGATGCGTGGCGGAGTACCGGTTTTTAAACGATCGACACGGAAAGGCAGCTCGCGTAAACGATCCGCCAAGGCGATCGACGGAGGATCGCCAGCTCGGCCACCCGAGAAATTCTCCAGACCAATGTGGATCTTGCCCCCGAGGAAGGTGCCAACGGTCAATACCACCGCTTTAGCGCGGAATTTGAGCCCCATCTGGGTAACCACACCGCAGACACGATCGTTTTCCACCATCAGATCATCGGCAGCTTGCTGGAACAAGGTCAGATTAGGTGTATTTTCCAATGCATGACGCACATAGGCTTTGTATAAAGCACGGTCTGCTTGTGCACGCGTTGCTCGTACCGCCGGCCCTTTTGAGGCATTTAGGGTGCGAAATTGAATACCTGCGTGATCGATAGCCTCAGCCATCAAACCACCCATCGCATCCACTTCTTTCACCAGATGACCTTTACCGATACCCCCAATAGCAGGGTTACAAGACATCTGCCCCAAAGTATCAATATTGTGAGTCAGCAACAGGGTTTTTTGCCCTGTGCGAGCTGATGCGAGTGCGGCTTCCGTTCCTGCGTGTCCGCCACCGACAACAATGACGTCAAAGTTTTCGTGATAAAGCATGAACCGACCTCAGGTATTCAAAGGATTCAATCGAGAAAATAAAAGAGCGGTATTCTACCTTCTTTATCAGTGAGTGAAAATTGTTTTCTCTCTTAGCGCGGATCGAAGTGAAGACTAAATATATATAAAGATCTTTATATAGGATCTTTTACTGGATCTATTATTAGGATCCTACTCACCTGTGGATAAGCGAAAAATGATCAATAAGATCATGGATCTTTTTTAGATCATATCGTGTGATCATGATTGGATCACCATGAGGATTAGCTGGGATCAAAATTAATGGTTATACACAGGCCATCGCGAGTGAATAAGTTATTATTGGGATAACTATAGGAAGATCACTGGATTTGTCTATGTTTATCCACAGATGATTTGTATGAGAAATAAGCAGTTAAAATGGCGGGGGATGGCTCGTGGATAAAACGCCTGCCGTTACAGCAGGCGAGAGAGAACTGGGTGAGATGGTTTAACGTAACAGAGGCAAATGGCTTTTCAGCCAGCTTTCCGCAGCGTCTTCTGGCACGGTATGTTCTAGCACATCAATAGTGAGGCATTCCGTAATGGGAGTTGCACCAATGTCTTGCAGCAGATGATGGGCGTGCTGGCCAGCAGCGCAGAAGGTGTCGTAACTCGAATCACCAATCGCGATCACCGCGTAGCGCACGTCACTCATTTTGGGGGGCGTATTCTGCAGAGCGGCAATAAAGGGTTGGATATTGTCTGGGTATTCACCCGCACCATGGGTGGAGGTGATGATCAACCAAATGCCTTGATTGGCGATCTCGTTTAACTCGGGTTGGTTGTGGATGGTGGTTTCCAACCCTTCGGCATTGAGGAGATCACTTAAGTGATCGCCAACATATTCGGCCCCACCTAAGGTACTGCCTGTAATAATGTGGATCATAGCTCTTCCTTTAAACGGTTTGCAGTCGTTATCGAGTCTATGATGCGTGATTTCCTCCAAGAGAGGAAGTGTCGGCTTTAAAAAGGCAGCCGCATCAATGAGATGGTTTGTGCCTGTGTTTACGGGTAATAAAAAAGCAGCCCGGAGGCTGCTTTGCAACAAGTCTATTACTTGCCGATACAAAACGAGGAGAAGATTCGGCCGAGCAAATCATCAGAGCTGAACTCACCGGTAATCTCGTTTAAATGCTGCTGAGCGATGCGCAGCTCTTCAGCGAGGATTTCCCCGGCCATGTAGCCTTCAAGCTGTTCTTGACCGATTTGCAGGTGCTCTGCGGCGCGTTGCAACGCATCGAGGTGGCGGCGGCGGGCCATAAACCCCCCTTCGCTTTGGCCAGAAAAGCCCATGCACTCTTTCAAGTGTTTTCTCAGCGCATCGACCCCTTGGCCTGTTTTGGCAGAAAGGCGGATCAAGGTCGGGTTACTCACATGGCAGATCCCAAGTTCTTCTTGGGTTTGATCGGCTTTATTACGGATCACCGTGATGCCGATGCTGTTTGGCAGGCGGTCAACAAAATCGGGCCAGATCTCTTGAGGATCGGTTGCTTCGGTGGTGGTGCCATCGACCATAAACAGCACGCGATCGGCTTGACGAATTTCATCCCAAGCACGTTCAATGCCTATCTTCTCCACTTCATCAGAAGCATCACGCAGGCCCGCGGTATCGATGATATGCAGTGGCATGCCATCGATGTGGATGTGCTCTCGCAGTACGTCACGGGTGGTGCCAGCAATGTCGGTGACAATCGCAGACTCTTTACCAGAAAGCGCGTTGAGCAGGCTCGATTTGCCCGCATTCGGGCGGCCGGCTATTACTACCTTCATCCCTTCACGCATAATCGCACCTTGATTGGCTTCTTGGCGCACCGCATCAAGGTTATCGATGATCCCTTGCAGGTCGGCAGCGACTTTGCCGTCCGCCAAAAAGTCGATCTCTTCTTCAGGAAAATCAATCGCGGCCTCAACGTAGATACGCAGATGAATCAAGGATTCAACCAAGGTGTTGATGCGTTTGGAAAACTGACCTTGCAGTGAATGGAGCGCCGATTTGGCCGCTTCTTCCGAGCTGGCGTCAATCAGGTCGGCAATCGCTTCGGCTTGAGTGAGGTCCATTTTGTCGTTGAGAAAGGCGCGCTCAGAAAACTCTCCAGGGCGCGCTGGACGTAGCTCTTTGATGGTGAGAATGCGCTTAATCAGCATGTCCATCACGACTGGGCCGCCGTGGCCTTGAAACTCCACCACATCTTCGCCGGTAAACGAATGTGGGTTGGGGAAGTAGAGGGCGATGCCCTGATCGAGCACGCTGCCATCTTGCGCGGTAAAAGGGAGGTACTCGGCGTAGCGCGGTTTGAGGGCCTTACCAGTCACTTCCAGCGCCACCTGAGCGGCTTTTGGCCCAGAGACGCGAATGATCCCGACACCGCCGCGACCCGGCGCAGTGGCTTGGGCAACAATCGTATCTGTTGTCATAAAGAAACCTATTTGTTTGTGGTCGCAGTGACCTGAAAAAGCAGTTAGCTGAATTGTAATCAGCGAAAAACAAAAAGGCGACCTTTTGGCCGCCTTTCCTTACTCTGAGTTCACTTACTTGGTGTGTAAGCCTTTTTTCTCCAGCGCTTTGTAAATCAAAGACTGTTGGATCAGAGTGACGATGTTCGATACCAGCCAGTACAGAACCAGACCAGACGGGAAGAACAGGAAGAAGAAGGTGAACATCACTGGCATGAAGGTCATGATCTTCTGCTGCATTGGGTCTGTGACTGTGGTTGGGCTCATTTTTTGGATCATGAACATTGAAGCACCCATCAGCAGCGGTAGGATGTAGTACGGGTCCTGCGCAGACAAGTCTGTGATCCAACCAAAGAAAGGTGAGTGACGTAATTCAACCGATTCCATCAGCGACCAGTACAGAGCAATAAAGATTGGCATCTGTAGTACTAGTGGCAGACAGCCACCCAGAGGGTTCACTTTCTCTTTCTTGTACAGCTCCATCATCTCTTGGCTCATGCGTTGACGGTCATCGCCGATACGCTCACGCATTGCTTGCAGTTTAGGTTGCAGCATGCGCATTTTCGCCATTGAGGTGTACTGGGCTTTGGTCAGTGGGTACATGGCGCCACGGACGATGAAGGTCAAACAGATGATGGCCACACCCCAGTTGCTGACAAAGCTCTGGATAAACGACAGCAGCATGTGCAGTGGCTTAGCGATAAACCATAGCCAGCCGTAGTCTACAACTAGATCAAGGTTTGGTGCGGTGGCAGCCATTTGATCTTGCAGTTTAGGGCCTGTCCATAAGGTGGCGCTGAAATGCGCTTTTTCGCCGTTGGCAATGGTTTTGTTTGGCATACGTACGCCAATGTCGCCCATGTTGCCAATCACGCGAGTGTAAAGGTTAGTGCCTGGTTCGTTACGAGGGATCCACGCGGCAGCAAAGTAGTGCTGGATCATCGCCGCCCAGCCTTGGCCATTTGGCAGGTTAACCGACAGGTTGCGATCTTGCATGTCGTCGAAGCTGTACTTCTTGTAGCGAGTCTCTTCGCTTGAGTACGCACCGCCACGGTAGGTTGGCATGGTGATGCTGCCGCCCGCGTCCATCAGATTTTGACGTAAATGCGCGTACATACCGAAAGTAGCGTTGTTGCCGGAGTTATTCACTACGTCAAACTCAACGTCCACCGCGTAGCTGCCGCGTTTTAGTACGAACGTTTTTGTGTATTGCAGGCCGTTGGCTTCATAGCTCATTGGAATGCGTAGTTCGTCTTGACCGTCAGCCAGCGTAAAGCTCTCCGCACTCACTTGATATTGAGGACGGTTGCTGCTGCTCAAATCGATCCCTTGTGGGCCGACTAAGCCGCTTTGAGCGATAAATTGATGACCTTGAATGTCCTTCAACAGCACAAAGGCGTCAGAAGAATTCTGCTCAGCCGCATACTGGTTCAGTTCTGCGGTTACCACATCACCACCCACTGTGTCGATTGACAGAGTCAGGACATCTGTCGTCACTGTGATGAGTTTGGCCGATGCCTGTTGAGCCGGAGACGGGTCCAGTTCATCAGCAAAAGATGGTGCAGGTAGCGCACTGCTTGATTGAGCCTGAGTAGCCGCTTGTGGTGCTGGATTCTTTGCTACTTGCCACTGTTGGAACAGCAGGAAAGAAACCAATGCCAGAGCGATTAACAGGATATTGCGTTGAGAATCCATCGTTATTTATCTCTGTCTTGTTTTTGGACTGGTGGAACGGGGTCATACCCCCCTTCGTTCAAAGGGTGGCATTTTAATAGACGTTTGCCTGATAACCAACATCCTTTTACCAAACCGTGAGCTTTCAACGCTTCTATCGCATAGGTTGAACAGGTTGGAGTAAAACGACAGCGTGGTCCGAGAAGAGGACTGATGAGACCTTGATAAAGACGGACGAGTCCGATCGCTAACCACGTGAAGGGCGAGACAGGCGATGCCATAGCTTATCAAACAACTTAAACAGTTCTTCATTGCTCAAATCTTGCGCGCTTTTCTTGGCAATCACAACAAAATCTTTATTGGGAAGCTGATGTTGTGTGTTACGAAAACTTTCACGAGCGATGCGTTTGAAGCGGTTGCGACCAACGGCAGTTTTAATTTGCTTTTTGGGAACAGCCAAGCCTAAACGAGGATGAGAAAGGTTATTATCGCGAGCAATGATAGTGAAATGAGGAGAGCCAGCCCGGTGAGCTTGCTGAAAGACGTTTTGATAATGCTCGGGAGTTAACAAACGTAACTCCCGATTGAACGCGTACGTATTCAAAATAAGCTAGTGATTATTTTGACAGGCGCGCACGGCCTTTCGCACGACGTGCATTGATTACTTTACGACCGTTCTTAGTCGCCATGCGAGCACGGAAACCGTGAGTACGCTTGCGCTTCAGAACTGAAGGTTGAAAAGTGCGTTTAGTAGCCATTGTAATTACCTTACTGATCAGTAGTTTTAGGTTCTTGTTAAACCCGGCGTGGGCATTGTGCTTTCTTTATATAAAGAAGCTCTTTATTAAAGAAGAATAACCGACGCCTCTCAACAAAGAGGCGGAATTGTAATCACAGTCACACAAAGTGTCAATCTTTGCAGGGCTGTAAAAAAATCCGCCGGGGGATTATACGGAGTGTGAGTAAAATCTCAAGGATCTCGCGATCTTTGTCGGGATCTTTACCGCTCTCCAACTTGACGAAGGAATTTTTGCAGTCGAGGATCTTGTGGATTATCGAAGATATCCTGTGGAGATCCTTGTTCAACAATGTTTCCTTCTGCCATAAAGATCACTCGGTCGGCGACCTCTTTGGCAAATTGCATCTCATGCGTCACCACCAGCATGGTTTGATGTTGTGTGGCGAGTTTTTTCATCAGCGCTAGTACTTCGCCGACCCATTCTGGGTCGAGCGCTGAAGTCGGCTCATCGAAGAGCAGCAGTTCAGGTTGCAGCGCCATGGCGCGACCAATGCCGACGCGTTGCTGCTGACCGCCAGAGAGCGCGGCGGGATAGCTGTCACCTTTGTCGCCCAGGCCAATGTCGTCCAGAATTTGCTGTGCGCGCTTGAGGGCATCGGCTTTCTTCCAGCCACGCACTGTCACTAGGCCTTCGGCAATGTTTTGTCGTGCGGTCAGGTGGGCAAACAGCGCGTAGTTTTGAAACACAAAACCCGTGCGGCGGCGCAGCGCTAATACTTCTGCTTTGCTGTGATTTTGCGCGTCGACACGGATGTCATCAATGGTGATGGTGCCTTGATCGGCTTGCTCAAGAAAGTTAACGCAGCGCAATAAGGTCGATTTCCCGGTGCCGCTTGAACCGATGATGACGATGATCTCGCCTTGCTTAATCTCAATGTCGATCCCTTTCAAGACTTCGCTGTCGCCGTAGCGTTTATGAATGTTGCTCAGTTTAATCATCGTACATATGCCTTGTTCAGTTTGGCTTCGGCCCAAGTTTGCACGCGGGTGAGAATCAACACCACGCCCCAATAAATCAGTGCCACCGCGAGGAAGGCTTCAAAAAAGCGGAAGCTGGACGACGCTTCCATTTGCGCTTTGGCCATGATTTCAGCCACGCCTAAGGTGAACGCCAGCGAAGTGGATTTGATCATGTCGATGAAGTAATTCATCAAGGAAGGCAGAGCCACTCGGGTCGCTTGTGGCAGGATGACGCGGCGCATCGCTTGGCTGGTGGTCATGCCGACCGACAAGCTCGCTTCCATTTGGCTTCGGTCGATGCCGATGATGGCGGCACGGATGCTTTCCGCCATGTATGCGGCGAAGTGCAGCGTTAAACCAATCACGGCGGCGGAAAAGGCATCGATGCCCACCAGCAGAGGAAAGACTTGCGGCAAACCGTAATAGAGCAGGAACAGTTGCACCAACAGTGGAGTGCCACGGAAAAAGCTGATGTACAGTTGGCTAAGTTGATCCAGCACCGGAACACGGAAGACGCGCAGATTGGCCAGTACAACGGCAAGGATCAGAGAGAAGACTAATCCCCACGCGGCCATCTCCATCGTCGTACCTAGGTACTTGAGCAGGATCGGCAATAGCTCGAGCATATAGTTAAAATCAAATCCCATATCACTTACCTTTAAAGACGAGAAAAGGTGGAATACGCGCTTCCACCTTGAGTAAAAAACAGAGTTATCGAGTGTGCGTGCACTTACTTAGTGATATCGGCACCAAACCACTTGAGCGAAATTTTCTCTACTGTACCGTCGGCACGCATTGCCGCGAGAGCTTGGTTTACTTCGCCTTGCAGCTTAGCACCGCGCTCATTGTTCACAAACGGCCACGCATTGGCTATGGTTTCAAACGGCTGACCTGCCAATTGTAGCGGAAGGCCAGTTTTTTTGATCAGTTCCAGCGCCGACAAACGATCCATGACAAAGGCATCGACACGGCCGAGCGCTACATCATGCTCAATGCCCGTTTCGTAGGTTTTCACCTTAATTTTGCCGTCTTTGTCATAGCTGCGCAGCAACTGCTCGAAATTTGAGCCAAGGTTGACCGCGACTGTTTTGCCTGCAAGATCGTCAATGCCTTGAATGCTGTCGTTACCTTTACGCACGGTGATTTGCGCGCCATCGATCACATACGGGTCAGCAAATAGGTATTTCGCCTTACGAGCTTCCGTGATGGTGATCTGGTTGGAGATGGTATCAATGCGTCCGGTTTCCAGCAAACCAAACAGACCTGAGAAGTTTGCCGTCACGTACTCGATTTGGTAGCCATTGCGTTTACCGATCTCATCCCACATGTCGACTTCAAAGCCTTGTAGCTTATCTTTCTGTACAAAAGTAAATGGGAAATAACGGCCAGACATCCCCACTTTTACCACCTCTTGCGCCAGAGCTTGGGTGGTTGCGGCAGACAGAGCAATGGCAGCAATACTTGCTTTAATCCAGTTTTTCATTTTGTGACTCCTCAGAATTATAGGGCGTGATGTTAATGTGAATTGTCTCATTAGAATAAATAACAAGTTGTTATGATTCATAACCAGATGGTAGCGCGCTTAGTGGATTTTGGGGATAAATGGCGAAGATCCTGGGAAAAGTGGATCCTTATGTGGGTAAAGCGCGGGCAAGGTGTGATGATCTCGCAAAATATGTCGAAAATATTGTGAATAACTTGGATCTTATTCACTGGATCCTCGATCAATCGCTGGCGATCTCGGTTATCAACAGGTAAAATTGCCAATCTTTTCCGATCATTTCTTACATCCGTGGGGGCACCGTGTCATCTTCGCTTTGGTTGCAATGTATGCAGCGGCTTCAAGAAGAGCTACCAGCTACAGAATTCAGCATGTGGGTCCGTCCGTTACAAGCGGAGCTCAATGGCAACACGCTCACCTTGTTTGCTCCTAACCGCTTCGTACTAGACTGGGTGCGTGATAAATACCTCAACAGCATCAATCGCCTGCTGCAGGAATATTGCGGTCATGACATTCCCAATCTGCGCTTTGAGATCGGTAGTCGGCCCGTGGCAGCGCCAAAGCCTGCGCCAACCCGTACACCAGCCGACGTGGCGGCGGAGTCGTCAGCTCCTGCACAACTGCACGCCCGTAAACCGGTGCATAAAACGTGGGATGATGATGCCCAAGCGATTGCGGACATCAACCACCGCTCCAACGTTAACCCGAAACATAAGTTCAATAACTTTGTTGAAGGTAAATCAAACCAATTGGGTTTGGCGGCGGCGCGTCAGGTAGCGGATAACCCAGGCGGTGCCTACAACCCCCTCTTTTTATACGGTGGAACGGGTTTAGGTAAAACCCACTTGTTGCACGCGGTCGGCAATGCCATTGTGGATAACAAACCCAACGCGAAAGTGGTGTACATGCACTCAGAGCGTTTTGTGCAAGACATGGTGAAAGCGCTGCAAAACAACGCGATTGAAGAGTTCAAACGTTACTACCGCAGCGTCGATGCACTGCTTATCGATGACATCCAATTCTTCGCCAACAAAGAGCGTTCACAAGAAGAGTTCTTCCACACTTTTAACGCACTTTTAGAAGGCAACCAACAGATCATCCTCACTTCAGACCGCTATCCGAAAGAGATCAGTGGCGTTGAGGATCGTCTGAAATCACGCTTTGGTTGGGGCTTGACGGTGGCGATAGAGCCGCCCGAGCTGGAAACCCGTGTAGCGATCTTGATGAAAAAAGCCGAAGATCACCAAATTCATTTGGCGGACGAAGTGGCTTTCTTTATTGCCAAACGTCTGCGCTCCAACGTGCGTGAACTTGAAGGCGCACTAAACCGCGTGATTGCTAACGCGAACTTCACCGGTCGCCCGATCACCATCGATTTCGTGCGTGAAGCGCTGCGCGATTTGTTGGCGCTGCAAGAGAAGCTGGTCACCATCGACAACATTCAAAAGACGGTCGCGGAATACTACAAAATCAAAGTGGCGGATCTGCTTTCAAAACGCCGTTCCCGCTCCGTTGCGCGCCCGCGTCAACTGGCGATGGCGCTGGCGAAAGAGCTCACCAACCACAGCCTGCCGGAAATCGGCGATGCGTTTGGCGGCCGTGACCACACCACGGTTTTGCATGCCTGCCGTAAAATTGAGCAGCTACGTGAAGAGAGCCACGACATTAAAGAAGATTACTCGAACTTGATTCGCACCTTGTCGTCCTAATCGGTTAAAATGGCAGAATTCTAAGCAAATCCCAATTTGAGCTGACAGCGTAAAGAGCCAAGCATGAAATTTACCATTGAACGTAGTCATTTTATTAAACCGCTGCAACAGGTCTCCGGTGCTTTGGGCGGCCGTCCTACTTTGCCTATTTTGGGTAACTTGTTAATCAAGGTCGACAATGGTCAGTTGTCGATGACCGCGACCGATTTGGAAGTCGAGCTGATTAGCCGCGTCACCTTGGAAGGGGAATTTGAAGCGGGCAGCATTACGGTGCCCTCGCGTAAATTTCTCGATATTTGCCGCGGTTTGCCTGATGACGCGCGGATTACCTTTGTCCTTGAAGGCGATCGCGTGCAATTGCGCTCAGGCCGCAGCCGCTTCTCGCTGGCAACGTTGCCGGCCAACGATTTCCCGAATATTGAAGATTGGCAAAGTGACGTTGAAGTGTCGCTGACGCAAGGCGAACTGCGCGCGCTGATTGAGAAGACGCAGTTCTCTATGGCGAACCAAGATGTGCGCTACTACCTCAACGGCATGCTGTTTGAAATTGATGGCACCACCCTGCGCAGCGTGGCGACCGACGGGCACCGTATGGCGGTCTCGCAAGTTGCACTCGGCGCAGATTTCGCACAAAAACAGATCATTGTGCCACGCAAAGGGGTGCAAGAGCTGGTTAAATTGCTTGATGCGCCAGAACAGCCTGTGATGCTACAAATCGGCAGCTCCAACCTGCGCGCTGAAGTCAATAACTTTGTCTTCACCTCTAAGCTGGTGGATGGCCGTTTCCCGGATTATCGTCGCGTTATGCCGCAGCACACCACAAAAACGCTTGAAACCAGTTGTGACGAGCTGCGTCAATCGTTCGCGCGTGCGGCGATCTTGTCGAATGAAAAATTCCGTGGCGTACGGGTGAATCTAGCGGGCAGTGACATGCGCATTACCGCCAACAACCCGGAGCAGGAAGAAGCAGAAGAGATGCTGGATGTCTCTTTTGAAGGCGAAGCGATTGAAATTGGCTTTAACGTCAGTTACGTGCTGGATGTGCTCAATACACTGCGCTGTGACAAAGTGCGTATTTCGATGTCGGATGCCAACGCCAGTGCGCTGATTGAAAATGTCGACGACGACAGCGCCATGTACGTTGTGATGCCGATCCGCCTGTAAGCTGATTGAATGCCGCTTTCTCGTCTGATTATTCAGCAGTTTCGTAATATCAAAGCCTGTGACATCGCCTTGTCACCAGGCTTTAACTTTCTTATCGGCCCCAATGGCAGCGGTAAAACCAGTGTGCTAGAAGCGGTCTACTTATTGGGACATGGCCGCTCGTTTCGCAGCGCGCTGACTGGTCGAGTGATTCAAAATGAGTGTGACCAACTGTTTGTTCATGGTCGTTTTTTGAACTCGGATCAATTTGAGCTACCCGTTGGCATTAATAAGCAGCGCGACGGCACAACAGAGGTTAAAATAGGCGGTCAGTCTGGGCAAAAGCTCGCTCAGTTGGCGCAGGTTTTGCCACTGCAACTGATTCATCCTGAAGGGTTTGATCTGTTGACCGATGGGCCGAAACATCGCCGTGCTTTTATCGATTGGGGCGTGTTTCATAGCGAAGCGGCCTTTTTTGATGCTTGGGGGCGCTTTAAGCGTCTCAACAAGCAGCGCAATGCCTTGCTCAAAACCGCCAGAAGCTACCGCGAACTCAGTTATTGGGATCAAGAAATGGCGCGCTTGGCGGAGCAGATAAGCCAATGGCGTGAGCATTATGTTGAGCAGATGCAAAGCAAAGCCGAGCAACTGTGTCGCGATTTTTTGCCAGAGTTTGATATTCAGCTGAAGTACTATCGCGGCTGGGACAAAGAGACGCCTTATCAGCAGATCCTTGAGAAAAACTTCGAACGGGATCAGGCGCTTGGCTATACCTTCAGTGGGCCAAATAAAGCGGATTTACGCATCAAAGTGAATGGCACGCCGGTGGAAGATGTGCTGTCACGTGGCCAACTGAAACTCATGGTGTGCGCACTGCGTTTGGCGCAGGGGCAGCACCTAACGGAAATGACCGGTAAGCAATGCATCTATCTGATAGATGATTTTGCGTCAGAATTAGACAGTCAACGTCGCAAGCGTTTGGCAGATTGCCTCAAAGCGACGGGGGCTCAGGTTTTTGTAAGCTCAATTACCGAAAACCAGATCGCGGACATGCGAGATGAGGCAGGGAAACTGTTCCATGTGGATCAGGGTGTGATTGAGCAAGGATAAATAATGAGAGAGTAACTCATGTCGAATAATTACGATTCATCAAGTATTAAGGTACTGAAGGGTCTGGATGCGGTTCGTAAGCGTCCGGGTATGTACATCGGTGACACCGATGATGGCACCGGTCTGCACCACATGGTTTTCGAGGTGGTGGACAACTCAATTGATGAAGCACTGGCAGGTCACTGTAAAGACATCGTAGTCACGATTCATGAGGATAACTCGGTTTCTGTCAGCGATGATGGTCGTGGTATTCCGACCGAACTGCACCCAGAAGAGAAAGTCTCTGCCGCCGAAGTGATTATGACAGTGCTGCACGCCGGCGGTAAGTTTGACGATAACTCGTACAAAGTCTCGGGCGGTCTACACGGTGTGGGTGTGTCGGTAGTTAACGCGCTGTCTGAAAAAGTGCAGTTGACCATTTACCGTGGCGGCCATATTCATACTCAAACCTATCATCATGGCGTGCCGCAAGTACCACTGACGGTGGTTGGTGATACCGAAAAAACCGGTACCACGGTGCGTTTCTGGCCAAGTGCAGAAACCTTCACCAACATCGAATTTCATTACGACATCCTCGCTAAGCGCCTGCGTGAACTCTCTTTCCTGAACTCTGGTGTGTCGATCAAACTGCAGGACGAGCGTGAAGAAGACAAGAAAGATCACTTCATGTACGAAGGGGGTATTCAAGCGTTCGTTACTCACCTAAACCGCAACAAAACCCCAATCCATGAAAAAGTGTTCCACTTCAACACAGAACGTGAAGACGGTATTTCGGTGGAAGTGGCGATGCAGTGGAACGATGGTTTCCAAGAAAACATCTACTGTTTTACCAACAACATTCCGCAGCGCGATGGCGGTACTCACTTGGCGGGTTTCCGCGGTGCCTTGACTCGCACCTTGAATACCTACATGGACAAAGAAGGCTTCTCGAAAAAAGCGCAAGCGGCAACGTCGGGTGATGATGCGCGTGAAGGCTTAACCGCCGTGGTGTCGGTGAAAGTGCCTGATCCAAAATTCTCCAGCCAAACCAAAGACAAACTGGTTTCTTCTGAAGTGAAATCAGCGGTTGAATCAGCCATGAATGAGAAACTGGCTGACTTCTTGGCGGAAAACCCAAGCGAAGCAAAACAAGTCTGTTCGAAAATCATCGATGCCGCGCGTGCCCGTGAAGCGGCGCGTAAAGCGCGCGAGATGACTCGTCGTAAAGGCGCATTGGATCTCGCTGGCCTGCCGGGCAAACTGGCGGATTGTCAGGAAAAAGATCCAGCGCTGTCTGAACTCTACATAGTGGAGGGTGACTCTGCGGGCGGTTCCGCCAAGCAGGGCCGTAACCGTAAGAACCAAGCCATCCTGCCGCTAAAAGGTAAGATCCTCAACGTAGAGAAAGCACGTTTCGACAAGATGCTCTCTTCGCAGGAAGTGGCGACCCTCATCACTGCGCTGGGCTGTGGTATCGGCCGCGACGAGTACAACCCAGACAAACTGCGTTACCACAACATCATCATCATGACCGATGCGGACGTCGATGGTTCGCACATCCGTACGCTGCTGTTGACCTTCTTCTATCGTCAAATGCCGGAGTTGATTGAGCGCGGTTACGTCTACATTGCTCAGCCACCGCTGTACAAAGTGAAGAAAGGCAAGCAAGAGCAGTACATCAAAGATGAAGAGGCGATGAACCAGTATCAAATCGCTTTGGCGCTGGATAACGCCGAACTGCATGTTAATACCGACGCGCCTGCGCTGGCGGGTGAACCGCTGGAGAAACTGGTGCAGCAATACAATGCGGCCATCAAGCTGGTGGATCGCATGAGTCGCCGTTACCCACGTGCACTGATTCATGAATTGATTTATGTGCCACGCCTGAGCGAAGCGCAATTTAGCGATCAAGCGGCTATCTCGGCTTGGACGGCGCAGTTGGTTGAACAGCTTAACGCCAAAGAAGTGGGCGCAAGCCAATACAGCTTTGAAGTGGAGCACGATGCAGAGCAAGATCGTTACCAGCCGAAGATTGTGGTGCGCACTCACGGTGTGATGCACAACTACCCACTGAGCGTGGATCTAATCAACTCGAAAGAGTACCAGAAGCTGGCGGAATTGGCTGAAGCTCTCGATGGTCTGATTGAAGAGGGCGCTTACGTGAAACGTGGTGAGCGTACGCAACCAGTCAGCAGCTTTGCTGCGGCATTGGATTGGTTAATCAAAGAGTCGCGTCGCGGTCTGAGCCTGCAACGCTATAAAGGTCTGGGTGAGATGAACCCTGGCCAGCTTTGGGAAACGACCATGGACCCAGAAACGCGCCGTATGATGCAAGTGACCATCGAAGATGCGGTGGGCGCTGACGAGTTGTTTACCACACTGATGGGTGACCAAGTTGAGCCGCGTCGTGCGTTTATCGAAAACAACGCACTGAAAGTGGCCAACCTTGACGTCTAGTCAGCCTCTTTTCTAGCTCAAACACAGCGCGGGTTCTATGCCCGCGCTTTTTTATGCCTGTGATTTTCTTCGTTAAAAAAATTTTTCTTTTTACTCTTGAAAGCGATTTTTCTCGTCCTTATATCTGTCAGTGAAGGCGCCGTAAGGGCCTTTACCGCGACCCGCATCGCTCTGTTGAGGATGAACCGGGTCAAGACTGACAACCTGTTCCACCCATGTCCTGATTGAGAGGAATGGTGTTTTGGAACTCTTCGCCCGACCATTACTGGGCAAGACTATTGCTTACATGAAGAGGATAGAATTATGCGTAATGTAGATTTCACACCACTGTACCGCAACGCGATTGGTTTTGATCGTTTGTTGAACCTGATGGAAGCCAATGCGGCGAAAAACAGCTCAGGCGGCTACCCTCCATACAATATTGAGCAGAAAGATGAGCACAACTACCGCATCACCATGGCAGTGGCGGGGTTTGCCGAAGAGCAGCTTGATCTGACGCAAAATGAAAATCTGCTGATTGTGAAAGGCGAGCGCAAAGAGGAAGAAGGCAAAAACTACGTTTATCAAGGCATCGCTGAGCGCGACTTTGAACGTAAGTTCCAGTTGGCCGATTACGTGAAAGTGGTGGGCGCATCAATGGAAAATGGCCTATTGCACATCGATTTAGTGCGTGAAATTCCTGAAGCGATGCAGCCGCGTAAGATTGCTATCGGTAACGGTCAGTTGCTGGAAAACAAATAAATCTTACCCAATTGAGATGAGAAAAGAGCGCCCAAGTTGGCGCTCTTCGTTTATCGGTGAGTTCACAACTTCGCGCTTACCCTTGTTGGTAGGCTTTAGCCACCTCTTCGGCGATGATCGCGATGCCCTGCTGCATCTTCTCATCGTCCTGCACATAGTTCATGCGCAAACACCGATGGGCGTGCTCCCAACTCTCTTCTTGGCCGATAAAGAAATATTCTCCCGGCACAATCAATACGCCGCGCGCTTTAAGACGTTGGTAAAGCGCCATGGTGGTGATTGGCAATTCATCAAACCACAGCCATAAGAAGATCGCCCCCTCCGGTTTGTGGATACGAAAACGCGGATCCTGAATCGCCTCTTGCAGCAGCGTGACCGCGCGCTGCGACTTGTGCTGGTAAAAAGGCTTAATCACTTGCGAGCTCAGAGCCAGCAGATCGTCTTGACGGATCATATGATGGCCGAGCGCGGGGCCCATGCTGCCAGGTGCCAAGCTAATAATGCCGTTCATATTGGTCAGCGCTTGCGTTACCTCTTCGCTGGCGATGACGATGCCACAACGTACACCCGGTAGGCCAAGTTTGGAGAGGCTCATGCACAAGATGGTGTTCTCATTCCAAAGTGGCTGCACATCTTCGAAGATGATGTTCGGGAAGGGTAGGCCATAGGCATTGTCGATGATCAGCGGGATATCATTTTCTCGCGCGAGCTTATCCAGTTTGGCGATCTCTTCATCGGTCAACACATTGCCAGTTGGGTTAGTTGGACGCGAGGCACAAATAGCGGCAACCGAGTCATCGACTTTAAGCTGTTCGAAATCGACGTGATATTTAAATAAGCCATTGTCGAGCAGTTCAATTTCAGGGCGGTAAGAGACAAAGATATCTTCATCGATCCCCGCGTCGGCATAGCCAATGTATTCTGGGGCGAGTGGCAATAGGATTTTCTTGTGCGATCCATCGCTCTGCTTGCCGGCAAACAGATTAAACAGGTAGAAGAAACCGCTTTGGCTACCGTTGGTCAGGCTGATGTTTTTCTCGCTGATGTTCCAGCCGTAAGTATCTTTGAGCAGTTTCGCTAAGGCTTTTACAAACACATCTTTGCCTTGCGGGCCGTCGTAGTTGGCGAGGGCCGCGACCAGTTCGCCACTGGCCAGCATGTCCGCGCTGGCTTGATGAAAGTAATCGAGCATGGCTGGAATGGCCGCAGGGTTGCCGCCACCGAGCATGATGGCGCCGGGAGTGCGTAGGCCATCATTCAAATCGTCCATTAACTGGGTAATACCGGAATACTGATTAAACTTTTCACCAAACTTTGAAAACTGCATGTGTTTTTATACCTAATTCATTGTGATTGCTTTGTGTACCTAAAAGGCCAGTACGTTGCTGGCTGGTCGAGTAAACATTGAACATACCTGAATGTGATTGCGAGGCAAAGCACAATATCTGGCACAGCAGAAAAACAAAGCCCAACTCCGAGGAGTTGGGCTTGGGTTGGCCGATTTTATTCGACAAATCTGGCGATACGTCGAGTTATTTCTGCAGTAGAGAAATATCGGCGATCTGCAAGAACAGGTTACGTAGGTTGTTAAGCAGAGTTAAGCGGTTTTTCTTCAACGCTTCGTCATCTGCCATCACCATTACGTTATCAAAGAAGGCATCGACTGGCTCACGCAGCGCGGCAAGTTGGCTCAATGCTTGTTGGTAGTTACCCGTTGCAAATGCAGGCTCTAACGCTTCTGTGAGTACTTCAACGTTTTCAGCCAGCGCTTTTTCTGCATCTTCCTGAAGAAGAGACAGCTCAATCTCAGTTGGCAGTTCGCCTTCGAATTTTGCCAGAATGTTACCCACACGTTTGTTCGCTGCTGCCAGTGATTCTGCTGCATCCAACTCACGGAAGTGAGACACCGCTTTAACACGTTGGTCAAAGTCTGCTGGTTTGGTTGGGCGACGAGCCAGTACCGCTTGGATGATGTCTACGCTGAAACCTTCATCTTGGTACCATGCACGGAAACGACCAAGCATAAACTCAATCACATCTTGCTCAACGTTTTCATTAGTCAGACGATCGCCAAACAGTGATTTCGCTTTCGCAACGAGATCGACTAAGTCTAGGTTGTAACCGTATTCAACGATGATACGCAGAACACCCAGTGATGCGCGGCGCAGTGCAAATGGGTCAGAGCCTTTTGGCGCTTGGCCTATACCGAAGATACCGACGATAGTGTCCAGCTTATCCGCCATCGCAACCGCGGCAGAAACCCCGTTGGTTGGCAAGCTATCACCAGCGAAACGAGGCATGTATTGCTCGTTAAGTGCTACCGCCACTTCTTCTGCTTCACCGTCGTGGCGTGCGTAGTGCATGCCCATCACACCTTGAGTATCGGTAAACTCGAATACCATTGATGTCATTAGGTCACATTTAGCTAGCAGACCAGCACGTTTTGATTTTTCAACATCCGCACCGATTTGCTCAGCAATGTAGCCAGCAAGCTCAGTGATACGGTCTGTTTTGTCTTTGATGGTGCCCAGTTTTTGCTGGAAGATGGCCGTTTCTAGCTGAGGTAGGCGATCAATCAGTTTGCTCTTGCGGTCAGTGTTGAAGAAGAATTCGGCATCAGCAAGACGTGGACGAACCACTTTCTCGTTACCTTCAATAACGTGGCGAGGCTCTTTAGACTCGATGTTAGAGACGAAGATAAAGTTAGGCAGCAGTTTTTTCTCTGCGTCATACACTGGGAAGTACTTCTGATCGCCTTTCATGGTGTAAACCAACGCTTCTGAAGGTACTTTGAGGAACTTTTCTTCAAACTTAGCTGTTAGCACAACAGGCCATTCAACCAGTGAAGTTACTTCTTCTACTAGGTCATCTTCTAGGTCTGCAACGCCGCCAACTTGTTGTGCTGCTTTTTGTGCATCAGCAATGATAGTCGCTTTACGAGCATCGTAATCAGCGATGACTTTACCGCGCTCTTCCAGAATCGCTGGGTATTGAGAGGCAGAATCGATAGTGAATTCTGCTTCACCCATGAAACGGTGACCACGGATAGTACGAGCAGAACTGACACCAAGGATTTCGCCCTCGATAAGCTCCTCACCGAACAGGATAGTCAGTGTTTTTACCGGACGGATAAATTGAGTTTCTTTATCACCCCAACGCATTGGTTTGGCGATAGGCAGGTTAGCCAGTGCTTTTGCGGCAAGTTCAACAACCACCGCTTTTGCTTGTTGGCCTTTCACTTCTTGTTTGTAAAGCAGCCATTCACCTTGGTCTGTCTTTAGGCGATCGGCTTGTTCAACAGTGATGCCGTTACCACGAGCCCAGCCTTCAGCAGCTTTGGTGGGTTGACCATCTGCATCAAAAGCAACCGCAATCGCAGGACCACGTTTTTCAACCACTTTGTCAGCCTGACCTTCAGCAAGGTTAGTGACTTTAAGTGCTAAACGACGTGGCGTTGCAAACCATTTGATACCTTCATGAGCAAGGTCAGCGGCTTTCAATTCCGCTGCAAAGTTTGCCGCAAATGCTTCCGCTAATGTGCGAAGTTGCTTTGGTGGTAACTCTTCAGTACCGAGTTCAATTAGAAATTCTTTTGCCATCTTATTTGTCCTCACCCTTTTTACACATAGGGAAGCCCAAAGCTTCACGAGATGCGTAGTACGCTTCTGCAACCGATTTAGTGAGGTTACGAATGCGTAGGATGTAACGCTGACGCTCTGTGACTGAGATGGCTTTACGCGCATCCAGTAGGTTGAACGCGTGGCCAGCTTTCAAAATACGTTCGTAAGCTGGCAGTGGAAGCGGCTTTTCAAGCTCAAGCAGGTGTTTACACTCTTTTTCGCACTGGTCGAAGAAGGTGAATAGGAAATCCACATCGGCGTGTTCGAAGTTGTAAGTGGATTGCTCAACTTCATTTTGGTGGAAGATGTCGCCATAAGTCACTTTACCCAGCGGACCGTCAGTCCAAACCAGATCGTAAACAGAATCCACGCCCTGAATGTACATCGCCAGACGCTCGATACCGTAAGTGATCTCGCCAGTAACAGGTTTACACTCCAGGCCGCCTACTTGTTGGAAGTAGGTAAACTGAGTGACTTCCATGCCGTTGAGCCACACTTCCCAGCCAAGACCCCAAGCACCCAGTGTCGGGTTTTCCCAGTTATCTTCGACGAAACGGATGTCGTGAACTTGCGGATCAACCCCCAGTACTTCCAGAGAACCTAAGTACAGTTCTTGGATGTTGTCTGGTGATGGTTTGATGATCACTTGAAACTGGTAGTAGTGTTGAAGGCGGTTAGGGTTTTCACCGTAGCGGCCGTCAGTCGGACGACGAGATGGCTGAACGTAAGCCGTAGCAATTGGCTCAGGACCAAGTGCACGTAAACATGTCATTGGGTGAGAAGTACCTGCACCTACTTCCATGTCTAATGGTTGAACAATGGTACAGCCTTGTTGGGCCCAATAATCCTGCAGCGCGAGGATCATACCCTGAAAGGTTTTGATATCGTATTTTTGCATAGTCAGGTTCGCGCGAAATTTCTGTCTAGAGTGATAAAAAATAACGATCAAGTATACCCAGATATTTTGCATGGGAGTAGAGCTAATCTTGATTAATTCGTGGTCAAATTTCCCCTTTAGTGGAAATTTATTGGCTTATTCGTCCAAATTTTCTTAAAAGGGAGTTTTTGTGTAATTTCTCACTTGAGCTGGTAGGGGAAGCTGGCTAGAATTGCGCTCGTCTTTGGGGAGTAGCTTACTGGATGAGGTCCATTTCCATCCGGTTCGTTCGTCAACATAATTGGTGCCAAATCACCATGGCGTTCGAGACTCGAAGCCCTTCGAGTTTAGCAAGACCTTAGACAAATCATCACGAACCGGGGTGGGGCGTGAGATTTGTCTATGGTTAATATAATAATCCCTGCCCCATTGAGCATGTCGTGAGCGTTTTAGCTATTTCTATTACTACCGTCGCCTTAGCCGAAATTGGCGATAAAACCCAGTTATTATCCCTGCTGCTAGCCAGCCGCTATCGAAAACCGATCCCTATCATTGCTGCGATCTTCTTTGCCACCATTGCTAACCATGCTTTGGCTGCGTGGCTGGGTGTCGTTGTGGCCGATTACCTGTCACCAGAAGTGTTGAAATGGGTGCTGGTGGCGAGCTTTCTCGCGATGGCGGCTTGGGTACTGATCCCCGATAAGCTCGACGACGATGAAGAGATTTCCAATCGTGGTCCATTTGTGGCCAGTTTTATCGCGTTTTTTATCGCGGAAGTGGGGGACAAAACGC
Source organism: Vibrio navarrensis (assembly GCF_000764325.1). Taxonomy (NCBI): domain Bacteria; kingdom Pseudomonadati; phylum Pseudomonadota; class Gammaproteobacteria; order Vibrionales; family Vibrionaceae; genus Vibrio; species Vibrio navarrensis. The sequence goes on along the minus strand of NZ_JMCG01000001.1, from coordinate 126,619 downwards.
AAATCGCCACCTCGATTCTCGGCGCCCAATACGCCGATGCGCTCACTTGGGTGATCCTCGGCACCACCATCGGTATGCTGTTGGCGAATGTGCCTGTGGTGCTGATTGGTAAGCTCTCGGCAGACAAACTGCCCCTTGCCTTAATTCGCAAAGTAACTGCACTGCTGTTTGTTGCTTTGGCGCTGGGTGCCGCTTTTTGGTAAAGCTTGCGTCTAACTTCGGATAATCTCTAAGAAACAGCGGCCGTTCTGAAATGAGTGTTTATTCGTTAAGGAGCGTGACCGCTGCCATATTCGTGTCATGCAGCGCATGCTACTTTAAGGCTATGAACTGAAACGAGAGGGCACCAATATGCTGACACGTTATATGGGTATGACAGCAAAAAGTCAGAGTTATCTGTTCACCTTTGGTTTGGCTCTGTGTTTGTTGGCCATGGCATTGACTGAGATGTGGCTGCCGATTGTCGCAGGGACTTTTATCCTAACGGGATTGACCGTTGAATCTTGGATTCGCGTCGCGCACATCATCCCGATGCACGACGAGATGCGTGCCATGCGTAAAGAGCTCAATAAGTTACAAGCGCAAGTGCGCGCGCTGGAAAATGAGCAATAAGTTATCGCAATCAAAGCTGCCGCAGCAGCCTTGATTGTACTTACGAGTCGAGACGACTGCGAAGTGATGGGGCTGAGTTTGGCCAAAATTGGAACAGCAGAATGGCACTCAAAATACCCGCCAAACTGAGCAAAGTGCGGCTATCGATCGTCCCACCTTGTGCGATGGCGGCCAGTATTACACCAACGGTTGGTACCAGATAGTTACTCAGTGAAGCAAATGCAGGGCCTTTGCTCATGATGAGCTGCATAAACAGAATGTAGACCACGCCACCGCAAAAAATACCGAGATAGAGGCTAGACAGTGCCGATGACATACTGATGTGGCTTAACGTCAGCTCACTACTTAAAAGTGCAATCGGCAGTAGTTGCAGCGCAGAGAGCACGATCACATCACGCGCGACCACGATTGGGTGTAAGTTATCCAGCTTTTTGACCAAAATTAAACTTAAGGCAAAACTGAGGGCAGCAATAAAAATCGCCACGGCGCCATAGAAGCTGTGTCCATCTGGCGTGTGCAGTTGCGGATAGAAGAGATAGAGTAAGCTGGCAAAACCCAATAGGCCACACAGCAGCGATTTGGCTTCCAGACGAGCGTGACGTAAAAACAGTGGCGCGAGCAAAATGGTCAGCAGCGGGTTCATACCGGTGATCACTGCCGCATGGCTGGAGGGGGTGGACTGCTGTCCCCATGCCACCAAAAGAAATGGCAGGGTCGCCTCCAGTGTGGCGATAACAAACAGCATCGGCCAGTGGCCAGAGGTGCGTTTCAATTTCAACCAGTAGCATGCGGCGATTAAGATCAGCGCACCAAAACTGGAACGCAGCGCGGCAATCCAGATCGCTGGCATCGATTCTAGTGCCAAGCGATTAAACTCGTACTGCGAACCCCACAAAATGCCGCACATGATCAGCATTATTAAATATTTCATGATGACTCCTTCATTTCATCAAGGCGCAGATGCGCCTTGATGGCGATGTCTGCAAAACTAGATCTGCAGGACGATTTTTCCTTGAACATGCTCGGTTTCCGATAAGGCATGTGCTTGTGCTACCGCGTCGAGCGGCAATTGTTGAATACTGGGCAGTTGAATCGCCCCTTGATCGATCAAAGCGCCGATGTGTGACAACTGCTCACCACTTGGCATCACCAATACCCGCTCATGAGCAAAGGTGTAGCGGGCGGGGATTTGATGAGTTTTCAGAGTAGAGATGTATTTGCCACAAGGTTTTACCGTGTCGTAGATACCTTGCGTGTCGTTGTCGACCACATCAAACACATAGTCAAACTGACCGAGCGCCTGCAAGTAGTTTGGCTGGCGGTAGTCTGCCACATGCTCAACACCGAGAGATTGCAAGTAAGAGTGATTGCCAGTGGAAGCCACCGCCGTTACCATTGCACCTAAGTGCATAGCGAATTGTACGGCAAAACTGCCCACGCCACCACTAGCGCCGTGGATCAGCACCGATTGTCCCGTTTCTATCTTGGCAAGCTGATGCATTGCTTGCCAAGCGGTTAAGGCGGTCAAGGGCACCGCTGCGGCTTGGGCAAAGCTTAAGCTGCGCGGTTTTTTGGCCACCAAAGCGGCGTTGACGCTGATGTATTGTGCGTAAGCGCCATCTTTGGTCAGGTCGCTAAATGCGTACACCTCATCGCCGGCTTGAAACTGAGTGACGTTTTCGCCCACTTGCTCTACCACGCCGGCCAGATCCCAACCCAAGATCAGCGGCAATTGGTGCAGGTTTTCACTGGCTAACCAGCCCTCACGTACTTTCCAGTCCACCGGATTGATGCCGCTGTATTTCACGGCGATCAGTACGTCGTCTTCACTGATTTGTGGGATAGCAACCTGCTCTTTACGCAGAGTTTGCTGGCCACCGTATTGATGAATACGGATCGCTTTCATGGTGGTTATCTCCATCACACTCTCTCCTTGTTGTTTTATAAGTCGTTGGTGATGCAGCCATCATAGGGCGTTAAGGCGTGGTTATCTTGGCAAAAAATAGGTAGGTATTAGTGACTTTGTTCATTCGTCGCGCTGGCCAAATCACTCTAGGATGAAGTCACATTCGACAGAGGAAATGACCATGAACAAACAAACTATTCGCCAAATTGAGTTCTTTCATGATGCGGTTTGTGGCTGGTGTTATGTGCTCAGCCCACGCTTGCGCCAGTTGGCGAAAGAGCGACAGATTGAGGTTGTGCAGCGCTGTTTTGTCTTGCAGCGCAGTGATGAAGAGATGATTGAACGCTTTGGTTCACTCGCACAGGCCAAAAGCGAGATTCTCAACCATTGGGTGGCTTGCCAGCAGGCGGCCGATGACAAGACGCTGTTCAATATTGAAGGGATGCGAGCGCAACCATTCAACTACCCAAGCGGTTATCTTGCGGCCCTTGGCGCGAAAGCGGCAGAGCGCTTGGCTGGTAACGAGGCCCATTGGGACTTTTTTGATGAGATCCAGCGCTTACATCTGCTGGTCAACGACAATATTGGCGAGCTAGAAACCCTCGTCACCGCGGCGGTCAATATTGGCTTGGACGAGGCTCAGTTCCGCTTGCAGTTTCATGCCGCAGAAACCCGTGAAGCGGTAGAGCAAGATTTAGCGCTGGCACGTCAATATCGCATTCGCTCTATTCCAACCATTGTCATTGATGGTGAACAGGTGATTTCCAAAGCGCTGACCCATGACGAGTCAGCACAACTTTTTCTCAACTAATCGAGCATCTATTTAAGGAGATGAACATGACGAAAGTATTGGTTCTATATTATTCGAGCTATGGCCACATCGAAACCATGACGGACTACATCGCGGAAGGAGCCCGCAGCGTGGAAGGCGTGACAGTCGACATTCGCCGTGTGCCTGAACTTGTGCCCGCCGAGATTGCCAGTAAAGCCGGCATAAAGTTGGATCAAGTTGCCCCACTGGCTAAAGTCGAGGAACTGGCCGAGTACGATGCGATTATTTTCGGCACCCCAACCCGCTTTGGCAACATGGCGGCGCAGATGCGTAACTTCCTCGATCAAACCGGTGGATTGTGGGCAACGGGCAAGCTGATTGGCAAAGTCGCAAGCGTGTTTACCTCAACCGGAACGGGCGGTGGCAACGAAACCACGATCCAGTCGTTCCATACCACCTTGTTTCATCACGGCATGGTGGTGGTCGGTTTGCCTTACGGTATCCCAGAAACCATGGACGTGAGCGAAGTGAAAGGGGGCTCGCCACTGGGCGCGGCTTGTATTGCCGGGCCTGATGGTAGCCGCATACCTTCGGCGATTGAGCGAGCCTGTGCAATCTACCAAGGACGACATGTGGCCTCGATAGCGGCCAAACTGGCGCAATAACACTTCCAAGCGGTGCGGATGCGCCGCATTTTTTACAACGCATTAACATCATGGCTTTCTTGTAACTCTTCGTTATGTATACTCTTTTTCCATTCGTAGCCCGATGGTGGCGAATGTGCGTGGTGGTGAGCTCAACAGAGCACACCACCAGAATTAGGCATGAAAAAGGAGACGGGAGTGTCAGCAAGGATCTCTCTGGAAATGTGGCGCACCTTTATTGCGGTGGCGGAACATGGCAGTACAGTGAAAGCCGCCGAACAGTTGCACAAAAGCCAATCGGCCATTTCTCATAGCATTAACAAGATGTCTGCCATGCTGGGGCAAGAGCTGTTTGTCATCGAAGGACGCCAATCGGTGCTGACGGAACTTGGCAAACAGTTGCTGCCCAAAGTGCAAGAGTTGCATCACAGCGCACTGCAAATCGAAAAATCGGCGATGAAGTTTGAAGGTGAGTTGTCCCAAGAGATCAGTATCGCGGTCGACGTGCTCTTGCCTGCGCGTTTTGTCTTGGAAGTGATCGACCGTTTCCACTTAATTTATCCGCACGTCTCCCTGCGGGTGTATGAAACCGCCTTGTCTGGTGCCTCACAATTGCTTGGTGAGGGGAGCGTTTCACTGGCGATTGCCAGCGCACTGCCGAAAGAGCTGAAGTTAGAGCCGCTGTTTGAAGTGCCGATGCTGTGCGTGTGTGCCCGTGATTTTGATCTCGCACAGCGCACATCCATCACTCAAGCGGAGCTCAAAGCATTTCGTCATGTGGTGATCCGTGATTCGGGCAATCAAGATGTGGATAGTGGTTGGCGTGGTTCGTACTTACGTCTGACGGTGACGCATCCAAGTACCGCATTAAATAGCATTCTCGATGGTGTCGGCTTTGGCTGGCTGCCGCAACATTTGGTGCAGCCGTACCTCAATGATGGTCGTTTGGTGCGGGTGGATCTCGAGTGTGAGCAAACGCGCAGCGTAAAGTTTCAATTAGGGATCAAACCGGACCAATGCCATAACCGAGAGTTGCGGACTCTGTTTGAATTCTTCAGTGCACTGTGCGCCATGGCGCTGTCAGAGCGCGATGACGAGACGCAATAAGCTAACTTGTTTGTGTGGCGAGGGGCTGGGTTAATCCAGCCCTTTTTTGATCAAATACTGATAAGGCAGTTGGTCGGTTTGCGCGGCAAGCAGTTGGTGATCCATAAAACGGCAAAAGCTCGGGATATCTCGTGTGGTCGACGGGTCATCGGCTTTCACCAATAACACCTCACCATCTTGCATGGTACGAATTGTCTTCCTGACCATCATTACTGGTTCTGGACAGCGCAGCCCTTCAGCTTCCAAGGTTTTCGTCGCCAGTTCAGGATTAAAGCTCATAGTGTGGTTCTCCAAAATTCCGCACGAATTCTACGTTCGTAGAAAAAATATTCAATAATTACTTGGCAAATGGATCGTTTTGCATTAATTTGGATTAACAATTTGGTAACAACTGGAGTAACACGATGTTAACAGCATTAGATAGACTAACTATTTACTCGGTTATGTGTTTTATCTCGTTTTGTGCTCTCGTGTTTAGAACACCAGCTGAGACCTCATTGATGCCTGTAGTGGGCATGAGCGTGACCATCATCGGGATTTGGCTTGAGATGCACCTATGGTCAGGTGCCTCTGAAGAACAGAAGAATTAGCGCTTTTGTTTGCAAAGCGACGCTCACCTATTTAACGACACTTCATTCCGACACTATCCCCATTTTTCTTGGGCTTCCCCGCTGAAAGGCGGGATTTTTTTTGCCTGAAAGGTACAATCACAGGCTAATCCCTTCAATGAGCATGGTTAATTGTGGAACTGGAAGAGATCTATCGCCGAGATTTAAACTTGCTGGTGGCCTTACGCGTACTGATCGAAGAGAGCAGCGTAAGCAAAGCCGCTTTGCGTCTTAACCTCAGCCAGTCGGCGATGAGCAGAGTGCTCGGTCGGCTGCGCGAGCTACTGGATGATCCGCTTTTTACCCGTCAAGGTCAGCATTTGATCCCAACGCAGAAAGCGCTCGAAATTGACCGCGCTCTCGGTGAGCCATTGGAATCACTACGTCAGTTGCTCTCTCCGTCTGAGTTTGATCCCCATTTTTGTACCCAAACGTTTACCATTGCCACCACAGATTATGCGATGCAGACCATTTTGCCGTTTGCCTTGCCGCGTATTTATCAAGAGGCGCCGAATGTATCGTTTAACTTTCTGCCTTTGCAGCACGAAAGATTGGCCGAGCAGTTGATTTATGAAGGGGCTGATTTGGCGATTTGTCGCCCGACGGGGCCGGTTGAGCCGCTGCGCAGTGACGTATTGGGCCGAGTTGGCGTGCTCTGTTTGCTCTCCAAGCAACACCCACTTGCTAATGAGGAGATGAGTCTGGCGGATTATCTCTATTATCCTCACGCCATGATTGCCATTAGTGACGGTGTTAAGGCCTTGATTGAACAAGCACTCGAAGCTCAGCCGCCGCGTAAAATGGTGCTGCGCGCTTATCATCTCGAGGCCGCTTTGGCGATCGTCGACACGTTACCCATTGTGATTACGGTACCGGCCGATCTCGCGTATCTGGTTGCAGAGCGCTACGACTTAGTGGTCAAGCCACTGCCGTTTCAGTTTACGCCGTTCGATTATTCGATGATCTGGCATGCGCGCTGCGAACACTCTCCGGCGCAGGAGTGGCTACGCTCGATCGTGAAAGAGGAGTGTGGCCGTTTGATAGCCAAGCGCATTGAAGATATGGGGTTAGACTGACAAAAAAGAGCCAGACTGGCTGGCTCTCGGCTGACTGAAGGTGGAGTTACAGTTTGATCACCACGCGGCCCGTGATTTGGCCATTGGTGATCGCTTCAGCGTAGCTAGGGGCTTGAGCGAGCTCAACTTCGGTACAGGCTTGTTCAAAGTAACTCTCTGGCAGCAACGCCACCAGTTTTTCCCATGCCGCGATGCGTTTGTCGGTTGGGCACATCACTGAGTCAACGCCTTGCAGACGCACATTACGTAGGATAAATGGCATCACTGTGGTGGGCAGATCAAAACCGCCAGCCAGACCACACGCGGCTACCACGCCGTTGTAATCCATTTGTGCCAACACTTTCGCCAGCACTTTGCTGCCGACGGTGTCAATCGCACCTGCCCAGACTTGCTTTTCCAGTGGGCGGGCTGGTTGTTCAAATTCAGCTCGGTCGATAATGCGGCTTGCGCCAAGTTTTTCCAGCAGTGGGCCGTTTTGCTCAACGCGACCAGTGACCGCGGCCACTTGGTAGCCGAGTTGAGTCAGCAGGGTGACGGCCACCGAGCCGACACCACCGCTGGCACCGGTAACCAGCACTTCGCCAGCGTCAGGCTTGACGCCACCGTCGAGCAGGGCCTGCACACACAGCATCGCTGTTAACCCAGCAGTGCCAATCATCATCGCTTTTTTGCTGTCGAGGCCTTGTGGCAAAGGCACCAGCCAATCGGCTTGCAGACGAGCGCGTTGCGCCATGCCACCCCAATGGTTTTCACCCACGCCCCAACCCGTTAGGACAACTTTATCACCCGCTTGGTAACGCTCATTTTGTGATTCGATGACAGTGCCCGCCAGATCGATCCCCGGCACCATCGGAAAATTGCGGATAATTTTGCCTTTGCCGGTGATGGCTAGGCCGTCTTTGTAGTTGAGTGAAGAGTAATCCACCGCAATCAGTACGTCACCTGATGGCAGTTGCGACTCATCGATTTGTTCAATCGTGGCCAGCGTGCGTTGCTCTTCTTGATTGAGGACTAAAGCGTTAAACATAGGTTTCTCCACCCATTGCAGCAATTGAAAACGAGGTAAAGTGTAGAATGAACTGGGCTATGACTAAAATGAAACTTTAGCATTATAACAATGCGTTTGGCGCATAGATTAAGAGCGGCCGAAGCCGCTCTTTGTTTTACCAATGGACGAGATTACGGACGTTCAAAGACAGTCGCAATCCCTTGGCCAAGGCCGATACACATGGTCGCTAAACCATATTTCGCCCCTTTGTCTTCCATCAGGTTAATCAGCGTGGTCGAGATACGCGCGCCAGAACAACCCAGAGGGTGACCAAGTGCAATCGCACCGCCGTTGAGGTTGACTTTTTCATCCATCACGTCAAGCAGACCGAGATCTTTGGCGCAAGGCAGTGATTGAGCAGCGAACGCTTCGTTGAGCTCAATCACATCAATATCTTCAATCGACAAGCCAGCTCGTTTAAGCGCTTTCTGGGTCGCTGGTACTGGGCCATAACCCATGATGGATGGATCGCAACCCGCAATCGCCATGCCTTTGATGCGCGCACGGATCTTGAGGCCAAGCTGGTTGGCTTTCTCTTCGCTCATGATCAGCATCGCTGAAGCGCCATCAGAGAGCGCGGAAGAGGTTCCCGCAGTGACAGTGCCGTTGGCAGGATCAAACACCGGACGAAGTTGTGATAGCCCCTCGACGGTGGTTTCTGGACGAATCACTTCGTCATAATCCAAAGTGAACAGCGTGCCGTCCGCCGCGTGACCTTCGGTTGGCAGAATTTCGTTTTTAAAACGACCTTCTAACGTTGCGGCGTGGGCTCGGGCGTGAGAGCGCGCGGCAAACTCGTCTTGCTGCTCGCGGCTAATGCCATGCAGCTTGCCCAGCATTTCAGCGGTTAACCCCATCATGCCAGCAGCCTTAGCGACGTTTTTCGACATGCTTGGGTGGAAGTCGACACCGTGCGTCATGGGCACATGGCCCATATGTTCAACACCGCCAATCAGGCAGATCTCGGCATCTCCCGTCATGATGGCACGCGCACCATCGTGCAGCGCTTGCATCGAAGAGCCACACAAGCGGTTCACCGTGACAGCGCCAATTTCAATCGGCAAACCTGCCAATAGCGCGGCGTTACGTGCGACGTTAAAACCTTGTTCTAGGGTTTGTTGCACACAGCCCCAGTAAATATCTTCAATCTCTTTCGGGTCAACTTGTGGGTTGCGCGCTAGGATGCCTTTCATCAGATGGGCAGAGAGATCTTCTGCGCGCGTATGACGAAAAGCACCACCTTTCGAGCGACCCATTGGGGTACGAAGACAATCAACAATTACGACGTTTTTCATGGGGGGTCACTCCTTAGATAGAACCTTGCTGTTGCGAGCCGTAGAAAGTGTCACCTTTGCTCGCCATATCGATTAGCAGTTGAGGCACGTGGTACATTGCGCCCAGATCTGAGTACTGTTTTGCCATGTCGACAAAGTTGGCAATACCCACGCTATCTAAGTAACGGAAAACGCCGCCGCGGAATGGAGGGAAACCGAGGCCATACACCAGCGCCATGTCCGCTTCTTGTGGTGTCGCGATGATGCCTTCTTGCAGACACAGCACCACTTCGTTGATCATCGGAATCATCATACGTTGAATAATGGCTTGCTCGTCAAAGGCTTGTGGCTCTGCACATACCTCAGCCAGCACAGGTAAGATAGCGTCGCTGAAGGCTTTCTTTGGCTTGCCTTTTTTGTCGATGCTGTAGCTGTAGAAACCGCTGCCATTCTTTTGGCCGTATTTATTGGCTTCAAACAGCGCATCAATCGCGTCACGGTCTTCTTTACCCATACGCTCAGGGAAACCTTGTGCCATCACAGCTTGAGCGTGATGCGCGGTATCGATACCGACCACGTCTAGTAAGTAAGCCGGGCCCATTGGCCAGCCAAATTTACGCTCCATCACCTTGTCCACTTGGGTGAAATCAGCCCCATCGCGCAGCAGCATGCTGAAACCGCCAAAGTAAGGGAACAGTACGCGGTTAACAAAGAATCCAGGACAGTCGTTGACGACGATCGGCGACTTGCCCATCTTCGCTGCGTAAGCGACTACGCGGTTGATGGTTTCGTCGGAAGTGTGCTCACCACGGATAATTTCCACCAACGGCATGCGGTGCACTGGGTTAAAGAAGTGCATACCACAGAAGTTTTCTGGGCGCTTGAGCGATTTGGCCAGCAGATTAATTGGAATGGTCGAAGTGTTTGAGGTGATCACCGTCTCGGCACTGACCTGCTGTTCCACTTCGCTTAATACCGCCGCTTTGACTTTCGGGTTTTCCACCACGGCTTCGACGATCACATCGGCATTCTCGATACCCGCATAATGCAGGCTAGGGGTAATCGATGCCAAGATGCCGGCCATTTTGAAACCGTCGATCTTGCCACGCTCAAGTTGTTTGTTGAGCAGTTTGGAAGCTTCAGTCATGCCGAGGTCTAGCGAACCTTGAGCGATGTCCTTCATTAATACAGGCACGCCCTTGAGCGCGGATTGATAGGCGATACCGCCACCCATGATACCTGCGCCGAGTACCGCAGCACGGCCAGTCTCTTTGCTGGCCGATTTGGCGGCTTTTTTCACGATGCCCTTGATGTATTGATCGCTAAGGAATAAGCCGACTAGCGCTTTGGCTTCTTCCGATTTTGCCAATTTGATGAAGTGTTGGCGTTCAACATCCAGTGCTTGGTCGCGGGCGAAGCGAGCGCCTTGCTCGATAGTTTGTACCGCGGTCATTGGCGCTGGGTAATGAGGCCCTGCAACTTGAGCAACCAAACCTTTCGCCATAGTGAAGCTCATCATCGCTTCTAGCTTACTCAGTGTTAGTGGCGAGGTTTTCTGCGTGCGGCGAGTTTTCCAATCCAGCTGTTCGTTGATTGCTTGCGTCAGAGTGTGGAGCGCAGATTCACGCAGCGATGCGCTATCCACCACCGCATCAAGCAGGCCAATCTTCAGTGCTTCTTCAGCACGGCACGCTTTGCCTTGTGTGATGATTTCCATTGCGCTGTCGGCGCCGATCACGCGAGGCAGACGTACACAGCCACCAAAGCCGGGCATGATGCCGAGTTTGGTTTCAGGCAAACCGATGCTGGTGGTAGCGTCACCAATGCGTAGGTCCGTGGCAAGTACACACTCGCAACCGCCGCCAAGCGTGTGGCCAGTGAGAACGGAAATGGTCGGTACAGGCAAATCTTCAAGTTTATTAAAGATGCTGTTGGCAAATTTCAGCCACTGATCCAACTCTTCTTCTGGTTTGGCAAACAGGCCTAAAAATTCGGTAATGTCAGCACCGACGATAAATGCCTCTTTATTAGAGGTGAGCATGAGGCCTTTTAGACCAGCATGGGTGCTGAGTGCATCCAGCGCTTTATCAAGGGATTCGAGCGTGGCGAGGTCGAGCTTGTTAACGGAATTTGGCGAGCAGAAAGTCAGCTCGGCAATACCGTCGTGTAATTCCTTTACCTGTAGGGTTTCGGCTTGGTAAATCATTGTCTATCTCCATGACATACAATCTTGGATTGTCTGTATTGCCAGAGGGAAGGCGCTGAGCACAACGTCAACTCTCGGCCTCTGGGCATAGTGGAAAGCATTGCTATAGTTATTCTGGTTAGACCAGTGAAACTAGTTTGGATCGCAGATTGGCTAATTTCAATACATTTTTTAAACAAGTGTTTAACATTGTGCGGTGGAGCAGATCTTATGCGGCGAGCAAAATGCGTACATGCTACACTCGGCCCCTTTATCCCCAGTATTGACGACCATGAACGAGCAACCTTATTTGATCCCTGCTGCACCAGTGCGTTTTGAAGAAGAAATCAAAAAGAGCCTCTTTATTACCTATTTGACGCATGCGCCAAATGTTGAAGCGGCCAAGGCGTTTATCGAGCAGATCAAACAGCAGCATGCCGATGCGCGTCACAATTGCTGGGCGTTTGCCGCAGGTCGAGCGGAAGACTCGATGTTGTGGGGATTTAGTGATGATGGTGAGCCTTCGGGAACGGCAGGGAAACCGATATTGGCTCAGCTATCAGGCTCTGGCGTGGGGGAGATCTGCGCTGTGGTGACACGCTACTATGGCGGGATTCGTCTTGGAACCGGAGGGTTAGTCAAAGCGTATGGAGGCGGCGTGCAACAAGCACTCAAGCAGCTTCAAACTATTGAGAAAAAAATAACCACAAAACTCAGACTAGAGTTAGACTACGCCTTCATGCCAATCGCACAATCTCTCCTGCAGCAGTTTGCGGCAGTGGAAGTGCAAGCGCAGTACAGCGAACAGGTCGTGCTTGTCGTTGAGCTTGAAGTGAGACACGTGCGTGACTTTACTCAAATGGTCATTAATAAAAGCGGCGCGAGAGCCGTGGTCACGCCGTTAAACGGGAAGTAAACATAACAATCAGGAAGTCGTCGACTTTAAAGTTCAATCGTCCATGCAATTTCGTTCCATTATCCGTATCGTCGGGCTGCTGCTCGCCCTGTTTAGTGTCACCATGTTAGCGCCAGCGCTGGTCGCGTTGCTGTATCGAGATGGTGCAGGTGTCCCTTTTGTCACGACGTTCTTTGTGCTGCTATTTTGCGGCGCGCTGTGCTGGTTTCCCAACCGCAAGCATAAACATGAGCTCAAAGCGCGAGACGGCTTCCTTATTGTGGTCCTCTTCTGGACGGTTTTGGGTAGCGCCGGCTCATTGCCGTTTTTGATTGCTGACAACCCAAACGTGTCAGTGACCGATGCATTTTTTGAATCCTTTTCTGCGTTGACGACCACTGGAGCAACGGTGATTGTCGGGCTTGATGAATTACCCAAAGCGATCTTGTTCTATCGGCAGTTTCTACAGTGGTTTGGTGGTATGGGGATCATCGTATTAGCGGTTGCTATTCTTCCTGTACTCGGCATCGGCGGTATGCAGCTTTATCGGGCAGAAATTCCCGGTCCGGTAAAAGACAGCAAAATAACCCCCCGTATTGCCGAAACAGCCAAAGCGCTATGGTATATCTACCTTAGCCTGACCATTGCATGCGCTGGCGCCTTTTGGTTGGCGGGCATGACGGTGTTTGATGCGATCTGCCATAGTTTTTCAACTATCGCTATCGGTGGATTCTCAACCCATGACGCGAGCATGGGATATTTTGACAGTTATGCGATAAACCTGATTACCGTGGTTTTTCTGCTGATCTCGGCTTGCAACTTCTCCCTGCACTTTGCGGCATTCGCCTCAGGCGGGGTACATCCGAGATACTACTGGAAAGATCCTGAGTTCCGCGCCTTCATCTTTATTCAGGTGCTGCTGTTTGTGGTGTGCTTTTTATTGCTGCTTAGCCACCACTCTTACCGTTCATTTTATGATGCGTTTGACCAAGCGCTGTTTCAGACCGTCTCGATATCCACCACGGCAGGATTTACTACCACCGGATTTTCTGAATGGCCGCTGTTTCTGCCTGTCCTATTACTGTTCTCTTCTTTTATTGGTGGCTGTGCGGGTTCAACTGGCGGCGGAATGAAAGTGATCCGCATCTTGCTGTTGACCCTACAAGGTGCGCGTGAGTTGAAGCGTCTCGTTCACCCACGTGCGGTGTACACCATCAAAGTGGGTGGTAATGCGCTACCACAACGTGTGGTTGACGCGGTGTGGGGATTTTTCTCCGCCTATGCACTGGTCTTTGTCGTTTGTATGCTGGCGCTCATCGCCACGGGGATGGACGAACTCAGTGCATTTTCCGCGGTAGCCGCTACGCTCAACAACCTCGGCCCGGGGCTTGGGGAAGTCTCAGTGCACTTTGCTGATGTCAATGATAGAGCCAAGTGGGTATTGGTGGTGTCGATGCTGTTTGGCCGATTAGAAATCTTCACGTTACTAATACTGTTAACACCGACTTTTTGGCGTAGTTAGGGGAAATGATGAAAAAAGCGCTATTTCTTTACTCTTCCCGTGAAGGGCAAACTAAAAAAATCCTTCTTTATCTAGATAAACAGTTGCAAGGTTATCAGTGCGACGTGGTCAATTTACATGACGCGGATGAAATACGTTTTGCAGAGTATGACAAAGTGCTGATCGGTGCGTCGATTCGCTATGGCCATCTGAATAAGAAGCTCTATCAGTTCATTGAACGCCATATTGAATCACTACAGCAGTGCAAAGGCGCTTTCTTCTGCGTCAACTTAACGGCGAGAAAAGAAGAGCAAGGGAAAGACACGCCAGAAGGGAGTGTGTACATCAAAACCTTTCTCAGCAAGTCAGCATGGGAGCCGACGTTAATTGGTGTTTTTGCTGGGGCGCTTTACTATCCTCGTTACAACTGGTTTGACCGCAACATGATTAAACTCATTATGACGTTAACCGGAGGAGAAACCGACACCAGCAAAGAAGTTGAGTACACCAATTGGCAAAAAGTGGCAGCTTTTGCTGAGAAGTTTGCTCAGTTGTAGAAATAAAGTGCATTTTTAAGGCTTTTTGTTGTTATTTTGCTCGAATGGCAAAAAAAGCAAAATAAAGTGCAAAAATGGCTTGCCAATGTGATCGCAATCTCTATAATGCCACCTCGCTGACACGGCAAGGCTCCATAAGGAACCAAGACAAATCAGCAAGGCGTTTTAGCCAGGTGGTTCACCTGAAAAAAGTTTTGAAAAAAAGTGGTTGACACAGAAACTTAACTCGCTAAAATGGCCGCCTCTTCCACGGTGACTCAGTCACTGAAGTAGGAAGAGAGCTCTTTAACAATATAAACCTATCAATCTGTGTGGGCACTCGTTGATGATAATCGCAAAAGATTTATCAATGAACTGAGTGACCAAAACGAATCGCAAGATTCGGCACAGTCAATTTATTCAGTATTCATTGAGCCGAAGCGCAAGCTTCAAAAAACTTTTAATTGAAGAGTTTGATCATGGCTCAGATTGAACGCTGGCGGCAGGCCTAACACATGCAAGTCGAGCGGCAGCACAGAGAAACTTGTTTCTCGGGTGGCGAGCGGCGGACGGGTGAGTAATGCCTGGGAAATTGCCCTGATGTGGGGGATAACCATTGGAAACGATGGCTAATACCGCATGATGCCTACGGGCCAAAGAGGGGGACCTTCGGGCCTCTCGCGTCAGGATATGCCCAGGTGGGATTAGCTAGTTGGTGAGGTAAGGGCTCACCAAGGCGACGATCCCTAGCTGGTCTGAGAGGATGATCAGCCACACTGGAACTGAGACACGGTCCAGACTCCTACGGGAGGCAGCAGTGGGGAATATTGCACAATGGGCGCAAGCCTGATGCAGCCATGCCGCGTGTGTGAAGAAGGCCTTCGGGTTGTAAAGCACTTTCAGTTGTGAGGAAGGTGGTGTTGTGAATAGCAGCATCATTTGACGTTAGCAACAGAAGAAGCACCGGCTAACTCCGTGCCAGCAGCCGCGGTAATACGGAGGGTGCGAGCGTTAATCGGAATTACTGGGCGTAAAGCGCATGCAGGTGGTTTGTTAAGTCAGATGTGAAAGCCCCGGGCTCAACCTGGGAATTGCATTTGAAACTGGCAAACTAGAGTACTGTAGAGGGGGGTAGAATTTCAGGTGTAGCGGTGAAATGCGTAGAGATCTGAAGGAATACCGGTGGCGAAGGCGGCCCCCTGGACAGATACTGACACTCAGATGCGAAAGCGTGGGGAGCAAACAGGATTAGATACCCTGGTAGTCCACGCCGTAAACGATGTCTACTTGGAGGTTGTGGCCTTGAGCCGTGGCTTTCGGAGCTAACGCGTTAAGTAGACCGCCTGGGGAGTACGGTCGCAAGATTAAAACTCAAATGAATTGACGGGGGCCCGCACAAGCGGTGGAGCATGTGGTTTAATTCGATGCAACGCGAAGAACCTTACCTACTCTTGACATCCAGAGAATCTAGCGGAGACGCTGGAGTGCCTTCGGGAGCTCTGAGACAGGTGCTGCATGGCTGTCGTCAGCTCGTGTTGTGAAATGTTGGGTTAAGTCCCGCAACGAGCGCAACCCTTATCCTTGTTTGCCAGCACGTAATGGTGGGAACTCCAGGGAGACTGCCGGTGATAAACCGGAGGAAGGTGGGGACGACGTCAAGTCATCATGGCCCTTACGAGTAGGGCTACACACGTGCTACAATGGCGCATACAGAGGGCGGCCAACTTGCGAAAGTGAGCGAATCCCAAAAAGTGCGTCGTAGTCCGGATTGGAGTCTGCAACTCGACTCCATGAAGTCGGAATCGCTAGTAATCGTGGATCAGAATGCCACGGTGAATACGTTCCCGGGCCTTGTACACACCGCCCGTCACACCATGGGAGTGGGCTGCACCAGAAGTGGTTAGTTTAACCCCTTTTCTTTCGAGATTAGGGGAGGACGATCACCACGGTGTGGTTCATGACTGGGGTGAAGTCGTAACAAGGTAGCGCTAGGGGAACCTGGCGCTGGATCACCTCCTTATACGATGATTATTGCGATGAGTGTTCACACAGATTGATACGGTTTAGATTAGAGCATTTAGTGGGTCTGTAGCTCAGGTGGTTAGAGCGTACGCCTGATAAGCGTAAGGTCGGTGGTTCGAGTCCACTCAGACCCACCACTATTGATGGGGCTATAGCTCAGCTGGGAGAGCGCCTGCCTTGCACGCAGGAGGTCAGCAGTTCGATCCTGCTTAGCTCCACCATCTTTAAGCGCATTCAATGAGTGCTTTTAAACATGGTTTCTTTCTTTCAATAGAAAGTTAAATCTTGCTCTTTAACAATTTGGAAAGCTGACAAAGTAATTTATCTTTATGGATAGATTACTTGTAAAGTTCTCAATGTTTGTCTTTAAGACAAACACCAACAAAACACATTCAAGTGTTCTTGGGAATGTCACTTATAGTGACAATTCAAAATTGAGTCCGGCAAATCAATGCTATCTCGCTCATTCAAATAATGAGATAGCGAACTTTGGTTGTTTAAACAGAAGACCCTTTGGGGTTGTATGGTTAAGTGACTAAGCGTACACGGTGGATGCCTTGGCAGTCAGAGGCGATGAAGGACGTACTAACTTGCGATAAGCGGTGATGAGGCAGTAAGAGCCACTTGAGTCACCGATTTCCGAATGGGGAAACCCACTTACATAAGTAAGTATCGCTGCATGAATACATAGTGCAGCGAAGCGAACCGGGAGAACTGAAACATCTAAGTACCCCGAGGAAAAGAAATCAACCGAGATTCCGAAAGTAGCGGCGAGCGAAATTGGATTAGCCCTTAAGCTTTATATGCGTTAGACGAATGGTCTGGAAAGGCCAACGATACCGGGTGATAGTCCCGTAGTCATAGGCGCATGTTCAGTGAAATCGAGTAGGGCGGGACACGTGTTATCCTGTCTGAATATGGGGGGACCATCCTCCAAGGCTAAATACTCCTGACTGACCGATAGTGAACCAGTACCGTGAGGGAAAGGCGAAAAGAACCCCTGTGAGGGGAGTGAAATAGAACCTGAAACCGTGTACGTACAAGCAGTAGGAGCAGGCTTTGTCCTGTGACTGCGTACCTTTTGTATAATGGGTCAGCGACTTAATGTTAGTAGCAAGGTTAACCGCATAGGGGAGCCGTAGGGAAACCGAGTCTTAACTGGGCGTATAGTTGCTAGCATTAGACCCGAAACCGAGTGATCTAGCCATGGGCAGGTTGAAGGTTGAGTAACATCAACTGGAGGACCGAACCGACTAATGTTGAAAAATTAGCGGATGACTTGTGGCTAGGGGTGAAAGGCCAATCAAACTCGGAGATAGCTGGTTCTCCCCGAAAGCTATTTAGGTAGCGCCTCGGACGAATACTACTGGGGGTAGAGCACTGTTAAGGCTAGGGGGTCATCCCGACTTACCAACCCTTTGCAAACTCCGAATACCAGTAAGTACTATCCGGGAGACACACGGCGGGTGCTAACGTCCGTCGTGGAGAGGGAAACAACCCAGACCGCCAGCTAAGGTCCCAAATTACAGCTAAGTGGGAAACGATGTGGGAAGGCTTAGACAGCTAGGATGTTGGCTTAGAAGCAGCCATCATTTAAAGAAAGCGTAATAGCTCACTAGTCGAGTCGGCCTGCGCGGAAGATGTAACGGGGCTAAGTTGTAAACCGAAGCTGCGGCAATGTTCTTGGAACATTGGGTAGGGGAGCGTTCTGTAAGCCGTTGAAGGTGTGTTGTAAAGCATGCTGGAGGTATCAGAAGTGCGAATGCTGACATGAGTAACGACAAGGGGGGTGAAAAACCTCCCCGCCGGAAGACCAAGGGTTCCTGTCCAACGTTAATCGGGGCAGGGTGAGTCGACCCCTAAGGCGAGGCCGAAAGGCGTAGTCGATGGGAAACGGGTTAATATTCCCGTACTCGATCAAATTGCGATGGGGGGACGGAGAAGGCTAGGTGGGCCTGGCGACGGTTGTCCAGGTTCAAGTGCGTAGGCTGAGTGTTTAGGTAAATCCGGACACTCGATAGGCTGAGACACGACGTCGAGCTACTACGGTAGTGAAGTCATTGATGCCATGCTTCCAGGAAAAGCCTCTAAGCTTCAGATTTGATGGAATCGTACCCCAAACCGACACAGGTGGTCGGGTAGAGAATACCAAGGCGCTTGAGAGAACTCGGGTGAAGGAACTAGGCAAAATGGTACCGTAACTTCGGGAGAAGGTACGCTCTTGATGGTGAAGTCCCTCGCGGATGGAGCTGACGAGAGTCGCAGATACCAGGTGGCTGCAACTGTTTATTAAAAACACAGCACTGTGCAAAATCGCAAGATGACGTATACGGTGTGACGCCTGCCCGGTGCCGGAAGGTTAATTGATGGGGTTAGCGTAAGCGAAGCTCTTGATCGAAGCCCCGGTAAACGGCGGCCGTAACTATAACGGTCCTAAGGTAGCGAAATTCCTTGTCGGGTAAGTTCCGACCTGCACGAATGGCGTAATGATGGCCACGCTGTCTCCACCCGAGACTCAGTGAAATTGAAATCGCTGTGAAGATGCAGTGTACCCGCGGCTAGACGGAAAGACCCCGTGAACCTTTACTACAGCTTGGCACTGAACATTGAACCTACATGTGTAGGATAGGTGGGAGGCTTTGAAGACGTGACGCCAGTTGCGTTGGAGCCGTCCTTGAAATACCACCCTTGTATGTTTGATGTTCTAACGTTGGCCCCTCATCGGGGTCGCGGACAGTGCCTGGTGGGTAGTTTGACTGGGGCGGTCTCCTCCCAAAGAGTAACGGAGGAGCACGAAGGTGGGCTAATCACGGTTGGACATCGTGAGGTTAGTGCAATGGCATAAGCCCGCTTAACTGCGAGAATGACGGTTCGAGCAGGTGCGAAAGCAGGTCATAGTGATCCGGTGGTTCTGAATGGAAGGGCCATCGCTCAACGGATAAAAGGTACTCCGGGGATAACAGGCTGATACCGCCCAAGAGTTCATATCGACGGCGGTGTTTGGCACCTCGATGTCGGCTCATCACATCCTGGGGCTGAAGTCGGTCCCAAGGGTATGGCTGTTCGCCATTTAAAGTGGTACGCGAGCTGGGTTTAGAACGTCGTGAGACAGTTCGGTCCCTATCTGCCGTGGGCGTTGGAAGATTGAAGGGGGCTGCTCCTAGTACGAGAGGACCGGAGTGGACGAACCTCTGGTGTTCGGGTTGTGTCGCCAGACGCATTGCCCGGTAGCTAAGTTCGGAATCGATAACCGCTGAAAGCATCTAAGCGGGAAGCGAGCCCTGAGATGAGTCTTCCCTGACAGTTTAACTGTCCTAAAGGGTTGTTCGAGACTAGAACGTTGATAGGCAGGGTGTGTAAGCGCTGTGAGGCGTTGAGCTAACCTGTACTAATTGCCCGTGAGGCTTAACCATACAACACCCAAAGGGTTTTGATGGACTCAAAACAAGAACAAAAACTTGATTGTGTTAAGAAGAACGTAAACAGCTTTCCAGATTATTGAAAGATAAGGCCCTAGGTTCTAAGAACTGTCTTTCAAACAGAATTTGCTTGGCGACCATAGCGTTTTGGACCCACCTGACTCCATCCCGAACTCAGAAGTGAAACGAAACAGCGTCGATGGTAGTGTGGGGTTTCCCCATGTGAGAGTAGAACATCGCCAGGCTTTAATATCGTTTTCAGATATCCATTTAAAGTGAATAGTCTGAATACAAAGCTAAACATCCAGCATCGTAAGTATAAGACTCGATTTTTAGTGACAATTTGTGGAGAGATGGCTGAGTGGTTGAAAGCACCGGTCTTGAAAACCGGCGTACGTTAATAGCGTACCTAGGGTTCAAATCCCTATCTCTCCGCCACCATTCGAAAAGCCTGCAAAGAAATTTGCAGGCTTTTTTCATGTTAATCTGGATAATTAACTGGTCAGATTAATCCAGTCTCTTGTGCACATTTTGCTAACCCTATCTGCACTGTCCAAGAATCGATTCCAAGCCTTGCACACTTTCTCCACGATATCCTCATAATCGGTAAAACTCTTATTGGCAAGATAGTGTTGTCTGAGCCAGCTCCACACTTGTTCTAACGGGTTTAGCTCTGGTGAATAGGGCGGGAGCTTGATGATACTGACATTGCTAAACTGTTCTGCAATGTCATTGGTATGCCAACTCGTCCCATCCATAATGATGACGGCATGACGTCCTTTCTCTGTGACCAAATGCTCGATCATGATGTCTTTATTAACCCAAGGAACGACTATCACCTTCCAGTGCCTCTCGCTGGGCAGACAGAATCAAATAATAGGTGTACTCGAATTGCTGCTGATTTACGGCTCTCGGCCTTGTGCCCTGTTCAGCCTGTAGACGAGTCGTTGATTCTGCTGAGTGAATATCGTTTTGTCTTGAAGCCAGACATCAATGGCCTCAAGACTCATGCCGAGAAGCAAGGTTGATTTATACCAATCTAAGTAAAAATATGATCTAATTGATGTCATTCAACGATAAAACTTATTCGCTATGGACAGTCTCAATAATATCGACTTTAAAAAGCTCGCAAGCCAGCAGAAATCTATTCAGATGAAAATGAGACTGCTGGCCCTCGCTCATTTCAAAGATGGACACTCTCGCACCCAAATCGCCAAGTTTCTTATGGTGAGCCGAACCAGTGTTAATAAGTGGGTTCACACTTTTCTTGAAGAAGGATTAGAAGGGCTGAAGGAAAAGCCAAGAACGGGACGACCACCCTTCTTAACTTCTGAGCAAAGAGAGCAATTGAGCCAATACATAAAAGATAAAGCCAATGATACACAAGGCGGACGACTGACTGGGGCCGACATCCACGCTTATATCGTGAAAGAATTTGGCCAGCACTACCACCCTGATTCTATCTATTACCTGCTCGACCACATGGGCTTTTCATGGATAACTTCCCGCTCAAAACACCCCAAGCAATCTCAAGAAGTCCAAGACGATTTTAAAAAAATTCAAAATTGAAACGATCCTGAAGATCCCAGGACATATCGCTCTAGAGCATGTGGATGTCTGGTTTCAAGATGAAGCCAGATTTGGGCAACAAAACACGACAACACGGTTATGGGCAGAGAAAGGAACACGCCCCAGAGCCGTGAAGCAACAACAATTTGAATATGCGTATCTGTTTGGCTCTGTCTGTCCCGCGAGAGGGATTGGCGAAGCGATGGTCGTTCCTTGGGTGAATAAAGAGATCATGATCGAGCATTTAAAGCAAATATCGGCAATCACTGAAAAAGGGCGTCATGCCGTCATCATTATGGATGGGGCGAGTTGGCATACCAATGACATTGCAGAACCGTTTAGCAATGTCAGTATCATCAAGCTCCCGCCCTATTCACCAGAGCTCAACCCGATAGAACAAGTGTGGAGCTGGCTCAGACAACACTATCTTGCCAATCAGAGTTTTACCGATTATGAGGATATCGTGGAGAAAGTGTGCAAGGCTTGGAATCGATTCTTGGACAGTACAGATAGGGTTAGCAAAATGTGCATAAGAGAGTGGATTGACCTGACCAGTTAATTTTCCAGATTGGTATTAGATAGCGAAAAGTGACTCCTGTAACCTTTTCTTTTTACATCGCATCAAACAAGATATCGCTGGAAACGGAAGTTTTAAACTCGCTATTTTGACTGTGGTGGTTACAATATCGTCGTTTTAAGATTGTGAGGTCGTTATGGGACAGTTGGCTATATTGGGGTTTATCGCTTTAGGAGGGGCTTTTGGTGCCTGCTCTCGTTATCTGGTGTCTGAGCTCTGTGTTTTATTACTTGGGCGCGGTTTTCCTTATGGAACCTTGAGCGTAAACGTTGTCGGGTCATTTGTCATGGGGCTTTTGATCGCGGCATTCGAAAGTGAACTACTCGCTACTGAACCTTGGCGGCAAGTTATTGGTTTAGGCTTTCTTGGTGCCCTGACGACCTTTTCAACCTTCTCCATGGACAACGTGCTACTGATGCAGCAAGGTGCTTTTCTTAAGATGGGGCTGAATATTCTGCTCAATGTGACGCTAAGTATTGGCGCTGCATGGCTTGGATTTCAGCTCTTAAAGCAGTGATGTTCAAATCTAATTTTCCAACAAATTTTTTACAGGTCGGCTTGGTTTAACCAAGTCGATTGCTTATAATCGCTTCACTTGTCGGAGTGCCATAAGGCTGAGACCGTTTATTCGGGATCCGTTGAACCTGATCAGGTTAAGACCTGCGAAGGGAACAAGAGAAGATTTTAGTAGCTAAATTCTACTAGTGTCTTATCAAAGTTCGAATTTTGCGCGCAGAGCCATCTGCAATTTGTGTAAGTTCGATCCCTCTTGTCGCATTTTTCCGCCAAGCATTTTCATCCGTCACCTTTTTATCTTGCATAACAAGAAAGGAAAAATGCTATGTCGAATCGCAAGCAAGCGAGACTGGAAGCCAAACAGTTCATTGATACTCTTTCAGTACAAGCGTACCCCAATTCCAACAAAATTTATGTCGAAGGTTCTCGGCCTGATATTCGAGTGCCAATGCGTGAAATATCGCTGGCGGATAGCCTCATCGGTGGTTCAAAAGATGCTCCTATTTTGGCGCCCAATGAGCCGATTAGAGTCTACGATACGTCTGGCGTTTATACAGATCCACAGCACACTATTGACCTCTATAGCGGCTTGCCCAAGCTAAGAGAGGGCTGGATTGCCGAACGTGGTGACACTGAAGTTCTCGATGAAGTGAGCTCGGCCTACACCAAACAGCGTTTAGACGATGAGACGTTAGACGAGTTACGTTACGGCAATTTACCGCGTATTCGTCGCGCTAAAACGGGGCATTGTGTTACGCAATTGCATTACGCACGTAATGGCATTATCACGCCCGAGATGGAATTTATTGCGCTGCGTGAAAATATGGGCAGGGCACAGTATCGTGATGAGGTATTAACTCAGCAGCATCCTGGGCAAAGTTTTGGTGCCAATCTACCCAAGGAAATTAGCGCAGAATTTGTCCGCCGAGAAGTGGCAGAAGGACGTGCGATTATCCCTTCCAATATCAATCACCCTGAATCTGAGCCAATGATCATTGGTCGTAACTTCTTGGTCAAAGTGAACGCTAACATTGGCAACTCTTCAGTCACGTCTTCAATTGAAGAAGAAGTGGAAAAGCTGGTTTGGGCTACGCGCTGGGGTGGCGATACTGTCATGGATCTCTCAACAGGGCGTAACATTCACGAAACTCGCGAGTGGATCCTGCGTAATAGCCCAGTGCCAATTGGTACAGTTCCTATGTACCAAGCTTTAGAGAAGGTAAATGGTATTGCGGAAAACCTTAACTGGGAAGTGATGCGAGATACACTGATTGAACAGGCAGAGCAGGGCGTTGACTACTTCACTATCCATGCAGGCCTACTGCTACGTTATATTCCGATGACGGCGAAGCGTGTGACCGGCATTGTCTCTCGTGGAGGATCCATCATTGCCAAATGGTGTCTGGCACACCATCAAGAGAGTTTTTTGTATACCCATTTCCGGGAAATCTGCGAGATTTGTGCGAAATATGATGTGGCGCTTTCTTTGGGTGATGGGCTACGTCCCGGCTCCGTTGCGGATGCGAACGATGAAGCGCAGTTTGCAGAGCTAAGAACGCTGGGAGAACTAACTAAAATTGCTTGGGAATACGACGTTCAGGTGATTATCGAAGGCCCCGGGCATGTGCCGATGCACATGATAAAAGAGAACATGGACGAACAGCTTAAGCATTGCCATGAAGCGCCATTTTACACCCTTGGCCCGTTAACCACGGATATTGCCCCCGGTTATGACCACATCACTTCTGGGATTGGCGCGGCGATGATAGGTTGGTATGGCTGCGCGATGCTTTGTTATGTAACGCCAAAAGAACATCTTGGGCTGCCCAATAAGGAAGATGTGAAAACAGGGCTAATTACCTACAAACTGGCCGCGCATGCGGCAGACTTAGCCAAAGGACATCCGGGAGCTCAAGTGCGTGACAACGCATTATCAAAAGCCCGTTTTGAGTTCCGTTGGCAAGACCAATTCAATCTGTCGCTCGATCCGGATACCGCCCGAGCTTATCACGATGAAACGCTACCACAAGAATCGGGCAAGGTTGCCCATTTCTGCTCTATGTGTGGCCCCAAATTCTGCTCGATGAAAATCTCTCAAGAAGTCCGTGAGTACGCCAAGGACCTACAAACGGCGGATGGCGATGCGATTGAAATTAAGCTGATTGACGATCCGCTGGAAGGAATGCGACAAAAATCGGCAGAG
Source organism: Vibrio navarrensis (assembly GCF_000764325.1). Lineage (NCBI taxonomy): Bacteria > Pseudomonadati > Pseudomonadota > Gammaproteobacteria > Vibrionales > Vibrionaceae > Vibrio > Vibrio navarrensis. The sequence goes on along the minus strand of NZ_JMCG01000001.1, from coordinate 102,149 downwards.
TTTAAAGCTTCTGGCTCTGAGCTCTATCACCCTGCTGCTATGGCCAGTGTGGAGGAGTAAGCATGAAACTGCTGATCCCATCCGATATCATCGAAGTGACCGGAGATATTCAGCAGTGTTTGCTTTTGGCAGAACAGCAAGGCTTTGCCATTGAGCATATCGAGTTGGGTGTTAGCCCAACTCGGACATTGCAACTGATTTCTAACCAAGACCATTTCGCTGTTGCCACTGATCTGTTGGATAGAGACCAAATTCAAACCACAGAGTATGACTGCTGTTTGTGCTATTTGTCGGCAGCGTCAATAGAATCTCTGACGATGGATTCGCGTAAAGTCTTTATTCATCTCACTGACTCCAATGGCGATAAGTACGATGTTTGGACGAATCCTCTCAATCACCAACGTCAAGCCTTGAGGATCGCTGAAAGTATCCTACTTTCCCGAGCAGCTAGGTGTCGTCATTTAGCGTGGTTTATCACCTTATCCGCACTGGGTTTTCCACTAGAAGATAGCCTCACTTTAGCAAGAGCGATGTTGAATGTTTCACGTGAAACATGGGCATTTGAGTACTCCGCTTTTCCAACACCCGTCCTAGAACACAAGGATTTTGATATTCGCCTTGAATGGCAGCTGGCCAATTTGAACAAGGGTTTTCCCAAGCTGGAGCCACATAGCCTTGGATTGTATCCGGTAGTGGACAGTGTTGAATGGATAGAAAAGCTTTTACCACTGGGGATAAAAACCATACAGCTGAGAATAAAACAACCAGAACGAGTCGATTTAGAAGCGCAGATCATTCGTGCGATTGAGCTGGGACGTGAGTATAACGCACAGGTATTTATTAATGACTATTGGCAGCTTGCTATCAAACATGGCGCCTTTGGTGTGCACTTAGGCCAAGAGGATTTGCAAGCATCAAATCTTACCCAGTTGGCAGGATCCGGGATTGCTCTTGGGCTTTCAACACATGGTTATTACGAATTACTGCGTATCGTGCAACTCACGCCAAGCTATATCGCGCTCGGTCATATTTTTCCGACCACCACGAAACAGATGCCGTCTCAGCCACAAGGTCTAACTCGTTTAGCGCTCTATCAGAAACTGATAGACACCATTCCTTATGGTGAGCAAAAGGGAATACCTACCGTTGCTATTGGTGGTATTGATCTTGGCAATGCAAGCCAAGTTTGGCAAACCGGTGTTTCATCGCTCGCTGTGGTTAGGGCAATCACGCAAGCCAATGATGTCCAAACGGCGATTAGTGACTTTAAACAGGTCATGGTAAGCAATTCGGAACAGCGCAGTTGTGCTACCTCCTTACATTATGATCATCTGCATAAGGAGTGTCGTCATGTTGAGCAATGATCTATTCCTTCGCTATCAACGGCAAGTTGCATTAGAGGAAGTCGGCGAATCTGGACAGCTGCGCCTTAGCGAAGCTTCGGTTTTGCTAATTGGATGCGGTGGTCTGGGGAGTGCGGCTGCACTCTACCTCGCAGGCGCTGGGGTTGGTCGTTTGGTTCTCGTGGATGATGATACTGTTGAGGTGAGTAACTTACAGCGCCAAGTGGCTTATCGCAGTGGTGATGTTGCCAGCGGTAAATCGGATGCTTTGCGCAACCAGCTCAATCAGCTTAATCCCGAGGTTCATATTCGAGCACTGAATCAACGTATCAGCGCTACACAATTGAGTATGGAAGTGATGATGGCCGATGTTGTGTTGGACTGTACCGACAATTTCCCCAGTCGCCAAGCCATTAACCTTGCTTGTTTACAGCAGCGTAAGCCGCTGATATCGGCTGCGGCGATTGGCTGGCTTGGGCAGTTTAGCGTGTTTGACTACACAGCTGGCGATAGCGCGACCGCCTGTTATCACTGCCTCTATCCTTTTGATGACGCCGAGCAGAGTCAGCGTTGTAGTGATCTTGGTGTGATGGGGCCTGTGGTCGGTATTCTTGGCAACTACCAAGCATTGGCAGCAATTCAAAAGCTCGCAACTGGGCGTTTTCATCTAGCGCGCAATCAACTGCATTTGTTTGATGGATTAAACATGACATGGCAGACAATGAATGCCGTTCGCGACGCTCACTGTGCTCATTGTAGCAATATGGCTTAAAGGGGAAGAGTAATGGAATCGATAGCGATTGTGTTTAACGGTCTGCCGCAGAAAATCGCAACTGGTAAGACACTGCAACAGATGATAGATGAGTTCTCTTTGCCAAGTCATGGCAGTGTGTTTGCGGTCAATAACCAAGTCGTACCGCGAAGTGAATGGCAAACGCGAGTGTTGTATGAGGGAGATAGTATCTCGCTGTTTCAAGCGATTGCAGGAGGGTAACGCTATGTTGAAGATCGCAGATAAAGAATTTAGCTCAAGATTATTTACTGGAACGGGGAAATTTGCCAATAGCCAGTTAATGGCCAAAGCGCTAACCGCTAGCGGCTCTCAGCTTGCAACCATGGCACTGAAAAGGGTGGACATTACGGACCGCCATGACGACATTCTTTCTCCCTTGGTGGCCGCGGGTATTCATTTGTTGCCCAATACCTCCGGGGCGAAGAACGCACAAGATGCAATATTTGCGGCTCATCTGGCTCGGGAGGCGCTCGGTACTCACTGGTTGAAACTGGAAATTCACCCCGACCCTAAGTACTTGATGCCCGATCCGATTGAGACATTGCTGGCAGCGGAACAACTGGTAAAAGATGGCTTTATCGTGTTGCCGTATTGTCATGCCGATCCGGTTCTTTGCAAGCGACTCGAAGAGGTTGGGTGCGCCGCAGTGATGCCTTTGGGCGCGCCAATCGGTTCAAACAAAGGACTGGTTTCGGCAGATTTCTTACAAATCATCATCGACCAAGCCAAGGTTCCTGTGGTAGTGGATGCCGGGATTGGTGCTCCTTCACACGCGGCTCGCGCGATGGAGTTGGGTGCTGATGCCGTTCTTGTTAACACGGCGATTGCCACAGCGAGTGATCCTGTCGCGATGGCCCGTGCCTTTAGGTTAGCCGTGGAAGCGGGCCGCGCGGCTTACGACGCTGGCTTAGCCGGACAAGTTTCGCATGCCATAGCTTCAAGTCCACTGACTTCATTCTTGGATTGTTGAGGAAACATACATGAGTTTTGTTGAGTGTTTTAATCAGCTAAATTGGGATGATGTGGCGTTGTCTATTCGGGCAAAAACGGCAAAAGAGGTGGAGCGGGCACTGAGTAAAGAAAAGTTGGATCTCGAAGACTTCAAGGCTCTGATATCACCCGTTGCCGAAAGCTATTTGGAAGCGATGGCGCAACGTTCTTATGCTCTTACGAGAAAGCGGTTTGGTAATACGGTCTCACTCTATATCCCACTCTACCTCTCAAACCTGTGTGCCAATGCGTGCACCTACTGTGGTTTTTCGATGGAAAACCGCATTAAGCGTCGCACGCTTAATCAAGGTGAAATTGCCGCAGAAATTGCAGCAATCAAGCGGATGAATTTTGATAGTGTGCTGCTCGTGACTGGTGAGCATGAGACAAAAGTCGGTATGAATTACTTTCGTCAAGTTGTGCCGATGATTAAGCAGCAGTTCAACTATTTGGCGATGGAAGTGCAACCTTTGCAGCAAGAGCAATACGAGGAACTGATTTTGCTCGGATTGGATGCTGTGATGGTTTACCAAGAAACGTATCATCCTTCGACCTATGCTCAGCATCATCTGCGCGGTAACAAAACCAATTTTGAATTTCGTTTGGAAACACCCGATCGCCTCGCGCGCGCTGGCATCGACAAAATTGGCATTGGCGCTTTGATTGGTTTGGAGGATTGGCGTACTGATTGTTTTTTTACTGCTGCGCATCTTGAGTATTTAGAACGCACCTACTGGCAGACGCGCTACTCCATCTCATTTCCTCGTCTTCGACCATGTGCCGGGGCATTACCACCGAAATCGGAGATGACAGATAAGCAATTGGTGCAACTGATTTGTGCCTACCGACTGTTTAACCCTGAGGTAGAGCTCTCTTTGTCCACCCGCGAGTCTGCCTTTTTTAGAGACAATGTCTTACCGCTCGGCATTACTTCAATGTCTGCCGCGTCTAAAACCCAACCTGGTGGCTATGCAATGACGGATGTCGAACTGGAGCAATTTGAGATCAGTGATGAGCGCAGTGCTGAGTCAGTAGCGGCGATGATTCGCAGCAAAGGCTTTGAACCTGTTTGGCGCGATTGGCATAGCGCATATTCAGGGCTACGCAGCTGAGCTTGGGAGACTCACTCGCATGGAAAGGCGAGTGTTTCACGTGAAACAAAAGGGTTGAGACAGCTGCCTCAACCCTTTTTTACTTGTGAACTAATTAGTAAATGCCTAATTCGACACACATTGGCAGTATGTAGGTTGGTGTCAATGGCGAACTAGGTGCTAATTGCGAACTAATGGCTGCGTTGCGGCTGACAGCCAAGCTTTCACATCGCTATCCACCAATGAACTGAGCGCGTGCCAAACTTTTTGATGATAATCGTTGAGCCAATTTAGCTCCGCGTCTGTCAGCATATCGACATTAATGTTCCGCTTGTCGATCGGGCAGCGAGTCAAGGATTCAAAAGCCAGCACAGGGAAATCCCCTTGCGTTGGCTGCTCGACCACCAACTCCAGATTCTCAATACGGATACCAAATGCATCAGCACGGTAATAGCCCGGTTCATTAGAAAGCACCATGCCAGCCACCAGTGGGACATCAATCTGTCGCTTGGAGATGCTGGCTGGGCCTTCATGCACGCTGAGGAAATGGCCAACACCATGACCGGTGCCGTGATCATAGTCGAAGCCTTCTGCCCAAAGATGCTGACGGGCTAACGTATCGATTTGATAACCACGTGTGCCTTTAGGGAAGCGTGCGCTGGCCACACCGATGTGACCTTTCAGCGCCAAAGTGAACTGTTTGATCATCTCTGCGCTTGGATTACCGATAGCAATCGTACGTGTGATGTCGGTGGTGCCATCCAGATATTGGCCGCCTGAGTCAACCAGATACAGAGTATCCATTTGCAACTGTCCTGGCTTGGGCTGGTTTTCATGATTGTAGTGGCACATGGCAGCATTGCTGCCCGCCGCTGAAATCGTGTCAAAGCTGAGGTCTTTCAGGGTCGGATCTTCGCGGCGAATCGCTTCCAACTTGTCGGCCAGTGTTGCTTCATCATGCAGGTGGCCCGCAGCGACTTCTGCGTCCAGCCAACAAAGAAACATAGACATCGCCACACCATCACGAACATGACACGCTTTCATGCCTGCAATCTCAACGGCGTTTTTCGCCGCTTTTGGCATCAAGCAAGGATCGGCAGCACTGATGACCTCTGCGCCCGCATTTTGCAGCACCAACTTGAACCAAGCGTTGCTGGTTGCCGGATCGACCAGCACTTTTTTCCCGCTCAACGCTTGTAGGCGATCCGCGAGTTGCTCTGGGTGATAGACAGTGACACCTTGGCCAACATGTGCGGCAAACTCGCTGGGTAAGCGAGCCGGATCGAGAAAGTACTCGACGCTGCCGTCGTGATGCAAAATTGCGTGTGAAAGCAAAACAGGCAGACGAGAGACATCAAGCCCGCGCACATTGAGTAACCAGCAAATGGAATCGAGCGCGGTAATCACCGCACTGTCAGCACCGCTTTGGTTGACCAGTTGCGCTATCTCTTCGCGCTTACTGGCACAAGACTGGCCGACCGCTTCGGCTGGCATCAATCTGACGTCAGAAACGATAGGGGCAGGGCGATCGTGCCAAAGTTGATCGATAGGGTTTTCTTCCAATATCTTCAGCTGCAACACATCCGCCAATTTGCTTTGCGCGTTGCTAAGCCAAGTAGCATTGTGCATGCGAGGATTGATTGCTACCGATGCCCCACGCGGCAAGTTTGCTTTTAGCCAATCGAGCGCCGGCTCTTCAATCAGGTGGCGATATTCAAAGAGCTCAGCAGGGACTTGTTTGGTCACTTGCACTGTGTAGCGACCATCAACAAATATCGCTGCTTTTTCTTGTGTGATCACGGCTGCGCCGGCAGAGCCGGTGAACCCGGTCAACCAATGTAAGCGTTCGTTGTGCGCAGGGACGTATTCGCCCAGATATTCATCTTCGTGCGGAACGAGTAGGGCGTCGATGTTGTGTTGCACTAACCATTGACGAATGGCGGCAACACGCTCGTGAGTAGCATTATGCATCTGTTGTCTTTTCCTTTTATTGTGGCTCCGTTTGCTCAGGTTGGGAGCAGCGCCTTACCTTCCGTGTAAGGACCACAGACCATCGATGAGCCCGGAGGACTATCGGCTGTTAAGCTACTCATTTTATCCCAAGCACGCAAATAAATGGCGAAATTTTTACCTAAGGTGCAGCGTCTTCTGCGTGATCATATTGCGCAGCCAGCTCAGTGCAGGGTCGTTTTCTCTATCACGATGCCAAAATAAGGTATACGCCATTGGGGGGAATTCGATCGGTAGCGGCAGCACTTGCAGATTAAGCTGTTTGGCTGCGAGATGGACGAAGTGGCTCGGCGCGGTGAAGACGAAATCGGTGTAAGAGCAGAGATTGGCTGCGCTATTGAAGTCAGGAACGGTGATGGCGATGTCACGCTCTCGGCCAATATCGGCCAAGCGGTAGTCGAGCAACCAACGCTCGTTGCCATCACAGCGCACTTGTACGTGACGCAGTGAAAGGTAGCTTTCAAGGCTCCAGCCTTGCTTAAGGGCGGGGTGATTTTTTCGCACCACACACATCTGATTGTCGCGATAAATCTCTTGTTCGCGAATATCCGCTGGCGGCAGCATGGTCAGTTTGGCGTCGTTGATGTCGATATCTTTGCCTGTGATACCGAGATCGAGTTCGCCGCGCTGAAGCATTTTGAAGGTCTGATCTGACCAAGAGTGGGTACTGATGGTGACATTCGGTGCTTGGTGAAAAATCGATGGCAGAAAATGGGGCAAGATCAGCGGGTATACGCTTTCCACCGCAGCGATGCGAAAACGATATTCACTGCTGTCAGGATGAAACTGCTCTGGCAAGGTGAGCATCTCTAACTGGTTGATCAGCAGTTCGAGCTTTGGACGCAGAAACAGCGCACGTGCTGTGGGGGTTAAACCGTGTGAGTGGCGCACAAACAGCGGATCGTCAAACTGCTCGCGCAGTTTGGCCAAGGATTTACTCACCGCCGATTGGCTTAAACAGAGCCGATGCGCGGCTCGGGTTACATTTAGCTCGTCAAACAGCACTTTAAGGCACACCAGCAGATTGAGATCCAAACGCGATAATTTCTCAATGTTCATTGTTGAGTTTCCAAGTGGGAATATCAACGATGAATATACATCATTTCTATTCATATCACGATGTGGATAAACTTCAGCAAAAGTTCTTATTCAATTTGGAGTGTTTTGTGTCTGTGCAGAGTCAAACTACCAAGATGCAGATGGCATTGTTGACCTTGTTGGTGCTGTTTAGCCCCTTGGCCATTGATATCTATCTGCCTGCTTTACCGCTTATTTCCAATGCCTTTTCCGTAGAGCATGCACTGGCGCAAGACACCATTACCTGGTTTTTGTTTGCTATGGGGGTCGGTCAGTTATTCGCTGGCCCGCTGGCAGATAAACTCGGACGGCGAACTGTTGCATTGGGAGGCATCACCATCTACGCGTTGAGCGCTTTATTGGCGTGGAGCGCGCAAAATATCGAGTGGATGTTGGTATCTCGTTTGCTACAAGGCTTAGGTGCGTGTGCGACATCGGTAGCAGCCTTTGCGACAGTTCGCGATATCTTTGGCCCGCAAAAAAGCGGCAAAATGATCAGCTACCTTAATGGGGCGATCTGTTTTATTCCGGCGCTTGCGCCCATTCTCGGCAGTTGGCTCACTCAGCAATTTGGCTGGCGTGCTAATTTCAGTTTTATGGCTGGCTTCGCGCTGGTGGTGGGCACCATGATGTTTTTCAATATGCGTGAAACCAACCCAGCGACGGAAAAACAAGCGGTGTTTAAATTGAGCCGTTACTGGGCGGTGCTGCGTACACCGTCTTTTGTTTTCCATGCCACCTTATGTTTGTTAGCGATGGCGGTGATCTTGGCTTACGTGACATCGGCGCCAGTGGTGTTGATGGAAGGCATGGGCCTGAGCATGAACCAATTTACTTTCTGGTTTGGCGTAAATGCCGTGATTAACATTGCCGCGTGTTTGCTGGCACCGAAATTTATGGATAAATGGGGCACGCACAACACCTTAGTTGTTGGCGTTATGACACTCGGTCTGGCTGGCTTCGTAATGGTGCTGCTGGCGAGCAGTGGTACCCCATTCGCCTTCATGTTGCCAATCTTCCTCTCTTCGGTCGGGTTTGCTTGGATTCTAGGCGCAGCGGCTGGCAAAGCGTTGGAGCCTTTTGGCGACAAGGCGGGAACCGCAGCCGCGCTATTGGGGTTGTTCCAAATGAGTGGCTCAGGATTTTTAGTCGGTACTATGCAGCGTTTTGAGTTGGAAGCGTCTAATATGATTGCGTTGCAAATGTGGTTGTTATTGCCTGCACTGTTTATTCTCTTTTCGAAAGTGGGTAAAAGTTGGCACACACAAACAGCAGCTGCTTGAACTAACGGGCAAAATTAGAGTTTTACTGCTATTCGAACCCGTGTATATTTGTCGTTCACATTTTCCCCGACACTTAACGGAATTTACAGGTAATGTCGTTAACCACTTATGAAATGGCTCGTATTCTTGAACAGATGGAAGAGTCTCCAGAGAAAATCATGTTCGGCAAATTACTTAATGAGCTGGGCAATCAAAGCGAAGAGCGAATTCGCAGTGCGGCGAAACAAGTTCCTCTGCCTGTTCTCAGAGATATCGTCTATCAGTTTCAAAAGGTTATCGAATCTCGTAAAGGAGAGCAGGTAGAAACGATGGCGAAAGAGCTCGCCAAACAAGGCATCTCGGCCGATGAGCTGCTCGCCTACCTGAACAACAAGTAGTTTTGATAAAAAATCCCCGCCAGTTTGTCGCGGGGATTTTTTTATTCACTGGTTATGTTTGTGAGTCAGCGTGCGCCGCACCAGTTGATCGCCAGAGAAGGGGCCAGCGCCCCAAATCATCAACATTAAAATCATCAATCCCCATAGCTGGTGGTCATAAAACCCTTGTTGCCATAGCAGTGGGTAAGAGATCACTGCCACTGCATTAAGAACAAACAGCCCGCTCGCTGCGACTCGGGTCAACAAGCCAACGGCAAGTAAGATGGGCAGCAGCAACTCGCCTGCAGTGACGAGATAAGCGGCCAGTTGCCAGTGAATCAGCGGTACCTGATATTCCCACTCAAAGAGATAAAGTGTGCTCTCCCAGTTGGTGATTTTGCTTAGACCAGAGCGGAAAAATACCCAAGCAACACCAAGGCGTAGCCCGAGTAACAAAAATGGCAGCAATACGAATTGCATCGCAGCGGTGGCAGTATCGTAGCGGGCAAGCAGGCCCGTTAGCTTTGAATTCATAACGTTTCTATTCTCTTTATGGCAGCGAAAAATGGCTAATGACGCCAAGTTCAACCAAGGCGTTTAACTCGGCCAGTAACTCGGCGTCTATGTCGGCTAACGCTTTTTGCTGCTCTAATTGCGTTAGCAGCGCAAATGCGGCGGGCGTTAGCGGCATGCACTGATAGGAGCGATCCGCAAATACCTGGATGACGCCAGCTTGCGCTTGCTCGATGTGCAAATCGTCAAAGCATTGCTCGCGAATTGCTTGGTGCAGAGAAAACAGCGCGTAATCGGCAGCAAAACAAGCGACACCAACGGCCAGATGAAAACGCACCTCGCCATGGCGAGCAGGATCAATCTGCGCCAGCGCGTCTAAAGGTTGTGTCTGCGCCGTTTTTTGTGCCTCTTGCCATTGCTGCTGGCAAAGGTCGATGGTCCATTCAAAACGGGCAAACTCCCGGCAGCAAGGAACCTGCTCAACCACCTGTGGAAATTGCGCTAAGGTTGTCTCGAATCCTTCACCATAACTCGACACATCGGCTTGACTTAAGGGCACGCGCAGTACATATTGCCGCACTATTTGAGCAAAGCAGGCTTCGCCGAGCAACAGACGGGTTTTCGGGTAGCTCAGTTCCAGTAACTCGCTTAAACCGATGACGAAGTTGTTGCGATAAATTTGTATCCGCTCATCGGCCGTGAATTGATCGCTGACGATGTCACATATCTCCCCTGATGCCTGATAGTGTAGAGCGCGGGCGAAACGGTGCTGTAAGTCGGCCAGTCTCATGATGCCTCCTTAGCAAGGCATGACTGAAAGAGCAGCTTGCTTGCTTTGTGCGCCTCGCCTAGCAGCACGTCGGGCGCGGGCAAATCGAGATCCCACTCAATTAAGGTGTGGCGTCGGCCATGCTTGGCAAGCCACGCTTGATAGAGTTGCCAGACTGCGGGCGACACGGGTTGGCTGTGGGTATCTATCCAGATTTCGCCTTGTGGTAGCGACTTGACGGTAAAGCCAGCCAAATGAATTTCGTCGACACAATCGGCCGGAAGTGCGGCGAGATATTCTTGGCAGTCGAACCCGTGGTTGTACGACGAAACATACACGTTATTGAGATCGAGCAGTAAACGACAGTCGGTACGGCGCTGCACTTCGGCGAGAAATTGCCACTCGCTGATGGTTGAGTGCTGATAGCGAACATAACTGGACGGATTCTCCACCAAGATGGCGCGCCCAAGGTACTCCTGCACCCTCAGCACATTGTGGCAAAACACCTCTAGTGCTTCTTCGGTGTAAGGTAGCGGCAGTAGATCATTGAAAAAGTGCCCGCTGTGTTCGCTCCAACTGAGATGGTCAGAAACGAAGCGCGGCTGTAAATCATCCACCAAGGCTTTCAAACGTTGCAGATGTATCGGATCGATGCCATCCACCGAACCGAGAGATAAACCGACCCCATGACAGCTCAGTTGATAATCGTTGGCCAGTTGGTTGAGTTTTTTCCGCTCTAGCGTGTGCGGGTGAAAGTAATTCTCGCTGTGTATCTCCAGCCAAGAAAGCGGCGGCCGCTGCTGGCAAAAGTAGTCAAGATGCGCCAGCCGCAAACCCACCCCAACATCGTCATGGTAAGTATTCGTCATTGTCTGCTCCATTTACATGTTGGGGAAAGAGGAGCTGGGGTTGAGCGCCGAGCTCCTTTCTAGTGAGGGGGGATTAAGAGGCTTTAGTGCTGCCGCCGGCAAGTTTGTCACACAGGCCTTTTGGTAATACGACAAACGCATCTTTTTGGTTATCTTGTTTTGCAGTGCCAGCACACGAGCTGGTTTTGGTCGCGCAGTCATTTTTGCCTGCTTTGGCCACGCCGTAGCATTTCTCTTTTTCCGCAGCCATCGCTGGCGCGGCGGTCAGAAGCGACCCTCCCATTGCGAGCAAACCAGTGACAACGGCAGTAACGGCGATATTTGAATTTTTCATGATGTGTTCCTTAGACTGATTATTGTAGTTAATGACACAAGCCTGACGTTTGCCATGACTTGCATGGTTAAAAGGACAGCGACGTGGTGAAAAAACTTTCAGGGAAAAATACAAATTTTTATGGAAACAGGAAAATAGATACTAACCATCTGAAAAATAGAGATAAGCGTTGGCTTGCTCAAATGTGAATTTTGTCTGAAATGGCAAACTGGTTAGGTTATAATCGACGTTTCTGTATAAATAACCAGTAGCTCTTATCATGATGGATCCTTCACTTTTACTCGATGGCCTGAACGACAAACAGCGTGAAGCCGTTGCCGCGCCACTTGAAAATCTACTCGTCCTCGCTGGTGCTGGCAGTGGCAAAACCCGCGTTCTGGTGCATCGCATCGCTTGGTTGATGTCGGTGGAGCAAGCGTCGCCGTTTTCGATCATGTCAGTCACCTTCACCAACAAAGCAGCGGCGGAAATGCGTGGCCGTATTGAAGAGTTGATGATGGGCAGCGCCTCGGGCATGTGGAACGGTACCTTTCACGGTATTTGTCACCGCATCTTGCGCGCCCACTATCTCGATGCCAAGTTGCCGGAAGATTTCCAGATCATCGATAGTGACGACCAGCAGCGTTTGCTCAAGCGACTGATCAAAGCGCAAAACTTAGATGAGAAGCAGTGGCCAGCGCGTCAGGTGGCTTGGTGGATCAACGGCAAGAAAGATGAAGGGCTACGTGCAGCGCACATCGATGCCTACCATGATCCGGTGACCAAAACCTATTTGCAGCTTTATGCGGCCTATCAGGAAGCGTGCGACCGAGCAGGTTTGGTCGACTTTGCGGAAATTTTGCTGCGCGCCCACGAGCTACTGCGTGAGAAAAAACACATTCGCGAACACTACCAAGCGCGCTTTAAGCACATTCTGGTCGACGAGTTTCAAGATACCAACAACATTCAATACGCTTGGCTGCGCATGATGGCCGGGCCTGAGTGCCATGTGATGATCGTGGGTGACGACGATCAATCTATCTACGGTTGGCGCGGGGCAAAAGTGGAGAATATTGAGAAATTCACGCTCGAATTCCCAAGTGTTAACACCATCCGCCTTGAGCAAAACTACCGTTCGACCAAAACCATTCTCGATGCGTCGAATGCACTCATCGCCAACAACACCGAACGATTGGGCAAAGAGCTGTGGACCGATGGCGTGCAAGGTGAACCCATCTCGATCTATTCCGCATACAACGAGCTGGACGAAGCGCGTTTTGCGGTGAGCAAAATCAAAGAGTGGCAAGACAAAGGCGGCGCGCTCAACGATGCGGCGATGCTTTATCGTAATAACGCCCAGTCGCGGGTGCTGGAAGAGGCGTTGATTCAAGCGGGTCTGCCATATCGCATTTACGGCGGCATGCGCTTCTTCGAACGCCAAGAGATCAAAGACGCTCTGAGCTACTTGCGTTTAATCGCCAATCGTAATGACGACGCAGCGTTTGAGCGGGTGGTCAACACCCCGACCCGCGGCTTGGGGGATAAAACGCTGGAAACGGTGCGCTTCGCGGCGCGTGATCGCGGTTGTACCCTGTGGGAAGCGAGTATCGGCCTGATTGAAGAGCGAGTGCTCACTGGTCGCGCTGCAACCGCTTTGGGGCGTTTCATCGAACTGATTAATGCCTTGGAAGACGACAGCTTTGAGATGCCGCTGCACGTGCAAACTGACCATGTGATCAAATCGTCGGGCCTGTACAGCATGTATGAGCAGGAAAAAGGCGAAAAATCCAAAGCGCGTATTGAGAACTTGGAAGAGTTGGTGACCGCGACGCGTCAGTTTGAAAAGCCGGAAGAGGCGGAAGAGATGAGTCTGCTGACCGCCTTTCTTACCCATGCAGCGCTGGAAGCGGGTGAAGGCCAAGCGGACGATTTTGAAGACGCGGTACAACTGATGACCCTGCACAGCGCCAAAGGATTGGAGTTCCCGCTGGTGTTTATGGTCGGGGTGGAAGAGGGCATGTTCCCCAGTCAAATGTCGGCTGAAGAAGCTGGGCGTTTGGAAGAAGAACGTCGTTTGTGCTACGTCGGTATGACGCGTGCAATGCAAAAACTCTACATCACCTACGCCGAAATGCGCCGCTTATACGGCCAAGATAAGTATCACAAACCGTCACGCTTTATTCGTGAGCTACCGGAAACTTGTTTGGACGAAGTGCGCATGAAAGCGCAAGTGAGCCGTCCGGCCAGCAGTGGCCGTTTTAGCCAAACGGCGGTGAAGGACAACTTCAACGAAACCGGATTCTCACTCGGCTCGCGCGTGCGTCATCCTAAGTTTGGCGAAGGCACCATCATCAACTTTGAAGGCAGTGGCGCGCAAGGCCGAGTGCAAGTTGCCTTTAATGGTGAAGGGATCAAGTGGTTAGTGACCGCTTACGCGAAACTGGAAAAAATGTGATTGCCCATCAACTGGCTTCAATGACAGACAAACGGCGCAGAACGCGCCGTTTTTTTATGAGTGAACTGGATAAAAATGGCAAGTAAAGAAAAACCCCGGGAGCGTATGCCCACCGGGGTTATAGTCTTACTTGCAGCAATCCAGCTACGAAAGTGCTCCCTGCATCAAATCCTTGATAGTATGCCGAATCCGTCAGCTTAGTCCTTACGTCGCCATCCTAGCGGTGTCCTTGACCTTATCCTGGTCGACCAACAATCCTCGTTGGTATCCATCACTTGTTCCCTGAGCGGTGTCCCTGACATCATCCTGATGTAAAGTCCTTCCTCTTCCAGAGGTGTCCATTGCCATCCTTAGTCGTAACCATCCTAGTTACGCTTGCGTCCGTTCAATGTCCAGTTCGCTGTCCGTGCCGATTGCTCATCCTGAGTAACCGTGTCTCCTTCCTGAAGACCACCGAATCCTTGGTGATTTCCTGTTCCGTGTCAGCATCCTTCCGACAGGGTCCATATTAGCGTGATTCACTCTGGCAACAAGGCGTGTTTTGGCGTTTTTATGGTTTTATTGATTGAATAAGAATTGTACAAACAATTAATTATCAATGATTTAGTGTGATTTTTATTACCTTGTCGCACGCAGCTTTCGACGTTGGCTTACTCACTTGTGAGAGATCGCTTACAAGTGAGCGAGCAAAACGCTATGCCAAACTGTGCGTTAACCAGCTTGAGACGCTGCGGTACAAGATCCCGCTGCCGATTAAGCAGAACAGCACGCCACAAATTCCATCGATATAGACGCTGGCTTGCTGCAAATGTTTTTGTACCCGCGCCCCCGAAAGAGCCCAAGCGAGACTGGTAAACCAAGCCAAAGACAGGCTGAACAAGATACCAATCGCCATCGCTTTGCCGCTAAGCGACATACTGCTGGGGATCAAGCTAGAGAGTAAGCTGACAAAAAACACCAGCGCTTTAGGATTGAGGATATTGGTGGCGAAGCCTTTGAGAAAAGCTTGTCGTTGGCTATTGAGTTGCAATGTTGCAGCGGCGCGCGTGGGTTCGCCGCTGCAAGCCGCTTTGTGGCTGAGCACCGCGCGCAGTGCGCCGATACCGAGATAGAGCAGATAGCTGCCGCCCAAGAGCTGTAACAGGGTATAAAGCAAAGGCTGCTGGTGGACCAGATAGCTAACCCCGGTCAGGCTCAGCAGCGAATGCAGCAAGATGCCAACCGACAGACCCAAAGCAATAAACAGCCCGGTTTGACGGCCGTAGCGGGAGGCGTTTTGCACCACCAAAGCGACATCCGGCCCTGGGCTCATCAAAGCGACAAAGTGCACACTGGCTAAGGTGAGTAATACGGTTAGTTCATTCATAAAAGATCTCAATCAATACATCGTGAGACGGATTGTCTCTGACGCGGTAGCAGCGCGCTTGTAAATTATCGACAGCCTAGCGAGAAATTTGCGCTGGAGTTACGCCATAGGTGTGTTTGAAAGCTTTAGTGAAGTGCGCTTGATCGTAATAGCCAATTTGATGAGCGACATCGGTGGCCGAGTGCCCGGCGTGCAGCAGTTTCATCGCCTGCTCCAAACGCAGGCGGCTAAACCACGCATAGGGAGTCATGCCCATTTGTGCCTTAAATTGGCGCTGGAATTGCGTCGGAGAGAGCTGACAAAGCGCGGCGAGTGTGTCTAAACGCACTGCTTGGTCAAGATGCGTCATCAAATACTCTTTTAAACTGCTCATCGATTTCTGGCCAAGCGGAACCACTTTTTGCCTGCTCAGCGATCCATAACGATCAAAAAGCGAGTTAAACCCTTCAAAAGGAAGGCAATCTTTGGTCAGCACACTGAGTTTTTCTTCACGCAGCAAGCTATGTAGGTTGCGTAATTGTAAAAAAATCACAGGATCGGAGATGATCAACTGATTAAAGCTGATAATTTGACCGCTTTGCTTAAGATCGGCGAGATCACTTAACAGATGTGGCTCGATCGCAAACACATTGACTTGATAGCCACTCTCTAGTTTGGCTTCCCCATCGTGCAGCTCATCCGGTGGCATGATCACGATTTGACCGTGACCGACGTGATGGTGAGAACCTTGATGCTGGAATTTCTGCTCGCCATGGGTAATCAGCCCGATATGAAAATCCAGATGGTAATGCCGCGAAAAGGCAAACTTCTGATATTTCGCATCGATCAGGCTCAGTTGCTCATGGTGAGTCGGAATGTAGTGGATCTGTTCCATCAGGTGAAAAAAAAGCTTGGTCAGTTTGTGACCAAGCTTATCGATGAAAGAGCGGATTGTCTTGTAAAAAACGATCACTGCGCGGTGGCGGCACGCCTAACGTTACGGTTGTTGCGCAGCCCATCAAAGCTAAAGAGCACTAACGCTCCCCAGATAAAGGCGAAGGTGATGGCTTTGTCGGAGGTAAATGCCTCGCCATAAATCAGTACGGCGAGCAAAAACATCAAACTTGGGCCAATGTATTGGAAAAAACCCAAAGTAGAGAGCTTGAGTCGCGTTGCCGCACCAGTAAAGCAGAGTAGGGGTAAGGTAGTGACTACGCCTGCCGCGACCAAGAGGATGTTCAGACTGGCTGGGTTGTCCAGCAGGTTTGATGTCGGGGTGGAGGCAATAAACAGCAAATAGATGGCCGCAGCTGGCAGCATGACTAAGGTTTCGATAAACAAACCCGTTTGCGCGTCAACGCTGACTTTTTTGCGCAGTAGGCCATACACGCCGAAACTCATGGCGAGCGCTATGGCGACGATAGGTACAGAGCCAAACATCACCAACTGCACCAGTACCCCGCAGGCAGCAAGCGCGACAGCGAACCACTGCAATTTGCGCAGCCGCTCACCGAGAAAAATCATCCCAAGCAAGACGTTGAAAAGCGGGTTGATGTAGTAGCCCAAGCTTGCGTCAAGCATGTGGTTGGCATTGACCGCCCAGATAAAAATCAACCAGTTGACCCCGACCAAAATAGCGGTTGAAACCAGATAGAGCATTTTGCTTTTATTGGTGATCACGGCGCTGACGGTACGCCAGTTGCGCCCAAAATGCAGTAAAGCGGCCAATAAGAAGAAAGACCAAACCACGCGGTGACTGAGGATCTCCAGCGCCGAAACGGATGAGATCGATTTGAAATAGATGGGGGCAATGCCCCACATGGTATAAGCGCCGATGGCCAGAAGCACCCCTTGGCGTGCGCGTTGTTGTTCTTCTACTGTCATTTCGCCTTCACTGTCGTTGTTTCAAAAGGATGGGCCAGTATACGAGCGGGCTAAGCAATCACCTAGTATTTTGCGGTTTTATTCACCATCAAACCCCTTTACAATGTGCCCTCATTAACGCTCCCGGCCTTGCGCTGGACGTGCACCTCTTTGCAAAACTAACTGAGTATATCCATGACTTCCACGCTGCTTGCTGACCCTGCCGAATTGCCTACGACGCCGCAAAGTGTCTTGCAAGCGGTGTTTGGCTATCAGACCTTCCGTGTCGGCCAGCAGCAGGTGATTGACGCCGCGCTCAACGGGCAAGATAGCCTCGTGATCATGCCGACTGGTGGTGGTAAATCGCTCTGTTACCAGATCCCAGCGTTGGTGCTGCCGGGCATCACTTTAGTGATTTCCCCGTTGATCTCGTTGATGAAAGACCAAGTGGATCAACTCAAAGCCAACGGCGTGGCGGCAGAGTGCGTTAACTCAACCATGGCGCGCGAGGATTTGCTCAGCGTGTATAACCGCATGCACGCTGGCGAGTTGAAGCTGGTGTATACCTCACCGGAACGGGTGCTGATGCGCGATTTTATGGAACGGCTGGAAAATTTGCCGTTGGCGATGATTGCGGTGGATGAGGCGCACTGTATTTCTCAGTGGGGACATGACTTTCGCCCGGAATACGCGGCGCTTGGTCAGTTAAAGCAACGCTTTGCCCAAGTGCCGTTTATGGCGCTCACCGCCACTGCAGATGACGCCACGCGCAGTGACATTCTTAGCCGTTTGCACCTTAAGCAACCGCACGTTTATCTGGGTAGCTTTGACCGCCCCAACATTCGCTACGATTTGGTCGAAAAACACAAACCCGTTTCGCAAGTGATCCGCTATTTGGCAACGCAAAAAGGCAACTGCGGCATTATCTACTGCGGCAGCCGTAAAAAAGTGGAGATGCTGACCGAAAAGCTGTGCAACAACCATATCCGTGCGGCGGGTTATCACGCCGGTATGGACGCCGATGAGCGTGCCTATGTCCAAGAAGCGTTTCAGCGTGATGATATTCAGATCGTCGTAGCCACGGTCGCCTTTGGTATGGGGATCAACAAGCCCAACGTGCGTTTTGTGGTCCATTTTGACATCCCGCGCAACATCGAATCCTACTACCAGGAGACCGGGCGCGCTGGGCGTGACGGCCTGCCAGCCGAAGCGATGATGCTCTACGATCCGGCCGACATTACTTGGCTGCGGCGTATGTTGGATGAAAAAGATGACGGGCCACAAAAGCAGGTGGAGAGCCACAAGCTGAATGCCATGAGTGCGTTTGCCGAAGCGCAGACATGCCGTCGTCAGGTGCTGCTTAACTACTTTGGTGAATATCGCGACAAGCCGTGCGGCAACTGCGACATTTGCCTTGATCCACCGAAACATTTTGATGCCACCGAAGAGGCGCGCAAAGCACTTTCCTGTGTGTACCGCGTTAACCAAAGCTTCGGTATGGGTTATGTGGTGGAAGTGCTGCGTGGGATGCAAAACATCCGCATTCGAGAAAATGGCCACGACAAAATCACCACCTATGGCCTTGGCCGCGATCACAGCCATGATTATTGGGTCAGTATTTTCCGTCAGTTGATCCACAAAGGGCTGCTGATGCAAAACATCACCCGCAACTCGACGCTACAACTGACGGAAGAAGCGCGTCCATTGCTACGCGGCGATGTTGCGCTTGAGTTGGCGGTGCCGCGTTTGGATACCACTGTGCGCAGCGCCAAAGCCGATAAGCTTTCCAACAAACATTACGATAAGAAACTGTTCGCCAAACTGCGCAAACTGCGTAAATCGATTGCCGATGAAGAAGGCCTGCCTCCTTATGTGGTGTTCAGTGATGCGACCTTGATCGATATGGCCGAGATATTGCCGACCTCGTATGGCGAAATGTTGGCGGTGAGTGGTGTGGGGCAGCGCAAGTTGGAAAAATACGCCGATCCGTTTTTAGATTTGATTCAGGAGCACATCACGAATTATGGTTGAGACGCACAAGGAATTTGGGTTGGCGGACTATCTGGCCGAAGAGGGGCGTTTGCTGATCACCACGCCGAGCTTTAATCTCGATACGTTTCCTCAACTGGGCGAACGTTTAGTCAAATTGCTTTCGGCTCAAGTATTGGAAACGCAGTGGGACGGTGACATCCATAGCTGGCTGATTGACTTTGAAGGGCGTCACTTGTTTCTTAAAGCTGAGCATTACAGTGAAGCGGTGTGGTTTGAATCCTTAAGTGTTGCAGAGAGTCGTGAGGAGATGGATTTTCTGGCGCAACTGTTTCGCCAACAATTTTAGCTGTATCTCCTTCATACACAGATAAAAGAAAAGGCTTATTTTTGAATAGGATGTTTCACATGAAACATCCTTTTTTATGGATGTCGGGAAATTTATCGCGCTTAAACGATTGCCTGTTTTTCGTGGCTTGTGTGAAAAACTGATTAAGGTATAATCGCCCGCCGCTGCATTAGCGGCCAGTTTCCTATTTTCTATAACATTGTTGGTAAGAATTGTGTCGGTTTTCTGATGCATTCGATTTGGGTTCCCTCGCCCCCAAACCAAACTAAAAAGGTATCGCATGAGTCACTTTACCCCTGCGCAGCAGCGCAACGCCCTTATCTATCTGGTTTTATTCCATTTAGTCATCATTGCTTCCAGTAACTATTTGGTGCAATTACCCTTTACCGTCTTTGGTTTACACACCACTTGGGGCGCTTTTACGTTCCCATTTATCTTCCTTGCAACCGATCTTACGGTACGTGTGTTTGGCGCAGCCTTGGCAAGAAGAATCATTTTCTTAGTGATGTTGCCTGCACTGGCGGTCTCTTACGTGCTTTCGGTGCTGTTTTTTGAGGGGCAGTTTCAAGGCTTTTCCCATCTGAGTGAGTTTAATCTGTTTGTCGCACGTATCGCTATCGCCAGCTTTATGGCTTACCTGCTGGGACAGATCATGGATGTGCATGTGTTTAACCGTCTGCGTCAAATGAAGCAGTGGTGGGTTGCGCCAACCTGTTCCACTTTGTTTGGTAACGCGCTCGATACAATCGCCTTTTTTGCCATCGCTTTTTACCAAAGCCCCGATCCGTTTATGGCGGAGCACTGGACGGAAATCGCGCTGGTGGATTACGGCTTTAAATTGGTGATCAGCTTGGGACTCTTTGTGCCCATGTATGGCGTGCTACTCAACTATTTGACCAAGAAACTCACGGCGGTGAATCCGCAATTTACTTTGGCGCAAAGCTCGCGCTAAGAGAAAGAGTCAAGTGCAAAGAAAAAGCCCAAGTGATAACAACTTGGGCTTTTTGCTGTTCAATGTCGATTCAAAGCGTTAGTTCGCTTCAATCACCATTGGCCAACCAATGTCGGTCTGGCGATTGGCTTCGGTTTCCAGTTCTGCTGCCGTCAGCGGGTTTTGCGCTAGCCAGCCAGCGCTGATTTGCAGCGTGAGTTTGTCGCTTTCGGCAATGAGCGTGATTTGAGGTTCCAGTTCAGGACGACGACGATGCGACAGCAACACCGCGAGGCGCAGCAAGCGCAGCACGCGTTTGGCGCTGTTACCGGACAGCGCATGCTGTTCGGGGAGTGACGTAAGCTGATCTCGATAGCGTCTCGCTAGTTCACCGATAAAGAATTTCTGCGCGCGAGTAAAGCCCGGTAAATCAAGGTGCTGCAGCAAGTAAGCGCTGTGTTCACCGCCTTTCTTGTAATCGATGGTCAAACCGATTTCGTGCAACTTCGCGGTGGTTTCTAGCAACACTTTGCCTTGAGGCTCGGCTATCCACTCCTCGCCGCCAGCTTGTTCTAGCAAGCGCAGTGCGAGAGACGCCACTTGTTGACCATATTGACTGTCGAGTTGATAGCGAGTTTGTATGCTGGCAATGGTGCGAGAGCGGATGTCGTCTTGACGGAGCTCTTCCATCATTTCGTAGGCGAGTCCTTCACGCAGCGCGCCGCCAGCCAGTGTCATGGCATCGATCTCCAGCAGTTCAAAAACCGCAATCAGAATCGATAAACCGCTAGGAAAGACTAACGCACGTTCTAAAGTGAGCCCTTCAATTTCCAGCTCTTCGAGATGGTCGGCGAGCATGGCTTGCTTTTGTAGACGCTTGAGCTTGGCGTGAGTAATCACTTCGTCCATGCCCTGCGCCAACATGATCTCTTGTAGCGCTTGGACAGTGCCGGACGCGCCGACACACACATCCCAGCCCAGCTCTTTGTATTGCGCAAGCACTGGTTTGAGGATTTGTTTTGCACCTTCAATGGCGTTGTCGAAGTTGCGCGCATTGAGCTGGCGGTCTTTAAAGAAGTTTTCCAACCACGTCACGCAACCCATACGCAGGCTGGTTAGCGCTTTGGCTTCAAAGCCTTCGCCAATAATCAGCTCGGTACTTGCGCCGCCGATGTCTACCACTAGGCGGCGACCACTGCCGCCAGAGGTGTGCGCGACGCCTTTGTAGATCGTCGCTGCTTCTTCTTCGCCGCTGATCACTTCAATCGGATGGCCGAGGATCTGGTTGGCCTTTTGTAGGAAGAGATCCACATTGGTTGCCGTTCGCAGGGTCGCGGTGCCGACAATACGAATATTCTCTGCCGGGATATCTTGCAGCCTTTCTGCAAACAGGCTCAGGCAGTCCCATCCACGCTGCATCGCTTCCATGCTAAGCGCATGGTGTTCATCTAGGCCCGCAGCAAGGCGAACTTTGCGCTTGATTTTGGCCATAGTCTGAACGCTGCCATCGATATGACGCACAACGAGCATATGAAAACTGTTCGACCCGAGGTCGATGGCGGCATAGAGCGGTGATGTTCCTGTCTGGCTCATAAACGGTTTAGGCTTCCCTTGGTTGGCGAGGTCCACGCGGACGGCGGTTGTTTGACTTTCTGTCTCCAGAACGTGCGCCGCTGGTGTTGGTTCGGCGCTGTTGTGAACGCGCTGATGGGGTACGAACGGGGGCCGGGAGATCTTTGATCAGTGCGTCGTGGTCGTACTCAGAAACCGGGATGGCGTGTTCGATGTACTCTTCAATCGCTGGCAGGTTAATCGCGTACTCTTCGCAAGCAAAGCTAATCGAATGACCACTTGCGCCAGCACGGCCTGTACGACCGATACGGTGAACATAGTCTTCGCAATCGTCAGGTAAGTCGTAGTTAAACACGTGCGTGACTTGTGGGATATGTAAGCCACGTGCCGCGACATCGGTGGCGACCAGAATGTCTACCGCGCCTTGAGTAAATTGCTCAAGAATTTTTTCGCGTTTCTTCTGAGGGACATCACCCGTCAGTAAGCCAACACGGTGGTTGTCGCCCGCCAGATGAGCCCAAATCGATTCACAGCGATGTTTGGTGTTGGCAAAGACGATCGCACGATCTGGCCATTCTTCTTCAATCAGCGTTTGTAGCAGGGCCATTTTGTCTTCATTGGAAGGATAGAACAGCTCTTCTTGAATGCGATGGCCGGTTTTTTGTGCAGGTTCCACCACCACATGTTCAGGATTGTGCATGTGCTCAAACGCCAGTTCCTGCACGCGGTAAGAGAGTGTTGCAGAAAACAGCATGTTCAAACGTTCTTGGGGTGCCGGCATACGGCGGAACAAGAAACGGATGTCTTTAATAAAGCCAAGATCGAACATGCGATCCGCTTCATCCAACACCACGGCTTGAATGTTGTTTAAGCCAAATACGCGCTGTTTGTAGAAGTCAATAATACGGCCTGTCGTGCCGATCAACACATCCACGCCGTCTTGCAGTTTGGCTAGTTGCTTATCGTAGCTTTCACCGCCGTAAGCTAAGGCTGCTTTGATGCCGGTGCTGGCGATCAAAGGTTCGGCATCGTTGTAAATCTGGATAGCCAGTTCACGCGTTGGCGCCATGATAATCGCACGCGGCTGGGTTGGCTGACGGCCTTCATGTGCTGGCGTAGTCAGTAGATGGTTAAAGGTAGCAGTAAGAAACGCGAGCGTTTTACCAGTCCCGGTTTGGGCCTGGCCTGCGATGTCTTGGCCGGAGAGCAGTACCGGCAGCGCCAAGGCTTGGATCGGGGTGCAAAACTCAAACCCTTTTTTGTCCAATCCTTCAATAACTTGCGGATGCAACCCGAAGTCGGCGAACTTTTGCTCTGTGATATGCGTCTTTTTCATCGCTATAGAATATCAGCTAAAGCTTGCATTAAGAAAGCAAATACATTCCAATAGACCATCAAATTACTGGTTATCACCCAACCAGTTTCAAAAAAACACATTGGAGTGGAAGATGAGTGATAAGATTTTGCAGCTGACTGATGAAGGTTTTGAAAACGACGTTCTTAAGGCTGCAGGCCCGGTACTGGTAGACTTTTGGGCAGAATGGTGTGGTCCTTGTAAGATGATTGCGCCGATTCTGGATGAAGTTGCTGAAGAGTATCAAGGCAAACTCACTATCGGTAAACTAAATATCGACCATAATGCAGGCACACCACCTAAATTTGGCATTCGCGGTATTCCAACCTTGCTGTTGTTCAAAGACGGCAGCGTGGCAGCGACAAAAGTGGGTGCGCTATCAAAAACTCAATTGAAAGAGTTTTTGGATGCAAACCTATAATCCATAAGTGGTTAGAAACGAAACCGTGCAGAATCTCAAATGCACGGTTTTGTTTTTTCAAACTCTGGACTAGGATTATTTTTAGTGCTAATTTATCGCACGTTAATTAAACAACTTTCTCTTCTTGGTCGATCCTGAGACCAAATCCATCTTAACTAGAAAATAGATCTTATTTTGACTAAACAAGAATCCACCACCATGAACCTTACCGAATTGAAAAACATCCCGGTATCCGACCTTGTTAAGCTTGGTGAAAGCTTAGGTCTGGAAAACCTGGCACGTTTACGTAAACAAGACATTATCTTCGCCATCCTAAAAGCTCACGCAAAAAGCGGCGAAGATATTTTTGGCGATGGGGTTCTGGAAATTCTGCAAGACGGCTTTGGTTTCCTACGTAGTGCAGACAGTTCGTACTTGGCGGGTCCGGATGATATTTATGTATCACCAAGCCAGATTCGTCGTTTTAACTTGCGCACGGGCGATTCGATCGCAGGCAAAATTCGTCCACCAAAAGATGGCGAACGTTACTTTGCACTGCTGAAAGTCAACACGGTTAACGATGATCGACCAGACAACGCACGTAATAAAATCCTGTTTGAAAACTTAACTCCTCTGCACGCCAATGAGCGTATGGTGATGGAGCGCGGTAATGGCTCGACAGAAGATATCACTGCGCGTGTATTAGATTTGGCATCGCCGATTGGTAAAGGCCAGCGTGGTTTGATCGTGGCTCCGCCAAAAGCGGGTAAAACCATGCTGCTGCAAAACATCGCACAGAGCATCACTTACAACCACCCAGAATGTGTGTTGATGGTGTTGCTGATTGATGAACGCCCAGAAGAAGTGACCGAAATGCAGCGCCTAGTAAAAGGCGAAGTGGTGGCTTCGACGTTTGATGAGCCAGCTTCTCGTCACGTACAAGTGGCTGAGATGGTCATCGAAAAAGCGAAACGCTTGGTTGAACACAAGAAAGATGTGGTGATTCTGCTGGATTCGATTACTCGTCTTGCGCGTGCATACAACACGGTTGTGCCTTCTTCGGGTAAAGTACTGACCGGTGGTGTGGATGCGAACGCGCTGCATCGTCCTAAGCGTTTCTTCGGTGCGGCACGTAATGTGGAAGAGGGCGGTAGCCTGACCATTATCGCGACTGCGCTCGTGGATACGGGTTCTAAGATGGACGAAGTGATCTACGAAGAGTTTAAAGGTACAGGTAACATGGAACTGCACCTAAACCGTAAGATTGCTGAGAAGCGTGTCTTCCCTGCGATTGATTTCAATCGCTCAGGTACTCGTCGTGAAGAGCTCCTAACCAAGACCGATGAACTGCAGAAAATGTGGATTCTGCGCAAGATTGTACATCCGATGGGCGAGACGGACGCGATGGAATTCTTGATCGACAAGTTGGCGATGACTAAAACCAACGACGAATTCTTTGACGCCATGCGTCGCCAGTAATGGATTGACCATAAAAACGCCACTGTCTTCAGTGGCGTTTTTGTTTGCAATTCCACCGAGAACTCTTCAGAATGGATGAAAATGTTATCGGGAGGTTAACATGCAACAAGGAATGTTGTCTTCGCTACTCCTGACCACGTCACTTCTTTTCGGTCCGGTACTTGTGTCTGCTCAGGAAATGCAGACAGCGACCGCACAGCAGTGGCTTCAGGACCAACAAGTTCACAGTAAAGTCGCTGAACTGCTTGAGTATGTCGCTCGAGATCAAGCCAATGAACTCAAGTTCGCATTGGAGCGTCTAGCTCTGCCCCAACAAGAAGTCGTGCGTTTTCTTTTACTCGATAAACTAGAGAAACAAGACGTTATTTTAACGCCCAGAATGGCGATTTTTGTTGAATCGCAAATCAAAATGATCCCGAGCTACCAAGTGGTTGAAAAAGGCGATGGTTATGAGTTTACCGTCCCGGCCTTCAATTATCCTGCGGTCGCTAATCGCTTATTGAAACGCTGGAAACAGGATCAAACCACGTTGGATTTCATTCTCGCCGCCGAACGCGGTGAATTGCAGTTGCAAACTTGGTTGGCGGGGTCGCAATCCTTAGTGCAAATGCGAGAAGCGTTGCTGATCCGAGAGCTAGATAGTTTATCCCCAGAGGCTTTAGACAGTTTGGTCAAGCAGTTGACCGCCACGCCGTTGACCACTTGGCTACCTCCTTCCTCAGTCGTGGTGCGCCTTGCTCAAGTCAGTGAAGAAGCTGAGATGTACAATCTTTTATGGCGCATGAAGGCGGACCATGTCAGTCAGAATGAGTTAGAGCGCCTCGCCTCAGTGGGCGACGACTTTTCTTGGCGGCAAATCATGTCTTCAACGCAGAATCCCAGCTTGAAAGCGCAGGCGATCACCTTACTCACCAAAGCCAACCCTTTAACTGCCGAAGTGAAACAGTTTCTGATTACCAGAATGGCTCTGCCGGACGACGCGCCTTTAGTGGCGAGAGAGCTAGCGAAACAAGGACACTCAAGTTGGCTGGAAGAGGTGATAGCAGGCAATAATCGCGTAAAGCGCGGGTTGATTTTACAGGCTTTGCAATAGCCAAGGCGAAAAGCGCAATAAAATCACCTCGCAGCGGAAAACGATTTGTTATACTGCGTCAAGTTTAATCACTTTACGCAAAAGGCCTATGAGTTTTAAGGATTTACGTGAATTTCTTGACCATCTTGAACGGCATGGTCAACTGAAACGCATTACTCACCCTGTCGACCCTGCCTATGAAATGACAGAAATCAGCGATCGCACGCTGCGTGCGGCGGGGCCTGCTTTGCTGTTTGAAAACCCGATTGGCTCAAACGTTCCCGTGCTCACTAATCTATTTGGTACGCCTGAGCGTGTCGCCATGGGCATGGGGCGAAGTGAGGTCAAAGAGCTACGTGAAGTTGGGAAATTGCTGGCTTACCTCAAAGAGCCTGAACCGCCACGCGGCTTTAAAGATGCACTGGATAAGATCCCACTGTTCAGGCAAGTACTCAATATGCCCGCCAAAAAGCTGCGTAAAGCGCCGTGCCAAGAGATAGTGTGGCAGGGCGATGAGGTTGACCTAGACAAGATCCCTGTCATGAGTTGCTGGGCTGAGGATGTTGCGCCCTTACTTACTTGGGGGCTCACTGTCACTCGAGGTCCATACAAAAAGCGGCAAAATCTGGGCATTTATCGACAGCAGAAAATCGCTAAGAACAAAATCATCATGCGCTGGCTTGCTCATCGTGGCGGTGCCTTGGATCTGCGTGATTGGATGGAGGCAAACCCAGGCCAACCATTTCCTGTGTCGGTAGCGTTTGGTGCTGATCCGGCGACCATTCTTGGCGCGGTGACGCCAGTGCCAGACACTCTATCAGAGTACGCTTTCGCGGGCCTATTGCGTGGCAGCAAAACCGAAGTAGTCCAATCGATCAGTAATGACTTGGAAGTGCCTGCCAGTGCTGAGATTGTGCTGGAAGGCTACATCGATCCGAATGAGTTTGCCGATGAAGGTCCGTACGGCGATCATACGGGCTACTACAACGAAAAAGAGCAGCATCACGTCTTTACTATTACGCACATCACCATGCGTCGCGATCCTATCTACCACAGCACTTACACTGGGCGTCCACCTGATGAGCCTGCCGTGCTCGGTGTGGCACTCAATGAAGTATTTGTGCCTATCCTACAAAAGCAGTTTCCAGAGATTGAAGATTTCTATCTACCGCCAGAAGGCTGCTCGTATCGTATGGCCGTGGTGACGATGAAAAAGCAGTACCCAGGGCATGCTAAGCGGGTGATGATGGGTGTGTGGTCTTTCCTGCGTCAGTTTATGTATACCAAGTTCGTGATAGTTTGCGACGAATCGGTTAACGCGCGCGATTGGAATGAGGTCGTCAAAGCGATGACTGAACATATGGAGCCTGTGCAAGATACCTTGATGATCGATAACACACCGATTGATTCACTCGACTTTGCATCGCCAGTGGTAGGGCTGGGTTCAAAGATGGGGCTGGATGCGACGATAAAGTGGCCGGCTGAGCTGGCAACGCGAACGCCAGTGCCGGAGCGAGAAAGCCACGCGATAGCTGAATGCGACTTATTGGCGCTGAAACAACAACACCCAGAAATCGTTGATCTCTATCTCCCTCCTAGTGCCAACCATCAATTTGTTATTGCGTCGATGAAAAAAGAGCGAGCTGGTCAGTCTCAAACGTTGCTGAAACATCTGTGGGATTTCTTTGCCCCCTATGCAGATATCAAGTTTATTATCTTGTGTGATGATGACGTTAATGTTCAAGATTGGCACGATATCATTTGGGCGGTAACCACACGTATGGATCCGTTGAGAGACACCGTGCAAGTTAAGTGCTCTGGCTCCTCGAAGTTGGGGCTGGATGCGACCAACAAATTTGCCCCAGAGGTTGTACGAGAGTGGGGCAGCCCGATTAAAAAAGATCCGCAACTTGTGGCTAAAATCGATGCGATTTGGCACGAGTTAGGTATTCTATGAGCCATCAAGTGCACCTTCTGCCAATGAATGTCACATTCATCGTGTTGCAAGGTGAAACGGTGTTGGAAGCGGCGCTCAACAATAATATTCGCTTCCCGCATCGTTGCCAAATCGGCGCTTGCGCAATGTGCATGTGCCGAAAACTCTCGGGTGAGGTGAGTTATCACCTCGAACCCATGCTAACCAATAAAGAGCAGCAGCAAGGTTGGATTTTTCCTTGCCAAGCCTACGCAGAAAGTAATTTAGTGCTTACTTTTGAAGAGTAAGCAAG
Organism: Vibrio navarrensis; assembly: GCF_000764325.1. Taxonomy (NCBI): domain Bacteria; kingdom Pseudomonadati; phylum Pseudomonadota; class Gammaproteobacteria; order Vibrionales; family Vibrionaceae; genus Vibrio; species Vibrio navarrensis. The sequence continues at coordinate 73,705 of NZ_JMCG01000001.1, read as the reverse complement.
AGGAACATCATGACCATTCAATGCAAAGTTAAGTCAATTAAGCCGTTGGCGAGTAATACCTATCAAATCCTGCTTCATCCTGAAACACCAGTGGCATTTAAGGCGGGGCAATATTTAATGGTGGTCATGGGCGAGAAAGATAAGCGTCCGTTCTCGATCGCAAGTAGTCCATGCCGTCATGAAGGTGAACTTGAACTTCATATTGGCGCGGCGGAACATAATGCTTATGCACTTGAAGTGGTCGAAGCGATGCAAAACGCGTTAGTAACAGGCTCGCAAATTGAAATTGACGCGCCACACGGAGACGCTTGGCTAAAAGAAGATAGCGAGCGTCCGCTTCTTCTGATTGCTGGTGGGACCGGCTTTAGTTATGTGCGTTCGATTTTAGACCATTGCATTGCACAAAAACGCCAAAGCGCTATCTACCTTTATTGGGGCGCGCGCGATGAGTCGCAATTGTACGCAAAAAGTGAGCTAAGCGATATTGCTGCAAAGTACCAGAACGTCCATTTTGTCCCTGTCATAGAAGATGTTGATGCTGACTGGCAAGGGAAAGTGGGTAATGTCCTCCAAGCGGTCAATAGCGATTTTGAATCCTTACAGGAATTTGATATTTACATTGCGGGTCGATTTGAAATGGCTGGAGCCGCAAGAGAGCAGTTTACTCAGCAGAAAAAAGCGGTCAGAGAGCGCATGTTTGCTGATGCTTATGCATTTATCTGATCGAATCTCGCCACAATTATAGAGTAATAGAGGGTTTTTTAGCCCTCTTTAGCGGGATTTGCTCAATAAAGCAGCTAACGGGCGTGTTTTGGAATTTATTTGCAAAAAAGAGTTGCACGCAGAAACGTTCCGCCTATAATGCGCATCCACTGACACGGTAGACGCCACAAGGCTTCAGCAGTGCAGTAAGAGGGTAAGGCTTCTAAAAAAAGAAATTTGAAAAAGTGTTTGACTCTTCAAATTAACTCGCTAGAATGCACCTCCGCTTTGAGAGAAAAGCTTCTCGAAAAGCAAGCTCTTTAACAATATAAACCTATCAATCTGTGTGGGCACTCGTTGATGATAATCGCAAAAGATTTATCAATGAACTGAGTGACCAAAACGAATCGCAAGATTCGGCACAGTCAATTTATTCAGTATTCATTGAGCCGAAGCGCAAGCTTCAAAAAACTTTTAATTGAAGAGTTTGATCATGGCTCAGATTGAACGCTGGCGGCAGGCCTAACACATGCAAGTCGAGCGGCAGCACAGAGAAACTTGTTTCTCGGGTGGCGAGCGGCGGACGGGTGAGTAATGCCTGGGAAATTGCCCTGATGTGGGGGATAACCATTGGAAACGATGGCTAATACCGCATGATGCCTACGGGCCAAAGAGGGGGACCTTCGGGCCTCTCGCGTCAGGATATGCCCAGGTGGGATTAGCTAGTTGGTGAGGTAAGGGCTCACCAAGGCGACGATCCCTAGCTGGTCTGAGAGGATGATCAGCCACACTGGAACTGAGACACGGTCCAGACTCCTACGGGAGGCAGCAGTGGGGAATATTGCACAATGGGCGCAAGCCTGATGCAGCCATGCCGCGTGTGTGAAGAAGGCCTTCGGGTTGTAAAGCACTTTCAGTTGTGAGGAAGGTGGTGTTGTGAATAGCAGCATCATTTGACGTTAGCAACAGAAGAAGCACCGGCTAACTCCGTGCCAGCAGCCGCGGTAATACGGAGGGTGCGAGCGTTAATCGGAATTACTGGGCGTAAAGCGCATGCAGGTGGTTTGTTAAGTCAGATGTGAAAGCCCCGGGCTCAACCTGGGAATTGCATTTGAAACTGGCAAACTAGAGTACTGTAGAGGGGGGTAGAATTTCAGGTGTAGCGGTGAAATGCGTAGAGATCTGAAGGAATACCGGTGGCGAAGGCGGCCCCCTGGACAGATACTGACACTCAGATGCGAAAGCGTGGGGAGCAAACAGGATTAGATACCCTGGTAGTCCACGCCGTAAACGATGTCTACTTGGAGGTTGTGGCCTTGAGCCGTGGCTTTCGGAGCTAACGCGTTAAGTAGACCGCCTGGGGAGTACGGTCGCAAGATTAAAACTCAAATGAATTGACGGGGGCCCGCACAAGCGGTGGAGCATGTGGTTTAATTCGATGCAACGCGAAGAACCTTACCTACTCTTGACATCCAGAGAAGCCAGCGGAGACGCAGGTGTGCCTTCGGGAGCTCTGAGACAGGTGCTGCATGGCTGTCGTCAGCTCGTGTTGTGAAATGTTGGGTTAAGTCCCGCAACGAGCGCAACCCTTATCCTTGTTTGCCAGCGAGTCATGTCGGGAACTCCAGGGAGACTGCCGGTGATAAACCGGAGGAAGGTGGGGACGACGTCAAGTCATCATGGCCCTTACGAGTAGGGCTACACACGTGCTACAATGGCGTATACAGAGGGCGGCCAACTTGCGAAAGTGAGCGAATCCCAAAAAGTGCGTCGTAGTCCGGATTGGAGTCTGCAACTCGACTCCATGAAGTCGGAATCGCTAGTAATCGTGGATCAGAATGCCACGGTGAATACGTTCCCGGGCCTTGTACACACCGCCCGTCACACCATGGGAGTGGGCTGCACCAGAAGTGGTTAGTTTAACCCCTTTTCTTTCGAGATTAGGGGAGGACGATCACCACGGTGTGGTTCATGACTGGGGTGAAGTCGTAACAAGGTAGCGCTAGGGGAACCTGGCGCTGGATCACCTCCTTATACGATGATTATTGCGATGAGTGTTCACACAGATTGATACGGTTTAGATTAGAGCATTTAGTGGGTCTGTAGCTCAGGTGGTTAGAGCGTACGCCTGATAAGCGTAAGGTCGGTGGTTCGAGTCCACTCAGACCCACCACTATTGATGGGGCTATAGCTCAGCTGGGAGAGCGCCTGCCTTGCACGCAGGAGGTCAGCAGTTCGATCCTGCTTAGCTCCACCATCTTTAAGCGCATTCAATGAGTGCTTTTAAACATGGTTTCTTTCTTTCAATAGAAAGTTAAATCTTGCTCTTTAACAATTTGGAAAGCTGACAAAGTAATTTATCTTTATGGATAGATTACTTGTAAAGTTCTCAATGTTTGTCTTGATGACAAACACCAACAAAACACATTCAAGTGTTCTTGGGAATGTCACTTATAGTGACAATTCAAAATTGAGTCCGGCAAATCAATGCTATCTCGCTCATTCAAATAATGAGATAGCGAACTTTGGTTGTTTAAACAGAAGACCCTTTGGGGTTGTATGGTTAAGTGACTAAGCGTACACGGTGGATGCCTTGGCAGTCAGAGGCGATGAAGGACGTACTAACTTGCGATAAGCGGTGATGAGGCAGTAAGAGCCACTTGAGTCACCGATTTCCGAATGGGGAAACCCACTTACATAAGTAAGTATCGCTGCATGAATACATAGTGCAGCGAAGCGAACCGGGAGAACTGAAACATCTAAGTACCCCGAGGAAAAGAAATCAACCGAGATTCCGAAAGTAGCGGCGAGCGAAATTGGATTAGCCCTTAAGCTTTACATGCGTTAGACGAATGGTCTGGAAAGGCCAACGATACCGGGTGATAGTCCCGTAGTCATAGGCGCATGTTCAGTGAAATCGAGTAGGGCGGGACACGTGTTATCCTGTCTGAATATGGGGGGACCATCCTCCAAGGCTAAATACTCCTGACTGACCGATAGTGAACCAGTACCGTGAGGGAAAGGCGAAAAGAACCCCTGTGAGGGGAGTGAAATAGAACCTGAAACCGTGTACGTACAAGCAGTAGGAGCAGGCTTTGTCCTGTGACTGCGTACCTTTTGTATAATGGGTCAGCGACTTAATGTTAGTAGCAAGGTTAACCGTATAGGGGAGCCGTAGGGAAACCGAGTCTTAACTGGGCGTATAGTTGCTAGCATTAGACCCGAAACCGAGTGATCTAGCCATGGGCAGGTTGAAGGTTGAGTAACATCAACTGGAGGACCGAACCGACTAATGTTGAAAAATTAGCGGATGACTTGTGGCTAGGGGTGAAAGGCCAATCAAACTCGGAGATAGCTGGTTCTCCCCGAAAGCTATTTAGGTAGCGCCTCGGACGAATACTACTGGGGGTAGAGCACTGTTAAGGCTAGGGGGTCATCCCGACTTACCAACCCTTTGCAAACTCCGAATACCAGTAAGTACTATCCGGGAGACACACGGCGGGTGCTAACGTCCGTCGTGGAGAGGGAAACAACCCAGACCGCCAGCTAAGGTCCCAAATTACAGCTAAGTGGGAAACGATGTGGGAAGGCTTAGACAGCTAGGATGTTGGCTTAGAAGCAGCCATCATTTAAAGAAAGCGTAATAGCTCACTAGTCGAGTCGGCCTGCGCGGAAGATGTAACGGGGCTAAGTTGTAAACCGAAGCTGCGGCAATGTTCTTGGAACATTGGGTAGGGGAGCGTTCTGTAAGCCGTTGAAGGTGTGTTGTAAAGCATGCTGGAGGTATCAGAAGTGCGAATGCTGACATGAGTAACGACAAGGGGGGTGAAAAACCTCCCCGCCGGAAGACCAAGGGTTCCTGTCCAACGTTAATCGGGGCAGGGTGAGTCGACCCCTAAGGCGAGGCCGAAAGGCGTAGTCGATGGGAAACGGGTTAATATTCCTGTACTCGATCAAATTGCGATGGGGGGACGGAGAAGGCTAGGTGGGCCTGGCGACGGTTGTCCAGGTTCAAGTGCGTAGGCTGAGTGTTTAGGTAAATCCGGACACTCGATAGGCTGAGACACGACGTCGAGCTACTACGGTAGTGAAGTCATTGATGCCATGCTTCCAGGAAAAGCCTCTAAGCTTCAGATTTGATGGAATCGTACCCCAAACCGACACAGGTGGTCGGGTAGAGAATACCAAGGCGCTTGAGAGAACTCGGGTGAAGGAACTAGGCAAAATGGTACCGTAACTTCGGGAGAAGGTACGCTCTTGATGGTGAAGTCCCTCGCGGATGGAGCTGACGAGAGTCGCAGATACCAGGTGGCTGCAACTGTTTATTAAAAACACAGCACTGTGCAAAATCGCAAGATGACGTATACGGTGTGACGCCTGCCCGGTGCCGGAAGGTTAATTGATGGGGTTAGCGTAAGCGAAGCTCTTGATCGAAGCCCCGGTAAACGGCGGCCGTAACTATAACGGTCCTAAGGTAGCGAAATTCCTTGTCGGGTAAGTTCCGACCTGCACGAATGGCGTAATGATGGCCACGCTGTCTCCACCCGAGACTCAGTGAAATTGAAATCGCTGTGAAGATGCAGTGTACCCGCGGCTAGACGGAAAGACCCCGTGAACCTTTACTACAGCTTGGCACTGAACATTGAACCTACATGTGTAGGATAGGTGGGAGGCTTTGAAGACGTGACGCCAGTTGCGTTGGAGCCGTCCTTGAAATACCACCCTTGTATGTTTGATGTTCTAACGTTGGCCCCTCATCGGGGTCGCGGACAGTGCCTGGTGGGTAGTTTGACTGGGGCGGTCTCCTCCCAAAGAGTAACGGAGGAGCACGAAGGTGGGCTAATCACGGTTGGACATCGTGAGGTTAGTGCAATGGCATAAGCCCGCTTAACTGCGAGAATGACGGTTCGAGCAGGTGCGAAAGCAGGTCATAGTGATCCGGTGGTTCTGAATGGAAGGGCCATCGCTCAACGGATAAAAGGTACTCCGGGGATAACAGGCTGATACCGCCCAAGAGTTCATATCGACGGCGGTGTTTGGCACCTCGATGTCGGCTCATCACATCCTGGGGCTGAAGTCGGTCCCAAGGGTATGGCTGTTCGCCATTTAAAGTGGTACGCGAGCTGGGTTTAGAACGTCGTGAGACAGTTCGGTCCCTATCTGCCGTGGGCGTTGGAAGATTGAAGGGGGCTGCTCCTAGTACGAGAGGACCGGAGTGGACGAACCTCTGGTGTTCGGGTTGTGTCGCCAGACGCATTGCCCGGTAGCTAAGTTCGGAATCGATAACCGCTGAAAGCATCTAAGCGGGAAGCGAGCCCTGAGATGAGTCTTCCCTGACAGTTTAACTGTCCTAAAGGGTTGTTCGAGACTAGAACGTTGATAGGCAGGGTGTGTAAGCGCTGTGAGGTGTTGAGCTAACCTGTACTAATTGCCCGTGAGGCTTAACCATACAACACCCAAAGGGTTTTGATGGACTCAAAACAAGAACAAAAACTTGAATGTGTTAAAAAGAACGTAAACAGCTTTCCAGATTATTCTCTAGAAATAGAGAGAAAGAATTTGCTTGGCGACCATAGCGTTTTGGACCCACCTGACTCCATCCCGAACTCAGAAGTGAAACGAAACAGCGCCGATGGTAGTGTGGGGTTTCCCCATGTGAGAGTAGGACATCGCCAGGCTTTAAATATCGTGTTAGGCATTGCCTGATACCAGACTTACAGTCTAACTGATGCGGAGCGGTAGTTCAGTCGGTTAGAATACCGGCCTGTCACGCCGGGGGTCGCGGGTTCGAGTCCCGTCCGCTCCGCCACTTATTAATAAGCCTCGCTGGAAACAGCGGGGCTTTTTCGTCTTTACCGTTTTTGTTCGTCTATCGGCGAATGAATCCAATCTGGAAAATTAACGGGTCAGCTCAATCCAATCTCATTTGTACATGGTTTTCACCCTACCAGCGCATTCCAAAAATCGATTCCATGCGTGACATATCTTCTCGACAATATCGTGGTGGTTAGTAAAAGGTTGCTTCGCTAAATAGCGTGGTCGCAGCCAACTCGATACTTGTTTAATTGGATTGAGCTATGGTGAATAGAGCAGCCGTTTTATGACACTGACGTTATTAAATGCATTGTCAATTCCTACCGTACTTTTCCGTATACCACCCAGTGCGATCCATAATAACGACTGTATAATACCAATCTGGAAAATTAACTGGTCAGGTCAATCCACTCTCTTATGCACATTTTGCTAACCCTATCTGTACTGTCCAAGAATCGATTCCAAGCCTTGCACACTTTCTCCACGATATCCTCATAATCGGTAAAACTCTGATTGGCAAGATAGTGTTGTCTGAGCCAGCTCCACACTTGTTCTATCGGGTTGAGCTCTGGTGAATAGGGCGGGAGCTTGATGATACTGACATTGCTAAACGGTTCTGCAATGTCATTGGTATGCCAACTCGCCCCATCCATAATGATGACGGCATGACGCCCTTTTTCAGTGATTGCCGATATTTGCTTTAAATGCTCGATCATGATCTCTTTATTCACCCAAGGAACGACCATCGCTTCGCCAATCCCTCTCGCGGGACAGACAGAGCCAAACAGATACGCATATTCAAATTGTTGTTGCTTCACGGCTCTGGGGCGTGTTCCTTTCTCTGCCCATAACCGTGTTGTCGTGTTTTGTTGCCCAAATCTGGCTTCATCTTGAAACCAGACATCCACATGCTCTAGAGCGATATATCCTGGGATCTTCAGGATCGTTTCAATTTTGAATTTTTTTAAAATCGTCTTGGACTTCTTGAGATTGCTTGGGGTGTTTTGAGCGGGAAGTTATCCATGAAAAGCCCATGTGGTCGAGCAGGTAATAGATAGAATCAGGGTGGTAGTGCTGGCCAAATTCTTTCACGATATAAGCGTGGATGTCGGCCCCAGTCAGTCGTCCGCCTTGTGTATCATTGGCTTTATCTTTTATGTATTGGCTCAATTGCTCTCTTTGCTCAGAAGTTAAGAAGGGTGGTCGTCCCGTTCTTGGCTTTTCCTTCAGCCCTTCTAATCCTTCTTCAAGAAAAGTGTGAACCCACTTATTAACACTGGTTCGGCTCACCATAAGAAACTTGGCGATTTGGGTGCGAGAGTGTCCATCTTTGAAATGAGCGAGGGCCAGCAGTCTCATTTTCATCTGAATAGATTTCTGCTGGCTTGCGAGCTTTTTAAAGTCGATATTATTGAGACTGTCCATAGCGAATAAGTTTTATCGTTGAATGACATCAATTAGATCATATTTTTACTTAGATTGGTATAATTTCTGATCCTTGGTTTTTCTTGAAGGCCTTCTAGTCTTTCCTCTAAAAAGATTCAAACCCATTTATTTACGCTAGTGCGACTCACTTTTAGAAATTAACCTGAACTCTGGATAAGAAACTGAGCTAACAGAGGAACTAATTGCTCGTTCCCCGATCTGATCATTCGACCAAAAGGAACAGATACCTCCAAGGAACGAGCATGGACAAATTAATTGAAACCTTCTGTGATGTCGATGATTTCTGTCAGTTGTTTATTGAGCAGTGGCAACAGCAACTCATCGAAATCGGTGAACTCAAGCGCCGTAGGGCATGTAAGCTATCTCCAGCTGAGATAATGACCATCCTTATTCACTTTCACCAATCCCACTATCGAGATTTCAAGAGCTACTATTTGCTCTATGTGTGCCGTAATCTGACCAAATACTTTCCAAACCTTTTAAGTTACACGAGATTCCTTGGTATGACGGCTAGCGTGGTCGTGCCAATGTGCAGTTATCTGACATCAAAGCTAGGTAAACCTACAGGTATCCAGTTTGTAGACTCGACCAAGATTGAGGTTTGCCACATCATTCGAGCCAAAAGAAATAAAGTGTTTGAAGGGGTTGCCTGCCATGGAAAGGGGACGATGGGCTGGTCTTTTGGCTTTAAACTTCATCTGATCATCAATCACCTAGGCGAGCTTGTCGCCCTCAAGTTGACTAAAGGCAATGAAGATGACAGAAAGCCAGTACCAGAGATGGCTGATGCAATCTGGGGGAAACTTTACGGTGATAAAGGCTATATCAGCAAAGCTTTAACAGGTGAGCTTCTGGATAAGGGCGTTGAACTCATTACCACTGTTCGTAAGAACATGAAGAAGAAATTTCTCTCTTTATGGGACCGAGCGTTACTGAAAAAACGCTTTATTATCGGGACAGTGAATGACCAGTTGAAGAACATTTCGTATATCGAGCATTCTCGCCATCGCAGTATGCATGGTTTTATCCTGAATCTGTTGGGAGGATTAATTGCTTACTGCTTGAGGGATAGAAAGCCCAGTCTAGATCTAACAGCTCAAGAGTTTGAGCTGTTAGAGAGTAATACCAATCTGGAAAATTAACTGGTCAGGTCAATCCACTCTCTTATGCACATTTTGCTAACCCTATCTGTACTGTCCAAGAATCGATTCCAAGCCTTGCACACTTTCTCCACGATATCCTCATAATCGGTAAAACTCTGATTGGCAAGATAGTGTTGTCTGAGCCAGCTCCACACTTGTTCTATCGGGTTGAGCTCTGGTGAATAGGGCGGGAGCTTGATGATACTGACATTGCTAAACGGTTCTGCAATGTCATTGGTATGCCAACTCGCCCCATCCATAATGATGACGGCATGACGCCCTTTTTCAGTGATTGCCGATATTTGCTTTAAATGCTCGATCATGATCTCTTTATTCACCCAAGGAACGACCATCGCTTCGCCAATCCCTCTCGCGGGACAGACAGAGCCAAACAGATACGCATATTCAAATTGTTGTTGCTTCACGGCTCTGGGGCGTGTTCCTTTCTCTGCCCATAACCGTGTTGTCGTGTTTTGTTGCCCAAATCTGGCTTCATCTTGAAACCAGACATCCACATGCTCTAGAGCGATATATCCTGGGATCTTCAGGATCGTTTCAATTTTGAATTTTTTTAAAATCGTCTTGGACTTCTTGAGATTGCTTGGGGTGTTTTGAGCGGGAAGTTATCCATGAAAAGCCCATGTGGTCGAGCAGGTAATAGATAGAATCAGGGTGGTAGTGCTGGCCAAATTCTTTCACGATATAAGCGTGGATGTCGGCCCCAGTCAGTCGTCCGCCTTGTGTATCATTGGCTTTATCTTTTATGTATTGGCTCAATTGCTCTCTTTGCTCAGAAGTTAAGAAGGGTGGTCGTCCCGTTCTTGGCTTTTCCTTCAGCCCTTCTAATCCTTCTTCAAGAAAAGTGTGAACCCACTTATTAACACTGGTTCGGCTCACCATAAGAAACTTGGCGATTTGGGTGCGAGAGTGTCCATCTTTGAAATGAGCGAGGGCCAGCAGTCTCATTTTCATCTGAATAGATTTCTGCTGGCTTGCGAGCTTTTTAAAGTCGATATTATTGAGACTGTCCATAGCGAATAAGTTTTATCGTTGAATGACATCAATTAGATCATATTTTTACTTAGATTGGTATAATTGCTTAGTTCTGGCTTAACCAGATCTCAGGTAAATTAGACAATTTGGCTAGGAGAGTCGTCCTCTTAAAATGAGCTAAGATTGCAGACCTTATTTTTATCTGAATGGATTGGTATAAGAGTTGTGGTTGCAAAATGACATAAAAAAACCGGCGATAACGCCGGTTTTTTCGTTTCAGTCGTTCACCCATTCTGCACAAGGGTAAGTGCTTTGCGTGAAACCTCATGAGCTGCTTTATTGAGATCTTGCTTTTCTAGGGCTTCTGCTAGGTAAGCGTAGTCAGAGACACTGGAGCGCACGTTAAGTGCTTGTTCAAAGTGTGTCTGTGCCAATGCCCATTTCTTTTCGCGTAAGTAGAGTTGGGCCAAAGCGCTGTGCGCTTCTGCGTTGCTATTGTCGCGCTTTGTCGCTTCCTCAAGCAGTACTATCACTGGGTGGCTATCGGAGAGGTTAAGTTCTGGCAATAGCGCATACAGTTTGCTAGAGGCCGTTTTTTTCAGTGCTTCTTTGATGACAGTCAGGGCCTCATGATCGGCTTTACGTGCGATCAACTGTTGTACAAAACAGGTGATGAGCGTTTCTTCTAGCTTAAGCTTTTTGCTCAGTCCATTCCAATAAGCGATGAGCCCTTCACTGCCTTTCTGCGTCGCAATATCAATGAGCTGGCCGCAATGAGCTTGCAAACTGACCCGTTCCATCTCTGGCTGGCTAATATGACCGGATTTCTGCAAGCTTGGCAGCAAATCGAGTAGAGGTTGCCACAGTTTCAGTTCTAGATAGGTGGTTTTCAGCAGATCCATGACAATCGGATTGTTAGGGTGGCTGCTTTTGAGCGATTGCAGTGTGTCAAACGCCTGGGTAAACTCGCCCTCACGAACCCACTGTTTTGCTCTGGTCAGTTCGACCGCCAAATGGGCGTTTTCTTGTTGGGCAGCAAGAGCAAGGTATTGATCACGCTTGGCTTTGTCTCCTTGGCCGTCAGCCGCTTCAGATGCAACTAAGTAGCACAATAGCGGCATATCGTGATGATTAGCCCAGCGTGTCACTTTTTTCTCAGCGCCTTTCCAATCCCCTTCCAGCAGCTTAATGATGCCTTCATTGGTGTAACGACGTGAGCGGCGCATTTTGCGCACACTAAACCAGTTCCAAGTGGTGAAGCTGGTATAAATCACTTTCTTGGCGAGGTATTCCAACGCGAACAATCCTGCCAGAGCTGCGACGATAAAGATAACCAAGGTCGTCACACTCATCTCTATGGTGCTGTTGGCTACCGAGATCAGCACATAACCTTGCTGGCCGGAAAATTGTGTACCAGCAAACAATCCTGCGCCAAGCACGACGAAAAGAAAAATCATGCGAATCATTGTTTATCCTCCGTGCTGGTTAGCGTGGTGACATCCCGGCGAAGGCGTTCACGAATCACATCCGCGAGTTGGTTTTGTGTTTCCAGTTTCATGGGATACGCCACTTGAACATTCTGCTGACTGAGTTGTTTTAGACTACGGTTAAACTCTTTTACGGCATTGTCGTCAAGGTTAAAGAAGGATTCAGACCAGCTTTCTGCGGTTGTTAGTGCGATGGTGTAAAGTTCATTTTGCTCGAGATAGACGGCTTTGATCGCCGTTTCCAGCTTGGCTTTGATGTTCTCTTTGAGATAAAAATGTTGCTCTGGTGAGAGCAGAGGAATCACATTGCCGTCGCGGGTACGGAAAGTAATGAAGTTTTCTGAGAAGTCTTTTAGCGAGGTGAGCAAGTTGTCTTGCCAGTTACTGATGTCCTCGGAGACCTCGGTTTTTTCTACCGCTTTGGCTTCTGGGAGAATAGCATTAGCCAGTGGCAACTGATCGACTTGTTGCTGCAAAGCGGTTAGACGCATTACTAAGCCATCACGATCAATGATTGGGATGGTTTTTAGTTTGGTAATGTCGCTTGCCATTGCTTTACGCAGTGGGACAAAGCTCGGGTCGTTGAGCGTGGCGATACGTTGATCAGCGCTTTCCATCAGATGAGTGGCGCTCGTTGCGTCGTGCTCAAGAAACAGCTTGCGTCCGGCCAGTTTGACCAAGTAATCCGCTTCCGCCAGCAGCCAGTCGTTTGGACGGCGTCCTTTCACATCCGCCATGGCCAGCTGTAGGCTCTCAATGCTCTTTTGCTGCTGCGCAAGTTCCACTTCCGCTTTGTGGAGTGTGCTGCTGGCTTGCTGCGCCGTGTCCGCTTTGACTTGGTTCATCTGCTGAGTCAAGGATGACTGAGTTTGTTGCAGCTGATTTTGCAGTGCGGCGATCTGCGCTTGGTAGTGGCTACTCTGCTGTTGCATTTGATAAGCGAGCCCGCCAGTACCAAGTAGGGCTATCACAATCGCGATGATGCTCAGTTTGCTGCCGCGCTTTTGCTCTGGCTGAGTGTTGCTGTGTGGCGCTTTCTCGGTGTCAGAGGAGGCAGGGCGGACATCGTTGGCGATCTCGGCAGAAGCAGACGTATCGTTATTAGGCGAAATGTCGTTGGAGGTTGGGGTAGACGTCATTTCTTCAGGCGTGGTTTGCTCGTTATTTTTTTTACTTGTCATGAGGTTATCCTGTTTTTACTTAGGCTGGAGAGCAGCCAGTAATTCCATGTTTGCAGCACTTCCAACGTTGGTCACTCTGGCGAAGCCTAAAGAGTGTGCAATGGCAGCAATGCGTTCGCTGGGTACCAATAAATGTTGTTGATGCAGCCATTGCTGTGCTTGGCTGTGCATCATGCGGTTGAGGTATTCCAACTGTTCAGAACTGGTGACGATGAGAGTATCGACTTTTTGCGCTTGCCAAGATGCCACACAGCTTAGCGGATCAAAGGGGATAAATTCTCTCTGGTACGTCTCACAATAATCAACATCGGCGTCAAGCGAGGCAAGAGACTCTCGGATGAGCTCTCTACCCCCGTTGCCGCGCAAAATCAACACACGCTTCCCTGCGATCCGGTTGAGCTCCGGAAGTTGGATTAAGTGCTCACTATCACTGACCGTCGGGTAGTTTACGTCTTGCCCCGTGACTTTGCTTAAATAGTGTGCGGTTTTTTGACCAACGGCAAGATATCGCGTGTTCTGCGGCCAGTTTGCTTGATGTTTTGCAAGCCATTGCTGGGCGAACTGCACCGCGTGTTGGCTGACGGCGATAACAATGTCGCTGTCGCGCAGTTGAGAAAGGAGTGTTTCGACGCTTGGATTGGCGACGATACGAATGAGAGGATGATGGAGTGTGGAGACTCCACCATCATTGAGCAAGGAGCAGAGCGCCAGCCCTTGTTCGGCTGGCCGCGTGACCAGAACCGTCATGTTACTCGTGATCTTGATAAAGACGAGCAAGAATGTCGTCGGCGCCTTGGCTGAGAAGTTGCTGCGCAAGTTGCACGCCCAGGGATTCGGCGTCGGTGCGCGGGCCGCGAATTTCGCCGCGCACAATGTGGGAGCCATCGGGTTCACCGACAAGAGCACGCAGCCAAATCTGATCGCCCTCAAGCAGCGCGTAGCTGCCAATCGGCACTTGGCAGCCGCCTTGTAGGGTCAGATTCATTGCTCGCTCACACTTGACGCGATCCGCTGTTTCGACGTGATTCAGCGGCGCTAGCAGTTCGAGCATTCTCTCGTCATCGGTGCGGCACTCAATGCCAACAGCGCCTTGACCTACCGCAGGGAGAGACTGTTCTGGCTCGATAAAGCTACGAATGCGCTCTTGCAGTTCGAGGCGTTTAAGACCTGCCGCGGCGAGGATAATTGCGTCATACTCGCCCGCGTCAAGTTTACTCAAGCGTGTGCCGACGTTGCCGCGTAGCTCTTTGATGACTAAATCTGGACGATACGCTTTGAGTTGGCACTGACGGCGTAGGCTGCAGGTGCCGACAACCGCGCCTTGTGGCAGTTGTTCAATGTTTTCATAATGGTTGGAGACAAACGCATCGCGTGGATCTTCGCGCTCACAGATGGTGACCAGCCCGAGCCCTGGTGGAAAATCGACAGGCACGTCCTTCATCGAATGCACCGCCAGATCCGCGCGCCCTTCCAGCATCGCCACTTCCAACTCTTTGACGAACAACCCCTTACCGCCGACTTTTGCCAAAGGCGTATCGAGAATCACATCACCTTTGGTGACCATGGTCACCAGTTCCACTTCAAGGCCGGGATGAGTCTGTTGCAGCGCTTCTTTGACATAGTAGGCCTGCCAAAGTGCAAGAGGACTTTTTCGGGTTGCGATGCGAATCGGTGTTGAGTGTGTCATGATCTTCCCAGTGTCATTGTCAATTTTGCCCCAATCCTACCATCCTCACTGCTAAAGTATTACTGTTAGTTCGTGTAACTGTTGGTATGGTTAACTAATTACACAAGCGTACTGAAATAGTGTGACTCAATTCTCATTTGACTGCGCCGCCAGTATTCGTAGTCAGCGTTACAAGCGACACTGAGGCGCCTTGAAAAGGGCGTGCGACAAAGGTTCGTGTTGGTTTGGGATTGACGGGTTACATCTTTACCAATACGCTTAGAAGTGTTAAATTGATCACGTTTTTCTGCCAGGATGGCATAAAAGTTATACAGACGTGTCTTGATACTGAAACCAAGGAACTCCCTTGCAGGCTTATACCGAAAAATTAATCCAGCGATTAGATACACTTAACCAGCAACGTATTGAACGTGCGCTGGCGCTTATGGATTTGCAAAGCCAGCGAGTCTTCCATCTCATTCCTGCTTTACTTCATTTCAATCATCCAGCGATTCCGGGCTATTTTGACGCCGATGTACCTTATGGGATCGACGGTCAGGAGTTCAACGACGTACAACAGCAGTTTATTGACGATACCGAACTCACCTTAGGTTGCCCTTTGCCAGTGGCGAAAAAAGCCAAAATTCTTGGCTTGTATACTATGGGAAGTACCTCGTCGATTGGGCAAAGCACCTCCAGCGATCTCGACATCTGGGTGTGTGTCTCAAGCCTCATGAGCCATGAAGAAAGGGAAAGTCTCACCAACAAGTGCCTACTCATCACCGATTGGGCGCAGATGCACGGGGTTGAGGCGAACTTTTTCTTGATGGATGAGCAGCGTTTTCGCTCCAACCGCTCAGAGCAGATGACAGGCGACAACTGCGGCTCTTCTCAGCACATGTTATTGCTCGACGAGTTCTATCGCTCGGCAGTGCGTATCGCCGGACGACGCTTGTTGTGGCAGATAGTGCCACCAGAAATGGAAGAGTGTTATGACGAGTACGTCGATCAGCTTTGCCGTGGTGGCTACATCAACTGCAACGAGTGGATCGACTTTGGTCAGTTAAGCTGCATTCCGGCAGAAGAGTATTTCGGCTCCAACTTATGGCAGTTGTACAAGAGTATCGACTCGCCATACAAATCGGTGCTGAAAGCGATCTTGCTGGAAGCCTACTCGTGGGAATACCCGCACACCCAGCTACTCAGCATTGATACCAAACGACGCTTTTTTGCCCATGAGCCGGATCTTTACGGCATGGATGCGTATTATTTGATGCTGGAGAAGGTGACGCGCTATCTGGAGCGCATCAAAGATACCACCCGTTTGGATCTGGTTCGGCGCTGTTTCTATCTGAAAACTCATGAAAAGCTTTCTCGTGATCCCGGCGTTGGCTCGGTCGCTTGGCGACGCGAAGCGCTGCGTCAACTGACGACCCAGTGGCAGTGGTCACCTGAGGTGATCGCCGAGCTCGATAATCGCCGAAACTGGAAAGTGGAACAGGTGAAAGTGGTGCACCACGCGCTGCTGGATGCCCTGATGCAAAGTTACCGTAATTTGATCCAGTTCGCGCGGCGTAACGACATTACCTCGGCCATTAGCCCACAAGATATCAGCATTTTAGCGCGTAAGCTGTACGCCGCCTTTGAAGTGTTGCCGGGCAAAGTGACCCTGCTCAATCCACAGATTTCGCCGGACTTACATGAAGCGGACCTCAGTTTTATTGAAGTGCGCGAAGGGCGGACCAATAAAGCCGGTTGGTATTTGTACAAGCAGCCTCTGGTGGCGCACCGCATTCTCGGTCAGCCGTATTTGGAGCACCACGAGTACTTGAGTAAATTGGTTGCGTGGGCGTTTTTTAATGGCCTGATCACCGAGTCGACGCGTTTGCATGCGGTGGTGCGAGATGCGCAGATCGACATCGATAAGTTCTATCAGATGGTCAGCGACTTGCGCAATACCTTCTCACTGCGCAAACGTCGACCTACCATGCAAGCGTTGGCCAGCCCATGTGAAATCAGCCAACTGGCGATGTTCATCAACTTTGAAAGTGACCCCACTGCCGAACTGTCGGGGCGCTCTTTAAAAGTGGACCTGAAAAACGCAGATATTTTCAGTTTTGGTACGCAGCAGCGCAGTTTGGTTGGCAGTGTTGATCTGGTTTACCGCAACTCTTGGCACGAAGTACGCACTCTGCATTTCAAAGGCGAAACCGCTATGCTGGATGCGCTGAAAACTGTGTTAGGGAAAATGCACCAAGATGCGATTCCGCCCGAGTCGGTGGATGTTTTCTGTTACAGCAAAAACATGCGTGGCGTGATGCGTAACATGGTGTACCAGCTGCTGGCTGAGTGTATTGATTTACGCTTAAAGCCAGTTGAGCAGGAAAAACGCCGCCGCTTCAAAGCGATTCGTTTAAGCGCGCAAACCTACGGGTTGTTCTTTGAGCGTCGTGGCGTGTCGGTACAAAAGTTGGAAAACTCGGTTGATTTTTACCGCAGCATCTCGACCAACAAGCTGAAAGGCTCACCTCTGCTGATGCTGGATCGCGAAGCGGACTACCAGCTGCCAGAAATCGTCGATGGATTTGCCAGCGAAGGCTTGATCCAGTTCTTCTTTGAAGATACCGATAAAGGCTTCAATATTTATGTGTTGGATGAGTCGAATCAGGTGGAAGTGTATCACCAGTTTAGCGGCTCAAAAGATGAGATGATCGCCAGCGTTAACAGCTTCTACACCTCGGTCAAAGACGACCAACAGGTCGCGTCCAAGTTCATTAACTTTAACTTGCCCCAGTACTATCAAATTGTGCACCCACAAGAAGAGGGGGCGCAATCTTACATCGTGCCTTATCGCAACGACGCCTGTACTCCGTCCAAAATGTCGAAAGTCGTCAATGTTTAAGCCGAGGCGATTTAATTGCTAATAGAGTTAGCGGCCAATAGAGAAAGAGCACCCACGTGGTGCTCTTTGACTTTTATTGTACCCAGTCGATCGTGTCGCCTGCGTGCTTCTCGCATTCTTGTTTGACCATCTGCGAGAACTCCATGCCAGTTTTAGAGCAAATCCACCTATCTTGCTGATATTTAAAGTGGAAACCGCCGGATTTTGATGCCAGCCAAATTTCCTGCATCGGCTCTTGGCGGTTAATGATGATCTGGCTGCGGTCGTCAAACTCCAACGTCATCACATTGCCGGTGGTTTCGAAATCGATGTCCGCGCCTGAATCATCAATCGCTTCTTCAATAAGTTGCAACTCGGCATCCACCAGTTGATGAAATTCAGTATTGTTCATCTTATCTATCCTATTGCTTTTCCTGAGTGTGGTGCGATTATAGGGGGCATTGAATCAATAATCACGATATGCAAAATGAAAAAATTACTTACTGTGTTGCTTACCCTCAGTGTGGCCTTGTTGGCTGGGTGTGGGCAGTCGGGCTCCCTCTATATTCCTGACGACACTCCGCCGAGTGAACAGTCGCAGTAGGCATGAAAACAGATAAAGCAGTCGACCATTAATAAGGGAAGCGAATTTTGGACTATTTCAATTATCAGGATGATGGCCAACTGTGGGCCGAAGGCGTTGCGCTGTCTCAACTGGCGCAGCAATATGGTACGCCGCTGTACGTCTATTCACGTGCTACATTAGAGCGCCACTGGAAAGCCTTTGATCAGTCTGTTGAAAACCATCCTCATCTGGTTTGCTACGCGGTAAAAGCCAACTCCAATCTTGGTGTGCTCAATGTGTTGGCGCGTCTTGGTTCCGGCTTTGATATCGTCTCTGGCGGTGAGCTGGAGCGTGTGATTGCCGCGGGTGGCGATCCACGTAAAGTGGTGTTTTCTGGTGTGGGTAAAACCGAAGCTGAGATGCGTCGCGCGCTGGAACTGAACATCAAATGTTTCAATGTGGAGTCCGAGCCTGAGCTGGAGCGCCTCAACAAGGTAGCCGGTGAGCTGGGCGTGAAAGCACCAATTTCACTGCGCATTAATCCTGATGTTGATGCTCAAACCCATCCTTATATTTCGACTGGCCTACGTGACAACAAATTTGGTATTGCGTTTGACCGCGCACCGGCGGTTTATCAGTTTGCGCAAAGCCTAGAGAACCTCAATGTGCAGGGGATTGATTGCCACATTGGCTCTCAGTTGACGGCACTCGCGCCGTTCATTGATGCCACGGATCGTCTTTTGGCGCTGATCGATTCCCTTAAAGAGCAAGGCATCACCATCCGTCATCTGGATGTCGGTGGTGGTTTAGGGGTCGTTTATCGTAATGAGCTGCCACCGCAGCCGTCAGAGTATGCGAAAGCGCTGCTGGGCCGTCTGGAAAACCATCAAGATCTCGAGCTGATTTTCGAGCCTGGTCGAGCCATTGCGGCGAATGCGGGTGTACTGCTGACCAAAGTGGAATTTCTCAAACATACCGAGCACAAAAACTTCGCCATCATTGATGCTGCGATGAACGACTTGATGCGCCCGGCGCTTTACCAAGCGTGGCAGGATATCGTGCCGGTGAAGCCACGCAGCGGCGAAGCGGTGACGTATGATCTGGTCGGGCCGATTTGTGAAACCGGTGATTTCCTCGGTAAAGACCGCTCACTGGTGCTGGCCGAAAATGACCTGCTTGCGGTGCGCAGCGCCGGTGCTTACGGCTTTGTGATGTCCTCGAACTACAATACTCGTGCTCGCGCCGCAGAAATCATGGTCGATGGCACGCAAAGTTTCCTCGTTCGTCAGCGTGAAGAGCTGCGTAGCCTGTGGGAACTTGAACACATTCTTCCGGAGTAACCAGCTTTTATGCATTTCCACTTTTCCAAAATGCACGGTTTGGGTAACGACTTTATGGTGGTCGATTGCATTACCCAAAACGTTTACTTCTCGCAAGAACTGATCCGCCGCTTGGCGGATCGTCACACAGGCGTTGGCTTCGACCAACTGCTGGTGGTCGAGGCGCCCTATGATCCCGAAACGGATTTCCACTACCGTATTTTTAATGCCGATGGTAGCGAAGTCGAGCAGTGTGGCAACGGTGCGCGTTGTTTCGCCCGTTTTGTGCGCATGAAAGGGCTGACCAACAAATACAGCATCAGTGTCAGCACCAAGAAAGGCAAAATGATTCTCGACGTGGAAGACGACGACCAGATCACCGTCAATATGGGTGTGCCGGAATTTGAACCGAGCAAAATTCCATTTCGCGCCAAGCAGAAAGAGAAAACCTACATCATGCGTGTTGGCGAGAAAACGCTGTTTTGCGGTGCTGTGAGCATGGGCAATCCGCATGTCGTGACTGTGGTGGATGATGTCGATACGGCGGAAGTGGAAACCTTAGGTCCGCTTTTGGAGTCGCACGAACGTTTTCCAGAGCGTGTTAACGCTGGCTTTATGCAGGTGGTCAATCGCAACCAGATCCGCCTACGCGTGTATGAGCGCGGCGCAGGGGAAACTCAAGCTTGCGGCAGCGGCGCGTGCGGTGCGGTTGCAGTGGGCATTGTGCAGGGTTTACTTGATGAGAGTGTGACGGTCAAATTGCCCGGCGGCGAGCTACACATTCAATGGCAAGGCCCTGGCAAGCCGTTGTACAT
Source organism: Vibrio navarrensis (assembly GCF_000764325.1). NCBI lineage: Bacteria > Pseudomonadati > Pseudomonadota > Gammaproteobacteria > Vibrionales > Vibrionaceae > Vibrio > Vibrio navarrensis. The sequence goes on along the minus strand of NZ_JMCG01000001.1, from coordinate 53,694 downwards.
GACCGGGCCTGCAACACACGTCTTTGACGGACAGCTCTTTTGCTGATGGAACGAGGGGAAATTTTTTGTCGTATATAGAAGCAGATACGCTGAGCGCAGAAGTGGTGGCCGAGTATCTGAAAGATCACCCAGATTTTTTTATGCAACGTCCTGAGCTGGTGGATCGCTTGTCGCTGCCGCATCCGGATTTGGGTGCCGTACCGCTAGTGCATCTACAACTGAATCGCCAACGTCAGCGCATTGAAGAGCTGGAAGAAGAGATCACTGGCCTGATGTCATTGGCGGCCAGCAACGATCGAACGTTTTACCAGTTTATGGATCTGCAAGGCACAATCTTAAAATGCACCGACTTCACACAAGTGATCAGTGCCATTGAGCAGAAAGCGCAACAACTTGGCTTGTGCGCTTATGTGCGCCTGTTTAGTCAATGTGATGCCAGCGCGCAGCTGAGCAAAGAGCACTATCAACGTTTTGCTACCACGCACCTTAACGGCAAAGAGGCCTACTTGGGCCGTTTGCGTAAAGTGGACCGCGAGGCGTTGTTTGGGGAGATGCACGTGCCAGAAATGGGTTCCTACGTGATTTTGCCTTTGGTGAAAAAGCAGACACTCGGCGTGCTGGCTTTCTCCAGTGAAGATGGTGGCCATTTCCAACCCGATATGGATACCTTGTTTTTACGCCATCTCTCTTTGGTGGTCGCCCACCTTGCGCAAACCCTGCTATGGCAAAGCTACGATGACGACAACGCCCAGCACTCCTCTGCCAAGTAGCCTGCAAAAGCCACTGGATCGCTTCTACGAATTTCTGCGCAGCGAGAAAGGGCTGAGTTTGCACACGCAGCGCAACTACAAACAGCAGTTGCAAACCATGGCGCAGCATCTGGCGGACATGAACGTTAAGGCGTGGAATGACGTCGATGCCAGTTGGGTGCGCCAGTTAGCGGGCAAAGGGATGCGTGAAGGCATGAAAGCCAGCAGTTTGGCCACGCGTCTCTCATCACTACGCAGTTTTTTTGATTTTCTCATTTTGCGCGGAGAAATCGTCGCCAATCCGGCTAAAGGGGTTTCCGCACCGAGGAAAAAGCGCCCGCTACCAAAAAATCTCGATGTCGATGAAGTCAATCAACTGCTCGAAGTGGATGAAAATGATCCGCTGTCGATTCGTGATCGCGCTATGATGGAACTGATGTATGGCGCGGGATTGCGTTTGGCAGAGCTGGTGAGCATCGACGTGCGAGATGTGCATCTGCGTAGCGGCGAAATTCGCGTGATCGGTAAAGGCGACAAAGAGCGCAAAGTGCCGTTTGCGGGCATGGCGGTGCAATGGGTCGGTAAGTGGCTGAAAATTCGCAGTGGCTTAGCCGCACCGGGTGAAAATGCGCTGTTTGTCTCTAAGTTGGGCGCGCGCATTTCCCATCGCAGTGTGCAAAAGCGCATGGCACAATGGGGACAAAAGCAGGCGGTGGCAAGCCACATTACTCCGCATAAACTGCGCCACTCTTTTGCCACGCACATGTTGGAATCGAGCAATAATTTGCGCGCGGTACAAGAGCTGCTGGGACACGAAAATATCTCCACCACGCAGATCTATACCCACTTGGACTTTCAGCACTTAGCGGATGTGTATGACCAAGCTCACCCCAGAGCGCGGAAAAAATCGTCGCAACGCAAAGAGGAAGAAGAATGAAATTCTATCGCTCACTGGCACCGATCAAAGCACTGACGTTCGATTTGGACGACACCTTGTACGATAACCGTCCAGTGGTGCTGCGCATGGAGGCGGAACTGTTGAGCTGGTTGCACCGCGAACACCCGCAAACGCAGCGTTTTCGTACCGAGCAATGGCAGGAGATCAAAGCGGCGGTCAGCCGCAAGCACCCAGCCGTGTGCCACGATGTGACATTATGGCGAGAAAAACAGTTGCAAACGGCGTTCTTGCAACTGGGTTACGCACCAGAAGAAGCGCAACAGGCTGCTAAAGATGGGGTGGCGGTCGCGCTTAGTTGGCGCAGCCGTTTAACCGTGCCGCCGCAAACGCATCAGGTACTGAGTGCCTTGGCTGGTGAGTTTCCGCTGGTGGCGATCACCAATGGCAACGTCGATACCAAAGTGCTTGGCCTTGATGTTTATTTTAAGGCGGTATTGCAAGCGGGGCCTGATGGCGCAGCGAAGCCCGCAGCGGATCTGTTTCTGCTCGCGCAGTCGATGTTGCCATGTTCCCCAGCTAACATTCTGCATGTGGGCGATCATCTGCTCAAAGACGTCGCGGCCGCCAATCAGCACGGATTTATGTCGTGTTGGATCAACACCACCCATCGAAGTTTGTACCGCAATGCGAAAGCGCGAAGCTTGCCCCATCTTGAGATTAGGGAATTGCGTCAATTGCTGCCGCTTTTGCAAGCACACTCTCAATCTTAACAAGCTGATAACGCGCAAAGCTGGCAAAGCTTAATAAAGATACGTAGATTAGATTTCTCATAAATAGAACATAATCTTAGTTTCTTTACTAAGCCACAACGTCAGGACTCACTCGCGTATGCAGACTTTCTCTCTCTGGGCGGATGATCTCGAGCAGTTACAAGAACAGATACAAGGCTATGATTGGCAAGTCGATAGCCCCTATTTGATTCAGCTTTTTTCCGCTCAGTCAGCGTCGGTGACCGAAGCTTATGCCCGCGCTCTTCGCATGAAGTTGCCGCGTGCTGAAATAATCGGACACAGCACTCGCCACATGATCCACGCCGGCGAAATTCTTCATCACGGCTGCTTGATCGTCATTAGCCAGTTTATGTATACGCAGCTTACCTCCGCCGTGCAGCCCTATAGCGGTGCGCCCGATCTCGATAGCTACGATTTTCGTCATGCGCTCAATCTCAGCCCGGCCAGTTGCGCGGTGGTCAGTTTTGCCGTGCAAGTGCAGCGGGTCGACTATCCAATCTATAGCGCATTTCGCTGTGAAGAAGCTTGCCCGCCGGTGGCTGGCGGTTTGGCTCAGACAACCGAAGATGGCTGCTGGGTGCTGCACCAAGAGAAGGTGTACCACAATGCGGCAGTGGCGGTCGCGCTTCATGGCGACGCGTTGAAAGTATGGACGCACGCTTATTCGGAGTGGAACCCGGTCGGGATGTATCACAAGGTGACGGCCGCGCAAGGGCGACGATTAATCGCGCTGGGCAACAGGTCGGCCTATGATGTGTACAAGCACTATTTGGCAGACAATCGCGACATCTCTTTGAATCAGCTAATCAATTTTCCGCTTTATCGCGAAGTGAACAACAAGAAAGAAGTGTGTTCGGTGTGCGATATCCATGCCGATGGCAGCATGACCTTTGACCGTGATTGGCAAGTGGGCGATGAGGTACGCTTTTGCTATAACCACCCCTCTTTGACGCTGGAGCAGTTAAAGCATGGCGTGATGGAACTGGCGATGCATCAGCCCGAATCGGTGTTTATCTACAACTGCGCTTCGCGGCTTGATTTCATTGACGGTGCTGAAGAGGTGAGTGCCTTCAATGAACTGGCCACCACCAATGGCAGTTATTGCATGGGAGAGATATACAGTGAAGGCGCTTCGCTGGAGATTTTGCATCATAGCCTGACCTATTTGGCGCTGCGCGAAAGCGACGAAGTGACGCGTTTTAACTTGCCCTCCAATGAGATCAGCAGCATTTCACCACTGTTCTGTTTGATCCGCAGTGCCATTGCTGATCTGGACAACATGAATGCGCATATGGAGTACCAGCTTGAGCGTCAGGCGATGCGTCTGCAAGAGAGCTATCGCCGCGACAGCCGTACTGGCCTGCCCAATCGTATTGCGCTTAAAGAGTATCTCAATGATATTCAAGCGGACGAGCATCTCCTGACACTTAAGTTGCTTAATTTTAACCACATAAATGAGAAATACGGTTATCAAGTCGGTGATGAGTTATTGCAGATGCTGTCGGTCCACTTTACCACACGGCTACGCAAACGCCTTGGCAAAGGGGCGAATCTGCGTATCTACAGCATTGGGGTGGGAGAGTGGGCGTTTATCTTTCGCGCTGGGCTGTGCGGTGAAACCATCAAACAGCTCTTCACCCGATTCGCCGATCTGATCGAACAAACCAACTTTGAGCCATCCGGGCTTGAACATGTCGACTATCTCTCCATTTCACTCTGTGGCGGTTTGGCGAGCCGACGTGATTTCCCCAATGCCAGCGGTGATGAACTCTTGCTCAAAGCGATTGAAGCACGTCGGGTTGGGGTGCGTAACAACACCCACATTTGTGATGCTAAAGAAGTGCAAGTCAGCGAAGAGGTACGCCGCGAACAGCTCGGCTGGCTGGGTTGTGTCAGCCGTGCCATCTTGCAGCAGAACATCGTTACCTATGCGCAGCCGATTTTTCACGCCGATGGCAAAACGCCTTCAGCCAAAGAGTGTTTGGTGCGCATTGTGGAAAACGACGGGCGTATTGTGTTGCCGGGGCAGTTTCTGCCGATTATCACGGGCACCCATCTCTACACTCGTTTAAGCCGACACATGATCCAAAGCACTCTCGACTACATGCAAGATAAGCAGGAGGCGTTTTCGATCAACTTGTCACCGCAAGATTTGCTCAGCGACAGAACTCTCTTGCTGCTTGAAGCTTCGATCAACCAACTCAACGATCCCAGCCGCATTGGTCTGGAAGTGTTGGAGTCGGAGCAAATTAAAGATTACGGGCGGATGATCGAAGTGTGTAGCCACTTTCGCCGCTTGGGGGCGCGCATCATCGTCGATGATTTTGGCTCTGGTTACTCCAATATTGATGAAATCATCAAGTTGGAACCGGAAATCATTAAGCTCGATGGCAGCTTGATCCGCAATATTGATCAAGATGAGAAGCAGCGCAAAATTGCTAACCAATTGGTGCGATTGTGCCAAGTGTTGAATGCAAAAACCGTGGCGGAATTTGTTCACAACCAGCAGGTTTGCCAGATAGTGCAGGACATGGGGGTGGATTACTTGCAGGGCTATTTCTTAGGTAAGCCGCAACGGCTGTTTTAAGTGCTTAAAGCCAACAGCAAGGCTGGCGGGCCTGGCTGTTGTGCTTTCCTCACTTGAGTGAGTGACCACTTCGGTCTGCGTGGAAAACCTGCAAATAGTGTTGCAAAAACTGCTGCATCTGCTGCGCCTGTGCCAGCTCGCCACTTTGCGCTAAAAGTTCGGCGGCGATCTCCATGGTGCACAAATTGCCCGGCTGCTGGTTGCGGCGCAATTGGTAAGCCGATTCCGCCCGGCTGCTGATGCTCAAACAGGGCAGTTGTGCCAACCACTCGCTTTTATTGAGCATTTTTCTCGCCTCCTGCCAAGTGCCATCCAAAATCACAAACACGCTTTGACGCTGCTGAGCCGCGCTGCTTTGTTGCACCTGAGGCAAGGTTTGCGCTTGTGGATGCGGGTAGAGCAGCACAGGGAAGAGGGCCGGATCTTCCACCAGCGCCTGCCACTGTGGCGGTGGCGTTTGGCGCTGCCAAATCATGCGCTCGACCTTAAGGCCAAACCAGTGCAACAGTTTGCCGCTGTTGCTCAAACGGGCGGGTTCATTTGGGTGCTGGAGCAAAACGAAACGCAGCGAGCTTTCTATCTGCGGAATGTCCCCACACACGCACTGGTGGAGAAAGCCGCAATGCGGGCAAGGTTGCGCCTTCACAAACGCACCCCATCTCGCACCGGGCTGATGCCATCGGCAAACAGTTTAACGCCGCTTATCTGCGCCGCACTCGCCTCTGGTGCCAAGCTTGGGTTGAGCGGGTAGCTAAGGCCGTTGTATTGCATCCGGTGTTTGCCAGATGCTGCGCCGCCGCCGCTTACCTCAAAGATCAGATCTTGCCAGCCTGAGCTGCGCTGCGTGCCAAGGTAGATAGGGCTGCGCACCAGCGTGATACGGCTGTTAAAGCGCCACTGGTCGGCGTGATTTTCAAAAATCAGTAAAGTACAGCCGCCAGAGCCGCACCAGTCGAGCTGAGTAAGCAGCTCAGGCTGACCATCGCCGTTCAGATCGTAGGTGAGCCAGCGATATTGGTTATTTTTCGGCTCGGTTTTGTGCAAGCGAAAGTACTCACGCACGGCACTGTCCACTTTAGCGTTGTAGTCTGCGCTGGCGTTGATGTCGCCGCTGCTTGGTAGCGCCACTGGTTGCTCAGTGTCAGGTTCGACAGCGATGTTTGAGGACACTTTCGCGGGGTAAAGTACTAGCCCACCTTGAGCAATAGGGTAAACCACGCTGCCGACCTTTTCTTGTTCCGCTTTGAGCTGTGATCCCGTACGAGTAAAAATGCGTTCGGTGACCAGCTTTTGCCCTTGGTGACGGGTCATCACCACTTGAATTTGATTGGGATTCAACTGCTGCCAGTAGCCATGCTCTAGGAGCGGGCGCTCTTGATCAGCGTAGAGATAGCGGGTTTGCGCGCTATGGTCGGCCTTCAACTCCAGATGGACAGAAAACCCGGCCGATTGGGTTGAGGTCGCCGTGTATAGGCCGCTCCAGCTGGCCGTGGCATCGACGTTGGAAGTGGTCGCGCAGCCATTGAAGATGGTTTTGTCCTGTGTGAGGGTGGCTTTCCAGCCATACAAGGCGTTGTTTTTTGCATCGCGACACAGGTTTTCGGTCAGCAACAGGCGGCCTGAACTCAGTTGATAGTCGCGTTTACGTGGGCTCAACTGGCTGCGTTCAATGTCGAGTACCCGAGTCGGCGTGCCTGCTTGCGTGAACGTCAGGTTGTCGCGGTTAAAACTCAGCGACCAATCGGGCTGGTTGCCAAACGCTCGGGTAGGACGTTTGGCTTGGTCACACTGCTGCTGGCGAGTGGCATCGACGTAGTTGATTTGTTCCACCACAAAACGAGCATCGTATTCGGCGGCAAAGCCTTCAGCGGTAGTGCTTTCCAGATGGCCGATGAACTCACCATACAGAGTTTGATAAGGCGTCTGATTGAGAGACATCACTTGCTGGCGCTGCTGCGCTGAGAGCTGTAGCCAATATTGCTGGTTGCTGCCACACGGCGTGAGGTATTGGGTCTCGTGGCCCACCACCGCAGTGCCAGATAAGAGAAAAGGCTGCGCCACCACGCTGTCGGGCTTGTTTAAACTGGCCTCAGGGGACGGGGCAGATTCTATAGCGACGTTATCAGAGCTGGAACAGGCTTGCAGTAGTATCAGCAGCGAGAGTGTGGCTGGGTTTTTCAGCGCCTTCATGGTATACCTTTTTGCGTATCAAAATCTGCTTGGACCCCATTATGGCATATTGGTTGTTTAAAACTGAACCGGACACCTTTTCCATCGACACCTTGCGCGTACAAAACATCTCATGTTGGGAAGGAGTACGCAATTATCAAGCAAGGAACTGGTTACGAGATGAAGTAAAACTGGGCGACTTGGTGCTGATCTACCACTCTTCCTGCAAGCAAGTCGGTGTGGCGGGCATTGCCAAAGTGGTGCGAGAAGCGTATCCCGACCATTTCCAGTTTGATCCCAGCAGCGATTATTACGATGGCAAAGCCAGTGAAGCCAACCCGCGCTGGGTGATGGTGGATGTGGAATTCGTGCGCAAAACCGAGCGCTTGATCCCGCTCAGCGTATTAAAAGCGATGCCGGAGCTGGACTCTATGCCGCTGGTGAAAAAGGGCAATCGCCTTTCCGTCATGCCCGTGAGCGAGGCGCAGTGGCAAGCGATTTTACGTCAAGAGACTCGGCCATCACGGCGCTGAAAGAAACGGGCAGGATAGACCTGCCCCAATGTGCGCTTTAGAGCAAGTGTTGTTGTAAGTAGTGGGCAACGGCATCGTCTGCATTGCTGCCGATCACTTCATTGTCAGGCAGTGCCCGTTTTACTTTCTCGTGTGAGGTGGCCATCACCAAGCCTTTGCCCGCCATCGACAGCATTTCAACATCATTCATCCCGTCGCCAAACGCAACGCAGTTTTGCAAACCAAGACCCAGCGATTGCGCCACCACTTGTAATGCATCCCCTTTCGAGACCTCTTTGGCCATCACTTCCAAACACCAAGGGGTGGAAAAGGCGATGTTAAGCTTCTCACCAAAGGCGGCGCGAAGTTCGTTTTCAAACATCACCAAATGCTCGTGGTCTTGCGCTGGGTGAGTGAAAAAAATCTTGGCAATGCCATCGGTAGGCGCTTGGTCAATGTCGAACAACTGGTAGGTAAAGCCCGAATCTTCGTGGAAGTGACGCAGTGTCTCATCGTCTCGGTCCATCAGCCAGTGGTCATCTTGGTAGATGTGCACAAACAGCGTCGGGTCGTTTTTGACGATATCGATGATCGGTTGCACCAGTTCGGCAGGCACGTTGTTGCTGTACATTAATTGGTCTTGTTGATCGTGAACGCGCGCGCCGTTTGAGGTGATCATGTACGCAGGAATGCCCGTCTGGGCACGAATGCCCGCCACATCCACGTGGTGGCGACCAGTGGCAAAAACGAAAGTGTAGCCTTGGTCGTGCAGGGCTTTCAGCGTCTGTTTGGAAAACTCGCTCAACTGGTGGTTGGGGGCCAGTAAGGTGCCGTCTAAATCAGAAGCGACAATTTTGGTGATCTCTCTACAAGGTAAGCGCTTGGTCATGAAACTCTCTTATATCAGCAAAGGCGAAGGAAATAGGGCCAATCCACCAGCGCAGAGCGTGCGATACAGGATTGGGTGTTGCACAGGGCGTGGTCAACCAAGCGGTCAACGGGCCCGTGCAACAAGGGGGAATGGCCATAGTGTAGGGGAAAATACGGAAGAAAAAGAGGGTAAATCCTGTTTTGTTCCTTTCCTCTTTATGCTTTGCGCCGTATACATCGGCTGGTTTTATTGCAGAAAGCGAAACAGCGCATCTAACGCCTGATTACGATACTGATCTTGTTCAAACAGCAGTTCATGTTGCGCGCCGTCAATGGTGATCATTTGGCTGTTCTTATTGGTTTTGCAGAGCTTTTTATAGAACTGATTTTGCGCCTGATTACTGACGATACGGTCGTTACCCGCTTGCAGCAGTAACACCGGGATCTTGAGCTGGCGAGTCATTTGTAGACACTGTTTGGTTGCCATTAATCCCTGCCAAACCCAGCGCGTGCTTGGTCCGCCGACTTGCAGCTCAGGTTTGTCAGTATAGAGTTGGCGAAACCAGTGGTAACGCGCTTTACTCTGGCTGAGCGGGTTGTCTTCAAATGGCTTGGCGTAATAAGGCTGGTGGCCGGGTGCGTAAGTGGGCGTGGGATATACCGCGGTGAGGATCTGGCTGACGGCGATGGCAACAGGGCTGAGATACCACGGCAGGTTGATACCAAACATCGGCGCACTGAGCACCAATTTATCAAACGGATGGTGTGGGTACGTTTGTAGGTAGCGAGTGGCGATGGCGCCACCCATCGAGTGCGAGACCAAATGGCGTTGCTGATAGCCTTCCAGCGCAAAATGTTGCACAACGCTGGCGAGATCGCGCACATAATCATCGAACTCATACACATGGCCGATATCCGAATCTTGCACTAGGCGATCCGACAGCCCTTGGCCGCGATGATCGTAACTGTAGACGTCATAGCCTTGGCGATAGAAATCGAACAGCAACTCCTGATATTTCCACGATGACTCAATTCGACCATTCACCAGCAGCACCGCTTTGCTGTGCTTTGGGTCGGTCAGTTTGCACCAGTACAATTTGGTTTTGTCGCTGCTCTTGAAATACCCCTCTTGGCGCTGCTGCCACAGGGCAGCAATCGGACCAGCTATTGCTTGCTCAAACAAGTTCTCTTGAGTATAAGAGGAAAGAGAAGGGTTATTAACCATTAACAAACTACCTGAATGCTACGTTTCTAGGCGAGTATGATCAGAGAATTAGCGGAGAATTGCAATGGATACACATGTCTGGCTCGCGTATGTCCTTACGGCGATCGTGTTCAGCCTCGCCCCGGGTTCTGGCACGGTGAATTCGATCAGCAACGGAATTAGCTACGGTACGCGCAAATCTCTCGCTTCTATTGCTGGTCTGCAAATTGGCTTGTCGATCCACATTATTCTTGTTGGAGCGGGTATTGGTGCGCTGGTTGCGCAGTCGGCCACCGCGTTTACCGTGATTAAATGGGTGGGCGCCGTTTATCTGGTCTGGCTTGGCATTCAAAAGTGGCGCGATACTTCTGGGCTCGCAACCGTGCAGCAGCAAGGGGCGATCTCGGCTTGGTCATTGCTGCATAAAGCGGTGCTGGTTAACTTAACCAATCCGAAATCGATAGTCTTTTTGGTCGCGCTGTTTCCCCAGTTCATCGATCCGAGTCGCGATCAAGTGACGCAGCTCGCCGTGCTAGGTTTGACAACGGTGGTGATCGACTCACTGGTGATGCTCGGTTATACCTCGCTGGCGGCACAAATGGGGCGTTTTATTCGCTCTGAGCGGGTGATGGGCAAAATAAACAAACTATTTGGTTCAATGTTTATGGGTTGTGGTGCATTATTAGCGGCAGCAAAAACATAATTAAAATCAATCAGCGCTAGCATAAGAATTTATAAGCAGATGAAATCCACTTACGTCGCGCGGCAACCTATTTTTAATCGCAAAAAGCATACTTTGGGGTATGAACTGCTGTTTCGTGATGGCGAAAACAACGCCTATCCCACCCATATTGCTTCGAACCGCGCGACCTATCGTTTGATTGTGGAGAACTTTCTCTCCATCGGTATCAATCCGGTGATTCAATCCTCACGCTGTTTTATCAATTTCCCTTACCAAAGTTTGATCCGTCGTCTGCCACTAAGTTTGCCCAAAAATAAAGTGGTGGTGGAAGTGTTGGAAACCTGCGAGCCGACCGACGAACTGCTTGAAGCGATTCGCGAACTGCACCGTGAAGGCTATGTGATCGCGCTTGATGATTTTACCTTGATGCCTGAATGGCGCCGTTTTCTGCCTTTTGTACACATTGTTAAACTGGATGTGATTGCGCTGGGGCTCGACAATGCCTGCGAGCTGGTGCGTGAGCATCAAGCGCGTCGGGTGAAGTACCATTTCTTAGCGGAAAAAGTCGAAAGCGCGCAGGAGTTTGAGCAAGCCAAAGAGGCGGGTTTTAAGTTCTTTCAGGGCTATTTTTTCAGTAAACCTGAGATGATCGAAACCAAGTACGTCAGCCCAGAGCACGCGGTGGCGTTGGAGCTGTTTCGCGAAGTGTGCCAACTGGAGCCGGATTTCGATCGGATTGAAAAGATCATCAGCCAAGATGTCACGCTCTCCTACAAGCTGCTGAAGCTCGTCAACACCCAGTCGACCCGCTTGGAAGTGAAGATTGCCTCATTTCGCCAAGCGCTGATTTATCTTGGCCAAGACAAGCTGAAAATATTTGTCTCTTTAGTGGTCGCTTCGTACATTTCGGTCCGCAAGCCACGTGAGCTGTATAACCTTTCGCTGCAGCGTGCTCAGTTTTGCGAGTTGATGTCGCGTCGCCACCCGTTTAGTCGCCATCACGAACAAGGTTTTATGATCGGTTTGCTGTCGATTTTGGATGCAATGATGGATCTCTCGGTCGACACGCTGGTGGGGAGCCTGCCGCTCAGTGATGTGGTGAAACAAGCGCTACTGCACCGTGAGGGCGCTTATGGAGACCTCATCGCATTAGAAGAGTGTTTCGAGCAAGCCGACTGGAGTGGCATTGAACAGATCTCCGATAAACTGGGGTTGTCGATGGACGAGGTCAAATACGAGTTGATTGAAGCGCAGCGCTGGTCGCAGGAGCTATCGCAGATATAGCCGCCAACCTTAGCTGAGTTCTGACCAAAAGCTGACTCGTTCGCTGAACTTGTCAGCTTTTTTCTTGCTATATTTTCGCTGCGAAAACAATCAAGGAAAAAGTGATGCGCGAAAGAGTGCTGTTTTTTGATCTACTCCGCTGTGTTGCGGCCGTGGCGGTGATTGCCATCCATGTATTGGCGCCTTACCGCGAGCTATTGGGTACCATCCCGTTTTCACACTGGGCGACGGCGGTCAGTATCAACAGTGTAACCCGCTGGGCGGTGCCGGTGTTTATTTTGATTACCGGCGCCTTGATGCTCAGTGATACTCGCCCTTTTGCTGCGTCTTACTACATCAAACGCCGTTTGGGGAAAGTGCTGTTGCCCTTCGTGGTTTGGTCTCTGTTTTATGCCTATCTCAGCGGTTGGAGTGCCAGCGGTTTTGACGTGCAGCAGGTTCAGGACGTATTGGCGCATAGTCCCCAGCATGCGACCTATTACCACCTTGGCTTTTTCTACTACTTTATTCCCCTTTACGTTCTTATCCCTATTTTCCACTGGTTGGTCATGCAGGGACAAGATCGCGTATTGTATGCTTATACCAGTGTGTGGCTGATCACGACTGCACTCTATTTGCTTGGCATCGATGGCATTTGGAGCCATGAACTTTGGCTCTATTCCGGCTACTTACCACTGGGTTATCTGCTGTTTCATCGTTTGCCGGACACGGGGAAAACGGTGCTGTGGGTCAGCTTACTTGGCTTGGCCGCCCTCGCGCTGACTGCGACGATGTTGATTTCCAATAGCCTTGAAGCGGGTCAGTACAGCGTCGGGCGTTGGCTGTCGTATAAGACGCTCAATGTGGTGTTGGCAGCGACGATGGTGTTCGCCTTGTGTCGTTATGTCGCGGCCAAGTTACCCAGCGGTTGGTGGCGCACGATTGGTTTGGTGAGCCGTCACAGCTTGGGGATCTACCTGCTACATCCGATTTTCCTCTGGCCAATGAAAGCATTTGGCTGGCATCAGGGAAATCCTGCGTGGGTGATCCCGTTGTGGATTGTATTGAGCGGGGCTGGCGCTTTGGCGCTCAGTTATCTCTTTTCTCTTTCCGCGAAAACGCGCTGGCTGTTACCTTAGTTTTTGTCGCGTTGCAGGGCAAAGTGAAGAAATTTGTCGCCTTGATAAGTTAGCGTCCCTTTGTCTCCGGGATTGAGGGCGTGGTAGTAGTGAATGCCTACTTGAAATTCTCGTTTTGGACCAAACGCGCCCCGTTGCACGTAGATCCAGTACTCTTGGTCCTCTTCTCCGGGCTTGGCGTCAGTGATGGGAATCACCTGTTTATCCAGCACAATGACTTGCACATTCTGCTCAGGCGCATCTCTGCCTTGAATGTGCTTGTGGAAAAAGTGGATAAACAGCCAAGCGCCAAGAGCAATAAGTGCGATGAGCGCCAGAAACAGAGAAACAGGCATGATAACCTCCAGAGTAATGGGAGCCTTATTCTACCGAACTCCCTGAATTATCAGCGTTTGAGTGTGGCCGATTCGTGATCTGATGAAAAAGGCATAACAAAAACTCGGCGTACTTCACGTTTTATGCTCGATGGAGTCGACCAAGCGAGGACAAATGGTCAAAGCTGGCTCGAAAAGTGGATGGTTTTCTAGCAGAATCTTTTTAAAGCAAACACCTCGATAAGGAGGGCACGATGTCAGACATTGAAAACGTAGTTACTCGTACCCGAAGGTTGGAAACATTGCTGCGTAACCAATACCATGCGCAAGGGAAGGGGTTACATCAGTTGATCACCAGCTGTGAAGAGCGATTGCCGCATGATGTGATCGCCAAACTGCGCTTTATTGCCACAATCAGGAATAAAGTGGTGCATGAAGAACAGTATCAATTGGATGATAAGCAAGGCTTTTTCTCCGCCTGTGATGAGTGTGAGCGAGAGCTGACACCGCGTAGCAGTCGGTTTATTTGGCGCGTTGCTATCCTCTTGATGTTGCTGATAACGGCTGGCGCGATGGCTTTTTACTACGCCAATTGGGATGTGCTCAGTCAGCACCTGAAATAAGAAGTAAATAGAATAAAAAAACGGGATGCTGAGGCATCCCGTTTTTTTTGGAAATCAATCTTAGTACATCATGGGTAGCGTCATTAGCCCAACGATAACTGCGATCATTACCAGTCCTTGTTTTTGAGAAGAAGACATCACAATACTACCTCCAGACTTTTGTTGATGAACTTTATGTAATCAATATAGCATCCTTTTCTTTCGTTGATCAAGTATCTGACGTTACTCTTGCAAAAAAATAACTTTAGTCGCTTCAATTTGGCATTTTTTCTTAATAAAACAGTGTTTTTTGATTGGTTTATTGTTGCTCTTAGTTGCCGTTTACGGACTTTTTATTGGTTAAGTATTTGTAATTTAATGAATAATAATTGTATTAATGTTGGTCAATTTTAATTTCGCCTTATTTATTGGCTTTGGCTTGGTATCTGGCTTTTTGTGGGGTTGTTACTATGTTTTTTTCTTTCGGTTGCGATGCTTTTAAAAGTCAATCACTTTTGTTGGTGGGTTTTATCACCATTTGAGAATTTTCTTGCTAAGAATGGAGTCTAAGATAATTCACGATAGATTCGCTCTGTATTTGATTGGATTTTTATTACTAACTTAATGAAATTAATTGTTATTTTTTTAATAAATTACTATTTTATTAAGTGAAAAATGTGATTTTTATTCCTTTTTTCTTTCTCTATTGGCGCAGCTGGTCTGGCCATGCTGCGGTAACGTTTGCTTTTCTGGTTTTTCCTACGGATCGCTTGGCGTTCTGGTTGGGGATGGCAACTTAAAACGTTTTTCTTCGCCAAGCGGAATAAACGGATTCACTTGCCCTACTGTTTTGCCAGTAGGTCGTTATTCGCTATCAAGATCCAACTTTCGTGGTTTACTGCTTTACATACAGTTTCTGCTACCTAGACTAGCCGCGTTAAAAGAGAAAGGGTAATGCAGATGTGGAGTTGGCTGGCAATAGGCTTATCGGGAGTGGCATCCGTATTGGGTGCGCGTCAATCGAGCCGGACTCAGACCTTGGTATTTAAAGTGCTAACGTTGGCACTGCTCTGCGTTTTAGTTGTCACTCAAGGGCCGAAGCAGGGATACACCTACTGGGTTGCCGCTGGCCTTATGATCTCTGTCGTTGCCGATGTGTTGCATACCCTGCGCGCAAGAAAAACCTTTTATTTTACTGGCTTTCTATTGGCGCAACTTTGCTACAGCAAATCGTTTTGGGTGCAACTCAATGGCGATATTGTGTGGTGGTTGCTTGCCCTGTTGCTGGCGGCCAGTATCGTCGCCTTCTTTCTGCTGCTACCTCAACTCGATTCTCTGGTCTTTCCCGTGGTCATCATGGGAATAATGTTGGTGCAAATGGCTTGGGCGGCTGGGGAAGTGTGGCTGCAAAGTGCTTCGCTGGCCAATGCGGTGGGTTTTGGTGGCGCGTTGGTAATGATCTACTCGGCGCTGGCTTATGCCATTCACGGCTATCGCAAGCCGATGAAACGCGCCTATGTTTGGGTGTCGGGCAGCTACTTTCTTGCCCATGCACTGATCGTCGCTTCTATTATCTACTAGTTCCTCTCTGCTCGTTGAGTACGTCGTCAAGCCAGTATTGTACTGCTATACTGGCGCCATTGTTGTACTTCGAGATCTCTGATGGACATTCTTGCCGCAGCCACCATGCTGTTTCTGATCATGGACCCTTTGGGCAATTTGCCGATTGTCTTGTCCATTTTAAAACATATCGATCCTAAAAGACGCCGTAAGGTACTGATTCGAGAGTTACTCTTCGCTCTGATGATCCTGATGCTCTTTCTTTTTGCCGGGCAGAGTATTCTCAATTTTCTCCATGTCGAACCGGAAACGCTGAGCATTTCGGGCGGAATCATCTTATTTATCATCGCGATTAAAATGATTTTCCCCAGCGCAGGCAGTATCACCGGACTTGCGGCAGGTGAAGAGCCCTTCATTGTGCCGATGGCCATCCCGATGATCGCTGGGCCGTCGGTGATTGCTGCGCTCTTGCTGTTGTCTACTCAGCATCCGAATAATTTGGCGGAGCTGTCGGCGGCGGTCGCCTTGGCGTGGTTTGCCACCTTTATCATTTTGATGTTCTACGGCTTCTTCCACCGCATCCTCGGTGAACGCGGCCTCAAAGCGGTGGAGCGTTTGATGGGGCTGCTGCTGGTGATGATTTCCACCCAGATGTTTCTCAACGGGGTCAAGAGTTACATGGGAATGTAAATGGAATAAAAAATGCCGCTGATATTCAGCGGCATTTTTTTACATCATGTATTTACGGCGAATATCGAGCAGGGCGAAGATGCCAAACAGTAAAATCGAATATTTGTCCCAGCGAGTCATGGCGATTTTGTCACCAAATGCGCCGATGAAAATCGCCATTTGCAAGCCGTGCATAATGAACAGAAAGGCGGCCATGATGTACAGAACAATCGCCGCATTGCCCGGAAAGGGGGCGAAGATGTTGAAAATCAAAATAAACCAGACGAAGGCAATCGCGGCTTTGGCCAGCAGGAGCAACGCTTTCATGACAGAATCCTTTTACGATGGTTGTCGTTGGTAGAGACGGTAACTGACCTGACCAGCGGTCTTTTCACGGTGCAAGTGCCAGGTCGCGGGCAAGTTTTCTACCTGCCACTCTTTTTCCGCCTCAATATAGATCATCGCATCCTCGGCCAGCCAGCCATTTTGCTCCAAAAGTGTCACTGTCTCTTGCAGTAATCCTTGGCGAAACGGTGGGTCAATAAACACCACATGTTGCGGTGTGCCTTGCTGCTTAAGGAATTGCAACGCATCACCGCTGACCAACTGGATATTATTGGCTTTGACCGCCGTGACATTTTGTTGCAATTGGGCAAACGCTTTGGGGTTGAGTTCCACCATGGTCACAAGCTTTGCTTGGCGTGAGGCCGCTTCAAACCCGAGCCCACCGGAGCCAGCAAACAGATCTAAACAATGCGCGTGTGGGATCTCTTGCGCTAGCCAGTTGAATAGCGTCTCTTTGACCCGATCGGTGGTTGGCCGCAGGCCCTCTGCGTCATGTACTGGCAGTTTCCGGCCTCGCCATAAGCCACTGATGATGCGCACACAGCCAACGGATGGCTTATTTTGTGATGTGTTTTGCTGGTGACGTCTTACCATAGATTTTTTGACCGCTAATTAAGTGTTACTATAGCCAATCCTCCAGGCGCAGCGCCTGGATAGAGCCCAGAGTTTCATTGTGACAGAGTGTACCACTATTCCACTGAGAAAAACGGAATAGCCCAGAGTGCACTGGTTGAAGAGTTCACTTTTCTTTGTGCCTTGTGCTGGAGAAAAGCAGAGAGTCAGTAAAAATCAGGATATCTCCCGATGACGGAAAAGAAAAAGCGCGGATTATTATCATGGCTTGGTTTTGGTGAAGAAGAGCAAACCAAAGCAACGCAACACCAAGCCACTCCATCTCAATCCGGTGAAGAACAAGAACCGCAGTTAGTTGAAGAAAGTCTAAGCGATTCGCAGCCAGCCGAGTGTGTCGCGGAGAGCGCAGAAAGCCCAGAAAGTACACTTGAGACGCCGCAAGAAGAGAGCGAAGCGCTTTCTAGCGCTGACCCTGAACCCGTTGTGGAGCGCGTGCAAGAGCAGGAAAAACCCAGTGAAAGCTTTTTTGCCCGTTTAAAGCGCAGCCTGAGCCGCACCAAAGCCAATATCGGCGCTGGCTTCTTTGGCCTGTTCAAAGGCAAAAAAATCGATGATGAGCTGTTTGAAGAGCTCGAAGAGCAACTCTTGATTGCTGATGTGGGTATGGATACCACGCTCAAAATCATTGAAAACCTGACAGAGAAAGCATCGCGCAGTGACTTGCGTGACGGTGAAGCGCTGTATGGTTTACTTAAAGAAGAGATGGCCGAGATCCTTGCCAAGGTGGAACAGCCATTGCACATCGACAGCAGCAAAACCCCTTACGTGATCCTGATGGTCGGCGTCAACGGAGTAGGTAAAACCACCACGATTGGTAAGCTTGCGAAGCAGTTCCAAAGCCAAGGTAAAAAGGTGATGTTGGCCGCTGGCGACACTTTCCGCGCCGCGGCGGTAGAACAGTTGCAAGTGTGGGGCGAGCGAAACAATGTGCCTGTGATTGCCCAGCACACCGGAGCCGACAGCGCCTCAGTGATTTACGATGCGATCGAAGCGGCGAAAGCGCGTGGGGTCGATGTGGTGATCGCCGATACCGCAGGCCGTTTACAGAACAAGAGCAATTTGATGGAAGAGCTACGTAAAATTGTTCGCGTGATGAAGAAAATTGATGAGTCCGCGCCGCATGAGATCATGCTGACACTGGACGCAGGCACAGGTCAAAATGCGATCAGTCAGGCCAAATTGTTCAGCGATGTGGCGCCCATTACGGGCATTACATTAACCAAACTCGACGGCACGGCCAAAGGTGGGGTAATTTTTGCCATTGCCGACCAGTTTAGCATCCCTATTCGCTATATCGGGGTGGGTGAAGGCATTGAAGACTTGCGACCATTCCAGACGCAAGAATTCATCGACGCCCTGTTTAGCCGCGAAGAGTAAAATCAACAGAGGGATAAGTGGTGATCCGATTTCAGCAGGTGAGCAAAGCGTACCGTGGTGGCCGCCAGGCACTGCAAAAGGTCGATTTTCATTTACGTCGTGGAGAAATGGCTTTTCTGGGCGGACATTCCGGAGCGGGTAAAAGTACCTTGCTTAAGCTGATTTGTGCCATTGAAAGGCCAACCGACGGGCGCATTAGTTTCAATGGCCACGACATCACACGTATCCCGAATCGCGATATTCCGTTTTTGCGCCGTAACATCGGCATTGTCTTTCAAGATCACCGTTTGTTGATGGATCGCAGTGTCTACGACAACGTGGCGTTGCCGATGCGCATTGAGTCCATTTCTGAACTGGAGATCAAACGGCGTGTCTCGGCGGCGTTAGACAAAACCGGTTTATTGGATAAAGCGCGTTGTTTGCCGAGCCAGCTTTCCGGTGGTGAGCAGCAGCGTGTCGGTATCGCCCGTGCGGTGGTGAATCGGCCAACCTTGCTGCTGGCCGATGAGCCGACCGGTAACTTAGATCCGGAGTTGTCCAACCGCGTCGTGCGCTTGTTTGAAGAGTTTAACCGCGCTGGCGTCACCATTTTGCTCGCCACCCACGACATCAGCTTGGTTAACTCGCGTCCTCAATATCGTCACTTTGAGCTCAATCAAGGCTTTCTTAGCGAGGTAGAAGATTATGGCCGCGAATAAACGCATACAAAAGTCTGCCTCCAAAGCCAAAAGCCATCGACCGAAAACCGACAGCTTTTTCGCCATCCATCTAAAACAGGCGAAAGTGTCGCTAAGCGCAATTTGGCAGCGCCCTTTGGGTAATCTGTTGACGCTAGCGGTGATCTCCGTAGCGCTTTCCATGCCCGCGTGTCTTTATCTGCTCGGTAAGAACATTGCAGGGGCGACATCGCATGTGACTTCTCCTGCTCAAGTTAGTGCTTACTTGCGCCAAGGTGTGCCAGAAGCCAGGGTGATGATCCTCAAAGATGAGTTGGAAGGACAAGAGTATGTCGGCAAAGTGGAATACATTTCGCCGCAGCAAGGATTGGCCGACTTGAGCCAGTACTCCGGTTTCGAGCAGGCACTGAGTTTGCTCGATAACTATGCTTTGCCCGGGGTGTTAGTGATCACGCCCAGTAGCGAGGAGAAGGCGGCGGTCAAACGCTTAGCACAAGTGGTCGCTGCCAGCGACGATGTGACCGACGTGCGTTTAGATGAAGATTGGCTCACCCGTCTTGATGCGATCAAAACACTGGCGAGCATCATTGTCATTACCCTGACACTTCTGATGCTCGGTGCGGTATTTTTGATCGTCGGCAATACGCTGCGTTTTAATGTGCTTGCCAACAAAGAAGAGATCCAAACCATGAAACTGATTGGTGCGACCGATGGATTTATCCTCCGTCCGTATCTGTATTCCGGTATGTGGTTTGGTCTACTAGGCAGTGTGATTGCCTGGATTTTAACCGCGTTGATTACTATTCTGCTTAACGGCGCGGTGGAAGATTTGGCCGCCTTGTACGACAGCCAGTTTCGTTTGATCGGCCTCAGTTGGGATGAATCCCTGCTGCTGATGATGACCGGAACCTTTCTTGGTTGTATCGCCGCAAGAATTTCAGCACAGCGACACTTAAAAGAAATTGAACCAGTTTAAGTGATGTAGGTCTTATACTCGGTACTCATTGATACAAGAGAAATCGATTGACTTGTATAGATGAATTGTTTATGGATAATTGCTAACCCTGCTTGAAACTGAGCTAAGATCAGTTCAAGATAGCAGCGCCGAATGGCAATGTTTTACTCCAGATCAGAGATTGATGAGGAATTGAATGACAAATCAAGCGTATCCGATGGCTCTAGTAACGCAAGATAGCCTTGATGGCTATATTCGTTCGGTAAACAGCTATCCCATGCTGAGTGCGGACGAAGAGCGTGAACTCGCAGAGCGTTTGCATTACAAAGGCGAGATTGAAGCAGCGAAAGGGCTGATTCTGTCTCATCTGAGATTCGTTGTTCACGTGGCCCGTGGCTATTCCGGTTACGGTTTACCGATGGCTGACTTAGTTCAAGAAGGTAATATCGGCTTGATGAAAGCGGTTAAACGCTTCAACCCAGAAGTCGGTGTGAGACTGGTGTCGTTTGCGGTGCACTGGATCAAAGCGGAGATCCACGAGTACGTACTGCGTAACTGGCGCATCGTCAAGATTGCCACCACCAAAGCACAACGTAAGCTGTTTTTTAATCTGCGCAAATCCAAAAAACGCTTAGGCTGGTTCAACAACGGTGAAGTGGAAACCGTTGCCCGCGAATTGGGTGTGGAGCCTTCTGAAGTGCGTGAAATGGAATCTCGTCTTGCTGCGGTCGATTCGACATTCGATCTCACGGTTGATGATGAAGATTCCGGCAGTGTATCGACAGCGCCAGTGCTTTATTTAGAAGATAAATCCTCTGATATTGCGGATAACCTTGAAGCGCAAAACTGGGAAGAGCACACCAACAATCGCCTCTCTTTGGCGCTAGCGAGTTTGGATGAACGCAGTCAGCATATTGTGCGTTCTCGTTGGTTGGACGACGACAAAGCGACGTTGCAAGATCTGGCTGAACGTTATGGTGTTTCTGCCGAGCGTATTCGTCAGCTAGAGAAAAATGCCATGAAGAAACTGAAAATGGCGGTTGGTGAAATCTAAAACCAACGGAAAATTTATTCTGAGAAAGCCGGGATCGTGAGATCTCGGCTTTTTTATTTTGATCAAAAAAAAACACAAAAAGCAGCGCACTAAGGTCACGAGGCCTGTGAATAACTCTGTGAGGTAATTATTCATCTTCTGTTCGCAAGCCGGGCAAAATAAGGGGTCAGACGGGCTTAGAGCTTGGGGATAGTTATAATCCTACGCACAAGAAGATCAGGATCATTACTACATCTTGTGGATCTTTGGATCAAAAAATACCTTATCAACGCAATCCACAGCTTTATCCACAATTGATTGATTTTTGCACTTCAAAAAATGCCCTGAAGAACTATGTGTCTAAGTTTGCCTCTGGATAGGTTACAATCCCGTCAGCTAACAACAAGAACAGAGAGAAAGTAAATGGAGCAGTTCAAACACATTGATGTACAAAGCGCGCAAGCTCTGCTGGAGAGCGGAGAAGCTCGTTTAGTGGATATTCGCGATCCGCAATCCTTTGCTGTGGCGCATGCTAATTCCTCTTTCCATCTCACCAATGACAGCATGGTTTCCTTTATGAATGAGGTCGAGCTGGATCAGCCTATTTTGGTGATGTGCTATCACGGTATCAGCAGCCAAGGGGTCGCTCAGTATCTTGTGAATCAGGGCTTCGAAGAGGTTTACAGCGTTGATGGTGGTTTTGAAGCCTGGCACCGCGCGAACTTACCAGTAGTGCGCAGCTAGTGGCGGAAAAGTAAAAGCAGAGAGGTTTGGCAATGAGGCGATTAGTTGCACTAAACAACCCAAGGATGATCCAAGCGTTTATCGATTACATGGCATCGCAGCAAATTGAATTGCAGATGATGCCAGAAGGTGAGGGAATGTTTGCCCTCTGGTTGATGGATGAGCAGCATCTGCTTGAGGTTGAAGCGGAACTCGATCGCTTCTTAGCCAATCCAATGGACAGCAAATACAGTGCTGCGTCGTGGCAGGTAGCGGAAACGCGCAAAGCACGTTTTCGCTACCGTTCGCCTAGTCTCGGTGCGATGGTCAAAGCCAAAGCGGGGCCACTTACGCTGGTGATCATGCTGCTGTGCAGTGTGATTTATCTTTTGCAAACCTTTGGCCTAGCGGATGCGGTGTTTGCTCTGTTGCATTTTCCTGCGGCAGCCGAACAGCAATGGCAGCTATGGCGCTGGGTCAGTCACGCGGTGCTGCATTTTTCTGTACTGCATATTGCCTTCAACCTTTTGTGGTGGTGGCAGTTGGGCGGCGATCTTGAGCAGCGACTTGGCACGGGCAAACTGTTGCAGCTGTTTGTTATCTCTGCTGCGCTGTCCGGTGTTGGTCAGTTTATGGTCCATGGTGCCAATTTTGGTGGCTTGTCTGGCGTGGTATACGCGCTTGTCGGCTATGTGTGGATTTTCGGCTATCGCTGCCCACACAAGGGCCTTTCCTTACCCAAACCGATTGTGGCATTTATGTTGGTGTGGCTGGTGCTCGGTTACGTGCAGCCTTTTATGGCGATTGGCAATACCGCGCATTTGGTTGGGTTACTCGCGGGAATGGCGCTGGCGTATCTCGATTCCACTAAAGCAAAAAATCAAAAAGCGGCCTGAGCCGCTTTTTTAACGTGGTCATCCGTTTTGCTGATTACTGATAGAGATACTTGGTAAACAGTAAGTCGGCAATCACGGTTTTGCCAGTTTCTGGCAGTAAAATCTCGTTTAAGTACGCCACTAAGTTTTTGCGTAGATCTTCTCGTCCTGCCAGTGACTTGACCGTCTCTTCGGTTTGCTGGCCGAGCATTTCCACCACAGCATCGCGGATCAGCGGTTGATGGCGCTCGACCAAAGCGAGATCTTCGCTGCTCATCACCATCACATCAATGCGCACTTGCACGTAACCGAGCTTTTTCCCTTTGGTATAGAAGTTGGTGGTGAGATCCGGCTCCAAAGTGAAATAAGCCAGTTTCGGCCCTGCTTTTTCTTCCTCCGCGAGCGTAGGAAGCGAAACCAGCACACTGAGGGCGAGAATTATTTGGACTATATAACGTTTGTACATATTTCTATCTTTTCTTTCTTCTGATCACGATACTCGAAACGCTTTTGTCTTGTTACAATAGGCGGTCCAAATGTCACATAAGTTATAACAATCGTTACGGTAAGTCGTTGCCGTAATGTGTTGCTTTATTGTACGCATAAAGCGATCAATTGAATACTAGTATGAATCAGCCGATATCGCCCTATCTTGCTTTATTATCACAAGCGAGATGGCAAACTACCGAACATTTTGCTTACCCCAATGAGCAAGCCAAACATTGGCTGCATGAGCAGGGCTCGTTATCGCGCCGCTTGAACCAGCATTGCCAGAACTTGACGGTTGAACTGCTGCGCAATCAGGCGATGGATGAGCCGCTCTTGCTGGGAGAAGAAAAAACGTTGCTCAGCCAAGGGCCTTGTTTACTGCGAGAAGTGATCCTCTCTGGTGACGGTGCTCGCTGGGTACTTGGGCGTACTTTGATCCCGCAGTCGACGCTTTGTGATCAGCCATATGATTTGGCTACGTTGGGCGAGCTGCCACTTGGGCTGACCGTATTCAGCGCGGATACTGTTGAGCGCGATGCGCTACAAGTGGCTTGGGTCGAGACCCCATCTGGACGCTTACTCGCGCGCCGCTCACGGTTATGGATGAACCACAAGCCGATGCTGGTGGCCGAACTGTTTTTACCCCATGCACCAATTTACTCTAAGGAGAGCGTGTAAATGTCGGCAGAAAAAGCCAAAGCGTATTGGCAATTGATGAGGATGGATCGACCGATTGGCTCTTTTTTACTGTTCTGGCCGATGTTGTGGTCGCTGCTTCTGGCTGCGCAAGGGATGCCAGATTGGGATGTTTTGCTGGTATTTACCGCGGGCGTTTTCTTGATGCGCAGCGCCGGATGTGTCATCAATGATTTTGCCGATCGCCATGTCGATGGCCATGTCAAGCGCACCCAACAGCGCCCATTGCCAGCGGGCAAAGTGACCTCAAAAGAGGCGGTGCTGCTGTTTTTGGTATTGGGGATAACGTCATTTCTCTTGGTCCTTACCATGAACTCGCTGACCATTCAGCTCTCCTTTGTTGGCATTGCTTTGGCGTTTGTTTATCCCTTTATGAAGCGCTACACCCATCTCCCGCAGTTGGTGTTAGGGCTGGCGTTTAGCTGGGCCATTCCAATGGCTTGGGCGGCGCAAACCAACGAATTACCTTGGATGGTGTGGTTTCTCTTTACCATTAATGCGCTGTGGACCATCGCTTACGATACCCAATATGCGATGGTGGATCGCGATGATGACCTGCTGATTGGGGTGAAATCGACCGCGATTTTATTTGGTCGTTTTGACAAACTGATCATCGGATTGTTGCAACTGGCGACCTTAGCGATGTTGCTGTGGCTGGGTCAATATTATCAGTTAGGGCAAAGTTTCTATTGGAGCATACTGGCCGCGGGAGCTTTGTTTGTTTATCAGCAACATTTGATTCGCCATCGCGAGCGGGAGCTGTGCTTTAAAGCGTTCCTGAATAACAACTACGTCGGCATGGTATTGGCGCTTGGGCTGCTTGTCGCCTTCTGGTAAATGAACAATCAGAGAAAAAGAAAGGCATCCGAGTGGGATGCCTTTTTATTACGCGATTATTGATTGGTGAGCTGGAAGATACTCTCTTCAATGGTCAGCTTCACTTCCGGGTAGAGCAGGGCATAGAGCAGTGAGGCGAATTGCTCTGTCTGGGTTTGTTCACAGTTGCCGTCGGCGTCAAGATAGTTCTGCTGTTTTAAGGTGCAAAACAGAGAAGCAAACACCCCTTTGTCGAAAAACTCGGGCGCGTTGATGCCATGAAGGCGACCTAAACGCTGCGCGATGTCTTGGCTCTTCTGCTCCAAGTCAGCTTTACCCAGTTCAGGATAAGCAACCAGCAAATTGAGGGCGATCGAGTAGCGTTGCAGCGTTTCCGTAATGGTTCGACCAAGGAGTACCAAGGTTTGAGTATTGGCTTGGTTTTTGGTCACTCGATCTTCTGACAGCGATATCATCTGCTGATTTGTCAGCTCATCGAGAATGTTGATTACCAACTCATCAAGCTGCTGTTCATCGTGACTTAAGAACAGCTCCGCTTTTAAGAATGGATAGATCTGCGCGACTTGATGCTGGATCTGCGCCACGCTGAGCTGCTCTTGACGGATGATCATCTGCGCAATCAGCGAAGGCAAAGCCAGCAGGTGAATGATGTTGTTGCGATAGTAGGTCATCAAAATCGACTGATTGCGATCCAGTGAAATGATATCGCCCATACTGTCCGTTTCAATCACAAACTTATCCAAGGTGAGGGCGTGTTCAACCAGCACTTCCGCGCTATCACTTGGAATGGTGCAGT
The DNA here is from genome assembly GCF_000764325.1 of Vibrio navarrensis. Classification (NCBI taxonomy): domain Bacteria; kingdom Pseudomonadati; phylum Pseudomonadota; class Gammaproteobacteria; order Vibrionales; family Vibrionaceae; genus Vibrio; species Vibrio navarrensis. The sequence continues at coordinate 28,249 of NZ_JMCG01000001.1, read as the reverse complement.
TGCTGGAATAGGGTACGTTTTTCAGCAGTTGCAGGTAGCTTTCAATTTGGTTGATAAGCGAGTCTTTCGATAAAGCGCGCTGGCGAGACGCCAGCAGTGCCGTGGCGCACAGGGTCAACGCGTTCGCGGCAGCGGCATTGTTGATGTGCGTCATCATCTTATTGGCTAGCTTGTTTACCACCGGATTGATCCATTGTGGTTTGCTGCCGCCCATCGGGTCAATGTCTTTGGTCCACTCTGGCGCGTGTTCATTGAGATACTGGTTCAGTGGGATCGGCTCACCGAAGTTGACGTAGCCTTGGCCGAAGTTGCGCAGCTTTCTGAGCGTGCGCAGCACCAAGCTGGCGTTTTCTTTCTCTTTCTGTTTACCGCGCAACTCCTTGGCATAGGTTGCCACTTCCATCACATGCTCATAGCCAATGTAAACGGGCACCAGAGTCACCGGACGGTTAAGGCCACGCAGCATGGCTTGAATGGTCATCGCCAGCATACCAGTCTTGGCTGGCAGCAGACGACCAGTGCGCGAGCGGCCACCTTCTGAGAAGTATTCCACCGAGTAGCCCTTTGCAAAGAGCTCGGCTAAATATTCGCGGAAAATCGTCGAATAGAGCCTGTTGCCTTTAAAGCTGCGGCGAATAAAGAAAGCGCCACCACGGCGAAACAGTGGGCCTGCCGGGAAAAAGTTGAGGTTGATGCCAGCGGCGATATGAGGCGGCACCATGCCTTCGTGGTACAGCACGTAAGAGAGTAGCAGGTAATCCATGTGGCTGCGGTGACACGGTACGTAGACGATTTCGTGCCCGTCTTGCGCGAGGCGGCGCACCGTGGCGGCGTTATTGATGTTCAACCCTTGGTAGAGTTTATTCCACAGCCAGCCAAGTAAGCGGTCGCCCTTTTTCACCAGCGAGTAGGAGAAATCGGCGGCGATCTCATCCATGATGTCTTGCGCTTCTTTGCGTGCTTTTTCAATCGAGATATTTTTGCTCTTCGCCTCATCTTCGATCACTTGCTTGATGGCCTGTGATTTCATCAAACGGGCAAACAGCACCTGACGTTGCGGAAGATCCGGGCCAGATGCAGCGAGTTTTTGGCGAGAGAAGTGGATGCGTGCCACGCGCGCCAGCTTGTGGGCGATCGCGTTATCGGTGCCGTGTGATTGCGCCATATAACGCAGAGAAACCACGGGGCTAAAACGCACCAAGCAATCGCGCCCAGCGGTTGCAACGGCGATGGCTTTTTGCGGTCCATTCATCGCTTGCAAGTAGGGTTTGCTCGTGCCTTCTTTACCCGGTTTACGCCCCCACAACACTGTGGTTGGGATCACTTGCACGTCCAGTTCGTCATCGTCACTGTGCAGCGACAGCAAGTCGGAAAAGAGCTGGATAGAATCGCTCGGCACTTGGTTATCATCGCCCATCAGCGTGGGACGAGAAGAGATAAATACATAGCGCTGAAACGACTTGCCGTGAATCTCTAATGGTGTGAGCGGATCGGGCAAGCCGAGCTCCAAGGCGTGTTTTTGTAACGTGAGCAGATCAACGCTGGAGCGAAAAGGCAGGGCGTAAACAATCGGCTTGTTGATATCAATCTGATGATCTTCGATTGGGTTGGACGGAATCGCCGTCCCTTTAACCAGTACCGATAACGGCAACTTTAGTAACGAATGTGAAAATGATTGCCCAGAAGACATATAGGTTCACAGCCTCAATAGATTTCAAACGTACCCAAATTTATTTCTATTACCTAATGGGTCTGGTAGGAGAAATAAGCCTGAGCGATAATTTTAAGCGCAGCAAGAATACCAGAAACTGGTCAAACCTTTTAACTTAATTGACCAGCCTAACCACGAAAGCGCAAAAACGCGATGATCGCTGTACTGAAGTCATTTATCCGCCATTTTGTTTTCAACCGCCGATAACCTAGCGGTACGGTGCGTGAGCTCGGCTTGCCTTTAAATTAAAAAACAACCAATTGGGTTTTATTTTGTCTCGTTACTGGATATACTCACAGTGAACTGTATAAAAAGACAGGTGACCTATGAAGCCGTTGACGCCACGCCAACAACAAGTGTTCGACTTGATTAAGAGTAAAATTGATGACACCGGAATGCCACCCACTCGTGCTGAAATTGCCCGAGAGTTGGGCTTTCGCTCTGCGAATGCGGCAGAGGAGCATCTTAAAGCGCTTGCGCGTAAGCAAGTGATAGAAATTGTCCCGGGTGCCTCCCGAGGCATTCGTATTTTGCTCGAAGAGCAGGCGGCGAATGAAGATCAAGGCTTGCCATTGATTGGCCGAGTGGCAGCGGGTGAGCCGATTTTAGCGCAGGAGCATGTTGAAGCGCACTATCAGGTCGATCCGGCGATGTTTAAACCTCAGGCCGATTTTCTGCTGCGGGTGCACGGTGAAAGTATGAAAGACATCGGCATTATGGATGGCGATCTACTGGCGGTGCATAAAACTCAGGACGTGCGTAACGGACAAGTGGTGGTGGCGCGAGTCGACGATGACGTAACGGTGAAACGCTTGGAACGCAAAGGCGCGACGGTGCTGCTGCATGCGGAAAATGAGTCGTTTTCCCCGATTGAAGTCGATTTGAGTTGTCAGCAATTGACCATCGAAGGGATCGCCGTCGGCATTATCCGTAACACCGATTGGATGTAATTCCAGACTGTATTGACGCAAAAGCCCGGCACGCGCCGGGCTTTTGCGTTTTTATGATTTGCGGCAAACAGAAACGTATAGTGTCAGATTAGATGAGATTTATTCTCATTACTTGAAAGGGGTATTGAGATTGATTATCATCAACGCGAATGTGCATCGAATAGAAGGTTTCTGGCATGTCTTCCTCTCAAGTACCCGTAGAAAAAGGATATCAGGTACCAGCAAGATTGTTGCAACCCCTGTGGTTGCGTAGCCGGGAAAGCTTGATTGACAATGGTCTCGTTTACGACCCGATTGCGGCCAAAGCCTGCTTAAGCTGTAAGCTGGCTCCGGAATGCCTTTCAGGCGATGTGGCACAAAAGCAATTACTGCACGTCACCTTAACGCAATTGTGTGATCAACAAGTCGCCCAGTTTCTTCAGCAGCACCCTGACGGTTGGGTGATCAATGTTGGGGCAGGGCTCGATACCCGTTTCTATCGTTTGGATAACGGTCGCTGTCACTGGGTTGAACTCGATATTACCGAGCATTTGCTTTGGCGCCAGAGGCTGTTCCATAAGAATGAACGCTACCAGCAGCAGTGCGGTAGCGTTGACGATCTCTCCTGTCTGGATGGGTTGCCTATCTCGGACAAAACCCCGGTGTTGGTGGTGTGTGAAATGGCGTTGTTGGAAGCATCATTGACGCAAGTGGCGACTTTTATTCAAGCGCTTGGACGCCACTTTGTTTCGGCGCAGGCGTGTGTCGTGTTGGCTGGAGATTTGAGCGAGAGCCGTCTAGGACAAATGTTGGGCGCTGAGCGCTACGCGCATGGCTTGGCGGCTCCTGCAGAGCAAGTTTTACAGTGGCTTCCTTGGGCGCAATGGGTCCGAGTCTTCTCTCCGTTTGATCGTTTTTGCTCGCGCTGGAAAATGTGGCAGCGTTGGCTGAGTAAGATTCCGCAGCTCAAACATCGTTTGACGCCCGTGTTAGTGCACTTGCAGTGGTAGAGAGCGCAACATGCGCCGCCAATAAAAAACAGCAGGGGCTCCTGCTGTTTTTTATAAAAAGTTAATTTAAAACAATCGGTTGAGACCATTCAATGCCGCCACCCGGTAGGCTTCGGCCATGGTGGGGTAGTTAAAGGTGGTGTTGACGAAATATTCGATCGTGTTCGCGGCACCTTTCTGTTCCATGATTGCTTGGCCGATGTGGATAATTTCCGCCGCTCGCTCGCCAAAACAGTGAATGCCGAGAATTTCTTTGGTCTCACGGTGGAAAAGAATCTTCAAACTGCCGATATCTTTGCCCGCAATTTGCGCGCGCGCCAGATGTTTAAACGAGGAGCGCCCGACTTCATAGGGCACTTTCGCTGCCGTCGGCTCTTGTTCGGTGCGTCCGACGGAGCTGATTTCCGGAATGGTGTAAATGCCGGTTGGAATATCTTCAATCAAAATGCTGTCGGCTTTGCCTTTGGTAATCGCTTGAGCAACAAAGCGCCCTTGATCGTAAGCGGCACTGGCGAGGCTCGGGTAACCGATCACATCGCCGACGGCATAAACATGCGGCACTTCCGTTTGATAGTTACTGTCCACTTTGAGCTGGCCGCGTGAGTCACCTTGCAGCCCAACCGCATTGAGGTTGAGTTTGTCGGTGTTGCCTGTGCGTCCATTGGCGTAAAGCAGGCAATCGGCTTTCATCTTCTTGCCCGATTGCAGATGCACGATCACGCCATCTTGCGTGCCTTCAATGCGCTCGTAGGTTTCGTCATTGCGTATCACCACGCCACTGTTCCAAAAGTGGTAAGAGAGCGCGTCGGATACTTCATTGTCCAAGAAAGCCAGTAAGCGATCGCGAGTATTGATGAGGTCGGTTTTTACCCCAAGCCCACGAAAGATAGACGCGTATTCGCAGCCAATTACCCCTGCGCCATAAATGATGATGTGGCGCGGGTCATGTTTTAAGCTCAGGATCGAATCGCTGTCATAAATACGCTCGTGATTGAAATCGACATCTGCCGGTTGATAAGGGCGTGAACCGGTAGCGATGACAAATTTGTCGGCGCTGTAAATCTCTTGGGTGCCATCGGCTTGGGTCACTGTAATCGAGTGGCTGTCGGTAAACGCCGCGCTGCCGAAGATCAATTGGCACTGGTTGCGGTCGTAAAAGCCTTGGCGCAGGCGCGTTTGCTTATCGATCACCGATTTGGCATGACCAAGAATGGTCGAGAAAGTCGCGTGTAAGCTGGTGTTGTTATGGCAAAACAGCGGGTTGCTATTGAACTCAATGATCCGGCTTACCGCATGGCGCAGCGCTTTCGAAGGAATGGTGCCCCAGTGAGTGCAGCCGCCACCGACGCTGCTCTCTTTTTCTACCACCGCGACATTCAGCCCTGCTTTGGTGAGCCCCATCGCTGCCCCTTCACCTCCCGGGCCGCTGCCGATAACTATCACATCAAAGTGATTCGCGTGCGCCATGATCTGTTCCTTGTTATATTTACGTAACATTGCTTTAGCGAGATTTTAACTGATTATACCAGCAGGTAAACAGCGCGCTCGGTAGAGAGTGGAAGTGATCACGCACATTATGGCAAAAGGGGCGAATGCCATGTCGTAGGTCTCCAAAATGAAGACAAGGGATTGCATAACCCGCACCGCCAGTAGTAACGTGCATGCCGTGCAGAGTCTATGACTTATCGGCACGTGCGATTCGCGTTATATTAGCGGCCAGAGACCAACACAGAACAAGAGCAAACGTCATCATGAAGTCAATGGGTATCCGCGCGCAGCAAAAAGAGAAAACTCGTCGTTCCCTTATCGACGCCGCCTTCAGCCAACTGAGCGCTGATCGCAGTTTCTCCAACCTCAGCTTGCGTGAAGTGGCCAGAGAAGCGGGTATCGCCCCCACCTCGTTTTACCGCCACTTTAAAGACATGGACGAGCTTGGCCTGACCATGGTGGATGAAGGCGGATTGCTATTACGTCAACTGATGCGCCAAGCACGCCAGCGAATCGCCAAAGAGGGCAGTGTGATCAGAACGTCGGTCGAGACGTTTATGGAATTTATTGAGAGCAGCCCGAACGTGTTTCGCTTGTTACTGCGAGAGCGCTCAGGCACTTCCGCGGAGTTTCGCGCTGCGGTTGCCCGCGAAATACAACATTTTGCCGCTGAATTGACCGAATACCTTACCAGCACCGGGATGAGCCGTGATGAAGCGCTAGCTCAGGCAGAAGCGTCGGTCATCTTAGTGTTTAGCTCAGGTGCTGAAGCTTTGGATTTAGATCGACGTGAACGCGACGAACTCGCCGAGCGTCTGATCATGCAACTGCGAATGGTCGCCAAAGGGGCGTACTGGTATCGCAAAGAACGTGAACGTAACCGATTAAAAGGTGAAATAGAATAATGTCGAATGAAAACAAAGCGCTTTCGCGCAGCTCTGAAAAGAAAACCCTCGTATTGGCACTGATTACCGGAATGTGCGGCAACGCCATTCTTTCTTGGTTGACCATGAGTGAAGTCACTTTCTCGATTTTCCCGCTGATCGCCTTGGTGCTGGCCGTTCAAGCGCTTTACCAAGAGTATCTCAACCATCCAGTATCGGAAGACATTCCGCTGGTGGGCCTAGCGTGCTTCTTTGTCGGTGCCTTCGGTCACTCGGCGTTTGTTAAAGCGCAATACCCAGAGGCGGGCTCAAACTTCTTTGCCATCATGGTAGCGCTAGTGCTACTAGCTTGGATTGGCAAAAAACTCGGCTACCTGCGCCGCGCCGCATAAGATTAAGCTGAAAGCAGCCAATAAAAAACGAGCCAAGCGGCTCGTTTTTTATTGTTCCTAAAGATTATTATTCGCTTTGTTATTTAGTGTCGAAATTATCACGAATACATCTGATTGATTATGCTACGTTATGCCCATTGTTAGACGATAGGCAGATTGAACTTGACCATACACACTCTTCAAGAACGGCATCGGTTTTTAGAAATGCTTGCCTTGTGGCAAGGCTATGTTCGCAACAAAGATCTGGTCGATCAGTTTTCGATTACCCGCCAACAAGCCTATCAGGATATCCGAGCCTACCAAGAGCAACATCCTGAACGGTTAAAGAAGATGACTTCTGGCCCTTATCAATTTAGCGCGCAATATCTCTCTGAAGCCCCCAAACACTCGCTAGAGCACTATTTGCAATGGCTCAGCACGGGTCAGTTTTACGCGCCTCAGTCATCATTCAATGCCGCACTGGGTGAGCAATGCTCCGTTCCACAGCGTTATGTTGCACCACAGGTGATTGCCGCGCTAACGGCAGCGATTCGTCAGCAAAAACGGCTTGAGCTTGGCTATGTGTCACTGTCCAATCCCGAATGGGAAGGGCGAATTTTCCACCCCCATACCTTGGTCAAAACCGGCTTGCGTTGGCATGTCCGTGGTTACTGTGAAAAATCGCAGGGCTATCGCGATTTGGTCTTAAGCCGCTGCCGTGGCGATGCTGAGTTACTCGATGCTTCAGAGCACACCAAAGAGGATGATCGGGTTTGGAATACGCAGGTGGGTTTAATTTTCGCCCCTGATCCACGTTTAAATGACGAGCAAAAAGAAGTCATCGCCCACGATTACCAAATGGAAAACGGACAACTGCGCATAACCACACGTGCCGCGTTGGTCGATTACCTACTCAAAGAGATGCAAGTCAAAACCCACTATCTCGAAGGCACGCCAGAAGCCCAACAACTGATTTTAGTTAATCCACGCGACGTCAAACCTTGGTTATTTGAACGTTAAAACTCAGCCAAACCACGATTAGGTAAAGTCACTTTACCTGAATAAATGCGCAGGATTGAGCTTAGGAAACAGATGCATAAAGTGGATGCATAACCGTCAAGCATGGAGCAAAAAATGGACGATCTCTCACCCTCTGATCTTAAAGTCATCCTGCACTCAAAGCGCGCCAATATGTATTACTTGGAATATTGCCGTGTGATGCAAAAAGATGGCCGCGTGCTCTACTTGACCGAAGCCGACAAAGAAAACCTCTACTTCAATATTCCGATTGCCAACACCACCGTACTCATGCTCGGCAATGGCACCTCCATTACTCAAGCCGCCATGCGCATGCTCTCACAGGCTGGCGTATTGGTCGGATTTTGTGGCGGCGGTGGCACGCCGCTGCACATGGCTTGCGAGGTCGAATGGTTCACGCCGCAGAGCGAATATCGTCCAACAGAATACTTACAAGGCTGGCTCTCATTCTGGTTTGATGATGAAAAGCGCTTGGCCGCCGCCAAACAATTTCAAAACGCACGGATTGATTACTTGCAGCGTGTTTGGCGATCAGACCGAGAATTAACCCACGAGAAATTTAATCTACAAGATGAAGTAATAAAGCAATCTCTTGATACCTTTCACCAACGTACTGAAGCCGCGAGTAAACCAGCCGATCTGCTCCTCACGGAAGCGCAGCTCACCAAAGCCCTGTACAAGTACGCCGCCAATAACACAGGCAAAGAAGGCTTTACGCGCCAGCATCAGCCAGACAAAAAATCCACCGACAAAGCCAACGATTTTCTCAATCACGGCAACTACTTAGCCTATGGGCTTGCGGCAAGCTGCCTGTGGGTGCTTGGTATTCCGCACGGCTTTGCTGTCATGCATGGCAAAACCCGCCGTGGCGCCTTGGTATTTGATGTCGCGGACTTAATCAAAGATGCCATTGTGCTGCCGTGGGCTTTTGTTTGCGCCAAAGAGAACGCCAGCGAACAAGAGTTTCGCCAACAAATTCTGCAAGCCTTCATCGAACACAAAGCGCTCGATTATATGTTCGACACAGTGAAAAACATCGCACTGCAAGGCAAAGAGGAAGGAGAGCGCGAGGCACACCAATTATGATGGTCACCTTTGTCAGTCAATGCGAGAAAAACGCCCTCAAGAAAACCCGCCGTGTACTGGATGCTTTCGCCAACCGCATTGGTGATAACACTTGGCAAACCCTCATCACCGAAGAAGGGCTACTCACGGTGAAAAAAATGCTTCGCCAAACCGCCAGCCGTAGTACCGCAGTCAGTTGCCACTGGATCCGCTCCCGTTCGCGCAGCCAGTTTTTGTGGGTGGTGGGGAATAGACGGAAATTTAATTTGCAAGGCGTAGTACCCGTCAATAGAACGGCGCTAAATCTTGAACACAAAGAATGGGAACAAGGGTGGCAGTTTAATGAAGTCATATTGCTGGCAGCAAGCTTAGCAGGTTTGTTTCATGACTTCGGTAAAGCCAACAACTTATTTCAAGCTAAACTAGCCGGAAAAACCAAGCAAAAAGGTGAACCCTATCGTCATGAATGGGTATCACTGAGGTTATTTGAAGCCCTTGTAAAATATAAAACAGACGAAGTTTGGCTCACAGAACTGGCAACGCTTTCTGCTACACAAGCGGCAGAGTTAGAGCAATCTATGCTCAGAAATTTGTGCAAAGATCACGAAAAACAGCAACGTGTGTTTGAGCATTTATCGCCTTTGGCAAAGCTTGTCGCTTGGTTAGTGGTGTCACACCACAGACTGCCCTTAGATCACCGCTGCGAATCACGAATAGAACAAATGGATCAATGGTTAAACACATGCGCTTCCAGCCATTGGAATTCAGCCAATGCCCTTGATTTAAATATTTACACTGCAGAAGCGGTTACGCAAAACTGGCTGTTTGAATTTGGCACACCTTTATTAAGCCGTACTTGGCAAAATAAGGCACAAAAACTGGCGATAAGAGCATTAAAAAATCCGATTTTTAGCGCTAAGAACTCAGATTGGTTAGGCCAAAGCTTTGTTGCCCATATTGCGCGAATGAGTTTGATGCTGGCAGACCACTATTATTCATCATTGCCTATTGAAAAATGTAAAACGGCATGGCGTGACATAAATTACCAACCTATTGCAAATACAGATAAAACAGCAAGCGCGGGAAAAAGTTCGGCGAAGCAACAGCTTGATGAACACAACATTGGCGTAGCGTCTAATGCGCAGCGTTTTATTCAAAATTTACCAGCGCTTAAAATGACTTTGCCCGCTATTACGCAACACAGGTTGTTTACTAAAAGTGCCGATCAAGCAAAGTATCGTTGGCAAGATAAAGCGTTTGGCGAAATTAAAACGGTTGCAAAAGAATCCGAAAAAAGAGGTTTTTTTGGAGTCAATATGGCGTCAACTGGCTGCGGTAAAACCATTGCAAATGCTCGTATCATGTACGCTATGGCTGACGAAAGGGAGGGCTGCCGATTTTCAGTAGCATTGGGATTGAGAACGCTCACCTTACAAACGGGAGATGCCTACAGAGATCTTTTAAAATTAGGCGATGATGAGCTGGCGGTACTTGTTGGCTCTCAAGCGGTAAAAACCCTTCATCAGTTAAGCAAAGAACAAGAAATCGTTGGGTCTGGGAGTGAATCGGCGGATGACTTATTCGCTGACCTTTATGTTAGCTACCAAGGTCAAATTTACGATGGTCGGCTCAAGCATTGGCTAAGCAGTAGCCCCAAGCTAGAGCAGCTAGTTAGTGCTCCTGTTGTTGTCAGCACGATAGATCATTTAATGCCAGCGACTGAAAGTAAGCGCGGCGGTAAGCAGATCGCACCTATGCTACGTTTGTTAACCTCCGATTTAGTGCTCGACGAGCCAGATGACTTTGGTTTAGAAGATTTACCAGCATTGTGCCGTTTGGTGAACTGGGCGGGGATGCTTGGCTCTCGAGTGCTACTGTCATCGGCTACCTTGCCACCAGCATTGATTAAAAATCTATTTGATGCCTATCAAAGTGGAAGGCAACAGTTTAATCAAGCGCAGTTTGGCGACAATCAAAATGGCTCTGTGGTGTGCGCATGGATTGACGAGTTTTCGAGTATAACAAAAGAAATCAGTGACAAAGACAGTTACCTTGAGCAACACAAAATCTATGTAGATAAGCGCATTGCAAAACTGCAAAAACAGCAGAAAGTGTTGAGGAAAGGCCAGATTATTAAACTAGAGCCAGCGAAAGCGAGTTCCGTGTATCAACAAGTCGCTCAGACGATTTACACCAACATGCATCGACTACACGCTGCGCACCATACACAAAGCCCATGTGGTAAAAAGGTGTCGCTAGGGGTAGTGCGACTGGCAAACATTAATCCCATGGTCGCCACGGCAAAAGCACTGCTTGCGATGCCAGCCATGCCAGATCATGAAATATATTATTGTGTGTACCATTCTCAATATCCTTTGGCACTTCGCTCTTATAAAGAAACACGCCTCGATACTATATTGTCACGTCATAATGAGAGTGATCTTTGGCAGCAGCCAGAAATTAACAAGGCATTAAAAGCCAGCAAAGCAAATAACTTAGTTTTTGTGGTCATGGGTACGTCGGTAGTAGAAGTTGGACGTGACCACGATTATGACTGGGCAATAGCTGAGCCAAGCTCAATGCGATCATTGATCCAACTGGCAGGCCGTATTCAACGCCACCGCCAACAAGTGCCAAGCGATAATAATTTGTATGTGCTGAATCAGAATATTCGCGCTCTGAATGGTGAATCAACGGCCTATTGTAAACCCGGCTTTGAAAGTAAAGCCTTGCCGCTTGCTGAGCACGATCTTAATCATTTGCTGGATACGGAGCTTGAAAATATATCGGCGATATCGCGCATCACTGAGCCAAATTTCAAGGGTGGAGATTTTATGTTTAACGCTCATTGCGCTGGTAAACAAGCCAATAAAGTGACGAACTTTTTGGTGCAAGAGCATAGAGCGCTGAGATTTACGTTAGAAAAGATAGGCGGAGATAATTATCAAAAGCAGTTTTACCGTAACGACAAAGAAGCCAACCTTTGGTGGCGCTCAACTCACCCACATGATGCCCACTGGAATGCCGAATTTATTCGCCAAACGGAATTTAGACAATCGCAGCCACAAGAAGCGTTTGTTTTGCGCGTCGAAGATGAGGCGCTATGTTGGAGCCAACTCGATACCAGCAAAAAACCGTATTGTTACGTCAGCAAAGAAACGCGTTTTACACAAGATAACCCCCCTTTAGCACAGGGGTGTCATTGGTGGTTTTCACACAGTGTGCTCGATACTTACCAGCATTACGCTAATGCACTTAATTTAACCTTACAACGGGCCAGTGAACAACTCGGCGAAGTGAGTTTGCGGGCAGAACAAAATGAACAATCTATTACTTGGAGTTGGCACCCACAACTGGGTATTTATCAGGATATAACAACGAAGGAAGACGAATGGACAACACCTTGAGCGATGCCATTGCCGATTATATCGAGCAACGCAAGCAAACTAAGCTCGAGCCACTTTTAAAAGCCTTAAACAAAGTGCTCGATAAAAGCGACGATCCGGTTGAGATAGCAAAAGCTAAAGCCGATTATGCAGCGCAAGCAACGCCAATCGAAGAGGCGTTTAAACCTGCAATTTGGTTAACTGATGCCGCAAAACGCGCCAAGCAAATTAGTTTGGCGACTCATGCTGCAAAATTTACTCACAGTGATGCTAAAGCTAGCAGCATGTTAGTGACACAGCATGAGGTAAATAGCGGTTATGTAACAACAACCTGCCTCAAAACAAAAGCCATCGATGCGGTAGGTAATGCGGCTGCGCTTGATGTGGCAAAATTATTAAAAATAGAAGTAGCAGGCGAGAGTTTAGTAACGCAATTACAAGCGAATCACCTTAGTGCTTTAAAACCCTTTACCCAAGATGAGGCGCTGTTAAACGAATGGCAATCGGGCTTTAATGAAGCGCTGGGCGATGCAAAGCTCGCCGGACATACTTTAACCAAGCAGCTGTATTACCCGGTGAAGCAAGGTAACCAAGCTGTACAGGCATATCACTTATTAGTGCCATTAACCTCTTCAGCACTAGCCCATAAACTGCATAATGCAATTACTCAAACCCGTTTTGGCGATGAAGCTAAAGCAATAAAAGAAGCGCGTAAAAAAGGGCATTATCATCCACAAGACTCTGTCAGTTTTGTCGCTACTGCTATTCAGAATTTTGGAGGCTCAAAGCCACAAAATATCTCGCAGTTAAATAGTGAGCGTTATGGGCAAAGTTTTTTACTCAATTGTGCGCCGCCTACGTACCAAGCCCAGATCACATCGCCAGCTCAACAGACAAGCTTTTTTAATCGAGAGTTCAGCTATCAAACAGCGCAACACATTAGAGAATTTAAAGCATTTTTAGCCAACTTAAAGGACAGTGACCGCAACTTTAAAACCCGTTATAAGCGTGACTTCTGGTACACACAGCCCATATTAGACACCCTGTTTGAACGTGCAGCTTTACTGCAGAACCAAACCGAAATAACAGGCTGGGCGACAGAGCCTTCAGCCAAAATGAAAAAAGCACATCGATTGTGGCTTGATGTATTTAATCGTCACTCTGCATTTCAAGCAGAGCGTGAAAAAGGGGAATGGTTAGAGGAAGTTGCCCACGACTTTGCCACTTGGCTGCTGAGAAAGTTAGAAAACAAAGATGTCTATATCCTAGGAGATAATGAACATCACTACTTCAAAAAATTGTGTTTTCAGCAGTTACAAGCGTTTGAACGGCATACGCCAAAATGGGGAGGTCAATAAAATGAGCCAATATGTATTAATTAAAAAGCTCAATGTGCAAAACGCTAACGCCATTGCAGGGCTTACCTATGGTTTTCCTGCAATCACCCACTTTTTAGGCTTCACACATGCCCTTTCTAGGAAGTTACCGTCAACCTTGAATGTTTATTTAGGTGGTGTCGTGGTAGTGAGTCACAAAAATCAAGTCCATGCTCGTCAACCCAAAGGGTGGGGAGATTTTGTTTTTGCACTAACACGTAACCCGCTTACTCACCAAGGTAAAACGGCCCCGATTAATGAAGAAGGCCGTATGAATATGCAAATATCTTTATTAATTGAAGTAAAAGGGTTAGTGGCAGGTGACACACTCACAGAAGTCGAGCTTAAAGCTCAGCTTAATCAGTTGATCCCAACCTTAAGGTTGGCAGGTGGGCAAATACTCGGGTTTGAATCTTGCGAACTGTTAAATACTGAAGAAAAGCAAGCCTATGCAGTGCGTCGTTTAATGCCGGGGTTTGTGCTTATCGATCGCCATGAATATCTCGCTGAGCATTATGAGCAATTAAAAGTGGAGCAAGATGATGCTTGTTTATTCGATGCATGGTGCGATTTTGTTAAGTTAACCTATCGTGCCAGTCAAACTGAATCCGAACAAGCTGAAGAGAATAGCGATACAGAGACGAGAGCCATCAAAGCGCAGTGGAGCTATGTAGCCAAACCAAAGCCGGGCTATCTAGTGCCTATTGCCACTGGCTATTGTGCCATTTCTCCCTTATATACATCCGGCGAAGTGGCCAACGTCCGAGACAATACTGTGCCTGTGACTTTTGCTGAAACAGCATACAGTGTGGGGGAGTGGCTAAGTGTACACCGACTCTCAAACATTGAAACTGCACTATGGCATTACACCGACAATCACCCTTGGTACATTGCGACCACAAATAACGTTATACAACCCATCATTGATCCTGGCTTCATCGATAGCGAAGCGGCATTTAACCCAGATGATTTTTAAGAATATGGAGATTTAACTATGGCAGACGTAAAACTAACAACCCCTTCGGTATTAGCTTTTGAAGCGAAATTACTCCCTTCTGATGCACTAATGTTTGCAGGCAACATGAATGAAGCCACTTGGCTGCCTATTCTTGTGGGTGAAAAAGCCGTTCGAGGCACGATTTCTAACCGTCTAAAGGCAGCAACGGCCAATGATCCTGCAAAATTAGATGCCGAAGTATCAAAAGCGAATTTACAAACCGTTGATGTTGCCGCGTTACCTCATAATTGCGACACGCTTAAACTAGTTTTCACCCTACGTATATTAAGTGGTTTACATGTGCCGTCTACCTGTAATGATCCCGCTTACCAAGCGGCACTCGGTGAGATCGTAAAGCAGTACCAAATAGAAACGGAATTTAAAGAGCTGGCAAAGCGCTATGCTCACAATATCGCAAATGGGCGCTTTTTATGGCGTAATCGCGTTGGCGCTGAGCAAGTTAAAGTTGTCGTGAGCGTGGGTGAAAAGCAATTTAGCTTTGATAGCTACGAGTTTAGTTTAAGAGACTTTGACAGCGGTGAAAAACTGAACGAGTTAGCTCAAATTATTCAGCAAGGTTTGATTGAACGTCATGCATTGATCAAAGTCGAGGCTTATAGCCAATTAGGGCAAGGTCAAGCAGTTTTCCCTTCACAAGAGTTAGTGATGGGGGGAGGTAAAGGCGATAAGAGCAAGTTTTTATATCAACTTGATGGTCAGGCAGCAATGCACTCGCAAAAAATTGGCAATGCCCTGAGAACCATTGATACATGGCACCCGCAAGCCGATGAAATAGGTGCGATTGCCGTAGAACCTTACGGCTCAGTCACGAATCGTGGCGCAGCATATCGCCAGCCAAAGGAAAAAACTGACTTTTATAACTTGTTAGATGCTTGGCTACTAAAAGGAAAAACACCATCGTTGGAGCAGCAACATTATGTCATGGCGATGCTGATCCGCGGTGGTGTGTTTGGTGAATAAGGAGTTGTCATGAACTACTACCAAGAAATCACCTTGTTACCAGAGGCAGAAATACCTCTTGCCTTTCTTTGGCAAAATGTCTTTCAACAAGTGCACATTGCTTTGGTGGAGCACAAAGTGGCGAGCAACCAATCTCTGGTTGCGGTCGGTTTTCCTGATTATCGTCAAGCAAAGTTTCCGCTCGGCGCTAAGCTGCGTCTATTTGCAAAAGAGCAAGCGACACTGGAAAAGTTGGCTATCCACCGCTGGCTAACTCGGCTTGAAGACTATGTGCACATCAAAGGGATCAAACCCGTACCAAACGGTGTAACTTACGTAAGTTTTGTACGCAAGCAGGTGAAATCGCCCGAGCGAATAGAACGGGATATGCAGCAAAAAGCAGCCCTATGGGCAGCAAAATCCGGCAAACCGCTGGTGGAATGTTTAGCGGATTTGCAACAAAGCAAGCCGACAGCATTGTGCTCTTTGCCGTTTATTTACTTGCATAGCCAGCAAACCAAGCAGCGCTCACCAGACAAAAACAGCAAGTTCCCGCTGTTTATTGAGATGCAGCAGCAAAGCACATCACAAGATGGGAGCTTCGATTGCTATGGTTTGAGTAGCAAAGCGAATGGGCAGTCAATGTTGGCTACCGTACCGCATTTTTAAAATGAACGAAAAAGGGTAGTTTTTACCCTTTATTTTTGCTCTTTAAAAATGTGCTTTAAATACAAATGGTTGCAACAGGCGGTTTTTAACAAGGTAAAAAGATGATTTTTATCCTAACATTCTGTTGCAGCTTATTTTTATCGCTTTATTCTATTGTTCACTGCCGCACAGGCAGCTTAGAAATTTTGGCTTGAATGGGCCCTTGTAAATCTCGGGTTCACTGCCGCACAGGCAGCTTAGAAAATGCCAAGCACAAAAACAGGTTTAGCCATTTGGTTCACTGCCGCACAGGCAGCTTAGAAACTAGCGGGGGCGTTTTTCTTCGGGAAGTTACGAGTTCACTGCCGCACAGGCAGCTTAGAAAAGAAAAGGCGATATCGAAAATAGGCTGGGCTAGTTCACTGCCGCACAGGCAGCTTAGAAATATCCTGATGAAAATGGCGCTTTCAGCTAAGTGTTCACTGCCGCACAGGCAGCTTAGAAACTGCGGGCATTATATGGGCACGTTTAGCACTAGTTCACTGCCGCACAGGCAGCTTAGAAAACCGACTGAGCTCGGGCGCGACAATCTGAGGGGTTCACTGCCGCACAGGCAGCTTAGAAAATGAGTGTCTAGGGTGGATGCGACCAAATCATGTTCACTGCCGCACAGGCAGCTTAGAAACTGCTCATCGAAACTTTCACAAGCATCATAGCGTTCACTGCCGCACAGGCAGCTTAGAAAAATCGTGAAGCGACCAAGGCGGACGACGAGAAGTTCACTGCCGCACAGGCAGCTTAGAAAAACAGAAAGCAACACAAGAACGCCACTATGAAGTTCACTGCCGCACAGGCAGCTTAGAAACTACGGCTCCGCCTACCCGCTGGACAACTCACGTTCACTGCCGCACAGGCAGCTTAGAAAACATTGGCACATACCGTTAGTGACAGCCGTTTGTTCACTGCCGCACAGGCAGCTTAGAAAAGAGTTACCAATCCATTAAAGGGGGGAATTTTGTTCACTGCCGCACAGGCAGCTTAGAAAAATAGCACTCCCACTCTTAAGAGTAAAATACCGTTCACTGCCGCACAGGCAGCTTAGAAATGCTCAAAGGCACGTTCTTGCTCTGCCACCGAGTTCACTGCCGCACAGGCAGCTTAGAAAAATCTGGTACTTGCTCACAACAGGATTACTTAGTTCACTGCCGCACAGGCAGCTTAGAAAAAGCCAGCCTAACCGCTGGCTGTTTATCGCTTGTTCACTGCCGCACAGGCAGCTTAGAAATTGGTCGGCTTGGTGACGATCCAACTGTAAGAGTTCACTGCCGCACAGGCAGCTTAGAAAATTATACCGGCGGGTAAGCAAGTTACCCAGGAGTTCACTGCCGCACAGGCAGCTTAGAAATCTCTGAATCCAGCCAATATCGTCACTTGCTCGTTCACTGCCGCACAGGCAGCTTAGAAAAATATGGATGATAGCGAGTTTGAGCAAGTCTATGTTCACTGCCGCACAGGCAGCTTAGAAATGTTAGCCACTCCAGACCGCTTTCAAAATACGGTTCACTGCCGCACAGGCAGCTTAGAAACAGATAATGAGGCTATGATATTTGCGTGTTTAGTTCACTGCCGCACAGGCAGCTTAGAAATAGCAGGTCCTCATTGCGATTCGGCCACCAAAGTTCACTGCCGCACAGGCAGCTTAGAAAAGTAAAATTGACCGCCTAGCACGCCAGTGCAAGTTCACTGCCGCACAGGCAGCTTAGAAAGACAATTCCGCCGTGAACAAAACCTCCGGCGTGTTCACTGCCGCACAGGCAGCTTAGAAAGTCAAGTTACTCAGCAATTACGACGACACAGAGTTCACTGCCGCACAGGCAGCTTAGAAACCGCTGCGCTGAGCTGCGGCAGTCCGCGTTCTGTTCACTGCCGCACAGGCAGCTTAGAAACAACGAAAAATTTACATCGGTTGCGTTTTTTGGTTCACTGCCGCACAGGCAGCTTAGAAAACCATAGGCGCGGAGGTATCGCGGTTTATCAAGTTCACTGCCGCACAGGCAGCTTAGAAATAGCGCAGCGGATTGATCTCTGAACTCATCAAGTTCACTGCCGCACAGGCAGCTTAGAAATCGCCTGAGGGGATTTCTTTATCTCCGCAAATGTTCACTGCCGCACAGGCAGCTTAGAAACCGATCAATTTAAAGCCATGAGTTTTGCTTACGTTCACTGCCGCACAGGCAGCTTAGAAATTGATGCAATGAGTGCAGAAGAATTCACTCGCGTTCACTGCCGCACAGGCAGCTTAGAAAGCTACAATCTTTGCGCATGTCTTTTGCAGCTCGTTCACTGCCGCACAGGCAGCTTAGAAATGCTCAGTGTCGAACACTCGCACCCATGGCCAGTTCACTGCCGCACAGGCAGCTTAGAAAATGCGAGCTAGGCGTAAACCCATTTGTTAACCGTTCACTGCCGCACAGGCAGCTTAGAAATTGCCGGAGTCGGCGGAAAAACCGTCGAAGAAGTTCACTGCCGCACAGGCAGCTTAGAAAACGCTGAAAGCTTCCACAAAGTCCGTCAACTTGTTCACTGCCGCACAGGCAGCTTAGAAAGTTTAGCACTTTAGTGCAGTCGATCGGCTCTAGTTCACTGCCGCACAGGCAGCTTAGAAATCGACATGCCAGCGACCGATGCCAACGCCAGTGTTCACTGCCGCACAGGCAGCTTAGAAAATGCAGAGAGTGCAAAAAGGAAGTGGCTACTGGTTCACTGCCGCACAGGCAGCTTGGAAAACAAAAACGCCACGAGCAAAGCTGGTGGCGTTAGCATCAATTCTAATCTAATCATAGCAATCGAGCATTTTAGATGCGCCCGTACCCCAAGCCGTACCCAGAGCGATTTTTGCTACAATTAAAAACCGTTTTAACCTTTATTTAATGCGCTCTAACATCACACCCGCTTCCATGTGATGGGTGTAAGGGAACTGGTCAAACAGAGCGAAACGGGTAATGGTGTGGGTTTCGCTCAGGATTTCGAGGTTCTCGAGCAGGGTATCTGGGTTGCAGGAGATGTACAAAATGCGCTCATAGCCTTGCACCATTTTACAGGTGTCTACATCCATACCTGCGCGTGGAGGGTCGACAAAAATCGTATTGCAGTTGTAGCTCTTCAAATCTACGCCCGCATCTTTAAGGCGGCGAAACTCGCGTTTGCCTTCCATCGCTTCGGTAAACTCTTCCGCTGACATACGGATGATCTGTACGTTCTCAATTTTGTTGGCGGCAATGTTGTATTGCGCCGATTCCACCGATGGTTTTGCCAGCTCTGTAGCCAGCACGCGTTCAAAGTTTTGCGCCAGCGCTAGGGAGAAATTGCCGTTGCCGCAGTAAAGTTCCAGCAAATCGCCTTGGCTCTCTTGGGTGCAGTCAACCGCCCATGCCAGCATTTTTTCCGCGACTTTGCCGTTTGGCTGCGTGAAACTGTTTTCCACTTGTTGGTAGATATAAGGCTTGCCGTTTACATCCAGCTTCTCGATCACGTAGTCGCGGTCGAGGACAATTTTCATTTTACGCGCACGGCCAATCAGATTGAGGTTAAACCCTTCGTCGTTTAGGCGTTGTTTCAGCGTTTTGGCGTTTTCGATCCAAGCGTCGTCCAATTGACGATGGTAAAGCAGCGAAACGAGAATCTCGCCGCTCAATGTGGAGAGGAAGTCGACTTGGAACAGTTTACGGCGCAGTGATTCATTGCCTTGCATGGCTTCGATAAGCAGTGGCATTAAATCGTTGATCAGGCGACTGGCGGCGGGGAACTGGTCCACACGGTATTTTTCGCGTGTCTCTTGATTGAACATGATGTAATACATCTCGTCCCCTTCGTGCCACACACGAAACTCTGCGCGCATGCGGTAATGCTGCTCAGGGGACTCAAACACTTCCAGCTCTGGAGCTTGGTAAGGTGCGAACATATCGGTTAAACGTTGCACTTTTTCTGCCAACTGAGCTTGGTAGCGCTGTGGGTTTACATCAAGAGTCGCCATGAATAGTTACCTTTTGGGTGCGTAAAAATAAAGAGCGCAGATTTTATTCAATCCCTCGTCATTGTCCAGCCTCAAGGAAAAATTGATTGGGGCTGCTGTGTAAAAATATCACTTAATCCAATTGTCGCTGGACAAATAATCAATCACTTAATAGTATGCGCTTCAAGCTGGTGCTATCTGGAAGTATAGATGGCTGAAAAGGGAATCCGGTGTGAATCCGGAACTGACGCGCAGCGGTAATAGAGAACGAAAGCTTAATAGGACACTGCACTAGGAATCGTGTGGGAAGTCGAGTGAGTAGGTTAACAGCTCTTGAGTCCGAATACCTGCCAGCAGCTAGGCCTTGTATGTAGAGGCTTGGTGGGATTTACGCGATTTAGGATTACAACATGAAAAAGTCTCTTCTGGCGATCTCAGTAGCATCGCTGCTTACCCCTATCTCTTATTTACAGGCCAAAGAAGTTCGAGCGAATGATACCGTTGTCGTGACGGCGAATCGCTTTGAGCAGGATCAGGCCTCAGTTCTATCTGCAACGACGGTTATTGCGCGCGAGGAGATTGCAGAGTATCAAGCCAACTCTTTGGTCGAAGTGTTGCGTCGTGTTCCTGGAGTGGAAATCGGCCAAAATGGTGGCCGAGGCCATAAAGCTTCTGTCTTTATGCGTGGTACCAACAGCGGCCATGTTCTGGTTTTGGTGGATGGCGTGTGGGTGAACTCTGCCGCGGGTGGCGTGGAGATCAATCATTTTCCACTTGGCTTGGTTGAACGCTTGGAAGTGATTCGTGGCCCTGGTGCCGCTGTGTATGGCTCCGATGCCGTCGGTGGCGTGATCAACATTATTACTCGTTCTCATCGTGGAAATAGTCTCAAGCAAGTAACTGTTGGGGTTGGCAGCAACCAATCTCGTAAAGGAGAGGTCGTCGCAAAGGCGGATGTGAACGAGCAGGGGCATCTACAACTGGCGGCTGGTTTTGAGAAAACCGATGGTTACGATATAAAAAGCATCCAGACAGGCGTGGACTATGGTTACGAAAACCAGAATCTGATGGGTGGCTATGAACATCGCTTCAATGAGAACTGGCTGGGGTATCTATCAGCTAGCTGGTTTGCCAGCGATGTGGAATACAACTCTTTCGGTACGCTTAACCACGGTTTCTCCGACAATCAGAGTTTTACTGGCCAGTTGAACTATGAAGGCAGCAAGCTGAGGAGTTTGCTTTCTCTTAATTATCAACAAACCGATACGCGCGATTACAGCCAAAGTGAAGGTAAGGACAACGCCAGCACGCGAGCGAATATTGATCTCACTCAGATTCAATGGGCCAACCTTTATCAGTTGAATGACTACATTCAGTTGGGCGGCGGGATTGATGCACGTCGTGAATCGCTTGACGATGATGCACTAAATTACGGTTTTGCGCATGCATTGGCGGGAGAGAGCCGTGATACCAAAGGAGCGTTTGCATCGGGCCGATTCACGGTGAACAACTGGGTTGTTGAAGCCAACGTGCGTTATGACAAGCATGATAAGTATGACGACTACACAACGTGGTCGCTCGCAACGGGGTATCAAATCAACTCGAACTACCGAGTGAGAGCGAGCTACGGAACGGCATTCAAGGCACCGACATACACCCAATTATCAACGTCGCCAGATCTTCAGCCGGAAAAGTCGAAAAATGCCGAAGTTGGGTTTGATGCAACATATTCTCTGGCTCGAGTGAGTTTGTCGGCGTACGACAACAAAGTTGATAACCTGATCATTTGGTATTCAGATCCAAACGGCGCTATTTGTGATGTGGTGAATTTTGGTGGCTGTTCATTGAATACAGACGCGCGTATCAAAGGTGTGGAATTGGATGTTAACTTTGACACGGGTCCAGTTAACCATACGCTAGTGGCCGAATTTAAAGATCATGAAGATGATAACGGTGTTCAGTTGGCTCGCCGTGCGAAACAGAACTACAAGTGGATCACGTCGGCGCAATTCGGTGACTTTGACTTGAGCACGACCTATACCTTTACAGGTAAACGTCTGGATTTGCCAAAAGCAGAGGCAACCGCCGATGATTACCTCCCATCCACGAACTTGTGGGATGTCTCAGTGGGGTACTGGGTAAGTGACACGTTTATTGTTCGCACTCGTGTTGAAAACCTATTTAACGAACAGTACGAAACGGCAGGCGGTTATCGTTCTCCAGAAAGAGCGTATTACTTGAATGCGAGTTACCAGTTTTAACCTTAAGCCGCCTTCGGGCGGTTTTGTTTTAGGTCATCAAATGCAAAAAAAGAACGTTGTGGTTAGCTGGTCTTCCGGTAAGGATTCGACCTTAACCTTATTAAGGCTGCTTGAGGACCCTGCTTATCAAGTGGTCGCACTTTATACGACGTACGTTGGCAGCGAAGTCCCTTTTCAGGCAACGCCGCTAGCGGTAGTTGAAAAGCAAGCGGAGTTGATGGGGCTTCCTTTGATCAAAATCGCCCTGCCCGGCGTGTTTCCTCCCAATCCAATCTATCAAAGCACTATTGTCTCTGGGCTTAAAGCATCGGGGGTGGCAATTGATGCGGTGGCGTTTGGTGACATGTTTTGCAACGGTATCGCTGAGTATCGGCGCAGCTATATTGAACCGGCTGGCTGGCAATGTCTTTTTCCTTTGATGGGAGAATCGAGCCGAATGCTGGCTAACGAAATTCTCAACAGGGGCATTAAAACAATCCTTGTCACGACGGATGGAGAATCCCTTTCATCGCAGTGGTGTGGGCGCTTGTATAACCAGTCACTACTGAATGATCTTCCTGCACACATCGATCCGTGCGGCGAGAATGGAGAGTTTCATACCTTAGTGGTTAATGCGCCTTGTTTTCGAGAAGAAATCTTACTCACTCTGCTGGATAAAGAGAGCGATGGCCGCTTCACCTATCAAAGATATCGGATGCGCTAATTGCCAAATCATGGCGAGAGAGTATGATCTGAGCGTTTTTCATCAGCGGAATGGTCGAGTGAAGCGTTTTAGTCAGCCCAATGTACTCATCTTTGACTCGGGAGTCGGAGGTCTATCGGTATTTCAGGAAATCAAAAAACTGCTACCGACGCTGAACTACTACTACGTTTTTGACAACGAAGCTTATCCCTATGGCGAACTGTTGCAAGAGACGCTGATTGCTAGGGTCAATGCGCTTGTGATCAAAATGACGCAGCAGTTTG
The DNA here is from genome assembly GCF_000764325.1 of Vibrio navarrensis. Taxonomy (NCBI): domain Bacteria; kingdom Pseudomonadati; phylum Pseudomonadota; class Gammaproteobacteria; order Vibrionales; family Vibrionaceae; genus Vibrio; species Vibrio navarrensis. Next base: position 5,147 of record NZ_JMCG01000001.1, on the reverse strand, counting down.
CAATTGATCTCGTGGTCATTGCTTGTAATACCGCGAGTACCATTGTTCTGCCGAGTTTAAGATCCGCGCTAGCCGTACCTGTGGTTGGCGTCGTGCCTGCCATTAAGCCTGCGTCGTTGCTCGCAAGCCGTGCGGTCGGACTTATCGCAACGCCCGCGACAGTGACTCGGCAATACACTCATGATTTGATCCGTGATTTTGTCAAAGAGAAAGAGGTGGAACTGCTTGGGTCGACGCGGTTAGTTGATATCGCCGAAGAGAAACTGCGAGGTCGAGCGATCGATCTGCAAGAACTGTCCGACATCTTGCAACCAATGCGCAATAAAGTCGACGTCGCCGTCTTAGGCTGTACACATTTCCCACTGATAAAAGAAGAGATCCAGCAGGTGCTCGGAGAAGAAATCGCGCTGGTGGATTCAGGTCAGGCGATTGCAAGAAGAGTACAAGCTTTGCTACCCGCTCTGGAAGCATGGCAAAACGGCCAAACGTGGCGCATTTTCAGTACAGCGCAGCCCTGGGAAGAGCAAGCGCTGAACCGTTCGGTAATGGATATGGGATTTAATCCGATAGAGGTGTATCCGCTTCCTGAGATTTCGGATCGTTAGCGATACGCACTTTCAGAGTTCTTTGGATGTATTCCTTCTCATTTAAAGCATCTACAGCTTGTTGTGCGTCGGTGCTTGCCATAACAACGAAACCAAATCCTCGTCGTTTACCCGTCCGTTTATCTTTCATCAGACGCACAGCATACACTTCTCCGTGCTGAGCGAAGAGTTGACGAATATCGGTTTCGTTCGACTTATAAGGTAGATTTCCTACATAAAGGGTTTTGGTCGCAATTGCGGGATCATCATTACTTGGTGTTGGTGTTGGTGTTGGTGTTGGTGTGTCGTTAAGAAAAGTGAAAATAAAAAACGTGCAGACGACACCAAGAACAAAACTAATCGCAGGAGAAGCGTCGACCTGCGTAAGAATGAGCCCACCCACTATGGCTAAAACTGCGCTCAGAATGGCTTTTTTATACGTCATATCTATTTACTACATAATGGAGAGAGAAAAGAGTTGTGACTATTAACAAAATAGACACAGAGATCTTACGTTTATGCTTGGCGTTTTTCCAACCAATTGCTGTGATGGGTTTCAAATGTGCTGAAAAAAACGACAAAAAACACCATTTTGCTGAATGTTTGAGCGTTCAAATAGAAAAATAGAAAAAAGTATTGCGCCCGAGAAACTTCTCCCTATAATGCCGCTTCACCGACACGGAGTGCGACGCAAGTCACAGCCGAGTTGGTGAAGAGAGAAAAAAGAAAGAAAAAACTTCTTGACTCTCAAGTATTACGGTGTAAGATACGCACCCCTGACGATGAAGCGGACTGTTCCGAAAGTCGTTGGAAAAGCTCTTTAACAATATAAACCTATCAATCTGTGTGGGCACTCGTTGATGATAATCGCAAAAGATTTATCAATGAACTGAGTGACCAATTTGATACTTCGGTATCGAGCACAGTCAATTCAACATTACATAGTAATGTTATCAGTATTCATTGAGCCAAAACTTTAATTGAAGAGTTTGATCATGGCTCAGATTGAACGCTGGCGGCAGGCCTAACACATGCAAGTCGAGCGGCAGCACAGAGAAACTTGTTTCTCGGGTGGCGAGCGGCGGACGGGTGAGTAATGCCTGGGAAATTGCCCTGATGTGGGGGATAACCATTGGAAACGATGGCTAATACCGCATGATGCCTACGGGCCAAAGAGAGGGACCTTCGGGCCTCTCGCGTCAGGATATGCCCAGGTGGGATTAGCTAGTTGGTGAGGTAAGGGCTCACCAAGGCGACGATCCCTAGCTGGTCTGAGAGGATGATCAGCCACACTGGAACTGAGACACGGTCCAGACTCCTACGGGAGGCAGCAGTGGGGAATATTGCACAATGGGCGCAAGCCTGATGCAGCCATGCCGCGTGTGTGAAGAAGGCCTTCGGGTTGTAAAGCACTTTCAGTTGTGAGGAAGGTGGTGTTGTGAATAGCAGCATCATTTGACGTTAGCAACAGAAGAAGCACCGGCTAACTCCGTGCCAGCAGCCGCGGTAATACGGAGGGTGCGAGCGTTAATCGGAATTACTGGGCGTAAAGCGCATGCAGGTGGTTTGCTAAGTCAGATGTGAAAGCCCCGGGCTCAACCTGGGAATTGCATTTGAAACTGGCAAACTAGAGTACTGTAGAGGGGGGTAGAATTTCAGGTGTAGCGGTGAAATGCGTAGAGATCTGAAGGAATACCGGTGGCGAAGGCGGCCCCCTGGACAGATACTGACACTCAGATGCGAAAGCGTGGGGAGCAAACAGGATTAGATACCCTGGTAGTCCACGCCGTAAACGATGTCTACTTGGAGGTTGTGGCCTTGAGCCGTGGCTTTCGGAGCTAACGCGTTAAGTAGACCGCCTGGGGAGTACGGTCGCAAGATTAAAACTCAAATGAATTGACGGGGGCCCGCACAAGCGGTGGAGCATGTGGTTTAATTCGATGCAACGCGAAGAACCTTACCTACTCTTGACATCCAGAGAATCTAGCGGAGACGCTGGAGTGCCTTCGGGAGCTCTGAGACAGGTGCTGCATGGCTGTCGTCAGCTCGTGTTGTGAAATGTTGGGTTAAGTCCCGCAACGAGCGCAACCCTTATCCTTGTTTGCCAGCGAGTCATGTCGGGAACTCCAGGGAGACTGCCGGTGATAAACCGGAGGAAGGTGGGGACGACGTCAAGTCATCATGGCCCTTACGAGTAGGGCTACACACGTGCTACAATGGCGCATACAGAGGGCGGCCAACTTGCGAAAGTGAGCGAATCCCAAAAAGTGCGTCGTAGTCCGGATTGGAGTCTGCAACTCGACTCCATGAAGTCGGAATCGCTAGTAATCGTGGATCAGAATGCCACGGTGAATACGTTCCCGGGCCTTGTACACACCGCCCGTCACACCATGGGAGTGGGCTGCAAAAGAAGTGGGTAGTTTAACCTTTCGGGGAGGACGCTCACCACTTTGTGGTTCATGACTGGGGTGAAGTCGTAACAAGGTAGCGCTAGGGGAACCTGGCGCTGGATCACCTCCTTATACGATGATTATTGCGATGAGTGTTCACACAGATTGATGGTTTTGAAGCAAATGCTTCGAGCTATTATTGCTCTTTAACAATTTGGAAAGCTGACAAAGTAATTTATCTTTATTGATAAATTACTTGTAAAGTTCTCAATGTTTGTCTTGATGACAAACACCAACAAAACACATTCAAGTGTTCTTGGGAATGTCACTTATAGTGACAATTCAAAATTGAGTCCGGCAAATCAATGCTATCTCGCTCATTCAAATAATGAGATAGCGAACTTTGGTTGTTTAAACAGAAGACCCTTTGGGGTTGTATGGTTAAGTGACTAAGCGTACACGGTGGATGCCTTGGCAGTCAGAGGCGATGAAGGACGTACTAACTTGCGATAAGCGGTGATGAGGCAGTAAGAGCCACTTGAGTCACCGATTTCCGAATGGGGAAACCCACTTACATAAGTAAGTATCGCTGCATGAATACATAGTGCAGCGAAGCGAACCGGGAGAACTGAAACATCTAAGTACCCCGAGGAAAAGAAATCAACCGAGATTCCGAAAGTAGCGGCGAGCGAAATTGGATTAGCCCTTAAGCTTTATATGCGTTAGACGAATGGTCTGGAAAGGCCAACGATACCGGGTGATAGTCCCGTAGTCATAGGCGCATGTTCAGTGAAATCGAGTAGGGCGGGACACGTGTTATCCTGTCTGAATATGGGGGGACCATCCTCCAAGGCTAAATACTCCTGACTGACCGATAGTGAACCAGTACCGTGAGGGAAAGGCGAAAAGAACCCCTGTGAGGGGAGTGAAATAGAACCTGAAACCGTGTACGTACAAGCAGTAGGAGCAGGCTTTGTCCTGTGACTGCGTACCTTTTGTATAATGGGTCAGCGACTTAATGTTAGTAGCAAGGTTAACCGCATAGGGGAGCCGTAGGGAAACCGAGTCTTAACTGGGCGTATAGTTGCTAGCATTAGACCCGAAACCGAGTGATCTAGCCATGGGCAGGTTGAAGGTTGAGTAACATCAACTGGAGGACCGAACCGACTAATGTTGAAAAATTAGCGGATGACTTGTGGCTAGGGGTGAAAGGCCAATCAAACTCGGAGATAGCTGGTTCTCCCCGAAAGCTATTTAGGTAGCGCCTCGGACGAATACTACTGGGGGTAGAGCACTGTTAAGGCTAGGGGGTCATCCCGACTTACCAACCCTTTGCAAACTCCGAATACCAGTAAGTACTATCCGGGAGACACACGGCGGGTGCTAACGTCCGTCGTGGAGAGGGAAACAACCCAGACCGCCAGCTAAGGTCCCAAATTACAGCTAAGTGGGAAACGATGTGGGAAGGCTTAGACAGCTAGGATGTTGGCTTAGAAGCAGCCATCATTTAAAGAAAGCGTAATAGCTCACTAGTCGAGTCGGCCTGCGCGGAAGATGTAACGGGGCTAAGTTGTAAACCGAAGCTGCGGCAATGTTCTTGGAACATTGGGTAGGGGAGCGTTCTGTAAGCCGTTGAAGGTGTGTTGTAAAGCATGCTGGAGGTATCAGAAGTGCGAATGCTGACATGAGTAACGACAAGGGGGGTGAAAAACCTCCCCGCCGGAAGACCAAGGGTTCCTGTCCAACGTTAATCGGGGCAGGGTGAGTCGACCCCTAAGGCGAGGCCGAAAGGCGTAGTCGATGGGAAACGGGTTAATATTCCCGTACTCGATCAAATTGCGATGGGGGGACGGAGAAGGCTAGGTGGGCCTGGCGACGGTTGTCCAGGTTCAAGTGCGTAGGCTGAGTGTTTAGGTAAATCCGGACACTCGATAGGCTGAGACACGACGTCGAGCTACTACGGTAGTGAAGTCATTGATGCCATGCTTCCAGGAAAAGCCTCTAAGCTTCAGATTTGATGGAATCGTACCCCAAACCGACACAGGTGGTCGGGTAGAGAATACCAAGGCGCTTGAGAGAACTCGGGTGAAGGAACTAGGCAAAATGGTACCGTAACTTCGGGAGAAGGTACGCTCTTGATGGTGAAGTCCCTCGCGGATGGAGCTGACGAGAG